>DATIEA010000011.1:0-1147 GCA_035456005.1 Phnomibacter sp. | reverse complement strand
AAAATAGTTCTGCCATTTGGCCTGCCGGTGCATTACCAATGATGCTGGGCACCATCAGTTATTCCCAGGCACAGTTAATTACCATTCTGAAAACGGCTGTGGGAACAGGTAGCAAAGCCGATGCAAGCATCATACTGGCTTACCAGTTAATAGCTGCCAAACTAAATGTGGCAAATGGAGCTACGGCATCGCCGGCTGTGCTTAATGCAATTGCAGCAGCAGATGCGGCCATTGGCAACAACGCCATTCCAATGAAGGTGAAAACAACCTCGTCGTTAGGAAAAACCATGACCAGCCTGGCAGCAACATTGGAAAAATATAATAAGGGTATGCTGAATGCTGGTTGCTATATCGAACCGGCTATAACGATGGCCGTTAAAAAAGAAATCTCTGTTCCAGGGGATGAGCCCACAGTGCAGAATTATCCAAATCCGTTCAGTTCTACAACGAGCATCCGTTATACCATACCAATAGATGCGCATGTCAATCTTAGCGTGTATAATCAGCTTGGCCAAAAAGTAGCAACACTGGCCAACGGTAAACAATTGGCTGGCACACACATCGTACCATTTAATGCATCCAACAGGGCTGCAGGTACATACCTATACCAACTTCAAACCCTCGACTCCAATGGCAAACTAATAGTGCTAAGTGGCAAAATGCTACTGACCAAATAGTCGGGTCCACTATTTATGAAAACCAAAGCAGCCGGTGTTTATTCATCGGCTGTTTCATTTCTAAAACAGAAGCCTTGAGACATAGAGACTGTAACGCTGGAATCACAATCCATGATCACCTGCTCAGGTTTCGGGTGCCAATAAATACCCTATTTGGGGTATTTGCAATGCTCTAAAAAATGCCAAGCTTTGCGGGGAACAAGTAATCTTTCAACAAACAGGTATGGCTTATTTACAAGTGTTTGATCATAATGGTGCCCACCAGTTACCCCACGAAAAGATCGTAAGAATACAAAGCATCGATAACTATAGCAAGATCATTTTTGATAACAACAGCTCGCTGGTAATTTCCAAAGTGCTGCGTTGGTTTGAGCATTGCTTGCCCCCGGAGCGTTTTATACGAGTGCATCGCAGTCATCTTTTAAACAATACCCATATCTGCAACACTGGAGATGTACCGAATGACCTTC
>DATIEA010000010.1:0-1306 GCA_035456005.1 Phnomibacter sp. | reverse complement strand
AAACATGCCACAACAAGAAGTAGAATTTAATATCAATATCCAAGAACTGAAAACATGGATTAAACTTCATGTCCTGCCAACTTACAGAAAAAATGGCACTTACGTCCTGTCAAGTAAACATACTCCAGCACAACTGTTTGGCGGATTGATGATTTTTAACAAACACTTCCCAGACTCCATGTCAAACCGTTCCATATTTAATGAACTTATTAAACAAAAGAAAGATGCCGAACTACATCTGCATTTGGGCGAAATGCAATTGCTGTTTAACTTGCTGCTGGCGCTGAACAGTACAAGTATCAATAATTCGGAACAAGGCAAACACGGCGTTGTTGAACGGCTGTATAAATTATTGGACTTTTACTCTAACTGATGTTTTAGGATTTAGAACATGGCTATACAATTTGAACGAGATGAACTAAAAAATTGGATACACTCGGTTGCTCTTGAAGGCTGTAAAACTAATGGTGGATTTATCATTTCCAAAGATAATACCCCAGAAAATATATACGAGGCGCTGATGCAGGTAAAACGCCATATCGATATGGCGGCGATACTAAAACGAGTAGAAGATGGCTCCATCAATATGTCAGACGAAAACCCGATAATGTGGCTGCAACTGGTGCTGATTATGGATTACTTTAGTCGAGAACTTTCGTCACTCAATACCAACAACGAACCAGCGGTTGTTGCTACTAATGGGACGCTCGTCCCATTATCGCAACGGCTGTTGCGGGAAGGCGAGGCCTTCACCGCAACTATTAAAATGAGCGAGATTCTTAATCGAATTCCAAAATAGTTACAACAATAGTTTATAGCGCGGGTGATGACTATGGCTAAGGTAAACAATAGCTGGATCGTAGAACTCACTTACAACCGGAATAAAAAAGTGATGACTATGGTTGTTGCAGGGGTGCGGGACGATAGGTCGGATGATAGAACGTATTCTATACACGGTATCTCCCGCCGTAAATTCGATGCTTGGCGAAAGGCTGAATCTAAAGGTGTATTCTATAACGCTTTTGTAAGAAATAAGTATTTGATTTTGTGATGGATGGGTTACATGGGTGAAGTTTTTGGCTATTGAAAAAAAAGGAACCCTTCTAGCGGAATTTCTTCTGGTGCTTGCGGCTATACGCCAGGATGGAATTCAACCATCCACCGCCGGGAGTGTGTACGTACACCTCCTGCTGGGTGGAAGATGGTACACATTCACCCACCGTCACCCATCCATAGTTTTCCATCCATGAATAATTATTCAGCCATCAATAATAATCCATCCTAGTAATTATCCAACACATATTAT
>DATIEA010000009.1:0-1210 GCA_035456005.1 Phnomibacter sp. | reverse complement strand
AGGAGCTTTGATTCCGGCAATTTCCAATGTCGTAGGAAGAATATCCGTTACGTGGCTGTATTGGTTTCTGATTCCGCCTTTGTCTTTAATTAATTTTGGATAAAAAACAATCAAAGGATTGCGTGTTCCTCCTTCGGAATGTGCATCTTGTTTCCAGTTTTTGAAAGGCACGTTTGTAGCTTGCGCCCAGCCTAATGGGTAATTGGTATTTAAACCTTTTGCTGTTCCAATTTCTCCAATATTATTTAAATTGCTTTGAAAATTTTGCTCATCAGTTACTCCCTTCGCAAACAGATTTTGGCTGATTGTACCCACCTGAGTGCCTTCTTTACTGGCTCCGTTATCACCGATTGCAACAAAAATCAAAGTGTTATCCAATTGATTGTTTTCCTTCAAATAATTGACCACTCTACCAATTTCGTGGTCGGTATAAGTTAAATATCCGGCATATACTTCCATGAAACGGGCATATACTTTCTTTTGGTCTGGAGTTAATTTATTCCAAGCTGTAATAATTGCATTGCGTTCCGGCAATACGGCGTTGGCAGGAACTACTCCCAATTTCTTTTGGTTAGCCAATACTTTTTCGCGATAGACATCCCAGCCATCGTCAAATTTTCCTTCGTATGGTTTTACCCATTTTTCTTCAACCTGATGCGGTGCATGAGCCGCTCCTGGTGCATAGTATAAAAAGAACGGTTTTCCTGGAGCCGCTTTTTGCTGTTTTTGAATATAGCTGATCGCTTTGTCAGTAATTAATTCATTTAAATGACGCCCGTCTGGTTTAATGTGTACCTGATCTTCTACTAAATCTGGATTGTATTGATCGGTTTGCGATCCTAAGAATCCGTAAAAATGATCAAAACCTTTTCCGGTTGGCCATCTGTCAAACGGCCCCGCATCGGTAGCGTCCTCATCTGGAGTAACACCATATTTACCCACTGCAAAAGTGTTATAGCCATTCTCTCTTAAAATCTCCGCAATCGTTCCTTTGTCGGAAGGAATTCTTCCGTCCCAACCAGGGAAACCAGCAGACAAAATAGTATGCGAAAAACCGCTAACATGAACTCTACCTGAATTTCTTCCTGTCAATAAAGCCGCACGAGTTGGAGCACAAATCGCAGTAGTATGAAAATTGGTATAACGCAATCCATTATTTGCCAAAGCATCAAAAGTTGGCGTTTGAATCAAGCCTCCAAATGCACTGGAA
>DATIEA010000008.1:0-2421 GCA_035456005.1 Phnomibacter sp. | reverse complement strand
GAAGTAGTTTTTAACCGTGAAAACAATACAGTTACTACAAAAAAAGGAGTTTACAAAGTGCCTGATAACATACAGGATGTGATCAGTTCGGTGTATTGTGCAAGAAATCTTGATTACTCAAAATACAAGGTTGGCGATAAGATAACTTACAACATGTTTTTCGGAAGCAGTGTGTACAACATATATATAAAGTATATGGGTAAAGAAACGGTGAAGACCAAATACGGTAAGATCACCACTATTAAATTACAGCCTTTGCTCCTGAAAGGAAATGCTTTTAAAGGTGGGGAGGATATGACGGTTTGGATAACCGATGATAATAACCACATTCCTGTAAAAATTGAATCCAAGCTGAGTGTTGGGAAAATAAAGGTTGACCTTGTGCAGCATGAGAATCTGAAATATCCTTTAGCAATAGCACAGAAATAATTTAGTATTTATAAGCAGCAATTAAGGGGCAGGATTTTATTCTGCCTTTTATTTTTTCTTTACATGGTTTCGGGCTTATGGTTATGCCTGGGTTTCCAGTAAAGGTAATAGTAAGCAAGAATAACAACGCCTGAAAGAAATGGTATCAGCGCGAGATGTTTGTACGTAATATCTCCTGTTACGATCTTCTCATCAAACTCAAAAAACTCACTTATCATCCAATAGCTGTTAGCTGCTATCCACACACTGATGGCGATATTGTGGCATACCTCAGATACAAATTGCCTCGTACGCCAGGCAATGACCAGCGAAATAACAAAAGTGGGAATGATCATGATTATACCCAGCGGCTTCCAGATAAGGCACCAGCTAATATCTTTAAACAGCCAGAATACAATATGCAGGTTTTCCATTTTGCGATAGCGTAATGGAATGATGTAAGTAGGGTTTGCTGTTTAACTCCAATATTTGATATTTAAAGGTATGGTAGTATCTTTTAGGTGTAAAAATCACAAAGATGCTGCAAGGTAAACGAAGTAAAACAGTTAAAAACCCTGCACGTGTTCCTGGATATATCAGCCCCAATCAACTGACAATATGCGGGTTTGAAACCCCCTTTGAGCAGGCGCTGACCAGTGAGAACCGCTGGGTAAAGCTAAACAAATTGCTTCCCTGGGATAAAATGGTAGCTCAGTATGACAAAGGCTTTAAATCCACTGAAGGCAGGCAACCCCTTAACGGCCGTATAATAATAGGCGCAGTCATCATCAAGCACATGCTAAAACTTTCCGACCGTGAGACGGTGCAACAGATACAGGAAAATGTATTCATGCAATATTTTTTAGGATACAGTTCCTTTACCAATGAAGCCCCCTTTGATCCAAGTTTATTCGTAGATATCCGCCAGCGGCTAAGCCTTGAAGTGCTCAATAGCATTAATGAAATTGTCATCGCCCATCACTTTGATAACCTGGTACCTGCAACACAAACTGCTACTGCCGGCAATGATGAAGATAAACCCGGCCAGCCCACCCGGACAGATGCTGCCAATACAACAGACGTTGCCCAATCACACAATCAACAGCAGGTTACCCATAAAGGCAAGCTGCTGATGGATGCTACGGTGGCCCCTCAAAACATAACCTTCCCCACAGACCTTAAATTACTCAATGCGGCCAGGGAAAAAAGCGAAGAGTTGATAGACAAGCTTTATCGAAAAGATATGCATGGTGATGTAAAACCAAGAACCTACCGAAACATAGCCCGCAAAGAATTTTTAGATATCGCAAAGAAGAAAAACAAAACCGCTAAACAACTATACAAGGCCAATGGTAAACAGTTACGCTTCTTAAAAAGGAACCTGGCGCATATTGATGCACTGCTGGAAGCCTATACCCGCTTCCCCCTCAAACATAAAAATCAAATATACCTCATGGTGCTGCATACCGTGTATGACCAACAATATCAGCTGTACAGCACCCGCACACATCGTATTGATAACCGTATTGTAAACATTCATCAGCCGCATGTTCGCCCCATAAAACGTGGCAAGGACGGTAAAAAGGTGGAGTTCGGCAGTAAGCTACAGCTGTCGCTTAGTGATGGTTTTGCGTTAATAGACAAATTGAGTTGGGATAACTTTAATGAAGGAGCGTGTTTAAAAGAGTCTGTAGCGTTATACAAAAAACGCTTTGGGTATTACCCCCAAACAGTATTGGCCGATAAGATTTATTGTACCCGTGAAAACCGGAAGTTATTAAAAGCGCTAAACATTGAACTAAGGGCCAAACCGCTGGGGCGACGCCCCATTGCAGCGGCACTGCCCAATCAGGTAAGCCCGGGAGAACGCAATCCGATTGAAGGGAAGTTTGGACAAGCGAAAGCTGGTTATAATATGGAATGCATCAAGGCCAAATTACTCTGCACCAGTGAATCCTGGATTGCCTCCATTATTTTGGTGCTCAATCTCGTTAATCTAACGAGGCTGAGCCT
>DATIEA010000007.1:0-259249 GCA_035456005.1 Phnomibacter sp. | reverse complement strand
GGGTTTTTCGACGGATCTCTTTAATGAAATTTTCCATCGACTGCTTCGGCTTCTTTTCCATACTATTCTTTTAAAGATGAATAATGGAAACACTATCTAAATCTAGTAACTAATTAGTCCACTTTTTGCTGACGATTTACATTGCCAGGCACCACAGTAGTACCAGGGCTTCATCTGCCCATTTCCACGACATGGCGTGGAAAAAGCAAAACAACCAAATGCGACAACAACCCTGTTGACAACCAATAACATAAACACAAATTGCTTAATTGTTGGCCGTTTATTTTTTTAGGCGAACCTAAACGGAATTGTTATCACACCTGGCAATAAAAAAGCGACAACAACCCCATTATCATTCAAAGAGTTATACTACATTGCAGTGGTACGTGTATACGTACAATACTAATGTTGTGCGTCACTTTATGTAACATCGTCGTTCCTTGTATCTTGACAAAAAAATGAAGCTTCTTTTTAAATACATAGGCCTTTTTAGTTTAACAATTCCAAACGTTTTATTTGGACAATTAATCATAAAGGACTCGACAAAACCCTCGTCTTCCATCTCTTATTGTAACGACCGAGAAAATAAGATTGAAAAACCGATTCATTTGGATTGGGTACAGATTGACAAAGACATTATAAAAGACAAACTTAATAAGCTACCAGCAAGTGGTTCGACACTTACTGAAATAAAAAACCTTATTCCTCATTTTTTAGACGGTAAATGCAACTGTGGAAGCGTAACTCAAGACTTAGGTTATGGCTTAAAATCAACACAACATACAATTTATGGTGGCTACGGCTCTTACAATGTTGACGCTATTTATTTCGGCGACAATGTTCTAAAACTAAGGTTGACAATTGGAAATTATAAAGAAGTAATTGAGAAGTATTTGCTTGATGTTATCAAATTACCATTTGACTGCCTAAACGGGCAAGTCAGCTATGAAAAGATATATCCGGAAAATGTAAAAAGATATTTAAAGGATTCAGGACAAATATTTTTGGAATCAGCAGACACAAACTATCGTAGACGACAAGCGATAAATTACTTTACAGATGTCATGACTGGTGGGACTTTTGAAAAGCCATTTTATATAACATTTGGTTTAGGAAGTGAAACATTTAATAATCTTCGCTTCTTTATTGTCAACAAAGACTACGAAGCATTAGAAAGCATTTTGTTTTCGCCAAGTCCAACTAGCAGACTTTTTGCCGCACGAACACTGGTGTATATGCAAGACAAATTTGCCTATAAGCCAAATGTCCCAATAAACAAAAGAATGAAAGAGGTTTTAACGAATGCCAAATTAATAAGCAGCGGTATACTTAGTTGTTGGATTAACAAGTTTAGTTATGACTATTATGACATCGTTAAAGACTTTGAACATCTTTTAATGACACAGTAGAAAAGCGAACGCACAACAGACGTATTACTAAAATGCAGGCGGACGGAAGATCAATCGGCAATAAACCTTTACTCAGCTCCGGCTCGGGCGTGACAAGCAACGCTGAACATCGAATCGAAACTTCAACAAGCAACTTTAATCAACAGTAGCACCAGGCAGACGGAATACTAATATCTGCACTTAAGTAATACGTGATCGTTGGCTGCAAGCAATCCGCTCTATGAGACTACATGCATTTTTCCAAGGGATGGACGAAAACATAGCTTTCACTGAAAAAACTCCACAGCAGAGATAAAGATTAACCACCAAAACTAGACAAAGTGTTTCAAATTTTATTAAGAGCTAACAATTTCGCTGAAGCGTTAGTGCAGGGAGCTATTATAGGGTTGTTTTTGCTATTATTCTTCCTTGCTGCTTCAGCCATCGTTAAATGGCTTTCAAGAAAGTCCAATAAAGAAACTTTACCTGCAAATGCGGCTTCATTTCGCGACCCTATCGAAAAAGATATTTCCATCCAACTATCAACCAGTAATACAGAAAAGAAAGTTTCGATTTTCAGAAAGTATTACAACTACTTTTTTAGAAACAACTGGAGTAAAGGCTATACCAGACTAATCGCAGTAGGAAGTTTTTTTCTGCCACTTCTTTGTGCGGTGATACTTTACATAGGTTCCAAAACCGAATGGACAAACCAGTATACCGGCGAAACCATGTATTATTACGACGACGCAGCTATGATAATTGGCTTCATTCTCTCTTACATTTGTTATTGGGTGATTTACTGCATAATCATCTGGATAATGAAAGGCTTTCAAGAGGGAAAAACAATGTCATAAACCAAAGTCCACTGTATGCCACTTGCCTACAGCCAGTCGAGTAAGCAAGGGGAATTTCACCCCATGCTCCTCACAGAACCGTACGTGAACCTCTCGATTCATACGGCTCTTCAAGATGCTTCTTTCAATTAATAAGCGGGGCATACACTCCAGTGGGCAAACAAACCGGGCTGCATTTTGTATAAACTATTGAGCCACCTGCGGCTCTTATACAGGTTTAGCCGTTTGTTCCATTTGCACCATTTTTCAAGCCGTCGATTCACAAAGCGCCACAGGTCGTTCAGGTTCCGTTTGATAAAATGGCAGTAGTAGTTTTGCCAGCCTCGCACTAATGGATTCAACAGGTTGGCAACCACATATATGCTACCCGTTCGGGTATGCAGTTTCAGGCTGCGTATTTTATCCAGTTCTTCGAGGTGTTAGCTCAGCGCACCTCGAAGTTCAATGTGGCGATTCTCCGAATCGCAATCAAACCCCGGGGAATTGTTATAACACCCAGCAATAAAAAAATGGCAACAACCCCATTAGCACTCGATGAGTTATACTACATTGCAACGGTATGCATATGCGTACAATACTGAAGTGAACAGAAGCCTTATGAATCAGACAAACCTTCCTGAACAATTCGAACAAGTACTTGACAAAGACGAAAAAACTTTGTGGATTGGCAGACCCAAACTTATTCCGTTTCTTACCACCGGGCTTCCTTACCTGGCCATCGGCATTATTTGGTTTTGCACAGACTACTTCGTATTTATTAGAACTATGGATTCAGCAATTGCTGGCTTTACGATTCCCTTTTTTTTATTGCATTTATTTCCTTTTTGGGGTAGTATGCTGAATATGCTTCGATTAATGTTGGTATATAATAATACTTACTACACCTATACTAATAGGCGCATTATGATGCGTAGTGGCTTTTGGGGAACAGATTTTAAGGCAATTGACTACGATAAAATCTCCGACATTGAAGTGAATGTAAACCCGATAGAAAAGTTTTTCAACGTTGGAACAGTTCAGGCCTATAGTGGTCGTGTAAACGACAAAGGAAATAGAGTGTATGACAAATTCGTAGCAATTGAAAACCCCTACGAGGTTTTTAAAATGATAAAGCAGACTTCGGTAGACATAAAAACGGATTATAATTACCCCAATGCCTTAAGGCCTGAAAAAAATCCAGGCTATAAGACAGACTATAATCCGCAACAATAACAGCATCACATAGTGCTAATCGCCGCGGCCCACTATGGTGGAAACGCGGCGTGAACGAAATATGTTTTAATTCATATTGTAGGATTCGAAAGCAGCCTTTTATATTTTCTTTTTACGGAGGTGGAATTCCTGAAACAATCTATAACTGCAAGTAGTTCCTCCCTTAAAAGTGTTCCTACAATTTCATAATCTACCCCGGGTATGCAATAGCTCGTTTCGAGTTGTGTAATCTCAAAATCATCTAACCATAGCCCATAAAGAAAAGTATGCAGGGGGAAAGCCCACCCTTCATTGGTGATGGGTCTATTGGCTTCAAAAATGTAACAGTTGATGCCACTTTCAGGCTTCTCCAGGCAACCATGGATGATTGGCTGCGCTGCTGGCAAATGAATCTTGCTTGACGGAAGACTGGCAAGTATGGCATTTCCATTTATGACCTGCAGTACCAGAAAATACTTTGGCTTACTGCTTCCATCCCGAAAATAAAATGGATCGAAATATATGATGCGTCCGGGCAAATACAAAGTTTAGCTTTTTAAACTTTTTGTTTGCTTTAAAAACTCTTGATGACTTCTATAGATAGCCAGTTTGGCTTCATCCTCTTTTATGAGTTCAGATAGATCAATTTCTATATTGGTCGCATTCGTTTCACCGGCTTCTAGTATCTCCACTAACCCATGTCTTTGCGCTGTAACGAACCATGGAGAATCCTTACGATGCGTAAAATTGATCAGCTCGGTAGCAGTACAATATTTAAACCTTTCCGCAATATCCTCCATCAACTGAATTTCAATATCATTGAATTCATCATCCGAAAAAGGTAGCTTAGGGCTTATGATAGATCTGTCGGCATTATTTGAAATATCTATAAATGCCGAGAGCAAATTGGGTTCTCCAGATAAATCGATATATAAATCTTTGGAAACAGGTCCCAATTTCCAAACGTCAAAACGCAGGCCGAAAAAAGGGATACCAAATCGTTTTACTGAAATTTCTTCCAGTATAAAGACAAGTTTCAGGATGTGCGTTTTTGAAATTTGGGTGTAAGGCAACAACTTTTCACAAAGAAAAATAATTGCATTTCCAAGTTTGTCGATTTGATTTTTAGTATAGCTATCTGCCATGGGCACAAGTAAATGTAATATCTGGCTGCGAAATTACAATTTCATTTCGAATTACTAATATTTTTAGTGCTAAACCACTCCTGGCTCAAGTGACTAACTGGTGCAAGGTTCTGCAAAACAGGCAGCTTTGTCGGGCATTCAATTATGCTGGTTTTTACCCCGCCATGCAGAGTGCAGCGCAGCAACCCACCATTCGGGTACTAGCGTTACGGTCATTAGAAGCGCAGCGAAGCATCTCACCAATCGGAGAAACTTCTTCCATATGTTGGAGATTCTGTTTCCCCGCCGTGTCTCCGCCCAAAGCGTGCCACGGCGTTTCTTGTCTTATATGCCCAACATTGCCGAGAAGTTTTTTAAATCAAACCAGCTATTCCCGTTGCGTGGGCCGCCCCTGGCTCAGTTCTTCGAGGTGTTAGCGCAGCTCACCTCGAAGTTCTATGTGGCGATTCACCGAATCGCAATCAAACCCCAGAGTAATTGTTATAACGCCCAGCAATAAAAAACGGCAACAACCCCATTAGCATTTAAAGAGTTATACTATATTGCTGTGGTACGCATATGCTTGCAATACACATGTCGTGTGCAACCAAAACAAAACTCTACAAACATGAAAATTTCATTTTTCTTCGCCCTGCTTATGATTAGTACCCTTTCATTTGGACAAAATGCAATGAAGTTTCATCACAATTTGTCTCAAGCAATTTTAGATAGAGACGGATTTGAATTAAGGACCGATGATGCAGCCAATAAGCCAATGAAAATTGGAAGCAAAAAACTTAAGTGCATACTTGCATCTGACGGAAAAGGAAAAATCACTGCTGATTTTTGGCAGATTTTAGACACCCCAAAAGCAAAAAAAGCAGACCCGTTTGCTAATGACCCAGACACCTTGAACAGCAAAACAGCGACCACCAAATTTTTATTGACAGATAATAGAAAGTCATTAGGGGAAGAAACTTTTGTTCTAAAAGTACCCTTTAATGCCTGGACTTTTAGCGTTGGAACAACGCCAATGCGGATTAGGTCAAAAACTGATAGTAGCAATGCGACAGTTTCTGCCATCTTAAATTTAAGTTTGGGTTTTGGCTATACTTTTGGTTGCTCACATATTACGGGGAGAAGCAGCAATAGTTACTCGATAACAGTCGCCCCATTTTTAGGTTTGTCCACTGCAGAATTGAAAAAAGAAACAGTAAAAACACCAAAGACTTGGGATAACAACAAAACATACACTCGAATTAACCCGGCAATCTCTTATGGAATAGGTGCAACATTTGCCAGAAATAACTTTGGTATTGTAGTCTCGGGTGGTTTTGACCATGCAGTTGGAGACATGGCAGATCAATGGAGTTATCAAAATAAGTTTTGGTTAGGTTTTGGTGTGAATACTAGTCTTGGAATTTTAAAGTAGGCAGCCCAAAACAATCCCGTTCTTCGACATTTGCAATGCCGTATCGGCGGATTTGGAATCCGCTTACTTAGCCTATCATCCGATAGCTTACTATCCTGCTTTAATAATGTATGCGAAAAACAAAATTCCAAAACAGGTATTTGCTTCCCGGGTTACAAACCCGGCGATAAGGGTTCAGGATTGCAAATCCTGAACAGCGCAGCAAGATCATCCCGAATAGCAGAACCTCAACTATAGTCCCTTTCTAACTCTCCAAGGCTTACGTCCTATTGTCTCCTTTTAAGGAGTTTGGTAAATTCTTGCATAAATTATATTTTCAATATACACCTAACCATCATTTTATTACCATGCGTAAATTATTCTCTCTTGTCATCTTGTTATTTTTCACCACTGCGGCGATGGCACAAACAGCCTATATCCAGGTTACTGGAGAATCTGGATTAACCGTCTACCTTAATGGTGAATACAAAGGGACAACGTCTGCAGAATTCAATGGACTGGTCATCGAGAATGTACGCCAAGGCAGCCACACAATCAAGATTGTCAAGACAGGTTACTCCCCTTATGAAGAAACAATATCCGTAAAAAGCGGCGAAGTGTTCGCTTACAAGGTAAAACCGTTCCAAAAGCAGGAAGTAACAGTAACAGAGAAAGGTAATGGAACTATTTCAGAAAAAGTAAAAAAGGGGGCAACTGGTACGTTGCTGGTTCAATCAGTACCCATAGAGATAAAGATAACCATGCCGAAGGTGGAAGGAATTGAAAATCTCCAAAAAACAAAAGATCAATGGACTGTCGATAAACTTTTGGAAGGAACTTATGATATCAAGTTCATTTTTAACAATAAGACCATCAGTAAAACTTTTGAAATAACCGGCAACGATGTAACCAGCATTTTTGTGAATATGCTTAATGGCGATGTTAAGATCAGTAGCTCCAGGGATGAAAGAATTAAGAAAGAGGAAGCCCTTAAGAACGCGAATGAAAAAAGAGAAGCCCTGATAAAAAAATTATGCGAAACTTATTACTTCAAGCCCGGCCTTACTGTCTCAGAGTTTATGAATTATAATACAAGATTTTCCAAAGAAATAGGATACAACTACATAGACTATAATACAAATGACTTCAAGGTCTATGGGCGAAGATCAGGCAAAACTCCTGTAGAAGGGCCAAATCAAATTACTTGCACAACTGATGGTCGTAACAATGTGTACGCATATGAATTCTTTGCAGCAGCAAGTGAAAAAAATGACGACCCATCAGTCTACGCCTTCTACAAGGAACTAATTAAAAAGATAAAGGAAGAATTGCCATCAACTTTCTATACTGAATCAGATCATTATCTTACTTTATATTCTCGTAACTCCAACGGACTTAGAGTTAGTATCACTTACTCCAATTGGGAGTTGGGAGGAAGAAACTCCAAAGGAAGTTTTGTCAACATTGATTTTAGAGTTGATGATTAGACTAGAAAGTTTCCTTTACCGCCAACCTGGAACCAGTTACACAGGAACAGGTTTAACCGATTCCAATACAAACGGTTCCAAAATTTCTATGGCTAGCCCCCACTGGCGCAGGCCTATCGGCCTGTGCCGAATTGTTACTCATCTCAGCAATAACAGCATCACAGCCTGCTAATCGCCGCGGCCTACTATTGTGGAGACACGTCGGCGAAGACAATCGGAAATCATCTTCCAGATGTTGGAGATCCCTCCTACCGTCGGGATGAGCAAAAAAAAAAATGCTTTGGCAAAAAATTCATTGGCAAAATCTGAAAGTTTGCCAGCCCAAAGTTTGCCAACTGTTTTTCACTGT
This sequence comes from Phnomibacter sp., assembly GCA_035456005.1. Taxonomy (GTDB): domain Bacteria; phylum Bacteroidota; class Bacteroidia; order Chitinophagales; family Chitinophagaceae; genus Phnomibacter. The sequence goes on along the minus strand of DATIEA010000007.1, from coordinate 251,442 downwards.
CCGAAGGCAGTTTGGTCAACAGCTATATGGTCAACAAAAAATTGTTGACCGGTGTCGTGTTGACCTGGGTGTTGTTGACCTGGGTATTGTTGACCGCTGTTGTTTCAGGTTGCCCTGGCAGTTCCTCCCCTGCTGAAACATCAGTTCCACCGTCAGAAGGTTTAGTTGTTTTAGAAACCAAGCTGATCCATCCTGGTTCCGATGCGTGAGACACGCACCGGGGCTGTGGAACTAGCCTCCTGTCAATCAAATGCAGGACTAACCACTATTAACAGTGTAAACTTTTATCAGGACAAGACACCACTCCAACAGCGTAGGTTTTGGGAAAAATTATTTCGATATTTACCAGTTGTTTCATATCCAAAAAAACCTATATGCTATGAATTACAAGCCCTGGTTTTTTCTCTTTTTACCGATTGTTGGCCTGGCTCAAAATGTTGGCATTGGCATAATACCCACCAAAGCGAAGTTGGAAGTAAGCGGCGCCGTTGGAAACAACGTTGCCATTTTTGGTGGCGATGGAGCAGGCATTTCGCTACAGCAAAACTGGCCGGCCATTGGTTTTAACCAATATTACAACGGCGGCAACTATAATATGGCGGTCGGGGGCGGCTGGATAATATATCTCGATATGAACAATGGCAGCATCTGTTTCGATGCTACCACGCCTACCGTAAGTCCCAATGCGCCGTCCGGGCAAGTACGGCGGATGAGCATTACCCAGAATGGAAATGTGCATCTCAATACAGACTGGGGAAACGCATCGCTTACCGCCGGAAGCTCAGGCACAGGAATAGCTGCTGCGCAATTTCGCGGTACTCAATACAATTCGCTTTTTTATGAACCGTCCAGCGTGGGAAATACAGGTCGCAACACCATCATCAACGCCGGTAAGGCTGGTGGCGTGGTACTGCTGAATGACAAACCCGGAGGGAACCTATATATCGGCGGAGGTACTACCAAAGTGGGCATCAACTCTGTTAACCCAACAGATATCCTGGAAGTAAAACAATACAACGGTCGCGGACTTGCCCTCATCAACACCGGCTTCAATTATTGGCAACTGTTCGTAGAAAAAAACCTGGTAGAATTTGCCGGCGACATGTATGTGTATTTCGGCGGCAATAACCTCGGCAATTTTTACCAGGGCGATGGCAAATACTATAGCTACAGTGACAGGCGTGTAAAGACCAATATCCAGGATCTGAACCCGGCACTGCCCGGTATTTTGGCATTGCAGCCAAAACAATACCAGTTCAAATACGGCAACCCCGGCGGCACTCAAAGCATTGGCCTGATTGCACAGGAAGCGAGAGCAGTTTTCCCTGAAATAACAGGCCATGTAGAAGGCGATGATCTTGGCTATGGCGGCATGAAAGACCTCTACACGATGGATTACAATGCGCTGGGGCCATTAACTATTAAGGCCATACAAGAGCAACAACTGCGGGTAGAAAAATTGAAAGCCCAGGTGGCCGCGTTGCAACAACGCATTGCGCAAGCAGAAAAGCTACTGGGAAAAACCACGACATCTAATCCCACAAACTGATCACACATGAAAACAATCGCATCCGTATTTGCAACGGTTTTAATGACTACAGCGCTACATGCTCAAAACATAGGTATCAACAACGACACATCCAAACCACTAAGGGCAAAACTGGAAGTGTGGGGCGTAGCCGGCACCGGTAAAACCACTGCTTATTTTGATCCACAAACCGGCATTTCATTGCATCGCAACTATGCCGGTATTGGCATGAACCAATATTTTGACAATACTACCAACGGTCGCTATATGGCGAATGGCTGGGCTGCGGTTTGGAAATTCATTCACGATGATGCCGGTTTGGCTAACGGGCTGAGCCTTACCCATTATCCTTCAGGAACTGCCAACACCGAGCTTCCAGCCGGCACGAGAGTGTGGCATTTTACCCGTAACAACCGATTCCAGATATTGACTACCGGTGCAGGCGGCAGCGCAGAGCTGGACGTGGGCAGGGGCGGCGGCGGCGATGGCACAGCCGTTTTTATGGGCACCACTTATTGGAGCCATTTTAATTTTTCCAGCGGGGAAAACACGTATATCCGCGGAGGTAAAGCCGCCAGCAACCTGATACTAAATGATATTGTGGGCGGCAAAGTGGTTTTTGGTAACGGTAGCAATACGGTAGGCGTCAACACCAATGGTTATGTACCCCCAACCACGCTGGAAGTGAGGCAAATCGGTAGCACAGGTATTGAATTCACCAGCGCCGCTTTTCCCGCAGAGCCCTGGGAATTAAGAGTTGCCGATGGCGCTTCCCCACATTTTTACCTACGGTACATGAACAATGTGCGCACCTATTTTTCTTATGTCGATGGATCGCTACACCCAGTTTCTGACGCCCGTATCAAAACAAATGTGCAACCATTGGGCGAAGTACTTGAAAAGTTAATGCAGCTGCAACCCGTGAGCTACATGAAAAAAAACGCGGTACAGGGACAGCAAAGAAGTATCGGTTTTATTGCACAACAAGTACAGCCATTGTTCCCGCTACTGGTTTCACCGGGTATGGGCGAATCGGGCGATATGCTGGGTTTGAACTATAGCGGCTTTAATGTGATAGCTGTAAAGGGCATCCAGGAAGAACAGGCGCAGATGGATGCACTTGATAAGGAATTGGCTGGGATAGACAAGCGCTTGAAAGTAGTGGAACAAAAAATTGCATCACCCAAAAAGTAAAATTTTGCCCATGAAATGGTTATTCACTTTTAGCTTCCTCTCCATCACGGGCTTTGTTCAAGCACAAGGCAATGTGGGCATAGGCATTACCAATCCTACCCTGGGCCGACTCCAAACGGAAGGCGTTGCAGTGGCGGGTAGTGCTACTACGGCGTTGTTTGGCTCCGGCAGCACCGGCATATCATTCCAGCGCAATTGGCCCACCATTGGTTTTAACCAATACCGCGATGTTACCACCCCAGGTTCGCAGGGAAAGTATATGGGCAATGGCTTTGCCGCCATACAATATTTTGACCCCAATTCAGGCATCTATGCCTTTGACCTTTTCACCAGTGGTATAGCCAACACATCCACTCCGCCCGCTGTCCGCGGCGTTACTATTACCAACAACGGCCATACTTCTATTCAAACGGGCAACAACTCTGCCAGCCTGTTTGTTGGCCGGGGCACGGCCCCCGATGGCACAGCTGCTTTTTACGGGCCACAGTATTGGTCGCATTTTAACTACTCTACTAATGAAGACACTTATATACGATCGGGGGTTGATGGTGGCGGTGTAATGATCAACCAAATTCCCAACGGCAGCGTGCTGGTTGGCACAACATCCTGTCGTATTAGCATCAACAATCCTGGTGAAATACCGGCTTATACCATCGAGGTGAGACAGCCTGCCGACCAAAAAGCTTTTGCCCTGATAGATGTCAATAATTATCGTTGGGCGTGGAAAGTGCAGAATACAAATACACTGGATCATGGAAGGGGCCAGACACTTGACTTGTATTACAACAACGGGGGCGAAGGTCGCTTTCAATATTGGGATGGTGCCTACGCCACATTTAGCGATGCAAGAATGAAGGAGGACATCCGGCCATTAGAACCTGTGTTGGATAAAATGAAAAAACTTCGCACCGTTCGTTACGAAATGGCCCGCAACAATCCAACCCACGAACTATCTATTGGAATGATAGCACAGGAAGTACAGCCCTTGTTCCCAACATTGGTTAGGCAGGTGGTTGACCATAACGATGGCAGGCAACCCATTAAAGATGCACACGTGATGGACTATAGCGGCTTTAGTATACTCGCCATCAAAGCATTGCAGGAACAGGAAAAACAAATCCGAGAGTTGCAAAAACAAAAAGAGGAATTATTGAAAAGACTCGAACAACTGGAAAAGCAACTTTAATGCGAGGCCCCTACCCGATCACCATTGTTTTTCTCCGAGGCACAGCTGGAAAAATGACCCCCACAGATTACCGCGAGTAAATCTTGATTTTACTTACTCATTGCTTCTGCGCTAAACTGCAGCGAACTCCATCTGCGTTCATCCGCAGAAAACCCACTCCACCCAACGCAATCACTTCTGCCTCCGACAGGATCTCCATTAAAACATTTGCATTCCTAAAAAACAAAGGAATCCCAAATCCCAGCCATAATAGCCTTGGACTGGCGCTGGGCTCAAAAGGCGATTCTAAAAAGAATCGCCTTTTTCATTTTCCTCCGAAACCCTTGCTGCCAAAGGAATTTCAGCGAACAGGCTGTTTCCATACTCGGTTCGAGCTCCCCCATTTTTCTTACTATACAGAATTCCCGGCGGAAATAGTAAATTGCATGTAAGTTCAACATCTACCACCTACATTCCACCAGCTTGAAAAGATTGGCAAGCATATCATTATTATTCATTTTTCTGTGTGCAAATACTGCATTCGGTCAATTATTGAAATTGCCTGCACTGGTTCAGCATTATTTCATTCATCATGATGCTCCAACCAATCATAATCATCATCACCATATCAGCTTTTGGGATTTTCTTAAAGAACACTACGGGCAAAACAATGCTGCTACTGCCAACACGAAACACGGTCACGAGAACCTCCCTTTTAAAGGCATCGATACGCATGCAATCAGCACGATCGTTTTGATACCGCAGTTCGAGGAGTTTTCTGCAATGGTACCGGTTACAGCTTTGTCGGCCAAAAAAATTCCCTGTATTCCACAGCCCTGCTCTTCTACCCATCTAAGCAGCATCTGGCAGCCACCCCGGTTTAGTTAATCATCATCACTTTCATTTATTTGGATAAAGCACCAACCGCTTTATGCATTGTTGCATGTGCAGGATAGCCATGTTGCAGGCTATGTTTAATGATTAACTGAAATTTTATGCTCAATAAGATCATTGAGTTTTCTATAAAGAACAAACTCATTATAGGCATTTTCATCATTGCCTTAATTGGCTATGGCACCTACGACCTACAGCGATTGCCCATTGATGCCGTTCCTGATATTACCGACAACCAGGTGCAGGTAATTACCGTGGTACCTGCATTAGGTGCGCCCGACGTTGAAAGATTGATCACATTTCCCATTGAACAGGTCAATTATAATATACCCGGTTTAAAAGAGCTGCGCAGCTTTTCGCGTTTTGGACTATCCGTTGTCACCATTGTTTTCAACGATGAGACTGATGTGTACTGGGCACGGCAGCAAGTAACAGAACGTTTGCGCCAGGCACAGGAACAAATTCCGAAGGGATTTGGCATCCCCACATTAGCCCCGGTTACAACCGGCCTGGGGGAAATTTATCAATACACTGTAAGGCCAAAAAAAGGGTATGAAGCCAAGTACGATGCCATGGAGCTGCGTACCATCCAGGATTGGATTGTGCGCAGGCAGTTATTGGGTGTGCCGGGTGTTGCTGAAGTAAGCAGCTTCGGTGGCCTGCTCAAACAATACGAGATAGCAGTAGATCCCTCCAAACTCATGGCCAACAATATTACCATTGGCGATGTGTTTTCTGCGCTTGAAAAAAACAACCAGAACACGGGTGGCGCTTATATCGAAAAAGGGCCAACGGTTTTGTTTATCCGAAGTGAAGGCTTAACAGGCAGCATTGATGATATAAAGAATGTAGTGGTAAAAAACCTTTCCAACGGTAGCCCGCTTTTAATTCGTGATGTTGCTGATGTTCGCTTTGGCAATGCTACGCGATATGGAGCCATGACCTACAATGGCAGGGAACAGGTATCGGGTGCAGTGGTCATGATGTTGAAAGGTGCCAACAGCAATGAGGTGATCAAAAACATCAAGACACAAATTGAACAGATACAAAAAACCTTACCCGAAGGTGTAGTGATCGATCCATTTCTCGACCGTACAAAAATGGTGAGCAATTCCATTTCTACGGTGGCCACCAACTTAATGGAAGGAGCACTCATCGTGATCTTTGTATTGGTGTTGTTCTTAGGCAACCTGCGGGCAGGATTGCTGGTGGCATCTGTTATTCCATTAGCGATGCTCTTTGCCATCATTATGATGAATCTCTTTGGCGTAAGTGGCAACCTCATGAGTTTGGGGGCTTTGGATTTCGGGCTCATAGTAGATGGTGCTGTTATCATTGTAGAAGCGGTGATGCATCGTATCACACACAGTAAACGCTTTACAGGTGTTGATAAACTTTCGCAGCAGCAAATGGACGGCATTGTACTGGAAACATCTTCCCGCATGAGTAATGCCGCAGTATTTGGCGAAGTAATAATTCTTATAGTTTATCTACCCATTTTCACATTGCAGGGCATAGAAGGAAAGATGTTTAAGCCCATGGCGCAAACCGTAACATTTGCCTTATTGGGCGCCTTCATACTTTCCATCACCTATATACCTATGATGAGCACCTTGCTGTTGAGCAAGAAAATTTCTCATAAAAAAACATTCTCCGACAACATGATGGAAAAGCTGGAACGTATATACCAGCACACGTTGGAATATGTTTTAAAAATACCCAGGGCGATCATTGCATCTGTTCTTGTGCTATTTGCCTTTTCGGTTTTACTCTTGTTTGGATTAGGCGGCGAATTCATACCGGCATTGCCCGAAGGAGATTACGCAGTAGAAACAAGGGTGCTGCCCGGCAGCAACGTCAACACATCTATTGATGCAGTTTCAAAAGGTTCGCGGATCATACTGGAAAAATTTCCTGAGGTAGAAAAGATAGTAGGCAAAACCGGTAGCAGCGAAGTGCCTACCGATCCCATGCCAATTGATGCTACCGACATGATGATCATCCTGAAAGACCGCAGCGAATGGACATCAGCAAAAACCTATGAAGAGCTGGAAGCAAAAATGGCAAAAGAGCTGGAAGTGGTGCCGGGCGTAACCTTCGGTTTCCAGTATCCTGTTGCCATGCGATTTAATGAACTGATATCCGGTGCAAGGCAGGATGTTGTTTGCAAAATATTCGGCGAAAACTTAGATACACTTGCCCACTACGCCACCCAATTAGGAAGCATCTGTAACAGCGTGAAGGGCAGCAGTGGTCTGTACGTAGAATCTGTAACGGGTATGCCACAGATCGTTATTGAATACAACAGGGCTGCCATTGCGCAATATGGCCTGAACATAGAAGATATCAATAAAACGGTGAATGCCGCTTTTGCTGGCCAAATTGCAGGCACTGTTTATGAAGGTGAAAAACGTTTTGACCTTGTAGTAAGATTGATCGGTGGAAGAAGAAAAGACCTGGCCGATGTTCAAAACCTGCTGATCGCTATGCCTTCCGGTGCTCAAATTCCATTGAACAACGTTGCAAAAGTTGATATAGTGGAAGGCCCCAATCAAATTCAAAGAGAAAACTCTCAACGAAGAATTATTGTAGGGTTTAATGTGCGGGGCAGAGACGTTCAAAGCATGATGCGTGAATTGCAGCAAAAAGTAGAACAACAAATAAAACTTCCACCCGGATATTTTATTAAGTATGGTGGTGCATTTGAAAACCTGGAAGCTGCAAAAAAAAGATTGAATATTGCCGTACCTGTTTCACTGTTGCTGATCTTCCTGCTATTGTATTTTGCTTTCAAATCTGTTCGCCAGGGACTGATGATCTATTCGGCCATACCATTATCTGCCATTGGCGGCATACTGGCGCTGGCCACACGAGGTATATCCTTTAGCATCTCTGCAGGTGTTGGTTTTATTGCACTCTTTGGGGTAGCAGTATTAAATGGCATTGTACTCATTGCAGAATTTAACCGGCTGAAAGAAGAAGGCCATACCGATTTAAAACGGATCGTAACACAGGGTACAAAAATTCGTTTGCGTCCGGTGCTCATGACCGCTTTTGTGGCATCCTTAGGTTTTCTACCGATGGCGTTAAGCCACGGAGAAGGTGCAGAAGTGCAGCGCCCACTGGCCACTGTGGTCATCGGGGGCTTGCTCATTGCAACCTTCTTAACCCTATTCGTATTACCAATCCTCTACATCATGTTTCAAAAAAGAAATACGATCGATAAGAAGCCAACGGGTTTGATCTCTTTGCTCCTGGTCGCAACCCTACTTCCGTTATCGAACACCAATGCACAAACCACCATCAGCTTGCAGGCTGCTATTGACACAGCATTGAAAAATAACCTGTCGGTAAAAAATGAACGGTTAAGAGCAAACTATCAGCAAAAGCTGATCGATGCCGGCAAAATCATTCATCCTACCAATGTGCTCACCGACTTTGGCCAGATCAATAGCAACTATTTAGATTTCAAGATAGGTGTAGCACAAACCATCAGTTTTCCCAAAGTATATTCTTCCCAAAAAAACCTGTTGACCGAAGAATGGAAAAGTAGTGTACTGACCGTAGGCATGAGGGAAGCGCTATTAAAAAAGCAGGTAACTGAATCCTATTTCACCCTGGTGTATTTACAGGAAAAGAAAAAGCTCCTGCAAAAGAATGACAGCCTGTTTGCTGAATTTTTAAGCAAAGCCAGTTTACGTTTCAGCAAAGGGGAAAGCAATATCCTGGAGAAAACAACAGCGGAAAATCAGCGTGGGCAAATTGCATTACAGTTATCCCAATTACAACAGGACATGGACCTGGCGCAGCTTCAATTCCAATTATTGTTGAACTCCCCTATTGCTTTTGTACCAATTGAAAAATCGCCGGCATTGAATATTGAACAGCAAGTGGACACTTCGGTATTGGCCGTGCACCCTGCCATGCAATATTATAAACAGCAGCAACAAATAGCGGCAGCCGTTACGCAGGTAGAAAGGTCGAAGCTGCAACCCGACCTTACCGTGGGATACAATATCATGAGCATGAAAGGCATGGGTGCTGACAACAAGGAATACAATGGTGTACCGCGATTTCAATCGGTACAACTGGGTTTGGGCATACCCATATTCGCCAGTGGACAAAGAGCAAAGATCAACGCAGCAAAAACAAACGAGGAAATTGCTATCAGAGACTATGAAGTCAACCTGAAACAATTTGAGAACAGCTACAAGTCAGCACTTGCACAATATCAAAAGCATTCCGATGCAGTGCGATACTTTGAAACAACAGGGCTGAAAAATGCAACCACTATCACCAGCACGGCTAATAAGCAATTCGTTGGTGGCGATATTAACTACCTGGAATGGGTACTACTGGTGAACCAGGCCATCAGCATAGAGAGCGACTATATAGAGGCTATGAAAAGCAGGAACACAAGTGCCATTGAACTTAATTTCTACAGCATAAAATGATTGATACAATGAAAGAACTCATATTCAGCATAGGCATTTCCCTTTTTCTTTTTTCGTGCAACAGTAAACCTGTTGAAGAAAAAGCAACTGCCCCGGTGGAAGAAAATATTGTAACGCTTAGCGATGCGCAATATAAAAATGCAGGCATAGAAACAGGAAAATTAGGGCAGCGGTCTATTGCATCTGTACTGAAAGTAAACGGAAAAATTGATGTGCCCCCGCAAAACAGGGTGTCCATCAGTGTGCCATTGGGTGGTTATGTAAAATCAACCAAGCTGTTGCCGGGTATGCATATCAACAAAGGCGAAGTATTGGCAGTAATGGAAGATCCGCAATACGTGCAATTGCAGCAGGATTATCTGACAGCCCGGGCGCAATACGCTTACACCGAGGGGGAATATAACCGGCAGGGGGAACTCAACCAAAGCAAGGCCACCAGCGACAAAGTGTTTGAGCAAACTAAAGCGGCGTATCAAACGCAGCAGATCCTTGTGAAGTCATTGGAACAAAAGTTGCAATTGATAGGACTGAATCCGGCTAAGGTTAGTGCCGGTAATATTTCACGCACCATCAATATTTACTCCCCTATCAATGGTTATGTTGCCGCAGTGAATGTGAACATCGGCAAGTTTGTAAACCCTGCTGATGTTTTATTTGAATTGGTCAACCCCACCGATATCCATTTGGCACTTACAGTTTTCGAAAAGGATATTAATAAATTGTACATCGGGCAAAAATTGCTGGCATCCACTAATACCGATCCCGCCATAAAGTATCCATGTACAGTTCTCCTGATCAGTAAAAACCTATCCATGGACAGGGCTTCAGAAGTTCATTGTCACTTTGACAAGTACGATAAAAGTCTATTGCCCGGCATGTACATGAATGCCGACATAGAAGTAAACACCAACACTGCCAATGCACTGCCCGAGGATGCTATTGTACGGTTTGAAAACAAACAATATGTTTTTGTTGTAAAATCCAACAATCAATTTGAAATGCTGGAAGTGCAAACGGGCGATTCCGAAAACGGCTATACAGAAATTGCCAACGCAGAAAAGCTGGCCGATAAGACTTTTGTAACCAAAGGTGCTTACAACCTTTTAATGAAGCTGAAGAATACTTCGGATGAATAGTGATGATATTGTGTAAAAAAGAAAGAGCAAGGGAAATGAAAACCCATTTACAACAAGAAGAAAACACATAAAAGGTTGTGATTCGGAGATTCACTTTATATTCATCTCGAGCTGCACTGTGCTAACACCTCAACGAACAGGGCAATAGGTAAAGATTAGATAAATGAAAGGAATAATTAAAACATTGTCGACACTGGCTTTAATTATAGCTTTTGCTTCTTGTAAAGAAGAACAAGCAAAATCTTGTGAAATAAAGGAGATAAGAACTTTGTTTACGACAGTAGGAATCCATGATACGGATACAACTTATGCTCACTATGCCTTGATTAAAGATTATTCCAGAGAATGCATGGATAGTACAACATTCGTCGATGTAGCGTTGAAATATTGTGATACAGTTAAAGTAGGCAAGCCAGCAGATATAATAATGTTTTTTAATTCTGATAAGAATTTTATACCTAATGAAACTTCACAGGTGATGGAGAAGATCAACAAAAGCTGTTTGGTTGTTATTGGTTTTGACGAAGGGAAGCCAAATACTTTTATTTTTTATGATAATAAAGGAGAAAGGGTTTATTGGGGCGCAAGATGGCTGCCGAATGGTGAATAGCAATGCCTTTGTAAAAAAGGGAAAAGAGCCGGGGATAGATTTTGAAACATTTACATTAGTAACATGGCAGCAGTGATTCTCCGAATCACTTTATTACCACTTCGAGGTGTGCTGCGCTAACACCTCGAAGAACTACAGAACTACTCTGCCTTTTGATACCTGGTTTGAAATTTCACAATAACATCCAGCATTTCGGCGGGTACTATTCGCTTGGCTTCTGCTTCTATCTCTGGTGGTATTTTGTAGAAAGCCTCAGCCATGGAGCCTGCAATTGCAGCTATTGTATCGCTGTCTCCGCCGATCGATACAGCCAGGCGTATCACTTCTTCAAAAGAATTGCCATCGAGCAGGCAGCGGATGGCTTGCGGCACTGTTACCTGGCAGGTTTCATTGAAGGAGTTGTGAGCCCTGATCTCCGCAAGTGAAGGAACCGGCAGGTGCCCAATGGTAGCAGCCCTTTCTTTTGGCTCTCCACAACGCCCGGCATAAATGATACGGGCAACAGTAGCAGCACCAAGCTGCCCCTCCTGGTGGTTATGTGTTACTGCAGCAGAACGCATTGCCTCTGTTTCAACTGCTGCGCCTTCAAACGCCCAGCCCACCGGCGACACTCTCATGGCCGACCCATTGCCGAAACTGTTATAAGGCTGCGGGTCCTTGCTATGGATCCATTTGCCAAACATTCCTCCGTAAGCGCCCATGGGATGAGGATAACGGCGGCACCAATCCAATAAGCTATCCTTGTAGGTGCGGTCTGAAAGAATAGCATCCGCAATAGCTACCGTGCATATGGTATCGTCGGTATAATTACTATCTCCTGTGAATAACTCGAAGTCGGTACTTGATGTATTGTCGAACTCAAACCTTGAACCCACAATATCCCCGATAATTGCTCCTATCATTATGTTTATCTTTTTTGATTAGTAGTATCCGGTTCTCATTCTCTGCGTTGAAGCAATCGCACCTACTATCAATGTAAATACCAATCCAAAAGAACCGTTTTGATGTTTTCAAACCTATGATAAATTCTGACTGCGCTACCTGGATAGTTTACCGGTTTGAGATTTTTTTCACTTTCCTTAAAGATTCTTCTTTCGGTTCCATACGAACAGTATGATGAATGGGTGCGCTGCACTAACACCTCGAAGAACAGGAACTATTCGTACATGCAAATGCTACCAGCTAAGCAATAGCAACGATACGCCCTGCCGGGGTAGAAGGGTTTTAATTTCCAGGTGGCCATCAACGATGGAAAGTGTTTTGGCTTTTTCCAACTGCTGCAACTGCCCTGCTTTTTCCAACGCTGCCACCTGCTTAGGGGATGGACTTTGCGGCGAACCCATTTGCTTCCATGCTTCGTATGAGTTACTATGTGTATCGTCTATGCGATAGTGAACCAGTTTTACTTTTTTGGAGGCTATGCCGTTAATGGTTACCAATACCATGGCAGTATCGCCTTTGCGGTCGGCGTCATGATAATTCCACAACAGCACAGCGGACGATTTTGCATCCTTCGATGCCATTACACCCACATCTGTTTGCAGCCTCCTGATGCCTGAGTCCAGTACTTCCTGCAAGAGATATTGGTGGCTGCTTTCCGCTTTTACTTTATTGCCAGTCATTTTGCCCAGCATACGGAAAACGTTCAGCACAGGCTTGTCCACACCATTTGTAGCCAAATCGCGGAAGCCATAAAACCAGGGCTGATCTTCAAACTCAAATGACCAGTTGACAGCGCCTATAAGGTTGGCATCAAAGTTTTCGGCCAGTTCGTATTCGCGGGCAAGTGATGCTGCGGTATAGCTGCTGTACATAGTGCCGTTGCGGTAAGCATTTTGCGGGTCGGTTGCCATACCGCAGGCAGCGCAACCCTCGGGATCGCTTTCACCTACAATAATGGGCAGTGACTTCAGCTGCGGGTATGCCTGAATAACTTTCAGGTTGTTGAAATAATTCTGCAGTTGGTTGCGTATGCCCATTACCACAGTTCCGTTTACTACTTTCGGCGAGCCTTTGGCATGAAAAAGCAGTGCCTCCAGGGGGGCGCCAATTTTACCGGTTGCATAGTTGGTATCGTACAAGCAGTGACGGATAAATGCATCCAGCCATTTCATGGCGCCACCGGTGGTATTGCAGCCACCAATGCGGGCAGTAGGCAATGCTCTTTTTACCCCATCGGCTGCATAATCGTACAGTTTGAAAAATTCTGCCTGCGTGCCCTGCCAGTAATAGCCATCGGGCTCGTTCCAAACTTCCCAGTACCAGCTTTCCACCTCCTTTTGCCCATAGCGTTGTACACAGTGCTTTACCCACTCATAAGCCAGGTTGCCCCATTTGGTGTAATCCTTTGGTGGATACGCCCAACCGGTGATAATTTCTTTATAAGGCCTGCCGGGCTGCCAGTGATGGCGATAGGGCTGCGGATGGCTGCTCAATGCTTCGGGCATAAAACCTATTTGCGCCAGCGGCTTCATACCACGTTGCACATAAGTATCGAAAATGCTGTCAACTATGCGCCAGTTGTACAAAGGGTTTCCGTTTGCATCTTCGGTGTACACATTGGTGCTGCCCCATTTGAGTGCAGGTATACCATCGCCGGTTACTAAAAGACTATGGGCCCGTACGTACACTGGCACAGGGCTTAGCTCTGCAATTTCGCTGAGCAATTTTTTGCCGTCTTTCATGTAGGTATAGTTCGGTTCATCGTAGCCAAACCATGCCCAGATTGGTTTTATAGGGCCTTGGGGTTTTGATAAATGAACCTGTACTGCTACAGTATCTTGTTGGCTAAATACCATGAAGCATTGCAGCGCCAGCCATAAGCTGATAAATCCTTTTTTCATGAATTGAACTTTGTCAAATGGTAAGCAATTTCCGGGTGATTTACCCAGGCGTCTTTCACGAAGCATCCAGTTGTAAGGTTGCGGTGAATTCGGGTATGGTTAAAAGTAGTGGTATATTTTTAACCATACAGAGATTGCATTAGAAAGAAAGCAATCGATTGTGGGCAGGCAGATGTGACAGCATCGAAAACCAGCCCCGCCTTGTTGCCATGGCAATGTGCCACCTAAAAATGTAACTTACAAGAACCGGTTGTTTTGTTTTCAAGCTTATGATAAATTCCGACTGCTCTACTTAGATAGTTTACCAGTTTGAGATTTTTTGCACTTTCCTTAAAGATTCTTCTTTCTGTTCAATAGAAATAACGTGTTGAGCTATTAAGAAAATATTTCTGTTCAACAAATGAAGTTCAAGCTGCCAGTATTTTTCAAGATGTTCGTAATCTTGTCATACTACTTTCTTTGCCTTGATGCAAAGAAAGTAACAAAGAAAAATCAAGGCAAACCCGATACCTCCGGCCGTTTTGCCTTGCCAACGCCTCCCCCTGTGCAGCTTTGTGTCTCTTTTTTGAACTTCCTTAATCTTTTGATTCGTTCCTTTAAATTTCTTAATAGCTCAACACGTTATTGAATTATTGATAAAAAGTAAACTATGGTACTTGTGAACGGTATCAGGGCTACGCAGTTTGGCACAACAGTAGTACAGAAGTTTAATCAAGGCTCCATCCGCCGCTTGGCTGTCATAAGCGGCGGGGCCCTTTTTGGGTACCTTTTTGGGCAAACAAAAAGGTACATAAATACATCAATCAAGCTTAATTCTTGAAGCAATGAATTATTTGATAAGCCAATAGCACAACACGTTAGAAATAGAATGATGAACTGGGGTACTGCGTGAACACCAAGAAGAACATCTGCTGTTTTTAAATTCACCCAACAAAAAAAGTAGCGACCAATAAACGTAGTCGCTACCTGCACTTGAATGCTGAAACAGATTTTGCCTTTCAGAAAATCAGCAATGTATCTTGATTAAAAACCGAGTACCAGTTTGCCACGGTTATGACCTTCCAAGATCTTTGTATAAGCTGCAACGGCTTCGCTAAATGGAAATACCGTATCGATCTCCCAATGGAAAGTACCTGCTGCAATTCCATCCACCACATGCTTCAAATTCTGCACGTTTCGTTTTACCCAAATCGCTTGAATTTTGGATGATGAAATTGGCCGTCCTGCAATAGTAGCCATCAAACCGCCCGGCTTTACAGTTGCCAAACTTGCCTGGGTCGCTTCTTCATTTCCAATCATATCAACGGATGCATCCAGTTTTGTTGGATGAACCGCTTGAATACGCTCTATCAATCCATCTCCATACACCACGGGTGTTGCACCTAAGCCTTTGAGATAATCCTGATTTTTGGCTGATGCAGTGGCTACCACTTCAATCCCCTTTTGTTTGGCCATTTGAATAGTGATGGTCCCTACTCCACCTGAAGCTCCATGAATGAGCAATGATTTCACCGGGCCAATCTCATCCAGTATCGTCATCGCTGTTTGTGCAACGCCGGCAATGGAACCTGCAACCTGCCATGAAATGTTTTGGGGCTTGCGCACCAGGTTTGCCAATGGAACGTCAATGACACTTGCGTGGGTAAATTGTCCGCCTGAGCCTAACACTTCATCGTTCACCTCAAATGCACTCTGTCCGTTTGTTTCTACAATGATACCTGCAAACTCTGTCCCAAAAGTTTGGGGCAAGGCAGCATGCCGAAATTCTCCGGTCATCCTGCGGGCATCAATCGGGTTGATGCCTGCTGCTTTTACCTGGATACGTGCAAAACCAGGAGCCAGCGGCGACAAGGCCTGTGTATGAAAACTCAGTACATCGGCAGCTTTCCCGTATTTCGTTCCTATTAAAATGGTTGAATTCAAAACCTGTTTTTTATTTGTTATAAGATGCTCATTAAAAACTCATCTCCGATCATGTTGTATGGGGAGTTAACCCATGTTACGACTCCCCTTATTCAAACATCCCTTTGTATGCTTAATTCGTCAGATCATTAAGCAGCTACTTTTACAAGCTGTATTTCGCTGTTTATTTTTACTTCTTCACCCAGCATCACACCGCCTGTTTCAAGCGCACTATTGAAGTTTACGCCCCAATCGGTACGGTTAATTTTACCAGTTATAACAAACCCTGCTCTTTCACCACCCCAGGGGTCTTTGGTGATACCGCTATATTCCACATTCAGTTTAACGGCTCTTGTTAGGCCCTTCAGTGTCAATTCTCCGTACAGTTCAAAGGTTTCACTATCTACTTTTACGTTTCTCGTAGAAACAAATTTGAATTCAGGATGGCTCTCCACCTCAAAGAAATCGGAGGTAAGCAAATGCGCATCGCGTTGTGCATTGTTTGTGGTGATAGAAGTCATTTCACCGGTAAGGTTGATTTGCGCAGTACCAAAATCCACTCCTTCTGTTTCTACTTCGGCCGCAAAGTTTTTAAATACTCCCGAAACATTCGAGATCATCAGGTGCCTGATCTTAAATCCTAATTCACTGTGCGTTGGATCGAGCACCCATTTTGTTGTTGTCATGTTTGCCGTATTCATTGTTTTTCTTTTGTGATTTTTAAATTATTTACAATGCAAACTTCGTAGGAGCGAAGAACTTAGACATTAATGTAGATTAAGAAAGCAGCAACTTATTTCAAAAACAAAAAGGCATCCCTTAGGAATGCCTCGTGGTTAAATCAGCATGAACAACCGTACAGGATTACTTCTTGGAAAGCTCGCCCCGAATCTTGCTGAGGGCTTCAGGTGTAACGCCCAGGTAAGAAGCTATCATCTTTTGCGGAACCCGTTGTACAATATCGGGATAGGTTTCTATGAAGTCAATGTATCGATCCTGAAGCGGAGCACTCATCAACATGATGATTCGCTTTTGAAGAACGTAAATTCTGCGGTCCCGTTTTGTGATGGATACTTCACTGGGCAAATCAGTTCGCAGGAAAACATCCAGGTCAATTACTTCTATTTCAGAACTTTCGATTGCATCCACAAATAAGTCGGATGTCTTAGTGTTAACCTGCAATCCAATATCTCCAATAACCCACCCTTCGGGAGCGAACATAAAAATGTGCTCTTTTCCCTTTTCATCAATTGTATAGCTTCTTAAAAGACCTGATCTGACAAAATAGCTTGACCCAGACTTTTCGCCTTTGCGCAGCAGTATCTCCCCTTTAGCTACCTTTTTTGTTCTGATTTTCGACTTCAATTTCTGAAGCTCTTCAGGTGTCAATGAGTCTTTCGAAAAATTATCCAGGAATGATTTCATAAGCTAAAGTAATGGAACAAAAATCCTCAATTGCTGCCAGAAATCATATAGGCATTTATCCTGTGGGCAGTGAACTCCATGAATAAAGAAAACGTAGAAATCCCTCTAACCGGTGCAAGGGTTCTGCGAAGCAATCACTTTATTACCACTTTCGGACTGCACCGCGAAAACACCCCGAAGAACTGTGCACAGCATAAATACATGAGCATATTACAGGAATTATTGTTGTATTTTTAATCAACAACTCCCTTATGGTATGAAACTAATCTTTTTCTACCTATCCTTCGTGCTCATCAATGCTATCCCAACTTGCAACGACTGTACAGGACGGGTATGCACAGATGGCTTTTCATTTCGGCTGGTCGATAAGATTACCAAGCAAGACTTAATAACATCCGGAACTCCTGTATATCGGGCAGACTCCGTTTACCTCACAACCCACCTACCCGGATACCCGGGATTTATGTCTCATTTTGACGGAACTGCATTTTCATCCCGCTTATTAATACCGGTTGATACTTTTTTCCTACGGGTTTCATCTACCGACATAGACACCGTTTTAATCAGGTACAACTATAAAAATGATGATTGTTGTGCACCAAACGGGTTTGGAACTCCCAGTACAATTAAATTCAATGGTAGTGTTGCTCAAAAGGTCGGAAACATTTACATATTTGAAAAATGATGCCTGTTTGCAACAAGAAGAGAACGAAGAACAAGAGCTAAGTAAAAAGCAGATAGCAACATCTCATTGCCACCCCCCCCCACCCACAAGCATCCATTTATCGCCCAAAAAACCACTCTTATCGTAGCAACTACACCAACTATCAAATCGGGTATGGCTATTTCCCTATCCCATTTTATTTTTCCGGTACAATAAGCCCCCCTTATGCGTACTACCCTTTTTACCATCCTTATCCTCTTGCTTGGTGGATCATTTTGCCAGGCACAGGATTCTGCCCTGCTTTCCAAAAAAGATAAGAAAGCCAATATTGAGATCATCACCCAGGATGGCACACAACTCAATGGCCGTGTGGCCAACATAACACTCGATTATATTTTGCTGGATGCCACGCCCTACAATTCGCCGCTTACCCTATCGGCCTATTATATTAGGCCACAAGGTTTACTGCATAAGATAGAATTGCCCTATATAAAAGCCGCCGTGGTGCACTCCAAAAAGAAAATGGGAGCATACATGCTGAACTCCGGTTTAGATGGAGCAAATGTTGCAGGCAAAGTTGTTCCGCTTGCTACGCAAAAATTTTCGGACCATGCCGGGGCAACGGCCACCGGTATTGTAGTGGGCAGTATGGTAGGCGCAGTAAAAGGAATGGGACGACATAAAAAACTCATCCCCATTCATGGCGATGCTACGCAACTGATGTCGCTGTACGATTATTACAAATAGCAGCATGCAATGAATGATGCATGGCAAGCATAAAAAAAGCTGTATCAGTTTTTTGCCGACATCATTTCTTTTCTTTCGCCATTTACATGCACAACCACTTTGGTAGGCACTGCAGATGTTATTGCATATGCCGTTACTTTTCCGTTTTTCCAACTGCAGTTTACCGTGAATCCACCACGAGCTTTTAGTCCTTTGAAAAAACCTTCTTTCGCCCATGCTGCGGGAATAGCCGGCAACAATTGTATGTCGCCGGTTTGACTTTGCAACAGCATTTCGGGAATAGCTCCTACAATGCCGAGGTTGCCATCTATCTGGTAAGGTGGATGCGTAGTGAGCAAATTAGCAGTAGTGTTGTAAGTAAGCAACCCTCTCACCATAATGCCTGCTTTTTCGCCCTCTCCCAACCTGGCCCACATGGCACAGCGCCATGGCCACGACCATGAACGGCGGCTATCGCCGATGGTAGATTCTACTGTAAATGGTTTGTCTTTATTAGCACCATAATTGCCACTGCGACTGCGCAGCGAAATAATGGCAGCCTGTGCCAATGCCGGTGTTTGCAACCAATTAATTTGCCTGCCCGGGTACACGCCAAACAAATGCGATGTATGCCGATGCTGATCGTTGGGATCGTCGCGATCGGTTTGCCATTCCTGCAGCTGTCCCCATTTACCAATTTTATTGGGAGCCAAATGCTGCTGCATATACGCTACTTTATTTTGAAAAGCAGTGTCGGCATGCAATGCTTTTGCGGCATCCAAATAATTTTGAAAAAGATCCCATACCAATTGCTGGTCGTGCATCACGCCATCTTCGCGTGGGCCATGCTCGGGCGACCAACCCTGCGGTACCATCAGCATGCCATTGCTTGTGGTGACCAGGCGATCTTCCCAATACTCGCAAATTTCTTTGAGTATAGGATACGCCGTTTGTTGCAGGTATTGTTGGTTGCGGGTAAATGCCCAATGCTCGTACACTTGTTGCGCATACCATGCACTTGCAGGAACATTCCATTCCCAGCCATTGCCACCAAAAATGCTTTGACTGGTGCGGGCTGTCCAACCGCGGGTTTGTTGTCCGAATGCTTTGCGTGTTGCAATGCGACACGGCTCCTGCTGCGCTACTATAAAATCAATCAATGTCAAATGGCAGTCTGACAACCCGGTAGTTTCGGCACCCCAATAATTCATTTGAATATTGATATTGTTGTGGTAATCGCCGGCCCATGGTGGTGTATTGCTATTGTTCCAAAGCCCTTGCAAATTGGCAGGCAAGCTACCGGGCCGTGATGTGCTTACCAGCAGGTAGCGCCCCAATTGAAACAAGGTCATTTCCAATTCTGGATCGTACCCACCTGCTGCATATTTTTTGAGCCGGATATCTGTTGGCAAAATCCGTATTGAATCAGCAGTTTTACCTACGGCAACCTGTGCTGCGTTAGTAAGCGCTGTTATATCCTTTACATGACGTTCCCATATTTTTTGATACCCCTTTGCTTTTGCTACAGCCATTTCTTTTTCTATAATGGGTAAGGGATCTTTGCCACGCCAACCTGCGTTATAATCAGGCTGGTAGTTGGTTCGGGCATTTAGATAGATAACCAGCGTAGTACAATTTTCAAAAACAAGCGTAGCACCTTCCTTGCGTATGCTTCCCCCCTCTGCTACCACTTGCAGCAATGCCGCATACTTTAATTGGTTCGGCATTTCGCCGGCAAACTGCAAACCCTGTTGTGTAGCTATTGTAGCGGCACCTTGCGCAGACTGCATTGAAATTTTTCCGCTCAATGCTCCCTTCTTTGTGGTAGTATATCTAAACACCATTACCTGGTCGGGATGGCTCGCAAATGCAGTACGATTCATTTGTATACCATTGTTTATATACCTCGTAGTCTGCAATCCGGTAACCAGGTTGAGTGAACGCCGATATTGTTTGGCGGCTTCTGCATTTTTCCATGACACGGTGAACTGTCCAAAATTCCTGTAAGAACCAAAACCATGGTCGCCGGTTTCATAAGCACCATCCCAGTTATTATCGCCCGACCAAAGACTGATCTCATTGAACTGGATAGTATCCTGTTGGATGCCACCCATCATCATGGCGCCCATCCTGCCATTGCCAATGGGCAATCCTTCTGTTTCCCAATGCCGGGCAGGCTTATCATACCAAATGCTGGTGTCCCGGGTATTGCGGGCAAATGATGTTGTTGAAACCCATTGCAGTAAAACCAAAAAAGCGAACCATTGTATTTTCATCCGGGCAATCTTATGTTGAATAATTCTTCCCCGCAATATATTCCAAACTATTCATTGGACACCTGCTCCATCTTTACACTTCCATCCGCTTTTACATCAGCAGCAGTCATCATTTTTGCATGAACAATAGGTAGCGCCAACCCTTTCGAAAAATTCTGCTGAATGGTCACATGCTTACACGCCAATAAGCTGATAAACGGACGCAGTTGTAAAGCAGCATCATTTGTACTGATGGTATTGCCGGTAAATAAAAGTTGATCCACACTTCGTGCCGATAGCACCGTGTTATTGATCAGTTTAAACTGGTTGTTGATGATGCGAATATTTCGATGCACCATATTGCCCGGCTTCAACTCGTGGTTTTCGGGAGCAATATAAATGGCACCGCTTCCTGAGTTATAGCCACAGTCTTCAAATACATTATTGCGGATAACAACATCCTGCACCGCCCCCGATTCAAACCAACTGGAAGCATCGTTGGCAATGAGAATGGGGAACATACCGGTGTGATAGAAAGTATTGTTTTCAATCAGCACTTTTTTTCGTGTAGTGATGAGCATGCCCCTTGTATTGGTTCGTTCAAACCTGCTGTTGCGAATGATTACTTTCGGTGTCCAGCTCAGGTTCTCTATGCACAAACCCTTCACCACTTGATGATCCAGTTTACCCACTACTTCAATTTCCATTTCTTTTTTGTTCACCAGCTTTGCCTTTTTTACCACAGCCGTAGCCAGCGGCATCAAGGTTTGCGGATGAATGAATGCAATACTATCGCCCGCAAAAAATGCCTCGAACCCATAGGTTTGATGATGCATAAAACGCAACCTGATTTTTTGTAAGGAATCAATATCTGTAATCTGCAAATGCGTGCCATGCACGTTTACAGCATCATCATGCGCACCCGATGTAAAACAACTATCAATTTTTACCAGGCCTTTGCATCCCGAAAAATGAAAGCAATCGGCAAAGGATGACATGATGCGCCCGCTGTTTTCGCGGGGCGCCACTCGCACTTTGAATAGCGAAATGTTTTCTGAAAACTGCGACACAATGCCCAACCCGTGCATATAATGCATCTGCACATTGGCAAGCTGTATGTTTTTGCTGCGTGATATAAATGCACCGCAATTATCGCGGTACGGATCGCGAAAACTCAATACATCTCCGCTATTATAACCGCTCTTGCTAAAGCTACCTGCAAAGTTTACCTGTGTTGCATTTACCTGCACCGCCCTTGCATCGAGCAAAGGTTTTAAGTTGCTGTAGTAAAGCCTGTCTTTTTTCGGATCGAAACGAATGGTGTGAAAACTGTTTGTTTTCCAGCCCTCGCCGAAAAAAATGATACGTCCGTTATCGATGCTAAATTTTGAATCGGGATGAATAGATGTTTCTATAAGGCTATCGCCTTTCGAACGAATGGTAAGCTCCGACATGGTTGGCCGCTCATAATCGAACTGTATATTTCGGACAGTAATATTCGAACTATACAAAACCGAAAATGAGATCATTTTGCCATGCAGTACAACCAGGGTGTTATTGCCTTCGAGTGTGAGGTTTTTGCAATGGTCGAAGTCGAATGCAATGGTCTTTTGCTTGGAAAGCGAATCGCTTTCAGTGGCATTGGAAATATAGAGTTCACGCTGCACTGCATGTTCGGGGTAAATATCAATGCGGCCACCGGGCAAAACCAATACCGCATTCTTTTGCTTTTTACAAGATGCAATAGCCGCCCTGATGCCTGCCGCTGCATCTTTACCGTTATTGGCGAGCACACCAAAATCGGAAGCCTTTATAATGGTTTGCGCCACCAATCCATTTCCCAGTAGCAGCAGGCAAACAATCGAAATATATTTCAAACACATGGACGCAAAAGTATAAGGCAGCAATTTAGTATGGATTGCATTGCGGGCAAGCAATGCCCCGGCCTGGGATTTAATTACATTAGTACCCACTATACCTGTACCCGGTAAAGCATTTGTAAAAGCAATAAATTTCAAAGCTATGTGGTGGATATATGCTTTACTCTCTGCGTTGTTTGCATCGCTCACAGCCATCTTTGCAAAATTGGGCGTTGCCAATATCAATTCAAACCTCGCCACCGGCCTGCGCACCATCGTGGTATTGGTCATGATCTGGCTCATCATTCTCTCGAAGGGAGAAGCCAAAGGCATCGGCACATTATCCAAACACAATATCCTGTTCCTTGTATTATCAGGACTGGCCACCGGCGCATCGTGGTTGTTTTATTTTAAGGCATTGCAACTGGGCAATGTATCGCAGGTAGCCGCCATCGACAAACTTAGCCTGGCACTCACCATTGTGCTGGCTACCATATTTTTAGGCGAAACGCTAACCCTAAAAACAGCTATTGGCGCAGGACTAATTTTTGCCGGTACCTTCGTCATGATTTTAAAATAACCATTCATGTACAGGTTCCTCTTTGTTTTCATTGGCTGCATTTTTTCTTTGGTTAGTATGGCGCAACAACCCGTGCCCGTAAAACCCCGCATCCTCATCAGCACCGATATTGGCGGCACCGACCCTGACGATAACCAATCGATGGCCCACCTGCTGATGTATAGCAATTTGTTTAACATCGAAGGCCTAGTTTCATCGCCCTCTTATGGCAATGGCACCAAGCAGGAAATTGTGCGCATGATTGATCTGTACGAGCAGGACCTTCCCAAACTAAAAAAGCATCAACCGGGTTTGGCCAGCCCCGAATATTTGCGTTCTATTTCCAAGCAAGGCCGTCATGGCAATGCGCCCTACATTGGCTACACCACGGCCACCGAAGGATCCAACTGGATCATACATTGTGCCCGTAAAAAAAGCAAGGAACCGCTGTGGATCTTAGGCTGGGGCGGGTTGGAAGACCTGGCGCAGGCATTGCACGATGCACCCGATATTCAAAACAAGATTCGTGTGTACTGGATTGGCGGACCCAATAAAAAATGGAGCGCCAATAGCTACGCCTATATCGTGGAGCATTTTCCGCAGCTATGGTTCATTGAAGTGAATGCATCGTATTATGGTTTCTTTTCCACTAAGCATACAGTAGATAGCATTCAGAATTCAAACTACTACGATGAATACATACAGGCTGCCGGAGCATTGGGAAAAGATTTTAAAAGCTATTACAACGGTGAAGTAAAAATGGGCGACACGCCTTCGCTGCTGTACATGATGGATGGCAACCCCAACAACCCTGAAAGAGAAAGCTGGGGCGGAAGTTTTGAGCCTTTCAATCGTAGCCCAAGAGTGGTGTACAACCGCATCACGAACCTTAAAGATTCCGTGGCCTATTGCGCTATTGTTGAATTGCATTTTCAAGGACCGGTTATCGATCTTCCTCCTAACTCCGACTCTGTTTGCTTTTTGATGAAAACCATTTATAAAAACAATGTACAGCAATGGCCGGGCTACTACCTGGGTAACGGGCATTACGCCATTAAGTATGTGCCCAAACAGGCAGAAACATTGCACTATATCATCAGTTCGCATATACCGGGTTTTACAGCACAGGAAGGCGACCTGGTAGTGACCAACCTATGGCCGGGCAAACGCAATCCCACCGATTATATATTGGGCAAGCATTGGTACACCGACAAAAAATCGCCACAGTTGTATGATGGCAAAATACAGGGCGGGCTCACCATTGCCAAATGGCGGCAGGCCATATTGCTTGACTGGGCAAAACGCTGGAGCTGGTTGAAGTAATTGGTTGCAACTAGCGAAATAAATACCAGGTAGCTGAAGTATATTGCTGGTGGTGGCGGGTTAGATAATACTAATGGCGCAGGCTCCTTTATGAAAACTTAACATCTATGGACGTAATAAAAGAAATGGCAAAAAGATTTAGTGAAGATGTTCAGACGATTGGTATAAGTCTCGAAAAATTTGACCGCGAGTTAAATTCCAAACTTATCTACATTAACAAGAACACTGAAAAGCTTCGCTTTCTTTCATACTTAAAAGACATTATTGAAACCAATTACCAAAAGCATGCAAAAGATTGTAAAAATCCCGATGCTTGTGAAGAAAACAAATACAGTGAAATAGCACTTTATTCTATCCAACAGCAGTATGATGATTACTATCAAATTGAAGGCGGTTCCCCAATTTCTGAAAAACCAGCCATGTACTTCTTTTCAGAAGGACAATATTTTGATGCATATACTTCAATAAAAGAGTGCATCAAAGACGCAAAAAATTCAATAGTGTTAATTGACGGATATATCAATGAAAATACCTTGTCTTTTTTCCCTGGCAAAGAACCGTCAATTAAATTAAGAATATTAACTAGCCCCAAATCAAATAATTCGACTTTTGAACGTACAATAGAATTGTACAATAAGCAATACGGCAATTTGAAAATCCTAACCTCAGAGAATTACCATGACCGTTTTCTGATTTTGGATGACAAAGTATTTTACCATATTGGAGCATCGATTAAAGATGCAGGCAATAAGACTTTTATGTTTTCCAAAATAGAAGATTCTGATATAATGAATTTGATTAGGACAAAACTCAAAAAGGAATGGAGTGATATGCTTTCATGATTCGCACCTGGCGCTGGCCTCCCGGCCAGTGCCTACCTATTACTTATAAACTTGTGATTCGGAGAATCACTGTATTGATACTTCGAGGTACGCTGCGCTAACACCCCGAAGAACAGTGCAATCACCCATCATAAAACAAAACATAAATCAAACTCTATCTCATAAGCCCGAAGTATATTGCCGCCGATATTTGTTGCTGCTATACAAACCTGGTGCGTCAAACTGACCACGATTCTATTGCTTATGAAAAAGATCATCATCGCTTCCTCGTTTCTATTTTTATTGAATGCTCCCTGCCTTCATGCGCAAACTGCTTCGAACACCCAACTGGCAAATGCAGTGGATAGTTTGATCGCTACACAATTCAAACCCAATGAACCGGGCATCTCTGTATTGATAGCCCACAAAAATGAGATCGTCTATAAAAAAGCATTTGGCAGTGCCCACGTAGAATTAAACGTGCCATTGCAACCCGATATGATCTTTAGGGTCGGCTCCATCACCAAGCAATTCACAGCTATTGGCATTTTGCAATTGGTGGAACAGGGAAAAATATCCTTGCAGGACAGTATTCAAAAATACATCCCCGGTTTTCCTTCTAAAGGCCATACCATTACCATCGAACATTTGCTCACACATACTTCCGGCATCCCCGATTATTCTAATGCAGATACTATGCATAACCCTTATATAGAGCGGCACGACTTTAAGCCCCAACAGATCATCAAGTATTTCGATTACATGCCACTGGAATTCAAGCCTGGCACGAAATACAATTACTCCAACTCAGGCTATGTATTGCTCGCCTATATTATTCAACTGGTAAGCGGGCAGGATTATCATACCTACATGAAAAAAAATGTGATCGATCGTGCCGGTTTACAGCATACCCTGTTTGCCCACGAACATACCATTATCCCCAACCGTGTGGAAGGTTATACCAGGGACAGAGGTTTCTTTGAAAACCGCGAGTATCAAACTTCCTCCATGGCATTTGGTTGCGGCGACCTGTTGTCGACCAACGAAGATCTGTACCAATGGAACAAAGCATTGTTGGCTTATAGACTTGTATCGAAAGAGCTGTTGCAAAAAGCGTTCACGCCTTTCAAATTAAATGATGGCAGTTACACAAAGTATGGTTACGGGTGGTTCATTGATAGCTTTGGCATCAAGCGTATTCACCACGCAGGACAGGTAAGCGGGTTCACTTCAATGGAAGCGTATTACCCGGGCAAGGATGTGTTTGTGTCCATTTTAACCAACCAATTATCGGGCGAAGACAAAACAGATTTTACCGACAACCGATTCAGGCTGTTTGATAAAATTTTCTCCCTGGCCACCGGCGAACGATTGGAAAAAGAAGTAGTGCTGGTGGAGGCTGATCTTGATAAGTTTATAGGTGTGTATGCGGCAACTGTTGACAAGAAAGAAACACTCACCATTTATAAAAAGGATGGAAGGTTGTATATGGACCTCTCCAACAAAACAGGCAGACGAATGTGGTTGCAGCCATTATCCGCCACAGAATTTATACTGCCCGATGTAAGACGGGTAAGAACTACCTGTGAATTTATATTGGAGAATGGAAAGGTTACCAAAGCCTTTGTAACCCAGGAAAAGAAATTCGAGTGGATGAAAATTAAGTAAGGCCGAACACACCAAAGCAACTTATGCAAGAAGAGATCAAGATTGGGGATTGTTCATCCTGCCGTCCACTGGATGGAGAAGAAACGAAATATCAAACCGAAATTATTACAACCCGGTTTCTGTGGAAGGAAAATTCTGACACGAATAATGCTTTACAACAAAGCCCTGTTGCCGGCCGGGCCTATACTGTATTTCTACAGCAACCGGTAAAGTTTCGCCTACACATGCAGTT
Organism: Phnomibacter sp.; assembly: GCA_035456005.1. Taxonomy (GTDB): domain Bacteria; phylum Bacteroidota; class Bacteroidia; order Chitinophagales; family Chitinophagaceae; genus Phnomibacter. Next base: position 224,184 of record DATIEA010000007.1, on the reverse strand, counting down.
TTGGCTATTCTACGATTGTCCCAAAGCATTTTACGATGGGTACGAAAATGAAGCCGAGATTGAGCAGGCAAGATTTTGTTACGGACAGCTTAGCAAAATTATTTCGCACAACGAAGCCGGTGCTACCATCGAGTTTACAGTAATAAAAACATTGACAATTCAAGAGGTTTTAGATACCCTGGAAATGAAGGAACTGCCCGGCTTTTTGGCAGATACATTCATTCAAGCAGTCAATGAAGATGATTACGCTTTTAAAAGCATTGGAAAATATTTCCAACTAAGTACCTCCTATGCGCAAGGCGATATGGGACAGAGCTGCATTTTCACTCAATATAAAAACACTTACACCATTTGCTTGTTGAGCGAATGGGCTTTTACTCAAGACTGGACATTGGGTGTAAAATATGTATTGCCCGAAAGCATTCGGCAAGCAGTGATGAACAACGTTCCAACTACCGCTACCTGATCAACATGCTGGTGCCTTTTTTGGTGATAACTGAACCATCGAGGCCAATGCCTTCCACCATCCACACTACGTTTTGTGCAGGTTGTAGCAGGCCTTTAATGTTGCCGTCCCATCCTTGTTTGAAAGTACTGGTTTCAAACATCAACTGTCCCCAGCGGTTGTACACTCTAAAATACTTGAGCATAGAAACCCCAATGGGTATAGGGCGCAGCACATCATTGAGTCCGTCGCTGTTCGGCGTAAAAGCATTGGGTACGGCTATATCTGCTTTGTCCACCACTTCCACCAGCAAACTATCTACCGTTACACAACCGCCCTGCGATGTAAGGGTGATCCGGTAATCCTGTTTTGCATTGCCTTTGAATACCGGTTTATACACTTTGGTATCGCTCAAAAAAGTCGCCGGCGACCAACTGGCCGTAACCCCCACATTTCTTGCTTCAATGATCATGGCCAAATTACGCAATGCATATACAGCAGGATAGCGTCGTGCAGGGGTCGGACTTTCTACCAACAAATTCTTATTCAGCGACTGCACCGGTGTGGGGCACTGATCGCTATATACTGCCAGCGAAACTGTGTAAGTGCCGGGCGTTGCAAATGCTTTGGATGGCGGTGTTCGTTTATCCGAAAAAAACTGGTTGCCATAGCGCCAGCTATAATGAATGGTTGAACCAAGGGTGTCGGCTGTATTGTTGACTGGAACAAATGGTAAACCAATGCAGGTAGTATCGATATCAAACATGGGCACCGGGTTTTGATGCACAGTAGCCATAGCTGTTATTGAGTCAACACATTCACCGTTGGATCTTACCAGCAAGCGAATAGGATACCTGCCTGCTGCTGTAAAATTATATACCGGGTCTTTGAGTGTAGACGCACCATTGCCACCAAAACTCCATTCGTATTCCATAGCGCCAACAGCATTGGTACTTTGGTTGGTAAACACAAACCTGTTGCCCACCAAACATTGCGCAGCATTGGCCATCGAAAACCTTGCAACGGGAATGGTAGAAATATTAATTGGCTGCTCCACCGTACTCACTACGCAACCCAAATGATCCCGCATCACAGCCATGTAGTTGCCCGTTACAAGAGCTTTGTACCTGTTGGTGTTGGCCCCCACAATTTCTTCCCCGTTTTTATACCAGTGTATGGTTTGTGCATTGCTCACCTGCATTACCGCACTATCGCCGCTACCAATACAAAACTGTGTTTTTCCCAACACCAGCATATCGCTGCTTAATTGGCTCACCACCACATTCACCGTATCGGTATCTATACAGCCACCTCCGGGACTGCGCGTAGTAAGTACAAACTGCGTGTTTACATCGGGCGATGCCAGTGGGTTGGCAGCCATAGGATTGGATAATTTTTCGGCCGGCGACCATTGGTATTCCACCCCTCTTCGAACGGGTGCACCAATACGCACCGGGGCGAAATTGCAGGAAACCATATCGACACCGGCATCGGCTTCTACATCCAGGTTGTCTATCAACCTTGTTGTCATGGTTTGCTCGCAACCATAACCGCTATACGGAACAAGCTTTACATTCAAGATGGTGCCTGATGCTGGTGGAGGGCTCAGTTTAAGCGTTTGACCGCTACCCAGTTGCTTGGTCATGTCCTGGTTGTACCAGGCATAATCCTGGAAACCAAAAGGCGCCGAAACAGAAACCTCCTTGTCCATTGGGCAAAATGAAGCACCGGTCAATTCGCCGCTACAATCGGAAGCCACATCTATGTACGCGTAACCAAAGTGCCGGCGAAAAGTGCAATCGCCCGTACGGAAAGTAAGCCGGATGGTGCTGCCTGCATTGCCATCGAGGTTGATGGTGACGGGTGTCCAATCCTTACACCAGGTAGGTGTATCGTTGTCGCGAACATCCGATTCAAAAAAACCGGGCAGCGCTGTACCAAATGGAATAAAGGAGAAAGATGCACAGTCCACTTTTGTATTCCTGGTTACGTTCAAAATGTCGATCTCCATGCGGGGCTGTTGTTGTTTCTGGTGGTTGGGCCCCTGGAACACCACGGCATAGTAGTACAACAAGCTGTACGTATTTCTATTGGCTGGAATGGTAAACTCGTAGGATATGGCTTCGGCTTCACCCCCACCCATATTGTTGCCCAGCTTCAGGCAATAATCGCTGCCATTGGGGCTGCGGGTAGGAAAACCGCCATAAGGGTCAACGCCCGATTGGGAAGCAGGTATGATCTCGTGCCTGTATTCTACGGGGTAGGAAGATTCTGTAAGCGAAAAAACATTCACGCCATTTTGATCCGAAACATTGCCCACGAAAAACTTCCAACCATCAAGGTTGCCATTTTCAAAATCGATATTCGGTGGACAGTTCTGGCCATAACCGGCCATCATTCCAACGCCAACAAGTACAGTCAGCAGAAAAACTCTCAGGGTCATGCACACAACCCTTTCCCGGCTTTGGGCCCAGGCAAGCGTTTGAATACACGTAGTATGTAGTGTAGTGTGGTGAATCATACTATTTGTACCTGCATCCGGGCAGGTGTCTATACCATACGCCGCTACAGTCAGCTTTGTTGTATATAAATATAACAAAAATCGTCCCTAAGTCGCTGAGCGGCCAAAGGACGATTTCGGGAATTTTTATACCCCTTAAAAACCGGGGTTCTACCCCAGCTTAGAGGGTACTCATATCGATCACAAAACGATATTTTACATCGTTCTTCAACAGGCGTTCGTATGCTTCGTTGATAGACTGCATGGAGATGAGCTCCACATCCGACACCACGTTGTGTTCGGCACAGAAGTCGAGCATTTCCTGTGTTTCCTGCATACTGCCAATCATAGAACCTACAATGCTGCGCCTGTTGGTAATAATGGAGAATGGTGTCACTTTGGGCGCTTCGGTAGGCAGGCCTACGGTGAGTAGTTTTCCTTCCAAACCCAGCAATCCTAAAAAAGGAGAATAATCGTGGGGGGCGCTTACGGTATCGAGCAATACATCAAAATAATTGGCGTACTGCTTCATTTGTTCTTTGTTGTTGGACAAAATAAAATGGGTGGCACCCAGCCTGCGGGCATCTTCCTCTTTGCCAGGTGAATGGCTGATAACACTTACTTCTGTACCAAAAGCCACGGCAAATTTCACACCCATATGTCCCAAACCTCCAAGGCCGATCACGGCTACTTTCATACCGGGTTGTACATTGGCAAAACGAAGCGGAGAATAGGTGGTAATGCCAGCACACAACAGTGGCGCCACGGCTTTCAGGTCGAGCCTGTCGTCTACACTCAACACAAACTTTTGCTTCACCACTATTTGCGATGAATAGCCACCCTGCGCAATGGTAACACCATCCCGCTCCATAGCATTGTAAGTACCGGTGGCGCCTTCGAGGCAATATTGTTCGTAGTCGGCAGCGCAATGCTTACAGGTATTGCAGCTATCGATAATAACGCCCACGCCTACTGTATCGCCCACTTTGAATTTGGAAACCTCGTTACCAACGGCCGCTACTTTACCTACTATTTCGTGACCCGGCACCATGGGATACATAGAACCGCCCCATTCGTTGCGGGCCTGGTGCAGGTCGCTATGGCACACACCACAAAACAATATTTCGACCTGTACATCATCGGGCCGCAAATCGCGACGTTCAAAACTATAAGGCACCAGGGCTGAGGCAGCATCCATGGCTGCAAACGATTTCACAGGTATCATAGAAAATAATTTAAAGATGAAGACGGCAAATATCCGGCGATTCTATTGCCGGAAAGCATAAATTAATCTTTATCGTTTTTGCTTTTGTTGCACATAAGTCGCCACATCAAGCATGGGTGCGATCCAGATATCTTTTTGCTGTTTTTTGAGCCATAGCAAAAACTTACGATGCTCTTCCTGCGACACATTCAACCCATTGCCGCCTCCCACTCCATGAAACAGGATCACCAATAAGGAGTTGGTCTTTTTGGCTTGTTCCACCCATGCCTGCATTTGCGCAGCCGTATGGTTGTTCACCATATAGCAGTCCACATTGTACAGGTCAATTTTATCGATGGTATGCATTTCATTGCGCACTGCTCTTGCCGCCACAAAATCGTTGTGCATTCCATTCATGAAAAACGAATCGGCCACTACCATGTCGCCGCAGGTATAGGCAAATGTTCTTTTTGTTTTTCCATCCAGTGCCTGCAGGAAAACATTGGTCATTCTTGCTTCATTTTCGATGCGCTGCACACTATACTTCGATAAGTCGTTTTCGGGTTTCACCCACTCACGGCCGGGTCCCGCACCCATGCATGGATGATACAGTGTATGGTTGCCCAATTCGTGTCCATGGGCGGCCAGTTTCTTCCATTCGTTCAAACGGGTTTGCACCGAATTGGAAAATGCAGTTACATAAAATGTGGCTTTCAATTGCAGCGAGTCCAGTACAGGAATTGCATTGTCGAGATGCTCATCAATAGCATCGTCGTAGGTTAAAACCACTGCGGCTTTTTTTCCTTTCCAGGGCTTGTCTTGTTGCGCCATTCCCTGCTGTGCGATACCGGATATAAGCAATAACAATGCGAATAATCTTTTCATAATTGAAAGGAGAAAAAGTTGACTGGGTTAATTGAGTGAATTAGGTTGATTATGAGAGGCAGTTCAAATTCAAGTTCAAGAGTTCACAAGTTTTCAAATCAGAAATCATACATCAGAAATCAGAAATCCTATTACTCTGTTCTGAATGGCGATGCCGGCAGTCCTTCTTTGTTGTACAGGTTGGCACCATCGGGGTTATCGCTCCATGCATACCGCACATACAAAGGCTTCGCAATTCTATCACTCCACACTTCTATTTTATCGCCCACAATTTTAGCCTGTGCCCACACAAATTTTTTATCGGCACCGGCTATGGCAAATTGTTGCAAGGGCTCTCCATCACTTGCCATCAAACCCGACCCGATATGCGTAAATGAAATCGAAATTTTATTTCCAGCTACTGTTGACGACTGATAAATGGGGCCAGAATATACCACTGCGTTATTACCGTAAACAAGTTTTTCTGCAATAAGCGAAAGCCTTTCGCCCACTTCCTTTTTCCTGTCGGGGTGTATATCGTTCCATTCACCCAAATCGATGGCTACAGCCATACCGGTATTGGGTACCGATAAAGATTGTAGTTGTGCTTCGCGAAATGCAGCCCAGTTACTTTCAACGGGTGAAAAAGTATAGTCCATAAAACCGGGAAGCTGTACATATAAAAATGGCAATTCTCCCTGCTTCCACAGCTTGCGCCAGTCTTTTATAAGTGCCGGTTGCAGTTTGGCATATTCAGCAGGTTGAAACGTATCGCTTTCGCCCTGGTACCATAAAAATCCTTTGATGGTATAATTCGTGAATGGCGCCACCATGGTATTGTACAAAGCTGCAGGTTGGTTTTGCATGGCAATGGCTGCAGGTACTGCACCTACAACGGGCTCATACACTTCGCCCACTTTGTATTGCCAGTAGCCTTTCAGGTCAACTGTATCGTTGCCTGCAAAAATGCAATAAGGTTTATCGGGTACGAAGCCTCCTTTGCCCGCAGTGTTGGTCACTTTAATTACAAACAGGTTCTTACCGGGTTTCAACACATCGCTGCCCACTGCATACCTGCGTTGAGGATATTGATACCAGGTATTGCCAATCAATTTGCCATTAATGTACAAGGCATCCATGTCCACTATTCTTCCTAAATAAACTTTGGCAGGTTTGCCAATCATGCTCGCAGGAATGTCCACTTCTTTGCGATACCATACCACGCCATTCAAATCTTTTGCACCCTGGTCTTCCCAATACCCGGGAATACTCATGCTATGCCAATTGGTAGAGTTATACGTTGGATCGAACCAGGTTTTTGCACCGGTCAAACCTTTGTCGAGCACCTGCGTTGGACGAGTGTTATTGTAAGCAATAGCAGCCCTGCTTAATCCATTTACATAAGCAGTGTCCTTATTTTTTTGCAGTGTTTTTTCAATGGCGGGGAATGCAGCAATTGCTTCATCACTCAACCATGCCTGTATAGGCGAACCACCCCAACTGGCATTGATAATACCAATGGGCACTTTGTATTGGTTGTATATTTTCTTGGCAAAGAAATATGCCACTGCAGAAAATGGACGTACATCTTCACCAACTGCCGCTTTCCACACACCTGATGGCAAATCGCTTTTCGGTCCGTTTAAATCCGCAACATTAGGTACAAAAAATTGGCGAATGGCCGGGTAATTAGCATGTGCTATTTCATTGGCATATATCACATCGTGAATGTTTAACTGGTGCACCATATTGCTTTGCCCACTGCAAAACCATACATCACCAAACAATACATCTTTTAATGTGATCGTATTCTTGGCTGCCAGCGTAATAGTGTACGGGCCACCTGCTTTTGTTGCAGGCAGTTGCAGTTTCCAATTGCCGCTAGCATCGGCTACTGCTTTGTAGCGTTTGCTATTGAACGTAACCGTCAGCTGTTCTTTTGGCGCAGCCCATCCCCAGATATTCACCGGTTGATCGCGTTGCAATACCATGCTGTCGCGGATAAACTGTGGTAGTTTGATCTGCGCCTTAGCACACAGCGATGCGCAAACAGCTATACAGAAAACGATTCCCTTCTTCATCGGTATTTATTGAAGCTTGATGGTTTTACTGAGCACGTTACCCGATACAGGCAATGATACATTGGGCTGTCCGCCGCCAATGCTCAGTGTCATATTTCCTTTGGGCACATATTGTTTACCATCTTGTGCATTCACCAGCATCCAATCTTCTTGTTTCAATGTAAATGAAACCTGTTTGCTTTCACCTGCTTTCAGCGACAAACGCTTAAAGCCCTTCAATGCACGGATAGGTTTTTTTGCATCGCCACCTTCGTGTGCCACATACAATTGCACCACTTCTTCCCCGTCACGCTTTCCTGTGTTTTTAATGGTCACCGTTGCTTTCACTGTTTTCTGTCCTGCCTTGAATGGCGTAACGGTAAGGCCACTATAATTAAACTTGCTATAGCTTAAGCCATATCCAAATGGATACAATGCTTCTCCTTTAAAATAACGGTAGGTTCTGCCTTCCATACCATAATCGCTGAAGCCCGGCAGATCTTTTTCTGTTTTATAAAATGTAACAGGCAACCTACCAGCAGGATTATAATCGCCAAACAAAACATCGGCGATAGCAGTGCCCGCACTTTGCCCGCCATACCATGCATTCACAATGGCAGGAATGTTTTCACTTTCCCATGGTGTAGCAATGGCGCTACCTGTCATCATCACAAACACCACTGGCTTTCCGGTTGCTTTCAATGCTTTCATCAATTCGGTTTGCACTGCGGGCAACATAATACTGGTGCGATCGCCACCATCAAAACCCGGTGCATTTACTTTCATCTCCTCTCCTTCCAACTGCGGAGAAATACCACCTGCAAACACAATGGCATCCACATTGCTGAAACGTTTTGCAATGGCATTAAAATCGGAGCGGCCCAAGCTTCCTGTGCGCAAAGACACAAACGCCTCTTCATCGCCCTGCCAGTATTCCAATTCGATTTTATAGGTTGAATCTTTTTGGTATTTGAGTGTATAGGTCCTGGCACCCATCCTGTTTCTACTCCAGGCATCCAGCACAGGCTTCCCATTGATGATTAACTTATATCCATCATTCGCTTCTACTTCAAACATTACGCTACCTTTTTCAGTAGCAGTATAGTTGGTGGTGTAGCGTGCAGAAAAATTGTTGGCCATTTGACCACCACCCAAATCGTCGCCACGCTGCCATGAAAAATCAATATTCTTTTCTGTTCTTGTAATGACTGGTTCACCTTGCAAATCACGGTTGTTATAGTACTCAGCTTTAAAGCCTTGTTTTCCTTCCCAGCTATACTTGTTGAGCTGATCGCTGTACATGAGCAATGAATCAGAAGTGAAAGTGACACCTCTTTCAAAAACTACTTCCACATTGGGGCCGAGTTTTTCTTTAATGCCTTCCAGCACGGTTACAATATGCGAAGGAATGCCGTTGTAGTTGCCCAATACAGAAATGGTGTTGGTTGCATTGGGGCCCACTACTGCAATGCGTTTGATGTTTTTGCTCAAAGGCAAAGTATTGTTTTCGTTGCGCAGCAATACAATGGATTGTCTTGCCATTTTTAAAGCATGTGCTTTATGTGGTGCACTTTCCAAAACAGAAGCAGGAGTTTGTGCATACTTCACCATCGACACAGGATCGAACATGCCCAACTGGAAACGAATGGTAAACAAACGCTGCAACGAAATGTCGATTTGTTTTTCGGTGATTAGGCCCGACTTCACTGCATCTACCAGGGTTTTGTACACGGTAACGCCACACTCCACATCGGTGCCGTGCATTACAGCATCCACAGCAGCAGTGGTAGCATCTTTATGCGTTTTATGGTACTTGAAAAAATCGTCGATGGCCCAGCAATCGCTGGTTACATATCCTTTAAAATTCCATTGCCTGCGCAGCAGGTCGTTCATTAAAAAATCGTTGCCACAGCAGGGCTGTGTATTCACTGCATTGTAAGCACACATTACACCCGCCACATTTGCATGCACAATGAGTTGTTTGAATGCGGGTAAATAGGTATCCCACAAATCGTATGTGCTTGGATTAAAATTATCGGAATGCCTGCTGGGTTCTGGGCCGCTATGCACTGCAAAATGTTTGGCACAGGCTGCGGCTTTTAAATACTTAGGATCGTTGCCCTGCAAGCCATGCACAAACGAGGTTCCCAACATGGCAGTGAGGTATGGGTCTTCACCATAAGTTTCCTGTCCGCGGCCCCAACGTGGATCGCGAAAAATATTGATGTTCGGAGTCCAGTAAGTGAGCCCCACATATTTCTCATTGGTCTTGCCGGCTGCAATGGCTTTGTTATGAATGGCCCTTCCTTCCAGCGCCGAATAATCGGCCATGCGGAAAAGCGAAGCAGTATCCCATGTTGCAGCCATGCCAATGGCCTGCGGATATACGGTTACTTTATAAGGCGTTCTTGCTACGCCATGCAATACTTCATTCCACCAATCGTATGCAGGAATACCCAGGCGAGGCACAGCCGGTGTGCCATTCAGCATTTGCGCAACTTTTTCTTCCAGTGTTAAACGGCTGATCACATCATTCACCCTTTGCTCAATGGGAAGTTTGGGATTCCACATCGGGTATTTGGTATAATCCTGTGCCTGTGTACTCAGCGCCAGCAGCGACGCTGCAAAACATACGATCCATTTCATACTTACTACTTTTTTATTTCCTTATAAACATCGTCGTTGTTAGATACTTCAAACCAATGGAAGTACGCATTGTTTTGTGCCTGCTTGCCATTGGCCGTAGCATACATGGCATAAACAGTTCCCACAAAACCTCCTGACTTAGCAGTGCTCAAATATTTTGCATCTGCATTTTGCAACAGTGGTTTCCATTGGCCCTTTTTGGTGGCGAAGTAAAAACTATAATAAGCACCATTGGCTTCTACTTTAAAATCAATGGCTGCATTTTTCTTCACTATGATTTCTTTTTCCACCAGCACAGAATCGCCTTTTATCAACTGCACAATATCCTTTCCCAGTTTTTTCGTTTTGCAGAGGAAATAATGTGCTTTCTCGTTTTGAAAAAGCAGCAATCCTGCCTTTTCATTTTCTGTTTCGGTATTAAAGCTAACCGATGTAGATACAGTTCCCTTGATATGCGGCTGATGAAAACCAATCATGGATGGATTGCCGGTGCCGGAGCAGGTTTCCGGCTGCGGAGAAAGCACCAGTGAGCCGGGTTTTTCGGTTAAACTATACCATGGGCTACGCAGGGTACGCAGGAACTGGTAACGCAGCGAAAGTGTAGGGCTATCAAACTCGTCGCGGAAAATATAGTTACCATTGAGGGCTGAAAATTTTGCATCGGCCACTGCGTCAATGGGGTACCGGTATTGTACCTGCTCTCCACCCAGCTCGAATGCAGGCCAACCATTTTTCCAAACTACGGGTGCCATAAAAGTTTCGCGGCCCGTGTTGTAAAAGTCGCCCTCATAAGGCCTGCATCCCAGGAATACGCCCCACCATTTTCCATCTTTGGCTTCTACAAAATCGGCATGGCCTGTGGTGGTAATGGGATTCGCCCTGTTGGGATTCAATTGGCGCTGTGTCAAAATCGGGTTTCCTTCAAAGGACACGAAGGGTTCGCTCAACGATTTGCTGCGAAACACCACTTCCGAATGATTGTAGCCAGTACCACCCTCGGCGCAGATGAGATAATACCAACCATCTTTTTTAATAAGGTGCGGGCCTTCTATCCATACCGGTTTTTTCGACATATCGATACCGCCGTTCACCAATATTTTTTCTTCCCCTACTACTTTCAAATTGGTTGCATCAAACTCAAACATGCGAATGGTGCGATGCCCATCGTGAAGAGAAATATTGTTTGGCGGAATACTGTTGAATACGATAAATGCTTTACCGTTATCATCAAAAAACAAAGATGGATCAATGCCATTCACCTGTGGCAATTGCACAGGATCGCTCCATGGCCCGGCAGGATCTTTGGCAGTAATCACAAAGTTGCCAAGCCTTCCCACTTCGGTACATACAATATAAAAAATGCCTTTGTGGTAGCTGATAGCCGGGGCATACAATCCTCTCGAAACGCCTGCCCCATCAAGGTTGAGCTGTTCGGGCCTGTTCATAGCATAACCGATCTGTTTCCAGTTCAGCAGGTCTTTGCTATGAAACAAAGGCAGCCCCGGGTAATAGGCAAATGATGAATTGACAATGTAGTAGTCGTCGCCTGCACGGCAAATACTGGGATCGGGATAATAACCGGCCAGAATAGGATTGAGGAAATATTGTGCCTGCACTGCACCACCCAATTGAAATGCCAGCAACAACAACAGCCACATTCTTTTGATCATAACATATAAGGTTCGTTGATCTTAACGGTAAGGTTGAATGGTCTTGATTTTTCCATCAGCATCATATTCAATCTCTGTCATTTTCACACAACGCAAATGCGTAACACCTTTGCTGAGGCTGCTATCGTGGTAAAACAAATACCACTTGTTATTGTACTCGCAAATAGAATGATGCGTGGTCCATCCTACTACGGGTTCCAAAATTCTTCCTGCATACGTAAAGGGTCCGTATGGATTATCGCCAATGGCATAGCATAGAAAATGCGAATCGCCGGTGGAATAAGAGAAATAATATTTTCCATTGTAGCGGTGCAACCAACTCGCTTCAAAAAATCTCCTGTCCACATCACCCTGCAACAATGGTTTTCCATCTTCATCCAGTATCAATACATCTTTGGGAGCTTCGGCAAACTCAAGCAGATCGCTGGTAAGCCTAGCAACTTTAGCACAGAGTGCAGGCTCGTTGTCGGCAGGCAAATGCGCAAACGGGCTTTCGGGTTGCGAAGCCTCGAATTGCGATGTTCTCCAGCGTTGCAATTGCCCGCCCCAGATACCACCGAAATAGATATAGTACGATCCATCTTCATCTTTAAACACTGCAGGGTCTATTGAAAAACTTCCTTCGATAGCTTTTGGTTCTGCTACAAACGGCCCCGTGGGTGAACTGCTTTTGGCTACACCAATTCTAAAAATTCCATCGTTGTCTTTGGCCGGGAAAAACAAAAAATACTCGCCATCTTTTTCGTGTGCATCGGGCGCCCACATTTGCTTATCGGCCCAGGGCACATCGCTTACATGCAAAGCCACACCATGATCAACAGCCGGCGCACCGGGATGATCTACCGACAAAACATGATAGTCTTCCATGGCAAAATGACTTCCCAAATCGTCGAAGGCATCGCCTGCATCAACATCGTGCGAAGGATAGATATAAATTTTTCCATCGAACACATGCGCCGACGGATCGGCCGTGTAAATATTCTTCACCAACGGCTGCGAAATGGCCCGTTGTTCCAGGCTTGCAAAATCTATATGATCAATTGAATCTTCCGGCATACAAAATATTTTATAGTTGAATAATGTATCAGGACCTTCTTTGTTTCAAGTCCTGTTCAATTTTCACTTCCATTTGTTTGTTGATCTCGTAGAAGAACAGCAGGGCTACGGCAATCAAAAAAGGAATGGCAGAGAAAATACTTACCAGCATTTTAATACCATGAACGGCCTGTTCGCTTTGCCCTGTGGTACTTTGTGCTACGTAATGATATTTACCCAAAATCCAGGTAACCAAAGAAGTGCCTATACTTAGGCCGGCTTTCAATCCCACCATCATGGCTGAGAAAATGATAGCGGTTGCCCTACGGTTATTTTTCCACTCGCTATAGTCGGCTACGTCTGCTATCATGGTCCAGAGAATGGGTGTACTGATGCCATAAAAGAAACCATGCAAAACCTGTGCGCCAAAAATTACTCCAATGGATTTTGGAGGAAAGAAAAAGAAGAAAATAACAAAGAGCGTAGAGATAAATAAAGAAGCCATGAACACATTGCGTTTGCCGTATTTATTGGCGAACCATGGCGATATCATAATACCTATCAGCCCTACTAAAACACCACCACCATTGAAGACGCCCAGTCCTAATGATGTATCGTTTTCAAACGTAGGCAGAAAGTTTTTGAATGGTTCCAGAAAGGCTGTCAACTCTGCCTGGTCTACATAGTTTTCGAAGTAGTACACATAAGAACCACCTTTCAAAGCAAGCGTAACAAATATTAAAGTGGTTACGGTAAGAATGATGATCCATGGTTTGTTTTTTACCAGGTCGGACAAGTCGTCTTTCAAACTTGACTTCTGCTCCACCTTGGGCACTATCCTTTCTTTGGTAGTTAAAAAGCAAACGATCAACATGAGCGTTCCTATGATGGCAAGCACCGTCATTACTTTTGAAATGCCAATTTTCATTGCAGCTGCATCTGTTCCTCCTCCTGCTTTGATAATAAAATTGTACATGAATACCTGCACAAAAAACTGGGCGAACATTACAGCTACAAAGCGATAAGAACCGAGGCTATTGCGTTCTTTCATATCGCCGGTGATCACTGCACTCAATGCACCATAAGGCAAATTGTTTGCAGCGTACAACAACAATAGCAATGCATAAGTAACCACGGCATAGATCACTTTTCCCTGGTATTCGAAGTTGGGCGTTCTGAATGCCAAAAATGAAACGATACCCAGTGGAATGGCAGTCCATAATATCCATGGACGAAACTTACCCCATTTGGTATTTGTTCTATCTGCAATAGCACCCATGATGGGGTTAAATGCAAATGCAGCGATCAGGCCCACAATCAGCGTCAGCAAAGAAGCATGTTCTGGTTTTAATCCATAAATGTTCAGGTAGTAATAAGCGATCCATGCAACTAAAGTTTGAAAAACCAGGTTGGCGGCTAAATCGCCTAAACTATATCCGATTTTTTCTTTTACTGAAAGTTTTTGAGAGATGTCCATACAACAAATGATTGGGCTTGGTAAGTAGATTATTGTTTCAATGACATTACAGCATTATATGCAGGCTTGGGTTGGCCGGCTCTATCGAACAGTAGCGGGTAATTGGTGCGCCCTACAACAGGCCATCCGTTCAGCCAGCTTTGTCCATCGTGTACACCCCATAAGGTAACACGCACTATTTTATCCTGGTGTTTGGTAAAAATTCTGAAGAGCTCTTTATAGTCGCTTGCCTGTTGCTGCAACACACTATCGGGAATGCCTTTCACATAAGGGTTCAGCGCAGGATTGGATGCTACACGCATACCCACATCTGCACCCGTAAAATTGCGGGGCAACACTTCGATATCGAGTTCAGTGATAGCCACTTTCATGCCCAGTGCAGCGTAAGCCTCTATGCTTTCTTCAATTTCTTTGAATGGCACTTTGCCTACATGCCAATGGCCCTGTATACCTACGCCATCAATTTTTACACCGGCAGCTTTTATTTTCTTTACGAGTTCAATACAGCCCGCTCTTTTTTTCGGTTGTTCGTTGTTGTAATCATTGTAGTAGAGATCGGTATTGGGCGATGCTTTATCGGCCAGGCGAAATGCTTCCACCACATAATCGGGTCCAAGTTTTTGCAGGAAAATCGAATTGCGCATAGTGCCGTCTTCATTCAATGCTTCGTTCACCACATCCCATGAAATCAATTTTCCGCTATAGCGTGCAGCTACAGTATTGATGTGGTTGGTAAAGAAGGTTCTGAAAGAATCTGCATTCTGAATTTGCTTCGCAAACTGCGGCATCTGGCTATGCCATATCAACGTGTGTCCATGTATTGCCATTCTATTTTTTTTGCCATAGGCCACCAATTGATCGGCCATCGTAAAATCGTAATGGCCCCATGTAGGTTGCACCACTTCTGCCTTCATTACATTTTCCGCAGTAATGCTGTTGAATTGTTTTGTAATGAGTGCCACTCCTACTGGATCTTTTTCTATGATCTGCGCAGAATCGATAGCAGCGCCCACCAGGAATTCTTTTTTAAATGCATCTTTCAGCGAAGCATTACCAGATGCAGCCTTATGTTTAGGCGCTGCACAATACGTTAGCAATGCCAGCGTAGCCACAATGCCAGCCGTCTTCATTAATCGTTGTTTCATATCCACGAAATTTATTGACCTACTACTTTATCCAACAATCAAAAACATTGCAGATGTAGCGGATGACACAAAATGCAACCATCATCTACCATACTTAACATTTCAATGACTAAAACCCAATGGAATTTCCACCATCCACGGGCAGTACTACGCCCGTTACATATTTAGCTGCATCGGTAGCCAGGTATAAAGCTGCAGCACCAATATCCTCGGGCTGACCCATTACACCCATTGGCGTACGGCCAAACACTTTTGCTTTTCTTTCGGGGTCGCTGTTCAATGCAGTGGCCGTCATATCGGAATAAATAAAGCCGGGCGCAATGGCATTTACACGAATACCTTTTGGTGAAAGTTCTGTTGCCATGGCTCTTGTCATACCGGCAATAGCACTCTTACTGGCAGTATAGGCAATTACTTTAGGCAAACCATATTGCGAAGCCATAGAAGCAATATTGATGATACTGCCGGAACCTTTTACCAGCATGTGTTTCACTACTTCCCTACTCATGGAAAAAACACCGGTAACATTGGTGAGCAGGATGCGCTGGAATTCTTCGTCGGTCACTTCTTCGAAATTCTTTTTCTGGTTGATGCCGGCATTGTTTACCAAAATATCTACACCGCCAAATTGATCCACTACTTTTTGAACGAAGGGAGGAATATTGGCGAGATCACTTACATCACATGTCATGGCATGGCATAGCTCACCCAATTCTGCTGCTGCTTTCTTTAATTTTTCTTCATCACGACCTACGATGATAGTAGTGATATTATTTTCTGTAAAACTTTTTGCCATGGCAAAACCAAGGCCAGATCCACCGCCGGTGATGATTGCTATTTTATTCATGTTGCTAATTTTTAAATTGTTTTAGTGGCTATTGCCAGGCGCATACGGAAAAGATAGTTGTTGATAATATTCAAGAGACTGTGCAGGAGGCTCTACCCCTGCGGGATAAGGTTTTTTCGAAAAAGTTTGAAAGTACGAAAGGCAGGCATCCTTCCACCAAATGGCTTCTTTTTCCTGGATGTTTAACAGCATGTTTACCTGGCGAAACCTATCGGCATCTACCTGCTTTGCTACTGTTTGCCATTGCTGTTTCATTTGTCGCACTTCGCCTACACCCCACTGGTATTGCAGGCAGAGTTCATCCCAAAAAGTTTTTCCATCACCCAGTTTGTACTGCCAAGGCACATGATGAAACCATGTCAGCCATTTCTTATTGGTAATAGCCAGCACATTCCAGTTGGCCTGCACTAGTGGAGCATATTGTACCAATGCATTGGTACCCGTTGCAGTCCTATTGAACCCAATGCCTATACTATCTGCTTTGTGGAAATATGTGCAGTTCCAATCTTCGCGGCTGGCTTCTTTAAACCATGGCGCAGGCCCGTAGTGATGGCCATAACCCATTATATGATGCAGTCCCAACGGTGTCATGTAATTCACCACTGCTTCGTGCGAACGCAGCATGATTTTGCTGATAGTGGCAACTGTAGCTGCATCGTTTGAAAAACTTTGTTTGATCCATTCTGTTGCAATCGATTCGGCACTTAGCGATGGGTTCCATGCGAGCCTACCCAATGCATACCAATTGGCTTGCGCAAAAGGATGCCCTGTCCAGTTAAGATCGCTGCCAATATTGGAAACGCCTGCCATGCCTGTACTGCTATATCCAAACGTGGAACCATCTATTACTTTAGCAACGGTGCTGCCTTGGCGTGGTTGATAGGTATCTGTATTCAGCACTTCTTTGAACATGGGAGCCAGGTACACCAGGTGTGTAGAAAATCCCAGGTATTCCTGGGTTAGCTGAAACTCCATCATGGTGGGCGTTTTCGGCATGGCACCAAACAATGGATGAAATGGTTCCCTCGGTTGAAAATCGATAGGACCATTTTTTACCTGCAACAATACATTGCTTGTAAATTTTCCATCCAGCGGTACAAACTCTGCATAAGGCTGTTTAAACCGGTCGTCGGGCGACTCGTTGCTATACACAAAAGCCCGCCAGATAATGGTGCCGCCATAAGGTTTCACTGCATTAGCCAGCAGGTTGGCACCGTCGGCATGGTTGCGTCCATAATTCTGCGGGCCGGGCTGGCCTTCAGAATTGGCTTTCACCAAAAAGCCACCAAAATCGGGAATGAGTGTATAAATCTCTTTGGCCTTATCCTTCCACCACTGCTGCACTGCCGGGTCGTATGGATCGGCTGTTTTGAGGTGCCCAATTTCGATGGGTGCACTAAATCTTGCTGTGAGAAACACTTTGATATGATAAGGCCGAAACACATCTGCCAACGCTTTTACTTTTTGCAAATACGGTGCAGTAAGCGTGGTAGCATTGGCATTTACATTAGTAAGCACCGTGGCATTAATGCCAATAGAAGCATTGGCCCGGGCATAATCAATATAGCGTTGATCAATATAATCAGGCAATGTTTGCCAATTCCAGATGGAGCCACCGGCATAGCCTCTTTCTACTGTTCTGGTAAGATTATCCCAGTGGTTCAGCATGCGCCATTGCAGGGATGGTTTGCAAACGGTATCCAGTTTTGTAATCGGTTGCTGCGATGCCATCATACGCAGCCACTGAAAACTGCCGTACAACAGGCCTGCATCCGTGTTGGCAGTAATCAGCAAGCGTTGCCGGCCCAAAAATGTAATGGATTTCATTTTGAACCCTTCCTGCCCCAGGCTGTTTGTATCGGATGCCGCCATCCATTTTTGCTGAACTGCAACAGCAGCAGGTACTACAAACACAGCAGCAGAAGCATTAAAACCCTTGTAAATACTGGGCTTTACAGACAGTATACCTTTTAGCGCCATCAAAAATTCCCGCTCCAACACGGTGGTGGTTGCAGCCGCTGCATCAATACTAATGGAAGTAAATTTTGTGTAACTGCTTTTTACACTGCTATTGCCCAATGCCGGGTAACGCAGCCACAAGTCGTAGCCCGATTCGGCAGCGGCTACCATGCAGAAAAAAACAGAAAATAAGAGGAGAAATTTCTTCATATACTGATGGTTGTTTCTATTACCCATTGCGAAGCGATGATTGACGCACAATGAGCTCAGACCGAACAATAATGGTACTGGTGAGTTTAATATCCGACATACCCTTGAGGTGGTTGATCAAATTGCGGGCAGCAATTTCACCCATATCAATGCCGGGGTAATTGATGGTAGTAAGACTGGGTTCTACAATGCGACTAATGGCATCGTTATTGAAACCCACTATGGCAATATCCTGCGGAATCCTGATGCCATTTTGCTTTAAGGTTTGCATGCAAATGGCTGCCACAAAATCGTTGGTAATAAACACACCATCGGGCATGGGTTTCATCTTCAAAATTTCCTGTGCACATTCCACACCGCTCTGTTCACTCAGGTCTTTTATCAATACCAATTTATTATCGAGCGGCAATTTACTATCGAGGTGTGCATCCACGAAACCCTTGTGCCGCCTGGCATACACGTTCCTGTTCAGGCTGGCGGTTACCATGGCAATGCGTTTGCATCCCTGGTCAATCAGGTGTTTGGTAGCCAGGTATCCACTCCGATAATTATCGATCACCACTTTGATCACATCGCTGTTTTCATCTACCCTGTCGAAGAAAACAACAGGCACATTTTTCTCTTTGAATACCTGGAAATGATCGAGGTTATTGGTACCGAAAGAAAGCGATGAAATAACCCCATCCACTCTTTTGTGAAACAGGTTTTGCGCATTCGCTTTCTCCTTCTCCATGCTTTCGCCGGAGTGGGCAATAATGAGATCATAGCCGGCTTCTGTGGTCACGCTTTCTATACCGGCCAAAACGGAAGTAATAAAGTTGCTGTTCAATTCATGTACGATCACACCAATAGTATTGGTGGTTTGCTTGCGCAAATTGCGGGCAAAACTGTTGTGCCTATAACCCAGTTCTTTGGCAAGATCAAAGATCTTCTTCTTTGTCTTCTTGCTTACAACCGGATCATCGTTGAGGGCCCGGCTTACAGTGGCAATGGATATATTGAGTTGCCTGGCCAGGTCGTAGATGGTTATCTCCTTTCCTTTTAGCATACAATCGTTTACATGAGGGGCGTAAAGCTATGTAATTCTAATTCTGAAAAAAATTTATGTAATCGGTTACATAATTAACCAAAAACCCTGTTATTTTGTTAGAGCCAAATCTGAGAAGTGTATTACGCACCTCGAAGAAGCTACACGATTGTATGAGAATTGCCAGCTATTTTACCCTGCAACCAATACCTGCTATAAGCGCCTTTGCATCTATTTGTATAGGTAGTTTCCCGGCATTAAGGCAATGGATCGACCGGCTGACAGTTCCATTTTTTACTCCCCATTTTATTCACCCTAAAAATTGGCCCCCGTTGGCAAGAGGTACTCCGCCGATGTACTTACAGGTACCGGACAAGATTTCTATGCATTAAAAGAATCAACCGCTTCAATCATCAATTAACTGCTCTATGAAAAATTCAAACAACAAAAGGAATGAGAAAAGATTCCTTTGTGCCAAAAGCTTCCAACGAGGCTTGATGCTGCTTGGCGCCCTGCTGGCGCTCAACCTGGGCACCGCTTTTGCGCAGGTTAAAATTACCGGCAAAGTAGCCAGCGACTCTGGCGTTGCCATTGCCCATGCTTCCGTTTCCGTGAAAGGCACCACCAAGGGAACAACGACCGACGAACAGGGTGCATTTACGATCACTGCTAATGAAAAAGACGTTCTTGTTATTTCCGCTGTTGGCTATTTAAGCCAGGAAATAACTGTTAGTGCAGCTACCACTAACCTTAACATCAGCCTTCGCTCCAAAGACGCCCAATTGGGTGAAGTGGTAGTAGTAGGTTATGGTACCCAAAGGAAAAGAGATGTAACAGGTGCTGTGGTTTCTGTAAACGAAAAAGCCCTGAGAGAAGTACCTGTTGCCAACATCCAAAGCGCATTGCAGGGTACTGCTGCCGGTTTGGAGGTACAAAAAGTGGGCACCAGGCCCGGTGCCGGTGCGGTAATCCGTATTCGTGGTGAAAGAACCATCAACGGCTCCAACGACCCATTGATCGTATTGGATGGTATCCCTTACGAGGGCAACTTAAATGATATTAACCCCGACGATGTGGCTTCTGTAGACATCCTGAAAGATGCATCAGCAACTGCTATCTATGGTTCCAGGGGTTCTAATGGTGTTATATTGATTAGTACCAAAAGGGGCAAGGCCGGCGACAGCCGTTTGTCTTATAATGGATACTATGGAATTGTTTCAGTAAGAGATAAGTACAACACTTTTAATGCCGACGAATATGTGGCCATGAGAAATTTGGGTAACAACCAATCGGCTCCGTTTATGCCCGAAGAAGTTGCCAATTTATCAAAAGGCGTGAACACTAACTGGCAGGATCAGATATATCAAAATGGCTTAATGACCGACCACAACCTTTCTGTATCAGGAGGTTCATCTAATGGAAGTACATTTTCATTGGGTGGTGGGTACTACAAAGAAACTACTGTAATGCCGGGTCAAGATTTTACCCGCTACTCTGTACGGGCTACCCTTGATACCCGTATAGGCAAAAGGTTGAAAATTGGTTTAAACTCAATGAACAGTTTGAATATTACCAACGGTTCACAGTTCAACAACCCAATGTTTCCATTGCTTACACTTAGCCCGTTAATGACACCGTATGATGCTAATGGCAATTTAGTAAAATCACCAACCGGTAATACTACCGACCGTGTAAGCCAATACAACCCCCTGTATTTGGAGGACAATAATGGCGAATGGGTTGACCGTGTTCGCCGTTTGCGCACTTTCAACTCTTTGTATGGCGAGTATCAAATCATTAATGGTTTAAAATACCGTTTGAATGTAGGTTTGGATTATCGCCAGCAGGAAAGTGCACAATTCCAGAAATCTGATAAGCCAACTGACCCTAGTTACTTCCGGCCCGGAAAAGGAAACATTGCCAGCGTGAACAACTCCGAAGGTTATGGATATACCCTCGAGAATATTTTAACCTACGATAAAACCTGGAAAAAACATAAGTTCAATGTAACCGGTTTGTATAGCTACCAGGAAGATCATACGCACAACACTGCTGCAAGCAAAGATTCAATCGATGAAGATTTTGTACAGTATTTCAACCTGGGACAAGCAAACGCTTCAAACCTTGTGAAACCAGTAGTTAGCGGTGGTGAAAGCTCTTTTGCATTGGAATCATACATGCTGAGACTGAATTACACTTTTAACGATCGCTACATGCTAACCCTTACCGGTCGTATCGACGGATCTAGCCGTCTTGCAGAAGGAAATAAGTACCATGAGTACCCTGCGATTTCTGCTGGTTGGAATATTGCCAGCGAAGATTTCATGAAAGGATTCGAGTTTATTGATGTGCTGAAACTCAGGGCAGGCTATGGACAAACTTCTAACCAGTCTATTGCCCCTTACACTTCATTGGGCCTGGTTTCTCCGTATAACTACAATGGCTACTCCAGTGCAGCTGCACCCGGTGGAACCATTCGCTATAACTACGGTCCTACCACTATTGTTACAGGATATAACCTGGTAACACTTCCTAACCCGAATTTGGATTGGGAATACACCAAAACCCTGAACATTGGGTTAGACTTTGGATTCTTGCGTAACCGCATTAGCGGTAGCATCGACTACTACCAGGCACATACCAATAAAATTTTGTACGGCATTACATTGCCTGTTACTTCTGGCGTAAACGGACAGTTTACTACCAATATCGGCGAAATGTCCAACAGGGGTATCGAGTTTACTTTGAACACAGTAAACATCCAGGCAAAAAATAGTGGTGGTTTTGAATGGACCAGCAGCCTGAACCTTTTTGGTAACAGGAACAAGTTAGAAAAGCTAACAGGTGGTTTCTCAAAAGATATTGCCAGCCAGTTGTTCTTAAACGAACCACTTACCGCCATTTATGATTATAAAAAGGTGGGCATCTGGCAATTGGGCGAAGCCGCAGAAGCTGCCAAATTCGGCAATCAGCCCGGAGATATTAAACTGCAGGATTATAATAATGATGGCAAAATTGATCCAAACGATCGTCATATTATTGGCAACAGCCAGGCAGATATACAAGGTGGCTTCACCAACCGTTTCACCTACAAAGGTTTCGATTTCTCCTTTGTATTGTATGGTCGTTTTGGAGGCTTGCTGATAAGCCAGTTACACCAGCCATTTGCGAATTATACCAACCTGACTGATGGGGTAAGAAATGCAATTAAAACAGATTATTGGACACCCAATAACCCAACAAATGCATTTCCCATTGCAAACTTTACCAGCCGTAGCAGGCCTATCACTACCGACTGGAGCACATTGGGATATTATGACGCCACGTTCGTGAAACTGCGTAGCATCAACTTTGGATATTCATTGCCATCGTCTGTAACTCAAAAAATGAAGATCCAGTCGTTAAGAGCGTATATATCCATCAATAATCCATGGGTGCTTTATTCACCATATATGAGTGAAGTGGGTGGTGTAGACCCAGAGGCCAACGGTACCGGCAACCAGGGTATTTCTAATATGGACAACATTTCCAGAAGGGCATTGACCATTGGCTTAACCACGCCTCCTACCCGTTCAGTGAACTTTGGACTTAACGTAACATTCTAAAAAAATTGTCATCATGAAAAGAGCATTTTTTCGAAATATAGCAACCGTCACTTGCGGAGCCGCCTTGCTACTGGCTTCAAGCTGCTCCAAAAAGCTGGAGGAAAAACCATATACTGTTTTTACCATTGAATATTTGAAATCTCCTGCAGGTTTGCAAACTTCTGTGGTAACACTTTATTCCAGCATGCGTTATTTATACGGCCCCAACGGCGCATTAAATACCACCAACTCCGGAACGGATGAATGGAGCCTCGGCGACCAGGGCGCCGGCAGCGGTCTCGACTGCGGAGCCTATAACCTTAACCCCAGCAACGGCGACATATTGACGCCATGGAACAGGAGTTTTAATAATATCAATTTGGCCAACGGTATACTCGAGTTTATCGACGCCGTTGATATGGATGCTTCACTCAAGAAAAAACTGACTGCAGAAGCACACTTTTTCAGAGGCCTTTACTACTTCGGCCTTGTACAACAGTTTGGTGCAGTACCACTGGATCTTGGTAGCGGCGACCTGGTATTCAACCAAAGCCCATTCCAGGGATTTAACAGGCTGGTACCTGACCTGCTGAAGAAGAACTACGATGTGATCATCGAAGACTTCAAATATGCAGCAGCCAACCTGACTGCGGCAAGACCTAATGGTGGTGGTTTTTATATCTACCAGGCCACAGCATATCATATGCTGGCCAAAGCCTACCTGTTCAGAGGTTACAGTTCAGTAAAACAAGCTACCGATTTCAAAAGTGCATGGGATGCTGCTAAATATGTGATCGACAACCAGGCTTCATTAGGTACCGGTCTTTTGCAAGACTATGCCGACATTCACAAAGAAGGTAACGACTACAACAAGGAAATTTTGTACTCAGTAGAAAGAATACAGGGTAGCCCTTACGACAACGAAACCAACGATGTGAGCAACGAGTTTTCGGGCAAAGCCAATATGAGTTGCAACTGGTTCAATTCAAACTACCAAAACAACCAAACCATCAACGGTGCTTTCCCTTGCGACAGGGTGATTCAATACATGAGGCCTTTACGCCAGTTAGCCCCCAACCCCTGGTTGTACGATTCTGCATTTGCTGATAAGAAAAATGATAGCCGCTACGACAATAGCTTCAGAACTGTATGGCTGGCTACCAATAACAATGCTTCTGCATCAGGTGTAGTAACCGGTGACACTGCTTTTTACCTTGCACCAAGTAAAGTATATGCGGATTCATTAAGAGCAGTAACCCCAGCAAAAAAATACCGCATATTCGACCCAACACAATTCTACCTGGTTTCTCGTCCGAGCGTACAATTATACCCTTCGCTCAAAAAGTATGACGATACTAAGAGAACCAACGTGAACGATGCTTCGGGCCGTCCTTTTGTAGTATCAAAATTGTCGGAAGTATACCTGGAAGCAGCAGAAGCAGCTATCAAAGATGGCAGACCCGCAGACGCATTACCGCTCATAATCACTTTGCGTAAAAGAGCAGCCTTCCGTGTTGGTTTATCTCCCAACGACCTGGCAGCAAGAGAAAACGTAATGACCAACAAAAACACAGGTACACCAAACAACCCAATATTAACCCCCTTTACTGCAGCCGACATGACCGTTGATTTTATCATGGATGAGCGTTCAAGAGAATTATGCGGCGAAAGCTTGCGTTGGGTTGACCTTGCCTGCCGTGGTTTGTTGATAGAATATGTAAAAACCAGGAACCGGAATTTGGTAGCTGCACCCAAAATTCAACCACACCATGTGTTGAGACCCATACCACAAGGACAGTTGGATGCCAGCAGTGCAATTCCACAGGCGGAGAAGAAGAATTATCAAAATCCTGGTTATAACTAATTCAATAACCACCAATAAAAAATATTGCAATGAAAAATAACATCATAAAAACTGTACTGCCTGCAGCCGTGGTGGGACTGGTGTTTAGCGCCTGTACCAAAATGGAAGATATAGGCACGATGAATACCGGTTCGTACACCGATACCACCGGTACATTAAAATCTGCCACTACCATGCCCATTGGTTTTGCAGCCTACCAGGGCGATCCCGGGTTCAACTCCTATTGGCCCATTATTGTAGCGGAAGGCACCAATATTACACCGGGCAACGAAATGAAGCATGGCTCAATTGTTACAAGCTCAGGTGCTATGGACTATACCAAAGCCGACGCATTGGTAAACAAAGCCCAAGCCGCAGGTTTGGATGTGTATGGCCACACATTGGCCTGGCACTCGCAGCAAAATGCTACCTACATTAAAAGCTATGCGGGTATCACTGTACCTGCTGCCGCTGAGCTAATCACCAATCCCGGATTTGAAGCTACTCCCGCAGGTTCCGGCTGGGCAACTTATAATGCCCAAAATGGTGCAACGGTTACATATCCTACCACCGGCGGAACCAATGCGCATGCAGGTGCTGGTTTTATGCAAGTGGTAAATCCTGTGTCTAACCCGGGTGGTGAGTGGAAAGTGCAGGTAGCAAGTACTGCTTTCCCTACGGTAATCGGTAAGCAATACGTGGTTACTTATTGGGTAAAAGCGGCTACCGGAGGTGGGTCTATCAGGCTTTCTACCTCGGGCACTCCAATGTACCAGGGTGGCCAAACCATTGGCACTACATGGCAGCAGATCACCTGGAACATTACTGCCAATGTTACTTCTACCTCCATTTTGTTTGATATGGGCTTAGTTGCCAATACCTACAATATCGATGATGTAAGTGTGAAAGAAGTGATCACTCCGCCATCTGGTGCACAGGTTGCTGTAAAAGTGGATGAGCTTATGAATAGTTTTATCACCGGCATGGTGACACGCTACAAAGGCAAGGTAAAAGCCTGGGATGTGGTAAACGAACCGCTGATCGACAATGGTTCTTTGCGTAGTGTATCCAACTATGGTAGCACGCCTGGAAATGATGTTTTCTTCTGGCAGGATTATTCTTACAATGGCGTTCCCAAAGACTACGCAGTGAAAGCATTCCAATATGCAGCAGCTGCCGATCCTGCGGCCAAACTGTTCATCAACGATTATAATCTTGAATCCAGCAAAGCTAAAATTGACTCGCTGGTGGCTTATGTTACTTACCTGAAAGGAAAGGGTGCAAAAATTGACGGTATCGGTACACAAATGCACTGCGATGTATTTAAAACAAATTATGGCGGCATCGATTATATGTTCCAAAAACTGGCTGCAACAGGCTTGTTGGTAAAGGTGACAGAACTGGATATTACCATCAAAGGTTCTGTATCTGATGCTACCGTTGCTGATGCACAGGTTGCCGGATACCAGGCCGCTATGTACAACTACATCGTAGCAGCCTACATGAAATATGTACCCGCTGCTCAGCGTGCTGGTATTACTTTCTGGGGTGTAGACGATCCTGATAGCTGGCGTGCTTCGCAACTGCCTGTAATGTGGGATAAGAACTTTAAGAAAAAGCCTGCTTATAGCGGTGCAGCCAATGCACTGAAAGCAAACAAATAAGTTTCACAAACAATCAACTTTTGAAGAGCGATCAACTGATCATGAATTATTTCCGAATCCAGAAAATGTTGTTGGTGATTGTAGCTGCCTGCAGCGTAATTTTTTGCACAGCGCAAAAAAGCAATACACCACCTCACATCGAAAAGATAAACGGGCATGGTCAGTTGATCGTTCAACAAAAGCCTTTCACCATTTTGGGTGGCGAGTTGGGTAACTCCACCGCATCCAGCCTCGAAGAAATGCGCAGGCATTGGCCTACGCTGCAACAGATGGGACTCAATACAGTACTGGCCCCCGTATACTGGGAGCTATTGGAGCCCGAAGAAAACAAGTTTGATTTTTCGCTGGTAGATGGCCTAATTGCCGATGCTAGGAAGTACAATTTGAAATTGGTTTTTCTGTGGTTTGGCACCTGGAAAAACAGCATGAGCAGCTATGCTCCAGTATGGATGAAAACCAATCCTGCACGATTCCCCAGAACGCAGGACAAACAAAAAAACAGCCAGGAAATATTTTCTGTATTTGGAAAAGAAACACTGGAAGCCGATAAAAAAGCATTCGCAAGATTAATGCGACACATTCGCGA
This sequence comes from Phnomibacter sp., assembly GCA_035456005.1. Classification (GTDB taxonomy): domain Bacteria; phylum Bacteroidota; class Bacteroidia; order Chitinophagales; family Chitinophagaceae; genus Phnomibacter. The sequence continues at coordinate 197,418 of DATIEA010000007.1, read as the reverse complement.
AACGGACGAACAACAAAACACCGTTATCATGATGCAGGTGGAAAATGAAATAGGCATGCTCCCCACTTCCCGCGAATTTTCGGCCATTGCCGATCAACAATTCAACAGCAACATTCCGAATGCGCTGAGCAGCTACCTGCAAAAAAATGCAACGGAACTGGTGCCCGAATTGCAACAACAATTAAAAAAACAAGGTGGCAAAAAAAGCGGTACCTGGGCACAGGTATTTGGCGAAGGATTGTCCACCGACGAAATATTCCAGGCATGGTATTATGCTGGCTACACCAACGAAGTAACCAAAGCAGGCAAAAAGGAATATAACCTTCCCATGTTTGTAAACGCAGCCCTGCCGCGGCCCGGCAAACTTCCCGGCGAATATCCCAGTGCCGGCCCCCTGCCTCATTTGATGAATATCTGGAATGCTGCAGCACCCGATATCGACATGCTGTCGCCTGATTTTTACAACCCCGATACGAAGTATTGGTGCAACCTCTACGATAGAATGGGCAACACCATTTTTGTGCCGGAAATGCAATTCGATATCAGTTGCGCCGCCAAAGCATTTTATATCATTGGTCATCACCAGGCCATTGGCTTCTCTCCTTTTTCCATTGAATCGGACAATGCAGGTGCTACACCATTATCCAAAACCTATGCAGTGCTTCATCAATTACTTCCCACCATTCACCGCAAAGAATGGTTGAAGATGGATGGCTTTTTGTTCGACAAAGGCAATGAAGTACAGCAGGCAGATTTTGGGCAGGTGCGCATGTCGGTTTCGCATGCATATTCCCTTCCATGGATGGGTAATAAAACGGATACACTTTGGCCCGCAACCGGTGGCATTATTTTGCAAACTGCACCCGATGAATTCCTGGTAGCAGGCACCGGCATTGTGGTCACATTTGCCTCTACCGACAGCAATTATGTGTACAATATTGCTTCTGCCGATGAGATCATTTTTAAAAATGGAAAGCCCGAAAAGCAACGCCGCCTCAATGGAGATCAAACCCACCAGGGCCGGCATGTACGAATAGATTTTGAAGAATGGGGTATACAACAAGTTAAACTTTACCGATCGCCCCGCTCCATTGCATCGAAATAATATTTATGACAAAAAAATTACATCCATCATTATTGAATTAACGCCGTGTAAAGAAGTGGCCAAACAGTTTCAAGTACCTTTCGCCACTTTCAAAATATTGTTATCATTTTCTTTTAAAATAAAATAAGCTATGACACTTCTCTCACCTGAAGGCAACTACTTCAGCAACATCGGAAACATCCCATTTGAGGGACCAGGATCTGATAATCCATTAGCCTTCCAGTACTACGATCCCAATAGAATTGTAGCCGGAAAAAGCATGAAAGATTACCTGCGTTTTGCCTGTGCATACTGGCATTCGTTCAATGGCGATGGCAGCGATCCGTTTGGCGGTGCTACACATATTTTTCCATGGAACAACAGCACAGATGCTGTAACAAGGGCAAAAGCGAAAATGGATGCTGCATTCGAGTTCATCACTAAAATGAGCATGCCCTACTATTGCTTTCACGATGTGGACGTAGTAGACTATACCGACGATGTTGCAGAAAACGAAAGAAGGTTGCAGGCATTGGTAGATTATGCCAAACAAAAACAAGCCGCTACCGGTGTAAAATTGTTGTGGGGCACTGCCAACTTGTTTTCGCATAAGCGCTATATGAATGGCGCTTCTACCAACCCCGATTTTGCCGTTTTGGCCAAAGGCGGTGCACAGGTAAAAGCAGCCATTGATGCCACTATTGCCTTGGGTGGTGAAAACTACGTGTTCTGGGGTGGCCGCGAAGGCTATATGAGCCTGCTGAACACCAATATGAAGCGTGAAAAAGAGCACATGGCCCGCTTCCTGCACATGGCAAAAGACTATGCCCGCAAGCAAGGCTTCAAAGGCACATTCTTTATTGAGCCCAAGCCATGTGAACCCAGTAAGCACCAATACGACTACGACAGCGAAACTGTAATTGGCTTCCTGCGCCAGTACGACCTGCTGGGCGATTTCAAATTGAATATTGAAGTAAACCACGCCACACTGGCCGGACACACCTTCCAGCACGAGCTGCAGGTAGCTGCCGATGCAGGTGTACTGGGAAGCATCGACGCCAACCGTGGCGATACCCAAAACGGCTGGGATACCGACCAGTTCCCCAATAGCCTGAACGACCTGGTAGAAGCATGGCTGGTAATAGTAGAAGCCGGTGGCCTGCAAGGCGGCGGTATCAACTTCGACGCTAAGATCCGCAGGAACTCTACCGACCCCGAAGACCTGTTCATTGCCCATATTGGCGGTATGGACGCCTTCGCAAGGTCGCTGCTCATTGCCGAAAACATTTTGGCAAAATCGCAGTACAAGCAGTTGCGCAGCACCCGCTACGCCTCTTACGACAGCGGCAACGGTGCGGCTTTCGAAGCCGGACAGCTTTCCCTCGAAGACTTAAGGAACATTGCGGCCTCCAGCGGTGAACCGGCAGTTACCAGCGGAAAACAAGAGTTGTACGAACTCATCATCAACAGATTCATTTAAGTGGATTATAGGGGCCGGTACATTGTTGTATCGGCCCTTTTCACTTCATCCGGCTGCCCTTCATTTTTTGGAAGCGGCTGGCCAACCTAAGTTTTCAAGCAGTGGTAGCAGCTAATTCCACATCTACTGAACATTCCATTTACATTTGCGTTCCTGCAAAGCACCGCTTCTCGCAGAGAGGCGATTTCGCCTTTGCCGGTAATGCATTCCTTTTTGAATTATAATCAATCAAACCATGAAATTTTTTATCGACACAGCCAACCTGGCACAGATCCAGGAAGCCAATGCGCTGGGAATTTTAGACGGCGTAACTACCAACCCCTCACTGATGGCCAAAGAAGGTATTAAAGGCGCAGAAGCCATTCAGCAGCATTACAAAACCATTTGCGAAACCGTGGATGGAGACATTAGTGCTGAAGTATTGGGCACCACTTTCGATGCCATAGTAGAAGAAGGTAAAGTATTGGCGGCCCTGCACCCCAATATTGTAGTGAAAGTGCCGATGATAAAAGACGGTGTAAAAGCCATTAAATGGTTTACCGACAACGGTATCAAAACCAATTGCACCCTGGTATTCTCTGCAGGTCAGGCTATCCTGGCTGCCAAAGCAGGTGCTACTTATGTATCACCATTTGTAGGCCGTATAGACGATGGCGGTTGGGATGGTATGCAACTGATTGGCCAGATCGCCAATATCTACAACGTACAAGGATATACCACTCAAATTTTGGTGGCTTCTATCCGCAACGTGAACCACATTATTACCGCTGCAGAAATGGGCGCCCATGTGTGCACCAGTCCGCTCGAACCCATTCTCGGATTGCTGAAGCATCCGCTGACTGATATTGGCCTCGCCAAGTTTTTGGAAGACGCAAAAAAAATGTAACTGATAAATTCTACAAGTATGAAAGATATTGTCTCCCTACAGAAAGTTGCGAGCCAGGTACGCAGAGATATTGTGCGCATGGTACACGCCGTACAAAGCGGCCACCCCGGTGGTTCGCTGGGTTGTACCGATTTTTTGGTAGCCCTGTATTTCAACACCATGAAGCACGATCCTGCTTTTAATAAAGATGGAATTGGTGAAGATGTATTCATATTATCCAATGGTCATATTTCACCTGTGTTTTACAGCGTACTGGCACATTCGGGCTATTTTCCAAAAGCTGAACTCGCCACTTTCCGTAAACTCAATTCACGCCTGCAGGGCCACCCCGCCACCCACGATCATCTTCCCGGTGTACGCATGGCTGCGGGCTCACTGGGCCAGGGATTGAGCGTAGCTATTGGTATTGCACTCACCAAAAAAAGCAACAACGACGACCGCCTCGTATATAGCCTGCACGGCGATGGCGAATTGCAGGAAGGCCAAATTTGGGAAGCCGCCATGTTTGCACCGCACAACAAAGTGGACAACCTGATCATGACCGTGGATGTAAACGGACAACAGATTGACGGACCAGTGAGCAAAGTATTGTCGCTGGGAAGCCTGCGTGCAAAATTTGAAGCATTTGGATGGGAAGTGATGGAAAGTGAAGGCAACGACATGCAGCAAATTGTAGATGCCCTGGAACATGCAAAATCCCTGACCGGGAAAGGTAAACCTGTATGCAATTTGATGCATACCGAAATGGGATGTGGTGTAGACTTTATGATGCACACACACAAATGGCATGGCTCTGCTCCTAACGATGAGCAACTGGCTACAGCATTGGCTCAACTGGAAGAAACCCTGGGCGATTATTAATTACTGTTTGCCAGGCAGGCATTCACAAAAATCAATCAACAAATGAAAGCATTTCCCTATACAGAAAAGAAAGATACCCGTTCAGGATTTGGCGTGGGCATACTGGAAGCAGGAAGAAAAAATCCCAATGTAGTTACCCTCTGCGCCGACCTGGTAGCGTCGCTGAAACTGGATGCATTTATCAAAGAATTTCCTGAAAGGTTTACACAGGTAGGTATTGCCGAAGCCAATATGATCGGCATTGCTGCAGGCATGACCATTGGTGGTAAAATTCCATTTACCAGCACATTTGCCAACTTCAGCACCGGCCGTGTGTACGACCAGATCCGCCAGAGTGTAGCCTATGCAGGAACCAATGTAAAAATTTGTGCTTCGCATGCAGGTCTTACCCTGGGTGAAGATGGTGCAACCCACCAGATACTGGAAGATATTGGCCTCATGAAAATGTTGCCCGGCATGGTGGTGATCAACCCCTGCGATTTCAACCAAACCAAAGCAGCTACCATGGCCATTGCCGAATACGAAGGCCCCGTGTACCTGCGTTTTGGCCGCCCTGTAGTACCTGTGTTTACCGACCCCGACCAAAAATTCGAGATCGGTAAAGCATGGATGGTAAACGAAGGAACCGATGTAACCATTGTTGCTACCGGCCACCTGGTTTGGGAGTCAATTTTGGCTGCTGAAATTCTTGAAAAAGAAGGCATCAGCGCAGAGATCATCAACATACATACCATCAAGCCACTGGACGAAGAAACCATTCTGAAATCCGTTGCAAAAACCGGTTGCGTAGTTACTGCCGAAGAGCATAACCGCTTTGGTGGATTGGGCGATAGCGTTGCTCAATTGCTCACTACCCGCTACCTGGTACCACAGGAATATGTAGCGGTGAACGACAGCTTTGGCGAAAGCGGAACCCCTGCACAACTCATGAAAAAATATGGTTTGGATGCTGAAGGAATTATTGCTGCAGTAAAAAGAATTTTGAAACGCAAGAAATAAAATCATGTTGTTATTAGGAATTGACCTTGGCACTTCCGCTATCAAAGTTTCCGTTGTTGACGTCAACACGCAACAGGTGGTGGCCAGTGCGCAATATCCCGATGATGAAGCGCCGATCATTGCACACAAAACAGGATGGGCCGAGCAAGATCCGGAGCGTTGGTGGCACGATGTAAAAGCTGCTTTTTTGCGGGTGCAACAAAGCCAGGCATTCAATCCAAAAGATATCATTGCTATTGGTATTGCATATCAAATGCATGGGCTGGTAATGCTCGATAAAAATGGCAACAGCATCCGCAATAGCATCATCTGGTGCGATAGCCGTGCAGTGCCTTATGGCGATGCAGCGTTTGCTGCCATTGGCGAAGAAAAATGCCTGGGTAGTTTACTCAATTCACCCGGCAACTTTACAGCTTCAAAACTGGCATGGGTAAAAGAAAACGAACCCGAAAATTTTGAACGCATCCATAAAATAATGCTGCCCGGCGATTTTATTGCGTACAAACTCACGGGCGAAATTACCAGCTCTCCTGCTGCATTATCCGAAGGCATACTCTGGGATTTTTCGACCAATACGGTAGCTAAGCAGGTACTCGATCATTTCGGATTTTCGGAGTCGGTTATTCCAACTGTAAAAGATGTATTTACCGCACATGGACAGGTGACTGCAACTATTGCCGAAGAATTGAATTTAACCGCAGGCATTCCTGTTACCTACAAGGCCGGCGACCAGCCCAACAATGCACTGTCGCTGAACGTGATGAAGCCCGGCGAAGTAGCTGCCACAGCAGGTACCAGCGGGGTGATCTATGGCGTCACAGATGTGCTCCTCTCCGATCGTCAATCGAGGCTCAATAGTTTTGCGCATGTGAACCATACAGCCAGCGATCCGCATGTAGGCGTATTGCTTTGCATTAATGGTTGTGGCATCATGAACAAAATGATCAAGCAATGGATGGGTGCAGATATTCCGTACAAAACCATTGATCAGCTTTCGCAAAAAATTGCACCAGGCAGTGATGGTCTTACTATCCTGCCTTTTGGCAATGGTGCGGAAAGAATGCTGAACAATGCTATTGTTGGAGCCCAGCTTACCAACCTCGATCTGAACCTGCATACCACGGCACATTTTTACAGGGCGGTGCAGGAAGGTATTGCATTTGCCTTCCGCTACGGACTGGATATTATGAAAGCAAATGGCTTGCAACCTGCCGTAATGAAAGCAGGCAATGCCAATATGTTTTTAAGCCCGGTTTTCCGCGAAGCTTTTGTGGAATGTACACAGGTTCCTGTTGAACTGTATTCGTCCGATGGGGCACGTGGTGCTGCATTAGGCGCAGGTGTTGGCGTTGGAGTAATTGCCGAAAACGATTTGGGTAAAGGCTTGCAAAAGATATCTTCTATTGAGCCAACCAATCAAAGCAATTACGAAGAACACTATCAACGCTGGCTGCACAGGCTTCAACAAAATATGTAAGCATGGTGGGGCATCCACAATTTTACATTCGTAATTTTTATTGCATCGTATAACAACACAATTAAACAATACATGTCTTTCCTCTTTCATCAAACCATGCGCTGGTACGGCCCCAACGATCCGGTGGGATTATGGGATATACGCCAGGCAGGTTGCAGTGGTGTAGTTACCGCCCTTCACCATATACCGGTGGGCGACATTTGGACGGTAGAAGAAATTGAAAAACGCAAAGCGATAGTTGAATCGGCAGGATTGACCTGGACGGTGATCGAAAGCCTTCCTGTAAGCGAAGACATCAAACGCCAGACCGGCGATTTTGAAACGCATATTGCCAACTACAAGCAAAGCCTTCGCAATGTGGCTGCCTGCGGATTGAAAGTGGTGACCTATAATTTCATGCCCGTGCTCGACTGGTTGCGCACCGATATTGAATTTGAATTACCCGACAGAAGCAAGGCGCTGTTTTTTCATCGCAGTTCATTTATTGCATTCGACCTGTTTTTGCTGCAGCGCCCCAATGCCGCAGCCGATTACAGCCCCGAAGAAATAGAAAAAGCCAAACAACATTTTGCCAGCATGAGCGAAGCAGAAAAGCAAAAATTGTTTGGCAATTGCCTGCTTGGTTTACCCGGTAGCGATATTCCATTTACACAGGAAGAAGTGCTTACCGCACTGAAAAACTACCAGCATATTGATGCTAAAAAACTGAAAGAACATCTCGCTTATTTCCTGCAGCAGGTAGTACCTGTGGCTGAGGAAGTGGGTGTAAAAATGGCCATCCATCCCGATGATCCTCCGTACCCCTTGCTGGGCCTGCCACGCATTGTAAGCACTGCCAACGACCTGGCCGATCTACTGGCTGCAGCACCATCGCCTGCGAATGGCTTGTGTTTTTGTACCGGCTCATTAGGCGCAAGGCCCGACAACGATATACCCGCAATGGCAAAACGTTTTGGCAACCATATTCACTTCCTGCATTTGCGCAATACCAAACGCGACGAAAATGGCAACTTCTTTGAAGCAGATCATTTGACCGGCGACACCGACATGTATGCTGCGGTAAAAGTGTTGCATGAAGTAATGCAGGAGCGCCAGGTAGAAATTCCGATGCGCCCCGATCATGGACACCAGATGCTGGATGACCTGAACAAGAAAACATACCCCGGTTATAGTGCTATTGGCCGCTTAAAAGGACTGGCCGAACTCCGCGGTTTAGAACTTGGCATCAGCAGGAATCGGCAATCATAATTATTGCATTAGCTAAAATAATCTTCAGCTAAACACACAATGGAAGGCATGTACTTTTTAAAAGTATATGCCTTTATTGTTTGGTACATTTATACAAATGCTTTGCAGTAAATACATGTACCATGTTATACAGTGCCATTTCGAAAACAACATTGCATAAAGGCGAAGCCATACTGGGCCAGGATATCCGGAAAGGCATATTCGAATTGATAAAAGCCGACCACCCCGATTTTTCGCCCGATAGCGTCATTTCGCTGGATGAGTTGAACACATACAGGCGCAACTATCTAACCGGGCTTGTAGTGCAGGAAAAAGGCGAATTAGCGGCCATTGATGCCGATGTAATGAAAGCCATCCGCAACAACAGCATTCTTTCTGAAACCATCAGCGATGAGAGTGAAACCAAACCCAACCTCGGGCAAAAACTGGCCGACCATATTGCCAGCTTTGGTGGTAGCTGGACCTTCATTATTTCGTTCTTCTGTTTCCTCTTGCTCTGGATATTTGGCAATATCTGGCTGCTTGCTACCAAAGCATTCGATCCATTCCCGTTTATACTGCTCAACCTCATTCTCTCCTGCCTGGCCGCCATACAAGCCCCCATTATTATGATGAGCCAAAACCGCCAGGAACAGAAAGACAGGCAAAGGGCCGAACACGACTATAAAATAAACCTGAAGGCAGAATTGGAAATAAAATTACTGAACGAAAAAATGGATCACTTGTTAGTATATCAAAACAAAAAACTGCTCGAAATACAGGAAGTGCAAATTGATTACCTCGAAGATCTGCTGAAACGGCTAAAAGAAAAATAGCCGGGATCTATTGATTATTTTTGTAGAGATCCTATTCCATCCATTAAACAACCTGGTTATGCATTTACAATCTATACGCCCGGTTTTGTATACCAGCAACATGGAAGAAACCATTGCCTTTTACACAGCGCAACTGGGATTTATACTGGGTGAAAAAAACGACGATTGGGGCTGGGCCTCGTTAAACAAAGATGAAGTGAGTATTATGCTGGCCCTACCCAATGAGCATACGCCCTTTACTAAAGCACAGTTCACGGGCAGTTTATATTTTAATACCGATGATGTGGAAGCCCTTTGGAGCAACCTGAAGGATAAAGTTTCTGTTTGTTATCCTATCGAAACTTTCGACTGGCAAATGCGTGAATTTGCCATCTACGACAACAACGGGTATGTACTACAATTCGGGCAAAATATAGAGTACCAGTTCCCGCAACACTAGCTTTTCCGTCTCATTTTAACGGGAATTTTGCAGCAGTTCATTGCATGCTCCCCTTCTTTATTATTACGACAATTCCAAGGAAAACCTGTTACAGATTTTCAACAAAAAGTGGACAAGTCCTAAGGCCCCATGTTCACTTCTCCTCTACGTTTGTGTTGATTTTGGTTGTTCTCCATCACCATTATGGATGGTAACATTAATAGGGAATTGGGTGTAAATCCCAAACTATCCCCGTAGCTGTAAGCTTCTTAAAAAGTTGCTTGAACCTCACGCCACTGTTGTAGAAACGGGAAGGCTTTAAGCAATGAAGTAAGTCAGAAGACCTGCCAACAATCAAAGCACCTGTATCCATGCTTTCGGGTGAAAAGCGTATGTACTGATAGCCATGCATCTTCAAAAGACGCACAAGTTTTCAGCACCATACCTATCATCCGGCAGCAGAAAAAACAACACCCGTTTTACTATGCAACACGATGATGAAATACTGCTGAAAGAAAACAAAGACCGCTTTGTTATTCTGCCTATCAATTACCCCAAAGTATGGGAGCAATACAAAAAACACGAAGCCAGTTTTTGGACCGCTGAAGAAATTGACCTGAGTGGCGACCTGAAAGACTGGGAAAGCCTGAACGATGGCGAACGCCATTTCATATCGCATGTACTGGCGTTTTTTGCAGCCAGCGATGGTATTGTAAACGAGAACCTGGCTGTAAACTTTATGAGCGAAGTACAGCTACCCGAAGCCCGTTGCTTTTATGGTTTCCAGATCATGATGGAAAACATACACAGTGAAACCTATGCACTCCTGATTGACACCTACATTAAAAACGCTGCGGAAAAACATAAACTGTTTCACGCTATTGATACCATACCTGCCGTTACCAAAAAAGCAGAATGGGCTTTGCGCTGGATAGAGAATGGCAGCTTTGCCGAACGACTGGTGGCATTTGCGGCTGTAGAAGGCATCTTCTTCAGCGGTAGCTTCTGCTCTATTTTCTGGCTCAAGAAAAGAGGCCTGATGCCCGGCCTTACTTTCAGCAACGAACTCATTAGCCGCGACGAAGGATTGCATTGCGAATTTGCCTGCCTGCTCTACAGCATGCTCAAAAACAAATTGGCTGAAGCCGATGTACGCAAGATCATCAGCGATGCAGTAACCATCGAAAAAGAATTCATTACCGAAGCATTGCCTGTAGCACTCATTGGCATGAACGCTACACTCATGCAACAGTACATCGAGTTTGTGGCCGATCGTTGGTTGTCGGAATTAGGTTATTCCAAAATTTACAACGCCAGCAATCCATTTGACTTTATGGAAATGATCTCACTGCAAGGCAAAACCAACTTCTTCGAAAAACGTGTGGGCGATTACCAGAAAGCCGGCGTAATGGGCAATAAAGAAGTGCAGACTTTTTCGACCGACGAAGATTTTTAATGTGACGCAATATTGCTGAGCGATGCACAGCAGCACAAGTGAACCCTTCTTCCACAGGAAGAAGCGAAGACAACGAAGCTGATGCCTGCACTTTGCCGACACACCAACACCTACTACCAACACAAGCAAAACGACTCTTCTATTCTTAACCATAAATCATTAACCCACCATGTTCGTAATTAAAAGAAACGGAAAACAAGAATCCGTAAAATTTGATAAGGTAACTGCAAGGATCGAAAAACTCAGTTATAGCCTAAGCCCGATTGTGAACGTGATAGATGTGGCGAAGAAAACGATAGAAGGAATTTACGAAGGTGTGCCTACCACCGAGTTGGACAACCTTGCTGCGGAAACAGCAGCGTCGCTCACTATTTCGCATCCCGATTATGCTATCCTTGCTTCACGCATTGCCGTGAGCAACCTGCATAAAAACACGGTGAAATCTTTTTCGCAAACCATGCGAAAATTGCACCAATACACCGATGCCGCCAGCGGGAAACAGCTTCCATTAATTGCAGATGATGTGATGCAAATTATTGAAGAGCATGCCGACATTTTAGACAGCACCATCATCTACGACCGAGATTATGCATTCGATTATTTTGGTTTTAAAACACTGGAAAAATCGTACCTGCTGCGTATTGATGGAAAAATTGCTGAACGCCCACAACACATGTACATGCGTGTGGCAGTAGGCATTCACAAAAACAATATTGAGGAAGTAATTAAGACCTATCACCTCATGAGTGAGCGTTGGTTTACACATGCTACGCCCACATTGTTCAATGCCGGTACGCCCAAGCCGCAAATGAGTAGCTGCTTTTTGCTCACCATGAAAGATGATAGCATTGATGGCATTTACGACACATTGAAACAAACGGCCAAAATTTCGCAAAGTGCCGGTGGCATTGGCTTATCTATTCATAACATTCGTGCTACAGGCAGCTATATTGGCGGCACCAATGGCACCAGCAATGGTATCATTCCGATGCTGCGGGTGTTTAACGATACTGCCCGCTATGTTGACCAGGGCGGCGGCAAACGCAAGGGAGCTTTTGCTATTTACTTAGAGCCATGGCATGCCGATGTGTTCGAGTTTTTAGACCTCCGCAAAAATCATGGCAAGGAAGAAATGAGAGCAAGAGATCTGTTCTATGCCCTCTGGATCTCTGACCTGTTTATGAAACGCGTGGAAGCCAACGAAAACTGGAGCCTGTTTTGCCCCAACGAAACACCGGGCCTTAGCGAATGCTGGGGACCAGAATTTGAAGCTTTGTACACTAAGTATGAAACAGAAGGGAAGGCAAGGAAAACCGTAAAAGCGCAGGAGCTGTGGTTTAAAATTTTGGAATCGCAAATAGAAACCGGAACACCTTACCTGTTGTATAAAGATGCAGCCAATGGTAAAAGCAACCAACAAAACCTGGGCACTATTAAAAGCAGTAACCTGTGTACCGAAATTTTGGAATACACTTCTCCTGAAGAAGTAGCGGTGTGCAACCTTGCATCATTGGCATTGCCCCGCTTTGTAATTGATAACAAATTTGATTTTGACAAACTGTATGAAGTAACCTACCAGGTCACCAAAAACCTGAATGCAGTAATTGATAACAACTACTACCCTGTTGAAGAAGCGAGGACATCCAACATGCGCCATCGCCCGGTAGGCCTTGGTGTGCAAGGACTGGCAGATGTGTTCATTTTGTTGCGTTTGCCATTCGAAAGTGAGCTGGCGAAAATGCTGAACAAGAACATTTTTGAAACCATCTACTTTGCTGCCATGACCGCCAGTAAAGATTTGGCGAAAGAGCAAGGAGCTTACGAAACATTTGCAGGCTCTCCTGTTTCGAAAGGAATATTCCAATTCGACATGTGGGGCGTAACACCATCGGAGCGTTGGGATTGGGCCACACTGCGTGAAGAAGTGAAACAACATGGTGTTCGCAACTCGTTGTTGGTAGCGCCTATGCCTACTGCTTCTACTTCGCAAATATTTGGCAACAACGAATGCTTTGAACCGTACACCAGCAATATCTATTCGAGAAGAGTATTGAGTGGCGAGTTTATTATTGTAAACAAGCATTTGCTGAAAGACCTGGTAAACCTGGGCTTGTGGAACAATGCCATGAAAAACAAAATTGTTGCGGCCAATGGATCGGTGCAACAAATTGAAGAGATACCTGCCGACATTAAAGAGCTGTACAAAACAGTTTGGGAAATTAAACAACGCAACATTATTGACATGGCTGCCGATCGCGGTGCATTCATCTGCCAGTCGCAATCGTTGAATTTGTTTGTAGATAGCCCCACAACGAGCAAGCTCACTTCTATGCATTTTTATGCCTGGAAAAAAGGTTTGAAAACCGGCATGTACTACCTGCGTACACAAGCTGCAGCACAAGCAGTACAGTTTACCGTGGAAAAACAAGGGAGCAAAGAAATAGAACCTGTATTGCCCAATGCAGACATTGCGAACCAGCAAAATCAAACCGGCAACGATATAGACGCCACACCTGCAGAAGGCGCTACCTGCACCATGCAAGACGGCTGTATCAGTTGCGGTTCATAATATTGGATTTTTCAGTATCTAAGGCATGTCTTCAACACTGTTGGAGCATGCTTTTTTATTTGGACAAAAGATAAAGATGGATGGAAACATATCCGCATACCAACATAGTATTTTATCTTACCCACTAAATCACACATCATGCGTAAACTAAAGTTGCAGGTGCAAACTACTGTTGATGGATACATGGGCGGACCCAATGGCGAAATGGACTGGATACATTTTCCGTGGACTGCCGATATCAACACCGTAGTAGGTGAAATAAATGCACCTATCGGCACTATTTTATTGGGCCGAAAATTAGCCGAAGGTTTTATACCGCATTGGGCCAATGTAGCCGCCGATGCGAACAATCCAGAATATGAAGCCGGATTACTTTTTAGCAACACACCTAAAATTGTTTTTTCCAACACACTGAAAGAATCGCCATGGGCCAATACGGTGATTGCCGGTGAAGATGTAACTACGACTGTTGAAAAACTAAAACAAACCGAAGGCGGCGATATTATTGCGTATGGTGGCAGCAGTTTTATTTCGTCATTGATACAAACAGGCTTAGTGGATGAATACAATTTCTTCATCAATCCATCGGCCATTGGAAAAGGCCTTCCCATATTTGGAAACCTGCAGGAAAAACTGAAACTGCAATTTAAAAAAGCAGTGGCATTCGAATGCGGCATAGCATGGCTGCAATATGCAAAAGCCGAGAGCTAAGTGAATGAATAATTACAGTGCATGATACATAAAACGGAAGGCCAACTGTAGAGTTGACCTTCCGTTTTATTTCTTATTTCTAAATAGCGTTAATAGCTGTACACCGCATAACCCCAAGGCTCCAGCTTCCAGGGTTTTGCAGTAGGATCTTCTTTGGCGCCTGTAAACACATTGGTAGCAGTGCCTTTCAATGCCGGGTTTTGAATGGCCACCGTAGCATCTTTCGCAGAAAGATTAAGCACTACCAAAACTTTTTGCCCATCTTTTGCCCTGCAAAAACTAAACACCTGGTTAGGATCGCCGGCCGCCACTTTTGCATAAGATGCATTGGCCGATAATGCTGCATTGTTTTTGCGCAGGTTCAACAAGGTTTTATAAAAATCAGCTCTTGCAAATTTTCCAAACTCAATAGTGTCTTTATAAAAAAAACGAATGCTATCGAGGAAAGGTTCTTCCTGCCCGCTGTAAATAAGGGGCACGCTACGAGCCCATGTTTGCGTAAGCACAGCAAATGGCGCATGCACTGCTCCCGGCATAGTAGCCCAGTCGGCTTTGTTCCAACTGTTTTCATCGTGGTTGCTGGTAAAATACATCCGCAACGTATTGGCAGGATAATTGGCCAGCTTTGCCTGCGAACTATCGAGCATGCTTGGCTTCCATTCGCCACTAGCTATTTTTTTCATGGTGCTAAATTCCTCCCATGGATAAGTAGCATCAAAACCCACTTCGTTCAACCAGCTATCGTTGCTTTCGGCCAACATAAAAATTCCCGGGTTGGCGGCTTTTAAAGCAGGTACGGCTTTTGCCCAAAATGCCTGTGGCACTTCGCCTGCCACATCGCAGCGGAAACCATCAATATGTGTACCCAGCCAAAACTTCATGGCATTGATCATGCTGTCCTGCAACTCAGGATTATCATAATTCAGGTCGCGGGTATCGCTCCAATCGAAAGCGAATTTGGCTTTACCAGTGGCACTGTCACGAACATAAAAATCGGGATGCTTTTCCAACCAGTAATGATCGGCGCCGGTATGATTGGGCACCCAATCGATGATCACTTTAAAACCTTTTGCATGTGCCGAATCAACCAATGCCTGCCAGTCGGCCAGTGTGCCATACTCAGGATTTACATCGGTATAATTAGACACTGCATAATAACTTCCTAATACGCCTTTCCTATCCAGTTTACTAATGGGTTGAATAGGCATGAACCAAAGGGTTTGCACGCCCATCTCTTTCAACCTGTCCAAATGCTTGGCGAACGCAGCAAAACTGCCTTCGGGTGTGTATTGCCGCACATTCACTTCGTAAATATTTCCCTGCATGATCCAGGCAGGGTGCCCATCTATCCTGGCGGTATCTGTAGTATAGGTTTCAACCGAAGTTTGGGTGGAAGTTTTGCAGGCTGTAGCAGCCAACAGCAGGCCAAAGCCCAGCATGAAAGCGTTTTTCATAAAGGAAGCAATTTAAAGTGTGTCAAACTTACACAATAATAGAAATCTGAACTATCTTTTTATGGGCCTATTCCTAATTCAGTCTATGTCCACATCAAATTGAATCTGTTTATTTGCGACACAACTTCCTTTGCCATTCAAACCGATTGCTATGAACAATGCGCCACAGTATTATGCCGATTATTTAGAACTGGATACCCTGCTGAATGCCCAGCATCCCGTGAGCTATATGCCAGGCAACGAGCCTGCACACGACGAAATGTTGTTCATCATTATTCACCAGGCTTATGAGCTATGGTTTAAGCAAATGATGCACGAAGTAGAATCGGTGGTGGCCATTATTCAGCAACCTGCCATCAACGATAATTCTCCAGAGCTGCAAACGGTAGTGCATCGGCTGAACCGGGTAAACACTATCATGAAAGTGTTGGTGCAGCATATGGATATTATGGAAACCATGACGCCCATGGACTTTTTGGATTTCAGAGATCTGCTGCGCCCGGCATCGGGTTTCCAGAGCTGGCAGTTTAAAATGTTGGAAGCAAGACTGGGGCTACCCTACGAATTGCGGCACGGTCAGCATTACTACACCAGTGCACTTCGCCCCGAATATGTGGGCATGGTGAAAGATGCAGAAAGCAAACCTTCGCTGCTGTTATTACTGAATGAATGGCTGGAACGCTTTCCTGTTTTTGGCGACCTGCAATTGTGGCAAACGTTTCAATTTCAGCCCGATGAAAAAGCAAAAGCTGCAGGCCCCTTTTGGCAAGCATATCGCCAGCAATTGGTAACCAGCCTAAGCGAAGCAGAACAGGCCAATTTAAAGGCTTTCGACAAAGTGATGGGGTTTGATGCAGAAGATATAGAAGGCCGCCAATTATCGCCTGCTGCGTGTCGTGCAGCGTTGTTCATTATGCTGTACCGGGGCTACCCTTTGTTACAGTTGCCTTTTCAAATTATCAATGCAGTACTGGAACTCGATGAACAACTAAGCACCTGGCGTTACCGCCACATGAACATGGTGCACCGCATGATCGGACAGCGCATTGGCACAGGTGGCAGCACAGGTAAAGAGTATTTAAAAGGCGCTGCAGACAAACATTATATTTTCAAAGACTTTGCTCAGCTAACCAGCTTTTTAATCGAAAGAAGGAAACTACCAGTATTATCAAAAGAAATGGAACACCGGCTTGGATATGCGTCCTGATGAAAAAAGAAACGGCCGCCATTCGGCGGCCGTTCTGATTCTGCACATCACGCCCAGATAAAACTATTGCTTCAGCAGCTTCAGCACTTTGCGCTGTTGGCCCTGTATCACTTCTACAAAATATAGACCTTGTATCCAGAGGCGGCCCATTTCTACCGTGTTGCCTGTACTCAGTTTTTCGCGGCTTTCTATAGGCTTGCCGTTAGCATTCAGCACTCGCAGATTGATAGGCGTAACCTTGTCGTTGCTGCGCAGTTGCAGTTGAAATGCTGAAGTACCGGAGCTTGGGTTGTTTTGAATGCGGATGTCGAGCTCTGTATAATTCACCTCTTCTGTGTTTACCAACTTAGCAACACTCGTTGTTGTCTGTGCGTTTGCTACTATAGGGGCCGCATTGCAATTGCCTCCACCGGCTACATAAACGGTGCTTTTTGATGTAACAGCCAACAAATCGGATTTTGAATTTGCAGCACTCCAGTTGGTTGCCATCCAAATGCCTCCCGCCTTTCTATACAAGACCATTGCGAGCTTCTGGTCACATGCATTTTGGAATGCGGTCATTTGGAAAGTTGCTCCACCTTCAATAGCCACTATGGACAAATCTTCCATTTGTTCCACCAGGTTGGCCTTGGCACTGAAGGTTCCTGTAGCCAATGGCGTTCCTACATTCAGCAGCGCTATTGAATTGGTTGAAATCAGGTAGGTATGGAGTTTGCTGTCCAATAAGCCATCCTTATTAAAATAGCTCTTCACCATGATGTTGACTTTGCCTTTCGGATTGGTGCCCGACTTGGTGTACTGAATATCAAATTGGTATCCTGTGCGCTGATCAGCCGCCCCCTTTATAAGGCCTGCTGCACCTGTGTTTGGCACACATCCGCCACCAGTGATGAATCCTCCTGTTACAGGTTTAGAAACCGTAACAATGGCTTGAGACAAGGCATTACCCGGAGTATTGGTATATGCGCCAGACAAACCTACTGCAATCTGGAAGCTGGTTGAGTTTTGCGAACCTATGTTCAACTGAACAATGGCACTGGCAAAACCAGCAGAACCATCACTTGCGTCTATCAAACCAACAGGAAGATTCTGCGCACTTGGTATGGGTATGAGCGAAGAGCCATTCACGAAGTAGAATGTTGCCTTTGCAGCCCGCATATCGCCTGGCGGAATATTGGCATCCTTAAAGGAAGCAGCAAGTGTAAGCGTGGCGGTACTCGTGTTTGGTCCGGTTGTCCATGCAAACAAATCGCCTGTATAGAAACCTGTAGCAATGAACGGATCTGCATTCCTTTGTCTTACATTCAATTGTTTGGTATTGCTGCTACCGCTATAGTTGGCATTAGTACTTACAAATTCTGCAACTACCGGGTAGGTTCCAGTGTTCGGAACATTCGGCATTTCAGCCACCTGCTTGATCAGTTGCGCCTGAACAGAGCCATCTGAAGCACCCGGAATGGGTACAACTGTTGCTGAACCATAAACCACACCGTTGATCTTAAAGGTTACGGCACCCGTAAGCGGTGAACCAGTATTTACCGGTACAATCACAGCTGTCATAGTAAGGTTATCCATGTAGCGTACAGATGCTGCGCTAAGCGTGAGAGTGGTGTTAGTACTTGCAGCAAGAATGGTGAAATTCTCTGTTTTATTGGATGCCAGGTAATTAGCAGTTTCAGCATAGCTGGCAGAAGCGCTGTATGTGCCGACCAGGTTTGGAGCTGTTGTTGTTGGGCCATAAGAGGTTGCTCCGGTTCCTACATAAGTAACGGTAAGGCCTTGACTCAATCCGCCTGCACCGGTTACAGTAGCAAGGCCTACTTTGGGATTACCATCGTAAAGTAAATTTCCAAAGGTTATGCTAATAGATGTTGGTGCTTTTGCTATCGCATTGTTTACTGTGCCGCTGGTATTGTTGTAGTTGGCAGCACCGGTAAAGCTCCAGGCATCAGCTAAATATGTGCCTGCATCGGTATGTGTGGTGGCACTTACATCTATTGTTCCAACTGTCGCTCCACTCTCACCATTCACACCATTGATGGCATAAGTGGCTGTATGAGGCAGGCCATTGTATGTAACACTGTAGCCCGTAACTGTTATGGATGGATTGGCTTTACCAATCGCATTGTTTACTGTGCCGCTGGTATTGTTGTAGTTGGCAGCACCGGTAAAGCTCCAGGCATCAGCTAAATATGTGCCTGCATCGGTATGCGTGGTGCCACTTACATCTATTGTTCCAACTGTCGCTCCACTCTCACCATTCACACCATTGATGGCATAAGTGGCTGTATGAGGCAGGCCATCGTATGTAACACTATAGCCCGTTACTGTTATGGATGGATTGGCTTTACCAATCGCATTGTTTACTGTGCCGCTGGTATTGTTGTAGTTGGCAGCACCGGTAAAGCTCCAGGCATCGGCTAAATATGTGCCTGCATCGGTATGTGTGGTGCCACTTACATCTATTGTTCCAACTGTCGCTCCACTCTCACCATTCACACCATTGATGGCATAAGTGGCTGTATGAGGCAGGCCATTGTATGTAACACTGTAGCCCGTTACTGTTATGGATGGATTGGCTTTACCAATCGTTACCATTGCGTCCTCACTCGCTGCATTGTAATTATCATCACCATCAAAAGTCCAGTGTACTAATCCTCCAGGTACATTAGTATAGGTTGTTGATGCTACATGCAGTAATGAACCAAGGTTCACGCCTCCTACACCTGTGGCTGTACCTGTTGCACCATGTGCTGTTCCGGTATACACACCACTATAGCCTGTAACACTTATACTAGCATTCACCTTGCTGATCTTATCACTTACAGTTCCGGACTTGTCATTGTAGTTTCCAGTTACATCGGTAAAGCTCCAGCTGTCGGTATAAGTTCCGCCAGTTGTATGCGTAGTTCCGCTCAGGTCAAGACCGGCCAACGCTTCGGCCAACACACCTGTTGCTGTACCCGTGGCCGTATGCGCAGTTGCATCATAGGGAACATCATATCCTGTAACACTGATCGTAGGATCGGCTTTGGTAATCGTTACCATTGCGTCACCACTTGTTGCATTGTAATTATCATCACCATCAAAAGTCCAGTGTACTAATCCTCCAGGTACATTAGTATAGGTTGTTGATGCTACATGCAGTAATGAACCAAGGTTCACGCCTCCTACGCCTGTGGCTGTACCTGTTGCACCATGTGCTGTTCCGGTATACACACCACTATAGCCTGTAACACTTATACTAGGATCGGCTTTGGTGATCGTTACAGTGACAGGGGTTCTAGAAGAGCTTACACATCCGCCAGTTAAATTTCTTGCTTCCGCGTAAGCAGTATATATTCCAACATTTGTTCCACTTGGTGCTGCCGCTGCCGTATTTCCAGTGGCATTTGCAAACCAATCAACAACCTGACCACCGCCGACAGTTGCTGAACCTATATGAGACGCCCCATCATAGGCCCCTAAATAATTCACTGCTGTAGGCGGGTTGGGCGATGGATTTATGGTAATAGTTATTGTGTTGTCTACATTTCCATTACTTTCCTTAATGAGCTTAATCGTCCAAGTTCCTGCTACATCAGGGACATAACTATCAGATATTGAAGTGTTTGATGTACCAGAGTTATGAACAGATATAGCGCCTGATGGTTTGAACCATTCAATGTGATGATTACCCCCATTAATAGTAGTTGACTTCATGCAGACTGTAGCGCCCAAGCAGAAAGTAGTTTTAGCAGTAATGCAATCGCTTGCAAAAGATGTGAGGTCGTTCGCATCAGTAAAATAAGCATATGCTATTAAACCACTAGTTTGTCCGGTCGCTTTTAAGCGAAGTGAATCGCCTACACAATCACAAACCGTCCAGTTCGTCACAAATCCCCCACTGGCATCGGCAGTAACCGTCCATGGAAGATAACTGGAATCAGATGAGACCGTATTACATGCCCTAAAAAGGTTTTTCACCTTCAGTTGTACCTGCTCTCCGGGCAAAAACCCAGAGCCGGTAAACACCGCATTGGACCGCGGCGCATAATCCGGTTTATCACTGGTCACCGTAGCCTGCCCGCTTAACTCTCCCCATGACAGGACGAACAAGGGAACAAGCAAAAGCAGGAATAATCTTTGAAAAAAGCGAGGGGGTTGTGCAATGGATGAAACGCAAGCAATTGCAGCGCCATGCAAGGCAGAGATTGTCTGTCGCATACAGATTGGTTTAGGGTTGGGTTCAAAAAAATATCCCATCAGCTACCTGGGTTGGAGGCAACCGGGTTGGCATTCAAAGGGTCAAATGCAGATTTGGAAGGCTGTGAGCAATCATTTGGTGCGAGTGTGCGCAATAGATAAGAATCTAAATATATGTGTTAAATCTTTCAAAAAAAACCTGATGCTTGTATTTTTTTGAAATACCATGCAAGTGCAGCGTATGAGATCATTTTGGATTGAATGAAGATATCTATCAACTAAATGTTGAACCAGGCCTGGGTCGGCACCATGCTGAAGCAATGCAGTTTAGGCCACTCATCAAAACCCAAAGGCAGCCGATCGGACTGCCTTTGGGTTGTATAAAGCAAAATCAATTGATCAAATCAATTCTTTCAACTTAGCTACCACCGTATCCACTTCTTCCTTCGTACTTTTTTTGCAAAAGCTAAAACGTACTGCCACCTGGTTGGGATTGTTGTTTACAGCACGAATAACATGGCTGCCTGCATCGGCACCACTGGTGCACGCACTACCGCCACTGGCGCAAATATTATTGATGTCGAGATTGAAAAGGATCATCTCGCTTTTTTCTGTTTTCGGGAAACTTACATTGAGCACTGTGTACAAGCTGCGTCCCACGCAATCGCCATTGAAATGAACGCCTTTAATATGCTTTTTCAATTGCTCCATCATGTACACTTTAATGGTGTGCACATGGGCACTATCACGATCGTGGTGTTCGGTGGCCATTTCCAATGCTTTGGCAAAGCCAACAATACCATACAGGTTTTCGGTGCCTGCACGCATATTGCGTTCCTGGCTACCGCCGTGTATGAACGGATCAATTTTTACATTCTCATTAATGTAAAGCATGCCCACGCCTTTGGGGCCGTGAAATTTATGCCCGGCACCGGTAATAAAATGCACCGGGGTATTGCGCAGATCAAAAGGATAATGACCTACAGTTTGCACGGTATCGCTATGGAAAATAGCGCCATACAATTTGCACAACTCTCCTACTGCATGTATATCGAGCAGGTTGCCAATTTCGTTGTTGGCATGCATAAGGGTCACCAAACATTTTTCTTCGCTTTGCGCCAGCAATTGCTCCAGGTGCTCCATATCCACATGGCCATTGGGCAACAGTTTTACATAGCTCAATGCGGCTTCGCCACGCTTGTGCAAATACTCAACGGTATGCAAAGTGGCATGGTGCTCCAACGGGGAAGTGATGATATGGCGACATTCAAGATTGCGCACCGAAGCAGTGATGGCAGTATTGCTGGCTTCGGTACCGCCACTGGTAAAAAATACTTCGGCAGGATGTGCACCCAGTGTTTTGGCAACAGACTTACGGGCATTTTCAATCGCCAAACGGCTTTCTCTACCGTAGGAGTAAATAGAAGACGGGTTACCAAACTTCTCGGTGAGGTATGGCATCATGGTTTCCAGCACTTCGGGGTCGAGAGCGGTAGTAGCTGCATTGTCGAAATATATTCTACTCATAATATGTAATTATCAAGCTTTCAAAAAAAATTACTGGCAGAGGCGCAAAAGTATTGATATGGCCATAAAAGCCCTGAATATTTCGGCCAATTTTTAAACAAAACTGCATTTCAGCCAGACTAGCAATGTAGCCTATTTGACAGGGCCTACGCCGCATGATGTACCAAGTACCCATTGCGGTTGACGAAATTCGTTCCAGCAACAGGTCGGCCAGCATTACCCGCCAAAACCATGCATGGGGCAAAAAAAACTGCCGGACCATGCCGGCAGTTGTATCCATTATGTAGAAAGTTCTTACATCGCTTCCCGAATGTCTTTGATGAGCTTGCTGGCTATATTGTTAGCCTTGCTCTCAAAATCGCTTTCGCTGTATATGCGAATGATGGGCTCGGTATTGCTGGTACGCAAATGCACCCAGTCGTTATCGAATTCAATTTTCAAACCATCTTCCGTATTGATGGGACGCTGCTTGTATTTGATTTTGATGCTCTCGAAGATCTTCTTCACATCAATGCCATTGTCCAATTCAATTTTATTCTTGCTGATAAAATATTCGGGATAGGTTTTGCGCAAACCGCTGATCGACCTTTTGCATTTTGCCAAATGCGACAAGAACAATGCAATACCAATGAGTGCATCGCGGCCATAATGGAAATCGGGTACAATGATGCCGCCATTGCCTTCGCCACCAATTACGGCCTGCACCTCTTTCATTTTGTTCACCACATTCACCTCGCCTACTGCACTGGGAAAATATTCGCCACCGTGCTTGAGGGTAAGTTCTTTCAGCGCTTTGGTGCTGCTCATATTGCTAACCGTATTTCCCTTGCGGGCCTGCAGTATATAATCGGCTACAGCTACCAGTGTGTATTCTTCACCAAACATGGTACCGTCTTCGTTTACAAATGCAAGGCGGTCCACATCCGGATCTACAACAATACCGAAATCGGCATTCAGTTTTTTTACAGTAGCACTCATTTCGGTAAGGTGCTCGGGCAATGGCTCGGGGTTATGTGCAAAATGGCCAGTTACTTCGGCATTCAAAATGGTTACATTTTCTACACCCAATGCAGCCAATAGGGCAGGCACAAAAATGGCACCCGAACTATTAATGCCATCCACTACTACTTTAAAATTGCGTGCAGCAATAGCAGGTACATCTACCAGGTCGTAATTCAAAATAGCGGCAATATGTTTTTGCATGTAGCTGCTATCTTCTCTTACAGTTCCCAGTTTTGTAACAGGTACAAAACTGAATGCATCCCGTGCTGCAATATCCAACACTACAGCACCATCTTCTGCCGAAATGAATTCGCCTTTTTCATTCAGTAATTTCAATGCATTCCACTCTTTGGGATTGTGGCTGGCAGTAAGAATAATACCGCCTGCTGCATTTTCCATGGGCACTGCAATTTCTACAGTTGGAGTGGTGCTTAACCCCAGATCTATCACATCAATACCCAGGCTGTTGAGTGTACTCACTACCAGGTTGCGCACCAGTGGACCACTAATGCGTCCATCGCGACCAATCACTACTTTCTTTCCTTTGCCTTGTGTTAGCAGCCAGGTACCATAAGCTGCAGAAAATTTAACTACATCGAGTGGTGTAAGTCCTTCTCCGGGTTTGCCTCCAATTGTTCCTCTAATGCCAGAAATAGATTTTATGAGCGCCATGCGTTGGTATTGTGTTTGAGAAAAGAGCCGCGAAGATAACGTTGGTCAAAACCGGTGAATCGCCAGCCGCAATTATTAGCGTTTATTCAACACCTTGCCCTGTAAACAACCCGCTCATACCAATTACGACACCTGTAGTTGGTTTTTTATTGAATCCATCGTAACCCGCCACCCAATCTACGCGAAAGGTCTTAAAGATATTCTCAAGACCAAAGAAAATTTCGACATAATTTCTGTTTACGTCTACTATATACGCATTGCTTCCGGTTACCAAATTCCAGTTCAATTTTCTAAACAGCGGAATCTTATTGGTTAGCATACCGTTAAGATGCCATTCGATATTGGCAGTGGCAAAAAAATGTTCGCGGGTGCTATTGGCATAATAGGGTGCCAATTGAAAACTTTTCATGAACGGGCTGGCAATTACAGTTTGGTTGCCCATAAAATGCCGCCAATCCGGTAGTTGAACATTGGTATTATTCACAAAACCTCCCAATTCTGCAGCGTAGTTAAGCGAACCGGCCAATTTCATATTCAGCCTGTCCTCAACACTCACCAACCATTTTCCAAATTCGGCATCGGTGCCAAACAGGTTGCCCCATGCTTTTGTAAGTGTAAGGTTGAACACCGGCATATCACTTTCCACCATATATCTTCTGTCGGGGTATTCAAGAAACTTCACACCCGGTTGCCAGCGCATGGTAAAATTGCTGATCAACGCTTTGTGTCTTTCGAAATAACCCGGTGGCAATTCTTCGGGATAGTTGGAAGTGAAACTCCTGTTTTTGTATCGCCTCCACATATACGAAGTGTCGGAGTTTTGGAGTGGCCTTCGGTCTTCGTACGATAAGCCAATGCCAATACGCAATCCATTGTTGAGTGTTCGGCGAGCCCATGCAGCACCATAAGCTTTTTCGTAGATCTTCATGTAGTTCACCGTGTACAACAAGGTAGCAATACTGTTGTTGAGTGGTTGTATAGGCTCTGTGGGATTGATCTGAAAAACATTTTTGCCACCGGCAAATGAGAGATCCCATCGCTTGCGATAATCTCTACCAACAGATTTATTGAAAGAAGCACTGGCATTGAAATGGCGGTTGCCAAATCCATATCTGAATCTTGCATTGATAACGAAAGCGCCGGTATCGCTGTATTTTCTGAAACTCGGCATTATTTGATACGCCCACTGCTCCACAGTATTGTACTGAATGCCCAATGCCACCGGCGGTACATTGAATACCAGTTTTTGTTTTCGATCGAGATAACGGGTGCCCCTGAAGAAAAATTTAAACACACCAAACCGGTTGCTGATCTTATCCAGCGAATCGAGGTAATGCGGGTCGTTCATTTTACGGGCCAGCGTATCTTTTTTCAAATAGTCGAGCCGTTCTTCCGCAGTGAGTGGCGAAGGCCTGATGCTGTCCCAATAAGCCGGTGATTTTTTATTGGCAGCAGTGTCTATCTTTTTGATAACGCGGGTGCCAAAAGCTTTCTGTTCATCAAAGTCGAATTCGTAATCGCTGTACACCCCCACAAAATGGGCACTCGCCCTGAAACCGAAAAATCCAAACGTGGCAGTCATTTCGGTGTTTTGTGGCATCCACACATGTTGATTCACCGGGAACATTTGTTGGCGCACCAGCAGGCTGTCCACCAATTCTATTTGCGACTCTTTATTCAGTCCAAGATGTACACCATGCAGTCGCCATGTACCATCCATAATTTCGATAAACCCACCGGCGAACAATGGTTCATATTTTCGTTTCGGCATCACTTTTACCCGCAGCACTTCTCTCCCATCTTCAAAATAAGAACCTTCGTATTTGTACTTGTAAAAGTTGAGTGCATTGTCGGCAATAGGCGACACAAAGCCACGGCTATTCAAGCCTTCGATCCTGATATTGTTTTCGTATAAATTTATTTCAAGGTCCTGCGGGCTATTGAAACCAAATCCGCTGCTGTTACCACTCACTTTGGCACTCACTACTTCTTCCTTAAAATCGTTGGGCAGCCTGCGAAAATATTTGGTAAGCGACTCACTAAAGTACACAATGCCTTTACCCGAGCTGTCGATCACATCGCGGTTGGGCCGCACTTTTACACCCATAAAACTATTGGGCACTTTAATGGTGCGAATAAGGCCTTTCATGTACACCATCACCTGCCATTGTTTCACTTCGTTCAGGTATTCTTCTCTTTTTTTGATGGCCTGTCGAATGATATTGTAAGCAGGGTCTTCGGCATTGGCCTTTACTACCACAGCCGAAAGTTCTGTATACTGAAAATTGAGTTGAAAATTATACTCCAATGGTTTGCTGCCCAGTTCTATTTTTCGTTCTACTTTTTGATAACCCACATAAGCACATACCACCGTGTAAATGCCTGGCGCCAGATCGATAGAATACAAACCTTCTGCATTGGCCACGGTTCCTTTGGTATTGCCTTTTACATACACCGATGCATAAGGCAAAATAGCACCAAACTGGTTGGTTACTTTACCATGTAGCTGCGCTTGTGCATTTGCAGCAAAGCCTGCCAACATTATCAACCCTACCAATAAAAAAAAACGAAGTGGTGCGAACATCATGTGGGGGAATCCGGGGTAAGAATAGGTATGCGTGTAAGTACAAAAAATTAGTGCGTAGAAGATGCCGGCTTTTTGCGGATAAAAGAACCGGTGAGTGCCGAAAATCCTCCAACGATTCCACCAATGAGTGCAGAGGCCAACATCATTACAATGGCACTTCCATTGAAGGGTAATACCTGCGCCATTTTTGCGCTGAGTACACCACCATTTTCTTTATCCAACCAAAATACCAATACACTCCATAACAGGAAGATGCCTGCGAAGCCAGCCACAAAACTCAACCAGGGTTTGAGTGGTACAGATGCAGCCGCAATAAATGCCGCCAAACTCACACACCACCATGGCAGTGTACTATTGAAAATATACACGAGGTATCCTAATAACATCGACAAAATGAGTACAGCAAAAAACTTCATGATCTACAGTTTTAAATAACGATAGTGTATTAGGATTTAGAAAATTTCATGGTCCATTTTACTTTTTCCGATTTCTTTTCATCGGCACCCATCATCCAAAGTGTGTTGTATTCGCCTTTTGTCCAGGTATCTACAAACTGGTCGTAAAATTTTGAACCGGGGTTGCCACTCTGCCCTCCGGGGTACACACCGTAAGCTTCTGTTTTATCGGTCATATGCACTATTACCCGCCAGCTTGGCCCATGTGTTTCTTTGGTAGCATTAATAATTTTATTGCCGCCACCAATATTCAAATGCAAACGACTGAAGCCGGGCAAACCGGATAGTAAATGACTGATACGCACATTGCGATAACCGGACCATGTAAGATCCTTGGCTTTTTTCAAATTTTCGGCGGTCTTGTTGAGCGAAGCGGTCAACATTTGTTGCAGTGTTTCCACTTCTGGGGTTTGTATGTTATCGATAAAATAGAAATTGCTATCGCGGGCAATGCCTTCCAACAATGTATTATCCTGCGGACGAGGTGTTGGCAAATGATCGTTGCGCACCAGGTTATCATTCCAAACAGTATCAGCAAAATCGGTCCACCATTCCACAAAAATGGTCATGCCTTTTTCGCCGGTGTCGGCTCTTAAATTCCAACGGCGAAATTCATCGAGCAATTGAACTGCATAAGACGACAGGTTGCTTTCATCCACATGCAACAACATCAGTGGCCTTGCCATTTCTGCAAACACATTGTAATTATCTGTTTGCATCTGCTTCATATCATTGGGCGAAATGCCGGTCATGCTACTGAGTTTTCGATTGATGATAAACCCACGATACACATCGTGCAACCCACCTAAATAAAATGGATACGCAGTATCGGCAGGCATCTGATTGGCGCTCGATACAAAACCCCGTGCAGGATTTTTCATGTGTACGTTATCACCTTCCTGTATAAAGCCCTGCCAGCGGAAGGTAGAATCCCAACCCGGCATTGTATAATCGCCCTGCCTTCTCCATTTTGCCGGAAACTCAGCTTGCTGCCACCAGGCAATGGTATCTGTTTTGCTGGCAAATACGAAGTTTTGCCCCGGGCATTTGAATAAGCGAATGGCTGCGAGGTAGTCATCATAGTTTTTTGCGCGGTTCAATCCTTTGAATGCACCCAGCTCCAAACTATTGTCGATGGCTTTCCAGCGAATGGCGTATGCTTTTCCATTTTGCATAGGGTTGTCGAAAGTGCCGTCGTACATCACAGGCCCCCAAACGGTCAACGGAATTTTATCGATATAATCTGCTTTGCCGCGAATGCGAATGGTTTCGGTACGCCACTCTGTTTTTTTCCAGTTGCCATTGAACCAATATTCGTTCATGCTGCTGTCGCGAAACTTTATTTCGTAAAAGTCCATTACATCGCGGCTCGAATTGGTTACACCCCAGGCAATGCTATCGTTGAAACCAATGACCACCGAAGGTGCTCCTGGAAAACTTACACCATAAGTATTGTACTCTGGCGTTACAATTTGTATTTCGTACCACAGCGAAGGAAGGTTTAAGCCAAGGTGTGGGTCGTTGCACAAAATAGGACGGCCACTCGCAGTACGGCTTCCACCTACTACCCAGTTATTGCTTCCATTATCGGGATCGGGCTTTTCTGTTTGGTAAGCTATTCCTGCTGCATCTACACTATACAATAAATCGAGATTAGCGGGTGCCACCGGCAATGGCGTAGTTACTGCGTACTTAGTGCCTTTGGGCGAAATAGGATCCAGCGAATCGGCCTGTATGGGGAAAGCTTTTTCCATGAGTGCATTGCCCAAATGATTGCGCAGATTGGTGAATTCAAAATCGTCGAGATCACTTGCCAGGTCGTAGCTCATGTATTTTAAAAACAGGGCCGAATGCAATGGGGTCCATTGCTCCGGTGCATAGTCGAGCAGTTTAAATTCAATAGGATAATCGGCAGGGCTGAGTTGGTTGATATAATGATTCACCCCGGCAGCATACGCTTCCATGGCGGCTTTATCTTCCGGTACTTTTTCCATGGCTTTAATGGAATTTTCGGCAGCGAGCATCATGCCCATTCTTCTAAATTTCCTGTCGTGTTTTTCGAGCACACTTTTGTCGCCTACTTTTTCGCCCAGCACTTCGCAAAGCCTGCCCGATGCAGCCAGCACCTGGAACTCCATTTGCCATAACCTGAATTTTGCATGCAGGTATCCCTGTACGAAATAGGCATCATGATCGTTGGCAGCAAACACATGTGGCACCAGTCTATCGTCGAGGTACACATTTACTTCCTGCTCTAAAAATGGAGAAGAAATATCCATTGAAAAATTTTCCTCCGCAGCTTCGGCATTTTGCCAAAACCCATGTGTGGGGCTCATCATTTTTCCCATAGGAGGTGCCGATCCTATTTTGGTATTCAGGGTGATCACCAGGCCAGTAGTAATGATAGCACAAATAGCAAAGGGGAGGATTCTCATAGTGGTTGGCTCAATTGTACAAGTGAAAATAAGGACTAAAGCCATTGCAACTAACGGGGCACTTGTACTGTTTAAAAGAAAGCCTGCTTTGTCGATTATATTTGCCGCATGCAAGAAGAAAGCAACTACCAGAAAAATATTCTCGGCCTTCATTTACCTACCGATCCACGCTGGGTGGGCCTGGCCGAAATTTCGTTACAGGAAATACTTACCGACCATGCCTACTGCGAGCAGAAAGCAGCAATAACCTGCATGAGCCTGATACAACGGTATAGCGATAAAGACGAACTGGTAGATGAACTTTCGCCGATTGTAACGGAGGAATGGGGACATTTCAGGCTTGTGCTTAACGAGATCAGGAAGCGGGGCCTGGTGCTGGGCAAACAACGCAAGGATGAATATGTAAATGCCCTGTTTGAGTTTGTGCAAAAAGGAGGTGGCGAAGATGAAAGAATGCTCGACCGGTTATTGGCATCGGCACTTATAGAAGCCCGCAGTTGCGAAAGGTTTAAACGCCTCAGCGAAGGGCTCGACGATGAATACATGGCTACTTTCTATCGCCGCTTCATGGAAAGCGAAGCGGGGCATTACCGCACATTTATCGACCTGGCCCGAAAGTATATTCCCGAAGAAAAAGTATGGGCCCGCTGGCAGGAATGGCTGGAATACGAAGCAGGCATTATGCAGCAATTAGAACTACGCGGCGAACGCATACACTAATGCGCATTAGCGCATCTTGGAAAGATAGCCCTGCATTTCTACCTGGTATTCGCTGGCAATAGCTGCAGCCTCGGTGGCAAAATCTTCTTTTGATGAAGCATAGATAATGGCCCGGCTGGCATTCACCAACAACCCGCACTGGCTGGTAGCACCATAGCTGGTTACATCTGCGAGGCTACCTCCCTGGAAGCCCACACCGGGCACCAGCAAAAAGTTGCTTGGCACTACTTTGCGAATGCGTTCAAATTCCTGGGCCTGGGTGGCACCTGCTACAAACATGAGGTTATCTTCCGTACCCCAGGATGCTACTTTTTCCAGCACGCTTTCATACAAATAACCCTCTGTACCGGTAATACTGAGTCGCTGAAAATCTTCGCTTCCTTTATTGCTGGTTAAGCCCAACACAATGGTCCATTTTCCATTGTATTCCAAAAAAGGGCGAACACTATCTTCACCCATATACGGCGCAACGGTGATAGCATCCACGTTCATGCTTTCAAAAAAAGCACGGGCATATTGATGTGAAGTATTGCCGATATCGCCACGCTTGGCATCTGCAATTTTTAAATGGGTAGAAGGAATATAGTTGAAAGTTTCTTGCATGATCTCCCAACCCTTTACGCCCATGGCTTCGTAAAAAGCGGTGTTGATCTTATACGATACACATTTATCGAGGGTAGCGTCAATAATGGCTTTGTTGAAATCCAACACACCATCTTTTTTACCCTTAAGATGTACAGGCAGTTTTGTTTCGTCGGTATCGAGGCCTACGCATAAATAGGTATGCTTCTGAAAAATTTGTGCTACAAGTTCTGCTCTGGTCATCCGGTAAAAATTTGTGCAAATGTAATTGAATGGAAGGCTGGGTTAACGAATCCTGTCGGGGTAGTCGGTGATAAAACCATCCACACCCATGGTTTTCAGTTTTTGGGCAGTGGCTGTATCGTTCACCGTCCATGGTATCAGTTTAATGCCCCGTTCGTGGCATTGCTTTACGAGCTGTGGAGTAACCAATTCCTGGGCTGGTGAATATACAGTTGGGGTAAATCCCAGTTTTTCCATTTGCTGCGCAAAAGGAATTTTATCGAAGTCTTCCACCAATGCGGCGGTTTCTATAGCAGGATATTTTTCGTGAATGATCTTCAGTGTACGAAAATCGAAAGACTGGATCATCACCAGCTTTTCTACTTTGGCTTTCTCAATTACTGCCATCAGCAGGCGAACAAAACGGTTGGGCTCCGGGTGAAATATTCCATCCGTTTCGGGTAGTGTTTTGGTTTCGATATTGAAAAAAGGCATAGGCCTGTTGTGTACGGTACAATAGGCTTTCACCGCATCGAACACAGCAGTCAGTGTGGGTTTTTGTGCTGCCATTTTTTGTTGCTCCGGGAAACGAGGATGTGGACGTAGCCCCACATCAAATGTTTGCACCGTGGCATAATCCATCGTAAAAATGTTCAGCGATTTTTCTTCTGCTTCCTGCACCAACGCACCACCGGGTTTGGTACTGATCTCATGATTGAAAAAAGGCTCGTGGCTGAGTATGCAAATGCTATCGCGGGTAATGCTCACATCCAGCTCTAAAGTAGTTACACCAAAGTCCATTGCTTTCAACATGGCAGCAATAGTGTTTTCCGGCATCAGGCCTCTGCACCCTCTATGGCCCTGTACATCGAAAGTGGAACTAATTGGTTTTGTCATAGTATTTTTTTTGCCGGCCAGGCAAGAAGCTATCAGCAAAACTAATATGAGTGCTATTTTATTCATAAGCCTAGCTCCCGTTTCATTATTGCTGCAGTGGCCTGGCTGTCGGCCGCAGGTTGTTGCTGCAATTGGTGCACAATATTTTGTTGCGTTTCAACCGTTTTGTTTTGGCTCAGTTTAAACACATGCTCCAGCTTTGTTACTTCAATTTCAAAAGCTTCAATAGCCGGGAGCAGTTGCTGCAAATAATCTTCGCTCATATGTTTCATGTGAGCAGGCGATTGAGCATCGTTTTCAAAATGCGTTGTCAGCCTATCTAAAAAGCAGCGCATCCAATTTTCATCTTTCCAATGCAAAATGCCATGCGCATGCACGGCCGTATAATTCCAGGTGCTTACAGTGTTTTGCGGCGTGTACCATTGCGCACTGATATAAGCATGCGATCCTGTGAATATGCCCAATACTTTATCGCTATGTTTCATAGCTGCATGGTGATCGGTCTTGCGTTGCACATGTCCACTCAAAAAGCAAATGCCATTGCGCATTTCAATCAACACGGGAATATGCGTAGCAATAGGCTCACCCACTGCGTTGACTCCACATAGGGTTATAAACGGATGTGCCTGCATAAAAGCAAGCACATCCGCATTTTCTTTCGCCTTAAAATATTTTCCCGAATACATATTTACTCTACAATTTCCACTACAGCAGTAGGTGCAAATTTGGCATTGCGCAGCGCAATACTTCTTACCGTTTTTGCTGCAAAATCCATGAATGCATGCTTGGTAATGGTTTCGCCACCAATCAATGCAGGCACGCCTTCGTCGCCGCCTTCACGAATGCTTTGCACCAGGGGAATATGTCCCAAGAATGGCAATTCATATTCTTCTGCCAGGTGTTTGCCGCCGTCTTTTCCAAACAGGTAGTATTTGCTTTCGGGCAATTCGGCTGGCGTAAACCAACTCATATTTTCTACCAATCCAATAATGGGCACTTTAATTTGGGTTTGGCCAAACATGGCAATGCCTTTTTTGGCATCGGCCAAAGCAACTGCCTGTGGAGTGGTCACTACAACCACACCTGTTACAGGTACGGTTTGCACCATGGTTAAATGAATATCGCCGGTGCCTGGTGGCATATCAATTACCAGGTAGTCGAGTTCACCCCATTCCACATCGGTAATAAACTGGCGGATAGCACTGCTGGCCATAGGACCACGCCATACCACTGCACTTTTATCGTCCACCAACAAGCCAATGCTCATGAGTTTGATGCCAAATTTTTCGAGGGGAACGATCTGGGCCTTTCCATTACCCATATCTTTCATCAACGGGCGTTCGCCACGTACACCAAACATAATAGGAACTGATGGCCCGTAAATATCAGCATCCATCAGACCTACTTTAGCGCCACCGGCAGAAAGCGCCAGCGCCAGGTTGGCCGATACCGTGCTTTTGCCTACACCACCTTTACCACTCACTACAGCAATAATATTTTTTACACCGGGCAGTTGGTTGTTGCCACCATCACGGAGGCTGCTGGTATTGGAGGTAAAATTCACTTTCACATTGGCTTCCTTATTTACCAACAGCTTGATGGCATTGGTACTTGCATTGGCCATCATGTCTTTCATGGGGCAAGCGGGTGTGGTCAAAACAATGGTAAATGACACATCATTTCCTTCAATTGCAATGTCTTTTACCATGTTCAGAGTCACCAGATCCTTGCCCAAATCAGGCTCCTGCACATTGCTCAACGCCTTTAAAATATCTTGTTCAGTCATTATCCATTTTTTTGTTAATACAAAATTGCAGCTGCAAATTTAACCCACCACCGGTTTACTTTGTTGTAACAGTTTATTACCAAATAAGGTATTTTCGAGCCATTAGCATTTATACATGACGCACCTGAAACGAATTATCCCACTACTGCTATGCCTGTTTGCCGGGCTTTCGAAAGCTACGGCCCAACAAAAAGACAGCGTGGTGCAACTCTATGGTATTGTAATGACCGCCGATAGCCTTAAGGGTTTGGAAGGCGTTAGTGTATCCGTAAAAGGAAAAGGCAGGGGTACCATTACCAACCCCCAGGGTGTGTTTAGCATTGCAGTGCTCAAAGGCGATATCATTGAGTTTACATTTATTGGGTTGAAGCCGAAAAGCATTACCATTCCCCGGAAAATGGAAGGCAGCGATTTTAGTGTGATTCAACTGATGACCAGCGATACCAACTATTTGCCAGCTACGGTTATTCGCCCACGGCCTACCCGCCCACAGTTTGAACGCGATTTTGTAAATACCGATGTGCCGGCCGATGAATACGAGCAGGCTCGCCAAAACCTTGACGAACAAAAGCGGGCCACCCTTATGACCGGGCTACCTGCCGATGGAAAAGAAGCCATCAATTATACCTTGCGCCAGCGGGCCAATGCATCGTATTACAATGGACAATTGCCTCCACAAAACATATTCAACCCCTTTGCATGGAATGA
The DNA here is from genome assembly GCA_035456005.1 of Phnomibacter sp. Taxonomy (GTDB): domain Bacteria; phylum Bacteroidota; class Bacteroidia; order Chitinophagales; family Chitinophagaceae; genus Phnomibacter. The sequence continues at coordinate 162,975 of DATIEA010000007.1, read as the reverse complement.
ATTTATCAAGTCGTGGAAACGGGGAGATTTTAAGAAAAAGAAATAATTACCAAGGGCTATCGACAGATGGCCCTTTTTATTTTCGCCTACTTTTACGACCATATAAAAACAACGAACTATGTTTTCTTCGATTGCAGTAATTGGCGCCGGCACTATGGGCAATGGCATTGCACATGTATTTGCACAGCATGGCCACCAGGTACAACTGATTGATGTAAGTGAAACAGCCCTGCAAAAAGCTTTGGCTACTATTGGCAAAAACCTTGACAGGCAGGTGGGCAAAGGAGTGCTCACAGAAGAACAAAAGCAAAACACCCTGGCCAATATTACTACCCACACCACTATCGAATCAGGAGTGGCTTCGGTACAGTTGGTAGTAGAAGCCGCTACAGAAAACACAGAACTCAAACTGAACCTGTTCAAAAAAATTGACAGTGCCGCACCGGCAGGCTGCATTTTAGCAACCAATACTTCTTCCATTTCCATTACTAAAATAGCGGGAGCTACCAGCAGGCCACAGCATGTAATTGGCATGCACTTTATGAACCCTGTGCCTGTAATGAAACTGGTGGAAATTATTAATGGCTATGCTACCGATAAACAAGTAACAGCGCAAATTGTGGAGCTGAGTAAATCGCTGGGCAAAATACCTTCTGTGGTGAACGATTACCCCGGGTTTATAGCCAACCGCATATTGATGCCCATGATCAACGAAGCCATTTATAGTTTGTACGAAGGCGTAGCCGGTGTGGAGGAAATTGATACCATTATGAAACTGGGCATGGCACACCCCATGGGGCCTTTGCAACTTGCGGATTTTATTGGTCTCGATGTTTGCCTCAGTATTTTAAAAGTATTACACGATGGTTTTGGCAATCCTAAATATGCACCCTGCCCGTTGTTGGTAAACATGGTGGCAGCGGGTAAGCTGGGCGCCAAAAGTGGCGAAGGATTTTATAGCTATCAACCGGGCAGTAAAGAGCTGGTGGTAAGCAGCCGGTTTCAATAGTACAATACCTATAAAAAGAAAAGCATCAGCCAATGTGCTGATGCTTTTCTTTTAGGCCCATGCAGAGCTTCCTGTTTTTTGTGTACTTCAACTTCAAATTGCTATTGCAATTTTTGAAGCAATGCAGCACCCAATGCTTTTGTATTTACATCTTCCTGTCGTTTGGTGGGCAGCTTAGCCAGTTGTTGTAAAATGGCAATCGATTTTTCGTATTGATGACTGTATTCGTATGCCCTTGCCAGGTCGTAAAAATTAGAGCAGTAATAAGGCTCCAGCGTTTTGCATTTTTCCATATACTCGATGGCTTTGTCGATGGAGGCTTCTCCTACTCCACCATAGATCACTTTATATGCTGCTTTCTTCAATGCATTTATCAACAGTGCATCCAAATGCCATTTGCCCAGCATATACCAACCCTTACCATATTGCGGATTTACTGCAACTGCTTTATCAGCATATTGTTTTGCAGCCTTCACTGCTTTCACCAATTCATCGTTGCTCTTTTCTATCTCGGCAATTTTGCTGTTCACCAACGCCATTACAGTATAGGCTTCTGCGCTGCTGGTATCAATGGCCAACGCGGTTTCTGTATATTTTTTTGCTACCTGGTAGTAACCATTTTTCTCTTCCGGTTTTTCCTTCCTTGCACCAAGGGTGCAACTCAACTCAGCCGACTTCAATAAAGCTTTTTGATTGCCTGGTTGAATCTTCACCACTTCGCGGTATTTAGCGTAAGCTTCTTCGTCTTTTAGTTTTAGTTCCAGCTTGCGGCCTTCTTCCAATAACGAAGCAGGATCCTGTGCAGTAGCGGCTACCGCTACCATGAGTAAACAACAAACAATTAATTGGCGCATATCGGGCAGTTTTCAATATTAAAGTAACAATAAGATATGTCCTCGTTGTGTTAAGGCGAATAAAATATACGCAGCTACCAATTGTAAGCCACAGATACATTTCCATTCCATCCTACTACCGGGGGCTTTTGCTTGGTGATCTGAATTTTTCCTGCAACAACCTGTGTAAAATTTCCCTGCAATTCCAATGCAATTTTGGTGGCAACAGTTTCCAACAGTGGAGTGGGAATTTTCATAGCAGCAGCCACTATCTCAAATATCTTTTCATAATTGATAGATTCATCCAGGTTCACTATCGGCAATGCAATGGGTTGGTATTGCAAACTTACATCTACAAAAAAAGTATTGCCAATCATCTTTTCTTCTTCATACACTCCATGGAATGCATGAAAAGAAAGTTGCTTTAATTCAATAGTCATCATATACTGTAAAATAAAAAATCCTTCACCAATATTACGAAAGCAAAAATTGGTGAAGGATCGTATTCGAATGTGTATGACATTAGTGGCCTAATGCACCAAGATAACGCTCCGCATCCAGTGCGGCCATACAGCCACTACCGGCGGCTGTTACCGCCTGGCGGTAATTTTTATCCTGCACATCGCCTGCAGCAAACACACCTTCAATATTGGTTTTGCTGGTACCCGGCACTGTGAGGATATAACCGGTTTCATCCATATCGATCCAACCTTTGAAAATATCGCTATTAGGCTTGTGGCCAATGGCAACAAAAAATGCACTGATAGGCACTTCCTGCGTAGTATTGGTTTCGGTGTTTTTAATGCGTACGCCCGACACTTTTTGTTCTCCCAAGATTTCATCGGTCACGCTGTTCCAATACACCTGCACGTTGGCTGTGTTTTTCACTCTTTCCTGCATCACTTTGCTGGCACGCATACCATCTTCTCCTTTGCGAACAATCATGTGCACTTTGCTGCAAATTTTACTCAGGTAAAGTGCTTCTTCGCAGGCAGTATCTCCAGCTCCAACAATTGCCACTTCCTTACCCTTAAAGAAGAAACCATCGCAAACCGCACAGGCACTTACACCATGGCCATTCAGACGTTCTTCGCTGGGAATACCCAGCCATTTTGCAGAGGCGCCTGTTGAAATAATCAGCGCATCGGCAGTCATCCAAAATTCCTCATCTACTTCCACTTTAAAAGGGCGGGAATCCAATTCTACTTTGGTGATAATGCCATAGCGGATATCGGCACCCATGCGGCTGGCTTGTTTTTCAAAATGCACCATCATATCGGGCCCCTGAACGCCATCGGCATAGCCAGGGTAGTTTTCTACTTCGGTGGTAATTGTCAACTGGCCGCCGGGCTGAATGCCCTGGTATAATACTGGATTGAGGCCGGCACGGGCAGCATAGATAGCTGCAGTGTACCCAGCCGGGCCACTGCCAATAATGAGGCAATGTGCATGTTCTTTTATTTCCATAATTAACTCGTTTCTAAATTCAGTTTTCTTCGGCGCAAAGGTGGGAGAATGGAATGAATATCGATGCAGATTTAGTACAACGGGGACAAATCCCTGTACATTGTTATTTACCGGGGAATCTGGATGCGTACTACCTGCGAAGCATAGCCTCCAAAATAACCAATAGCGCCATCGCTCAGGTTGCTCAATATTTTTACAGGCACGCCAAATGGATTGCCAATATTGCTTTGGTTTTGCTCCCAGGTTCGCCAAAAATCAAAAGTGGCTTTGTCGATATTGCATAGCTTGATATCTACCTTCTCTCCTTTCTTAAAATACCCGAACTCGTCCTCATCCATCTCTACATTTCTATCTACACCCCGGTACACTTGTGCATCGTAGGTAGTTCCATCAATGATCTGATCGTCGTATACCGAGTTTAAACCCGGCAAAAAAGCCGAATCATTTACACTGGTGAAATAACGGACATAGTTTCCAAAACCCTTGGGGTCGGTAATTTTTGTGAAGATGACCACTTTGTTGGTATCGGGATTGCTGGGCGCTGGCGTCCACCAGACCGAATCCATTTTGCGACTTACCTGCGGGATGGTGGTTTGAGCCGTATAATTTTTACCCTGTATGGTGATGTTCAGTCGATAGCTAGCTCCCAACTGGCCTACCATTATTTGAGCGGGGTTACTACTATCTACAGAATAGTAATAGAATGTTGCGGTGCCCATAGGGATGGCGTATTCCTTAAGCGTTACAGTCTTAGCTCCGTCCTGAACTGTAATAAGGGCATTGCGGATAAAGGATTTGGCCAGGTCGTCGACAGATAAGGTAGAAAAGAAGCCAAGGCTATTGGTGAGGTACACAATGGGAGGTTTTCCGTTTTCGATAGTGGCCTCCACTACCACCTGCGTCTCCAGTTCATTGGGTACAATCTCAACCTCCTTTTCGCAGGAGGCAAAAAGGCCCAAAATAGCCGACCAAAACAGCCAAGCTGTCAAGCGGGAGGCATTTCGACTATTGAACAGGGACGAGTGCATTTTTTGTAAGGATGTGTGTAAGAATTTCAATGCAAATGGAATAGCAAGTTAAGGCTACAATGGTTAATGAACACATAACAAAGCGGTTACAAAACAGACCGGATAAAGGTTTAAAACTAATCTATGTATAAACATCGAAAAAATCACATCTGTCGGCTTTACCGCAATCGCTGAAACCTTTTACCCATCAGCGTTTAAACACAAATAGACTTAACTGCAGTTCAATCAATGAATTAGATTTTTTCACCATAAATCTGCCCAAAATTGATTAACTTTTCGCTAAGAAATCGATCCGATAATTGCCATTGAAGGTCGATGTAGTAACAAGTATTCATCATCCAAAATCCCTTGTGTATGGAAAAGCATGTACACTACTCAGAGCAGGATTCAATGGAAGCTAAAGACTGGCGTCCATGGGTAATTTTAGCTCTACTTGCAGCGGTATCAACCTTTGCAGTGTTTAACTACATTTAATCAAGCCAGGGGCTTGAAAACAGGGTTCAGCAGACACAGCCTTTTTGAGTAGCAATTTGGCAAATGTGTGAAGTGCAATTCGCCCGATTAAAGATCAAAAGGGAATTTTTAGAAAAAGCTGTACACCATGTCGCAAAAAAAAAGCAGGATTTTCATCCTGCTTTTTTAATGTATGTATCGGAGAACCGATTGGATTATTCTTCGTCATCGAAGCTCATCACCTGGCGGGTAGTTGCCAATACTTCGTATTCTTCTTTGCTACCTACAATGAGGCTGTCAAACTCACGAAGACCAGAACCAGCCGGAATTGGGTGACCGGTAATCACGTTCTCTTTCAGGCCTAACATATCATCACGCTTGGCGTGGATAGCAGCCGTGCTGAGCACTTTAGTGGTTTCCTGGAATGATGCTGCAGAGATCCAGCTTTGTACACCCAAAGACGCTTTGGTAATACCCAGCAACACCGGCTTAGCGGTAGCGGCTTTGGCATCACGAACTTCAATGAGTTTTTGGTCGGCCCTGCGGAGAATGCTATTCTCTTCGCGCAGTTCACGCAAGCTGATAATCTGACCAGGACGGAACTTAGTGCTGTCACCCGGTTCAATCACCACTTTCTTATCGTAAATGCGGTCGTTCTCGTCGATAAAGTCGAACCTGTCTTCCAGGTCTTCTTCGAGGAATCGGGTATCGCCTGCATCCATGATCTCTACTTTCTTCATCATTTGGCGCACGATCACTTCAATATGCTTGTCGTTGATCTTTACACCCTGAAGACGGTAAACTTCCTGAATCTCATTTACCACATATTCCTGTACTGCAAATGGTCCTTTGATAGACAGGATATCCGCTGGTGAAATAGCGCCATCAGAAAGCGGTGCACCCGCTTTAATGAAGTCACCATCCTGCGCCAGGATCTGACGAGTCAATGGCACCAGGTATTTCTTCACCGCACCATCTTTAGCTTCAACGATGATCTCGCGGTTACCACGCTTGATGGTACCAAACGCCACAACACCGTCGATTTCACTTACAATAGCGGGGTTGCTAGGGTTACGAGCTTCAAACAATTCGGTTACACGTGGAAGACCACCGGTGATATCGCGGAGCTTGCTCAGGATACGTGGAATCTTAGCCAACACAGTACCGGTTTTTACTTCGGCACCCTCATCTACCGACAAGTGTGAACCTACCGGCAGGTTATACATTTTGATATCCTTGCCTTCAATTTTGATAGCAGGAATCTTAGTGCGGTCTTTGGTTTCGATAACCACTTTCTCGCGGTGCCCTGTTTGGTCATCGGCTTCCTCACGGAAGGTTACGCCATCCAGGATATTATCGAATACTACAGTACCCGGTATTTCAGAAATAATTACGTTGTTGAATGGATCCCAGCTGCAGATCACATCACCTTTCTTCAGTTTCTGACCGTTTTTCACGTTCAAAATAGAACCATAAGGAATGTTGTGAGTATTCAAAAGGCGTTCGCCTTTTTCGTCCATCACCCTGATCTCACCGGTACGACCAATTACATAAGTCGCGTCTTCTCCTTGTGCAGTTTCGCCTTTTACAGTACGGATACCGTCGAACTGAACGAGACCGTCGAACTTGGCATTGAGGGTACTTTCAACAGATGCAGAACCTGCCACACCACCCACGTGGAAGGTACGGAGGGTAAGCTGTGTACCCGGTTCACCAATTGACTGGGCGGCAATGATACCTACTGCATCACCACGTTGTGCTGTGTAACCAGTTGCCAGGTTTTTGCCATAGCATTTTACGCACACACCACGCTTGCTTTCGCAAGTCAATACGCTTCTGATCTCTACAGTGTCGATACCTGCTTCTTCAATTGCTTGGGCGAGGTCAACTGTGATTTGAGCACCTGCAGAAATAATGAGTTCGTCGGTCAGTGGGTGGTACACGTTGTGCAGGCTTGTTCTGCCGGCAATACGGTCTGCCAATGGTTCGATGATGTCTTCATTGTCTTTCAGGGCGCTGGTTGCAATACCACGGAGTGTACCACAATCCTCTTCTGTGATCACCACGTCCTGTGACACGTCCACCAAACGACGGGTAAGGTAACCCGCATCCGCAGTTTTCAGGGCCGTATCCGCCAGACCCTTACGGGCACCGTGGGTAGAGATAAAGTAGTCCAATACGTTCAGACCACCTTTAAAGTTGGAAAGGATGGGGTTTTCAATGATCTCGCTACCGGTAGAACCAGATTTACGGGGCTTGGCCATCAGACCACGAATACCCGCCAGCTGTTTTACCTGTTGCTTGCTACCACGAGCACCGCTATCAAGCATCATGTACACAGAGTTGAAGCCCTGCTTGTCGGAAGCCATTTCGCGAATCAACGTTTCTGTAATGCGTGTATCCACACGGCTCCAGATATCGATGATTTGGTTATAACGTTCGTTGTTGGTAATGAGACCCATGTTATAGTTCTCCCACACCTCTTCCACTTCGGCTTTGGCGTTTTCCAACAACTCCTGTTTTACATCAGGAATAATAAGGTCGTTAATACTGAATGACAAACCACCTTTGAATGCCGTACGGAATCCAAGTTGTTTAATGTCATCGAGGAACTTCGCAGTTTTTGGAACGTTGGTGATTTCGATGATATCACCAATGATCTCGCGGAGGTTTTTCTTTGTAAATACAGCATTGATGAACCCTACTTCTTCAGGTACAAACTGGTTGAACAATACACGTCCAACAGTAGTTTCAGTCAATTTCTTTTCGAGAATACCCTGCTTGTTACGAATGTTCACCTTCACCTTAATATTAGCATGCAGGTCAAGACGCTTTTCGTTGTAAGCAATGATCACTTCCTCCGGGCTATAGAAAGCCATGCCTTCACCTTTTACGGTTTCAGTTGCAGTGGTCTTCTTACCTTTTGAGAGGTAGTACAAACCAAGAACCATGTCCTGTGAAGGCAGGGTGATTGGCGTACCATTCTGAGGGTTCAAAATGTTGTGAGAGCTCAGCATCAACAATTGCGCTTCCAGGATAGCGGCGTTGCTCAGTGGCACGTGTACCGCCATTTGGTCACCATCAAAGTCGGCGTTGAAAGCCGAAGTAACCAATGGGTGCAATTGAATGGCTTTACCTTCAATCAGTTTAGGCTGGAAGGCCTGGATAGACAAACGGTGCAGTGTTGGGGCACGGTTTAACATTACAGGGTGGCCTTTCAGAATATTTTCCAGGATATCCCAAACAACTGCTTCTTTACGATCTACCAGTTTGCGGGCAGATTTTACAGTTTTTACGATACCTCTTTCAATGAGTTTGCGAATAATAAATGGCTTGAACAATTCGGCAGCCATGTCTTTGGGAAGGCCACACTCATGCAATTTGAGTTCAGGTCCTACCACAATTACCGAACGACCGGAATAGTCAACACGCTTACCCAACAAGTTTTGACGGAAACGTCCTTGCTTACCTTTCAGTACATCACTCAAAGATTTCAAAGCACGGCCACCTTCAGCTTTTACGGCGTTTGATTTACGGCTGTTGTCAAACAAGCTATCGATAGCTTCTTGCAACATCCTTTTTTCATTACGCAGGATTACTTCAGGCGCTTTAATTTCCAGCAAACGCTTCAGGCGGTTGTTACGGATAATTACACGACGGTATAAGTCGTTCAAATCAGATGAGGCAAAACGGCCACCATCCAATGGAACCAACGGACGAAGTTCTGGTGGAATAACCGGGATGTATTGCATCACCATCCACTCGGGACGGTTGGTAATGCGGGTACTGGCGTCGCGGAATGCTTCCACCACGCTCAAACGCTTCAATGCATCAGCACGACGCTGTTGGCTGGTTTCGTTGGCTGCTGCATTGCGCAGGTCATAGCTCAACTGATCCAGGTCCATGCGGGAAAGCAATTCGCTAACTGCTTCTGCACCCATTTTGGCAACGAACTTATTAGGATCGTCGTCTGGCAGGTATTGGTTTTCTTTTGGTAAAGTATCAAGAATATCGAGGTATTCCTCTTCAGTCAGCAAATCGCCATAGAGTTGGCCTTTGTCGGCACGAATACCGGGTTGAATTACCACGAAACGTTCGTAATAAACGATGGTTTCGAGTTTCTTACTGCTCATACCCAACAGGTATCCAATCTTATTGGGCAGGCTTTTGAAGTACCAGATGTGTACTACGGGAACCACCAGTTTAATGTGGCCCATGCGTTCGCGACGCACTTTCTTTTCGGTTACTTCAACACCGCAGCGGTCACACACAATACCCTTGTAGCGGATACGCTTGTACTTTCCACAAGCACATTCATAGTCCTTAACCGGACCAAAAATGCGTTCGCAGAACAGGCCATCTCGTTCGGGCTTGTAGGTGCGGTAGTTGATGGTTTCAGGCTTTAGCACCTCACCATGGCTGCGCTCCAAAATGGAGTCCGGGCTAGCCAGGCTAATTGTAATGCTAGAGAAGTTTGACTTGGGTCGATTGTCTTTTTTAATGGCCATATTACAACTGACTTTTTTTACCAATGTGGGGCAATACAATATCGCCTCCGATTTTACCTAATTTTAAGGCCACCGGAAGACGATTTAAGTGCTTATAAATCAATGGATTCTTTCTGCAACTTGGATACTCCTGCACAATTGAGCTGGCAAAAGTAAGTGATGCAATTGAATAAACAAGCAGTCCCCCAATTTTTAGATGTTAACGAAATGCCCATAATTTTTGCATTTTACCTGTGTATTCTGCTATCATAAGCGCACTTCTGTGCTACATTACCAAATTAGCACAGATCTCCAAACACTCCTGTCCTGGGAGAGCTCGGCATTCGAAGCATGAGTTTACTTAAGCGTTACCTACAAAAAAATACGGTTACACCCTAAAAAGAATGCAACCGTCAATATTGTGTAGTTAAAACTAAAATCAACTCTCGTGTTCAAAATGCAGCATCAAACTTGGAATCAAATAAGCTGACGACTAGTTAGGTTATGCCACATTGCTCAAGCTGCGCTTGCTATCTTGCAATTTTCTATCCTTACGGTTAGAAAGCAACAACTTTTGCAATTGCAGCTGCATGTTGCTATGGTGCTTTTCCATTTGCTCCATGCTACGCTTCATTAACATCAATTGTTTGCGATAGCTATAAAGCTTACCGGCCAGTAATATAAGTGCCAGTGATCCTCCGCATAAGAAGCCAGTTCCGAAAAAATAAATCATGGTCTAGGTATTAAAAGTGTGGGTAATCAGGAAACCCTGAAGGAAAGCGAAAGTAAAATATATTTCCGATTATTTTAAAGCATATGTATCAATATTTCATACAATGCGGCAAAAAATAATGCTTATATCCTTGGAAAGCCGTGACTGGCTTGAATCTGTGGATATGGAATTTAATTTTATTTCAATTCCATACTTTTTAAAAAAATCAGCTTTAATTACAGCCAGCTTGCAAATTAATACTGCACACAAGAAAAGTGCCAGAGTTGGCAATGGGTTTATGTCTTTGCCAAAGGCCAGACATTAAAATGCCTTCGAGTCCCCTTTGACCATAAGGTATACTGTTAGGAAACATATCCGGATATCGAGCATAAGGGACCAATGTTCCAGGTACCAGATATCTTTTTCCACCCGGGCTTCCATCTGGGAAGGATCTTTGGTTTCACCACGATAACCTTGTACCTGTGCAAAACCCGTGATGCCTGGTTTAAGAAAGTGCCTTACCATGAAGGTTGAAATAATGGCTCTATATTGCTCAGTATGCGCCAGCATGTGCGGACGAGGCCCCACCACACTCATTTCCCCTTTCAGCACATTGAAGAATTGTGGCAGTTCGTCAATGCTACTACTACGCAGGAACCGTCCAATAGGTGTAATCCGGTCATCATTTTTGGATGCCTGGCGTTTGTCACTATCCCTGTTCACCCTCATACTGCGAAATTTGTAGCACCAAAACGACTTATTGTTGATACCACTTCGCTTCTGCTTAAATAGAACGGGGCCCGGACTTTGCAATTTGATAAGTAACGCCAGTATTGGATAAAGCCAACTGAGTACAAAAACAATCACCAATAGACTAAACACAATATCGAAAACACGCTTTTTGAACCGAGATTGAATATTTTCAAGTGGCTCTGGCCGGAGACTGAATACCGGCAGATCGCTTAAAAAACTCATCTGGTAACGGGATGCCATTGCACCGCTTAGATCGGGCACTATCCTTAGCCGAATACATTGCGTTTCTGCCTCAGCTAGCAAATGACGCGAATTGGGCAACAGGTGAGGCGGAATGGATACATACAGTTCTCTGATATTTCTTTGGGCTGCTTTTCGGATACCTTCAATCATGTGATCGTGCATTTCATCGAACTCATCCACGAGCAAACCATCTTTTTCATCAAGTATCCCTGCAAACTTGTAATCCAGATTATTGTGCGAAAAATAATTAGCCAGTTTAATCCCCGTGGCATTGAAGCCAAGCACTGCTACTTTTAACCGGATCTGAAAGCGACGGCGGTAATTATAATCGATAACGGTACCTATAAAACGACTCATCAGAAATCCTACTGATAAAATAGCGCAGACAGTGATGTAAAATTTCGGGGTAAATTGGGTATCCACCGTGAAAAAAATATAGACACTCATACCTACCATATGTAGTGCCAGTGTACGCCAGGTGGCACGATATAGATTCTCTAGTAGACGTAGCGATGTTTCGTGATACAGCTGGAAAAACCCAGCAGCACCCAGCCACATAAGGTTTATCACCAGTAACCGGTGGACAAATATGTCTGTCACTACCCCCCAGGTGAGAGGCCTTTCCATATTCAGCGAAATCAAAAAAGCCCCATTAATCAGCGCCAGATCACTGAACAAAAGGATACTGCCCAGTAAAAAAAGGTATCGAGTACGCATAAAAAAAGAAACAACAATTCTGGCGGGAAAGTAGGTATAAAGCGGGACTCAGAAATCAAGGTACATATTCCGCAATCGGGTGGTAAGTCCCAATCGGAACCAGACAGTTTGCTGCCCGGCCAGGTTTTCAGGACTTACCCTTTTGTATAACACACTGCCTTCAATAGCCATATTCCAACGGGGATTAAGTACCCAACCTACCGCCCACTGAGTAGTAAGCTGCGGTGTGCGAATCCCCTGCAATGTCGTTGCCCCGAACGTGGGAACATTATCTTCTCCACCAAATAGGTCGTTACCATCATTGTAAGGCGTTGCTGGATCTTCGCGGCCAACAACCGCCAACTGGTTTACATTATCCAAATACCAACGACCTTTTGATACCATAATTTGCGCAATTGCTTCGTGGAAATTAGCATTCAATGGATGCGCCAATGCCTGTTGGTAATTGGTATAGCTCTGGGCAGGCTTGCGATGCCCGTACACGTATGGCCGCGAATAATTGTACTCTCCTCGAATCATCCATTTTGCACCCAGCCATTCTGTAAAAGATTTCCCACCCAGTTGTATTGCATACTTGTTATTGAGGTGCTGCTCCCCACTATCGCGGCTGGCCTGGATATTTATATCATCAAGCATGATTTGCGTATACAAATATGTGCCTTTAGTGACCCGGTATTTGCCATGCAGCCCCAAAAGCATATTATCGGGACTTCCTCTCGAAAACTCAATTGGACGAAGGAATGGGATTGGATTGAGGTATGCAAAATCAAATCCTCTCTGCATAGAACTATCCTCCGCCTGCCACATTACTGCGTCGTACAAGCCAACATTCCAACGTTTTCCCAGTTTTACTGTGAGATAGTGAATGGTACTCCACTTGCGCTGATAGCTTCCTCCAGGCATGGTATAATTGACATTCTGGTAGTTGTTGTACAACACCGTATAATGTAGCCTTTTCAGGTTGAGGTCGAGCTGCAAAAAAGGATAGTTGAATGAATTGTCACTCAGGAAAAGACTGCGATACCCTTCGCCCAAAAAGTTCTGACCGTACCCGAGCGTAGCGCTAAAAACTTTTCCTGGTGCCCAACGTAAATACGCATCGCTGAAAGCATAGTCGTATCCATCGTCCTTATATCCCCTGGCCATACCCTGCCCGGGGATGACGCCATGATTGGCCGACATAAAATCATCCACAAATTGCGGAAAGCTCGATTGATTCTCAGTAAATGCAAAACCAATGCCTACCGTTTTTCCCAACAACATACCCGCTTGCACCCCACGGCTGTTTTGGTAAGTACCGCCTTCTTCACGATTGGTATACCCACCATTCAGTGAAAGAATCGGATCTATCCATGCAGTAAACTGATCGTCGTTGTACCTGATCAAATGCCCGTTGAGCCAACGTTGCCCTTTACGGGTAGTATCCTGGGCATAAACGTTCATCCAGGGCTTTAGCCATTGCCCCTGGTATGGACGAATGCTGCTGAATGCCGGCATAGCGCTATCAGGTATATCCCGCTCCGTTTGCTGCGAAATGAAGTTATGGATGGGAATATTGATGGGCTGAGTGTGTAAACAACTCCATGAGATAATTCCAGTAAGAAGTGCAAGAGATTTACTTTTCATAATGAAAATCGCGGGTAATAGAATAGATTCGACGATTCATATTCGCCAAGGGTGCCTCGAGATCCGGTTACTATGGTTTTCATTAATTGGGATTGTTTTAAATGATATTTATGGGCTTATGATTATTACATAATCCAATGAAAACCCAAGAATTTTATTACTTGAAATTTTGAAGTTTGAGGCCCCTGCTCGCTTTAGCAACTTAATTATATCTCTTTTAGTTAACAAATTCATATAGCTTCCACATGCCCATTTTTTCCCAACCAGAAATAAGTATTTCTCGAATACAGCTTTAGGAAGTAAATGTAAAAGTGGTGTTCTGGTATGTACTTCCACAGGAAAATTTTTATTTGGGGTTGTGAAGATTACCTGCTTTGAAACCCTTAACATCTCTTTTATAAACAAAAGTTGATTTTCAAAATCGCCAACATGTTCAATTACTGCATTCGACCAGCAAATATCAAATGTTTTATCATGAAACGGGAAGGTCTTACCATCATAAAGTACCACTTTGACTTTTGGATATTTTTTTTCAAAAAAGTCTTTCCCACCTATACCAAGTGCCGTTATGTTTTGCTGGAATGGATATTTCTTTTCTAAATAATTGTCAACTGAACTATTTTCTTTGTTATTAAACCCTACGTCCAGAATTTTGGTTTCTGAATTGAATGGCAAATTAGTTTTAAAATATTGCCATTTTCTTTCCCTGTTAAAAGCAGATACCTTTTCAGCTAGTTTCATTTTCTTTTTTTAAACAGTTTGACACGACTTTACAAGTTCTTAATTTTATTTTTTTCAGTTTAAAAAAGCCTCCGCATCATTATGAATTTAATGATCAAATTTTACGTTTGCATTGATATCCAAAATGCAATTTGCTATTTATCACTCAAATACAACTCAATAATTATTCTACAATGAAATTATTAAGCGTAAACATTTTTAAAATTTGACTCTTTGAATCGAATTGAAGTGAATCAAATACTGTTCAACGATACTTGGCCATGAGTATATATCCGTTATTTTCTTTTCATTATTTGAAATGAAAAGAGCCGATTCATGATTCCCCTTATTGTCTAATAAATACTTTACGTCTCTCGAATTTTCAAAATAGAGCGCATCTTCACCCAAAATAGACTTGTTAAATAAATTATTATGTGCAGCTATAAGCGCTTGTGATGCCATTGCTTCGAGCAATGAGGGATTGGTCCCACCTACTGTGTGTCCATGAAAATAAATATTAGAATAATGGCGGAGGTTATTTAGCAGTCTAATATCATAAATACCTCCAACAAACCTGATATGATCTGCATACTTATATTTCTCTTTCAAGAAAGCCCCATATGCAGTTTCATGTTTACCAACAACTAAGAAATCTTTTTTCTCTGAAGCAGCACTTACACCATCGAGAATTTCCTCAATGCTATTCTCAGGTTCCAGTCTAGCTACCAGCATGTCAAAATTTCCTTGAGTAACATTGAAGGTTGTGAGACAATTCTCATCTGGCGAACTAAACAAATTGGCACCGTAAGGTATATAGATGGAGGATTTTTGATATTTATCCCATAAATATTTCTGTATTCCAATAGAATCTGAAATAAGAAAGTCGCTGTATTTCACCCCAAGTTTTTCTGCATAGCGCAAAAAAGCCTGTACTCTACTTGAATATTTGGTACGTTTCCATTCCAGGCCATCCATATTGGTTGTTACTATACTTTTTCTGCGGGGCAGCAACCAGCCCCAAACAGAACTACTGGTATACCCAAGCTGTAGTATTATATCGAAATTCTTTTTTCGTGTATCTCTTATACAATTGAGATCATAAACAAACTGCCCAGCAGTCCCCAACCAACCTTCGGGATCTTGGCAATGCACAATTTTAACACCATTCCATTCATTCCCTTGGTATGGATGAGCATGAGAATTATAAACGGTCACTTCATATCCGAGTTGCACGAGCCCCACCGAAAGATACTCGGCAAATTGTTCAAAGCCTCCATAATAATTAGGGATGCCACGTGTACCTAAAATTGCTATATGCATACCTGGTTAAACCGATTCAATTATTTTAAAATATACGACTCCCAACTAATTATAATGCCTACGACAACTTGACTCAAGCTATATATACGACTTCTAAAAAGCAGAAATTTTATTTGCTCCTCTCAATTTCATTCTCTGTAGCGCATATTTAATAGGTACGATAAAAGAAAAAAGAATCATCTTATAATAGGCTGCTTTAGAATAATTCACTCTAATGTTTTTCTCAATATCAGCTTTCTCAAAATTGTCAATTCCCACAATGACCGTTTTAAAAAAACGCATAGACAAATACTTAGTTATTAAATCTGATTTTATTTTTTGAAAAGTTTTTTGACTTATTTTCTTCTTTTCAAAAGCCGATTTAAGTAAGTCAACATAGTCGACCGCAAACACCTTGAATATATTATACCCTCCCTTTTTAGGGATGTTCTGATTATTGAATAGTGTCAAATTATTCATTACAAACCTTTTTTCATCTGAAAGCGAGAGCAACAAAGATGTCTGAGGAAAGTAGTTATTAATTAATAAGGAGGATTCAATTTCATCAAAAGAGGCTTTCCAAATTGAAAAACCGGTACTCCATGATGAAAAGTAAGAAAGGTTAAACATGAAGTCGTCAAAAGTTCTAAATGTAGATACCCCAACTTTTCCATTCAACCCATCCGTATAGAAAATTACTGGATTTAGTCCAACGTTTTCTTTTGCTTCATTGATTAAATACTGTAAAGTTTTTGGCTTTAGCATAGTATAATTATTATGCAATTTCAACAAAAAACCACGGCCATATTTCAGAGCGTAGAAGGAGTTTAAAAAACCTTCGCAGTTTGTTTCGTGATAATGTAAATTGTCATACTTATAAGTGCTTACCAATTCTTTAGATGTAGCATTTGCCTCATTATCGGAAACAATCACTTCAAAATGATTCAAATCAACACCATTGAGGTCGTCATAAATACTATCCAATGTATTCTTTAATATATCTAATCGCTTAAACGTAGGGATACAAAACGATATATATGGTCTATTCTGCACTTGTGTTGAGAGATTCTTTTACGAACTGAAAAAAAACATTTATCCCATCTTCTATTGTAGTAGGCTTGATGGTAACAAGAGATTCCAACTTAGAAATATCGAGAACCATTCTATTTACATCCACAGAGCGATCTCCTTCATACTTTATCTCAATATTCTCGCTGGAAATTCTTTTTAGAATTGTTATTATTTCATTTACTGAATATCCTAGCCCACTTCCCATATTTATTATTTCATTACTTATCCCTTTCTCAATTACTTGGAGAAAAGATTCTGCCAAATCTTCCGAATAAATATAGTCTCGAACACTTCCCCCGTTTCCCCATATCACTATTGGCTGTTTGGATAATATTTTCCCTATCGCGACTGCTATCAAACCTTGGTTAGCAAAAAGTGATTGTCCCGGGCCAAATGGATTTGAAGGTCTAATTATTAAAAAATCAAGGGATTTTGTTCGATGCTCAAATAAAATTGCATCTTCTATTACCTGTTTTGATAACCCATAATACGAAATTGGCGCGAGCCTATCAGACTCTTTGAATTTCTCGCCCATATTATTGCCGTATACAGTGCCCCCTGACGAAAAAAAAGCGAATTTCACTCCACTTTCTGCACAAAGCCCCATCAAACTAAGCGTAGGAAAAATCACATGCTCAAATTCCTTCAAATAGTCAACATAGCTACTACCAGGAATTAAGTTTGAGACAAGATGTACCACCCGATTTATCTCATTATTGAAGATGAGAGATTGGATGAAATCCAAGTCGGACAAATACCCTCTAATAATAGTTATTTTATTTCCTACACTTTCAATCCTTGACAAATTTGCTAATGGGGGTTCTAGGACAAAGATTTTATGAGTCGCTTTTTGTAGAAATTTTTGAATCAGATTTGAACCAATAAACCCAGCCCCTCCAATAAATAAAATATTTTCACCCTTTAACTGCTCCATTTCGATACTTTTCGCTGCCAATGTATGCCAATATGAAACGATTACAATTATTAATCAAGATTGTATCCAACCAAGAATCAGTATCCCATTTTGCCATTCCAGTATTGCCTCTTAAAATTTACTGCCTAACAACTATATAAATTTTCAACTTAGCTATCTTTTTAGATAAGCATTAATT
The DNA here is from genome assembly GCA_035456005.1 of Phnomibacter sp. Classification (GTDB taxonomy): domain Bacteria; phylum Bacteroidota; class Bacteroidia; order Chitinophagales; family Chitinophagaceae; genus Phnomibacter. The sequence goes on along the minus strand of DATIEA010000007.1, from coordinate 145,445 downwards.
CCGATTTTCCGAAGAGTGGCTTTAACAATAAACTTCACCCGAATTATCGTGTGATTAAGCTTTGCAGATAGCAGGGACAAGCCGCCAGTTTGCACAACAGCTTTTTTACTTTCTACCAAAGCTTTTAGCGAATCACTGGCGCCCCCCTCCTGCATCTTCACCGTTATTATGTCCATAAATAAGGCCCTTAATTTATCTTTAGGTCGTAATAATAACTCGTAATCGCCGGCAATTTTATACTCCGTATTAAAAACCCCATATTGCTCAAATAACTTTCTGGAATGAAGCGAACCAGGGTGCGCAACGGACATATCCTTTAAAAATAAAGGCCACCCCCAAGCCCGGCCCCTTACTCTCAAAATCTTTCCATGCTTATCAATAACCTCCATCCTGCTCGAGATATAATCAATGTCTTCAATATTTGGTACTTTACAAATAAATTCCGTATACTTTTCAATTGCTTCAGTATTTAGTTGATCATCTGCTCCCAGAAACATAACCCATTTGCCTGTACCTGCATTTAACCCTTTATTCCAAGCGTCATAAATTCCTTTGTCAGGCTCGCTAATCCAATAATCAATATGCTTATTATTCTCCATTATTATTTCTACCGTTCTGTCTGATGAGCCTCCATCGATAATTATAAACTCTACATCCATCCCTTTTTGCATTCTCACACTATCAATTAACCTTTGCAAAGTTTTTTCACCATTAAATACAGCTGTAACGATTGAAATCAATTTCACAATAGAATGATTATAATGAACTAATTAGTAGAGAGTACCTTTTATAACTATATACAATATAACTTTTGAGAGTTTATTTCTTAGCATGCCCTATTAGACTTTCGAAAAAGGAAATAAGAAAAGGGAAATAAAAGAAAAAAAGCGGTGTATGTAATCGGTTCAGAGACAAAGCTCAGACACAGAATCAAAAAAAACACACTCCTTTCAAAAAGATTACTACCAACAAACTTATTCTTAAAAAAAGCGATATAGATTATAAGTCCTAATGGCAAGCCGAACCAGCAAAATATGCCAAGCAACCCATTTGTGAATCCACCTCCCATGTCGCCAGAAATGGACAAATATTCATCTGAAAAAAGACCTAATTCTATTTGGCTAACATATCCTTTTGTAAATAAATATTTTGCATCAAAAAGTCCATGGCCAAAAAAAGGGCTCTCCTTAATCAATTCAATCCCGATTTTACTATCTCTAAGCCTAACTAATCCAGATGTGTTCTCTTGGCTAAATTTATCCCTAACATTGTCAATCACGAAATACAGAGATCCTGAAAAAATCAACAATAAAGTAAATGCACCAATAACTAAACTCCTCCTCGTCCTATAATTATGATATATGAAAAACAAACAATTTAAACCCAAAATCATATAGCCAGCAGTTGAAAAGGTGGAGACAATAACAGCCACTATGCTTAACAGCATCCATACTGGACTATTTCTTTTAATATTATAAAACAAAAACAAGTTCATCATCAACTGCAACAAGCCAGGTTCCCACAAAATTCCGGTATTACGAACCAATCCGCTATCTGTCTTTGAAACATAAAAAAAACTAAGTAGAGAATTATATTGATAATTGAAGGAATGCGGAGTATATGCTGTAGAGAATATAAAATACATAAAGTATCCAATTCCAGCATGAAGAAAAATAATATTTAGGCAATGGAAAAAATCAAGAACAAAACATTCTTTCACCTTATTCCTATACGTCAACAGGAATAGGTAAACTTCCAACACTAATCCATACAAATACACTCCAGAAGATATAAAAAAATTCTGCGCTAAAAAAAAAACTCCAAAAAGAATTAAAAAAATGTAAAATAGCATTTTAGCATCCCTCAATTCAAATTTTTTAATTTTTATAGCCGAATAAAGTATCACTGCGAATGTTATAACACTTCCTATTCCATCAAAAAACCTAATACCGCAACTTTGAACAATAATTAATAAAAATATTAATACGCGTTGATTAAAAACTAATAAGGACCGTTCTTTAAATCTATATAATCTCATTTTAGATTCACAATTATTGCGATCAGGTATATAACTAACTTCAATTAGGTGAAATATGGGGATCTACAACTACCTTCTATCACTCAATTCTAACCGTAACATTTCCCAGATATCAATTTACATTCTCCCGAAATAAGTTGACAGCAACCTTGCCAATAAATTTAGCTGGATTCCCCGCCCATATTTCATTATCAGGTACATTCTTTGTTACGATACTTCCCGCACCTATAATTGAATTTTCACCAATAGTAACCCCTTTTAAAATGAAAGAATATGCCCCAATGAAAGCATTTTGACAAATTATAATTGGAGCAGTTTTTTTATTGTTCCAATCTTCAATGCTATTTAAACGGTCTTGTGGGTTTAATGAATGATTATCAGTATCCCGAATTTGGGCACCTACTCCTAAGAGGACATTATTTCCAATTGTAATTTTTTCGTGACAGGAAATGGTTACATCGCTCATTCCTACATTATCACCAATAGTTAAAATAGCTACATCCCTAACTTCTATGCGGCATATACCATTTAGACCAGAATCAGAGTATTTAACGCCATTATGCATTTTGAAGTTACTGCCGATTGAACATTTTGCATTTAGTGAAATATGAATATATGGAACCCCATAGGAAGAAAACGATTTAACCTTGACACCATTTAAGTAAAAAACAATGGAACAAGCTGCTTTTGAATAAAAGGATACGATTAAACTCCAACAACTTTTCCAAACTTTAAAAGCCCTAACGAGTATTTCTTGCATCGGAAAGCTTATTGTAAATTTTCAAAAGATCTGTTTTGATGATATCTCTATCATGTCTTTTGAGTGCTAATTGCCTTGCATTGTAGCCAATTTTTCTTGCAAATTCTGGATTTTCTTTGATCTCCAGAATTCTTTTTGCCAATGTATATGGATCATTTGCAGGAATTAAAAAACCGGTATTTCCATTTTCAATCAAACTGGAAATGCCACCAACATTAGTTGAAATCACCGGTATACCAATTATTTGAGCTTCGCACAAACTATTGGGACTATTGTCGATGTATGAAGGATGGATAAAAACATCTGCCAACTGAATGTTTTTCACAAGGGATGTACTATTTACAATTCCCTTTAAATTTATATTAACTTCCTTACTATTAATCTTCAATCTATCTTCCCACTCATTATATTCAATAATTCCAAAAACGTTCCATTCAAAATCAATTGAAGTTAGCTGCTTTAAAATTTTAGCCGTCTTTAGTATCAGGTCAAATCCTTTGTATGATGTTTTCGAAATTGTTGACATTATAATGATTTTCCCGTTTGGCTTACATTCCCAAGTTGCTGCATTATAAAAATCATCGCGTAAAACTTCGCTACAGTAAAAATATGCTGCATTCGGGGAATAAAGCAATGTGACTTCCTTATCCCATTGTGTCCGTCCCATAAAATAATTGCTTTTTTTTAAAATATGGGCTTCTCTTTTTGCATGGCGGCTCCATAATGCTACTTCTCTAAGTTTTTGAAAAAGTTTTCTAGGTTTAAAAATATTAGACAGAATAATATCTGTCTTACTATTCCCTGGAGCAAAATAAGCATTTAAATAAGGGTTCAGGATACCTTGAATATGAATCACAACCGGGACAGTCGTGTATTGAGATATTAGACCGAAACTCTGTTCACTACCAAATACATGTATAACGTCTGGCTTAAAATCCTCAATTACGCTCAAATAATAATCCACTTCAATTTTGTCGCGTCTGCTATAAAATAAATTGTTCTTCAGTTTTTTTATTCCGGATTTGGATAAGGCAATTGGATAATATACGACATTCCCTTGAACGACTTTAAAACAATCATCTGCATGAAAAAAACTAACAGCTAACATAACACTCTGTTCAACTGAAACAAGTCTCTCAAGCGACTCTATCCAACCACCACCATTATAACCAGCTTTTGATCTCTTATAACAAGATGGCGTATTGGTGAACCAAAGAATTTTCATTCTAAATTTATTTAAATCACGTTCCTTATTCTGCCAATCTTTTAACTAAGTCCAACGACTGAATTTTATAGGATGTATATATAATGTATTTTCAGGGAAAGACATTTTGATGTTTTGCAATGATCGTCCATATTTATCCTCTAATTCCTTCACCGATTGCGAATTCCACAATGTTAAACCAGTAGTAGGCAAATCAATCTCCTGTACAATATATTCAGCAGCGAAAGCTAACGCAGTAGGCAAAGCAATCTCAACAAACAGATGCATGGAAGCAAATATGCCACAGTATAATTGAAACTTCTCCTTATAACGTTGGGGGATGAGAAAAATATCACTATATGACCCTATCATTGGGTACTGCATTTGCACTGGACGCAATAAATATTGCAAACTCTTAATGGTTAATTTAATTCGTTCAATATTTTCACGATAACTATATTGTCGCGATAAAACTGGGATACAACGATGTGAAGCATACGACAACCCCTTTTCAAATTTAAGTCCATGTCTTTCCAGTTTTTTGATGGCCTCATCATAGCTAGGCATCAACTTGAAAGATTCATTACCCTCCTGGACAGTTTTAAAGTTAAAGGCACTTTTAGTATGAATCCAATTCGGGGCAAATGGCCGCGACGGCCTATTCTCATTTTTATCATGAAGCAGGAATAATCCTGGTATAAAAGCTGTTTGTTCATTGACACCAAAAAAAAATTCAATATTATTTTCATTTATTTCAGGATGCAACATTACATCATCCCCTATAACCAAATAGTACTCATAATTATCCAAACGACTCAGCGCATGGGAAATGTAACCTTGAAAGTAATAGGAGTTTTCATATACAGCAATGACATCTTTACGCGTACCAGAATAAAAAGGCATAATATAGAATACGTTTGAAAACCGACCGACATATAGCTTATCAAGCTTCTCTATATTTGATTCATAATTATGGTTAAACAATACAAGTAATGCGACAGACATTATGATTACCTATTAAAATAAATAATGGAAATGATTATTCTGTTTTTAAAAACAAAAACAGAAGAAAATAAAAAGACAACTGCGTAAAGAAGAACTGATAAAATCAATTTATTTAATCCAAACTGAGCCCCGAGCAAATACCCAAAAAGAGTCGAAACAAATAGGCATAAAATTATTTCGCAAATTAATTTCAGATTGAAATTCAATCTTACATAGCGTTGCGCCTTAACAACTATATATATACACACAGTGGATTCCGCGACTATACATGCAATTGAAGCGCCTACATCCCCAATTATTGGATCTAAAACAAAATTAAAACCTAAACTAACGACCAGCCCATAAATGGTTGCTCTTAAAATATGCTTTTCTTTACCAATAGGCAATAAAAATTGAGTTCCAAAAACATTACATATTCCAATAATTACAGGGGCAAATGCCAAAACCCGCAAGACATCTGTAGCATTATACTGCGGCCCAAATAAAAAATTCAAAACTTCATTCGGAAAGATGAAGCAAAAAAAACCAAATGGGATCGATAGTAAATAAACCACATCTCGAGACTTAGATAATACATCTACAACTCCTGAATGATCCCCCTGGCTAAACATCGCAGATACTTTTGGCATTAAGACTATACCGATTGCCGCCATTAAAGTCCAATATACTTTAACAAATCTTAGAGCAATTGCATAATTAGCTACATGCACTGGACTTTTGAAAAGCCCCAATATAATGGTATCTAATATCGTATATACACTCACCGAAACATTAATACTGAACAAAACCATAAGCGGTTTGATATGTATCAATAATGATTTGGGATATACAGAAAATGAGCTAATAGAATTAGATTTCAGAAAGAAAAGAAAATTAACTAATGCATTTCCAAAAATCAACAAACATGTCAATAGATAATAAAGTACATAATCGCTCTCTGACTTTACAAATAAGAAAATTGAAATTGTATACGCCAATTTAAAAAAAATACCTCTCTTTGTAATAAAGGAGAAATTTTCAACTCCCTGAAAATACCACTCAATCATAAAACTGTAGGACAATAGTGTCATACAACCAATTATTACAAGATTAAAATCACTCTTTAATACAGGTATAAAAAATGAAACTGATAAAAAAAGTAGCATGCACAGAATTGCTAAAGAAAAATTCAATACAACAAGTTCCTTAGTAATTTGACATCTCCGCTCAATATCGTCTTTTACCTTTGCAATTTCCCTTAATCCATAAAAAGGGACTCCAAGCATAGCAAAAATTATAAAATATTGAATAAATGCATCAACAAATGTTATTCTGCCGAAATCTTTTTTATTGAGAGTTCTGGTAACATAAGGCAGTGTCACCAGAGGCATTAGCAGCGATACAAATTGTAGGACAAAATTATTAACTACATTCTTTCTAATACTCATAGTATTTCCCCTCTCAGTTCTCGCAACTCATATAATTCTTACTTAAGGCAAAAGCAGCTTCAATAGCCTTATCCATATTATAGTATTCCCATTCAGCAAAGCGACCTAACAGATATATTCCTTTTGCTTTCAATACGATTTTAGCTTTACTTATTTCATTTCTTGTTCTTTTATCTTGAATCACATAGGAGTTGGGTTCGTAATTACTTGCAATCCCCTTAAGATGTCCGGGAAGTTTCTTTATTTCCTCTTCCATCACTGCACGGGGCACATGACCTGAAAACTCAACTACGCATGTTTTTCTTCCCCCCAACTTATTATTGGTTTCACTAAAATTTCCAGTATAAATAATACGATGAGCCATAGTAAAAGGCTGGGGGATATAGAGCCAAGACAAGTCATTGTCATCTGTTTCACACAACAAATTAGAAGTGCCATTGGATCTTAAACCCTCTAAATAATCAACATCAACATCATGCTTTCTTAGATAATACTTTAATTCACAAGGCAGCCTCCTAATATCTCCGCAATACACTAGGTTATCAAAACTTTGACCCCCAACTTCAATTGTATCATTCTTGAGTAATATGCTGGTTATTTCCTGCCCATAATTTATTTTTAACCCGGCACTCAACCTATCTGCAATAAACTGACTGCCATTCACACGGGGATAAAAAAAAGATGCATGAACCATGCCTTCTTCCTCCAGACGAAGCACATTGCTTGTTATAATTTCAATGAAATTTGGCATTGGCAACTTACCCTCCAACCATTCCATGGAAACTGTAGAAAGATCAGTTCTCCAGATTTTTTTATTATAAGGCTCAAAGTAAATTTCATAAAGGGTATCTCCGAAACTTCCCTTTAAAAAATGCTCAAAATTATCATACGAAAGTGGATTTTTTTTCTCCTTCTTAGCCAGTTCCAACAACTCTGAAATTATTTTTTTTACTGTATCCGCATCTAAATTATAAATAGAGTTTTCAATTGGATATCCGATTATCTGGTTATTGAACCACACCCTAGCATTTCTCCTAGTAGTAACAAATTCATTTTCTTTGTCAAAATGGGACCAAAACCAGTCCAGTATTTCTTTGTTCTTTGCATTAAAAACATGACCTCCGACCCTATGGAATAATACATTTTGTACCCTATCGCACTTTATAAGTCCTCCCGATCTATCACTTCGCTCAAATAACACTATTTCATGTTTATCCTTTACAAGGTTTGCAAAGCTAAGACCAGAAATCCCGCTTCCAATAATGGCTATTTTCATATAAATAGATTAAAGTAATATACTAGTTGAAACCTGTTTTTTCTAACGTATACAATATCCCCTCGTGCCAAATCTGTTCCACTTACTATTTTCTAATCACTTGCCAGCATTTCTTTCACCAAGCCGGCAAAGTCATATTGCGGATTTCACTTCAGTTTTTTTTTGGATTTGGCAAGATTCCCAATTAATATATCTACTTCATTAGGGCGATAATTTCAGGGATATATTCACACAATCACAAAACACAATTCTAATTGGTATAAAAGGCTGTTGCAGGCCGAAACTTTAGCTAATTTATTTTCGTTCTCCCTGCAGAAGTCAATCAATTCCCGCTTCAGCAAGAGCTATATGCACGAACTCCCATACAGGCTTAGTATTACAGGTAATAATTACAAAATCCTCCATTAATATTTTTTGCAGGATGCACCACATGGCTTATATAACGCATTGAGATTTCTGAGATACAATGTATCACTTCAATCGTAAGCACCTATCATACTATACGGCTGTTTCCCTATTCTAGTCCCCTACTTTTCATTTTCTCCATAACCATAACCATAACCATAACTAGTCCCGTAATTATATTTTTGAGTTTTCCCAACCCCGTTCAAGATGGCATATAAAGGATACTCCGGATTATTCTGTAAACGTTGGTTTAGAAATTGATACGCTTCCTTAACTGTATACCCTTGTCGTAACACCACTACACTGATATCTGCAAAACGTTGTAGTAAAATTGCATCTGTCACGGCGCTAAATGGCGGTGTATCTATTATGATGATATCAAACCGTTCCCGCAATTTGTCGATCATTTGCTGCATTCGATCTCCTAGTATTAATTCTGCAGGATTGGGTGGTATGGGACCAGCCGGCAGCATAAACAGGTTGTTTGTTTTCTGTTCTTTTATCGGCAACAACAACTCATCTAAATCTATATCCCGGCTTAAATAAGTACTGATACCCGCAGTAGGATTTAACCCAAGATACCTAGACACCCTGGGCTTCCGTAGGTCAAATTCCAATATCACTACCTTTTTATTGAGTAGTGCGTAACTGGCAGCAAGATTGAGGCTCGTAAAACTTTTTCCTTCCCCTGGGCGATGGCTGCTGATTAGTATGGTATGCACATCTTTACCCTTGCCGGTAAACGTGATAGCGGTACGAATGGACCGTAATTGCTCTGCCACCACCGTCCTGGTATCTGTAGTTATCTGAATGGGGCCATACAATTTTTTTACATGGCTGATTTCGCCCAGCAGTGGCGCTTTGCAACGGGCTTCCACTTCTTTTATACTACCTACTTTATTGTCGAAGAAGTCGAGAATGACCAAAACGAGGATAGGAAGAAATAGTCCCAAGACCAACGCTATCAAATAAATAATCATGCCTTTAGGCTTCACTTTTCCTAATGACCTGGATTTTTCAATTATCCGAGTATCGGTAACGGAACTGGCAAGGCTAATGGCGCTTTCCTCCCGTTTTTGCAACAAAAAAAGATAAAGTTGCTCTTTCACGTTTCGGTCGCGACTTATCTGGATCAGGTCTTTCTCTATCGATGGCATATTGGTTAAGCGACTGTTTAGCCTGCTGTCCTGCCGCTTTACATCGTTGAGCGCAATGATAAAACCCGCCTTCAGGCTCCGCACGTTATCGAGCAAGGTAATGCGGAGAGATTTCACCGAATTATCTAAGTCGACCAGAGCAGGATTTCGAGCACCGGCTCTTTCTGCCAAATTATCCCGACGAAGTAGCAATTCGTTGTGCCGTTGTATCAACACTACCAAGCTTGGTTCCACAATGCCCAGACTACTGGGTACAAGCCGGGGATTGTCCTGGTTCAACAGCAGCTCCTTTTCAAGCGCCTCCACCATATTCAGCTTGGTTTCTTCTTCCGCTTTCTGCTGGTCTATTTCTTTAGCTTGTTCAAGAAAGGTTTCAGCCTCAGCCGAGACATTGGTTATTCTATTACTGGTCTTAAACCGCTCCACCCTACCTTCTACCCCTTTCAATTCCCCTTCTACAATTCTGAGCCTTTCATTCAGAAAGTCCATAGTATTGGCGGTGATGAGATTCTTATCTTCAAGCCCCTGCTGGTTGTAAATTTCAATAATTGCTTTTAAGATATTAGTAGTTCTTTCAGTATGATGATATTTCAAAGAAAGATTGATCACCGAAGCCATTTTGCTTACCGGTTGCACTTCAAGTACTTTCTGCAAACTAAGAGCCACCTCATCAATTGGATATAAGTTAATCTCATAAGCAGGCCTAATATTTTCTACTTCTTTCGAAACTTTCCGGTATTTAATATTGGGCCAAATGCGATAGCGTAGGTTTTGGTAAGTGTACCAGGAACCCAGCACAACAGGTCTATAATCGTCCCCAGCTTTCACTTGTAAGGCCCAAGGCGTAGATTTTGTATCCAATACCCATTGCAACTCTGCCTTCAGCGTATCCGGATTAGCAATTTCGAGCATAAAGGGCACTTCATTACCATATACAGTAAAGTCAACCACCCTTCCCACATTACGTATATCAATATATAAATTTTCGCGGCGAACGGCAGCTTCCACCAAGTCGATACTACGGAGTACTTCCGTTTCATTTTCAACCAACTTACCATTCCCTCCTATACCAAGCTCTTTAAACATGGAATTGTCGAGCATGCCAGCCCCTCCCTTTTTTTCATCTTTGATTAGGATGGTGGCCTTGCTCTGGTAAACCGGCTCAGTGTATCGGAGATATAACCATGCTGATAAGATGCAAAGTATAATGCTGCTAATAAGCCAGGGCCATAACCGCAAGAGACGAAAGAGCCATTCCTTTATATCAATTGTATCCTCCTGTTCTTGTGCAAAACCCTGCAAATCGTTATTCGTTACTGACATCTAAAAACCTTTGAAAATTTTAAATTTGTCTTTACCGCAATGTATTATCTAGCGCTAGTGATTGCCACTATAAGAAGGGATAAAAAACTGGTAACCACCGGCACCCAAATCTGCCAGCTTTCGCCCAACATTCCTTTATTCTTGTTGGGTTCTACGTAAATCACATCATTCTGCCGTAACTGAAAATAGGGTGACTGCATGGCTTTACTGGTATTGAAATTGAGATGAGCCACTTCCATTTGGTTACCAGTCTTTCGTACCACTTTTACATTGAAACGATTGGCATACACAGTCATATCACCTGCAGCGCCTAAAGCTTCTAATACATTGATACGTTCTCCCTCCACCGGTACAACAATTGGTTTTTGTACATCCCCAATTACGGTTACTTTAAAATTGGTGAGTCGAACGGCTACCACTGCGTCTTTCAAATAATCTTTCAACTCCCCTGATATTTTCGCTTTCAGTTCTTCTGTCGACAAGCCTACCACTGTCAAATCGCCCAATACCGGTAAACTCACATGGCCAAGCTGGTTTACGGCATACACGTTGGCAAATGACTGGCTGGGCATATTGGCACCTGTAACACCAATACCTGCTACACCTGCTACAGGCGTGGCAGTCATGAGGTTGAAAAATTGTGCCGCTTCTGGAGATGTACTACTAATAGTAATTTGTACCTGGTCATCGGGTTGCAGGCGTAAGGGTTCATGTGGTGCCAATTGCACAGCTTGTACCCTGCTGGTATCACTGAGATCCTGGAAATAGGCCAATTGTTTACTGTTTTTGCAGGAGGCCAAAAAAAGCAACAGACTAACACTTAACAGGAGAATGCTACGAGGAGATCGCATATATTTTATTTGGAATCTTGAGGTTTGCACCAATACCGTGTGATGTGTTGGAAACGACAAAATTGTGTGTTTTTCAATCCACTCTCTTACGACTATCCAACAACATGCTCATATTGCTGGTGTCCTTTGCGACGGGCTTCTTCAACATCGGATGCTACCATTTCCTTTACCAGGGTAGCAAGATCGTATTGGGGTTCCCACCCAAGTTTGGTTTTGGCTTTGGTAGGATCGCCTATCAGCAATTCTACTTCGGTAGGTCGGAAGTATTTAGGATCCACAGAAACTACTTCTTTACCAATGGGCAACTGATAATCTGAGTTATGACAGGCAGCCACAAATCCTTTCTCACCAACTCCTTCGCCTTTGAAGTCTATCGATATACCCAACTCGGCAAAAGCCATCCGTACAAAATCGCGTACGGGGGTTGTAACGCCGGTGGCAATTACGAAATCCTCTGGCTGGTCTAATTGCAGTATTCGCCACATAGCATCCACATAATCTTTTGCATGCCCCCAGTCGCGACGTGCATCAAGGTTGCCGAGGTAGAGTTTATCCTGCAAGCTTAGTGCAATGGCTGCTGCAGCTCGGGTAATTTTGCGGGTTACAAAAGTCTCACCCCGGCGAGGGCTTTCGTGGTTAAAAAGAATACCATTGCAGGCATACATACCATAAGCCTCACGATAGTTTACTGTGATCCAGTAGGCATACATTTTGGCCACCGCATAGGGACTGCGAGGATAAAATGGCGTGGTTTCTTTTTGAGGCACTTCCTGCACCAGTCCATACAACTCTGATGTAGAAGCCTGGTATATCCTTGTCTTTTTTTCCATCCCCAAAATCCGAATGGCTTCCAATAAACGAAGCGTACCGATACCATCGGCATTGGCAGTATATTCAGGAGTATCAAAACTCACTTTTACGTGACTCATCGCTGCAAGATTGTAAATCTCGTCTGGCTGTGTTTCCTGGATGATGCGAATGAGGTTGGTACTATCGGTCATATCGCCATAATGCAGGCGAAAATTCAAATGGGTTTCGTGGGGATCCTGGTAAACCTGGTCAATCCGTTGAGTATTTATTAGGCTGCTGCGGCGCTTGATGCCGTGCACCATATATCCTTTTTGGAGTAAAAGTTCGGCGAGATAGCTGCCGTCCTGGCCGGTGATACCGGTAATTAATGCGACTTTCATGGAGTGTCTTGAGTTTTAAGTATTCTAAGGGAGTGTATGTGGGGTTAATTATTGTTTGAGTTTATTTTTTATTGTAAGATGGCGTAAGGTCTTCTACCCTCTCTATCCCCTTTCCATTCTCTCTTTTCAAAAAGTCCTGGTAAGCCATTTCCACGCCTTCCCGCAGTTCCGTTTTATGCTTCCAGCCCAGCGAATGTAGTTTACTTACATCCATAAGTTTTCGCGGGGTACCATCTGGCTTTGTTGTATCTTGAAGTAAATCGCCGGAATAGCCAGTCACTTCTGCAACCAACTCAGCTAACTGGCGAATGCTGAGATCATCGCCCACGCCGATATTCACCAGTTCTTTTTGGTCGTAGTGCTGCATCAGGAAAACGCAGGCATCGGCCAGGTCTTCGCTAAAAAGAAATTCGCGGCGGGGAGTACCACTACCCCAAATGGTAACCGATGGGCTATTATTCAGCTTGGCCTCGTGAAACCTTCGAATGAGAGCAGGCAACACATGGCTGTTTTCAGGATGGTAATTGTCACCAATTCCATAAAGGTTGGTAGGCATTACGCTTATAAAGTTGCTTCCATACTGGTCGCGGTACGAATCACATAGTTTGATGCCCGCAATTTTGGCGATCGCATAAGGCTCATTTGTGTGTTCCAACAGGCCGGTAAGCAGGTACTCTTCTTTCAATGGCTGCGGTGCCATTTTGGGATAAATACAACTACTGCCAAGGAACATGAGTTTTTTTACTCCATGCTGATGAGATACATGAATCACATTCGCTTCCATCATCAGATTATCGTACAAAAACTCGGCACGATACACATTATTGGCATGTATACCCCCCACTTTGGCGGCAGCTAGAAATACATAGTCCGGTTTTTCTTGCTCGAAAAATTGCTGAACGGCTGCCTGATTGCGCAGGTCGAGCTCCCCGGAGGTACGGGTTATAATATTCGTAAAGCCCTGGCCTTGCAAGTGGCGTAGAATCGCCCCGCCCACCATTCCCCGGTGGCCGGCTATATAAATTTTGTCGTTAGTATTCAAGATTGATAATGTGTGGAGTTAAAAGAGAAATGCAAAAGAGGATATATAAATAGTTTTCTTTTCGTAGGAAAACTACCCCCAAGGCAGGGCTTCGCCACCTCAGTCACAGGATGCCTGTGCAGAAAATGGAAAATTGCGTGATGTTCAAACTACGTTTAATGAAGGTGGTAATCCATGAAAACGGTAAAGGCCCCATGCTCAAATCATAGTGCACAGCAGCCCTAGCTTACATATACTCCCTCATTTTGCAGTTCTCCCATTGCGCATATATTTTTTGTACCCGGTTTTTTCCAAATCATTACCTTATGCCCGAAAGCAGTTCTATGAATAGCACTACTTCCCGACAGGAAACAATCTTGATTCACCCGAATAATTGATGGAGTTTTAGGTATTGAGCCTTGCTCAAAAACCATACCCGCTAAAAACCGGCATTGTCCGATAGTTGCTGAACTAGCAATTACAACATCAGTTGATTGGTGTGTTGTGTTACCGGAAAGTCTGAAATTCTCTGTCCGTTGTTTTGGTGCAGTCATACATTGAATGAAATACAAAATCAGACTCTTGCCTAACTGGCTGCAAAAATATGGGAACTGCCCTATTCAAAGTTTCATGTGAGGATATTTGAGCAATTAAAAAATTGCATCCAATCCGCTTACTCACATTATTAAGAATTTTACTAACCATTGATATTCAAAACATTGCATTTTTAAAACTCTAAAATCCGGAATACAGGCAGTTTTTCTCACCAGTATCAAAATTGACGCCTTATTACGCTGCCTAACTCTATGCTACCCTCCTTGTGTGCCCATGTTCTGCTTGGCTACAAACTTTTGCCTGATAATAAACTCCACCGGCTTGTTCTCCAACTTGCTTTCCAGCCAGCTTACAATATCCAGGTATGCAAAAGCCCTAGCTTCTGAAGCATTATTCTCAAAACGCTTCAACTGGCCCAGCAATTTCCTCAGTTTAGGCTTCACGTCGTTCACGCTCAACTGCAGCGATTCCCTCAAAAACTTGAGCATAGCCACTTCTACATGGCTCAGGTTTTCCATTTTGGTCATAAACCTGTATACCGACTTAATAAGATATGGAATCAGGGAATGATTCCCCAATTCGAAATGGGCAATAAGGTGCAGCAACCTGGCATAGCATTGCAAATCGAGGCGCAGATCTGCCTTTAGATTGATGATCTTATTTAGGAAATCAATGGTCTTTTCATTATCGCCACTGCCAAAATAGAGACAGGCTATTTTATAATAGAACACCAAAACCCTGTGCCTGTCGATATAGAGGTTATATAGTTCCAGGTTGTCCAGTATTTCCGGAACCATATTTAGCCCCTCGCTAAAAGTACCCTCCAGGTAATGCTTGTGAATCTTAGATATATATAGGTATACAAAGCTCTGGATCTTATAATTCTCGTTCACCTGCACCACCGGCGACTGGTAAAAAGCCTCAAAATGCTGCAGCGTTTCGTAGAATCGGTCGGCATTCTTTAGGTCGTAATGGGCGCCCAGCAGGTTATGCATCCCTTTTATATACTGGATGGTTTCCACTTTTATCATTGCCGGCTCGGCATGATAAAGGTCAACCCAGCGCTGGCTATAGCGATAATACTTCAGGTAATCCTGCACAATAAATGACAGCCAGGATTGACTTTGGTAATAATAAAGCTTCTCGTAAAAGCCTTTGAGCGACTCCGGATTGGGAGGCACATGCGATTTGAAATAATACTCTACCGCATCCCTGTCGCTATTGTTGCGGGCATGGCCATGCTTAATATACCAACTGTACAACTGTAGGCTCAGGTTGCTGAGCTTATTTACATTTTGCAGTCGTTTTTGCACCAGCTCCGATTCATCGGCCAGTGTATCTGCCCGGGCATTCATGCTCCGGGTAATGTACATGGCTTCAATTTTCTTTTCGAAAAAAATGGCTTGCTCCAAATAGGTGAACTGGTAGTATTCCTGCGCCGTCTGCTTTACCCTATCCAGTATATGCAGACTTTGCAGGTAAAGACCCTTATTGTACAAAATGCGGACATGATCGAGCATTTCGTGCATTTGCATATCAATATTATCGGGGTCCTTTATGAGCCGCAGGCTAGTGAGTATGTGGCGGTAAAGGCTGGCTTTTAAATTGCTCAGCTGCTGTTTGGCAATAGAAGGATTTTTGCGCAGCATAGCCACTTCATCGTACTCCTCCACCTTATCCATGGCATCAAACAATTGCACCACTTTCAGCTCTGCCAGCGCCGAATTGCGTTGCATATACAGCTTAAAATTCCGCTTTTCCCCCTTGCCAAGGCTCTTTATCAATTGAAACAAATCGTCTTTCTGTAAGTTAGGCATTGTAATCTCCAAATTGTTTAAACCCTTGCCAGTGCTGCATTTTCCCACTCTTCCAATTGCCTAGCCAATGTAAAACGCTCTCAATTGTGGTCAATTTTCTAACAGTGAGATAGATACTTTCGGCCTGCAGGCTGTTTTTGTTCATTTACAGGCAAGCAAATACAAACTTAAACAGCCTGCCATTTTTACACCAGAAAAAATTGCGAACCAATGCCCGAAAAGGTTTTAATATTCGACACCACCCTGCGCGACGGGGAGCAAGTACCAGGCTGCAAATTGAATACGACAGAAAAAGTAGAACTGGCTTTATTGCTGGAAGAGTTGGGCGTAGATATCATTGAAGCGGGCTTTCCCATCTCCTCGCCCGGCGACTTTGAGTCGGTAAAGCAAATTGCTCAAATTATAAAAAATGCTACCGTATGTGCCCTGAGCCGTTCGGTTGAAAAAGATATTGAAGCGGCTGCAGCTTCCCTACGTTATGCCAAGCGTCCCCGCATCCATACTGGCATCGGCACTTCCGACACGCATATCCTGCATAAGTTCAACAGCACCCGTGAAGCTATTTTGGAAAGAGCGGTAGCTGCAACGAAATTCGCCCGCCGCTTTACCGACGATATTGAGTTTTACTGCGAAGATGCTGGCCGTAGCGACAACGCTTACCTCGCCAAAGTAGTAGAAGCAGTGATTGCTGCTGGCGCTACCACCGTGAATATTCCGGACACAACGGGTTACTGCTTGCCGCATCAGTATGCGCAAAAGATCCAATACCTGGTAGACAACGTATCTAATATTGACAGGGCTGTTATCAGTTGCCATTGCCATAACGACCTGGGCCTTGCCACTGCCAACTCCATTGCGGGTGCATCTACTGGTGCAAGGCAAATAGAATGTACCATCAATGGCCTTGGCGAAAGAGCCGGAAACACTTCATTGGAAGAAGTAGTGATGATCATGAAACAGCACCATGAGTTAGGCTTATATACCGATGTAAAAGCGCCCATGCTCAACAGCATTAGCCAAAAAGTAAGCGACACCATGCGCATGCCGGTGCAGCCCAATAAAGCTATTGTAGGTAGCAACGCCTTCTCCCATTCATCGGGCATTCACCAGGATGGGTTCCTTAAAAATGCGATCAACTATGAAATTATAGCGCCGGAAGAAGTAGGTGCCGATGGTTCAAAAATTGTGCTCACAGCCCGCAGCGGCCGCAGCGCTTTGGCCTTCCGCCTGCACAAACTGGGATACGAATTTAACCGCGACGATGTGGATGCGCTGTACGAAACCTTCCTGGTGGTAGCCGACAACAAGAAAGAAGTAATGGAAGATGAATTACACCAATTGGCCAAGGCTCGCATCTCCTCTGCAACGCATGCCTAAGAAAACAGAGTCCATCAAAATCAAACTACACCCCACCAACCAATACTAACTACTCACAGTTCAAGCAAGTACGACCAAACCATGTTGAAGAGAATAACTACCATATATGGCGATGGCATTGGCCCCGAAGTAACCAGTCAATCCATCAAGGTATTGGATACCATTGCAGAGGTATTTGGTCATGAATTTGTGTACACCCGTGCTCTGCTGGGCGGCGAAGCCATAGATGCAACGGGCCAGGCACTGCCGCAGGATACCATCGAAAAAGCCCTGGACTCGGATGCCGTTTTGTTTGGTGCAGTAGGCGACCCCAAATACGACAACGACCCGCAGGCAAAAGTGCGCCCCGAGCAAGGAATACTGGGGATCCGCAAAGCCATGCAATTATTTGCCAATCTTCGCCCGATAAAAACATTTCCCAACCTGCATCACCTGTCTCCTGTAAAATTCAAACAGAAGGAAGGGATAGACATGGTCATTTTCAGGGAGCTGACCGGCGGTATTTATTTTGGCGAAAAACATTTGAGTGAAGACGGCAAATATGCAAGCGACACCTGCGCTTACAGCGAGGCAGAAATAGTACGCATTGCCACCCGGGCATTTGATGCTGCCATGCAGCGCCGCAAAAAACTCACATTAATAGACAAGGCCAATGTGCTGGAAACTTCCAGGCTTTGGCGCAAAGTGGTGCAACAAATTGCCACTTCCTACCCAGAGGTAACTGTAGATTATTTGTTTGTGGACAATGCTGCCATGCAAATCATCCTCAATCCCTCGCAGTTCGATATTATTCTCACCGAAAATTTGTTTGGTGATATCATTAGCGATGAAGCAAGTGTGCTCACGGGCTCACTGGGGCTTTTACCCTCTGCTTCCTATGGTTCAACCACAGCACTTTTCGAGCCTATTCACGGCTCGTACCCACAGGCTGCCGGCAAAGACGTTGCCAATCCCATTGGCTCTATACTTTCCGCTGCAATGATGCTTGATTATTTCGGTTTACAAAATGAAGCAACCATCATTCGCGATGCAGTAGCATGGACATTAGAAAACGGATTTGTAACAAAAGATATTGACCCTATCAATTTTTATTTCACTTCTACCATTGGCGATTTGATCTGCGATTATATACAGGGAAAAGTGATTGAAATAGTGAACAAGGGAAATATTGAACTGCGCAAATCCACCATCATATAAAATAGTTCTTTCTTTTTCAGCTACAGGTATTACATTCGCGAAAAGGTAATTAAAGCAAATGCTCAACCGATTCGCAAATAGTATTCATCAGTCTTCTGCAATAGTCATTATTGTGGTAGTCATTATTGTACCTGCGCTATTCGGAGGAGTACTCGTTATGTAACAAATTTCATTCACATAATTGAAAGTCCGCCTCCAAAAAAGGCGGACTTTTTTTATTTAAGTATTTCGGTATGGCAACATATTTCAACGACAACAGTATCATCTTTCACAATGGCCATTTGGTTAAAGCCAAAGACGCCAGGATAGACCTGTATAGCCAAACCATGCATTATGGTTACGGTGTGTTCGAGGGCATACGTTCTTATAAAACAGTGAAAGGAAATACAGCCATTTTCAAACCCATTGAACATTTCGAAAGACTGCATGCATCGGCCCAGGCATTAGGCCTGCCCTATAGCTGGAGCGTGAACGAGTTGATAGAAGCCACTTACAGTGTATTGCGCACCAACGAAATGCAGGATGCCTATATCCGCCCGTTGGTGTATGCACCAGCCAACATGAGTTTCAACCCCAATAGCGAATCCTATATCACCATCCAGGCATGGCCAATGGAGCCTTTCCTTGGGGAGAAATTATTGAACGTTTTTATCTCCGATTTTGAAAGGCCCAATCCAAAAGCATTTCCAATACAGGCCAAAGCCTGCGGACATTATGTGAATAGCATTTTGGCAAGCCAACAAGCCAAAGCAAAGGGATTCGACGAAGCCCTGCTGATAGACAGGGAGGGAAATATTGCCGAAGGCCCCGGTGCGAATATTTTTTTACAGGTAAACGGAAAACTGGTAACGCCGGCACTGGGAAATATCTTATCGGGCATTACAAGAGCCACTGTATTGGAACTATGCCGGGGGCTGCAAATACAGGTGGAAGAAAGAGTTATCCACCCCTCTGAAATTGAAAAGGCAGAAAGTGCTTTCTTTTGCGGCACCGCAGCCGAAGTTATCGGCATTCAAAAGATCAACCAACACGCTTTCACACTGCCCTGGAACCAAAGCCTTGGTTATACCATTCAACAAGCATACAAAGCATTAGTAGTAGAAAAATAAATAGCAAACCATTAGTAACAATCGAATCAACAGATCATGGGCGAACTAAACAAATACAGCAAGACGATTACACAGGATGAAACACAACCAGCTGCACAAGCCATGTTGTACGGCATTGGATTGACCGAAGAAGATTTGGCCAAACCGCAGGTGGGTATAGTGAGCATGGGATACGATGGCAACACTTGTAATATGCACCTGAACGACCTGGCAAAGCTGGTAAAAAAAGGCGTGTGGGATAGCGAACTGGTTGGACTCATTTTTAATACCATTGGCATTAGCGATGGCATTAGCAATGGCACTGATGGTATGCGTTACAGCCTGGTAAGCCGCGATATTATTGCTGATAGCATTGAAGCTGTTTGTGGTGGTTTTTATTACGATGGATTGATCGCTATCCCCGGATGCGATAAAAATATGCCCGGCGCCCTCATGGCCATGGGCCGTTTGAATCGCCCTTCGATCATGGTATATGGTGGCACTATTGCGGCCGGTCATTACAAAGGACAGGACCTGAATATTATTTCTGCATTCGAAGCATTGGGCCAAAAAATTGCCGGCACCATTACGCCCGAAGATTTTAAGCAGGTGGTAAAAAACAGTTGCCCCGGCGCAGGTGCCTGTGGTGGTATGTACACTGCCAACACTATGGCCAGTGCCATTGAAGCACTCGGTATGAGTCTTCCTTTCTCTTCATCCAACCCTGCTACCAGCAGCGATAAAGAAACCGAATGTACAGAAGTAGGAAAAGCCATGAGAACCCTACTTGAAAAAGATATTAAGCCCCGTGACATCATGACCAAAAAGGCATTTGAAAATGCCATTACACTCATCATGATCCTCGGTGGCAGCACCAACGCTGTACTGCATTTTATTGCCATGGCCAAAAGCGTAGACATCGATCTAAGCATCCAGGATTTTCAACGCATCAGCGATAAAACCCCTGTACTGGCCGACTTTAAACCAAGCGGTAAATATTTGATGCAGGACCTGCACGCACATGGTGGTGTACCTGCTGTAATGAAATACTTATTGAAAAAAGGTTTGCTGCATGGCGACTGCTTAACCGTAACCGGAAAAACAGTAGCCGAAAACCTGGCCGATGCTCCCGACCTGAGTTTCGAAACACAACAAATAATTGTACCACTCGAAACACCGCTGAAAGAAACAGGCCACCTGCAAATGTTATTTGGCAACTTGGCCGAAAACGGAAGTGTGGCAAAGATCAGTGGTAAAGAAGGCGAAAGATTTGAAGGAACCGCAAGGGTATTTAACGGTGAAAAAGATTTGGTGCAAGGCATTGCCAATGGCAGGGTGAAAAAAGGTGACGTCGTCGTTATACGCTACGAGGGACCCAAGGGCGCCCCAGGTATGCCTGAAATGCTAAAACCCACTTCAGCCATTATGGGAGCAGGTCTTGGAAAAGACGTAGCGTTGATCACGGATGGAAGATTTAGTGGCGGCTCACATGGTTTTGTGGTAGGCCATATCACCCCCGAAGCATTTGTAGGCGGACTCATCGCCTTTGTAGAAGATGACGACATCATTGAAATTGATGCAGCTACAAGAACCATCAACTTAAAAGTTTCGGACGACGTGATAGCTGAACGCAAGAAAAGTTGGAAACAACCGGCACTAAAAGAAACCAAAGGCGTTTTGTTTAAGTATGCCCAATCGGTAAAAGATGCATCGCAAGGATGTGTGACCGATGAAGCATAATGTTTGAATCACCAACAGAAAAAAGTTTTTATGGAAACATTGGAAATAAAGCAATCACCCAAAGCAGAAACAGCTACCACTCAAATTAGCGGAAGCGTAGCAGTACTCGAAGCATTGGTTGCAGAAAATGTAGACACCATTTTTGGATATCCCGGTGGCGCTATCATGCCCATCTACGATGCCTTGTACGATTATTCCGAATCATTAAAACATATACTGGTTCGCCATGAACAAGGAGCTATTCATGCTGCACAGGGCTTTGCAAGAGCCAGCGGCAGAACCGGTGTAGTATTTGCTACCAGCGGTCCCGGCGCTACCAACCTGGTTACAGGTCTTGCCGATGCCATGATAGACAGCACACCTGTTGTATGCATTACCGGGCAGGTGTTTGCGCATTTGCTGGGTACAGATGCATTCCAGGAAACAGATGTGATCAACATCACTACACCTGTTACCAAATGGAATTACCAGGTTACGGATGCTACCGAAATTCCCGCCGTATTGGCCAAAGCATTTTATATAGCAGGTAGTGGTCGCCCCGGCCCTGTGCTTATTGATATTACCAAGAATGCACAATTGCAAATGTTTGCATACGAAGGCTACAAAAAATGCGATCATATCCGTAGCTACAGGCCCAAGCCCATTGTTCGCCCTGAATACATTGCAGAAGCTGCTGCATTGATCAACGAAGCCAAAAGACCTTTTGTAATTTTTGGACAAGGCGTTATTCTCGGCAAGGCAGAAAATGAATTCAAAGCATTTATTGAAAAAGCCGGGCTGCCTGCAGCATGGACCATTATGGGCATGAGTGCTATTTCTACCGATCACCCACTGGGCGTTGGTATGCTGGGCATGCATGGCAACTACGGTCCTAACCTACTCACCAACGAATGTGATGTACTCATTGCAGTGGGTATGCGTTTCGACGACAGGGTTACAGGCAGGCTCGATAAATATGCCAAGCAAGCCAAAGTAATTCACCTCGATATTGACCCTGCAGAAATTGACAAGAATGTAAAAACAACGGTGCCGGTTTGGGGCGATTGTAAAGAAACACTGCCTTTGTTAACTACATTGGTTGAAAACAAAACGCACGATGCCTGGCTGCAAAAATTCCAGGACTGTTTGCAAAAAGAACAATCCATTTGCATCGACCCAGAAATGAATCCAACTGGTGATGTAATGTCGATGGGTGAAGTATTAAAAGCACTGAACGAATTGACCAATGGCGATGCCATTATTGTAACCGATGTGGGCCAACACCAAATGGTAGCATGCAGGTATGCAAAAATGAATAACACAAAAGCTAATATCACCAGTGGCGGATTGGGCACTATGGGCTTTGGCCTGCCAGCGGCTGTTGGTGCGGCTTTCGGCGATCCATCCCGTACTACAGTAGCCATAATTGGTGATGGTGGTTTTCAAATGACCATCCAGGAATTGGGCACTATCATGCAGTATAAGCCCAATGTAAAGATCCTGATTTTGAACAACCAGTTTTTGGGCATGGTACGCCAGTGGCAGCAACTCTTCCACCAAAAGCGTTATTCATTTGTAGATATTACAAGCCCTGATTTTGTACAGGTAGCAAAAGGATACTATATCGAAGGCCAAAGTATTTCGGATAGAGCACAATTGAAAGCAGCGCTGAAAACCATGCTCGAACATGATGGCAGCTATTTGCTGGAAGTGATGGTGGGTAAAGAAAATAACGTATTCCCCATGGTTCCGCAGGGCCGTGGCGTTTCTGAAATCGTTTTGAGTAAAGAAGAAATCTAAAACTTACTACCATGCAAAAGCAAGAATTTACCATTACTGTATATACCGAAAACCAGGTTGGATTACTGAATAGGATCGCAATCATTTTTTCGAGAAGAAAAATCAATATCGAAAGCCTCAACACCTCTCCTTCTGAAGTAGAAAGTGTACACCGCTTCACCATCGTAATTACTGAAGAGGAAGAAGTGGTAAAAAAACTCTGCCGCCAGATTGAAAAGCAGGTGGAAGTTTTGAAAGCATACTACAATACCAACAGCGAAATTATTTGGCAGGAACTGGCACTATACAAAGTGCCAACCGAAGTAATTGCTGAAGAAGTAAAAGTAGAACGCTTGTTGAGCCAGCATGGCGCTAAAGCAGTAGTGATCCGGAAAGACTACACCGTATTTGAAGTGAGTGGCCAACGCGAGGAAACCGACAATCTCATTAAAGTACTGGAACCCTACGGGCTCATTGAGTTTGTACGCAGCGCCAGGGTTGCCATTATTAAAGCGAGCGCCGGCTTCCACAGCAAACTCATGCAGTTTGAAAAAAGAGAACCGGGAGAAGCCGTAACAGAAAACGACTACCTGGGACAACAAGAAGAAGTGTTCAGTATGTAACCATCCATTTATCATAAAAACCAACAAACAACAAATACTCGAATCATGGCAAAATTAAATTTCGGCGGCGTTGAAGAAAACGTAGTAACCCGCGAAGAATTTCCGTTAGCAAAAGCGCAGGAAGTATTGAAAAACGAAACTGTAGCTGTAATCGGATACGGCGTGCAAGGCCCCGGACAAGCATTGAACCAACGCGACAATGGCATCAACGTGATCGTTGGACAGCGCAAAAACTCTAAGAGCTGGGACAAAGCAGTAGCCGATGGGTTTGTACCCGGCGAAAGCTTGTTCGATATTGAAGAAGCGCTGAAGCGTGGTACTATCATTTGCTACCTGCTGAGCGATGCTGCACAAATTGAATTGTGGCCAACTGTAAAAGCAAACCTTACACCTGGTAAAGCTTTGTATTTCTCTCATGGTTTTGGTATCACTTTCAACGAGCAAACCGGCATTATTCCTCCTGCTGATGTTGACGTATTCCTCGTAGCACCAAAAGGTTCGGGCACTTCACTGCGTCGCATGTTCCTGCAAGGTCGCGGCCTCAACAGTAGCTTCGCTATTTACCAGGATGCAACCGGTAAAGCAAAAGACCGCGTAGTAGCATTGGGTATTGCAGTAGGTAGTGGATACCTGTTCGAAACCGATTTCAGAAAAGAAGTATTCAGCGATTTGACCGGCGAACGTGGTACACTCATGGGTGCTATCCAGGGCATTTTTGCTGCACAATACCAGGTTTTGCGTTCTAAAGGACATACTCCTTCTGAAGCCTTCAACGAAACTGTAGAAGAACTTACTCAAAGCCTGATGCCATTGGTAGCAGAAAATGGAATGGACTGGATGTACGCCAACTGTTCTACCACTGCACAACGTGGCGCATTGGATTGGTGGAAAAAATTCCGTGACGCTACATTGCCTGTATTCTCCGATTTGTACGAAAGCGTTGCAACCGGTAAAGAAAGCCAGCGTTCTATTGACCTGAACAGCCAATCGGACTACCGCGTAAAACTGGAAGCAGAACTCGAAGAACTTCGCAACAGCGAAATGTGGCAAGCGGGCAAAACTGTAAGAAGCCTGCGTCCGGAAAACCAGGCATAAGCCCTGCATTTTCTGCGATAAAAATTCAACTAAATATACCTCATCGGTTCACTTTGTGCGCCGGTGGGGTTTCATCACCTACTCTGCATGTACCCCCCATTTACAACCTATCAATTGAATATTGATGCTGCAGCCGAAAGATTGCAGCAGGTGGTGGTGCGTACGCCCCTTCAATACAACCAAACGCTCAGCAAAAAATTTGAGGCCAATGTGTATTTGAAGAGAGAAGACCTGCAAGTGGTTCGTTCGTATAAACTTCGTGGTGCTTACAACTTCATCAGTCAACTATCGCCCGAAACGCTGGCCAAAGGCGTGGTGTGTGCCAGTGCCGGAAATCATGCACAGGGCTTTGCCTATAGCTGTAGCCGACTGGGTATTAAAGGCGTAGTGTTCATGCCTGTAATCACCCCCAGGCAAAAAGTTAGCCAGACAAAAATGTTTGGCGGCAGCAATATTGAAGTGTTGTTGGTGGGCGACACTTTTGACGACTGTGCAGAAGCTGCCAAAAAATATACTGCCACCCACCAAATGACCTTCATTCCCCCATTCGACGATTATAGGATCATTGAAGGACAGGGAACGGTTGGAAAAGAAATTTTTGAAGACCTGTCGAATATCGATTACCTGATAATGCCTGTGGGCGGCGGCGGGTTATCGGCAGGTGTGGGTTATTATTTTAAAACCCTGAGTCCATCTACCATTTTAATTGGAGTGGAGCCGGAAGGCGCACCAAGCATGTCTGAAGCTTTGCGTGCCCAGCAACCGGTAACATTAGAATCTATCGATCGCTTTGTAGATGGCGCCGCCGTAAAACGTGTGGGAGATTACACTTTCAACATTTGCAAAGAAGTATTACACACCATGCACCTGGTACCGGAGGGTAAAGTATGTGCTACCATTTTGAGCCTGTACAATGAGCTGGCTATAGTAGCAGAACCTGCCGGTGCACTTTCCATTGCAGCATTAGATAATATTGCAAACCAAATAAAGGGTAAAACCGTAGTATGTATTGTGAGCGGAGGTAACAATGATATCGACCGCATGCCCGAAATAAAAGAGCGGGCACTACAATACGCCGGGCTCAAGCATTATTTCCTTATCAAATTTGCGCAGCGCCCCGGTGCCCTCCGCGAATTTGTGAATAACGTACTGGGGCCAAACGACGATATTACCCGATTTGAGTACATGCAAAAAACAAATAAAGAACAAGGGCCGGCATTGGTAGGCATAGAACTGCAACAAAAATCGGATTACGAAGCATTGATTCTCAACCTGGAGCGTTTTCACATTGATTATTCTGAGATCAATAAAGACGACCATTTATTTGGATACCTGGTGTAAGAGAGTATGATGTGAGTAATCTTTTGTTAACGTTTTAGTCATATTAATAGAGAATATTCCTATTTTTATCCGATTGCTTGCCTGTGTTTTAGTAAAAATGAGAAATCGTTAAACAAACTTAACAGAGGCAAAAATGAGAGAAAAGCAAGTTGGATTATACGATCCCGCTTTCGAGCACGATGCGTGTGGCATTGGTTTTGTGGCCCACATTAAAGGGAAAAAATCGCATCAACATGTATCCGATGCATTAACTGTATTGGAGAACATGGAACATCGCGGCGCATGTGGATGCGAAGTGAATACCGGCGATGGTGCCGGTCTGATGATCCAGATTCCCCATGAATTTTTGTATGCAGAAGCACTGAAAGTGGGCGTTATGCTACCCGCAGTAGGTAAGTATGGCGTGGGTGTCATTTTCTTTCCAAAAAATGTGACCAACCGCGAAGCTTGCCGCGATACGTTCAACCGCACTGCAGAACAGCTGGGCCTCGAAATTATCTGGTATAGAAGAGTACCGGTAAACACCAGTGATATTGGCGAAACAGCATTGTCTGTAGAGCCCGAAATGGAACAGGTGTTTATTAAATGCCCCGACCAAATTAACGACCAACTCGAGTTCGATAGAAAGTTGTTTGTGCTGCGCAATTATGCATCGCATCTCATCAACAATACGGTGAAGCAGGATGCTGTTGGTTTCTATGTTGCCTCTATGTCATCAAGAGTATTGGTGTACAAAGGACAGCTTACCAGCATGCAGGTGCGCAAGTATTTCCCCGACCTCTCTCAAAAAACTTTAACCAGTGCATTTGGCCTGGTGCATAGCCGTTTTGCTACCAACACTTTCCCCAGTTGGAAGCTGGCACAACCATTCAGGTTCATTGCCCACAACGGTGAGATCAATACACTGCAAGGCAATCTAAACTGGCTGCGCAGTAGCGAAAAAGGTTTCACTTCTCCATTCTTCACCAACGAAGAAATGGAAATGCTGTTGCCCATTGTAACCGGTGGACAAAGTGATAGTGCCTGCCTCGATAACATGATAGAATTGCTCAGCTTTACAGGCCGCAGTTTGCCGCATGTAATGATGATGCTGATTCCTGAAGCATGGGACGAAAACAGCGAAATGGATGCTGCAAAAAAAGCATTCTACGAATACCACGCCTGCTTGATGGAACCCTGGGATGGCCCGGCTTCTATCTCATTTACCGATGGTAAAATTATTGGCGCCACTCTTGACAGAAACGGCCTTCGCCCTTCCCGCTATTGTGTTACCAACGACGACCGTGTGATCATGTCATCGGAGTCGGGAACCCTGCCAGTTGATCCATCCACCATTATTGAAAAAGGACGCCTGCAACCCGGCAAAATGTTTGTGGTGGATATGGAGCAGGAACGCATCATCAGCGACGATGAAGTAAAAAATGAAATTTGCAACGGTAAGCCTTATGGCGACTGGTTGAATAAATACAAGATCAGGTTGGAAGAACTGCCCGAACCAAGGATCATGTTCACGCACTTGGAGCACGACCAGATTTTTAAATACCAAAAAGTATTTGGATACACTTCCGAAGACCTGGATACCATCATTTCCGCTATGGCGGTAGATGGCAAAGAACCAATTGGTTCTATGGGCACCGATACGCCGCTTGCTGTATTGAGCGACCAGCCACAGCATCTTACTTATTACTTCAAGCAATTGTTTGCACAGGTAACCAACCCTCCTATCGACCCTATCAGGGAAAGACTGGTAATGAGCCTTGCTACTTTTGTGGGTAATAACGGCAACCTGCTGAGCGAAGACCCACTGAGCTGCCATACGGTAGCCTTGAAGCATCCTATTCTTTCCAACCACGAATTGGAAAAGATCAGGAGTATCGACACCGGCATTTTCCAGGCTAAAACATTGCAGAGTTATTTTAGAGCCGATGGAAACCCAGGCTCACTCAAGCGTGCACTAGACCGCATTTGCCGATACGCAGTAGATGCTGTTGAAGACGGATTTGAAGTACTCATCCTCAGTGACCGTGCTATCGATAGCGACCACGCTCCTATTCCTACATTGTTAGCTACTGCAGCAGTGCATCACCACCTTATCCGCAAAGGATACCGCGGTAAAGTGGGTATTGTAGTGGAGGCCGGTGATGTATGGGAAGTACACCATTTTGCATGCCTGCTTGGTTTTGGTGCCACTGCCATCAACCCATACCTGGCATTGAGTTCTATCCGCGACATGAAGATCACCGACAAGTTGCAGACCGATATTGATATTGAAATTCTGAAAAAGAATTATATCAAAGCGGTGAACGAAGGCCTGTTGAAAGTGTTCAGCAAAATGGGTATCAGCACACTGCAATCTTACCAGGGTGCACAAATTTTCGAGATCATTGGTATCAATAAATCGGTAGTAGATCAATACTTCACCGGTGCAGTAAGCCGCATTGAAGGCATGGGCCTCGATGGTATTGCAAGAGAAGTGTTGGCCAAGCATTTCTTTGCATTCAGCAAAAAAGAAATTCCACACGATCGCCTGCCTGTAGGTGGCGTGTACCAATGGAAACGCAAAGGGGAATACCATTTGTTCAACCCGCAAACCATTCACCTGCTGCAACACAGCACTGCTACCAACGATTACAGCACTTTCAAAAAGTATAGCAAGCTTGTAAACGACCAAACGCAAAAAGCCGCAACATTGCGTGGATTGCTGGAGTTTAAAAAGCTGCGCCCTTCTGTAAAAATTGAAGAAGTAGAATCTGCAGAAACCATCTTGAAACGCTTTGCTACCGGCGCTATGAGTTTTGGTTCTATTAGCTGGGAAGCGCATACTACTTTGGCCATTGCCATGAACCGCATTGGTGCCAAAAGCAATACCGGCGAAGGTGGCGAAGACGAAACTCGCTATATCAAGCTAGCCAATGGCGATAGCATGCGTAGCTCTATCAAGCAGGTGGCTTCTGCACGTTTTGGTGTAACCAGCCAGTACCTCACCGAAGCGGAAGAATTACAAATTAAAATGGCCCAGGGTGCCAAGCCCGGTGAAGGCGGACAACTGCCCGGTCATAAAGTGGACGAATGGATCGGCCGTGTACGTCATTCCACTCCCGGAGTAGGCCTTATTTCTCCTCCTCCTCACCACGACATTTATAGCATTGAAGATTTGGCACAGTTGATCTTCGATTTGAAAAATGCCAACCGTCGTGCTCGTATCAGCGTGAAGCTGGTGAGCAAAGCCGGCGTAGGCACCATTGCTGCCGGTGTTACAAAAGCGAAAGCCGATGTAGTGCTTATTGCTGGTCACGATGGAGGTACAGGTGCATCTCCCATCAGCTCTATCCGCCACGCGGGTTTGCCATGGGAACTGGGCCTTGCAGAAACACATCAAACACTGGTAAAAAACAGGCTGCGTAGCCGTGTAGTGGTGCAGGCCGATGGCCAAATGAAAACCGGCCGCGATATTGCTATTGCCGCATTGCTTGGCGCTGAAGAATGGGGTGTAGCCACTGCTGCCCTTGTGGTAGAAGGTTGCATCATGATGCGCAAATGTCACCTCAATACCTGCCCTGTGGGTGTAGCCACACAAGATCCGGATCTCAGGAAAAGGTTTAGCGGTCAAGCCGACCACGTTGTAAACTTCTTCCACTTCCTGGTGCAGGAGTTGCGTGAGATCATGGCCGAACTGGGCTTCCGCACTATCAACGAAATGGTAGGCCAGGTTGACTTCTTGCAGGTTCGCGAAAACATCGACCACTGGAAATACAAGAATCTTGATTTGAAAGACCTGCTGTACAAAGAGCCTTCTTTCGGCACTACATTGTATTGCTCCGAAAAGCAAGACCACGGTTTGCAGGCAGTGCTCGACAGGAAATTGTTAGAGCTTTCTGCACCTGCTTTGGAAAATCAGGAAAAGGTAAGAGCTACCCTTCCCATCATCAATACCGACCGTACCTGTGGTACGATGTTGTCCAACGAAATTACCCGCAAGTATGGCGCTATTGGATTGGCTCCAGAAACCATTCATTTCACCTTCAACGGAACAGCGGGTCAAAGCTTTGGCGCATTTTGTACCAAGGGCATAACCCTCGAAATGGAAGGCGATGCCAACGACTATTTTGGTAAGGGTTTGAGTGGTGCCAAGTTGATCGTGTATCCATTCAAGCAGGCAAGCTTTGTACCCGAAGACAATATCATTATTGGTAACGTAGCCTTGTATGGCGCCACCGATGGTGAAGCTTTCATACGTGGTAAAGCAGGCGAACGTTTTGCTGTGCGTAACTCCGGCGCCCTGGCTGTTGTTGAAGGCGTAGGCGACCACGGTTGCGAATACATGACCGGTGGTAAAGTGATTGTGCTGGGCGAAACCGGTAGAAACTTTGCTGCAGGTATGAGTGGTGGCGTGGCTTACGTGTACGACCCTAACCAGTTGCTGCAAGACAGGTGCAACCTGGAAATGGTAGACCTCGACCCATGCGATGACCAGGATGGCGCATTCCTGAAAGAACAACTTGAAAAACATGGAGCGCTTACCAATAGTAGTGTTGCCAATTATATACTGACCGATTTGCAAAACGCATTGCGTCAGTTTGTAAAAGTGTTCCCTAAGGATTACAAGAAAGTACTGCAGGCAAAAGCTCAAGCTGGCGTGAAGCAACCATTGGCTTAATCGTTTTTACCAACAACTATCAACCGAAAGAAAACATTCGAATATGGGAAAGCCCACAGGATTTTTGGAATTTACCCGGGAACTGCCTTCGAAGCGCCAGGTAGAGCAAAGAATAAATGACTACAATGAATTTGTAGAAAAGTTTCAGGAAAAGAAACTGAACGAACAAGCAGCAAGGTGCATGAACTGCGGGGTTCCATTTTGCCATAGCGGATGCCCGCTGGGTAATGTAATTCCCGAATTCAATGATGCCGTGTACAGGAAGAACTGGAGAGAAGCGTACGACATATTAAGCTACACCAACAACTTTCCTGAATTTACCGGCCGCATTTGCCCAGCCCCTTGCGAAAGCGCATGTGTACTCGGTATCAATCAGCCACCGGTTACCATTGAAGAGATTGAAAAGCATATTATTGAAATTGCTTTTGAAAATGGATTTGTAACAGCAGCGCCACCATTGATGCGTACCGGCAAAAAAATTGCTGTGGTGGGCTCAGGCCCTGCAGGTTTGGCCGCTGCTGCTCAACTCAATAAAGCAGGCCATTCTGTAACTGTGTATGAACGTGACGACAAGCCAGGCGGCTTGTTGCGCTATGGTATCCCCGATTTCAAATTAGAAAAATGGGTAATAGACAGAAGGGTTGCATTATTGGAACAGGAAGGTGTAGTATTTAAAAGCAATACAGAAGTAGGTACCGATATTTCTTCCGGCGACCTGCTGCGTGAGTTTCATGCAGTGGTAATGGCCGGCGGTTCTACCGTTCCCCGCGACCTGCCGGTTACAGGCAGATCCACCAAGGGAGTACACTATGCCATGCAGTTCCTGAAGCAGCAAAATAAAAAAGTAGCCGACCCCTCCATTGATTTCGCAAAGGATCGGGGTTTTGAAGGCAGCAACTCCAGCGAAGCCATTCTTGCCACCGACAAAAATGTAGTGGTGATTGGTGGTGGCGATACCGGCAGCGACTGCGTAGGTACCAGCAATCGCCAGGGTGCAAAATCTGTAACCCAGTTTGAACTGCTACCCCAGCCTCCTGCCAACAGAAGCAAGAGCATGCCATGGCCCACTTACCCTATGTTGCTGAAAACTACCAGCAGCCACGAAGAGGGTTGCGAACGCCACTGGGCAATTGCTACCAAAGAATTCATTGCTAACGAAAAAGGCGAACTGAAGGCGTTGAAAATAGTGGATCTCAACTGGGAACTGACCCCGGACGGACGCCCATTGAAATTCCAAGAAGTAGCAGGCTCGGAACGTGAAATTCCTTGCGAACTGGTACTGCTGGCCATGGGCTTTGTACATCCCCAGCACCAGGGTATTGTAAACGACCTTGAATTGGAGCTGGACGAAAGAGGAAATGTAAAAGCCACTGAGCAGCAATTCCAAACTACATTATCTAAAGTATTCGCCTGTGGCGATATGCGCCGCGGCCAAAGCCTGGTGGTTTGGGCCATCAGTGAGGGTCGCGAATGCGCCCGGAAAGTGGATGAATACCTTATGGGCACTTCCCTGCTCGAAAGTAAGGAAGCCAGCATCCATTTCAGTTTCATTAAATAAAATCCTAATAAACTGCGATTAATCGCAGTTTATTTTTTCAAACATATTAATTACATAAATATGTATTCTTTTTTCTACAATTTCGGGTTACAATTGAATTTTAACTGAATAAAGACTGATATTAGTGCAAGCAATTAAGCATATTCTCTCATTCCTAAAAACAAGTTCATGGCTAAGAAAACAATCAAGCAAATTGCTCCATTCCTCATTTTGGCGGCAGTATCCATTGGCGCCCTCTTTATTCCTTCGGCCACTACATTCAACGACGAAGGCAAATTGTACAACGGAGCAGACATCACCTGGATTTTGGTAGCCACAGCTTTGGTATTCTTAATGACTCCCGGACTTGCATTCTTCTACGGTGGCATGGTTCACCGCAAGAATGTTATCAGCACTATGATCAAAAGCGTAGTGGCAGCGGGAATTGTAAGCATACTCTGGATTGTAGTTGGCTACAGCCTGTCTTTTGGCGAGTCCATCGGAGGTGTTATCGGCAACCCTTCCACACACTTGTTCTTTAAGGATGTAATGTCGGGCGCCCCCTGGTCCCTGGCACCCACCATCCCCAAACCACTCTTCGCACTCTTCCAATTAATGTTCGCCATCATCACCCCTGGCCTGGTGGTAGGGGCAGTGGCAGAACGTATTCGTTTTACCGCATATATATTGTTTATTGCGCTTTTCGCACTTTTGGTTTATGCGCCATTAGCACACTGGACCTGGCATCCTGATGGATTCCTTTTCAAAATGGGCGTTCTTGACTTTGCCGGTGGCACAGTGGTACACATCTCTGCCGGTTGTGCTGCACTTGCCGGTGCATTGGTACTGAAACCCCGCAAATCAAAACTGTTGCAAGAAGAAGTTCCACCCGCCAACATTCCCTATGTATTGATCGGTACCGGCTTGCTCTGGTTCGGTTGGTTCGGCTTTAACGCAGGTTCTGCATTAGGTGCCAACAGCCTGGCTGTATCTGCCTTCGCTACCACCAACACAGCTGCTGCTGCTGCCGGTTTGAGCTGGATGTTCTTTGATGTTCTGCGTGGCAAAAAACCTTCTGTACTCGGATTCTGCATTGGTGCCGTAGTTGGCCTTGTAGCTATTACACCCGGCGCTGGTTTTGTAGCCATCCCACAAAGTATTTTCATTGGTGTGGTTGCAGCCCTTGTTTCTAACCTGGCAGTTCACCTGAAAACCAAAAGCAAACTCGACGACACTCTGGACGTATTCCCCTGCCATGGTGTAGGAGGTATTGTAGGCATGTTGCTGCTCGGCATCTTCGCTACCAAAACTGTAAACAGTGCAGGTGCAGATGGTTTGGCTTATGGCAATTCTGCATTCTTCATTACACAATTGAAAGGAATGGCCATCGCAGTAGCGTTCAGCTTCACCGCATCTTTCATCATCTTCAAATTCATCGACCTGGTATTGCCTTTGCGTGTTAGCTCTGAAGATGAAGAAATGGGACTGGATGCTTCTCAGCACAACGAAAACTATGTTCAGGGCACATTGCTGGTAAGCACCAATGGCAAACTGAAAGAAGAAGCTGCATCTTCTTACAACGTAGATGAGCACCTGTAAGCATTCAATTAAACATGAACCGGTTTGTTTGGTAAACTCAAACCTTGTATACACCAACAGTAACTGTAATCTGCAACTAATAGCAGCCCGGCAACAGCTGGCACTGAACCCGGGCTGCTTCTCACCAAAATAACTGCTTTGGCACGGGCACATAAGAAAAGGTACAGTGTGCTCAGGCTACTGGCATAGCCTGTACTGTACCCCTTCTTCACATCAAAAATTGATCTGCAATGTTACACAAATTATTGGCTACCGCCTGTGTATGCCTCTCTACAACCATCGTATTTGCACAAGAAGACAGCACTGCTGCTGAAGAGAAAAATCCGCTAAAGATCACCGGGTCTGCAGATGTGTATTACAAGTACGATTTTGCAAAAACCATGGATAACAACAACACCAGTTTCACCAATTCCCAAAACTCTTTTGAATTGGGTATGGCTTCTGTAAAGTTTGACAAAACCATTGGTAAAGCAGGCATCGTACTCGATCTGGGTTTTGGAAAAAGAGCCAAAGAATTTGCGTACAACGATGATGGTATTACACAAGCCATCAAACAATTGTATGTAACCTATGCGGCTACCGACAAACTCACTTTTTCTGCAGGTAGCTGGGCCACGCATGTAGGCTACGAATTGGTAGACCCTCAGCTGAACCGCAACTATAGCATGAGTTATATGTTTTCGTATGGTCCCTTTACGCATACAGGATTGAAGGCCGATTATAAATTTGGCAACAGCGGCGTAATGCTGGGTATCTCTAACCCTACAGACTACCGCACCACCGATGTGAACCCCACGTATATTATTGGCCAATTCAGCACGGCTTCAAAAAGCGGCAAGCTGAAATTGTTCCTGAACTATGTAGGCGGAAAATCAACCGATACCACCAAAATGAACCAGGTAGATGCAGTAGTTACACTCGGTCTGTCTGATGCATTCTCAATTGGCTACAACGGTACAGTGGCCAGCTACAAAACAAAAGAGAAAGGCGAATATGGTGATGCCAGCAAATGGTGGGGTTCTGCACTCTATTTCAACCTCGATGCCAGCAAAACATTTGGTCTCACACTCCGCAGCGAATATTTCAATGATGAAGATGAATTGATCGTATTTGGTGGAACCGGTGGTGGTGGCGTATTTGCCAACACACTTTCAGCCAACATTCGCCTTGGCGCACTTACCATCATTCCTGAATTCCGCTACGAAAAAGCCAACAAAGCTATCTTCTTTGATGGCGATGGCGCAGGTACAGACAAAGCAGGCAACTTCCTTGTTGCCGCAGTATACTCCTTCTAAGCAGCACACATCCATTTTAGATAGAAAGGGCGGTTTCCTCGGAAATCGCCTTTTGTTTTTGTAACAACTATCACACTCGTTAAAGGAATTCTATAAATTCTTGCTTCATAGAATATTTTGTCAAATTCGAAACATGCCACTTATATTTGCGTCTCAATGAACAGCAAAGGCATTTATACTACCTATTTGCAAAGTGGTTTCTGCACCACCGGTTCACTGCTGCATACTACTGTAGCAGGTTTTGTGGCTACTACCATCACCACAACTATTACAACCCGTTAGGGTTGCGCAATTTCATATCACTACTCGGGGCTTCGGCTACATGCACAACGCAGATAAATTATCTGTACTTTCCTTTCATCGTTTACACTTTCTTATATGCACGTTCTAAAATTTGGTGGCTCATCAGTAGCAAATAGTACCAATATAAAATTGATCAGCGACATCTTTTTGTCGCACCAGGCCAGTAAAAAAATTGTGGTGGTTTCAGCGCTTGGCGGCATCACGGATCAACTCATTGCCTGCGCACAACTGGCAGAAGCAGGAGATGAAAAATTTTTGGAAGTAGTACAAGCCATTGAAAAGCGCCACCTCGATACGATTCGCGAATTGCTGCCGGTCAATAATCAAAGTGGATGCCTGAGTGCACTCAAGCAACTCTGCAACGATTTGGAAGCAGTATGCGAAGGCGTGTTTCGATTAAGAGAATTGTCGAACAGAAGCAAAGACCGCATTGTAAGTTTTGGCGAACTCTTTTCTTCAAAGATCATTTCAGGATATCTCTCTGCTATTGGTGTACAACACGAATGGCTCGATTCAAGAAACTGCATTAAAACCGATAGCCATTTTGGAAACGCCTCTGTAAATTTTGCCGATACCAACCTGGCCATACAGCAGGCCATTTCGCAATCGAAACACAACTTGTTTTTGGCACCCGGCTTCATAGCATCTGATGCTAAAGGTTTAACCACCACTTTAGGTCGCGGCGGATCGGATTACAGTGCAGCTATCTATGCTGCTGCTTTGCATGCAGAATCGTTGGAAATATGGACCGATGTAAGTGGCATGATGACTGCCGATCCACGCTGGGTATCGAATGCAAAACCATTGCCCACTATTTCTTACCAGGAAGCAATGGAACTATCCCACTTTGGTGCCAAAGTAATTTATCCTCCTACCCTTCAGCCTGCAATGCAACTCAAGATCCCGGTGTGGATCAAAAACAGTTTTGCAGCAGCAGATCACGGTACACTTATACAACACGAATCTTCGCAGAAAAACGGTGTCATCAAAGGCATTTCCAGCATTAGCAATATCAGCCTACTGAGTCTTGAAGGTGGCGGTATGATTGGCATTCCCGGCTTTAGCAAGCGATTGTTCCAGGCACTGGCCAACGAAAAAGTGAATGTCATTTTAATCACACAAGGATCTTCCGAACACTCTATTTGTGTAGGTATTCATTCTGCCGATGTAAGCCGTGCTGCCAAAGCGGTGAACCATGCATTCGAAATTGAAATTGCCAATGGTAAAGTTGAACCCATTGCTATAGAAGAAGAACTCAGTATTATAGCATTGGTAGGCGACCAGATGAAAAGCCACACCGGTGTCAGCGGGCAAATGTTTTCTGCACTGGGCAGAAATGGCATCAATGTAAGAGCCATTGCACAAGGTTCTTCAGAACGAAATATTTCGGCAGTGATTGCAGCCCGCGATGTAAAGAAAGCCGTGAATGTGCTGCACGAAGCATTTTTTGAAGAGGTAAAAAAACAACTCAACCTGTATGTGGTGGGTGTAGGCAATGTAGGCAAACGCCTGCTCGACCAGATTCATCAGCAACAGCAATACCTAAGCGAACAACTTCGTATGCAGGTGCGCATTGTAGGTATTGCCAATAGCAAAAAAATGTACTTTGATGAGAAGGGAGTGGATATAAGTAATTGGCATGCATTGCTTGAAAATGGTGATAGCCAAACTCCCGCATCATTGGTAGAAACAATTGTTGCAAAGAATTTACGCAACAGTGTATTCGTCGATATCACTGCCAGTAGTATTGTTGCCGAGATGTACGAATCATTGCTCAGGAAAAGTGTTGCAGTCGTAGCCTGCAATAAAGTAGCAGCATCCAGTGTATATGCCAACTATAAAAAATTGAAATCTCTTGCCAGGGAATACAACACCAGCTTCCTGTTCGAAACCAATGTAGGTGCAGGTTTGCCTGTAATTGGCACATTGAACGACCTGGTAAAAAGCGGGGATATTGTACATCGGATTGAAGCCGTATTGAGTGGCACTCTCAACTTTGTATTCAATAATTACGATGGCAGTTCCAGTTTTGAAAAAGTAGTGCGCCAGGCACAGGCAGAAGGTTACACCGAGCCTGATCCGAGATTGGATTTAGGTGGCACCGATGTAATGCGCAAAATACTTATACTGGCTCGTGAAGCCGGCTATCAAATGGAAATGGAAGATATCGCCAATCAATCCTTCCTGCCTGCATCGTGTATGGAAGGTGATGTAGAAAACTTCTATTCCGAACTGGCCAAACATGAAGCGCATTTTAGCAAGCTCCTCGAAGAGGCAAATGCTGCAGGATGCAAACTGAAATTTGTAGCCACTTTCAACGAAGGCAAAGCATCAGTTGGATTGAAACATATTTCTCCCGAACAGGATTTCTATCACTTGTATGGTAAAGACAATATTGTTTTGTTCTACACTCAACGTTATCCAGAGCAACCGCTGGTAATTAAAGGAGCCGGTGCAGGTGCCGATGTAACAGCTTCCGGCGTATTTGCCGACATTATCCGGGTGATAAATTAATGAATAGCAACATGAAGAAAATAACTGTCTTATCACCGGGTACTGTAGCCAATATGGTGTGTGGTTTTGATGTACTGGGTTTTGCCCTGCATGAACCATCCGATGAAATGGAGATATCGTTGATCGATGAGAAAAAAATTATCATCCAACCCGATCCTGTTTATCATTTGCCCACTGTGCCCGAAGAAAATGTAGCAGGTGCTGCATTGCTCGCCATGCTCGATGAAATAGAAGAGCCCATTGGTTTCGAATTATCCATTCGCAAGCATATCAAACCGGGCAGTGGAATTGGCTCTTCTGCAGCCAGTGCAGCCGGTGCAGTAGTGGGTGCCAATATGCTTTTGAATAATCGTTTTTCAAAAGAAGACCTGGTTCAGTTTGCCATGTTTGGCGAAAAAGTAGCCAGCGGCGTAAAGCATGCCGATAATATTGCGCCCTGCATTTATGGAGGCATCACGCTGATCCGCTCCATTTTTCCACTCGATGTAATTGCATTGCCTTCTCCCGATTTGCACGTGAGCATTGTGCATCCGCAAATTGAAGTAAGAACTGCAGACGCAAGAGCCATATTGAAGCAGCAGGTGAAATTGAAAGACGCCATCAAGCAATGGGGCAATATAGCAGCACTGGTGGCAGGCATTCTAAAAAATGACCATACATTGATCGGCCGTTCGTTACACGATCATATCATTGAACCTGTACGCAGCATCCTGATTCCCGGCTATGATGATTTGAAGCAGCGTTGTATTGATGCAGGAGCATTGGGCGGTGGCATCTCCGGTTCGGGCCCATCTGTATTCATGCTGAGTACAAGCCGCCAAATAGCTTTAGACGTAGAACAGCAAATGATTCAAACATTCACCCAGCTTGGCATTGATCATGCCACTTATGTTACTTCCATTAACCCGCACGGAGTAATTGTAAAACCCAGTTGATACCACATGCATTATTATAGCACCAACCGAAAGTCGAATCCTGTTGATTTTAAAACCGCAACCGTATTGGGACAAGCGCCTGATAAGGGATTGTATTACCCCGAAGCCATTCCCAATATTTCGCAGTGGCAAAAAAAATCGCTGGCCGACTGGAGTAAGAATGAACTCGCATTTCGTGTGATACGTCCATACGCAGGCAATTGCATGAGCGATGATAAGTTGTTTGAAATAGTTTCAGACACAATCAACTTCGATTTTCCATTGGTGCCTGTAAGCGACAAAATTTACTCCCTTGAATTATTTCATGGCCCTACCCTTGCATTCAAAGATGTGGGTGCCCGGTTTATGAGCAGGTGCCTTGCACATTTCAACGAAGGCAACACAAGAAAAATCACTGTACTGGTTGCCACATCCGGCGATACCGGCGGAGCCGTGGCCAATGGCTTTGAAAATGTAGAAGGTGTTGAAGTCATCATACTCTACCCTTCGGGGAAAGTGAGCCCTGTGCAAGAGCTGCAACTCACCACTTGTGCCGAAAATATTACAGCATTGGAAGTAGCCGGTAGTTTCGACGATTGCCAGGCAATCGTAAAACAAGCGTTTACTGATGCCGATCTACAAAGCAGTTATCAACTCACTTCTGCCAACTCCATCAACGTGGCCAGGTGGCTGCCACAGCAGTTGTATTACTTTTTTGCCCTGCAACAATGGCAGAATGATAAGGCACCTGTGATAAGTGTACCCAGTGGCAATTTCGGTAATATCTGCGCCGGAATGATAGCGCAACGCAGTGGGCTTGATGTACACCATTTTATAGCGGCCTGCAATGCCAACGATACCATTCCCGGCTATATGTCTTCGGGATTGATGAAAGAAAAAAATTCTGTGCCTACTATTTCCAATGCCATGGATGTAGCTAAGCCTTCCAATTTTGTACGCATACTGGAAATGTACGACCTGGACCTGCACTGGCTTCGAACGGCTTTGAGTTCAGTAAGCATCAACGACGACATTACAAAAGAAACCATTGCCCACAGCCTGCACCAATACCATTACCTCACCGACCCACATGGCGCTGTAGCCTTATTTGCACTGGAACAATATCTCGAACAACACCCTGGCGAAAAAGGCATTTTTCTCGAAACGGCACACCCTATTAAGTTCCCCGAAGTAGTGGAAGCTATTACAAAGCAATCTATAGATGTACCCGAAAACATTGCACCGCTTTTTACCAAAGAAAAAAGAAGCATCGGCATGAATGCTTCTTTCGATTCGTTTAAAGAGTGGATGCTGAACCGCTAATTATGCAGACACATATTGCGCATACAAACTTCCGCAGCGGGTTTGCAAAAACTCTTTGAGCGGAATGTCTTCCTGTTTAATAAATCCTTGTTGGGGCAATGTGCCCACAGACACCATTTCCACCACAGCAGCTACAGAAGCGGCTGTGGTCCACGAAATAGCACGCCACTCCTTACCCTGGATGGTGATGGGATAATAGGCATTGTAAAACTCTTCGCGGGCAAGGTTTTCGCCCTGCCAGCCTTCTACTACTGCATATACATACACTACATCTTCGCGAACCGGCGGTTTGGCCCTTGTCAATATTTGTTCTGAAAGTGCACGGTCGTCTTTCATGATCAACTCATACAGGAAAAATTTCATGAGCTGGCAATGTCCGGGATAACGGATGGTTTTATAATTCAGCGTATCTACTTTTCCTTCCAGGGTTTCGCACATAGTACCCAGTCCCCCACTGGTAGTAAATGCTTCAAAATCTCTTCCTTCAATATTGATCATTTCCAATCCATCGAGCGATGAAACCATTTTGCGAATGCCGTTATGGATCACTTCCGCATCATTGATATATTCATTGATAACACCAGCCGGCGACCATGTAAATGAATAAGCCAGTTGACCATTGGGATATTTTGGCAATGCTCCTACCCGTAATTCCACATCACGCAGTTTTGTAAATCGCTGATACAGGTTGGCGCCTACAATGCCAATAAAACCGGGGGCTAAGCCGCATTGCGGCACCATTGCACCTTTTGAACTTTTAGCCATTTCGCGAATGGCCGCCGTAGTAGGCACATCTTCTGTGAGGTCGAAATAATGAATGCCTAATTCAAAAGCTATTTTGGCTACAGGTAAATTCAATGCATAGGGCAAACAGGAAACCACTGCATCCTGGTTTGTCAATACCTGTTTTAAAAAAAAAGCATCGGCAATATTCCCCGCTACTGTTGCAAAAGGTTGCGTCGCTTCAGCCATACGCAAATCGACACCTGTAACAGTAAATTGTTCGTGCAATAATGTAGCCACCAGGGAACCTACTTTTCCCAAGCCTACAACCGCTATATTTTTCATAAGAAGAAAGAAGTTGATACTATGTAAACAATGAATGATGCAGTCAATAATATCAATGGCCATTAGGGCACATTAGCACAGGCGCTACGCAAATAGGCCATGTATGATTGCAATATGTTTACCCGGATATTCATGATCTTAAAGCTATCGAATTTCGTTGCTTGAAGTCCGCTTTTTTTGATGCTTACCTCGCAGCAAATACAATGCATACGGGCGAAGGCAACTGCACAGATTTCCCTGTGGGTTCGGGCATTCCTGTAGTTTCATTCAACCGAAAAACTACAATATTGTTGGTGGTTTGATTGGCCGCTAATAAAAATTTACCCGTAGGATCTATTGCAAAATTGCGGGGCACTTTGCCTAGAGTAGATTGTTGTCCTACTCCGCTAAGTTTTCCATCATATTTACTGATACTGAACACCGAGATGTTGTTGGCATCCGAACGATTGGAAGCATATAAAAATCGTCCATCGGCACTTACATGAATATCGGCGCTACCGGGCATTTTGCTGATGGAATCGGCTTGTGCACGTTGCAACCACGCAATTGCCTTTTTATTGAATGCGTATACCGACACATCGCCACTCATTTCGCCCACTACATAAAACAAAGATTTAGAAGGATGAAACGCCATATGCCGAGGCCCCGAACCCGCAGGCAATTTGATGCCTATTACTTTGGTAGTATCCAATGGCTGTTTCTTTTTGGCATCAAACGGATATGCTTGCACCATATCGGTTCCAAGGTCGGCCACCACTACATATTTTTCGGATGGAGTAAATATGGCAGAGTGCACATGTGGACTTGCTTGCCGATCTGCATTTATACTGCTTCCTCTATGTTGTATCACTTGCACAGCTTCACCTACAAGGCCATGATCGTCTATAGGCAGCACAGATAAAGAACCTCCGGTATAATTAGAAACCATTGCAAAGTTTTCCTTGCTATTGAGACTGATGTAGCAGGGATGATCGCCACCACTGGGAATGCGGGTAGCATTCAGCGGTTTCCATTTATTGCTTTTTTCATCTTTTATATACGAGCTAACGCCGCCAATTTTATCGCCCCCATTTTCAGTTACGGCATATATCCTATTGCCGGCTTTATTCAGGGCTAAATAGGAAGGGTTTTCTGCCGCTATTGAATCTGTAATGGCAATAGCACCTGTACCAATATTGAATTGCGCCACATAGATGCCATAACTGCCGCTTTTGGTGTACGTGCCAATATAGAAAGTAAGGCTCTCTTGTGCATAGCCTGTAAAGCCAATAGCACCAACTAAAAAAGCAATCGCAATTTTCCTGATCATTAGAATGGGTGTTAGATGCTAAAAATAAAACTCTGCCCTTTCATTTCCTCAGAAAATTGTGCCGACCCACAACTAGTATCCACACAAAAAAACCGCCCCTTAAAAAAGGAGCGGTTGCTATGGATAAAATCGTTGTGAAGCTTAATCGAACTTCATGTCAAGGCCAAGACCTCTCAGTTCATGTATCAATACGTTGAAGCTTTCTGGCACACCCGGACGAGGGATGTTGTCGCCTTTTACAATGGCTTCATACGTTTTGGCACGGCCAATAATGTCATCCGATTTTATAGTAAGGAGTTCTTGCAAGATATTGGATGCACCATATGCTTCCAGTGCCCACACTTCCATCTCACCAAAACGCTGACCACCAAACTGGGCTTTACCACCCAACGGCTGCTGCGTAATAAGACTGTACGGTCCAATTGAACGGGCGTGCATCTTATCGTCTACCATGTGGTGCAGTTTGATCATGTAGATCACACCTACGGTAGCTTTTTGGTCGAAACGTTCGCCGGTTTCGCCATCGTACAGGTAGGTGTGGCCAAAGGTTGGCAAACCAGCTTGTCCGATGTATTCAGCGATTTCGTCGGTAGAAGCACCGTCGAAAATTGGTGTGCTGAAACGCAGACCCAATTTCATACCTGCCCAACCCAAAACAGTTTCGTAAATCTGTCCGAGGTTCATACGGCTTGGTACACCCAATGGGTTCAATACGATATCAACAGGGGTTCCGTCTTCCAGGAAAGGCATGTCTTCGTGGCGAACAATTTTCGCAACGATACCCTTGT
Organism: Phnomibacter sp.; assembly: GCA_035456005.1. Taxonomy (GTDB): domain Bacteria; phylum Bacteroidota; class Bacteroidia; order Chitinophagales; family Chitinophagaceae; genus Phnomibacter. The sequence goes on along the minus strand of DATIEA010000007.1, from coordinate 101,890 downwards.
TACCGTGACGACCCGCCATCTTATCACCCACTTTCAACTTACGTTTTACACCAAGGTAAACTTTCGCCAGTTTCAATACACCTGCAGGCAATTCGTCACCAATGCTGATGTTGAATTTCTCACGTTTGTATCGGCCCAGTTCTTCGTTGTACTTGATAGTGTAGTTGTGGAGCAATTGGTTGATCAGTTCATCCACATGTGCATCGCCGGTCCATCCAAGTGGGTTTACACTTTGGAAGTCGATCTGGCTAATGTTTTTCTGGTTGAACTTAACGCCTTTGCCAATCAATACTTCACCAAAAGTGTTGCTAACGCCTGCGCTGGTTTTGTTGGAAAGCAATACCTGCAGTTTTTCGAGCAGCAACTCTTTAATGTCGCTTTCGGATTTTTCATGGATCTTCTCCACTTTTTCCAAAGCAGCTTTTTCACGCACTTTGCTGTTCTTATCCTTCTTGGTACGTTGGAACAATTTCTTGTTGATCACCACACCTTCGGTTCCGCTTGGAGCTTTCAATGAAGCATCTTTTGCATCGCCCGCTTTGTCGCCGAAGATGGCACGCAGCAGTTTTTCTTCCGGTGTAGGATCGCTTTCACCTTTAGGAGTGATTTTACCGATCAGGATATCGCCTTCTTTCACCTGCGCACCAATACGGATGATACCGTTTTCGTCGAGGTCTTTGGTGGCTTCCTCACTTACGTTCGGAATATCCGGAGTCAGTTCTTCTTCTCCCAGTTTAGTGTCACGAACTTCCAGTTCAAACTCATCGATGTGGATAGAAGTAAACAGGTCTTCGCTGATCACTCTTTCACTAATTACGATGGCATCCTCGAAGTTGTAACCCTTCCATGGCATGAACGCCACTTTCAGGTTGCGACCCAATGCGAGTTCACCATTTTTTACAGCGTAACCTTCGGTAAGGAAGTCGCCGGCTTTCAACACCTGGCCTTTCTTCACAGCAGGCAAGTGGTTGATATTGGTGCTCTGGTTGGTTTTGATAAACTTAGTGAGCTTGTAGATTTTCAAGTCATCATCAAAGCTGATATGACGTTGTTCATCATTACGGTTGTAACGAACATGAATTTCGCAAGAGTCAACAAACTCAACAACACCGTCGCCTTCTGCTACCATTTGTACACGGGAATCGCGGGCTGCTTTAGCCTCGAAGCCGGTACCAACAATAGGCGCTTCAGGACGAAGCAATGGAACGGCCTGGCGTTGCATGTTCGATCCCATCAATGCACGGTTGGCGTCATCATGCTCCAGGAACGGAATAAGTGATGCAGACAGACCTACAATTTGGTTAGGGGCAACGTCCATGTACTGTACATCTTTCTTCTCCAAAATGGGGAAGTCACCGGTTTCGCGGCTGATGATACGCTCTTCCACAAAGTTGCCTTTGTCGTCGAGTACAGTATTGGCCTGTGCAATTCTTGCTGAGTCTTCTTCTTCTGCACTCAGGAACTTCAATCCTTTCACATCCACATTACCATTGGTTACGGGGTGGTAAGGAGTTTCAATGAAGCCCATGTCATTGATCTTGGCATGTACGCAAAGCGTAGAGATCAAACCAATGTTTGGTCCTTCCGGAGTTTCGATGGTACACAAACGACCGTAGTGGCTATAGTGTACGTCACGTACTTCGAAGCCTGCACGTTCACGGCTCAAACCACCTGGTCCGAGTGCGGAGATACGACGCTTGTGCGTGATCTCACTCAGAGGGTTGGTTTGGTCGAGGAACTGCGACAACTGGCTGGTACCAAAGAAAGAGTTGATAACAGAGCTAAGAGTACGGGCGTTGATCAAATCAACAGGAGTAAATACCTCGTTGTCACGCACGTTCATACGTTCGCGGATGGTACGGGCCATACGAGCCAGACCAACACCGAACTGAGCATACAATTGCTCACCTACGGTACGTACACGACGGTTGCTCAGGTGATCGATATCGTCGATCTCTGCTTTACCGTTGGTAAGTTTCACCAGGTATTTTACAATAGAGATAATGTCTTCCTTGGTGAGTACTTTTTTCTCAATAGGATAGTTCAATCCCAACTTGCGGTTGATTTTGTAACGACCTACTTCACCAAGATCATAACGCTTATCGCTAAAGAACAATTTGTCGATAATGCCACGGGCAGTTTCGTTGTCCGGTGCATCGCTACCACGCAATTGGCGATAGATATGCTGAACCGCTTCCAATTCACTGTTCGAGGTATCTTTATTCAATGTGTTGTAGATGATATTGAAATCTCCACCCACATCAGTTTTTTGTACAAAGAGGCTCTTAATGCCCATTTCCAGGATCTCTTCCAGAGAAGCTTCGTCAAGAACGCTGTCACGCTCCATCAATACTTCGTTACGCTCCAGGCTCACTACCTCACCGGTATCTTCATCCACAAAGTCTTCTACCCAGCTACGCAGTACACGTGCAGCCAGTTTGCGACCCACCAGGGTTTTTACTGATTTTTTGTCGATGGCGATCTCGTCGGCCATACCAAACAGTTCGAGGATGGCTTTATCGGTTTCGAAACCAATAGAACGCAACAAGGTGGTTACAGGGAACTTTTTCTTACGGTCGATGTATGCGTACATCACATTGTTGATGTCGGTAGCAAACTCCATCCATGCTCCTTTGAAAGGAATTACACGGGCACTGTAAATTTTAGTTCCGTTCGGGTGCAGGCTCTGGCCGAAGAATACACCGGGGCTACGGTGCAACTGGCTTACTACTACACGCTCAGCACCGTTGATCACGAAAGTACCACGGGGAGTCATGTAAGGGATATTTCCCAAAAACACGTCCTGAACGATAGTTTGGAAGTCAATATGTTCCTCATCGTTACAGCTCAGGCGCAGTTTAGCCTTCAGGGGAACGGCGTAAGTAAGGCCTCTCTCCATACACTCATCGAGTGAATAACGGGGGGGATCAATAAAGTAATCCAGAAACTCCAGCACGAAAATGTTACGGGTGTCGCTAATCGGGAAGTTTTCCTTGAACACACGGAAAAGGCCTTCGATATTCCTTTTATCAGGTGTGGTTTCAAGCTGGAAAAACTCTTTGAACGATTGAATCTGGATAGCCAGTAGGTCAGGAGAATCAGCAAGATTCTTGCTTTTTCCGAAGTTGATCCTGTTGCTCAGTTGTGTTGAAGACATATGCGTAGAACCTGTTTTTATGAACCTATTACTTACAAAAACACATGTAGCCCTACCGGTGTAGCCGGAGAGCTATTTTTAAAAACCATTAAAAACGAGCTGTTTGTGCCCCCAATGTGTAAATGCCCAATTTAAAAAAGGATGGCAAAAGTAAGGGGACGACTGTAATATTCCAAACGAGTACCCCTTTGGTTCCAAATAACTAGAAAGCTTGCAACAAAAATGGGGAAAACCTGTCAAATTTTTACAAATCATTCACCTTTTCCATTCAGTGCCCTGGCTCCTTTTTTAGCCAAAATCCCCCCTACATTTATTTAAGCAACAGTTTTACCCCACCCAATGCCTAAAAAAAATCCCGCTAAACAGCCCAGCTCTCCCGCCACTGGCGGCAAAGCAGTTGTGGAAGCATGGCTAGTGCAAAAAGGCATGCAAGCCTTTGACTTTCAGCAGGAAACCTGGGAATATATGCGCCACGGGCAAAGTGGAATTGTAAATGCACCCACCGGTTGTGGCAAAACCTTTTCGGTGTTTTTAGGCAATTTCATTCAATACATAGATGCTCACCCCGGGGAGTGGCCATCGAAAAAGAATAACGGGCTACAACTGCTGTGGATCACGCCCTTGCGGGCATTGGGCAAAGACCTTGCCCGGGCCATGCAGGAAGTGGTAAATGAACTGGGGCTGCCCTGGCAGGTGGGCATTCGCAATGGCGACACGCCCCAGGCCGAGCGGGCAAGGCAGAAGCTGCGCATGCCCGAAGTGCTCATCATCACTCCCGAAAGCCTGCACCTCTTACTGGCCACCAAGGAACACCGGCCCCTGTTTGCCAGCCTTCGCACCATTGCCGTAGACGAATGGCACGAACTGATGGGCAGCAAAAGAGGCGTACAGGTGGAGCTTGCCATATCTTATTTACTGCAGCTGGCGGAGGAAAATAAAAATCGACCTCAGCCATTACAACTCTGGGGCATTTCGGCCACCATTGGCAATCTCGACCAGGCAAAGGAAGTACTGCTCCACCCGCTGGCTACTCAGGGCGTGATCGTAAAATCTCAACTGCAAAAAAAAAATGCTGTGCACAGCATTATCCCCGAAGAAATTGAAACATATCCATGGGCCGGGCATATGGGCATAAAGCTGATAGAACAGGTGATCCCCATTATTGAGCGTAGCAATACCACACTTATTTTCATCAATACCCGGGGCATGGCAGAGCGTTGGTACCAGGCTTTGCTGGATGTGGCGCCACAGCTTTCGGGCGCTATTGCGCTGCACCACGGCAGTATAGAGCAGGAGCTTCGTCTTTGGGTAGAAGAAGCTTTGCACCAACAAAAATTGAAAGCTGTAGTAGCTACCGCCAGCCTCGATCTCGGTGTTGATTTCAGACCTGTAGATACCGTAATACAAGTGGGCTCACCCAAAGGTGTTTCAAGGTTTTTGCAAAGAGCTGGCCGGGCCGGGCACCAGCCGGGCGAGATCAGTCATGTATATTTTTTGCCCACCCATTCTCTTGAATTGTTAGAAGCCGCTGCATTAAAAACTGCCATTGAACAACAGGAAATGGAAAGCAAGGAACCGCTGCTACTTTGCTTTGATGTACTCTGCCAATTCTTGTGCACGCTGGCCGTGGGCGATGGTTTTACGCAGCAAATGATACGCCCCGTAGTGGAACGCTGCTGGTGTTTTCAGCACATGACTTCGCAGGATTGGCAGCAGGTAATGCTGCATATTACAAAGGGCGGCAAAGCATTGGACCAATATGATGAATATAAAAAAGTGGAAGAAGTAAATGGACTCTACCGCATCACCAATAGAAGATTGGCACTTCGTCATCGCCTGCATATTGGCACCATAGTAAGCGATGCGATGCTGAAAGTAAAACTGGTGAGTGGAGGATATATCGGCCATATTGAGGAGTACTTCATCAGCAGGCTGCAGCCGGGCGATGTGTTTACCCTTGCGGGAAGAAATGTGGAACTGGTGCAGATAAAAGACATGACGGTATTGGTACGTAAATCGAACCAAAAAAAATCGCAGGTGCCCAGTTGGAATGGCGGCCGCATGAGCCTTAGCGCCAACCTGGGAAAAGTATTGCGCCACGAAATGCACAAGGTGGCAACGCAGGAGCAACATGCACAGCCATCGCCCGAAATTGCGGCACTCACACCACTCTTTCAATTGCAGGCTTCCATATCGCATATTCCCAACAACAACGAGTTGTTGATAGAGCATCACCAAAGCAAAGAAGGCTATCATTTGCTGGTGTATCCTTTTGAAGGGCGGCAGGTGCACGAAGCCATGAGTGCCATACTCGCTTACCGCATCAGCCGGTTGGTGCCCATTAGTTTTTCCATTGCCATGAACGATTATGGATTCGAACTATTGAGTGACCAACCGATTCCCGTTGACGATACCAATGCCTATGAACTGTTTAGCACCGAAGACCTATTTGTGGCCATGCAGCATAGCACCAATCTGGTAGAAATGTCAACCCGGAAATTCAGGGATATTGCAGTGATTGGCGGGCTGGTTTTCCAGGGTATGCCCGGCGAGCAAAAAAAGGCAAGGCATTTGCAATCCTCCGCTTCCCTCCTGTTTAGGGTGTTTAAAGAATTTGACGCCGACAATATTTTACTGCGGCAGGCATTCCAGGAAGTATATGAGCAGCAGATGGAGGAAAGACGCTTGCGACAAGCATTTCAGCGCATTGAATCGAATAGCATTGTGATCAAATGGCCGGAAAAACTTACTCCTCTTTCCTTCCCCATTATTGCCGATGGTTTGAATAGAAATAATCTCTCTTCCGAAAAATTAGAAGACCGTATAAAAAAAATGGCAGCGGCACTTAATGGCCGAAGCTAGTGCTTACATTCGCCCCTATGCATGCTTTCGACTGGTTCGGCAATCATTTTGTACTGAGTGAACACAGGGTGATATTTTGGGAAGAGCAGCAAACCATTATTGCCAGCGATCTGCATTTGGGCAAGAGTGGACATTTTAGAAAAAGTGGCATTGCCATTCCGCAGGAAATTATGAAGCAGGACCTGATGCGCCTGTTTCATGTACTGCAACATTTTGGCGCCAAAAAAATACTGGTAGTGGGCGATATGTTTCACAGCACTGCCAACCAGGAATTGCAATGGTTTGCAAAATGGCGAAACGACCTGCCGCATATTGAATGGGTGTTGATACAAGGCAATCATGATATACTGCAACCCGATTGGTATGCAGCGCAACACATAGCACTACACGATACATTCACCATAGGCAACCTGCTGTTTACGCATGAGCCACCAGCACTTCAATTACCGGTAGGCACACAAGCTGTAATCAGTGGGCATATACATCCCGGCATTCATTTGAGTGGCGCAGCAAAACAACAAATGCGCCTGCCATGTTTTTATTTTTCACAACACCAATGCATACTTCCTGCATTTGGTGTATTTACCGGCACGCATCTCATCAAACCCAAAAAGCAGGACCGCATTTTTGCAATCGCCAATCAAACTATCATTCCCATACAGTAGTACATGTTGAAAATTGGTTATCATTCTTTGTATGCGCATCCATTGCCCGAAAGCCACCGGTTCCCGATGTTGAAATACGAACTTATACCGGGGCAATTGCTGCATGAAGGAACTATTACACCCGAAAATATTTTTACGCCGGAGCCTTGCCCCGAAGAGTTCATACTGTGGACACACGATGCCGCTTATTGGAATGAACTCAATAATCTTTCACTAACTGCTTCGCATATCCGCCGCATCGGTTTTCCATTAACGCGGCAATTGGTGCAGCGGGAAATAGTGATAGCACAAGGCACTATCGATTGCTGCCTGCATGCTATGCAATATGGCATTTCGCTCAATGTGGCCGGCGGCACGCATCATGCATTTGCCAACCGGGGCGAAGGGTTTTGTTTACTGAACGATATGGCCATTGCTGCGAATTATTTGCTGCGCAAAAAATTGGCCAAACAAATCCTGGTCGTGGATGTGGATGTACACCAGGGCAATGGCACGGCCGCCATTTTTGAACACGAGCCTCGTGTATTTACGTTTAGCATGCATGGCGGTCACAACTATCCATTCATCAAAGAAAAAAGCGATCTCGATGTGGCGCTGGCCGATGGCACTACCGATGAAGTTTACCTGAACCTGCTCAACGATCATTTACACCAATTGATTCAAAAATTACAGCCCGATTTCCTGTTGGTGGTAAGCGGTGTAGACATTTTATCCAGCGACAAATTTGGCAAGCTGAATGTATCCATGGAAGGATGCAGGCAAAGAGACCGTCTAATATTTGAACTTGCCCACACCCACAAAATTCCCTGTGCTGTAGCCATGGGCGGCGGGTATAGTGCCGATATCAGGATAATTGTAGAAGCCCATTGCAATACTTTCAGGGAAGCCAAACACATATTTGACCATTAGGCTGTGACGGCTTTTTTTAGCCTTCAAAGCCTTTAAATTTTATGCTTTCTATACAGTAGTCACCGCTACATTTGTCACTCTTAATAATTCAACCGGAATGAATAAGTTTTCTGCAAAGCCCCTGGCAGTTTTGATGCTTTTGATGGTATTGGGTTTTCAACAATTCACTACAGCGCAGCCCTACAATGGCAAGCGCCCAAAATTGGTAGTAGGACTGGTAGTAGACCAAATGCGTTGGGACTTTTTATACCGTTATTACAGCCGTTATGGCGAAGGCGGTTTCAAACGTTTGATAGCCCAGGGCTTTAGTGCAGAAAATACACTTATCCCTTATGCACAATCCATTACTGCACCGGGCCATGCCTGCGTGTACACCGGCTCCACTCCTGCTATCAATGGCATTGTGGGTAACGATTGGTTTGATGCGCAACAAGGCAAAGGGGTGTATTGTGTAGAAGACGATAGCGTACAAATAGTAGGTGGCGTAGCCAATTCAGATCCCATGTCGCCAAAAAATTTGTTTGCCACCACTATTACCGACGAACTAAGGCTGGCTACTAATTTTCAATCGAAAGTGGTGGGCGTAGCCATTAAAGATCGTGGAGCTATTTTACCTGCCGGCCATACCGGTACAGCCTATTGGTACGAAGGTGCCAATGGTAGCTTTGTAAGCAGCACATGGTATATGAATGCATTGCCTGCATGGGCGCAAGATTTCAACAACAAGAAACTGGTGGATGAATACTACAAAAAAAATTGGAATACCCTGTACCCTGTAGACTCCTACACCTTAAGCGATATTGACAACAATCCTTATGAAGGAAGAACTTCCGGAGATGCAGCCCCTGTATTTCCGCACGACCTGCAACGCTTTATCGGAAAAGATTATGGCGCCATCCGTTCCACACCTTACGGCAATACCCTGACGCTCGACTTTGCCAAAGAAGCGTTGAAAGCAGAAAAGTTGGGAGCAGACGCCGTTACCGATTTCTTAGCCGTAAGTTTATCGAGCACCGATTATATTGGCCACCAATACGGTCCTAACTCTATAGAAATTGAAGACACTTACCTGAGGCTCGATAAAGACCTTGCAGAATTCTTCAAGTTTTTGGATGCAGAAGTAGGCAAGAATGAATACGTGTTTTTCATTACTGCCGACCATGGCGTAGCACATGTACCTGCATACTTGTCGAAGCATAATATCAAAGTGAGTACTGTAACTTCTACTGCTGCCGATATCAACCGGAAAGTGCTCAACAAATTTGGCGTACCTTCTATCATTCGCAGTTTTGGCAATAGCCAGGTATATCTCAATTACCGCAACATTGACAGCGTTGGAAAAAATGCCAACGAAATTGCAGACTTCATAGCGCAGGAATTGAAGAAGCTGCCTTATATGCTGGATGCATTCAGCTACCACCAGGTAGCTAACCTTACGCTGTCCACCATGCTCAAAGAAAAATTCCTGCTGGGCTTCAACCCTGCAAGAAGTGGCGACATACAGATCGTATTGAAGCCGGGCTATTTCTATGGAGGCAACAGCGGCACCACGCACGGCACCATGTACCCTTACGATGCGCATATACCCATGGTGTTTATGGGTTGGGGCATTACGCCGGGCCGTACCAACAGGGTTACCTACATGACGGATATTAGTGCTACGTTGGCTGCATTGCTGCATATTCAAATGCCCAGTGGTAGCATTGGCTCTCCTATTGTGGAAATACTGCCTCAGCACTAAGACTGCAACAGGAAAACAGTTATTTACACCCATGTGCAAAAACTGTTTTTGCCTCCTTGGGCATAAGCAGGCAATTTTATAACGCCTACAACGCTTAATACCCCCATGGAATGACCAACCGTGAACGCGAAATCAATGCGCTGATCCAACTGCTGGATGATACCGACACCGAAGTGCTGGTATCGGTAGAACAACGCCTGCTTACTTATGGAGAAAGTGTGATTCCCACGCTGGAAGACTATTGGGAACAGCAGGAAAATGATCTACTGCAGGACAGGATTGAAATGCTCATCCATCGTATTCATTTCGACCAGTTGAAAATTGAATTTGCCAATTGGGCCAATGGCGAGTCGGACCTGTTGTACGGCAGTTTTTTGGTAGCCAAATACCAATACCCCGAACTGCAAAGCCTGCAAACCATCCAGGAAATTGAACGCATCCGCCGTAATATATGGCTGGAGATGAACAGCTATCTTACCCCGCTGGAGCAAATAAAAATTATGCAAAGCATCTTGTTTGGTTATTACAAGATGAAGGGCGGCGAACTGGCTTACAACCAGCCCAACGATTACATGATCCACAAAGTGGTAGAAGCTAAAAAAGGCAATGCACTTACCAACGGGATACTCTACCTCATATTGGCCGAGCAGCTCGACCTGCCGGTAAGGGCCTTACAAATTCCGAGGCAGTTTGTACTCGGTTGGTTTTCGCACCAGGTATTGTTCGACAACGATTTTTCGGAATCACATCCTGCCGAAAAAATTAAATTTTACATAGACCCCAATAGTGGCGCAGGCTTTCAGCAAAAAGATATTGAACTGTATTTGAAACGCATTAGCGTGCCATCGAGCCCCCATTTTTTTATGCCGCAAAGCAACCGCCAGATCATTAAACTCTTATTGGAGCAGTTTTCGCTTTGCTTCGATAATGAGCAATATGGCTACAAGAAAAATGAGCTCGAACAATTGATAGCTATCATTGATGGCTAACCCAATCGGGCAGCTTTTCCACCCTCTTCACATGGCCACTAATTCGTTAAATTTCCATTGACCGTCGGGTATATATTCCCCATCCCTATCTTCGGAATATGCCTACTGCGAAGCTTTCATTTTTTGGATGTGTCCTGCTACTGCTGCTGCAAATTTCAACAGCGTCGGCACAGGACAAATACCTGGAAGTGAAGGGTACCGTGTTTGATATGTCGCAGCGTACGCCTATTGAATCGGTTACGGTAATGGCCACCAATGGCAGGGGCACCATGACCGACTCATTCGGTCGTTACCAAATCTTAGTACGCGAAAGAGATTCCATTTTCTTTTCGTACCAGAACAAGATCACCGGCAAATTCCCGGTAAGTAGTATTGAGGATATTACCCAGTTCAACATGTCGCTGCATGTGCAGGTAAAAGCCCTGCCTCCAGTTACCATTTTCGGCCGCAACTACCGGATGGACTCACTGGCCAACCGGAGAGAATATGCCAAATATTTTGAATGGGAAAAACCCAACCCGCTCAAAAGTGTGAATGTAGCCAATGGTGGTGCAGGCATGGACCCCAACGAGATCATCAACATGTTTCGATTTAAACGAAACAGGCAACTGGCTTCGCTACGCAACCGCCTGATCACGCAGGAGCAGGACAAGTATATCGACTTCCGTTACAACAAAAATTTTGTGAAGCGGGTAACTGGTTTGCAGGACGATGCCCTGCAAAAATTCATGTTCAAATACCGGCCGCCCTACGATTTTTTAATGATCGTAAATGAACTGGAACTCGGCTACTTTATTCAGCAATGCTATAAAAAAGAAATGGGCATGCTACCACCGGGTGTAGACATTTACCTGCTGGGTGTACAGCCCATAGAAATGGAAGCCAACAGGAAGCAATAACTGCACTCCCATTTACCAGTTCAACTACTGCTTCATACAGCATACTTGCTGCATACAAACCACGTACATTTGAAACACAAAGTTTGATAGCTATGCCCCTACAAGACCTGTTTCAAAGTCCTGATTATTTTTTGGTAGACGAATTGCTTACGGAAGAGCAGATCATGATTCGCGACACCGTTCGTGCGTATGTAAAAAAAGAGATCAGCCCCATTATTGAAGACTATGCACAACGTGCCGAATTCCCCCAACAGATAGTGAAACAAATGGGCGAGCTCGGCTGCTTTGGTCCTACCGTACCAGCCGAGTATGGTGGTGGTGGACTCGATTATATCAGCTATGGCCTCATGATGCAGGAGCTGGAACGTGGCGATAGCGGCGTACGCAGCACCGCATCGGTACAAGGCTCACTGGTGATGTACCCCATTTATGCTTATGGCAACGCAGCGCAGCGAAATAAATACCTGCCAAAACTGGCCAGCGGCGAATGGCTGGGTTGTTTCGGACTTACCGAACCCGACCATGGCAGCAATCCGGCAGGCATGCTTACAAACATTAAAGATGCCGGCGACCACGTGATATTGAACGGCGCTAAAATGTGGATCAGCAATGCCCCCTATGCACAGGTAGCGGTTGTATGGGCCCGCGACGAAGAAGGCATAGTACGGGGATTGATAGTGGAGCGGGGCATGGAAGGATTTACCACGCCTACCACCCATAACAAATGGAGCCTGCGTGCCAGTGCCACCGGCGAGTTGGTATTCGACAATGTAAAAGTGCCCAAGGAAAATATTTTACCCAACGTGCGGGGATTGAAGGGACCGCTCGGTTGCCTGAGCAAAGCCCGTTACGGTATTGCATGGGGCACACTCGGTGCCGCTATGGATTGCTACGATACTGCACTTCGCTACTCGCAGCAGCGCATTCAATTTGATAAGCCCATTGGTGCCTTTCAATTGCAGCAAAAGAAGCTGGCCGAAATGATCACCGAGATCACCAAAGCGCAATTGCTGGTATGGAGGCTTGGCGTGCTGATGAATGAGGGCCGTGCTACTGCAGCACAAATCAGCATGGCCAAACGCAATAGCTGCGAAGTGGCAAAAAATGTGATCAGCGATGCCCGCCAAATGCTGGGTGGCATGGGCATTACCGGCGAATATCCTGTAATGCGTCACATGATGAACCTCGAAAGTGTAATTACCTACGAAGGCACTCACGATATTCACCTGCTCATTACCGGCATGGATGTAACGGGGTTCAATGCGTTCAAATAACCTCTTTTTATTGTTTCATCATCAAACCGTCTGTCACTATTTGTGGCAGACGGTTTGGTTTTAGCCTGTTTCTACCCTTATTTTTAATATCCCTCATTTCGGGGATAAACCCTTTCATTGAATACCCACTTCTTTGCAAAACCCCATCGTACAATCAAATACACCCATATGAAAGCAATACAATGGAGCCTCCTCCTTGCAGTTTTATGTTATGCCCCATCGCAGGCACAGGTGCTCAAAAAACTGGGCGATAAAATAAAAAAGGAAGCAGACAAAACTGCCGACAAGATCATCAACGGGGAAACGCCCAAAACCACCAATGAGGAAACCGGCGCCAAACCGGTAGCAGCAGCACCCGGTACTGCAAAAGAAAACCTGGGCCTGTATGCCGCTTACGATTTTGTACCCGGCGACTCTGTGTTGTTCTACGACGATCTGCAGGGCGAAGAAGTAAACGAAATACCCAGCAAATGGCTGGTAGATAAAGGCCGTGCCGAAGTGGTAGATATAGACAATGTATTGATGATGTCTACCCGCGGGGGCACCAGCATACGGCCACGCATGAAAAGGAATAACTACCTGCCTAAAAGATTTACCGTTGAGTTCGATATTAAATATGTGAACTATGTATGGCAGTACGGAAAGTCGATGGATATAAAACTGGCCAACCCATCACTCGATTCAAACAATAATGCAGGCCTGTTTGCCAGCAATAATTTACGGATATGGGCTTCTGCCGACGCATCCTTTATGCAAGCCGATGGCAAATGGCCTTATCCCAAGGGCGACGAGGCAGTGAATATCGTGCTCAAAGACTGGAAGCATATTGCCATTTCGGTAAATGAAAAAAGCATCAAAGTGTACATCAACCAATACCGCATATTAAATGCACAGGTGGAGTTTGCCAACCCTTCTTCTTTTACCCTCAATATTGATGGCGATTATGAAGCGCCGGTGCTCATCAAAAATTTCAGGATACTGAGTGGTGGTAAATCGCCTGCCAAACAGGTTACTACCAACAATGTGTATATAGCCCGCGGTATACAATTCGAAAAAGGATCGCCTGTATTACTTCCCGAAAGTATGGGCGAGATCAACAGCCTGGTGAAGTTGATGAAAGAAGATGCTGCATTGAAATTTGAAATAGCCGGGCATACCAGCGCCGAACAAACCAGCAGTGCCGAAGCCAACCAAACATTAAGCGAAGCAAGAGCCAATGCAGTGCGCAGCAAAATGATTGAAATGGGTATTGATGGCGAAAGGCTGGTAGCAAAAGGCTATGGCCAAAACAAACCCATTGGCAGCAACAGCAGCCCCGAAGGCAGGGCCACCAACAGAAGAGTAGAATTTGTAAAGATCAAATAGCGTTTGCGAAAACAACTAAACAAAAAGCGCCAGGCAATACTGTTTGGCGCTTTTGCTTTTTATACGCCATGCCCTGCTTTGGGCGGAGGCACGAACAAACCGATGGTGCAGGTATCCATTCTTAGAAGCGATAAAATTCTTTAACTCCCGAACGCTTGTATCTTTCATTTGCCAGGCTGTCAAGCCATTTACTTTTTAGCTTGTCAATAACAAACCCTAATGGCCTTTTTCCTTGTGCACCTTCTGCCCGCATATCTCCTTCTGTAGAATCAATCTTCATTTTCTCATTGTCAACTGTAGTCAAGCTGTCAATTAATTTATAGTCTGCCCCTGTTAAGATTGGTTCTGTAAAACCGCTATGATCATCGCTAATAATTTCCTGAACCGCTTTAGAGTTATTATAGCCTTTTAGAAGCATTTGCCTGAAGTAAGTCAATCGGAATTGGTCGATATAAATAGATTTATACACGGCTTTTTGAGATGCCGAATTATTAGTGCTTTTACAGCTCAAACCCGCAATTGAAATTAAAAACAGGAGAGAGCCAATAACTGAAATTTGTTTAATCATAAAGATGGTGTCATGAGTTTCAATTTTAGAGCGGACTGCCTGCCGATTGCACTTCCTCCAAGCCACGCTTGCACAAGACCTTTTGTTAGCCGCCGTTTTTCTTTGTTCTCCGAAAGAGTTTTTGCAATTCTTCATTACTGTCATATTGAATTTCCCGCAAAATTTTATCGTCTAAAACATCATAGTCATACATAATCTGAACAATACTTTCTCGGCACAGCCCACAATTAATTTTGTTGTAAAGAATTTCAAGAGGTTCTTTACATTTTTTGGTTTTGTTGGCCTCGTAAATGGCACGATACCCAAATCCTATTGAATGAATAAAGTCGTCGTTATCCGACCTATTTGCAATTTGCTTCAAAAGTTTATTGTCTCCTTTTTTATAATTACTCACTAAAAGCTTTAGATAAGCAAAAGGATTTTTTTGGCTATCCAATTTGTCCATAGCCAACTGTCGAATGTCTTTGCCTGAAAAAAAACTTAAAGCTTCAACAGAAAATTCAACCAATCGTGATTTTGGTGGGTTTTTACCACTTGCAATCTTAAGGATTGAATGGTAGTCAAATGGAAATTTCCGTTTCGCAAAAAACCGAAAATAAAGCTCTTGCCTTTGTTTGTTTTTCTCCTGCAAAAAGTCGGTTGCCAATTTCTCCACTTCTTCTTTTGAAAGGTCATTTGCCCGGTCAGAAGAGATAACACGAAACTTATTGGCCTCTATTTTTTCTTTTACTAAGTCGTAAGAGAACTTTGTAAATTTTCTTCCTTTAGACAAAGTTCGCTTATTGTCAAGAATGCATTTATAATAAGCCGCAATAAACTTATTTCTCTTGCCAGCTTTCTTGAGTTCATTGTAAACTGCTATCTCTTTATGCTTTTTTTGGAAATTGTCAACATGCCAACTATCTACCCAATCATTTTGTTCAAGTACATTTTTCCCAACAACTGCAGCAACTTTTAAAACACCATTTATCCCATCCATCTCCATCAACTGGTCTTGCCCGCAGTATTCGTAACCATCCTCAGATCTCATTTCAAATCTGTTGTACAAAGCTGATTTTGCCTGAGTATATCCCGCTTTAAAAAACAAAACGGCTAAATCACACATTTGATTAAGGCTCCAGTAATCCGTTTTCTCTAATTGAAGTTTTGCCAGAACAGCATTTACAATTTTGTCCTTTTGCATTGATTTGCGGAAAAGGCGAAACACAAATTTCGCCCGACTGCCTTCGCATTGTTGGTCGTAAGCAAAATTTACAGTTGCCCCTTTTATGATCAAGTCTGAAAAGTCAATATTGGGATAGTCTTGCAGAATTAAATACGCTTCTCCTGTTCCTCGTTTTAATGAGTTCAAAAATCGTCTCTTAACTTGTGCAATATCGCTCATAAAATGGCAGCTAACATTTGAATTGTACCCATATGCATATCTCTGCAATGTAGCATAACTCCCTGAATGCTACTGGGGCAGTTATCTCTTTTTTTGCAGGGTATAAAAAATCCATGTAGGCTATCCTACATGGATTTTACGGACAACCGGCCCGCTTGTTGATAGCCTTACTGCATTAGCCCTTGTTGTGGCTATGTACAAATAAGCTATGAATACTTTTATTTTCGAAGGCATTGCGAATGGCCACTGCAAACAAATTAGCCACGCTTACCGCTCTTATTTTTGGAGGGGCATCGGCAGCCAGCGGTATGGTATCGCACACCACCAATTCTTCCAATACACTGTTCTGGATATTTTCGAATGCTGCACCGCTCAACACCGGGTGCGTACAAAATGCACGAACAGTTTTGGCCCCTTTTTCTTTCAGCAAGGCTGCTGCTTTGGCCAGGGTACCACCGGTATCGCAAATATCATCTACCAGTACAATGTCTTTGCCGGCCACATCTCCTATCACGGTCATGCTGGCTATTTCGTTGGCACGTTTGCGGTGCTTATCGCAAATAACCATTTCGGCATTAAAAAAGCTGGCCACTTCCCTTACACGGTTGGTGCTACCTACATCGGGTGCTGCAAAAGTGAGATTTTCCAAGCCCAGCTTTTGAATTTCGGGGATGAACACGGCCGATGAATCGAGGTGGTCAACCGGGATATCGAAATAGCCCTGTATCTGCGGAGCGTGAAGGTCCATGGTAATTACACGATCGGCACCGGCGGCGGTGATCATGTTGGCTACCAGTTTAGAGCCAATGGCCACCCGGGGTTTATCTTTCCTGTCCTGGCGGGCATATCCGTAGTAAGGAATTACGGCGATCACTTTGTAAGCAGAAGCCCTGCGTGCCGCATCTATCATCAACAACAACTCGAGGAAATTATCGGAAGGCGAAAAAGTGCCCTGCACCAAAAAAACATAGTCGCCACGTATACTCTCCAGGAATTCGATGCCAATTTCTCCATCGCTAAACCTCGAAATCTTTACTGCCCCCAAATCGGACCCGAAAGATTGTGCAATCCGTTCTGCGAGATATTTAGAACCGGTTCCGGAAAAAATCCTTGCCTGCAGGCTCATACGTAGATGGATTTAGTACTCTAAGTAGTAAATTAGAAAATGATGTACGGCGGCGAAGATAGGGTCATCGGGTAGGGTTAAAAAAAAACACGCATGGAAAATTTTCACAAAGCACACACCCCTATAAAGCAATGGGCCGACGACGACCGGCCCCGCGAAAAAATGATGAAACATGGTGCCGACACGTTGAGTTCGGCCGAACTCCTGGCCATTTTAATGAACAATGGCACCAAAAACAAAAGCGCCATCGACCTTGCCCGTGAGCTATTACAATTGGCCGACAATAGAATTTCACGCCTTGCCAAAATGAGCCTCAACGATTTGCAAAAAATAAAAGGCATAGGGCCTGCCAAAGCCCTCAGCATTAAAGCCGCCCTGCAAATGGGCATCCTGCTCGAAAAAGAAGGTTTTGATGATAAAGATGTGATGCGCAGCAGCAAGGATATTGCACAATACCTGCGCAAGAAACTACAACATGAACCCCGCGAAATATTTGTAGCTGTTTTTCTCAACCGCTCGAACAAGGTGCTGGGTGTAGAAACCATCAGCACAGGCGGCATCACCGGTACCGTGGTCGATCCCCGCATTATACTGCGCCGCGCCATTGAAGTGCAGGCCTGCAGTATTGTGCTTTCGCACAATCATCCTTCGGGAAGCCTGCGCCCCAGCGAGGCCGACAAAAGACTGACCGCCAAAATAAAGGCTGCTGCCAGCCTTGTAGATATGGAAGTTTTAGATCATTTAATTGTGAGCGACCAGGGCTATTACAGCTTTGCCGATAGTGGCGAGCTGTAGCCCACCATTAAGCCTGTGCGGTAGGGCCACCAAAATTCATGGGAATTTCCACCTGCTCCAGGTCCTGGATATCACCATGTGCATCTTCAAAGCGATGTACATTTTCGGCAAGGGCTTTCATAAAGCGCTTAGCATGTTGCGGCGTCATAATGAGGCGGCTCTTCACTTTGCTCTTGGGCGTACCTGGCATTACGTTTACAAAATCAATTACAAATTCTGCATGGCTATGGGTAATGATAGCAAGATTGGCATATTGTCCTTCTGCTATTTCTTCGGTGATCTCTATGTTTAGCTGGTTGGGATTCTCGTTGCTCATAAAAAGTAAATATTGCGCAAACCTATGATATAATTGGGTATGGCACCTGTTAGAATTCGCCTAACTAAAATGTAAAAATGAACTGAAAACGATAATCCGTTTTATGGTTGCCCTCAATTTCATCGTTGCCCGAACCAATGCTCGTTCTGTGGGTATACTGTGTGCGGGCCAGCCTAAACCATAGGCTTAGCTTTTGCGATACATCGTAGTTGATGTTGAAATAACCACGATAGCCTTTGTCGTAAAAAGAGGGAATGGTAAAGTTGTAGAGCACATCATTTTC
Source organism: Phnomibacter sp. (assembly GCA_035456005.1). Taxonomy (GTDB): domain Bacteria; phylum Bacteroidota; class Bacteroidia; order Chitinophagales; family Chitinophagaceae; genus Phnomibacter. Next base: position 83,557 of record DATIEA010000007.1, on the reverse strand, counting down.
AAAAGCATAGAGCCTGCTGTTGTACGCATCGGTTTCAAAATATTGCAAACGCAGGTTGATGCCAATGGGCTTCATCATGGGTTTGTAAAAGCAATCTGTCAGCAATAAAAAGCCCTGCTCCTTTTGTGCACCCCGGTTATCGTACCAAACCATTTCGGTGCGGGCCCGCAATGTAAAGGCATCAGATACTTTATAGGAAATTTGCGTTCTCCAATTTTGCCTTGGCACATCTTCTGTTTGCTGAAATGCAAAATTGGTATTGCTGTAATTAATGGCTTTAGTTTCGCTTTTATAGCGGCTGTACAATTCCACTTGCTTATTGGGCCTCCAGGTAATTTGCAGGGCATATTCTTTTCCCTTCGATGGCCTGTCTACCCTGTATTTTACCCATGGGAACTGGTAGATATCTGCATAAGCATCTATTCTCCATCCACGATTGGGCCGAAGTGTAACACCCATGAACATTCCTTTTTCATTAATGGGCGTAGTGCTTTCTGTAAAGGCATTGGCATACAAACTATGATAGTTGGTAGCCATATTGCGCACCTGTATCGATAGGTCCATGCGGGGATCTACACTCGCCAGCAAGCCTGCAACATAAGCCCTACCACCACCGGGGTTGGCAGCCAGTTCGGCAAATGCATGGAGGTTGCGCCAGGTATATGCCAGCTCTCCACTTAGCCCCGTGAGTTGTTTGCCGCTAAATGCAAACTGGTTATAGGGTTCATTTTCTTTTTGCAAGGGTTTGCTCAGCGAAAAATGAATAGCATTTATAGCAGCGATCCATCTTCCTGTTTTTACATGCAGCCTTCCTCCTACTGCCGATTGAGTGATATTGTTTTTATCGGCCGCTTCTGCTTTTGTACGATGATATCCATCGGATAAAATGCTACTGATATAATCCTCGTTGTATACAGAATCGACCACTGCATTGCCCGATATTTTTTGGCGTGCACCAAATACAGAAAGCCTCCAATAATTACCACCCAGCGTAATAGCCGCACCCCGCATAAAATTTGTTTCGGCCGGGCTGTTATAAGGCCTGAATACTTCAGTTTGCCGCTTGGTGTTCATTACATCTACACTTTTCCGGAATGCAAGCGATTGATAGGTCAACAATCCTTGCCCAAGATTCACTGTAAAATCGCCAATGGCCAGTTGTTTCACCACACCCATATTGCGCAGGAACAAATGCATGCTATTAAAATCGAAACCATTTTTTTGAACACCTTTTCCAAATTGTTCCCCCGCATCTTTTTCGCCCAAAAAACCATATTGCACCAGGTTTTTGTACACGTATTTATATCGCACCAAAATGCGCTGCGGGCTACCTAAATAAGCCGGGGCAGTTGTATCATTTTTAGGGATATAGCCTTTCGATTTTTCGAAGGTTTGCCCCATGCGAAAAAGCAGTGTATGCGTGCCTTTGGCAAACCGGTTTAGCGCTTCGCCCGGCAGCGATACAGCAGGCCCCACTTTTATATAGGGCAGCAGCCGTGCTATGGTTTCAAGGTCCCATCCGGGAATGGCTTGCAGCTCGTACACATGCAGCAAGAGCCCCGTGAGTTTTCTGTACCGAAGAAAAGTTTGTATTTGCAGATCACTCAAAAACCGAAATGGTTGCAGGTCGGCTTCAAGCGCCGTATTCAGATTGATGGGATCTTTCAGGTAGCGACGCAGTTGCTGGTAGTAGGCATCATCTTCAATATCCGACTCGCCGGCTTCCACCAGGTTTTCCAGTTGCTGTTCTACGGTAGAGTTTTGCACTTCCTGCGCCAGCAGCAGTTGCTGCCCGCTACAACCCAATGCCAACCATATGAGCAAGAGTTTTCGCACCGAATCAGTTTGAATTTGGATCTACATTTTTTTGCTTACCAAAGCGGGCTATGAACAGTATGCCCGGCGACCAGCCCAATTGTTGATGATAACTCGCAGCAATATCTATGCGAAATGCCGGCACCTGGAATCCCAATGCAGCAAAGTAGTTGGCGGTTTGCGTGGCCACACCACCCCGCACAAAAAACTGTGGAAGAAATGCATAGTGTATACCGGCCTGCACATCTACGGGCAGGTTCTCTTCCTTATTTATTTCTGTGCCAATAAAAATTTTATCCGACACATCCATACCCAGGCCAAAACTGTATCGGCTGGGGATATACGATTCCTTGTCCTGGTTCCAGGTAGTTTGAAAGGGGTTATAAGCATTGGCTCCCACAACCACCCTGTTGCCTACATGCAGCAGTATGCCTGCACTGCCGGTAATTGCACTGGCATTGCCATACACACCGGCCTGGCTCAGTTGTAAATAATGAAAGCTAGCACCCACATCTACCGCCTTCGAAATTTTTCTTCCGTACGAGAATGAAAGCTGCGATTGGTTTTGTTGGTCAAATCCGAAATAGTGCACATTCACGCCAAAGGTTCCGGAACGGGTTACCAAACCTACTGCACCATCAAACAGGCTGATATCCTGCAAGCCAAAACGCTTTTCGCCATAGATGCCAGCACTCGATTGGGTTTGCCTGGCCAGCCCGGCGGCATTTATCCTTGTAGCAAACACATCGACCTGTTTTTCGGAATAGGCAAATACACCCAGGTATCGGGCAGCCACGGGCAGGCTTACGGCCTGGGCATTGCAGTTGCCGGGTACATGCAATAGGGCCATCGCCAGGTAAAATGGAATTACAAGGTGTGAGTGCACAGAAATAAATTGTGGGTAAAGCCTTAGGCAGTTCTACTTCAAGTTAATAATTAAAGATTAAGGTGTTATGCTATTGGCTTGTCAAATAATTCGTTCACTTCAATAAATAAACTTGATTGATGTATTTCTGTACCTTTTTGTTTGCCCAAAAAGGTACCCAAAAAGGGCCCCGCCGCTTATGACAGCCAAGCGGCGGATGGAGCCCTGATTAAACGTCTGTACTACTGTAGTGCCAAACTGTTCAGCCTTGATACCGTTCACAAGTATCATAGTTTCCTCTATTTCATTACTGCCAATAATCAACAATTCCAATAATTAGTAATTCTAAATAGCACTTCACATGAAAGATTATTTTTGTGATTTCCCACTCTGTTTGTACAACCCAATTCGCCCTCTTGGGAGGCCTTAGGCAGAACCCTATCTTTGCGCCATGCAAATAATGGACGGCAAAATAGCTTCAGGCGCTATAAAGGAAAAAGTAAAAAGCCTGGTGGATGACCGATTAGCAAAGGGTTTGAAAGCGCCACATTTGGCTGCGATTTTGGTGGGAACCGATGGAGCCAGCGAAACTTACGTGGCCAGCAAAGTAAAAACCTGCGAAGAGCTGGGCTTTAAAAGTACCCTTATCAGGCTGGATGCCACTACCGACGAAGCTGCCTTATTGCAAGTGATAGAAAAGATGAACAACGATGCCGATGTAGATGGCATTTTGGTGCAACTTCCCCTGCCGAAGCATATTGCCGAAGCCCGGGTGATAGAAGCTATCAACCCCAATAAAGATGTGGACGGCTTTCACCCCGTAAGCGTGGGAAGGCTGGTACAAGGCCTCGAAAGTTTTATTCCGGCTACACCGTATGGCATCATGCTGATGCTGGAGCATTTTCAAATTCCTACTGCCGGCAAGCACGCCGTAGTAATAGGCCGCAGCAATATTGTAGGTCGTCCCATGAGCATTTTGCTGAGCAGCCAGCTACCTTATGGCAATTGCACCGTTACCATTTGCCATTCAAAAACGGCCAACCTGAAGGAAATGACCCTGCAGGCCGATATAGTGGTAGCAGCATTGGGCAAGCCCGGATTTTTGACCGGTGATATGGTAAAAGAAGGCGCCGTGGTAGTGGATGTAGGCATTACCCGCGTAGCCGACGCCACCAAGAAAAAAGGATTTGCCATTAAAGGCGATGTCGATTTTGATTCGGTAGCCCCCAAATCTTCCTGGATCACGCCGGTGCCGGGTGGCGTAGGCCTCATGACCATTGGTGCCCTTATGATGAACACGCTTGCAGCCTGCGAAAGAAAATAAATGCCCATCATGTTGAACCCCGTACTTGAAAAAAATACCACTACGCTCCCGGTAATGGAAGCCTTTTACACCCTGCAGGGCGAAGGCTATCATGTGGGCAAAGCCGCCTATTTTATACGGCTGGGAGGATGCGATGTGGGCTGCGTATGGTGCGATGTAAAAGATAGTTGGGATGCCAACAAACATCCGCAACTTACTATCGAACAAATAGTGGCAGAAGCCGCATCGTTTCCCGGGCGTATGGCTGTCATCACCGGTGGTGAGCCGCTGCTGCACGATCTCGATGCATTGACAAGTGCCTTGCACCAGGCAGGTTTTTCCATCAATATTGAAACCTCGGGCTCATCGCCACTGAGTGGTGAACTCGACTGGATATGTGTATCTCCCAAAAAATTTAAAGCACCTCTACCCGAAGTATTGCCCAACGCACATGAACTGAAAGTGGTGGTATTTAATAAATCGGATTTTGACTGGGCAGAAAAACATGCTGCCCAAGTGTCTGCTCATTGCAAACTCTATTTGCAGCCCGAGTGGGATAAGCGGGATGAAATGACAGCGTTGATCGTTGACTACATTCATCAGCACCCGCAATGGCAACTGAGCCTGCAATCACACAAGTATATTGGGGTGCCTTAAATAGCGCCAAAGCCATAGTCCGCCACTTTTCCAACCATTACCAGGCAGGTGAAAATTTCACCAAAAAAATTACGAGGATGTACGACCACGACGAGATAAAACCTTTTGACGACCAGCAAAGCACTAAGAAAGAACAGGTAGCTACCATGTTCAACCAGATTGCTTACCGATACGATTTGCTCAACCGATTTTTAAGTGCAGGTATAGATGTGGGCTGGCGCAAAAAAGCCATCAAAGAACTCAAAGAGATAGCCCCCAAAAGGCTGTTGGATGTAGCCACCGGTACGGCCGATGTGGCCATTATGGCCAAAAACCTACTCCCCACGCTGGAAAAAGTGGTGGGTATTGATATCAGCGATGGCATGCTGGAAATTGGCCGGAAAAAAGTAGCCGAAAAAGAATTGAGCCATGCAATTGAGCTGCTCAACGGCGACAGCGAAGCAATAAACTTTCCCGATGCATCGTTTGATGCCATTACAGTAGCGTTTGGCGTTCGCAATTTTGCCCACCTCGAAAAAGGATTGAGCGAAATGCTGCGGGTGCTGAAACCGGGAGGCAAAGCGGTGATACTGGAATTCAGTAAACCCGGACTGCCTGGCGTAAAAAACCTGTACAACCTATACACCAGCATTATAGCTCCGGAAGCGGGAAAAATGATCGCAGGAAATAAAGCAGCCTATAAGTATCTGAACGATAGCATCAAGGCTTTTCCTGAAGGCAACAAGTTTGTGGAAATAATGAAAAAAACAGGCTACGCAGATAGTTATAAAAAACCTTTGAGCTTAGGCATATGCACCATTTATTGCGGAAGAAAGCCCTTTTAGTTTGTTGTTACTTACTAACCCATTTTTTGTGTACTGCCCAGGTTGTCAAAACCCTGTACCGGGAAGAAAGAGAAAATGACCCTTTTTATTTTGGTTTGAGCCTGGGTTATGCTTCGGCTTATTTGCACCCCAGCAAGCATCCTTATTTTTTGGAAAACGACAGCATACTGCTGGCCGATCCCGGTAAATCGCCGGGCTATTCACTGCGACTGATAGCTACAGCCCGTTTGAGCAAGCGTTTTGAAATAAGAGCCAACCCGGGGTTGATACTCGGCCTCGAAAGATCGTTCACCTATAAACTGGGCAGCCGGCAATTGTATGAAGACGAAGTGGTGGTTCAAAAAATACAATCCAATATTGCCACTTTCCCATTTCATGTAAAGCTCAACAGCGACCGCATCCAGAATTTTAAAGTGTATATGCTGGCAGGCATCAAATACGATATAGACCTGGCCAGTAATGCCAAAGCCACACATGCCGAAGACATGGTGAAACTAAAAGGCAACGATTTTGGTGCCGAGTTTGGCATTGGCTTCAATTTCTTCCTGCCATTTGTAACCGTATCGCCCGAACTAAAATTCAGCAACGGCTTTTCCAATGTGCATTCCCGAGATGCCAACCTGAAATACTCCGCCGTATTCGATCAACTGAAATCGAGAATGGTTTTCTTCACGATTCACCTGGAGCAATAGGCGCTTTGAGTGAAAAGTGAAAGGTAAAAAGTGAAATGGGCGGTTGCAATACGGAATGCCTTTTAACCTGTGAACTTTGGAACATTGAAACTTTCAAACTCTCAAACTTACCAAGTGCTGCGCAAAGAGCTATCACTGCATTGCCAGAAGAATAGTGGAGTTTGTTTTGCGATTCAGAGAATCGCCGCATTTGCTCTTCGAGGTACGCTGCGCTAACACCTCGAAGAGCTGTTTTCTTCAGTTAAAATTTTCTTTTCCGTTTCGTTTAATGTCAACGCCAATTTACTTTTCATTGTTAGTCCGCTTTGTAAAATATCAAGCCACTTGTGGTCGTTTAAAATTGCGGCATGATCGTAGTCGTCATTTTTCGGTGAGTCATATTTATCCAATGCTTCATGCCAGTCTTTAATTATTTCGAACTCATGGCCTGTCACCCAACCTTTGTCAAGAGGATTTTTATAGTTGTCATTAATACCCAAGTCGTCAAAATAACTACATATAAGTTCGACAAATGACCAATGCCGATTTGTATGCGTCTTATCGAGCCAAGATTTTTTTTGAAGGTCAAGCGAAGTCAATTCGTTAATGCAACCAAGCCACCTTTCTCGCCATAAATTCTTATCGTCACTTGTCATGATATTGTTCGTATCGTCTGCTTTGAAATAAGCGCTAACATTAGTATTGTAGCAATACGCTACCATAAGCAATATACTATAGCTGCCTGATATGCAATTCGCTTGATCTTACTTTTTATTGTTTGGTTTCGCCAATCCCTACGTGTAGTTTTTGCAGGCTGCGCTACATAACACCTCGAAGCACACGATCGATAGTTGGTAAAAGCAGGTAGAAATGCGGCCGTCTACTGCCATCGCATGAAGCGGAACGAAAAGAATTGAATTTGTATTTTCAATTGCCCTGGCCTTTAGGCCGGGCTATTGGGGGCAATGAATTTGCAATCGGCTTTAGCCGAATTTTTCACATAGAAATTTGGGCTAAAGCCCAATACAGTTATTGGCTAAACCTTCTACCCGGCCTGAAGGCCGGGGCAATTAAAAAAACCTTTCCCTCCACTTGAAACAAACTGCTTATCTCAATCGAAATGCCTTTCACTTTTCACACTTTCACCTTTCACCCTACCAATCAACTTGCGAACTTTGAAACTTTGAAACTCGTGAACCTTCCAACCTGTCAACCTACCAACTTACCAACCTAATAATCATAATCCCTCCTAAACATATTCCAGCGGAAACCAATCGTTAATGTAGAAGTATTGATGCGTTTAGAATCGGTCTTGTCGAATACACGGTACATACCGCCGAGATCTACAAACAGGTTTTCTTTCAACTCGTAAGATGCGGTAATGGAGCCATTCAAACCTTTGGACTCAATGCCAGCCAGCATGGGATAGCCGCTTTCGCGAAGCCTGTCGCCGCCATTGGCTACAGAAGTGTTTATGTTGTTGACGTTGGCACCAAAATTATACCCTGCACTATCGAGGCCCTGCTCCCAATAATTGATGCGGCCAAAGAAATACAATTTGGGCAGCGGCTGGTACCGAACAATACCGATCAGTTCTCGCAGGTTGCCACCCATGGGATGCGCCAGCGGTTGCCTGTAGTTGTTGTATGCATTGTTGGTGGTAGAACCGGAATAAGTGAACGGACGCAACTGGTTGTATTCTGCCTGCAGGTCGAGGTTTTTAATGCCAAACACATCTACATATTTGCCGCCCAGTTGGTAAGCATGTTTATTTCCCCACCAGTCTTTGCCGGTTTTTCCATCGTTACCATCCAGGTTATCCAACAGGTATTGGCCATATACCTGGAAATGCTTTGCAGCATTGGCTTTAAAGTCGAACCCAATATTTGCATTGTTGTTGCTACCATCTTTTGAGAACAGAGTGTTCAGGAAAATGATGGGTTGCAGGTAATGCAATTTGAAACTATTCACCTCACCAAAGATCATCGATTCAAATGCACCTACATTCAACCATGGCAACACGTTGATGCTAAGATGATGCACGGCCATATATTTTTTATCGAGCTCCGCATCGCCGGGTTGTTTGCCGGTTGGATACAGTTCAGAAAAAATATTGGTGTAATTCAATTTCCAAAAACGGGTATTGAATTTTAAAAACAAATTGGGTGGTGCAAAATTGCCGGTAAACAAACTCCTGTATCCATTGCCAATAAACTGCTGATCGTATCCAAATTGCATGTTCACATATTGGCTCACATTCCAGCTCACACTTCCTCTTGCATCAAAATAATCTACACCCACACTGTCTTTAAATTTTTTCCAATAACCTGTACCGGGTACGGCAAGATTGCTGTCAACATAATCGCGGAATTGCAGCGGGCCCTGCTCCTGGTTGTCGGTCAGGAAAAAATGGAACCCGATTTTTTGTGCGATCAAACCGCGGGCAGTGATGCCTTTGCTGTTTACATACACACGGCTATTATCGTAATCAGTTTCTATGGTCTGCTGCTGGTTGATGGCAGGATTGAGTGAGAGATAAAAATCTTTCACATTCACTTCAATCATATTGCCCTTGGTGGGCCACATAAATCCCAGGAAATCGTGTTTGCTTTTCCATTGCGGCATGCTGCTGGTATCGAAGCGGCTATACTCGCTGTTGTTGGCTTCAAACCTGTCGAGGTTATACGCATCAACCTTGCTAAGGTTCACTGTATTTTTTCCATCCAGCATTTGCTGCCTGAACGAATCGGCAATAGCTACATATGCCTTGCGCATATAGGGTTTCACGGTGCTTAGGTTAAGCCCGTTATCGGTGACAGCTTTTATTTCAAGCCTGTCGAGCATCCAACTTTCTTTGGCCCACAAAGGCACATACGTGGTTTGCGCCATCGCCATTGAGGCTGCACCCATACATGCTATCAATAGAAAAATTTTATTCCTGAACATAATGTGTGGTTTCAATGGTCTAATAATCGTAATCTCTTCTAAACATATTCCAGCGTACACCCAGCGTAACAATGGTAGTGTTCACTGCATCCTTATTCGTTTCCTTATAATTGCGCAGCATGCCCGTTGCTTCTACAAAAAGATTTTCCCTGCACTCGAAAGAAGCAGTAAGCGAAAGATTGGTACCCTTGGCCGGCATGCCTGCAAACATGGGATAATTGTTGCCTCTTAAACGTGTACCGCCCTGTGCTACCGCAGTGTACAACGTATTGGGGTTTGCACCAAAATTGTAGCCTGCGCTATCGAGGCCCTGCTTCCAGAAACTACCGCGGGCAAACAGGTACAGGCGATTGAGTGGCTGGTAACGAATGATAGTAATATACTCACGAAGATTGCCACCCATGGGATGCGCCAGCGGTTGCAGCGCACTGGCATAACTGCCGGTGGTATCCCTGAACTGGTACATAAAAGGACGCACCTGGTTGAACTCCAGTTGCAGGTCGAGGTTTTTGATACCTATTGCATCCACGTATTTTCCGCCCAATTGAAATCCTTGTTTATTGCCCCACCAATCCTGCTTATTTCCTACCACTTCGTCTTTTACAAATTCATCCAACATCACTTGTCCGTAGAACTGAAGTTTGCGGGCCACATTGGCTTTAAAGTCGAAGCCGATATTCGCATTGTCGGGGCTTCCGTTTTGTTGTTCTATGCTGCGATAAAAAATAACGGGCAGCAAATATGAAAAATCGTAGTGCCCATCTCTTGCAAAAATGATGGATTCAAAAAATCCAAGATTCAACCACTTTGTTACGTTCAGCCCCAGGTGATGCATGGCCGCATATTTCTTTTTCATTTGGCCATTCATATCCTGGTCAGGCGTGGGCGTAAGCTCCATGAACAAATTGGTGTAATTCAATTTCCAGATGCGGGTATTCAATTTCAGGAACAATGCAGGGTTGCTGAAATCGCTGAGCATAAGGCTTCGATAACCATCGCCAATAAAGTTTTTATCGTACCCAAATTGCACATTGATGTATTGGGTGATATTGGTATTCACGCTGCCACGAAAATCCATATACTGGTACGACTTGCCACCATCTACCGAATCGAAACGGCCTGCTCCGGGCATTGCATGATTCTCTGCTACAAATCGACGAAATTGCACAGGCCCCTGTTCGCCATTGGCAGTAACCAAAAAATTAAACCCAACACGTTTAGCGATCAAGCCTCGTGCAGTAGCCCCAAAAGCCCTGTGATACACCGGCTCATCATAATCGCTTTCTATGCTCTGCTGAATATTGATGGCAGGATTGATGGAGAGATAAAAATCTTTCTTATTCAATTCCACCAGGTTGGCCTGCGTGGCAAAAAAAGTTTTGCCCCATGGCTTTTTACTCTTCCAGCCCGGCATGCCATCGGCGCTGAACATGGAGTATTCGCTGCTATTGGCCTGCAGCCTATTGAGATTATATTCATCTACCTCACTGAGGTTAGCCGGGTTCTTTCCTGCATGTAACCAAATCGCAAAACTATCGGCCACTTCTACAGATGCTTTGCGCATATAAGGCTTTACAGTGCTCAGGTTTAGTTGGTTATTTCGCTGCGCTTTTATTTCCATTCTATCCAGCAACCAATGCTCTTTTGCCCATAGTGGCAGGTAGGTAGTTTGTGCGGAGGAATACATTGTTGCCAATAGCATAATGGCAACAAGCAGGGAATTCCTAATTTGCATGCAGTTGTTTTAAATTGAATAAGGGAACAAAGTATGCAAAATTACCTCATCAGGAACGCTGCCATAGTGAACGAAGGCCGCAGTTTTTCCTCAGACCTGTTGATAAAAAACGGGCGCATTGAAAAGATAGACAGTCGCATTGAAACCAAAGAAGCCGTAACGGAAATAGATGCTACCGGCAAACACCTGCTACCTGGTGCTATAGACGACCAGGTGCATTTCAGGGAACCGGGCCTTACACATAAAGCCACTATCTACACCGAAGCCAAAGCAGCAGTAGCGGGTGGTGTTACTTCTTTTATGGAAATGCCCAACACGCTGCCCAATGCACTTACACAAGACCTGCTGGAAGAAAAATATGCCATTGCTTCGCAGGGCTCGCTGGCCAACTATTCTTTTTTTATGGGCACCAGCAACGATAATGCCGATGAAGTGCTGCGCACCAACGACAAGCGCAAAGATGTATGTGGCATCAAAATATTTATGGGCGCTTCTACCGGCAATATGCTGGTAGATAATTACCTCACCCTCGATCGTATTTTCAGGGAAGCGGAAGTGCTGATAGCCACGCACTGCGAAGACGAAAAAATAATTAAGCACAACAAGGAAAAATTGGCAGGCACCGAACTGCAAGCCTTTCACCACCCGTTGATCCGCGATGTAGAAGCCTGCTATGAGTCGAGTTTTTCGGCCATTCAACTGGCTATGAAACACAATACCCGCTTGCACATTTTGCACATCAGCACAGCCAGGGAATTGCAGTTGTTCACCAACATGCTGCCCCTGGAAGAAAAACGCATTACCAGCGAAGTATGTGTGCACCACCTGCATTTTACTGCCGATGATTATGCACGGCTGGGATACAATATCAAATGTAACCCTGCCATTAAATCTGCAGAAAACAAGGAAGCACTCTGGCAGGCCCTGAACGATGACCGGCTTGACGTAATAGCCACCGACCATGCCCCGCACCTGCTGAGCGAAAAAACACCACCCTACGACCATGCACATGCAGGCCTGCCCCTGGTACAGCACCCGGTATTGCTGATGCTGAAGTATGCTAAAGAAGGCCGTATTTCAATTGAAAAAGTGGTGCAGAAAATGAGCCACAACGTGGCTACGCTTTTTCAAATAGCCGACCGTGGATTTATACGGGAAGGATATTTTGCCGATCTGGTGTTAGCCGATCTGCAGGCACACACCACCGTGAACAAATCGAATATCCTGTATAAATGCGGATGGAGCCCCTTGGAAGGCGAAACCCTGCCAGCAGCAATTACCCATACATTTGTAAACGGAAACCTGGTGTATGAAAATGGACAGGTATTTGAATCCCATAAAGGAATGCGCCTTCGTTTCAACAGAGATTAATAAACCACGGAGGCCAAAGCCTGATTGCTATGATAATTGATAATACTACGTTGCAGGATCTTGCTATTTTTCATGCGGAGGAAGAACAGTCTGTTTTTAGTACGCTGAATTTTACAGAAACATCGGGTGGCGCACAATGGCTGCAGCATTTGCTGCAACATCCGCACAGCGAAATAAAACCCATACTGGAAACCCAGCAACTACTGCAGTTGTTTGTACAAGAGCTCCCGCGTTGGCCCAATAATATTACCAACGGCACCATCATGGTGTTGCAAAAGTTTTACCAGAGCCAGGTAGATAAAATACCGTTTGGTGCCGGTAGCATCAATGCACTTTCATATAAGCTTTTACACGGCCCCGATTATTCGTTGATCCGGTACACGGTAGGACATGCCATCGATTTTTTAAAAGGCATGCATGAATTCACATCACTCTTTGATGCCAACAACGCACCCGCCTTGCTGCGCACCATGGTATCCTCCATCCAAATCACGCTCAAAAAGCCCGGCGCGCAGGCTCTGCTGGCGGTGGCCAGCAAAACAGACCTCGGACCTGCCGATTATTTACAACATGGCCATTTTTTGCTGTACCACTACAAGCGGCAAATAAACGAGCTGATAGAACTGCACGGAAGGCTGGAAGCGTATATGTCTTTGGCCAAAGCGATTGAAGTACACCAATTGCATTTTCCAACCGTGGAAGTACAGCCGGAGCCTTCGTTGACTGCAACCGGCCTGTGGCATATACTGCTGAAACAACCGGTATCGTACGAGCTGACGCTAAACAATCACTCTCATTTTATTTTTTTGACAGGCGCCAACATGGCGGGCAAAAGCACGTTCATAAAAGCAGTGGGCATAGCCACTTTTTTAGCACACTTAGGCATGGCCGTGCCCGCCGAAAGCATGCAGCTTTCCCTGTTTGATGGCATACTCAGCAACATACAGGTGAGTGATAATATTGTAAAAGGAGAAAGCTATTTCTACAACGAAGTGCAGCGCATTAAAACTACCATTACCCGCATTACAGATGGCGGCAAATGGCTGGTGCTGATAGACGAACTCTTTAAGGGCACGAATGTGCAGGATGCCATGCGCTGTTCCAGTACGGTGATCAAGGGCTTGCTGAATATTAAAAACGCCCTGTTTGTACTCTCTACCCATTTGTACGAAATAGGCGAAGAGCTCAAGCCCTTTCCCACTATTGCATTTAAATATTTTGAAACCCATGTAACGGGCGACGACTTGTCGTTCAGCTACCAGTTGAAAGATGGCATTAGCAACGACAGGCTGGGCTACCTGATACTAAAGCGGGAAGGCGTGGTGGATATGATAGAAAAACTGTAATGGTTTCACCCAAATTGGGGCAACATAACCAAGCAAAAAAAATTGAACGGGCAGCTGAATAAAATCATGCTGCCCGTTCAATTATGTATGGATTGTGTTAATTTCAGAATATGAAAAAATACTACCCACTCCTACTGCTCTGCCTCAGTTACACCTTAACCCAGGCACAAGTTATTCCCACAAACAAAAAATTTTCTATAGGCATGTACGGGCGTGCCGGCGTTGGCTACGGGGTAGGTATTGACGGGCAATTCCCCCGGTCGCTCAACCTGAATGGTATGGGCTCTATTGGTGGCCGTTTTGAAGAAAGCGATTATATGGAGGTGGCCACTGCTTTTCACTTTACACCTGTTAGTGCACGCAAAGACACAACAGATATCAACGTGGTGGCGAGGCTCGCTTTTTTCACTACACAGGGTCAAATTATGGGTAATGTAACCAGCAGTTCGCTGGGTGGCATTACCACTTCCATCCCCGAATTATATGCCGAAGCCAAACGCATTAATGGCAGCAACTGGAGCGCATGGATAGGTGCCAAATACAACCGTACCGACGATATTCATGTGATCGACCATTTTTATTTTGACGATCATACAACGCAGGGCTTTGGTGTGAAATATAAGAACACGCAATTCTCCCTGATGTTTCCCAGCTCGGTAGATACCAATAGTACACTGCCTCCTTATTTCTACCTCAATATTGTGAATGGTACGCCCACACTGGGTTTGCGCAACAGGACCGTATCGATACTGGAGCATACCCTACCTACCAAAAATGGTGGCTATGTAAAACTAATGGGCGAGTATCACCGCCTGGCCAATGCTGCTGAGGATACCGTTTCGCAATTCAATTATCCTTCCGATTATGGATGGGTATTGGGTGCAAAATATTCAACCCCTTTGCGTTCGAAAGTTGCAGGATCGTTCAATGCGGTTTCACTGCGCTATGGAGCAAGAATAGCGAATGGTGGTGATGGTGGTGGCAGTAAAACATTTATTACTTACGGAGGACCAAACCTGCAAACAGAGAATTTTAAAGATGCTTATTCAGTGTCGTTTACCGAAACGTTTTTGCTGAACATGAGTACCAATTATTCGCTGAATGGATACGGCATTTTTACCAAGAGCCGTGGAGCCAGCGATAGCCTGAATAAAACACCGGACTATATTGGCAAAACCATGCTATTTAACCGCAAGACCGATTTTGCCATTGGTGCAAGGGGAACATGGTATATCAAAAACTGGCTACACCTGCTGCACGAAGTGGATTTTGCCTACCGCAAAGACGGCACACAGGATGCAGCGCAAATGGCTAAGCTCACCATTGCACCTACTATTGTACCCAATGGTGTGAAAGATGTATGGAGCCGTCCACATTTTAGATTGGTATATAGCGTGGCACGCTACAACAAATTTGCCAGCGACAATTTGTATTCTCCATTTTTGGCACAAAGCGGCAGCCGCCCATGGGGTCAGTACTTTGGTATAAAAGCCGAGTGGTGGATCTGGTAAAAATTAGTGCACTTCGCTGCTGTTACATCATTCGTAATTGTTAGTTGCGGGTTGCAGTATTTCTTCAAGCTGCATCTGCATTCGATAGCTGAAGGGCTGCCGTGCCCGGCAGGTGGCCGCGCAGCGGACAGCCCGTAGCGAAGCAGGGCCTGGCCTGCAGGGGACGGAACAGCCGCCGGGGTATGCACTTAGCCCACAGCCCCAAAGTTCAAAAAGAGTATTACTACTGAAGCAAGGTTTGGCAGATACGCTATTTTTATTCTATGCTTGTAAAAACTTTTGGCAGTGCTGTAATGGGTGTGAATGCCGTAACCATTACCCTGGAAGTGGATGTAAACAACCAGGGGCAACCGGGCTATGTAATAGTGGGCCTGCCAGATAATGCGGTGAAGGAAAGCCTGCCAAGAGTAGAAAGCGCCATTAAAAGCAATGGCTATAAAATGCCACGCACCAAAGTGGTGGTGAATCTTGCGCCGGCCGATATCAGGAAGAGTGGCACTGCATTCGACTTACCAATTGCTATTGGCCTGCTGGGCGCAACCGAACAATTTGAAAATACAGATGCCTGCAAAGACTATATCATTATGGGCGAGCTAAGCCTCGATGGTGAAGTGCGGCCCATAAAAGGTGCATTGCCTATAGCCATACAAGCCCGTAAAGAAAATTACAAAGGACTGATAGTTCCCAAACAAAATGCAAGAGAAGCTGCCATTGTAAACCAACTGGAAGTGTACGGTGTGCAGCATATTACCGAAGTGGTGGACCTGCTGAATGGCGTGAACACCATACCGGCTACGTTGGTAGATACCCGTGATGAATTTTATCATTCGCAATACAATTTCGATATTGATTTTAATGATGTAAAAGGACAGGAAAATATTAAGCGGGCTTTGGAAATAGCGGCTGCCGGTGGGCACAATGCGATACTGATAGGCCCGCCCGGTGCAGGCAAAACCATGCTGGCGAAAAGACTGCCTACCATACTGCCTCCGCTCACATTGCAGGAAGCATTGGAAACTACAAAAATTCATAGTGTAGCAGGAAAGCTACCGGAAAATTCTACACTGGTAAGCAGAAGGCCTTTCAGAAGTCCGCACCATACGGTGAGTGATGCGGCACTCGTTGGAGGCGGCGGCAATCCGCAGCCCGGCGAAATTTCGCTGGCACATAACGGTGTGCTTTTTTTGGATGAACTGCCCGAGTTTAAACGCAGTGCATTGGAAGTAATGCGCCAACCCATGGAAGAAAGAAAAGTGACGATAAGCCGTGCAAAAGTTGCAATGGATTTTCCCGCTTCGTTTATGTTGGTGGCCAGTATGAACCCCTGCCCTTGCGGCTATTATAACCACCCCGAAAAAGAATGCAGTTGCCCACCGGGTGCCGTGCAGAAATACCTGAATAAAATAAGTGGCCCCCTACTCGACCGCATTGATCTGCATGTGGAAGTAACGCCGGTTCCGTTCAGCGAATTGTCGGCTAAATCGAACAGCGAAAAAAGTGAAAGCATACGTGCCCGTGTGATGCAGGCAAGAGATATACAACTACATCGCTACAAAGACCACCCCGGCATTTACTGCAATGCACAAATAAGCAGCAGCATGCTACAGGAGCATTGCACCCTCAATGCTATTAGTGCCAAACTACTGAAAGCTGCTATGGAAAAACTGAACCTGAGTGCAAGAGCTTACGACCGCATTTTGAAAGTGAGCCGCACCATTGCCGACCTTGCCGGCAGCGAAGAGATAAAACCCGAACACGTGGCCGAAGCTATTCAATACCGCAGCCTCGACCGCGAAGGTTGGGCAGGCTAAGCAGCAGGCGGCCTTTGATTATCGGTGATGTAGCGGGCCAGGTAGCGCTTAGCCACTGGCAACAATGTTTCTTCGAGCGGAAAACTTAGAGAAGTTTCAATACTATACACAGCTGGGTTGGGCATAAAATTTCGGTTGCGCAACAACTCGGCTTTAATGCTTTCGCAGGTATTGGCCACACTGCGTTTCCAGCTATACACATATTCGGTGCGAATGCTGCGATACTTTGAAGATTGCTTTTCGAAAAACATCATGCGGTACTGGTACACTTTGGTATCGGTATAGCGACCGTCGCGCAGCAAAAAATATCCTTCGTTGGTATCCAGCGGCAGCAAGCCGACCTCTGAAATTTCCATACGTCCTTCCACAAACTCGTACACTTCGGCACCGCCTTCAATAGTGCTTTTCATTTGTCGCAGCGAATAGGCAATAATATCTTCCAGCTCCTGCATCATGTCGTCGTTGTTTACCATCGATTCGTAGAGCCAGGTAAGTTTTTCCCAGTCCACCTGCGAAATGCGCTTGGGAAACTGCTGCTTTAGAAATTCTTTATTGGTGCGAAACTGCAGGAGGTTGTTGTAGTGAAAAATAATATCGGCCAGCGGCGGGTAGAGTTTGTTTTGATTGAAGCATTGATTCACCTGTTGCAGGTATGATAGCAAAGTATATTTCTTCAATTCAAAATCGATATAACCATCGGCGAACCAGGTTTCGGATAGTGTTTTCATGTTGCTTCATTTTGGGTGATATCATATGCGCAACCGTATTACAATTTACCGAAAAAAGGCAATTGAAAAATCGAGGTGGAGTGAAAAGTCAAAAGTGAAAGGTGAAAGGTGAAATGGGTGGTTGAATTTGACGCATTACTTCCAACTCGTGAACTTTTCAACTTTTTAAAAAGTGAACTTGTAAAGCAATCATCGCCCCATCGCCCCGGTGCGTGTCTCACGCACCGGGAATATTCCAATCTCCTGGTTCTCCAAGCAATTAGCTGTATATTTTTTTCGAGTATCCTAGTTGAATTGTTATAACGCCCAGCAATAAAAAGTTATACTACATTGCAGGGTATGCTTGTGTACAATAATAATGTTATGGACTATGCTAATCAACACTCTCTAATGACTTCAAAATTTAATTTACATAGGACAATTGCGATTGTGCTTAATGCGATAATTATTGGGCTAATCTTTTATCTTGTACACGATTCAGATTCTGACAAATCACCCATTATTTTTATGGTATTTTATCCAGCGTTGACAATGTTCAATCTGCTAATTGCAATTGTCCTGAGTCTTTTCAACGCGACACAAGCAAAAATCTATAAACAAATCGTAATTGGACAAATATTACTTTTCATTCCACTAGTTCTAGTAGTCTCACAATTTTGACAAAACTCTTCATAGCAACTGGCAAGTGTTCTGCAAAGCAATTCACTTGTGACTCAATAAATTTGCCCGATTGTATCGAGCATTCAATAACGCCCCTTCTATCACGACATCCAACGTAGCGAAGCATCTCATCAACCGGAGACTTGTTTCCGCAAGCTGGGGATTTTTCACTGCGTTCGAAATGTCAGGTATTCTTTTCTTTTTGCTTGTCCAAAAAGAAACAAAAAAGACCCCGGCGAATGATGTACAGCCCATTCGCCGGAATGGCCCTGATTAAACTTTTGTACTACTGTAGTGAACAACAGCGGAACCCTGATGTGTTCTACTAAACATTCCGGTAAAATTCAGGAGGCTGTTAGCTGTATAATTTTTCGACTATCCTACGTGGAATTGTTATTACGCCCAACAATAAAAAAAACAACAACTGCCCCAGTAGCATTCAAGGAGTTATACTACATTGCATAGGTATGCATATGCGTACAATACAAATGCTACCAGCAATTTTATCGTGACAATTCTAAACATCATAAGGCGGACAATTTTCTGGTTGACAATAATTTTTATTGTGTCAAGTGTTTTAGCATTGACCGTTGGCCAATCCTTGCCAGTTGAGTTTAAATACCATAAAATGCACAGTGAATATTATTACTTTGTTTTTACAGTTTTACCTTTTGCTTTTTTGCTGACATTAATTTGGACAATTAAAAGGAAAAACACAAAAGCTAAGAATTGGACTATTGGTTTCTTGACGGTTTTATCAGCGGGACTTTGCTTTTTTATTTTGGTTTCCGTTATGTTCTCAATCGGTTTTGGGACATGGACAAACGAAACAATTTTATACAGAAATAAAGACAGTAATAACACAACCATTAACCAACAAATATTTGACGCTGGTGCATTAGGTTATGGTGGACATAGAATTGCACAATTGACGCCGTTTCTAAAATATTTTCAAACTGTTAAGCTGGTTGACACAGCAAAAATTGACAAAACACAGTGGATATTTGTAAATGAAGAAGGCGACATTCATTATCCGTAGAAAACAGCAGTCAACATGCGGTTTAGCAATATGGTGGCTGAACGGAAGTACAATCGCCAGTTTTAGTTCGCAGCCACCTCCCCAAAACCCAACTTAGCTATAAAATAATTATGTCTTACGGGGCACGAACACAACGTCGTCTATGGGGTAACGTTGCTAGTAAGAAATAATGCTGCTGAATCAAAACGGCATTGAACTCATATTTAGCTTTTTGCATTAGCTTAGTTGAATTGCTTATCCACTTCAATCTTGCTGCTATGATCAACAACAGGAAAAAGCCTTTTGTATTTTTCACAGGCTTCTTGCTATTTCCCGCTATACTATTTTGCCAGGGCACAAGGCTGCTGCGTGAGCCTTCGGTTAGTGCATCACATATTGCATTTACTTATGGTTCCGATATATGGACCGTTCCGTTAAGCGGAGGAGAAGCCCGCCGCATCACCAGCACTTCAGCCGTAGAAGCTAATCCGCATTTTTCGCCCGATGGCAGTACGCTTGCTTTTAGCTCCAGTCGCTCAGGCAATCACCAGGTATATGTGGTGGCTTCGCAGGGTGGAAGTCCGCAACGGTTAAGTTGGTACCCCGATGATTCATACCCCCGTGGCTGGTCGCCCGATGGCAAGCAGGTGCTGTATGGCAGCGGTCGCGAATCTGCTCCATCCGGTTTCGACCGCTTATGGACTGTTCCCGTTAAAGGCGGCCCTTCTGTTTTGTTACCGGCTCCTATGGCCTATTCAGGCAGCTATTCACCCAATGCCGATAAACTGGTGGTGGAAAGAGTAAGCCGTTGGGATTCGGAATGGCGGCATTACCGTGGTGGGCAAAACACTGCCTTGCAGGTATTGGACCTCAAAACCCTTGCTGAAACAGCTATTCCCTGGGAAGGCAGTATGGACTTGCATCCCGTGTGGTTGGGCGATGAAATTTTCTTTTTATCGGACCGCGATTTTATCATGAATGTTTGGGCTTATAAGCCTTCCAGCGGCAGTGTGCGCCAGGTAACACATTCAACCAAAACCGATATAAAATGGCTGGAAGGCAATGGCAAACAATTAGTGATCGAGCAAAATGGATACATCTATTTGGTAGATCCTGCTTCGGGCAAAACCAACCAGGTAGTTATTAATGTTACCGGCGATTTTCCATGGGCCGAAACAAAAACTGAAAACGTAAACAACTCCATCAATGCTGCTTCTTTATCGCCCACCGGCAAAAGAATATTGTTTGAAGCCCGTGGTGAAGTATTTACAGTGCCTATAGAAAATGGCGATGCACGTAATCTCACCCAAAGTTCAGGAGCTGCAGATCGTCGGCCTATATGGTCGCCCAACGGAAAGGAAATTGCATGGTTTTCTGATAAGGACGGAAAAGAATATGCACTCTACATAACCGACCAGGAAGGAATGAAAGAGCCGCGTCGTATATCGCTGGGCGACAGCAAACTGGCATGGGAGCCGCGTTGGTCGCCCGATGGCAAGTACATTGCTTTTGCTGATAATACTGTAAGGCTGCAATTGCTGGAACTGGCTACCGGTAAAATAAGCACCATTGATACCGCAGGCAGTAATATGGACAGGGGTAATATGGAACTCACCTGGAGCCCCGATAGTAAGTGGTTGGCCTATAACAAATCGGAATCAAATAATTTCAGGTCGATCATGATTTGGAATGTAGATAGCCGTCAAAAGCGGGCTATCAGCGATCCTATGGCCGATGCAATTTCCCCTGTATGGGATTTAAACAATCGCTATCTCTACTTCCTGGCAAGTACCGATGCCGCTCTTGGTTCGGGTTGGGCCAATACCAGCTCGCAGCAGGCACGCCCCAGCTTTGGTGTTTATCTCGCTATTTTAAGAAGCGATGATCCCAATCCTTTCCCTTTAAAAACCGATGAAGAACCCGATACTGCCAAAAAAGCGGAAAAAGATACCAGCAGCTTTAAAGGCGTCAAAATTGATTGGCAACATATCGACCGTCGCATTATTGCAATGCCTATTCCCGTAGGTAATTATGATGGATTATTTGCAGGCACAAAAGGGAATTTGCTTATTCAATCGGGTGGTACGCTAAGTAAGTATTCAGTAGCCGATAAAAAGCAGGAAGACATCGTGAAAAATGGTTCATGGTTTGCTGTGTCGGCCAATGGCGAAAAGTTGCTGTATAGATCAGGTGAAAGTTGGAGAGTTGTCTCCACCGGCAAACCGGCTACGCCTTCTGACGGTAATGTGGGTGTAAGCCTGAATATGGAATTGAATCGATTGGAAGAATGGAAACAGATTTTCTATGAAGCCTGGCGCTATCAGCGTGATTATTTCTACGACCGCAATATGCATGGCCGTAATTGGAATGAAGTATGGGGAACCTATGAGCCGTTGGTGCCTTACATACGCCACCGTGCCGATCTAAGTTATTTGCTCGACCAGTTGGGCGGCGAAACTTCAGTAGGTCACAGCTTTGTGTTTGGTGGCGATTTCCCCAAACAGGATGATGCCGGCGCTGGTCTTTTGGGTGCCGACCTGGTAGCTGATAAAGACCGCTGGAAGATCAGCCGGATTTATACTACTGAAAGCTGGAATCCCGGAGTGGTAGCTCCATTGGCTCAGCCCAATCTTAAAGTGCAGGAAGGCAATTATGTGTTGGAAGTGAATGGTCGCGATTTAACCACCGCTAATGATCCTTATGAGTTGCTTCGTAGTGCAGGAAACCTGCAAACCCTATTGCTGGTAAATACTAAGCCCACAAAAGATGGAGCATGGACCATTCGTGTACAGCCCATCCGCAACGAAAATGCGTTGAGGCAACTGGCCTGGATAGAAGACAACCGCCGTAAGGTGGACGAACTATCAAAAGGCAAACTGGCATATGTGTGGGTGCCCAATACCAGCGGTGCGGGCTTCCGAAATTTTAACCGTTACTTTTTTGCCCAGCAGGATAAACAGGGCGCTATCATTGATGAACGTTTTAACGGCGGTGGCCTGTTAGATGATTATATGGTGGACCTCATGGTGCGTCGTTTAAGAGCTTCTATCAGCAACGAAGTGCCGGGCGGTAAACCATTCCGTTTGCCTGCAGGCATACTGGGCCCAAAAGTGTTATTGATAAACGAAATGGCCGGTTCTGGTGGCGACTTCTTTCCCTGGATCTTCCGCCAGCAAAAAGTAGGTCCGCTTATTGGTACCCGCACCTGGGGTGGACTGGTGAAATCTTCCACGCATTACCGCTTTGTAGATGGCGGTGCCATGACGGCTCCCGACAATGGCGTATTTGACCCCAGGCAAAATGCATGGGTGGGTGAGAATAAAGGAATAGCCCCCGATATTGAGCAGAAAATTACTGCGTTGTCAGTATCAAAGGGCCGCGACCTGCAATTGGAAAAAGCGGTAGAAGAAGCATTAAAACTATTGGAAAAAGAGCCATGGCCCGAGGTGAAAAATCCTCCCTACTCGACCCCTGCGAAAAAACAATAGGCATTCACTTAAAAGTTTTTTGGGGACCATCTATCGCAATTCTATTAAGCCCGGTTGTGTCACTCACTTGTACTGCAATGAAAGTAGCAGCACAAGTGAGTTCGCAGCCACGTCTCCGGAACGGGACGTGGCGATAAAAAAATTACGAACTACGGATTACGAACACAACGTCCCCTACGGGAGACGTTGTTAGGAAAAAAAATACCACTATGCATTCCAGTAAAGTTGCAGGAACTGTTAGCAGTATAGTTTTTTCGAATATCCTACACGGAATTGTTTTAATGCCAACAATAAAAAACCGACAACCGCCCCAGTAGCATTCAAGGAGTTATACTACATTGCGGCGGTATGCATATGCGTTCAATACTAATGTTACCAGCAATGACTCGATACTTTCAATTGCTAATAATCATTTGTGGCCTTGTTGCCTGTGGACCAAAAGAAATGCGGATAACGTTAAAAACGTTTCCGGACGGAAAGATTGAAAAAGAGAAAATCATTCCCGATCTAAAGGACAGTTTGAGGTACGTGGAAATAACTTACTTCTACAATGGCATTCGAAAATTGGAACAAGAATTTTTTGACGGAAAATTCAACGGCCGGCTTTTGGAATTCTATGAAAATGGCAACAAAAAATTTGAGGGAGTAACTCAAATGAGTCACTTTGTTGGAATTAAATATGATTATGATTCACTCGGATTGGTATCGCAAACAGATAGTCTCTTTGACAAATGCTTAGCTTCCGAATGTTGTTGCGATGCAGTAATTACGAGATTCTACAACAATGGAAACATAAAAGAGAAGTTTACAATAAAATCCGGACTTATTAACGGCCAAGTTTTCAGTTATTATGAAAACGGTTCAATTGAGTCAATAAGAGGCTTCGTTGATGAAAAAGAAGACGGAAAATCAGTGTTTTGGAAAGAAGACGGAAAGATTGAGTATGAAACTACATACCGACAAGGCATAAGACATGGCTTTCGCAAAGAATATCACGATGATTTTACAAGTGAAGGCTACTATGAGAATGGTAAAGAAGTTGGTGAATGGAAATATGTAGATACATCTGGCAATCTCATCAAAGTTGAACATTATAAAAATGGTGAATTGATACATTAATGCTCGTAACCATCGCCCCAGTGCGTGCCTCACGCAACAGGAATATTCCGATCTTCTACATTTGCAATGTCGAAGCCATATCGGCGGATTTATAATCCGATGCTTTAGTTCGAACACACAAAGAACTATTCCCCCACCCTTTATCATAGTTCCCAATCGTAGCTGGTATTCACACTGCGGCTGGTTGGCTGCTGCTTGCCGTTGGTAAGTTCCTGCACTTTTTGCTGCATGTATTTACGCAATTCCGATTGGCTCACTTTTTTATCGTAGTTGGTATCGGCCTTCAGTTCGAATACAGCTTGCAGGAAACAAGATGTGAATACACCGTTATTCCATTGGCTGCTTTCCAACGCATACTCCTCGCCCGCTGCTGCCGAAATAATATTCACACCGGCGTCTTTCGATACATCGGCAAAATAGGTTTCCATCAGTTTCACCGTATTGCCCGATCTTGTTTTCACCTGCACTTTGCGGATGCTACTACGGCCCATAGGTTTTGCAGCCATATTGCCGGTGCTGAAACTAAAATTGTCGCGGTCTATTTCACCACTATGGCAGGCATCTATCAACAATAATTTCTGGCGGGCAGCCACACTATCAAATATGCCGGTGAATGCCGAGTACGCCAAGCCTTGCTTTGCGGGATCCTGGAAATTGGTTTGGAAGCTGGCAAGGTAAAAATTATACCCTGTGTCGAGCAGGCCATGACCCGAGTAGGAAACAATTACCCTATCCTGCACATGGGTTTGTTGCAATATCTTTTTTACCTGCTGCAATGTTTGCTGCGATACCACCGAATCTGTAAATACATGCACCGATGCGTTGGCATATTTTTTAGTGATGGCTGCTGCTATATCCTGCACATCTTTTTTGGCGTATTGCAGGTTGTAGTTACTATCGGCATATTGCGACACACCAATGCCAATATAATACGTGGTGCCGGCAACAGGAGTAGCAGGCGTGTAGCGAAACTCAACAGCTTCTCGCAGGCTTTCGGTACCATCGCTGGTAAGGTATGCTGCTTCTACCAGGTTGCTGCCTTCTGTAAGTGCTATAGGTATTTTCCATTGGTTTACGCCACCCCTGGCCTGGTAGCTTTTTTGCCCGTTGATATAAATATTCAGTTGTTTAATTTCTGCGGCAGCAAATGTAGTAGCCAACTCCAAAACAGGTAGTTGCTGCAGGTTGCTGGCGGTCAATTCTTTTTTATTGTGTAGCAGCAAAGGCTCCATCCTATCAAAATCCTGCAGGCTCTGCTGTTGTACAATGCCGGCTTTTTGTAACCGGCGCTGCGCAGCTTTTGCCTGCATGCCTATCATTTCTTCATCGGCTTCGCCCATACTTTGCAGCACTTTGTCGGGCCGGTTGAGCTGCAAGTCGAACTGCGCAAACGAGTAGGTTTGAAAGTCTTTCACAAAATGCATTTCCGTCATCAGCGAAGGAGGAAGCATGTAGTAATTGTCGGGGGTGAATATGGCCGGGCCTGTTTCTACATGATTGGCCAACAGTGCAAGACTGTATTTCAATTGGCCGGTATTCAAATCAACACTGCACAACATTTTGTCATCGCCGGCTGTAGTCATGATGTCTTTTAGCGGATGAAACAAAATGCTTTTCACTATATCGCCGTGCAACTTTTTTGAAAACACCAATGCATCGGTTTCTGTGTTTCGCAGTTCTACCACACCATTAAAAAAGCCAATGGCATAATAGGGTTTTGTTGGATGATGCTGAATGGTGGCGATCAATGTATCGGCCGTTCTGCGCAGTTGATATTTACCTGTAGCCAGCTCATAACTATACACTACGGTTTTTACATCGGCATCTAAAAATGTGTACCAAATTTCTTTGCCGTTTGGACTAATGCTGAATCTATCAATTGAATAAGTTCTTGCAGTGTCTTTCAAAACAGTCCATTTTTTTTGCGCTACATTCAGTATGCGTATGCTTTCGCTACCCACTACCAGCCATTTGCTATCGGGGGTAAAAGCAATATGATCTGAAGCATAGCCGGGAATTTTATGCAGCGTCTGCCGTTCGAAATTGTCCCCTTCCATTATCACCAATTCCTTATACAATCCATTGATACCGGCAAACACTTTTCCATCGGGCGAGAGCAAGGCAGCTGCCGATTTGTGTTCCGTTTTTGGGTACTCAAACCTGCGGATGTTTTTACCCGTATAGAAGTTGATGATTTGTGCCAACTGTCCTTTCTTATCGTAATCAGTGGGCAACGAAGTCAGCACCAGCGAGTCGGACAGCCATTGGTAAATACTATGCGGGTAATAGTTTTCGGGGCTAAGTCTACCTGTGGCAAGATTGATCACATAGCTTGAATTGGACCACACATTAGGCGGAGGGGTGGAAGATATCATTTTCCCATTGGGGCTGTATTCCAGCCGGTCCAGGCTGAAAAGTTTCGCATTAAAGTTGGTGAACAATTTTTGCGATTGGAGTATGCTGATCCTACTACCATTCACTGCAGCTATTTGTCTACCCTGCTCATCCGATGGCACCAGTAGTTTAGCAAATTTCACGTCGTTGTGTTCATCCTTTTCCCATGCCTGGGTAGCAAGGTTGAAAATATGTGCATCCTCCGCAATATTGCACAGCACGGCAGTTCCGGAAGCATTCCACTTCACTGTGTAGTGACTGTAACTGGTTATTGTTTTTCCGTTGGGCAATGCAGCATAGCTTATTGCATTGGTAGCAGGGTCCACAAACATCAGTTTGTTGGAAGCCAGTAGCATGACCATCTTGCCCGAAGCATGAAACTGTAATGCACGGGGTTTGTCGTCGATATCGAAAGTGGCAGATAATTGCTTGGTATTGGAAGCATCAATGGTATACAGCTCTATTTTGCTATTGTGCTGTGCTGCAAATTGCCAGGCTTGTTGTGCAGGGTTATAGGCAATGGTATTATCATAGGATTGTAATTCGATGGCAGCGCCCGGCTGGCGTGTAGTAGCGTCCACTATATACATCTGCGAAAAAGAACGAACAGCAATGGTACTCCTGTTACCACTGCTGATGAGTTCATCCATCGGAGGCGTTGATTTTCCCCAGGAACTGTTTTTTACAAAACTGATACTATCGGTAAGTGCCCCGGTTTGGGCATGATAGAAATACAAGGCCGAAGTAATACCATGATCGTAGATGAGCACGGCAACATACTGCGCCTTATTGCAGAGTGCTACACCGCGGATTGAGAGGCCGGTGCGCATGGTACGCAACTGTTTACCGTTGGCTGTATTCCACAGTAGTATATTGTGCTTGTCGGCAGTGGCCATCAATTGCATGGCCGGGTCCACATCGGCAAATAAGATATCATCGCCGTGGCCGGTTTGCAACACCGGTGTAAGTTCAGATTGCTGGGCATGGCCAAAAATAGAAATGCAGCAAATAGCTGTAAGTAGAAATATGTTTTTCAATGGATGGGGTTAGTAGTGTACAATAAGCAGCTTCTCAAAAATAGGAATTCCGGCAGTACCCCGACGTTCCTTCTACCCTTCATTAAGAGCGAAGCGAAGGTGCCGTCGCCCATATATAGGACTGGCATAGCTCCACAACATTAACTTTGAGCACAACTATCTGTAAGCATATGCGCCGCTATTCATTTCTTGCCATTATTATCACTTCACTTTTTTTCAGTTGCAACTCATTGAAGAAAAACCAGGCAACCGATCAATGGGTTTCGCTTTTCAATGGAAAAGACATTAACGATTGGACCGTAAAAATTCATCACCACGATGTAGGTGTAAACTACGGCAATACTTTTCGTGCAGAAGACGGGATGATCAAAGTGCGCTACGACCAATACGGAAATTTCAACGAGCAGTTTGGCCATCTATATTACAAAACGCCTTTTGCTTACTATCATTTAAAATTTGAATACCGCTTTGTGGGCGAGTGGGAGAAGACAGCACCTTCCTATACCATACGCAACAGCGGTGTGATGTTTCATTCGCAGGACCCGCACACCATGCCTAAAGAACAGGACTGGCCCATATCGGTTGAAATGCAACTCCTCGGCGGATTAAGCGATGGCAAAGCCAGGACCACCGGCAACATGTGCTCGCCCGGCACAGAAGTGATGCAAAAAGGATCCATTGTACCGTCCCACTGCATCAACTCTTCTTCTAAAACCTATGATGGCGAGCAATGGGTAAATGCCGAATTGATCGTGCTGGGCGATTCACTGATCACACATATCATTAATGGCGATACAGTATTACAATATTCCAAACCACAGATCGGTGGCGGTGTTGTAAATCGTTACAACCCTACAATAAAGCAAGACGGAAAATTATTGAGCAGTGGCTTTATTGCTTTGCAAAGCGAAGGACAGCCAATCGACTTCAGAAATATTCGAATCAAAGACTTGTCAGCAGAATACAAACGCTAAAATTCTCCAACCAACAAGGCATTATTGTCCCCACTTTGACATTTGCAAAATCGAAGTTTACTCGTGATTCGGAAAATCACTTTATTCCCACTTCGAGCTGCACTGGCTAACTCCTCGAAGAACCGGGTTGATGGCAACCTGCAGTGCAATAAATAGGCCGCCCCAAAACAAATGGGACGGCCTATTTTAAAAAACAGTTGCTCCTTATTTAGAGAAGTATAATAAGCTTTTGGCGGTTTGTTTTGTGTCAACCTATTTTAGGACTAGGCAAAATATAGGCACAAAAAAAGCACAGCCACTTATTGCTGTGCTTTTTTAAAAATATACAATGGCTATGCCATTAAAAATTCCTGTTGATATCAAATGCTTCCAGGTCGCGGGCCACGGCATTCAGGAAGGTGCTGCCCAATCCACCATCAATAATGCGGTGGTCATAGCTCAGGCTGATGTACATCATATGCCTGATGGCAATGCTATCACCCTGTTCTGTTTCAATGACTACCGGGCGTTTTTTAATAGCCCCTACGGCCATTATAGCAACCTGTGGCTGGTTGATAATAGGCGTACCCATAATGCTGCCAAATGTGCCCACGTTGGTAAGGGTGAAAGTACCACCCGCAGTATCATCGGGTCGCAGCTTATTGTTGCGGGCAGCATCGGCCAGGTTGTTCACCTGTTTGGCCAGTCCCACCAGGTTCAGTTGGTCGGCGCCTTTTATTACAGGCACTATCAGGTTGCCATTGGGCAACGCCGCAGCCATGCCCATGTTGATGTCTTTGCGTACAATAATTTTATCGCCATCCACGCTGCTGTTCAGCAAGGGATATTTTTTCAATGCCCTTACCACTGCTTCAATAAACAGCGGGGTGAACGTGATTTTTGTGCCTTCGCGTTTTTCAAATTCCTTCTTCACTTTATCGCGCCATAGCACCATATTAGTTACGTCGCATTCGGCAAAGCTGGTAACATGTGCACTGGTATGCACGCTGTCGGTCATGTGCTTGCTGATCATCCTACGCATCCTGTCCATTTCTATGATCTCCACATTGCCGCTATAAGTAGTCGGCGATGCATTGCTCAGGGCCACCTGCTGGGTTACAACAGGCTGACTTTGGCTGGCCGCAGCCACATGCACCGGCGCTGCAGGTTGTGGCTGACCATTGCCCCGGCTTTGCAGGTAAGCCATCATATCTTTCTTGCTTACCCTACCTTCCATGCCTGTACCCGGAATGGTTTCCAGCTCGGCCATGCTAATGCCTTCTTCCTGGGCTATTTTCAGTACCAGGGGCGAGTAAAAGCGTGGGCTGCCCGCCGCATGAATAGCAGCCGGCCTGAACGATTCGGGCATGGTGGTGGGCTGATAAGGAATTTCCTCCACTTCTGTTACCGCTTTGGCAGCAGGTGCTGCGGCAGTGGGCTGCACGGTTACGGTAGCACCGGCGGCTGTTTGTATGCGGGCTATTACAGCGCCAATGGGCACTACATCATTCACATTATACAATACCTCCACCAGCGTACCGGCGGCAGTGCTGGGCACTTCGCTATCTACTTTGTCGGTGGCTATTTCCAGCACCGGCTCGTCTTGCGCTACAGTTTCACCGGGTTGCTTCAGCCATTTCAGCACCGTGGCTTCCATGATGCTTTCCCCCAATTTGGGCATTATCAAGTCTACTACTGACATATTTCAATCGTTTTTAGGCCATTAAGCTCTAGGCGCAAAAGTAAGGTAATTGGCCGGAGGCGTATAGAGGGGGTGGTTGGAAGGTTAACAGGCTGGAAAGTTTACATGTTAGAATGATGCTACAAATTCAACTCTATTTAGGCTAATAAACAATTTCATTTTTCACATAAGCGAGAAAGGTCCCATGCTATAATTACCTCTATTGTTAGCTATATTCATCGTGGCACCACCTTGCCCTATCATCGCATCACCCATGAAAAAAATTTCCATTGCTTCCCTGCTATCCGCAGCATTGCTGGTAGGTACGCTCGACATTATAGCTGCCTGCCTGCAGTTTTATATCAAAACACAAAAAGGCCCTGCCCCGGTGCTCAAGTTTATTGCCAGCGGCGTGTTTGGAAAAGCAGCATTCAGCTCCGGCAACAGCATGATCTTTTATGGGCTGGCTTTTCATTATATCATTGCTTTATTGTTTACAGTATTCTTCTTTTTCATGGTTAGCCAATTTCCAAAAATGCTGCAACGGCCAATTATTACCGGCATCCTGTTCGGCGCTTTTGTATGGGTTGTCATGAACCTATTAGTGCTGCCGCTTTCCAATACCAATAAAGGCCCCATAGTTGTATCGGCAGCCATTACTGGTATGCTCATACTCATGGTATGCATAGGCATACCGCTGGCTTTGATAGCAGCACGCAAAATCAAAAAGGGCGATGTTTAAAACAATATGCCGTTACAATAACCTATGCGTATTTGGTCTATACATCCGCAATACCTCGATCCCAAAGGGCTGGTAGCCCTTTGGCGGGAAACCCTGCTTGCTAAACATGTGCTGGAAGGCAAAACAAAAGGATATAAAAATCATCCACAACTCAACAGGTTTAAAGCATGTAGCCATCCACGGGAAGCCATCAACCAATACCTGCAAGCAGTGCTTGAAGAAGCATTGACAAGAGGCTACAATTTTGATAAAACTAAAATCGGCAGCTGCGAACCAGTTATACAACTTACCGTAACACACGGACAAGTAAACTATGAATTCAAACACCTGTTGCAGAAATTGCAGCAAAGAGATCATGAACGGTTCTTGTTGTTTCATACCATATCTGCAATAGCAGTGCACCCGCTCTTCAGGGTTGTAAAAGGCCCCATTGAACCATGGGAAATACTATAAACCTATAAGCCGTGTTCCTTCCATTGAAAAAATAGACACGCATGACAAACCACCCAATGCCCATTGTGGAAGCACAAATGATGATCAGGAAACCTGTGGCCGGAGTAAAAATGTGAAAGACTTGAAGCTGGGAAAGTTTACAAGTTGGAAGGAATGCTTCAAATTCAACCAGCCATTTCACTTTTTACATTTCACATTTCACACTCTCAACCCGTGAACCTACCAACTTTCCAACCTAAAAACTTCCCCCCTACCTTTACCCTGCTTAATCTCTCTTCTTTTATGAGCAGACCCATACGAGTGCTGGTAGCCAAGGTTGGATTGGATGGTCACGATCGTGGTGCCAAAATTATTGCCACTGCCCTGCGGGATGCAGGCATGGAAATTATTTATACCGGCCTGCGCCAAACCCCCGAAATGGTGGTGAATGCTGCATTGCAGGAAGATGTGGATGCCATTGGCGTAAGTATTTTGAGTGGCGCCCACATGACCGTTTTTCCGCGTATCAAAAGCCTGATGGATGAAAAAGGCATGCACGATGTACTGCTTACCGGTGGTGGCATTATTCCTGAAGACGATTCACAGCAATTGAATGAAATGGGTGTAGGCAAACTATTTCCACCGGGTACCAACACCAGTGAAGTAGCAGGTTATATTACGAAATGGGTGAAGGAGAATCGGGCGTTTTAGGGAAAGGTTAAAGGCATGAGGCGTAAGGTGTAAGGTGTAATTGGCGGTTGAAATTGGTACGTTATTTTTAGCCGCCAACTCTGGAACTTGTGAACTCTGAAACTCTGAAACTTTCCAACTTTCGAACACTAATCACAATGCACCGCTTCCGCCCCTCTCGATGTTTCGTGCAGGCCGTTTAAATGTGGCGATACATAAGGGATATCCAAATCAAGACCGCGGAGAATAAGTAGCACAGCAATCACTGCTGTAAATACCGGCAACCATTTGCGCACCCTGCTCCTGTACACCGTGCTCAGTTGGGTAGCAAACAACACCAACATGAGCATGAGTGGAATGGTAGCTATGCCAAATACAGCCATAAAGCCGGCAGATAACCATACCGATCCCGAAGCCACAGCAGTACTCAGTGCTATATACACCAACCCACAAGGCAGCAAGCCATTGAGCATACCCAGCATAAAAGATGCCGATAGCCTTTGTTGATTCAAAAATTTTCCAATGAGCGGCGACAACTTGTTTCCTATATACAAGGTAAGTGCATTGCTATGAAAAATAGAAGGCTTGAAAATGGTGATGAGTGCAAACAGCAACATGGCCGAGCCCAATACCAAACTCAATGCCTGCTGCCAGCCTGCCAATGCCAACTGGTGACCCAGCAATCCAAACAATGCACCAAGGATAGCATAAGTGAGTGTCTTACCTAAAAAATAAATGAGAATGCCCAGCGACTTATTTGCACCACTACCAGCAAGCGGAACGGATAATGCTATAGGCCCGCACATGCCCACACAATGCAGGCTACCTGCAAAGCCGAGTACTGCAGCACTTATGAGCATTACATTAATCATAGTGTATCATCCAACAGCAACATTGCTTATTGCACGGTGAACATTTTTTCCTGGTAAAAAGGCTTGTCGTTATGCTTCCAGCTTGCTTTCACTTTATAGGTGCCGGTTTTAATTTGGCTGGAAGGAATAGCAATGGTGGTGGTGTTTTCAAACGGGATGGTCACATCGAAACTGGCATTGTCGGGCCTGTAAAAAAATATTTCGCCCTTGCCTGCTACCGCATCAGTAGGCAATTGCACGATCAGGGAATCGTGCGTAGCCTGCAGGGTAAATTCACCATTCAGTTCTGTGGCATTTTTGCGACCATCAATTACCTGCTGAAATTTTAATTCCTGTGCATAGTAATCGGTAGATACCAGATCAAGTTGCTGGCGGGTGCACATGTACACCAACGTAAGCATTGCCACCACAAAAATGCCATACACTAAAAAAATCTTCGTTCCCCAGTTCCACTTAATAGTCATGATGTGAAATTAATTATTCTGTGTATCCAAGAAAACTGGTCTTTACCGTGTTGATTCGCTTGTTGCCAATGTACACGCCAATTTTCAAATCCATATCGCGGCGGGTGATAGCTTTTTTGGGCAGCACAATGAAAAATGTGCTTTCTGCCTGGCCTTCGGGTGGAGTGAGCATTTGATGTCCGCCAATGGGTTTTATTACGCCGGGCACACCATCCAGTTCCAGGCGCAGTTGAACTTCCTTATGCGTTTTGTTCACCATATTCATCTGGTACAAATTGCTAAGGCTATCCGTACCTACTTCCTGGAATAATTGTCCCTTGGCACGCAGCAGGGTAATGTCTACATCTTTACGGGTTACCAACAATGCGGTAAGGCCGGCTATCAGCAAGAGCAATACAACAGTATAGGCTTTCATGCGGCCTGTGTACCGAAATGATTTTTTTTCGGCAATCTGGTTTTCGCTGGCATACCTTATGAGCCCACGTGGAGAGCCCACTTTGTCCATCACGTTATTACAGGCATCAATACATGCAGTACAGTTGATGCATTCCAGTTGTGTACCATTGCGAATATCGATACCGGTGGGACATACCACCACGCATTGATTACAATCTACACAGTCGCCCAAATGTTTATCTTCCTGGCGCTTGCCTTTTCCCCTTGGTTCGCCACGTATATAATCGTAGGCAACAAGAATGGAGTTACGATCGAGCAATACACTTTGCAGCCGGCCATAGGGGCAAACCACCGTGCACACTATTTCGCGGGCAAATGCAAACACACCATAGAAAACCAATGTAAAAGCGATGAGCGAAAAGAAGCCCACCACATGGTCGGTTACAGGTTCCCTGATAATTTTAAAGAGTTCATCTACGCCAATTACATAGGCCAAAAATGTATTCGCAATTAAAAACGACAGGGTAAAGAACGCTACCTGCTTCAGGGTTTTGCGTACTATTTTATTGGTATTCCATGG
The DNA here is from genome assembly GCA_035456005.1 of Phnomibacter sp. Classification (GTDB taxonomy): domain Bacteria; phylum Bacteroidota; class Bacteroidia; order Chitinophagales; family Chitinophagaceae; genus Phnomibacter. Next base: position 49,448 of record DATIEA010000007.1, on the reverse strand, counting down.
CCCGTTGTTCAGCCGCTTTTGTTCATTGGGATTGCCTTCTATCAACCATTCAATTTTACGGAAGATCATTTCCATAAAAATGGTTTGCGGGCAGGCCCATCCGCAAAAAACTCTTCCATAGATCATGGTGAAGAGGTAGATGAACACGATCATAGCTACCATACCCACACCAAAAATGAAAAAGTCCTGTGGCCAGAAGATCATACCCAGTATGGAAAACTTACCTTCTGTAATATTGAATTGCAGGGCAGGATTTCCATGTATGCGAATAAAAGGCAAACTAAAGAAGAGCAGGAAATAGAACACACTCAGCACCGACCGGTATGTGTACCATTTGCCTTTGGGTTGCCATGCATAGATCCATTTGCGATTACCCTTGTCGGTAACCGAAGGCATCCTATCGCGAAATGATACGTCCTGGTGTTCTGTGTTGGTGTTGCTCATAATTTTTTCGCTACCCATTTTTGGGAGTAGCGCCTCTCATCACTCTATCTTCCCTATTTGGCGGCAGGCGCAGTGCTATCAGCAGCGGGGGCTGCAGTGGCACCTTCAGTATATTTTTCTCCCTGTGGCGCTTTTGCGTTAGGCGGGTTGGAACCCTTCAACGATTTGATAAAGCTGGCCAATTGTGCTATTTGTACTGGAGAAAAATCGTCTTTCCAGCTACGCATACCTTTTTCTACCCAACCGTATTTAACCGATTTGAAAACATCATTAATTTTTCCGCCGTGCAGCCAGTAATCATCGGTAAGGTTCGGCCCTACTGTATTTCCTTCGCCGGCTACGCCATGGCAGGGAGTACAGTTGGCAGTAAACAAAGTTTTGCCGGAAGCTATGCCTACAGCATCAAGCATCACTACAGAATTTTCGTCCACATTGCCACCCGTTTTTGCCAGGTTAGCTGCTTTTTCTTCTTCTGCTTGCTTCATAGCTATTTCAAACTCCTCGATTTGCAATGGAGCAGAGTGCGAAACATGATAACGGTACATGTACACTACGGAGAACAAAATGGTGATGACAAATGCTGCGATCCACCATGGTGGCATTTTATTATCCAACTCGCTGATGCCATCGTAATCGTGTCCCAGTTCAATATCTGCTTCTTCTTCAATTGAGGTAGAACGGTTCAACTTCCACCACCAGTTTTCTTTTTTCTTTTCTACTACGCCTGCTTCTGCGGTTTTGAATACACGCTTCGATTCGATGCCTACCAAAAATTTGAGTTGGTATACCAACGCAATCAAAATCAGGATCTCAATAGCAATTACGCCCACCATGAGGTAGAAAGTAAAAGGCGATAAGCCATTGATAGAATTGTCGACAACCGGTGCTGCAGCAGCGGCTGCTTCTGTACCACCTGCAATGCCGGTAAGCGAAAACAACATAGCACCAACAAGCAGCACAACAGCAGGTACTATATTGCCCTTGCTGGCATCCTGACGTTCTTTACGAATTCTTTCCCTGAACACAGACACTGCGTTGTTTACCACATTGCCCAGTATCACAATAGCCAGTGCAAGCAACACCATTATGGCCACCAACACTTGTGCCAGCGGGTTGTGCATAGAGCTGGGCGGCTTGGGCTGGGCGCTGGCTACCTGCGATATAAGCATGAGTGCTCCAATGATGGACAGTATTTTTTTATTGGATGGTTTGAACCACATATAAGTAATATTCAGAAGGTGAATGATATTAGTTTTCTAAAGGAATTTTACCTTTTTCCTGCCAGCTTTTTTTATCGGCGCCGTACACATAAAACGCAACCCCTATAAAAAAGGCAACAAAAATTATCAGGCCTATCAGCGGGAATATGGATACCCCCGTGATGTCTTTCAGGTAATTGATAAATTTCATACGAGGTTATTTTATGATGACGGTAGTCGAGGCTTCGGCGGTTTTAATATCGGTTCCCACCCTTTGCAGGTAAGCGATCAATGCTACGATCTCTTTTTTGGGCGAAGTCTTGATCTTATCCTTTTCCAAACCCTGGGCAATAGAAGCCGCTTGTTTTTCCAAATCGGACACAGCTATTTTTTCATAGCCCTTAGGATATGGAACACCCAATGTTTGCATGGCTTTAATCTTTCCTTCGGTGAGGGAAGTATTCAGATCATCGTCGAGCAACCATGGATAGTTAGGCATGATGCTTCCGGGGCTCATGAGCGTTGGTCTCATCATGTGGTTGTAATGCCAGCTATCGGGATATTTTCCACCCACACGATGCAAGTCTGGACCGGTACGCTTACTACCCCACTGGAATGGATGATCGTACACAAACTCACCGGCTTTACTGTATTCGCCGTAGCGGGCCACTTCATCTCTAAACGGACGAACCATTTGCGAGTGGCATGTATAGCAACCTTCCCTGATGTAGATATCGCGGCCTTCCAGCTCAAGCGGCGTATAAGGCTTCACATTGGTAATAGTAGGAATATTGGTCTTAATCAGGAAGGTTGGGATCATTTCTACCAAGCCACCAATGGCAACAGCAATCAAGCTGATCACCAGCATTTGCACAGGCCTGCGTTCGATCCATGCATGCCAGAAACTATAGCCCTTACTTGGGTTGTATACTTTTGCCAGCGGTGCAGCTTCACCATATTCTGTTGGTACAAATTTGCCAGCAGCAATGGTTTTCCAAATATTGTACACCATCATGAGGAAGCCGGTGAAATACAGCAAACCACCTACACCACGCAAAATGTACATGGGGCGAATATTGGTCACTGTTTGCAGGAACTGGTATTTCAAAGTTCCTTCCGGAGTAAACTCTTTCCACATCAAAGCCTGTGAGAAACCTGCCCAATACATAGGCACTGCATACAGCACTATACCCAGCGTACCGATCCAGAAATGGTTGGCCGCCATTTTTTTGCTGTACAAAGGCGTATTGAAAATTTTTGGAACCAGGAAGTACAATGCACCAAATGTGAGGAAGCCATTCCAACCCAATGCACCTACGTGTACGTGTGCTACAGTCCAGTCGGTAAAATGCGAGATGGCATTTACACTTTTCAGGCTCAGCATGGGGCCTTCAAAAGTGGACATACCATAGCAGGTAAGTGCCACTACAAAAAACTTAAGGATAGGATCTTCCCTTACTTTATCCCATGCGCCACGCAGTGTCATCAAACCATTGAGCATACCGGCCCATGATGGGAAAATGAGCATTACGCTAAATACGGTACCAAGGCTTTGCGCCCAGTCGGGCAATGAAGTGTACAACAAGTGGTGAGGGCCTGCCCAGATGTACAAAAAGATCAAAGCCCAGAAGTGGATGATACTCCAACGATAACTATATACGGGGCGGTTAGCTGCTTTGGGCACCAGGTAGTACATGATACCAATGAACGGCGTAGTAAGGAAGAAAGCCACCGCATTGTGACCATACCACCACTGCACCAGCGCATCCTGCACACCTGCATACCAGCTATAGCTTTTCAAAAATGAAACAGGGATCTCGAAAGAGTTTACAATATGCAACATGGCTACGGTAACCCATGTGGCTATCCAAAACCATACAGCCACATACATGTGTCGTTCGCGACGTTGGATAATGGTCATAAACATATTGATACCAAACACTACCCATACCAGCGTAATGGCAATATCAATAGGCCATTCCAGTTCGGCATATTCTTTACCTGTAGTAGCACCCGATAACAGCGTAACGGCTGCTGCTACAATAATAGCCTGCCATCCCCAAAAATGCAGCCATCCGAGTTTGGCACTATACATGGAGGCTTTCATAAGCCTGGGCAATGCATAGTACACCACCATAAAAATGGCATTGCCCACAAATGCAAAGATCACAGCATTGGTATGCACGGGGCGCACCCTGCCAAATGTGGTGTAAGCAGTGTCAAAATTTAAAAAGGGGAAGGCAAGCTGGAAAGCGATCAGCAATCCAACAAGCATACCCACCAAACCCCATACGATAGTAGCATAGGCAAATGCTTTTACATGCCTATTGTCGTAAGCGAACTTCTCAAGCGGTAGTTGCATAGAAACTTAATTATTGTTTAGTTGTAGGTTGATCGTCGTAAAGCATACGCATGGGCGGTCCGAAGTCGTCGTCGAACTGGCCGTTTTTGGCACTCACCAGGAAGGCTACCAAAAAGCCGCCGGCTACCAAAATGCTCGCACCAAGTAAAATGAGAATAACAGACATAAGCAAGGTCAATTTTGTGATAGGCGTGCATTTAGTATGCACATAACTATCGGGCCAAAAATATTTTTGCGCAAAAGCCTATAAGGTGACAGCACTCATGGGTCTGCATGATATTTGTCACACTTTTGCAAGGCAGGAAAAGCTTAAACTTCGCCCCTTCAATTTACTCAACAATATGGTCAAAACAATTTCTTCTTATCCAGACTTATCTTTTTCGTTTTTTAAGCGTGCCTGATCCTGTTTCTATGCCCAGCCAGGTGAGTATGATAATGGAAATACTGCTGGCCGGCATGAGTATAGCCGCTACCAACGGGCTCAATAATCCCTGGAAGGCAAACGACAGGCCCACTATATTATATAAAATGGATACTATAAAAGAGGCATACACCACTCTTCGTGCCCTGCGGGCAAGCGCCAAATAGCGGTGCAGGTTTTCGAGGTTGGATGCTTCCATGATCACATCGCAGCCCGGCGAAAAATTATTGATATCGTCTGTTACAGCCAGGCCGATATAGGCGGTCTTCAAAGCGCCGGCATCGTTGAGGCCATCGCCCACCATCAGCACTTTCTCGTTTTCCGCTTGCAATTTTTCTATAAATGCCAGCTTATCACCCGGCGACTGGTTGAATAAAACATGCGTGGGCTTACCTACCAATTTGTAGATATTTTCCTTTTCTGCATTGTTATCGCCACTCAATACCGAAATCCTGCTGCGCTGCAATAGGGTAGCCAGCATGTGCCTGAGCCCCTTCCTGAAATGGTTTTGCATCAGGAACATGCCCTGTTTATGGCCATCTATGCTCCAGGCTACTACGGTGGTAGCCGCATCAAAATGATCGTGGCCCCATACAAACTTCGGGCTGCCAAATTTAATATAGCAGTCATCTATCCATGCTTCTACCCCACTGCCTGCATGTTCTTTTACACTGGCCACAGCCACCGGCTGCGTGTGCAGGTATTGCAATACTGCTTTGCTCAGCGGGTGATTGGTTTGCGCCGCTACAGCCGCCAGCAATTGCCGGGTAAATTCATCCAGCTCATCGCCTTTATAGGTAATGTCAAATTGCTGCCCATCGGTAAGTGTACCCGTTTTGTCGAATACGGTATGGGTGATATAATGCATGCGTTCTACCACGCCGGCATTGCGTACATACATGCCAGCCCTGTCGAACACCCTTATTAAATGTCCATTGGTAAATGAATTACTCAACAGCAATGCACAGGGACATGCTACGATCAAAGCGGCAGTAACACTCGGCCACAGCTTGCTGAAATCATGCATGTACCAATACGTGCCTGCTATGGCCGTGAGTATAAAAAGTATAACCGTAAAATATTTGCTCACCGGGTGCACCCAGGAATCCTGGCTATTGTCTTCGCTGCGCATGCTTTCCCTGTTCCACAAATTGGTGAGATAGCTCTGGCTTACATCTTTCACCAGCAGCAATTCTATTTTGCCTGTGGTTTGCCTGCCACCTGCATAAATAATTTCGCTGATCTTTTTTTCGACCGGCACACTTTCTCCTGTTACAAAACTGTAATCAATAGATGCCTGGCCACGCACCAAAATGCCATCGGCAGGAATGATCTCGTGACTATGGATCACAATGCTATCGCCATTGCGCAGCTCCGGCAGTGGCACCGGCAATTCTTTACCATCCACTATTTTATTTACTGCAATAGGAAAATAAGAAGTGTAGTCCCTGTCGAAGTTTAAAGACTGCTGGGTTCTGTCCTGCAGCATACGGCCCACCAGCATGAAGAACACAATGCCACTCATACTGTCGAGATAGCCGGGCCCGGTACCTGAAATTATTTCGTACACACTGCGCACAAATGCAATGGCAACGGCCAATGCAATGGGTGCATCAATATTCAGGAATCTTGCTTTCAATCCCTGCCATCCACTTATGAAAAATTCGCTGGCGCTATAGAACAATACAGGCAAACTCAATGCAAGAATGAGGTACCTGAATACATTGGTCAGATCGAAAGATTCCTGCACGCCTTCCAGTCCAAAATATTCCGGGAAGCTCAGCATCATAATATTGCTGAAGCAAAATCCGGCAACGCCCAGCCGGTACAGCCTTTTGCGGTTGTACAAATTTTTCGGTTTCTTGTCAAGGTCGTTCAAACTTATATGCGGCTCATAGCCAATGCTGGTAAGCAGTTCGGCCACAGCCCGCAGTGATATGATGTTTTGATCGAACATCACCACCAGTTCTTTTTTAGGAAAATCAACACGGCTGCTGAGTATACCTGCATTCAACGGATGTAAATGCTCTAGCAACCACAAACAACTGCTGCAATGCATTTGCGGTAAATAAAAACACACCTGCGTTTGCTGGCTATCGGAATAAACAATGAGTTGCTGCCGAATGGTTTCGTCTTCCAGGAATACGAACTTGTCTTTTCGAACAGCTATGCGCTGGTTAATACCCGGAGCATCCGATTGATTGTAATACTCGCAAAGCCCATGCTGGTTGAGCACCTGGTACACAGTTTTACAACCTGCACAGCAAAATTTTTTATCATCAAATGCAATGTCCTGCACGGGCAGGTCTTCACCGCAGTGATAACAATGAGTAGCCGAAGCAGTTGAAATTTGATGCTCCATTTTTTAAACACAGGTTAGTTGGGTGAAGCGATTGGCGCTATGATCATTTCACAGAACGAAACGCATCAATACTATTCAAAGTAAAATGCATCAGCATTATCTATTCCGGCTCCCTCATTTCGCTGCGCAAATGCACAGCCATGGCAGGGAGCAGTATATTTTCTTTGAGGTAAATGGACTGGCTAATCATTTCGTGCAGCACAAATAGTTGTTCGAAAAAGTTTCGCGTCTCCTCTTCCCATTCAGACTTCACAATAAAGTTATGGGCAGAAGCACGTAGGCGTTCGAGCAGTGCTACAATTTTCTGATTTTTCTTTTGGATCATTTTCACAGGGAAATGTCTCAATTCTGCATCGTTGTTATTAGCCAATTGGCCAATCAATGGAAACAAGATCAATTTATCATTCCTGATCACCTGGTCCATTTCATCTTTTAAAGTCATGAACAGCAATGCAGACATCGATATAGCATCGTATTCACGTGCATGATATTTTCCCTCCTCCACTAACTTCTGCAATTGTTGCATCAGTTCACAAACAGGCTCATAGTGTTGTTGGCTAATATAGGCACACAAATCCAGTGGAGACATGGCATGTGCAGCCGCAAGTTGTGTGGATAACATATGTTCAATTTATCAATCGAAACTATACCAACCCTGCAGCCTTCTTAATGACACCTCTCACCAAAATAAATGACATTTGTCATGATGTTTCAGGGGGCATTATCAAAAAACGAATTGTTTATATATGATAGCCATCATACAACTCCAACAGATTCATCAACAAAAACCTATCGGGAAATTATTTGAATACTTTCTGTCTTTATTCCCGGTGACTCAACAGTGATTTTAACGGCACCTGGTTTCCCTTTTACGGAACGCACTATAGCCAGCACCAACCCTCCATAGGCTTTACGTTCGGGCGAAGCAAATGAAACCAGATCGGCAGGATCACCATTATCTGTAGCAGCCAAAACTGCCGCTCCTTCCACTTTTATTTGCACCCTATTCACCGCATCCGGTACGGTATTTCCTTGTGCATCCACCATGCTGATGGTGATAAAACTAAGGTCGTTTCCATCGGCTTTAATGCTTGTTCTATCAGCCTTCAAACGCAATTGCGCAGCAGGGCCGGTACTACGCACTTCATCTGTACTCCAGGTTTTCCCATTCTTATACGCCACTACTTTTAGCACACCCGGTTCGTACACCACATCATCCCAACGCAACCTGTATTCGTATTGGCCTTTCTTTTTTTTGCCTAACGATTTTCCATTCAGAAAAAGCTCTGCTTCATCGCCGGAAGTGAACACATGAACCGGTGTAATTTTTCCTACACGGTCTGGCCAGTTCCAATGCGGCAGGATATGCGCCATGGGAAAGTCGGGACGCCAGCGGGACTGGTATAAATAAAACCGGTCTTTTTTAAAGCCAGCCAAATCGATAATACCTGAATAAGAACTACGGGCCGAATAATAAGGTGTGGGTTCGCCCAAATAATCCCAGCCAGTCCATACAAACTCACCCGCCACATACGGATGCTTATCCTGCGATGCAAATACTTTATCGGCCGATGCACCAAATGCAGCCGTGTACAATTCGTAGGCACTTACCATTTGTCGCTTAGGGTCGCCACCGGTGCTATCACTCACAGGTGCGCTAATGCCTGCCGTAACTGGAAAAATATAGCTACCACGTGTACTAAGTGCCGAAGCAGTTTCGCTGCTTACAATAAGTTTCCCGGGATATTTCTGGTGAAATGCAGGATATAATGGAGAAGTGCGGATGCCTTTTAAATGCGCATAAGCCGGAGCATCCCTGATTCCCTCACCCTGGTAGTTGAGCGATATAATATCCATGGCTGCCGAAAAAGGCATATCGGGTTTTGCATAATTCATAGAAGCGGTAGCAGGCCTTGTGCTATCTTCTTCGTGCACGATTGCGTACAATTTTTTGGCCAATGCCGCACCTTCTTCAGCAGTGTATTGTTCACCCACTTCGTTGCCAAAACTCCAGGCAATTACAGAAGGATGGTTTCGATCGCGACGAATGAAAGAACGAATATCTGCTTCGTACCAGTCATCGAATATCAAATGAAAATCGTGTGGTGTTTTTCCTTTTTGCCAGCAATCAAACACTTCATCCATCACCAGGAAACCAATGCGGTCTGCAAGATCCAGCAGTTCTGGCGCAGGTGGATTATGTGCCATCCGAATAGCATTGCATCCTAATTCTTTCAGCATTTGCAATTGCCGCTCTGCAGCCCTTGTATTGAATGCGGCACCCAATGCACCCAGGTCGTGATGTTGGTTCACCCCTTGAATTTTTACCGGCACATTATTTACCAACAATCCTTTTTCTGCATCAAAATCAATTTTCCGAATACCAAAAATGGTTTGGTATGTATCCACCAGTTTACCATTGATGTACACGCTTGTAATGGCCTTGTATAAATGTGGTTTCGCAACCGGCAATGGCTGCCACAATTTTGGTTGCTGTATGTAGGTAGAGAGATTCAGTTTTTTAGTTTGCCCTGCTGCAATAGCAATAGTAGCAGATGGATAAGATGCCACAGGCTTTTTTGTTGCAGCAGCTCCCTGCTCCTCGTAAATATCTGTACGCAATACCAATGACTGTTGGCTGCGGGTATTGTTCACTATAGAAGTTTCGAGTAATACCTGCGCCGAAGTTTTGGAAACATTCACTGTTTGAATACTCGTGCCCCATTGCGCTATATGCACGGGATTGGTTTTTACCAGCCAAACATTCCTGTAAATACCGCCACCCGGGTACCAGCGTGCCGAATAGTTGGGATTGTCTACCCTTATCGCCAACTGGTTTTCTCCGCCCCATTGTACATAGGGTGTAAGGTCGAGCCGAAATGAATTGTAGCCATAGGGCCAACCGCCCACCAACTGCCCATTAAGCCACACCATGGCATACGACATGGCGCCATCTATATCGAGGTATATTTTCTTTGTGGCATCAGCTTTGCCAATAGCAATTTTTCTACGGTACCATGCTACGCCCTGGCTGGGAAGCCTGCCCATACCACCACCTACTACCGGGCGGTCACCTTCATAAAAAGGCCCTTCAATAGCCCAATCGTGTGGAAGGTTCACTTGTTTCCAATTCTTATCGTTGTATTGTGCCTGCACATACGGAAAATTTTTACCGGGATTGCCTTGTGGCCTTTTATGCCAACGATTCGTGTCGGCAATAAATGCATTGGCAGTGGGCAATATCCAGGGCTTTAATATATGCGCCGATGAATGGCCTTTCCCGGTATCGGCGGCTCTTGTATCGGCCACCACATTATCGTTGTGGAAACTTACCGCAGGACGGGTATCGTACTGTAAACTATCGGGCTGGCCGGTGTACAACATAAAACGCCAGCCTTCATTCAAACTTATTCTCTCTCGTGGCGATGTGGAAGGCTGTGCAGTTAAAACAGTAACGCAACAGGAAAAAAACAAAAAAAGGAAAATTGCAAAACCGATAAATACGCTTGAAGAACGGGAAAATCTGTGCATGGCCGAAGTATGTTTTCAAATAAGAAAGCTACCGTGATAACCTCGCTAAACTAAACAATGCAGCTTAGTTAACCTGACGCAAAGCTTTAAAGTCTGCTTAAGAACGGGCAAAAAAAATCCGGGGAAACCCCGGATCAATATTATGCTGAGAAAGAAGAAAAATTAGTCGTTCACATTAGCCACTCTTGCCAATGCCTTCAGGTTTTTGATGGCAATTTTTTTACCGATCAATTCAATCACTTCTTCTTTATTCAATTCGCTTAATAAACGGATGGCAGTTTCAGTAGCTGTACCCACCAGGTTGGCAATTTCTTCCCTTGTAAGTTGTACGGCTATGATGTTACTGTCTGCTTCGAGGCCATAAGTTTCTTTCAGGAAGAGCAGGGTTTCTGCCAGGCGTTCTCTCACTGGCTTTTGTGCCAAATGGGTCAGCTTAATTTCAGCATCACGGAGTTGATTGCTCAACAGTCGCATCATTTCATAGCTCAGCGCAGGATCTTGTTTCAATGCTTTCAAAAACACATCCCGGGGAATAAAGCATACTTGAGAATCTTCGAGTACAGTGGCGGTGGCGTTGTATCGTTCATTTACCAGCATGCTACGATAACCCAACACATCGCCGTCTTTCGAGAGACGCACAATCTGCTCCTTACCTTCATCGCCCAGAATGGAAAGTTTGATTTTACCCTTGTTTACGCAGTACACGCCAAACGGATGACCTCCTTCATGAAAAATTACCTGTCCCTTTTTGTAAATAGTGCAGGTCTTTGAGTTGCTGATGTCATCTAAATTTTCTGCATGAGTAGAGCAAAAAATTGTACCGTTTCTTCTGCTGCATATACTGCAGTCTACATGATCAAATGTCTTCATGCTTGTGGTTCAAGTGTGATCAGGCGTAGGTTCAACCTGTTACAAGTCATCACGATCTACCTTCTTATCCATTGTGTAACAGGCATTGCAAAATAAAGCATCATTTGCCACATATTCTGTGAAATTTACCTTTGGCTATTAATTATTTGTGATAATCTCCGCAAGGCTTAGGTTTGAACAAAAAATGAGTATGTACCAGACCATCCTCACCGAACTCAGTGCACATATATTCACAATCACCATTCATAGACCCGAGAAGCTGAATGCACTTAACAAGGAAGTGATCACCGAACTGGGGCAGGCTTTACAGGAAGTTTATGCCCAGCCCGAAATAAAAGCGGCCATCATTACGGGGGCAGGACCTAAATCGTTTGTAGCCGGTGCCGATATCAGTGAGTTCTTGCCCCTCGATGCCAGCCAGGGAGTAGAACTTGCCCGCCGCGGCCATGAACTTGTTTTTAACAAAATTGAAAATTGCCCCAAGCCCATTATTGCGGCGGTAAATGGTTTTGCCCTGGGCGGCGGCTGCGAACTGGCTATGGCCTGCCATTTCCGACTGGCCAGCGATTCCGCAAAATTTGGCCAGCCCGAAGTATCACTCGGGTTGATACCCGGCTATGGAGGCACGCAAAGATTGGTACATCTTATTGGCAAAGGCAAAGCCATGGAACTGATGCTTACCGGCAATATGATATCCGCTGAAGAAGCGTTGACCCTGGGCCTCGTAAATTATGTAACCCCAGCCGAGGAGCTTTTACCCAAAGCACAAAGCATTTTACAGCATATCATTACCAAAGCCCCTTTGGCTCTTAGCCAGGTTATTTCGCTGGTCAACAAAGCGGCTTATACACCCGAGGGTGGCCTGGAGGCAGAAATTGAAGCCTTCGGCCAGTTGTTCGACACTGCCGATGTGAAAGAAGGTGCTACCGCATTTTTAGAAAAAAGGAAACCCAATTTTACGGGCCAATAAAAGCGACTGAGTTAATAGTTAAATAATCCCCTCGCATTTTCGGTAGTGGCTGCTGCAATCGTTTCCAAATCGGTTTGGTACACTGTGGCGAGCCTTTCCATTACGTAGCTTAAATAGCTGCTCTCATTGCGCTTGCCCCTGAAAGGCACAGGTGTAAGGTAGGGCGCATCGGTTTCCAATACCAGGTGCTGCAAGGGTACCTTGGCCAATACTTCGGGGAGGCCACCATTTTTATAGGTCACCACTCCCCCAATGCCCAGTAAAAACCCGGCATCTATAATTTGCCTGGCACTTTCTATGCTACCGCTGAAGCAATGGAAAATACCTCTAAGCCCCCTGCCTTTATACTCCTTCACCACGTTGATGGTTTCCTGCATGGCATTGCGGGTATGGATTACGATGGGCAGTTTGTATTGCAGCGCCCATTCTATCTGTATGCGAAAAGCCTCGAACTGCAAGGCTTCATGGGTTCTGTCCCAATAAAAATCGAGGCCAATTTCGCCCAGTGCCGGAAAAGTCTTTTTTCCCAACCAGGCTTCTACAAGCGATAGCTCCTCTTTATAATTTTCCTGTACCGAGCAGGGATGCAGGCCCGGCATCATGATACACTCAGGGAAAGTGATTTCCGTTTGTACCATTCTTTCTATCACTTCGCTATCGATGCCCGGCATATAAAATCGCTCCACGCCAATGGCTTTGGCTCGGGCTATCATCTCGGCTCTGTCTGCATCAAATGCGGGTTGATATAAATGGGTATGCGTATCAATAATGGTCATGCGGCGAAAATAGTACAGAAAGCAAAAAAGCCTGAATACCAGTAGGTACCGAAAGCAGCAAGAAAGGCCACAGTGGACAAGAAAAAAAGGTGTTCTAACATTTTTTTAGGTCGGTGTTAAACTTCATAGCATGGTTTTTGTCCTAAAGGCCTAAAATCAACACTATGATTCGCAAGAAAATTCAACTTGCCCTCGCTGCTTCTGCTTTGCTTGCTGCCTTTACGATTGTTGGATGTCAAAAACAAGTTCAAAATGCCGAATCTGAAGATGCCTCCGAAATGACCATGGCGGCTACTGAAAGTGACGCCGAAGCCGAAGTAATTTTTGGCGACGCGGGCGAACAGAGCGCCGGCGTAGACGGTGAGATCGGCCTTGGACAAAGCGATCTATTTAGTGGTGGAGTAGCTTCTGCCGACCGTGGTACTGCTGAAATTATTGGCAACGACCCCATAGGCAACCGTTGCTTTAGCATCACCATTACCCCGGTGGAACCATCTGCATTCCCCAAAACCGTAACCATTAATTATGGCACCGGCTGCAAAGGCCGCGACGGAAGAGTAAGAATTGGTAAGATCATTACCGTGTACAGCAAGCCGCTTATTCTACCCGGCGCTGAAGCGGTTACCCAGTTCGACGGCTATTATGTAGACTCTGTAAAAGTGGAAGGAAAATTGACCATTCAAAATGGCACCACTTCTTCTGAATTGAAAATTATTCGCAAGGTTGAAAATGGTAAACTCACCAAAACCAATGGCGCCTACATTAAATGGGATGCATTGCATACCACTACTATGGTGGGTGGCATGAACACTCCATTAAATCCCCGCGACGATGAGTGGAGCATTACCGGTGGTGCAAGAGGCGAACTGGTATTTGGTACAAGAAACCTTACCTGGAGCCGTGAAATTACCGAACCGCTGCACAAGGCTGTAGCCTGCCACTGGATCGACAAGGGTATTGTAAAAATTCAACACAACAACCACCAGGCATTGCTCGATTTTGGCAATGGCACCTGCGAGAATAAAGCAACTATTACAATAAATGGCGTCACCAAAGAAATCACACTAAGATAGTCAAGACCCCCACACCCGCCATTAAAAACCAACCTCCCAAAAGGTTGGTTTTTTTATGCTCAAAAAAATATTGAGGATAAGTTTTATTTCCTGCGTTTGCGAAGTTTTAAAAACATAGCAGCCAACAATACCAATACAATAAATGCACTCAGCAATAAACAGCCAAACAAAACAAAGCCTGAAATATTTCGCTGCTTTGCCATGCGCAGTACATAAGGCTGTTCTGATGGAGCTTTCCATTCATCGTGATATTTCAAATACACACTGTCGCCGGTAATGGTCCATAATTGTTGCATTTGTGCTATCAGCAGTCGCTGGTATTTTTTATCGGCTACTTTCTTGTACTTGTCGTAGTAGATAGCGCCATGGCCCGCATCGTATTGCGGCAAATAATATTTCAACGATTGAAGCCCCTGGATAAACAATCCTTCCGCAATTGGAATTTTAAGATGATCGGCCACATACTTTGCACCCAGCAAGGCGAAAATATGTCCGTCTAAAATGCGTGGCGTATGGCCTGCACTATCGGCGATCTCTTCATACCAATAACCGGTAGGTTCAATGAATGTGAATCCACCCTGCTCCACCGGCACTTCGTATCCTTTCAGTAATTGTTCAATAGCATTCGTCCAAACGGTATCGGCTTGCAGTTGATTGGCTTTCGCGAAAACTTCCATCGTCAGGCCCGATGTCATACCGCAGGTAAAAGGGGCTTTCACCGAATCGTACCAGGGTTGCTGCCAATGAAATTCGAACAATGCATATCCGTCTTTCTGCGACATGGTATCGAGCAACCATTGCGCACAATGCATGAATGCAGTTTTGGATGCAGCGTCCTTCTGCATTTCATATTGGCTGTAATAATCCAATGCATAATTCGCTACTATAGTGGCATTGTATTGTTTGCCTGCTGTAATGCCATTTTCGGTGGCGTAGGTAACAAAAGGAATTTGCAATGAATCGATCGTAACAGGATCAAAATCGGGAACAGAATCACCTTTGGTTGCATACAATGCATTTCGAATTCCTTCTTCCCAGGTATCGCCCTTCTTTTCGCATACAAGGGCAGCGGCAACAGCCGCTAAAATGACGATGATAATAAAACGCTTCACAGTATAATTTTCAAGTGGGGATTGAGGATTTATCCTTCCATCATTTCCCTGGCAATTTTTAAAGATGCTTCTGTTTGTTGATTTCCGCTGAGCATGTGTGCAATGGCTTTTACACTTTCTTCTTCATTAAGAAGACGTATACCGGTTTTAATGCTGCCTGCCGTTTCTGCCTTGTACACAAAGAAATGTGCATCGGCTTTGGCTGCTATTTGTGGTTGGTGTGTAATAGCGATCAACTGGTGTTTTTGTACCAGCTTTTTCATGATGAGCCCCACTTGCCTTGCAGCTTCGCCACTAATTCCCGAATCAATTTCATCGAAGATCATGGTGGGCATTTGCAAACTACCTGCCACCAAACTTTTGATGGACAACATCAGCCTGCTGAGCTCACCACCACTGGCTACTTTTTCAAGCGGTTCAAAACGCCCACTCTTATTGGCATCAAACAAAAGGCAAATATCATCCATTCCATGTGGGGCCGGTGCATCCAATGGTTTGCATTGCACCTGTAAGCGAGCATTTGGCATGCCTACCTGTGTCAGCAATGCCTGTATATTTTTTTCAAATGCAGGAATGCATTTCTTTCTTGCAACACTTATGGCTTCACCAACGGCGATGGTTTGCTGCAGGCATTCACTCATGGTTTGCTGCAACTGTTCAATGCGTTCATCCAAATGCAGTACATTCTGCAGTTTCTGTTCTAAGTCCTGCTGAATGCTAAGTAATGCAGCGGTGGTTTGCACATTGTGTTTCTTCATCAACCTATTGCCGAGGTTGATCCTCTCCGACAAATGCTGCAGGCGTTCTTCATCCATGTGCACGTTATCAGCCATCGACGCAATTTCATCGCCAATATCTTTCAATTCAATATGTGCAGCCTGTAGTCTTTCTATGAGTGATGGCAAGGCAGCGGGTTGCGCTTTCAATTGTTGCAGTTGCTGCAACACCATTTTCAACTGCTGCACTACCGGCGTTTCGCCTCCATGCATTGCTTCGGCAGCATTGCCCAACACTTGCTTTACTGCTTCTGCATTGGACAATACATCGTAATCTATTTCTGCTTCTTCAATTTCGTTGTCAGAAAAATTGGCTTCTTCCAGTTCTGTAAATAAAAAGCGATAATAGTCCAGTTCTTTAGTGGCGTTTTCCTGCTCCTGCAAAGCAGCAGTGTATTGTTGCTTTGCTTTATTATACGCTGCATAATGTTGCCTGTACTTCGGCACCACATCCTGGTTGCCGCCTAATGCATCCAACACATTTCTTTGAAAATCGTCTTCACCTACATCCAGTGTATCAAACTGGCGATGCAGGTCTACCATTTGAGATGCAAACTGCCTTAGCACCTGTAGGGTAACCGGAGTATCATTTACAAAACTTCTACTCTTACCCGCTACGCTAATTTCCCGACGCACTACCAATTGGTCGTCGGCATCCAGGTCGTTGGCATGCAGCAGCTTCTCCAACATGGCCGCATCAGCAGGTTGAAATACTGCTTCCACCACACATTTCTCCTCAGCAGAAAACAGCACATTGCTATCTGCACGGTCGCCCAATACCAAACCCAATGCCCCCATCAAAATACTTTTGCCCGCACCTGTTTCGCCGGTAATGATATTCAACCCGGCGTTGAACTCAATGGTCAGCTTTTCGATAATGGCATAGTTGCGTATATGAATCCTTTGCAGCATGATGCGAATTTATTGGGTTAGGCACTTGTACCCAACATGAATATGTCCACCGCTGTGTTTCCGTATGCACATACCCATGGCTGCGCCGCAGAAAGCCATAAAAAAAGCCGCAATGCATATGCATTACGGCCTGTTTCTTATTCAATACTGCTAGGCATCTTTGCCATGGCATTGTTTAAATTTCTTGCCACTACCGCAAGGACAAGGATCATTCCTTCCCACTTTTGGCGCCACCGAAATGGGCTGTTGCTTCACAGCCACATCACTTGGATCATGGTAGTCATTTCCTTCTTCCACACCCCTGCTGTCCAATTCGGTTTTTTGTTCACGCAGTTTGCTCATATCAGTTTTGGCTTCGCGGCCTTCCCTGATGTCTTCCTGCTGTTCTACCGGAATACCTGCATGGCAAAGGAACTGCACCATCTCTTTGTTCAAATCGCTTTCCATGCGGCTGAACAAATTGAACGCTTCAATTTTATAGATCACCAACGGATCTTTTTGTTCGTAGCTGGCAGTTTGCACACTTTGTTTCAGGTCGTCCATTGCACGCAGGTGCTCTTTCCATGCATCATCTATCAATCCCAAAGCAATACTGCGTTCCATGGCATTCATCAATTCGCTGCCCTGGGTTTGCACAGTTTTATCGAGGTTGGCCAATACCTGCATGGCTTTGCGTCCATCGCTGAAAGGCACTACCACATTTACAATATGCGCCCCTTGCTGCGTCCTGATGTTTTGGAAAACCGGCAATGCCTGTTTCGCCATTTCTGTTTTCTTGCGGTTATAATTGGCTATGGCTTCTTCATACAATTTTTGCGCAAGCACTTTCTCATTCTCCTTCTCAAATTCCTGTTCGCTAATTTGAGTATCGATGGAGAGGTTTACGATTGCACCGAGTTTGAGGCCTTCGTAATCGTTCTGCTCCCTGAAGTTGATAACTGTGTCGTTAGCGGAATTGTAGAAAGCATTGTCCAGGTCGAGTGCAAGCCTTTCGCCAAACAAAGCGTGATGGCGACGAGTATAGATCACGTTACGCTGCTTGTTCATTACATCATCGTATTCCAACAGGCGCTTACGAATACCAAAGTTGTTTTCTTCCACTTTCTTTTGTGCACGTTCGATGCTCTTGGTGATCATGCTATGCTGGATCACTTCACCTTCTTTGTAACCCATGCGGTCCATAAGGCCGGCGATACGATCGCTGCCAAACATGCGCATCAGGTCGTCTTCCAAACTCACAAAGAATTGAGATGAACCCGGGTCGCCCTGGCGGCCTGCACGACCACGCAACTGGCGATCGACACGGCGGCTATCGTGACGCTCAGTACCAAGAATGGCCAAACCACCTGCATCTTTTACACCGGGTCCGAGTTTGATATCGGTACCACGACCTGCCATGTTGGTAGCAATGGTTACGTTGCCTGCAATACCTGCTTCAGCTACAATTTGTGCTTCACGGGCATGCTGTTTTGCGTTCAATACATTGTGCGGAATTTTTTTCACCGTCAACATACGGCTCAGCAATTCACTCACCGATACATCGGTAGTACCTACAAGTATAGGCCTTCCGGCAGCACGGAGTTTTTCAATTTCTTCTATTACTGCACTGAATTTTTCGCGTTTGGTTTTGTACACCAAATCTTCTTCATCTTTCCTGATCACATTCACGTTGGTAGGAATGGTTACCACATCCAACTTGTAAATGTCCCAGAATTCACCTGCTTCGGTTTCGGCAGTACCCGTCATACCACAAAGCTTATGGTACATACGGAAATAGTTCTGGAGTGTAACGGTGGCATAGGTTTGTGTAGCCGCTTCGATCTTCACGTTTTCCTTTGCTTCAATGGCCTGGTGCAAACCATCGCTATAACGACGGCCATCGAGAATACGGCCAGTTTGCTCATCCACAATTTTCACTGAACCATCCAGCACCACATACTCCACATCTTTTTCAAACAAGGTGTAGGCTTTCAGCAATTGCTGTACGGTGTGAATGCGATCGGCTTTGGCAGAATATTCATTCAGCAGGCTTTCTTTCCATTGCATTTTTTCCTCAGGCGTTGCTTCGCTTTTTTCAATTTCAGCAAGCTTCACACTCAGGTCGGGCAGCACGAAAAACTCGGGATCTTCGGAGTTGCCGGTGATATAATGCAATCCTTTATCGGTAAGGTCTACCTGGTTATTTTTTTCGTCGATGTAGAAGAATAATTCTTCATCTACACGTTTCATTTCCTTTTGCTGATCGGCGAGGTAGTAGTTCTCCGACTTCTGCAATTTCACCCTGTTGCCTGGCTCGCTCAAAAACTTGATTAATGCACCAGTCTTCGGCAAACCGCGGTAGGCACGCATCAGCGCCAAACCACCGTCTTTCGGATCGTCGTTGCCTTCGCTAATTTTCTTTTTGGCTTCAATCAGGAAACGGTTCACCACATTGCGTTGTTGCTCTACCAATTGCAACACACGAGGCTTCATTAAATGATATTGCTGTTCGTCGCCTTTTGGAACCGGGCCACTAATAATGAGCGGTGTACGGGCATCGTCGATCAATACACTATCCACTTCATCCACCATGGCAAAATGGTGTTTGCGCTGCACCATTTCTTCGGGGCTATGCACCATGTTGTCACGCAGGTAGTCGAAACCAAACTCGTTATTGGTACCGTAGGTGATATCGGCCATATAAGCCTTGCGGCGTTCGGGGCTATTAGGTTGGTGCTTGTCAATACAATCTACCGTTACACCCAGCCATTCAAACACAGGGCCATTCCATTCAGAGTCACGACGTGCCAGGTAATCGTTCACCGTTACAAGGTGTACGCCTTCACTGGCCAATGCATTGAGGTAAGAAGGCAATGTACTCACCAGCGTTTTACCTTCACCGGTAGCCATTTCTGAGATCTTACCCTGGTGCAATACAATACCACCAATGAGCTGCACATCGTAGTGCACCATATTCCAGGTAACAGCACCACCTGCAGCGGTCCATGTATTTTGGAAAGTGGCCTGGTCGCCACTTATGCTGATATAAGTTTTACCACTGCCTGCCAACTCACGATCGAGATCGGTGGCTTGAGAAGTGAGAGATGTATTTTCCTTAAAGCGGCGGGCTGCTTCTTTAATAGTAGCAAACGCTTCGGGTAAAATCTCATCGAGCACGGCTTCTATCTGCGCATCGCGTTCTTTTACCA
Organism: Phnomibacter sp.; assembly: GCA_035456005.1. Classification (GTDB taxonomy): domain Bacteria; phylum Bacteroidota; class Bacteroidia; order Chitinophagales; family Chitinophagaceae; genus Phnomibacter. Next base: position 29,452 of record DATIEA010000007.1, on the reverse strand, counting down.
ATGCATCCACCTCGCGGTAAATAGCATCTTTCTCCGACAATTGGTCGAGCGGCAATTCTTCACCTTCTTTTTTCTTCTCAGCAATCTCATCGTTGATAGCAGCCAGTTTCTCCTGGATGCGAGCCCTGAATTTGGCAGTATTGGCTCTTAATTCGTCGTTCGATAAAGATTGGTACTGCTGAAAATATTGGTTGATCTTATCGACACGTGGCATAATCAGCTTGACATCTTTCTCGCTTTTATTGCCACCAAACATCTTTGAAATGAATCCTAACATACGTTCAATTTATAGCCCTTGGCTGATCATTATAGTTGATTGCAAAACAGTTTGCCCAAAAATCATGCTTGCGTTAGCATTAAGCCAAACTGTCAGCAGGTTTTTTGAGGGCGGTAAAGGTAGGGAAACGGGTACAACCTGTTATGGGCGATTCGATGCCCAGTAAAAGGCTGGTACAGAGGGCGGTTTATGCTTCCTCGTCGGTAGGGCGGGCCTGCCGGTTTACCCATAGCGGGTCGGTGGGTTTTAGCTGCCGGTCGGAGCTGTTCCTGTGCGAAGCTGCCCGCACCAGCATCTGCTTACCAAACTGTTGCTTGATATCGTCAATAGCCGAAAACAGGCTCTTGTTTTCGGCAGCATTGTCGAAGATGTTCATCTGCATTACTTCTGCATCCAGTTGGCTCAGCTTCACTCCCACCAATCGAATCTTGCGGCTTCTGTCGTAGGATTTGGCAAATAATTCCTTTGCCATTTTTATAAACACCAGGTCGGATGCTGAATGATCTATCACCTGCTGGCGGGTAAAAGTTTCGAAATTTTCGTAGCGAATTTTGATGCCAACGCAACCTGCCAATTTTCCCTCTTTTCGCAGGGCATAGCCATTTTTTTCAGCCAGCTTGGCAATTTCACGTTCCAGCAACCCAATATCGTCGGTGTCTTCTCCAAAAGTTTCCTCGCTGCTAATGCTTTTTTGCTCGTGGAACGGAGTAACGATCCCATCGTCTATCCCCAACGATTTTTGGTACAACTGCCTGCCCCATTTTCCGAGGTAGCGTTCCAGCAATTCGGGCCCGGTTTCGGTAAGATGCCTGATGAGTGTAATGCCTTTTGTAGCCAGCAATTCCACCGACTTATCGCCGCAACCTGGAATTTTACCCACTTTCATGGGTGCCAGGTATGCCTGCTCGGTGCCTAAAGGAATTTCTATTTGTCCATTCGGTTTAGCTTCGTTGGTGGCTATTTTGCTGATGAGTTTATTGCCCGCCAATGCAAATGAAATGGGCAGGCCTGTTTCGCGAAAAATGATTTGCTTGAGTTCTACCAGGTAACTAAACAAGCCAAAGTATTTTTCCATGCCGCTCATGTCGAGGTAAAATTCATCTACACTTGCCTTTTCTACCAGCGGCACTTTATCCAAAATAATTTCTGTAACTATCCGGCTATACTTGTGGTATTCCGATGGATGGCTCCATACAAAAATGCCCTCGGGGCAAAGCTTTGCAGCCTGCGCACTGGGCATAGCACTCCGAACGCCCATGCGGCGGGCTTCGTAGCTGGCCGAGCATACAACGCCCCTGCCACCTGTACCGCCCACCATTACCGGCTTCCCAATAAGGTCAGGATTTTTCAGCCGCTCTACGGATACGAAAAATGAATCGAGGTCGATATGGGCAATATGGCGGTTGATAGCAAAAATTGTATGGGTGAAAAATAGTTTTACCCGTTAAGAAAAATGCCGCCTTTCTTTCTATTCAGCCTGCATCAGGCTAAATAAATATCGAGCAGCCCTTCGGGCAACGACACATGTACCTGCTTTTTTTTCCGGTCTATTTTCAGCAGGCTTTCTTCGTGCAAGGGAATCAGCACTTCTTTTTTGCCAATATAGATGGTAGCCAACAGTTGATGGGGTTGCTCAATAATTTCTTCAATAGCCCCCAACAATTTTCCTTCGTCCACAACGGTATAGCCAATAAGGGAAATGGGCGCCTGGGCCGAAGCATGTTTATCGAAGTCTTCGCGTTTGAGCCATACCTGCTTTTGCAGCAATGCCGTAGCCTGCTCCTTGCTTTCCACACCTTCCAGTTGCACTATGGTTTCCTCCTCCGATTTGGCTTTGGCGGCTACTAAAAAATAGGGCAGCTTCGACCCGCTTTTTTCCTCTACCATAATGGCTGTAACGCCTTTCAGGTCGGTCTTTTTGCCCAAACCATGCACCAGTATCATTTCTCCTTTAATGCCAAAAGAAGCCACCAGTTTTCCTACCGAAACTACATCTATCATTGAGGCAAAAGTATATAGATGCAGCACAAAAAAACCGCCCCATTTTGTGGAGCGGTCTTATATACCTTTTGTTGCTATCGAAATTATTCTGCAGCAGCTTCTGCGGCTGGAGCTTCAGGAGCAGCAGGCGTTTCGGCCACTGCAACAGGAGCATCGCTTTTCTTAACCAAGGTAGGAGGCGTACGACGAGCACGGGTTTCCTTTTGGTTAGCATCTTTACGACGTGCAGAGTTAGCTTCATGCTCTTCGTGCCACTTCTGGAATTTCACCATAGCAGTAGCCTCGTCGAACAAGCCCAACTTCACACCACGCAGCAGGTGCTTGAGGTACAACACACCTTTGAAGCTCAAAATACGACGCACTGTGTCGGTAGGTTGAGCACCTTTGTGCAACCAATCCAATGCTTTCTGACGATCGATCTGGATAGTAGCCGGTACGGTCAATGGATTGTAAGTACCTAATTTCTGGATAAATTTCCCATCGCGGGGAGAGCGGGCGTCAGCCACAACAATAAAGTAGAACGGACGTTTTTTCGATCCGTGACGCTGTAAGCGGATTTTAACTGGCATCTTAAATAGATATTTAAATGCGTGAAACAATAAATTTTAAACACATTCCCTTTGCAGGGGATGCGAAAATAAGGTGAGCAAATGAACTGGGCAATTTGCTTTTAATTTTTTTCGGGAAAACAACAGTTTTTTGACAAATATCAAGCCCGATAAGGGTTTATCTAAGCATTTCGCATAGCTGTGAGCTATGCCTTCTTCAAAAAAACAAAAGCGAATAAGGCTTTCGGTCCTTATTCGCTTTCAACATTATGAGCATTGCTGCCTTTATCTTTTTCCCATCATGCCACCCATGGGCATTTTGTTCATCATCTTCATCATTTGCTTCATTTGCTCAAACTGCTTCATAAAAGCATTTACTTCCTCCGGCTTTTTGCCACTGCCTTTGGCAATACGGGCTTTACGGCTGGGGTTTATTAAATCGGGGTTGGCTCTTTCCTGCGGGGTCATGCTATGAATCATGGCCTCAATGCCTTTGAACGCATCATCGGGAATATCGAGGTCTTTCATTTGCTTGCCCAGGCCGGGTATCATACCCAGCAGGTCTTTCATGTTCCCCATTTTTTTGATCTGCTGTATCTGCTGCAGGAAGTCTTCAAAATCAAACTGATTTTTCCTGATCTTCTTTTCCAGCTTCTTCGCCTGCTCTTCATCAAACTGCGCCTGCGCCTTTTCTACGAGGGTAGTAATATCCCCCATGCCCAAAATACGCTGTGCCATCCTATCGGGATAAAACACATCGAGGGCATCCATTTTTTCGCCGTTGCTTACAAACTTGATGGGCTTATCTACCGTGTACTGAATGGAAATGGCAGCACCACCGCGGGTATCGCCATCCAGTTTGGTGAGTACTACACCACTAAAATCGAGGCGGTCGTTGAAGGCTTTGGCAGTGTTTACCGCATCCTGGCCGGTCATACTATCCACCACAAAAAGTATTTCTGTGGGTTGAATGGCCGCTTTAATATTGGCCACTTCGGTCATCATTACTTCGTCTACCGCCAGGCGGCCGGCAGTATCTATAATAACAACGTTCTTATTTTTTGCTTTGGCTTCAGCAATGGCAGCTTTAGCAATGCTTACAGCGTCTTTGTTTTCGCGGTCGCTGTACACATCCACTTTTATCTGCTCTCCCAATACATGCAATTGGTCAATGGCCGCAGGGCGGTAAATATCCGCCGCTACCAATAGCGGGCTTTTGCCTTTGCTGGTCTTGAGGTAACTGGCGAGTTTGCCACTGAATGTGGTTTTACCACTACCCTGCAAACCTGCAATGAGAATAACAGCTGGTGACCCTGTGGTATTAAGATCGCTGGCTTTGCCGCCCATTAATGCAGTAAGTTCATCCTGCACAATTTTTACCATTTGCTGGCCGGGGCTTACAGCCAACAATACTTTTTCGCCATAGGCTTTATCCTTCACCTTGTCGGTAAAGTCTTTGGCTATTTTATAGTTCACGTCCGCATCTACCAGGGCACGGCGAATTTCTTTCACCGTAGTGGCAATGTTCAGTTCATTTATTCTTCCTTGGCCTTTAATATTCTTAAAGGCACTTTCGAGTTTATCACTTAAACTTTCAAACATAGTCCTGTTTTTTTCGGCTTTAGCCTGTATCAGCGGCTTTGGGCGGCTGCAAAAGTAAGGTTTAGAGCCATGCAGATGTTAAGCTATTCCTGATTGAAAAGCATGGCAACTTCCTGCCAATTGTCCCGGAACAAAACATTTAAAGCAGGCTACCGAGCTGTGCCCAATCGGCATCTTCCTTGGTTTTCAGCTTATTCTTTTTAATGAGGTCCAATATTTCGGCTTTTTTGACGCCTTCCATTTCTGCTACGTCTTCTATTTTTTTTAACCGGGTCCATTCACCATTCTTCCATGCATAATAATGGAAATTGGCATGTATTTTTTGCTCCACGGTAGCCGACCCATACGGTGTGGTCTCATCCAACACTTTTACATGTCGCTTGTACAGTTTTACGCTGCTGCCACTGGCCAATAGCTGTAACCAACCCCAGGGTTTTTCGGCATCGTCCTGTTTTACAAAAAAATCAAACTGCAGTTTTTGGGAACCGGTGGCATTGTTCAATTCTACAAAATCAACCGGCTGAGTAAGCACCAACTCCTTTCCTTCTGCAGTCAAAAAATACAGTTCCTGGTCTGCCAGGTTCAGCTTTACCGATACGCCAGCATACTGATCTCCATTTTTGACACCAATAGTTGCGGGTGCATATTCGTCCAGATAAAAAGGGCTGCCTTGCACCAACCTGGTATACTTCTGGGTTCTTATTTGTTGTGCGCCAACTAAAAACTTGTCGGCGCCCTGCATGGGTACCGATCCGGCAAACTGCGCCATGGCCGATTGCACCATAAGGCAACCAACCATTATACTCAACAATGATTTCATGGGAAAGATTTAGGGGCTGTGTAAATGGGTGAATACTAAAAATAAGAAAGGCCTTCAGCTGAAGACCTTTCCTACACATTAAAATTATCAGAAAACTGCAACAATTCGTTAGTTACCCAGGTACACTTTGAGCAATTTGGATCGGCTGGCATTTTGCAATTTGGCCAATGCCTTGTCTTTGATTTGCCGAACTCTTTCGCGGGTAAGGTGAAAGCGCTGGCCAATATCTTCAAGGCTCAGCGGGTTGTCGACACCTATACCAAAGAAAAAGCAAAGCACTTCTTTTTGCCTTTCAGTAAGTGTATTCAGGCTACGGGTAATTTCTGTTCTTAGCGATTCGTGGTGGTCCAAATTGGTATTGGCATGATCGGCATTGGGGTTCACCATCAGGTCTATCAAGCTGCCATCTTCCCCATCGGACACGGGGGCATCCATACTAAGGTGCCGGCCCGAAATGCTGAGGGAAGCCGCAATTTCTTCGGTTTCCATTTCCAATACATCGGCCAGTTCCTCCGGGGTGGGTTCCCGTTCGTACTCCTGCTCCAACTGGTTGAATGCCCGGGTGATCTTATTGGTAAGCCCTACCTTATTAAGTGGCAGGCGTACAATACGGCTTTGCTCGGCAAGGGCCTGCAAAATGCTTTGACGGATCCACCATACGGCGTAGGAAATGAATTTAAACCCGCGGGTTTCATCAAAACGCTGGGCGGCCCTGATCAATCCCAGGTTGCCTTCGTTGATGAGATCGCTGAGTGTGAGACCCTGGTTTTGGTACTGCTTGGCCACACTTACTACAAAGCGTAAGTTGGCAGCTACCAGCCTGTCGAGGGATTTTTGATCGCCCTGCTTGATCTTGATGGCGAGTTGAACTTCTTCTTCGGGTGTGATCAACTCAACCCGACCGATTTCCTGAAGGTATTTCTCCAGGCTTTGCGACTCACGATTAGTAATAGACTTCGTGATTTTGAGTTGGCGCATACTCATGATTGCTGATTTTTTGGTGGTGATATAAGTGGGTTAGTTAGTGTGGAACAAAAAACGCGTGGTACCAAAATCACTCTCGCAATGCCTGCTTCCTGTAGGAAAGTTAAGGTATAGTGAAAGCCAAAACAAAAAAATTATAGCGCAAAACATTAAAATAATCCGATTCTGCAAGGCTTTCAGGATACTGGAGCTCCGGAAGCCCGAACGGTGTCAGCCAAAAAATATTTTCGTGGTAAGATTTATTTTCTATTATTGCACGAACCTGAACGAACGCATTTCGACTTTTATTGAATTGTATAAATGACTAAGAAACAAAAATTCACACTGGAATACAGGGTTCGATGCTCTCCCGCAATACTCTTTGAATTTCTCTCTACCTCTACCGGGCTTCAAGAATGGTTTGCCGACCAGGTGGACGATAAAGACAATCTTTGGCAATTTTCCTGGAACGGGAACATAGACAAAGCAGAAGTAGTAGAAAAAGAACAAGACAAGTTCATCAAATTTCATTGGCTGCATACCGGCACCGATGAATTTTTTGAATTCAGAATTGAGAAAACAGAAGTGAGCAATCAAACCATTTTGGTGATAACCGATTTTGCCGAAAAGAACGAGGTAAAAGACCAGAGTCAACTTTGGGATTACCAGGTAAAAGAACTTTTTCACCGACTGGGCAACTAACGGCTGGCGTGCAACGCCCCCATCAGTTCCAGAAATGATGCTTCAAAGAAATCATGTACCTGTGTCCAATTGGCCACAGGTATTTTTTTTGCTGCCTTACCAAACAATGGCGTAGCTGCATTGGCATGGAATAATGCAGCATCATAAGCCTCCCATTGTTCGTTTGGCAATTGCAGGTTCCATGGATCGTTGGTACAACCCACCATCCATTGCTGCTGTTGCAATTGCTGCAATGCCGGGTGCAACTGCTGCAGGTATGCACCAGATAACTGGAGATTGATGCTGAAAAAATGCCCCCACCAAAAAAAACAGCGGATAGCAAAATGCCCATGTTCTTTGGAGTATTCCCTCGGGTAATCGAGCATCACCCAGGGCATGCCCTCATAATTTTCACCTCTCGAAATTTTTGGATGCACTGCAAATAGTTCAGGCTTCCAATCTTTCAACCCTTCACCCTGCTTTTGAAACGCCACACTCAGTTCACCAAACAGGTTATACACTTCCTCAATTATCCTGTTCTTCGTTAAAATAACTTCTGTGGAATAAGCCATCTGCCATTCTGCGGATGAAAGTGCTAATTTTGATGCCTTCATTGGCAAATACATTTACAGGTAGTGATAAAAAAATTAGACAAACTTATACTCAGGGCTTTTGTCGGCCCATTTATTGCCACTTTCCTCATTGCCATCTTCGTATTGATTCTACAATTCTTCTGGCTTTGGATCGACGAGTTTGTTGGTAAAGGTATTGATATGCCTACCCTGGGACAGCTTATCTTATTTGTGGCGGCACAATGGGTACCTGTGGCTTTGCCATTGGCCATGCTGCTGTCCACCATTATGACTTTTGGCAACCTGGGTGAAACCTACGAACTGGTGGCCATCAAATCGGCAGGCATTTCGCTGCGCAGGTTTATGCGCCCCATTATGTATGTGAGCTTCCTGATAGTAGGCGTTGCTTTTTTGTTCAACAATAATATTATTCCTATTGTGAATTTGAAGTTGAACAAAATGAAATACGAACTGGTGTATTCCAAACCGGCATTCGATATTAAGCCGGGCGTATTTTACGACAATATAGAAGGCTATGTAATTAAACTGGGCAGTAAGCATGAAGACGGTCAACACATTGACGACATCATTATTTACGAACGGGGCAATTATTTACAGGACAATTTAATACTGGCCGATAGTGGTGCCATGACGGTAAGCGAGGATAAACGCTTCCTGAAATTTCATCTTAAGAACGGATCGCGTTACGAAGAAAAAGGCATGCGTGGCAGCACCAACACCGAACTAACAAGAGTGGCTTTCGACGAGTATGATAAGGTGTTCGACCTGTCGAGTTTTTTCAAAGTGCAATCGAACGATAGTTCTTTCAAAGATAATTTTCGCATGCTGAGTGTGCGGCAGCTAACGCATTTTATGGATTCGCTGCGCATACGAAAAGACTCATTGAAAAAGCTGGTGGGCAAAGACCTCGGTTACTATTTCCAGGTGGTGCAATGGAAGGATAGCAACAAGCTTAAGCTTCCCAAAGTGAAAACAGCACCGAAAAAGTTTTCAGCCATCATGCCCGACAGTGCCCGGCTATCCTCTACCGATATGGCATTGAACAGGGTAAACAGCGCCAAGAGCGCCTCCGATATTTATGTGGCCGACTACAATGGCAGGAATAAAGAATATCGACAGTTTCAAATGGCATGGCATCAAAAGTTTGCCATCTCTTTTGCCTGCTTTGTGATGTTCCTGATTGGGGCACCATTGGGTTCCATTATCCGGAAAGGAGGCATTGGTACGCCACTCGTATTTGCGGTTATATTTTTTGCGGCATTCCATTTGCTGAATACTACCGGGGAAAAAATGGCAAAAGAGGGAGTGCTCACACCCTTTGTAGGCATGTGGCTCCCATCGCTGGTGCTTATTCCCATTGGTATTTTCCTAACCTTCAAAGCCATGCGGGATTCCCAGTTGTTCAACAAAGAATTCTACTATAGAACTGTAACAAAAATTCGGAAGTTTATAGGTAAAAAAAATAGTTGATCCATCTACCTCACCGATAAATGCCATACAAATGAACAGAAGAAATTTCCTTGATAAATCTACCAAAGCCACACTGGGCACCATAGCCGCAGGTGCAGCCGTTTCATCACTTGTTACCGCATGCGGTAGCAGTAAAAAAACGGTGGCTGCCGAAAAAATATATACAGGCACACCGGGCTTTACACAAAAACCTTTGGGCTACGATTACAAAGCCCTGCTGCCGGTGATAGATGCTACCACCATGGAAATTCATTATACCAAGCATGCAGCCGCCTATACCAAAAACATGACAGATGCTATTGCTGCCGAAATACCCGGTGCCAAAAGCCTCGAGAGCATTTTTGCAGGCATGAGTAAACTCAGCACCAAACTGCGCAACAATGCCGGTGGTCATTATAACCACGAAAGTTATTGGCAATGGATGAAGCCCGGTGGCGTGGCCATGTCGCCCAATTTGAAAGCCATTATAGAAGCGCAATTTGGTTCTGTTAGCGAAATGCGCACCCAGTTTGGCGCAGCAGCCACCGGCCGCTTTGGAAGCGGATGGGCATGGCTGGTAGTGGATGCCAATAAAAAACTACAAATAGGTAGCACGCCCAACCAGGACAACCCACTAATGGACCTCTCTGATTTTAAAGGCTATCCCCTACTGGGTATTGATGTATGGGAACATGCATACTACCTGAAATATCAAAACAAGCGGGCCGACTATGTAACTGCCTGGTGGGATATTGTAAACTGGTACGAAGTGGAAGCCCGTTATAATTTTGCCATCAGCTAACCACGCTAACACTATTTCATTTTCGCAAAAATCTCAACACAAACAATATGAAGACTACTACCCTTTGGAGTAATGACATGGCATTTAAAAGCTCATTCGACGGACACACTATTGAACTGAACGGCGCATCGGGCCCCGATGGCAAACGCTTAGGTTTTAGCCCCAAAGCCCTGTTGCTGAGTGGCCTTGCAGGTTGCAGCGGAATTGACGTAGTGGAAATGCTCACCAAAATGCGTGTACCCTTCACCAAATTCGAAATGCTGGCCGAAGCGGAGCAAACAGAAGAGCATCCAAAAGTGTTTAAAGACATAGAGATCGAATACCGCATTGATGCGTCTCCAGAGTACGAAGACAAAATAAAAAGAGCCGTAGAACTTTCGCTGGAAAAATACTGTGGCGTAGCAGCCATGCTGAGAAAGAACAGCAAGATCGTTCCAAAAATTTCACTTATCTAAAATGATACATGCGTAGCAACAACGATACTTACCAATCATTCAAAGTGCAGCAATGGATTACTGTAGTGGGCGCACTATTGATGGTCGTAAAGTTTGTTGCCTACTATCTTACTAACTCTGTAGCCATATTGACCGATGCACTGGAAAGCATTGTGAATGTGACAGCAGGTGTGGTAAGTTTATACAGTTTATACATTGCTTCAAAACCCAGGGATACCAATCATCCCTACGGGCATGGAAAAGCAGAATTTTTATCGGCAGGTGTAGAAGGTACCCTCATCATCATTGCCGGTTTAATGATTTTGGTAGAAGCCATTCGCAAGCTTTTACATCCGGTACCATTGCACCAGATCAATACCGGCATCCTGCTCATTGCCATTAGTGGCGCGGTCAATTATATAGCAGGCCTGGTGGCAGAAAATACCGGTAAAAAATATAAGTCCATTGCTATTACGGCCACTGGCAAACATTTAAAATCGGATGCGTATTCCACCCTGGGATTGATCATCGGGTTGCTCGTGCTTACCTTTTCCAAAATCACCTGGATCGACAGCGTGGTGGCCCTCATTTTTGGCGTCATCATTATTGTAACGGGCTTCAACATTACCCGCAAAAGTGTGGCCGGCATTATGGACGAAGCAGACGAATCGCTGTTGAAGGAAATGGTGACTGTTATCAATGCGCACCGAAGGGAGAACTGGGTAGACCTACACAATTTTCGCATCATTCAATACGGCAACACTTTGCATGTGGACTGCCATCTTACTTTACCCTGGTACCTCAATGTAGATGAAGCTCACCATGAAGTAGAAGCATTGGGCAACATCATTGCCGCCGAATTTGGTGATTCACTCGAACTCTTTACCCATACCGATGGCTGCCAGCCCTACAGTTGCAGGCTTTGCACTGTAAGTGGGTGCGAGCACAGGCAGCAAAAATTTGAACGACAATTAACCTGGACCATGTCCAATATTTTTGAAAATAAAAAGCATACACTTGAAACAGTCTAATCAAATAGCCGCCGCCATAGACCATACCCTGTTGAAGCCGGGCATGACCAATAGCCAATTGGAAATATTATGTGCAGAAGCCGACCAATACGGGTTTGCATCGGTATGTGTGCCACCACTTTTTGTAAAGCAGGCAAAACAGTACCTGCAAAACAGCCAGAGCAAAGTAGCAACGGTGATCGGGTTTCCGTTTGGGTATTCCGCCATTGAAGCAAAAATTGCAGAAATATTGTTGGCCATTGTAGATGGTGCCGACGAACTGGACATGGTGGTAAATTTTACAGCCATCAAAAACAACGACTGGGAATTTGTGGCCAATGAAATCAATCACGTGATGCCCATTATTGCTGCGAAAGAAAAACTGATCAAAGTAATTATTGAAAGCGGTGTGCTTACAGATGAAGAGATCATAAAGTGCTGCGACCTGTATGGCGCTGCCGGTGTGCATTTCATGAAAACATCAACAGGCTATGCAGAAAAAGGCGCCAGTGTACATGCGGTGCAACTGATGCGCAAGCACCTGCCCGAATCCATTGCTATCAAGGCTTCGGGTGGCATTCGCGATTATGCATTTGCCGCCGAACTGATGGCAGCCGGTGCCACCCGACTGGGTACCAGCAGCGGCATCGCCATTTTGAAAGGAGAAACTTCCAAAGCCGATTATTAACACTCTGCACCATGTTCCCGCTCATTCCATCTTTATCTTCATAGCTATGACTACGAATGCAAAAACAATGTGGAAGAAAATAATTGTAGTGCTGCTGATAGCACTGGCCATGCATGCCGATGTGCAGGCACAATACGATTCTTCATTGGTAGTAGTGGATGCTGATCCGCGGTTGGAAATGCTGGCAAAAAAACAAGCGCAGATCAACAAGGTATCCATTTACAAAAACAGCAGTGGCCAATGGAAAGGCTACCGTGTAATGGTACTAAATACCAACAACAGGGACCTGGCGAATCAGACACGGGCCGATATACTGCGTTATTTTCCCAACATGGGTGTGTACATGGCTTACCAGGCGCCCTACTTTAAATTGAAAGCCGGCGATTTTTTAAAGAAAGCCGATGCAGAAAAATTCAGGAAAGATTTAGGGAGATACATCAAACAAAGCCTGTTTGTGATCAGCGACATTATCGTACTTACACCTGAAGAAGAAGCCAGGATACTGGCAGAGAAAGAAGATCAAAATTATTAATAGCCCATGTTATTGCAAGAAATACAGCGCCTGGCAAAATTGTATCATCCCGAGTTTGTACACGTGCGCAGGCATATTCACAGCCATCCAGAGCTGAGCTACCAGGAGTTTGAAACCAGTGCATTTATACAACAACAACTTTCATTGCTGGGCATTCCATTCCAGGTAATGGCCAATACAGGAGTGATAGGTTTAATAGAAGGAAAAAATCCGACAGCTCGTTGCATTGCCCTGCGTGGCGATATAGATGCCTTGCCTATACAGGAAGAAAATGAAGTATCGTACAAAAGCATTCATGCAGGTGTAATGCATGCATGTGGTCACGATGTGCATACCACTTGTTTGTTGGGCGCAGCCAAAATATTGGTGGAAACAAAAGCCGAATGGGAAGGCACGGTGAAATTAATTTTTCAACCGGGAGAAGAAAAAAATCCCGGTGGCGCCAGCTTACTCATTAAAGAAGGCGTGCTCGAAAACCCACGCCCCGAAGGCATTGCAGCCCTGCACGTACACCCGGGCCTTGCATTGGGACAACTCAGTTTTCGTAGTGGCACCGTAATGGCCAGCGCCGACGAATTATACATTACCGTGAAAAGCAAAGGCGGTCATGCTGCTGCACCACATCTTACTACCGATACCATTTTAGCAGCTTCACATTTGGTGATCTCGTTACAGCAAATTATCAGCCGCAACAATAATCCGTTCAACCCTTCAGTGCTTAGTATTTCTTCCATACAAGGTGGGCATACTACCAATGTAATTCCGTCGGAAGTAAAACTGATGGGCACACTGCGTTGCATGAATGAAGAGTGGCGGTTTAAAGCGCATGAACTTATACGCAAGCAGGTGCAACATTTGGGCGAAGCCATGGGTGCCGATATGCAGGTGCATATTGATGTGGGCTACCCTACTGTATTGAACAATGAAACACTGAATGCACATGCCCGTGCACTAGCCATTGAATATTTTGGCGCACCGCATATTGAAGAAACAGAAATGCGCATGGGTGCCGAAGATTTCGGTTACTATGCTCAGCAAATTCCTGCATGCTTCTTCAGGCTCGGTGTAATGAATCAAAGCAAAGGCATTACCAGTGGTGTACATACGCCCACTTTCGATATTGATGAAGATGCAATTGAAAATGGTATTGGCATGATGGCCTGGCTGGGAGCTAATTTGAGGTTTTGATTTCCTGATGCAAAAGGTCAAAAGTGAAAGGTGAAATGGATGGTTGCTATTCGAAATGCCTTTCAACTTGTGAACTCTTGAACTTGTGAACCTTCCAACTAACCAACCTCAACCCCCAAACCTCTCCAACCGATAAGGATGCAGATCAACTGAAGTAGCTTGCTCATTCACCAACTCACTTGCCAGTTTTCCGGTAGCAGGTCCAAGGCTCATGCCTACCATAGCATGCCCTGTAGCCACTATGCAATTACGCCAGCTATTCACTCTTCCAATAAATGGCATTCCATCTGCAGAGCAGGGCCTGTACCCGTACCACACATCTTTTAGTTCTGGCATACGCAAGTCGGCTTCGGGATAAAATGCTCTTGCTGCTTTAATGATTCCGGCCACTCGTTTCATATTGGGTGGTGCATTCAACGAAGTAATTTCCATGGTACCGCCCAGCCTTGTAGTAGTGGCGTTGAAAGGCGTGAGTGCTACACGCCCTTCCATCAATACCGCAGGATGATTGAGCGGCAATTCGCCATCGCTAAACAGCATGCTATAACCACGGCCTCCAACCAATGGCAGTTGTACACCCAACGTTTGCACTACCTGCCTGCTCCAGCTACCTGTGGCTATTACTACAGCATCTGCATCGTAATACTCGTTGGCTGTTCGCACTTTGCCAATTCGATTGCCTGCTTTTTCAAAACCCTGCACTTCGCTATTCGGCACAAAACGCACCTCTGCATTTTTTAAATACCGCTGCAATTGTTCCATCACTAAATTGGGTTGTACATGCGCATCGCATCCAAAATACAATGCACCTCTCAGCACGATGTCCACCTTTGGTTCCATCGCCTGCACTTCTTGTGCAGTCAGCAACCTTGCTTCCAGGCCCAGTGCTGTGGCGGCTTCCACCGTATGCCTTGCATGCTTTTCCTTTTCTGCTGTTTGAAAATATTCGAGCAATCCTTTTTGCTGATAACCAAAATCGAATCCCGGGTTTTGCAGCCATTGCTCATAGAGTTGTTTGCTCAGCAAAGCAATATCGCGTAGCGGCACTGCATTTCGTTCTACATTTTGTTGTGTGGCACTGCGCATAAATTTCATGCCCCAATGCAACAAGCCTTTATCTATTCTTGGCTTAATGTAAAACGGGCTCTCGGCATCGAGCATCCAACGCAGGCCCTGGCCCACAATGCCCGGTGCAGCCAGCGGCACAAAATGACTGGGACAAACATAGCCCGCATTGCCGTAGCTGCAATTGTTGGTAAAATCACCCTTGTCGAGTATGGTTACTTCCCATCCTGATTGATGTAAATAATACGCGGAGCTCAACCCAATAATGCCACCGCCAACAACAATTGCTTTTGCCATTTCTGAATATCTATCTATTCAACATTTGCCACTTTAAATGGCTTTACTTCTATTGTTTGCCAAACGCCTTCCTTGATGTATGGCTCGTTTTGATACCATTGCTCAAAAGCTGCATCGTCTTCAAATTGCACGATCATTACCGATCCATCCATTTGCCCAGCTTCATTTAGTGTAGCGCCACCTACCACATAATTGCCGTTGGCTTTTAGCCTGCTTGCACCCGTCAAATGATGGGGCCGCACCTGCATACGATGCGCCAATGCATTGGCATCTGTTCCGTCTTTTGCGATCACTACATATTGTTTCATTGCTTCCAATTTAAATTACCTGGAATCCGTACGCATAGGGATCATCTTCCGGATCGATCCAAATGGTATTGTACCCGTAGAGTTTTGCCCATCCTTCAATACTGGGTTGCATGGCAGGTTTTCCATGCACGGTTGTTTCAGTTTCTATGCGGCCAATGAATTTGCTACCGATGATACTTTCGTGCACAAATGCATCGCCTTTTTTCAGTTTGCCTTTTGCATACCACTGCGCCATGCGGGCACTAGTACCCGTGCCACAGGGCGAACGATCGATGGCTTTATCGCCATAAAAAACTGCATTGCGTGCAGTAGATGTTTTGTCCAACACAGCGCCTGTCCAAAGTATATGGCTGCAGCCGTTGATGGTTGGATTATCGGGGTGCACAAATTCATACTTCGCATTGATATTGCTGCGCAATGCTCTTGCCCATGCAACAAGTTTATCGGCAGTGTAATGCTCTATGCCTGCAAAGTTTTTTTGTACATCCACAATGGCATAAAAATTTCCACCGTATGCTACATCAATCACCAGCTCACCCAACTCAGGACAATCGGCAGTGAGTTCTGCACTATGCAAAAATGATGGCACATTGGTCAACTTGACCGATTGCACTTTTTTGTCTTCCTGCTTGTATTCTATCATCACCAAACCTGCGGGTGCTTCCATGCGTACAATGCCCGGAGTTTTGGGTTGTATCAATCCTTCTTCTATTGCAATGGTAATAGTGCCAATGGTACCATGTCCACACATGGGCAGGCAACCACTGGTTTCAATGAACAGAACAGCCACATCATTTTGCGGATCGTGAGGTGCATACAAAATACTACCACTCATCATGTCATGCCCGCGGGGTTCAAACATGAGTCCCTTTCGGATCCAATCATAGTCGCGTAAAAAATGTTGGCGCTTTTCGCTCATGTTAGCACCCACTAATACCGGGCCACCTTCTTTCACCAACCGCACCGGGTTGCCGCAGGTATGCGCATCTATGCAATGAAATACTGATTTGCCCATAGCCTATTTTGTCGATTTTTTTTCTGCAATAAAACGGTCCGCCATTTTTTCCATTACAGAAAGTGTAACTGTCCCCTTGGACAAAAGCATATCGTGAAAAGCCCGGATATCAAATGCTGTACCCAGTTCTTTTTCTGCTTTGGCACGCAGCTCCCTGATCTTTAATTCGCCAAACTTGTAACTCAATGCCTGTCCCGGCCAGGAGATATAGCGATCGATCTCCGTACCCACTTCGTGCATGCTCAATGCCGTATGCGATGCCAGGTAATCTACTGCCTGCTGGCGGCTCCAACCCTTGGTATGAATGGCTACATCAAGCACCAATCTGCATGCACGCCACATTTCGTAAGTGAGTTTTCCGAATCGGCTATAAGGGTCTTTGTAGAATCCCATTTCGGTTCCCAGCCATTCGCAGTACAAAGCCCAGCCCTCGCCAAATGCATTTACATATAAGTTACGGCGAAAGGCAGGTACATTCTCCAACTCCAGCGAAAGTGCTATTTGCAAATGATGACCGGGCACTGCTTCGTGCAAACTGAGTGCTTCCAAATTGTACAACGAACGGGCAGGAAGATTGTAGGTATTTACCCAATACTCACCTGCCCTGGTACCACGTCCCGGCGAATACCTGCCTGCTGTGTAGTTGGGTGCAAGGTCGGCAGGCACTGGCGCTACCGTGTAAGGGAGCCTGGGCAACTTGCCAAAAAACTGCGGCAGCTTTCCATCAATTCTTTTAGCAATGAAAGATGCTTCCTTCAATAATTCATCGGGTGTTTTTGCATAGAACTTTGGATTGGTGCGCAGCATTTGAATGAACGATGAAAGATTGCCTTTAAACCCGGTTTCTTTCATCACTTCCAACATTTCCTTTTCTATGCGTGCCACTTCCCGCAATCCCAATTCATACACTTCATTATAGCTGACCTCTGTAGTGGTATAGTAGTTTACTTTTTGCTGATAAAATGCAGAACCATTGGGATAATCAATTACACCCAGCGACTTTTTCGTTTGCGGTATATACTCCTCTTCGTAAAACTTTTTGATGGCTTTGTATTGCGGTAATATTTTCTCCTTCACAGCCTGCAAACCCTTTGCTGCGTAGGCTTTCCACGATGCACTGTCTATAGCGGCTGGTTTGGTTTTGAAGGGTGCATAAAAAATACTTTCGGTTGCATTGGCTACTATCTGATCATTGTAAGAAGCCGCAAAACTTTGCACTACCACCGGTGGCTGGCTAATGCCTGCTTTTAACCCGCGACGCATTAATTCAAAATGCTCATTGCAAAAACGGGGAATATCGTTGAGGATTTTAAGGTAGTTGTCTACTTCATGGGCATTGCGAAAACTCTTCGGGATAAATCTTGGCAATTCTATCTGGAAGCCATCGTCGACCAATATGGGATTGAGATAACTTTTGTATTCGTAGGTGTACACATCATTGTCCGTAGTAAACTTCAGCAACTCCAATGTAACCTGGTCGTCGAAGTTGAGCGAATCGGCACCAAGCGTTTTTAGTTTGGAGAGATACTGCACAGCAAAATCGTGATCGGCTTTGAATTTCGCTTCCGAAAAATCGCCCAGGGGATTGAGTGAATCATTGCTGTTGCTGCGGAAATGATCTTCTCTTTCTTTCAGCAGTTTTTTCAGCGCATCATTGGTTACACCGGCCTGCGACCATGCGGCTGATACCATGCATAGGCAATAACAAAGCAGGGCAAAAAAGGAAATCAGTTTTCTCATGCAGTTGATTTAGCACTAAGCAATAGCATTACGTGACATTTGCCCGTTGATGCTTCGCAACAATTTCAATGGGTTGGTATTTTGTAATTCAGCAGGTAGTAAATGACCGGGCCAGTTTTGATATGCCAATGGCCTTGCAAAACGTTTAATGGCATCTGCTCCCACGGAAGTAAACCTGCTGTCGGTGCAGGCCGGGTAAGGCCCGCCGTGTTGCATACTATGGCATACTTCTACACCCGTAGGCACGCCATTGAAAATGATGCGTCCACATTTTTCTGCCACGATGGTCACAAATAATTTTTCACTTTTCAATTCGTCTTCGGTTGCCATAATGGTAGAAGTAAGTTGTCCTTCCATCACCGATGCGATCGCCTGTAGCTGCTCTATGTTTTCGCAAGCTACCAACAACGAATAGGGACCAAACACCTCCTGGTGCAATAATGGATTGGCCATAAAAGCTGCGCCACTCACGGTGGCAATAGTAGCCACTGCCTGCTCCTGCGTAGCGCTTTCTGCACCTTCGGCAATGGCTTGTACACCAGGCTGCGCCAATGCTGCTGCCAGCTTTTGGTGATAGGCTTTCAGGATGCCATCGTGCAGCATAGTGCCTGCTGCCACTTTTAAAATTTCGGCAGACAAGGTATCAGCAAATCGATCGAAGGCGTCGCTCTTTACGCCCAGTATCAAACCGGGATTGGTACAAAACTGTCCCACACCCAATGTAATGGAAGCGGCAAATTGTGCAGCCATTTCGGTAGCGGATAATTCGAGTTTTTTTGGCAACAGGTACACAGGGTTCACGCTGCCCATTTCTGCAAAAACAGGTATGGGTTCCTTGCGTTGATTGGCGAGGTCGAACAATGCTTTTCCCCCTTTGAAAGAACCGGTAAAGCCCACTGCTTTTGTAGCAGGATGCATCACCAATGCTTCGCCTACTTCAAACGAATTACCATACACATGTGCAAACACGCCAGAAGGCAAACCGCTTTCAGCTACGGCTTTGCGAATGATGCCTGCCACAATGGTACTTGTATGCGGATGCGCAGGATGCGCTTTTACAATAACCGGGCAGCCTGCTGCAAATGCACTGGCGGTATCGCCACCGGCAGTAGAATATGCAAAGGGAAAATTGCTGGAACCAAACACCACCACAGGGCCGAGTGGCACCAACATTTTGCGGATATCGGGCTTGGCTGGTACTTTATGTGCATCGGCCGTATCAATTCTTGCATCCAGCCAATCGCCTTGCACGCAGGCATCTGCATAATTGCGCAATTGAAAAACAGTTCTTGCTCTTTCGCCACGCAGTCTTGCTTCGGGCAAATGCGTTTCGGCCATGGTAGCTCTTATCAGATCATCGCCGCTGTTTTCGAGACCATTGGCGATGGCATGCATAAATGCTGCACGGTCGGCAATAGACACTTTGCTGAATATGATGGAAGCAGCCGCAGCAGCAGCCATTACTTCGTGAATTGTCTGTATGGAAGTATCGGGATAAGTATTCATTTTTTGATGGTATTTACCGGGACCTCAATGTAGTAAATAGCCGCATGATATTGCTCAATAGTAGTACAAAAGATGAACGTACTGCGACGCAACGATGATGCCACAGCGTGCTGCAGTTGGGCTCATAAAAAAATTACAACGATAAATACTCTGGCAAAACCGGGCGAGTGGCCAGCGCATTGTCAATCACCTTTTCGATGCGGGTACGCTCCTCGCCCACAAGGGTTAAACGCGGGGCACGCACATGCTCGGTGCCAATGCCGGTTTTAGATTCGCAGAGTTTGATATACTGCACCAACTTGGCATGTATATCCAATTCGAGCAAGGGCATAAACCAACGATAAATGCTCAACGCTTCGGCTATTCGACCGGCCTTTACCAGGCGATAAATGCAAACCGTTTCGGCAGGAAAAGCACACACCAAACCTGCCACCCAACCATCGGCTCCCATCAGCAATTCTTCCATGGCCAATGTATCTACGCCACACAAAATGCTAAGCTGGTTTCCGAATCGATTTCGCAAGCGGGTAACGTTAGTAATATCACGTGTTGATTCTTTTACTGCTTCAATATTTTTTTGCTGCAGCAGCACTTCAAACATATCGGGCGTGGTATCAATTTTATAATCTACGGGGTTGTTGTAAATCATAATGGGGAGGCCGGTATTTTTAGCTACCTGCTCAAAATGATGAATGGTTTCGCGGTCGTCGCTTTTGTACCGCATGGGTGGCAGCAACATGAGACCGTTGGCACCCCATTGCTCTGCAAGCCTTGCCTGGCGCACAGCTTCGGCAGTGGAGCCTTCTGCCACATTGAGCAACACAGGAATTTTTGCACCAAAAGCAGCCAGGGTTTCTTTCACCAATATTTCTTTCTCGCTTTCGGTAATGGTACTGGCTTCGCCCAGCGATCCGCCCAGTATTACACCATCAATACCTGCTGCTACCTGCGCCTGCATGCCCTTCATAAACATTTCCATATCGAGCCGGCCATCGGCTGTAAATTTTGTAGTGATAGCGGGATATACGCCTTTCCAGGTTGGTTGCATATCAAAAGAATTTATACCCAAAGCTATGGCTGCACCATGGTAACCGCTTTGCACTACTTGCCCAATTATTGACCGATATTAACAGCATTTACAGAAAATCTACATTTTTGTGGCAATATCTGCACACATGAAAGTAATTCCGTTTACCATACCCGTGCCCGCACAAAGCAGTATGCATGTGCAGCAGGAAGTATTGCCGGCATTTTACCCGCATTTACACCGGCACCGCGAAATGCAGATCACTTCCATTATTAAAGGCAGTGGCACCCTGCTTTGTGGCAATAGCTTGTTGCATTTTGAACCGAGGCAGGTGTTTGTGTTTGGCCCGCAGCAACCGCATGTATTTAAAAGCGACAACGTTGGCAGAAAGAAAAGTAAAACTGCAGTGGCATCTTCTACTGTATTCTTCGACCCCGAAGGGCCGCTGCAAGCTGTACTGGCATTGCCCGAAATGGCAGGCATTCAAAAATGGATGAACAAATGCAGTGCAGGCCTTGTGTACACCAACCATGCAGCCGTAAGCATTTCACGATCCATTGAAAAACTGATGACGGCCAAACATGCAAACAGGATTGCATTATTGATTGAGCTATTGCAACAACTGGCACAGGCAAAACCGGCACAACAATTGGGCAGTGCGAGTCATTCCATATCGGACACAGCAGGACAGCGCATAGATACGGTAGTGCAATACACGCTACAACATTATGCCGAACCAATAGCAATAGCCACAGTAGCCAAACTGATCCACATGACGCCGCCGGCATTTTGCAGGTATTTTAAACAGCATACCCGGAAAACCTATCTACAGTTTTTGACAGAACTGCGTATACAGGAAGCCTGCAAGCGGCTGCAAAACACCCACACAGACAGCATTGGCGAAGTAGCCTGGGAAACAGGTTTTGTGCATATCAGCAATTTCAACAGGGTATTCAAAAAAATAATGCGGGTATCGCCGGGTGCGTATGCTGCGCAGTTCAGGCAGTTTTAGGGAGTGGCATACAACTTTAGATTTGCGAGAACAGCAACACCCATCAAATCGGATAATAGCAACTGAGTAATTGCGAGAAGTATGTGCAAAGTCCAATTGGAGAAACACCACAATTCAAAAAAGAGCATACGGCACGAAATAGATAAGAGTTGGCAGAAAATTTGTCAAATTAGTTTGTTGAGTATATTGCAGAGTTGGCTACAAACGCCACCATTTACTTTAAACAAACAACAAATGCTGAAAAAATCAAGCCTAACTGTATTGCTCACTACTTGTACAATTTTTGCTTTTAGTCAGACACCCATTGACGTCACCGAGAACACTGTCAAAATTTCGGCATCAGGGGAAGAAGTGTTTTATTATGGTTTTGCCGAAGGCGACCAGGTTATTTTCAATTTAGAAGAATTAAACGGCAAGGAATTAACGGAAGTTGAAATTGCAGCAATGCCTACTTCTTCTCTTTTTATGGATTACAAAACAAAAAAAATTGAAAATAAAACTTTGAAAATTCCAGAAACGGGAGTTTATAAGTTCCGGTTCACTAATTCTAATATCCTCGCTGGCAGAGTATGCAAATTTAAAATTCAACGAATCCCCGAAAGCGACGCTACAAAAAAGTTCAATTCAACCGTATATAAGCGAACAGTTTATGATACAACATACAACGATGTAACCGAACGCTTTTTGGTAAAATCCGATACAGTTGTAAGTGAAATACTCAACCAAGTTGCTAAAGTACATTCCCAAACAAATACAAACAGCAACAAGACTATAACAAACTTCACATTACCCGAAAACACAATTGCCTGGAGCTATTACATTGGGGTTGACCAAGCAGGGCAACAGGCATATGAAAATGCAACAAAACAACTTGTTTCTAATTCAGAGCCAATCGCGAGTACACTTATTGGCACAAGTCCAATAAGTGCTTTGGCATTAGGATTTACTTCATTCTTATCACTAATGCAATCCGGCGAAGACATTGACTATTACCTTACCGATGGACTAAATGCAAATCTGTTCAATGCAGGACAAGCATTCAGAGCATACAAAAAAGGCAAAGTCATTAATGATTTTTCAAAAATGCAGCCAATGAATGGCAACCTTTCATTTTGCTTTTCCAACGACAATGCAGTAACCGGAGTGCAAGTAATTTTGAAAGTTTCAGCCGTGCAAGTAAATGGCACATGGGACACGAGACAAGTAAAAAAAATGAATATTATACCTAGGCAAGATTTGTATTTAAAGAACTAAAGCGACTTCTGTGGACTGCCAGCATTGGACTGCTGATTAAGCGAAAACAGCAAGACCTACGACTGTTTGAAAGCATCAACTTTATTCTTATTTCCCAAATAGCGTACACATAATTACTATGAAAGACCTGCGCAGTGTTTTTGTTACAGCTCTACTCGTCATCTCCTCTCTTGTATCTGTTCATGCACAAACTCCCAGAACATCCATCGATCTATCGGGCTACAACTGGAAACTTTGGCTGGATACATCAGCCAAATGGCAAAACGATGTTTTGTATACGCCTCCAGTAAATATTGCAGTGCTGCCGGTGAATATTCCAACCGGCGGCTGGGATGCTTTGAAAAATGCAAAAGGCATCAACGTACACCTGCCCGCAACAGTAGAACAATTCTATTGGGGAAGCAATGGAAATGCAAATGGTGTGGCAGGTAATTATTTGGGAGTATCGTGGTTTAGTACCAATGTAAATATTCCAGCTACTGAAAAAGGAAAACGGATTGCCTTGCAGTTTGAAGCAGTAAGGTTTCGTGCAGAAATATTCATCAATAAAAAACTGGTGGGCTACGACCTGGTAAACAGCACTCCTTTTGAAATAGACATTACAAACTATGTAAACTATGGCGTAGCCAATGAAATAGCGGTGCGCATTACCGACCCCAATGGCAATTTCGATTGGCGTGATTCGCAAAATTTTATGTGGGGCGATTACAGGACTAATCCCACGCATGGCTTTGGCGGCATTACAGGTAAGGTACAGTTGGTAACCACCAACAAGGTTTTTATACATGATGTGTTTGTAAAGAACAAGCCATCGGTGCAGGATATAGATGTGGAAATAACAGCCAACAACGAAACCGGCACTGAAGTGAAAGGCAACTATGTATTGCAGGTAAAAGAAGCTAAGCCCAATGGGAAACTGGTGTTTGAAAAAGCATACCCTGCAATCACTTTACATACCGGTAGTACAAAGCAATCGTTTGCTATTAGCCTGCCCAATGCAAAACTGTGGAGTGTTGAATCTCCCAACCTGTACAAGGTTTCAGTATCATGGAAAGGCGATGATCAAAAAAATGACAACTACGAACAACGATTTGGTTTACGTTGGTTTGAAGTAAGAGATATAGCAGGCGATAAACAGTTTTACCTGAATGGCAAACGCATTGTGTTGATCACTGCCATCTCCTGGGGCTTTTGGCCCAACAATGGCATCATGCCTTCCGATGCATTGGCACGCAAGCAGGTGGAAACTGCGAAAAAACTGGGCATGAACATGCTGAATTTCCATCGCACCATCGGGCAAAAAAATGTACTGGATGCAGCCGACGAATTAGGGCTATTGTATTTTGAAGAACCCGGCGGCAACCAATACCCGGCTGACAGGTTTAATGCTACCGATGCCTTGGGAAAGAAACAGGCTGATTTTTATTTTGCTACCCGCAACGAAAAATTCTTCCGCATGATACGCCGCGACAGGAGCCATCCTTCGCTGGTTATTTACAATATGCACAACGAACGTGGTGCCGAACCTCAGAAACAGGATAGCCTGCAAATGCTGGCCGGACATGCTTTGGATGAATCGAGAATTCTTACCTACAACTCATCCAACGGCAGTATTAAAATGGGGCCCGATGCAAGGTTCAAACTGCACCTGTTTCCATACGACACCACTTTCAAAAACTATGGCTGGTTCGACCAGCACCATGCGGGTGGCCCCGGTGTGTACCACGATATTTTGTACAGCAACCCCGGGAATTACGCCAAGTATTTCGATCATAAAGATGAGATCATTTATTATGGAGAAGAAGGTGCTATTGGAACGCCTCCCCGCTTGCAATTGATAAAGGACGATATCATGCGTACGGGCAACCAATCGGATTGGGAAGCGCAGGATTATTTGAAATGGTATGATGCCTATGCGGGCTTCTTAAAAAGCAATCCCGGTTTTCTGAAAGCTTTTCCGTATGTGGATAGCCTTACAAAAGCCATGGGCGATGTATCCTACTATTACCAGGGCCGAGTGATAGAGAACGTGCATATCAACAACACGATCGACGGCTATGCTATCAATGGTTGGGAAAGCATGAAGCTCGAAAATCATTCGGGCATAGTGGACAACTACAGGAACTTTAAAGGCAATCCCTGGTTGATTGCGAGGTATAACCAACCACTGTACGTTTCTGTGAAACTGAATAAAAAAGTATTGCCTGTTGGTGACACTTCCGTGGCAGATTTCTTTGTGGTGAATGCAGTGAACAAGAGTGGAAATTATACGCTGAAAGTTTCTATCCTCAACGACAAAGGCGCCTTGGTAAGCACTAAAAACTTCCCTGTAAAACTAAGCGGCGGCAATGTATATGGTGAGTTGCTGGTGCAAGGCATGCAAGTAGCAGCAACCACTAACGGCTACACAAGTGTAAAAGCAGAGTTGCTGGAGAATGGCAAACAGGTTGCGACAGGCGATGATAAACTTTTTGCTGTGCAGCCCAATACCCAACATATCAGCAGCAATGGAATGGTAGCCGATACAACCGGCGTGTATGCGGCGTTTCTAAAATCAGCAGGTATTGAAGCCAAAGAATTTAAATCGGGCCGCCCAACCGGCAACTGGATGTTAGTGGGTGGCTTTATGCCGCAGCAAACAGGAAATCCACTTGTAACTGATATACTCGAATGGGTGAATGAAGGCAACACGCTGATTGTAATGAACAACAATATCGACGACTGGGCCACACATCTTGCCAAGAAAGAAGTATTGGACTATCGCGGCTGCAAAGTATTGGGTACTTCATGGTATGGTGGCAATTTCTTTTCGAAGCAACACGAAATATTCAATGGATTGCCGCAGGCACAGGTGTTTAACTGGGAGTACCAGTGTTTTGCTACTTACAATAAATCTCGTGTAGGTCTTCGCATGTTTAACGGCGAAACGATTGCAGCCTGCGTATCCGACCACAAACAGGAAGTGTATTCTGCGTTAAGTATTGTACCGCATGGTCGTGGTAAAATTATTCTCTGCAGTCTCGATATATTTTCCTGCCTGAAAGAAATTGGAGTGGGCAAACGTGCAGAAGGTGATGGCGAAAATGCAGCCATGAACACTTTCAATGTTTCCTCCAAAAATAAAGCGAACGTAGTAGGCCAGCAGTTGTTATTGAATTTGCTGAAGTATGTACAATAGGAAATAACAAGGAACCTATTTTCAAATATTGAATCAAAAGCAAGTGCAAAACGAAAACAAAATAAAAGATCGAAAACGGATAACTATCATATCTATAGTTTGTGCCGTATATCTTTTACTGACTATCTTCTATCATCATATCGACAAGTATTTAACGGGAGTAGTCTTCATTACTTTAACCCTGCTTATCCCGACAACCTTTATAATAATGGTTGTTCATGCTTTCAAAGGACTCATTCAAATTTATCGGAATCGGCAAAGCTTATCTTTCAAGCTGTGCCTGCCAGCCATTATTGCATTCACAACTTTGACTTATACCATTTTCAGTCCCTGGCGGCTTGACTCTGAATCTTTAGAAAGCAGCGTTTTGCTAAATGCTTGTTTTGAAGGAACACAAAACCAAGCCTTTATTAAGTTCAGAAAAGACAAGTCCTTTGAACTAAACTGGACTGGAGTTTTTGGATATGACGAGTGGTTCATAGGGACCTATACACAGAAGGCAGATACTTTTTATTTGAACTATACATCGAAAAAGCCTTATCGCTTTGGTGATACCATAATCAATAACGGAAATAGCCTGATTGCAATAAACAAATTAAAAATTGACAGCAACCAGTATTTCGTTCCGTTTTACCTTGGAAACTGTAAAGGCCTAAATTGATAACCGTGCAATCGAAGGTCTTTTACTCTCTCCTCCTTGATTCTCGTCACACACACTTTTCTGTACGATTTGAATCATCACATCATTACCACTCCACGCTACACAACCACTTCGCAAAACAGGACACCGCCACCAAGCAACCCCAACGATAGCAACAACTTTCAGCAATCTAATATTTAAAAAATGACTGACGCAAGTTCATCCTTCCTCGATTCTAAAAAACA
Organism: Phnomibacter sp.; assembly: GCA_035456005.1. Lineage (GTDB taxonomy): Bacteria > Bacteroidota > Bacteroidia > Chitinophagales > Chitinophagaceae > Phnomibacter. Next base: position 2,577 of record DATIEA010000007.1, on the reverse strand, counting down.
CTTTTTGATCTTAGATGCGCTTAGGGGTGTGGCGGCACTCATGGTAGTTTTATTTCATGTATTCGAAATATTTTCAGGCGGCGACCATGTAAAACAACTTATCAACCACGGCTATTTAGCGGTAGATTTCTTTTTCATGCTTTCGGGTTATGTAATGGCGCATGCATACGATGACCGTTGGGATAAAATGACTATAAAAGCATTTTTCAAGAGAAGACTGATCAGACTACATCCCATGATCATTGCAGGCAGTGTTATTGGGGCAGCTTGTTTCTTTTTCCAGGAATCATCCTTGTTCCCCAACATAGCGAACACATCGGTTTGGCAAATGTTGCTTGTATTCGTGATAGGTTGCACTTTGATACCCGTACCGCTCTCTATGGATATACGAGGCTGGACGGAAATGCACCCGTTGAATGGTCCTGCATGGTCATTATTTTTCGAATACATCGCCAATATTCTACACGCTTTGATCTTAAGACGCTTATCTAAAATCGCACTCTCGGTTTTGGTATTCATTGCGGCTGTAGCACTAATACATTTGGCAGTAACCAGTCCGAAGGGTGATATTATTGGAGGATGGGCCATTGAGCCGGAGCAACTCCGCATAGGATTTACAAGGCTCCTGTTTCCCTACATGGCCGGCATGTTGCTCAGGAGAACCATAAAAGTTGGAGTGAGCAAGAACACTTTTTTCTTAACCAGCATTTTACTCATCGCTGTATTAAGCGTTCCAAGAATTGGAGGATACACGCAACTATGGGCAAATGGTTTATACGATTCTTTGTCCATCATCCTGTTGTTTCCAACCATCATTTACCTGGGAGCAATTGGAACGATATCTAACCCATTCACCGACAAGCTTTGTAATTTCTTAGGGAATATTTCCTACCCGCTTTACATCATACACTATCCCATACTCTATGTTTTCTACGCATGGGTAGTCAACAATAATATCCCGATAGAAAAAGGATTTTGGGTAGGACTAGCCCATGTGCCGTTACTCATTGCTTTGGCTTATGCATTGCTCAAACTCTATGATGAACCGGTAAGAAAATGGCTGGCATCAAAGTTTTTGAAAACTGCAGAGCAAAAGAATATCCAAGGATAAGGTTGCTCGAAAATAGGACCAGGTATGAATATTACGTGCTGGTTCGTAGCCATGTCTCCGGAACGGGACGTGGCGATGATATGATTTTGTTCTACGGATTACCAACACAACGTCCCCTACGGGAGACATTGTTAGGAAGAAGACGTTGTTAGGAAGAAAGGCGCACTTTCAAAATACCCTAATGTAGACACAGCAATAATGCCGAAACATAACAATCGTCATGTTTGCAATAGCCGGATGGGTATACATTTCTGATAATTTCAATGCCCCCTCTTTCTCAAAAGAGGGTATGGACATTTAGATACCGGGAAAGGCTTATAACCCAGCGCCCAACCTGCTGTCGATATTCCGCATTGATTCCCCCTAAACCAACCCCAATGAACAAAGCATTCACCCTAATGTTAATGCTTGCGCTTGCGCAAGATTCTCATGCCCAACATTTCCGCATTGAAGGCGGAATATTCGGAAGTACCCATCTTAAAGCTGGCGGATTTTTGGGCGCCGGCATCAGCACCTATAATGACCTGGACGAAATCAACTGGAATGTTGGCGGAGAGGTTTCTTATGAGCATGACTTTTACTGGATCACCAGTGCCGTTGCCCGCAAAAGAATATTTGTATCCAACGATGTGGTGAACATGTTCACACTCGGTGTTGACTACTCCTACCTTACCAGGGAAATTGAGGAACCCTATCCTGCCCAGCCGGAAGTACCCGGTAGCCCAATGGTAGGCACCAAAGAAAAAGTACCGACGCTCACACCAAGATTCGGTTGGCGCTGGGATGGCGGAAGAGCATTTTTCGAAATTATCTATAACGTCAACACAATCCATTTCAGGTTCGGAGTTGGGTTTTAGCGTCGTCCATTATCAAATGGATGACCAATAAGCCATAGTGTGGAACCCGCAATTTGACTGCATACATTCCGGAGCGAGAATAGTCGCACCGGGACAGAGGACTGTGTGCCATAGAACGCAATTCCCCACCTCGTTTCCTGGCTCGCGAAACGAAATCTCGCTTCAGCACTGCTTCCTGGTTGGGGCACTTCACTAACACTTGTTCGTAGCCACTCCGGAACTGGACGTGGCGATAAAATGATTTTGCTCTATGAATTACGGGTCCAACGTTCCCGAAGGGAAAATACTCGACCTTTATAAACTATCAGTCAAACCCCCTCAAATAAACTTGAAGCTACCATTTATGCGAATTCTTTTTCTACTTACTTGTATAATTTGTATAACAAATGAAGGAAGCTCAAAAAGTTCAATTATTTCATCAGATTCAATAAGCAAATACTCGTACACTATAATTGGCCAAATAGGCAATGTATGTCGTCAAACCAAAGTGTACTAATTCTTAGAGAGCGTTTCAGTTTTTAAATGTAGAAATTTTTGTTGCATAAATAGTTGTCTTCTTTTTTTTAATGAGGCTTTTTTTATCCGTTCCCTTTCTTTCAATATTGCATC
>DATIEA010000006.1:0-5015 GCA_035456005.1 Phnomibacter sp. | reverse complement strand
CACCAGGGTCACTTGCGAATGTAACCGAGCCTTGGTAGCCACTAACGTTAGTGGCGAAGAAATCTTTCATAGGAAGTGCTACACCTGGTATGGTAAGTGGGTTCATTCCCCCGGCTGTAAAGAATGACGTCATCCATCCGTAATAATCTCCAAAATCGTAGGCATGTCCTACTGTGAAGTTGCTACCGGCACTCTTACCAGCCAGTTCACTTAACCACCTGGGCTTCGGAAGACTTGCAGCGGCTAAGGTAGCAGAACTCCACCCAGAAGTAGTGCCTACGAATTCGGTGTTCGCAGCAGTCATGTAAAATGGAAGGTTAGGTACAGCCATGTTATAGGTCCTCTCATAATTTGAGATATTTAGTAAAATTCAATTTTTAGTAGAATAAATACCGTGCCTGAATGAAAATTGATTAAAAAACGTGATGCGGAATTCAGTCTCCTTAACATCAGACGTTTTACCCCCTTTTGCAGTAGGGGGTTTTTCATTTTATGGGCGTTGTATAAGTTCCACTACCCTGGGATAAATTCTGATGTCTATGTCATCCATTTCAGACTTGAGTTCTTTTGCTAATAGTAGCTTCTTTGCAACCCAAATCCTGTGGGCTAGTTCAGGTGTGGGGAATGAGGCACGCCAATACGTTTCTTTTGTTATCGGGTGAAGTACCTCACCCACGTATTTGCATTCAGGATTTTTTGCTTCACTAAGATGTATTCCCCTAGGCAGATTACTTTTTGTATTTCGTGAACCGGTAGCAAACCTGTTTAACCATTCTGGCAGGTATAAACATGTCTCTGGACTGTAGATTTGATTATCAGTTAAAATATCCTTGTCTATCTTATAATCTTCTACATAGTTTTTAATCCACCATTCTCTAAATGCCATACAGGAATTGAACCATTCATCACAAACATAGACGTTGATGTAGCCAGGTTCTACGTTTACGGTATACGGGTTATAACATCTATCTATTATGCTTTTCCATGCCAACCAACAAGGATCTAGGATTTTCACGCCATCGATTTTTATGTTCGGAATATAATCTAAATCATTAGTACCATTATCGAATACTTGATTTGGTATGGATTTGTTCCGTTGTATTAAGGACATTGGAGACAGTGGGCGTTGTTGTCTGATATAATTGGACAATTCGATATTAGTCATTTCTTTTACTCCGTTTTTTTTAACAAATAAATAACTTGTAACTAGAACCAGGAGACATTATGGCACGAATCAATAGCAAGAGCAAGGGCAATACATTCGAACGTGAAGTAGCCAAGTTCTTATCGGATACTTATAAACAAAAATTTATCCGTGTTCCTAACTCTGGTGCTTATGTAGGTGGCAAAAACATCTCACGTAAAGCTGAATTAGATTCCTCACAGGTAAAATTATTCAAGTCTGATATTATACCGCCTGATGGCTGGTGCCTAAATGTTGAGTGCAAATCATACACCGAGTTTCAATTCAACCAATTATTTGAAGGTGAGTCTAGACTACTGGACCAATGGATCAACCAGACCTTAATGTCAGCTAGTGACGATGACGTGAGTATTATTTTAATGAAGTTCAATCGTATAGGACGGTTTGTCTGTGTCAGGTCGGATGCTTTTTATTTAGACATCGGCTTGAAGTACAAGGATTGGTGGTTTACATCGTGGGAACAATTCTTTATTCCTACAAATATCGACATTCTTAAAACTCTCGCTATATCACCGTGATAAAAACCCCCTCAACAAGACAATAAATTGAGGGGGTAAAAATAAACACAGTTCTATATAGGAGCATGGATAGAATGACTAAAAACTATCCTGCACCCGTATTTATCTAATGTCACTTACAGGAAGTTTTTATGAAACTACATAATGCTCATGTATTGGAATTTAAACGAGTTATCATTAAAATCTATAAAATGGGTATCGGCGCAAAACGACTATCGAAGTCGATGGGGATACCATTTTTGTTGGCAAACCGGATTAAAACATCCTCCGATAAAATAAACAGCACCGTAATCAATCCATATATGTATCGGTGTAGCACAAGTGATTACAGCACATCCATAGTATTTGTGAATTTGGCTGAATTACAGCGAACCGAAGTGGATTCATCCATTATCGTCAGTATGCGAAAAGGCATAACCGTCAAGCATGACGGTTTGGTATTCGAGCGTATATTTCGTAATGAAGTGGAGGACGAGGATTTAATCTATTAAATTGAAAGGCTAAATAAGAGTGGTGCTTGCCAATTAAATTGTGACGTCAAAGGGTTAAAGCCATTACCTTGTTACCTCCAAATTGGGAGCACCAACCTCATTAAACTTTTTCTGGCCCCTCGCAATGAGGGGCTTTTCTTATAAAAGTTTATTACATATACGGTGCAGCCGGGAATTCCACCAAAGGCCATTCAGGCTTCTCAGCCAAATAGAACAAGGCCTTGTAATAGTCCTGCCATTCAGTAGCCAACGTGGAGTTGCCAAATATCGTGTAGTGATTAAACTTCACTATAGCATCAGCCATCAATTGTTCACGTTTAGGCGGATTAACCTTCTGAGCAACCTCTAACTCGGTTGGTGGTATGTAGGCTGCCACCTCACCAAATTCACCTGCCAGAGCCCGAACCAAAATTAGGCGCCCATGCTCATGGGGGTCACGATCCGATGCAGTGAAATCCACTTCTTCCGCCAGGTGCGCAAACTTGGCACGTATATCAACACCACCTGTTTCATTCATCCGGGGGCTATGCGCCGATTCTAATATAATGTCCATATCTTACTCCTTAAATTTGTTTCCACAATAGACCAAATAGACCAAACCACAACTAAGCGATCCGTATATACAGGGCCGCCATGTCCCGCCCTGAGTCGTTGTCACCCAATAACTTCCAGGTGCCAGTGAATGAGCCTTTCCGCCTTCCGCCATCCCAGTTGCCGACGTCCATTGCCACGGGTACTAAACTTCCACCACTCACCGTGCCACCCAAGTCAACACCACCGTGGTCTTCCAACCTACTCCACGTATAGGTTCCGACTTGTCCAAATCCGCCAGCAATTATATCGCCGTTGGCATCACCAGCCGTCCAATTTTTGTTATCTAAGTAATCTTTACGAACTAAGGAGTTAGCCTGTGCGCCCTGTGCCGAGTTAGATCTCGGATCACCAGTAAACAGGACATAACCATTTGCCAGAGTTATTGTGGTGCCGTACATATAATTATGTAATACGATATTGTCATCCGCGCCACCTTTACCTACATACCATTTGTTGGCACTCGCTGACTGGCCTAACACATAGGCTGGATCTGTTGCACCCCCTGGGTTCAACGTCAAGCCGTTGGCACTGGAAGTAATAACCAATTTACCAGACATTGTATCGCCGGTTTTACTCACCTTATTAGCAGCACCAACAGTTACAGAATCAAATGCCTGTTGTACGGTTTGTCCGTTAGCAATTTTAACCATTGTACCACCCGTGGTGGACGCCAGTTGTGAACGTAACGGTTCATTAGATGCACTGCCACCAGCCTCAGCCGGTAACCAGGCTCCACCACCTATGCCTCCATTAGTTTGTGGCGTTGAACCTTTAGGTACTGTATGAGGAACAGCCCCGCTCCAGAAGTAGTATCGGTTGTCGCCTGGCTGCTTCGGATTAAAGATTACTTGGTTAACAGATGTTATAGTGCCGCCTTCACGGAAATCGAATGAAGCGGGAACTCCAAAATCACTATCGCCATCGTCAAACTCATAGGACACCTGTTGGCCATGCTGATCCAATATCAACATGCTATGGCGTGAGTAGGTATACACATTAGCCGGAACACCGTTGTATACGATAAGCCCGGCATTGTTTGTCTTGAGCGGTTGAGGAATACGGATAGCTTTTTCAGATTCGTCTATGTGGTATACCGGAATTTGCCCAGATACGGATCTAGGATCCTCATCTATTCGCCCCAGAAACACCTGCCCGAATGCCAATGGGTCGAAAGTGTTTAATAGCGTAAACGGCTCATAGGGTGGAGTTACCTTTGCATTGTTACTCATTTATTGATTCTCCTTATCGGTGCCATTATCAGCAGCATTACCCTGAGCAAGAGCGGCAGTGATAGCAGCTATCGCTTCGTTAATAGCTGTAGTTACCGTGGCATCTACATACGCCTTATTCGTACCATGTTCAGGCAATGTCGGTGCGTTTATTATCTTTATATTCGGTACAGTTAATAACCCAGTCATCGTTGAACCAGTTATACCTACTGCACCAACTTCACCCGCGGTATGTGTATGAACTGCCGGTGCCGCACCTACCTGTGCTGCGGTGTGGGTATGTGATGTAAGCGAACTTTGTATTTCAGTTAATCTAGTTTGTACTGTTTTTCCACCTGTAGTGGTACCAACCATACCAGCACCAGCAGCACTGGCTAACTGGGCTCTCAATAACTCATCGTCGTCGTCGTCATCCGCACCCGCACCTACACCACCAGTTAGAGCAACTCGTTGCCATTTACCAGCACCAACACCCTGGTCCGCATCGTAAGGACTCGACATAATCGGTACAGTTTTGGGTAGAGCACCAGACCATGCCCAATAATGGTTCGTGCCCGTCTCAGCCCCGTCTTTAATCTTAGGATCAAATATCACCTGATCCGCCGCAGTTATAGTACCACCCGTATAGAAGTCAAACTGCATCGGGTAGCCAAAATTGGTATAATCCAGAGTATCCAAATACAACGGCTCGTTATTCTCATTCCGCACCAACGATGTATACCTGCCATAGGTATAGAAGTTCATCGGTGTGTTTACATACACCAACATACCCGCTTCATTGGTACGAAGTGGTTGAGTAACCTTTATCGCATATCCCTTGTTATCAATCATGTAAACCGGTATTTGATTTGTTGATACTGTTGGGTCAGTATTCAAGTAACCGATATAAATCTTCCCGTATTCCACCGCACCAAAACGGCATGGCAGAACAAACGGGTTATGTGTTGGATCGATTTTTATACCACCAGACATTTAAGTT
>DATIEA010000005.1:0-184290 GCA_035456005.1 Phnomibacter sp. | reverse complement strand
TCTAAGCGTGAAACCTTCCTCAAGATGAGTTTACTTTTAAGGGTCGTCGAAGACTACGACGTTGATAGGCTGCAGGTGTAAAGGTGGTAACATCAAAGCCGAGCAGTACTAATTGCCCGTAAGCTTTAATTTTATTTATTCAACTAATGCTCTAGGGTGTTATTGATATAAAGAACGGTTTTAGACTATTATTTTCCAGTATGTTAACTTATTGGGCCTCACCCCAGCCCTCTCCAAAGGAGAGGGAGAAACAAGGAGAGGCTCCTGAAGATTTTATGGTGGTTATGCCGAGGGTGTTCACCTCTTCCCATTCCGAACAGAGAAGTTAAGCCCCTCATGGCCGATGGTACTGCACTACAATGCGGGAGAGTAGGTAGCTGCCATATTTATTCTAAAAGCCTTACAATTTATTTTGTAAGGCTTTTTTTATGTGCGTATTAGCCAAAGAGATAAAGAAACTCACGCTAATCTACCAATGACTTTTGCAACTATACTTCCGTTTTTCAAGCTGGCTTCCATCATTGTTTTACCGGCTTCTGAAGATTAGTAGTGGTGCTGCTTATCCAACTTTTAGCAGATAGCTTACGTTAATAAGTTTTATTTTTTGCCTTATTGGTATAACTGAAGTGAAATTAATATATAATTAAATGTTAAAAAAAAAATCGCTGTTTAAATAAATTATTTTTTACGTATAAAATAAAATTTGTAGGTAGTTTATTTTTATAACAATCAATAACTACTTAAAAAAACATTATGAAGAGGATTTTATCATTTCTGATTGTGGCCCTTTTTTCTTTATGTATTTCTAATACCGCGTCAGCTAAGAAGTTTAAAGTTGACGTTTATGTAAATGATGTTAACGGCATAAAGCATCACGTGCATGGATGGATTGATGTTTCATTTATTCCACCTCAAATTAACTCATACGATATGTGGTTTGATGGTATTCACATGATTGGAGCAAGTATTCCTAATCCTGAATTAACACAATCTCTTATACCTGATTACCCTGATTGGTCAACTGAAATGACTTGGGAGGAATTGGTTAACTATCTAAATGATTTTTCTCCTTATGTATTAATCTACGGAGATACTCCTCCTAGCGAGACAAATTTGAAAAATAACCTTGTGCAAATTTCGTATTTTACAAAAAATGAGCAATGAAAAATCGTTTCGTTAACTTGGCTTTTTTTGCAATAATAATTACGTATGCTTCTTGTAATAGCACTGATACTACGATTTTGGGTGAATGGCGTATACACGACATAAATATTGATACTGCTAATACTAAGGGCTCTTTAGCTGTAGTAGCCCTTGCTGTAGGGCATTCGCTTCCCGAAAAAGTAATAATTGGTAAAGAGGAAATTTCTGTTGAATATGGCGATAAAACTGCTGAGGTTTTTAACTATAGAATAATGTCAGACTCTTTAATTATAATGAAGGATGGAAATATTACTCCGTTCTTGTATCATTTTGATAAAACAAAACGACTTGTGCTCACGTCTAATGATCTACAGCTTTATTTGCAAAAGTAGAATGACATTTTATTTAGCTTTCGATACAGAATAATTAAAAAGGTGGTGAGCTTAATACTCATCACCTTTTCTTTGTCGGGACGACTGGATTCGAACCAGCGACCCCTTGCACCCCATGCAAGTGCGCTACCGGGCTGCGCTACGTCCCGCTTTAATCGGGGTGCAAAAATAAGGGAACGGTTATTGCAACCAAATATTAAATTGCTTAAAGTTTAAATGATTTTGAATCACACCAGCATGAGCGTTTGTAGAAACCGATGGACCGTTTTTTTATCGTGTATTTTTCTTTCTTCGGTTGTAACAGCACAGAGAATTGACCTTGATTTATTTGGAGGATTCTCGAATTACCAGGGCGATCTGCAGCCCAAATTTTTTACGTTGCATAAAGCAAATCCTGGTGCAGCAATTTTTATAAAATATGGCATTACAGAAAACCTTTTTGTACGAGCAGGTTTCTCTGTGGGTAGTATTGCAGCGGACGATGCCGATAACAGGAAAGAGCTTCAACAAAGAAATTTAAACTTCCGGTCTGGATTACGGGAATTTAGTGCAGGACTTGAATATCGTTTCTTTAGTCCGGAGCAGCATCGCTTTACGCCCTATGTTTTTATTAGTGCCGGTGTTTTCAAATACAAACCCTATACCTATTATGGCGGAGAAAAAATATTTCTTCAACCATTGGGTACAGAAGGGCAGGGACTTCCCCAAAAACCAGGTACCGAATTGTATAGTCTTACCCAGTTTTCCATTCCTTATGGCCTTGGAGTGAAATATCAAATTAACTGTAACCTGAACATAGGTATCGAGTTCAGGCACACAAAAGCATTTAGTGATTACCTGGATGATGTGAGCAGTACTTATGTAGACCAGGCTGCATTGCTGCATGTACGTGGGCAAACTGCCGTAGATGTTGCATGGCGTGGCGATGAATTCAATGGGGCTCCATACCCGGCTAGTGGTAGCAGACGCGGAAATCCTGAACAGGGCGACTGGTATTATTTTACAGGAATTACTATTGGGCTAAGATTGAAGGACTGTATAAGCGGACGCTTCTCGTTGGGCGGTATTTTTAATAGAAATTCTAGTGCAAATGGCAGTAGAATTGATTGCCCAAAATTTTAAGTAATGGGCTAAAAAAGAAAAGGAGGCTAGACAGCCTCCATTTTCAAAACCCTAAACCCTTAAACAGATACGAAAGTACAAACTCTGTGCCAAGAATAAGTTTAGGTATATTATTTTATTAATTTATTAATGATTCTGCTGCAAATTCTAGATGTTTGAAACAGTTGAAATTCAATGTTTAAGCAAAGATTTGATTTTTGCTCTTTCTTTTTCCTTTTAATAAAATAATTTATAATTGTCGTTTCATCACCTGTTTACCCCCTCCATATGTTACTGAAGAATCTCTCGACCTATTTATTGCTGCTGATCGTAGTAGGATGCAAAGCGCAGCCTGCCCAGCTCAAAACTGCTGATACCCAAAATAGCCTGCTTTGGGAAATTAGCGGGAAGGGGCTGAAGCAGCCATCCTACTACCTGGGTACTATGCATATTTTGTGTGCTGAAGATGCCTTCATTTCCAACCAGTTGGAAGATGTGCTCGATAGGGTGGCGGCCGTGTATTTGGAAATTGACCTGGACGATATGGGGCAAATGCTTAGCGCCATGAAGGCCATGCAAATGAAGGATGGTAAGACCTTGAAAGATATTCTTCCGCCTTCGGATTATGAGAAGGTCGCAAAGTTTTTTGACGGAAAATCTCCCTTGCCCTTTAAAATGCTGGAGTCGTACCAACCCTTGTTGCTAAGTAGTATGGTGGCCGAAGACCTGCTGCAGTGCAAAAACACGCAGGGAATGGAAATGTTGTTGATGGATGCTGCCAACAAGCGGAAATTGCCCATCAATGGATTAGAAACTATGCTTTTTCAATTGAGTCTTTTCGATAGCATTCCCTATGCCGAACAGGCCAAAGATCTCATGAAAACCATTGATAGCCTGCCGCAGCAGCAGCGGGAATTGAGCAAGCTATTGGAAGCATATCGTACCCAAAACCTGGATGCCATTGAAAAACTTACCCTGCAGGAAGAATCGGGCCTCGAGGGTAACCTGGACCTGCTTTTGTATGGAAGAAATCGAAACTGGGTGGCTCAGTTCGACAGTATCGCTAGTAGCCATTCCGTTTTGTTTGGTGTAGGTGCCGGGCACTTGCCGGGTGAGCAAGGTGTTTTGGCATTGCTCAAAAAGCAGGGCTACACCATCCGGCCATTGGAAAACAAAACAGCAGATACAAAAAAATCCCACTGAAACAGTGGGATTTTTATTTGAAACGAAGTTCGGATTAGAAACGTTCGAAAGCAGAGAAGAAGAAGCTGCCTTCGATGGCGGCGTTCTCATCGCTATCGCTACCGTGTACTGCATTTTCGCCTACGCTGCGTGCAAAACGCTTACGGATGGTACCTTCTGCTGCATTGGCAGGGTTGGTAGCACCAATCAGTGTTCTGAAATCGGCTACTGCATTTTCTTTCTCCAGGATAGCAGCCACAATAGGACCGCTGCTCATGAATTCGGTAAGCTCTCCAAAAAATGGACGTTCTTTATGGATGGCATAAAACTCGCCGGCAATTTCAGCGCTCAGCTTTGTTTGTTTCAGCGCTACAATGCGAAAACCCGCTTTAATAATTTGATCAATGATTGCACCTGCATGTCCATCGGCCATTGCATCGGGCTTGATCATTGTAAACGTACGATTGCTCATATTTTTTGATTGAAGCGCAAATGTAGGTAAGCGGCAGGCAACATGAAAGAGGCAAACCAGCCTTTAATCGTTAAATAATTTGCATAAACCCTATAGCAAAATGCCCTGCAAAAACAAGTAAGCCACCGAAAAGTAAATGACCAAACCGGTTACATCGACCAGCGTTGCAACAAAGGGGGCTGAACTTACGGCGGGGTCGGCGCCCAACCGTTTTAGCAAAAGTGGCAACATACTTCCGCTGAGTGTACCCCAAAGCACTATACCCAACAGCGTAAAACCAACTACCAAACCCACCAGGTGATAATGGTCGCCATATACATTGGGAAAAATACTATGCCAGGCAAGTATTCTAAAATATCCAACTATACCCAACACTGAACCCAATAAAATTCCGCTGATGATCTCCCGCTTAAATATGCGCCACCAATCGCTAATGGTGATATCGCCAGTGGCCAATGCCTGTATGATAAGTGTACTGGCCTGGCTACCGCTATTGCCACCGCTACTAATAATGAGCGGAATGAATAGTGCTAATACAACTGCTTTTGCAATTTCGGCTTCAAAAAACTGCATCACCGAAGCCGTTAGCATTTCGCCTAAAAACAAAATAATGAGCCAGCCTACACGCTTACGAAAAAGTTTCAGAACCGGGGTATCGAGGTAGGGTTCGTCCAATGCTTCGGTACCACCAATTTTTTGCATATCCTCGCTATATTCTTCGGTAGCCACCCAAAGAATATCGTCGATAGTAATAATGCCAAGCAGTTTATCGGTTCTACTTACCACGGGCAGTGCTACACGGTTGTTCATTTTAAACACATCGCTGGCTACTTCCTGGTCATCGTCGGCATGCAGTACTATTACCCTTTCATCCATCAACTCATTGATGAGTTTATTGGGCGACGATAAAATGATATCCCTGATCTTAATGTCGTCGAGCAATTTGCCTTCCTGGTCTATCACATAGATTACGTCAATGGTTTCAGAATCTTTTCCAAAACGCCTGATGGTCTCTATGGCTTCGGCAACCGTGTTGTGCTCGTACACCCATACATAATCGGGTGTCATCAAACGACCCACCGAGTTGTCGGGATAACCCAGCAAACTAAGGGTGGTTTTACGCTCCGAAGGATTGAGTAGTTTGATCAATTCACGCACCACACTACTGGGCAATTCTTCCAAAAAGTCGGTACGGTCATCCGCAGAAAGTTCGTTGAGCAGTTCTGCTGTTTTGAAAGGCGGCAGCTCGGTAATAATTCTTTTCTGCTCTGCAAGGTCAAGAATTTTAAAAACACTGGCGGCCCGGTGAATAGAAAGACTCGCCATTATCTGCGCTTCGTACTCCTCATATTCGTAAATGAGGTTAGCCACATCGCTGATGTTCTGGTTATTCAGAAAATCGGCGATGGCAATTTTGTCATCCCGGGCTATTACGCTTTCAAATTGCTCAGAAAGAGAAAGCTCCTGTTCCAATTCTTGCTGCAGTTCTTCAGACATGCGATAAAGTTAAATGTTGACTGCAAATTGCTTAGAAGATTGGCCGCTTGTTGGCATTCCTCTACAGCACTAATGTTTTTATCCAGTAACGGGCAAAGGGGGCGAATGTGGGTAATGCAAAACCTGCATCAAACAGGGCAAAGCAAGTACTACCTGATCCGGTCATTGCAGCAAAAGATGCACCATGGGTGTAGCAATAATCCACTATTTGTTGAATAGGACTATGTTGCGCAGCAATGGGTTGCTGAAAATCGTTGATGATTTTTGCAGGCCATTCCTTCCTTTCTATCCCGGTTATTTCCTTTAATGAAAACGCAGGCGCAGCAGGTTGTATTTGACTAAAAGCCCAACCTGTGTTTACATGTATACCCGGGTTGATGAGTACCAATTGTATACCCTTGAGTGATAGCTCAACCGGCTCCATCATTTCACCACGTCCCCAGGCAAAGCAGGGTTGGTTCAAAATGAAAAACGGGCAATCGCTACCCAATTCTAACGCCATATCCAGCATCATTTGCGTAGACATAGCGAGGTTGAATTTTTTATTGAGCAGGAGCAACATGTGGGCACCATCGCTACTGCCGCCACCCAGCCCTGCTCCCATGGGAATGGCTTTGTGCAAATGAATGTGTACAGCGGGTAGCGTAGGAAATGCAGCTCTTACCAACTGCAATGCTTTTACACATAGATTGTTGGAACCCGGCCCTTCAATGGGCGTACCTGTTTGAGTAAACTGGTCTCCATGGGTAGAAGGAAGCACTTCCAAAATATCGTGGATGGGAACCGGGTAGAATATGGTTTCCAAATCGTGAAAACCATCGGCCCGTTTGCCAACAATGTTTAATCCAATATTGATTTTGCAATTGGGAAAGATGACCATAGATAGGAGCTTTCTACATGGCAGGCTGGCGAAATATGGAAGCTTAGCTTCCTTTACGGGAATTGATCTCGTTGCGAATAGCCACAGCTTTTATATAGTCTTCCTGCGCCACCATTTCTTCCAGCAACTCCTGTAATTGTTGCAGGGTCAGGTTGTGGTATTCATCATTTTCTACACTCACAGTTTCCGGTTCGCTCTTGGCTTTTTTCTTTTTGCCGGTAGTGGTAGAACTGCCTTCCACATGCAGGCTGGCTTCTTCTACAATGTGGTTGTAGGTATAAATAGGACAACCAAATCGTACCGCCAATGCCAAAGCATCGGAAGTGCGGCTGTCAATTTCGATGGTATCGTTTTCGGTATTGCAAACAAGCTTCGAATAGAAAATGCCTTCCTGTAAATCGGAGATCACTATTTCCTGCAATTCGATATTGAATGCAAGCATGAAATTTTTCAATAGATCGTGTGTAAGCGGACGGCTTGGCTGTATATGTTCCAGCACTACGGCAATAGCCTGTGCTTCGAATCCACCAATTACAATCGGAATACGACGTGTACCGTTTACCTCACCCAACACTACCGCATAAGAATGCGTATTGGTAATGCTATGCGACAGCGCAACAATTTCTAATTCAATTTTATTCATGCCAAAACAAAATTACAAGAATTGGGTTTTAAAAAGTCTTCGACCCGCCAGTTGGGTATAAGGGTGGGATAATGGAGGAATGTAGAGAGGATGCTCCTCTAAAAATGAACAAGAATTCCCATATAAAAAAACGCCACTGGTTTTGGCAGTGGCGTTCCTCTTATTGCGGTGGCATTATGCTGAGCCTTTCAATTGTTTTACTGCGGCAGTCAGTTTAGGAACAATGTCGAATGCATCGCCCACTATGCCATAGTCGGCAGCTTTGAAAAATGGCGCTTCAGGATCTTTGTTGATCACCACTATGGTTTTGCTCCTGTTCACGCCAGCCAAATGCTGAATGGCCCCGCTGATACCAATGGCTATATACAAATTGGGCGCAATGGCACCACCGGTTTGGCCCACATGCTCATGATGTGGGCGCCAGTGTGCATCGGCCACAGGACGACTGCAGGCAAGCGAAGCACCCAGCGAAGCTGCCAGCTCTTCTACAATGCCCCAGTTTTCAGGCCCTTTCAGTCCACGGCCACCGCTCACTACCAATTCGGCTTCGCCCAAGGGTACAGTGCCGCTCACCTTTTCTACACCTGTCACTTTGATCTTACCGGCTTCAGCAGGCAGCGATACAGCCACCACAGCGGCAGTACCACCGGTAGTTTTTACGCCAAATGAATTTTGACTGATGGCAATGATCTTTGTATCGGTGAGTATTTGCACATTGGCAAATGCCTTGGCGCTAAATACATTTTTCTTTACCACAAAACCATTATCAGTATTAGGCAGGGCAATAGCACCGGTTACCAATCCTGCTTTGAGTCTTGCGCTCAGGCGTGGTGCAATGGCTTTTCCGTTGGTGTTGTGCGAAAACACAATCACTGTAGCCGACACCTGCTGTGCCAATGCTGCAATGGCTTTGGTGTACACCTGTGCATCTGCAATATTGAAAACAGTGTTGGCATCGTGATGCACTTTGCCCACACCATAATTTCCCAAGGCAGTGAGTTGTGCTTCGGGTACCGGGCCCAGTACCACTGCTTCGGCAGTAGTGCCCAGTTGTGCAGCCAGTTGGCTACCGTAACTCAATGCTTCCAACGAAGCTTTTTTTATTTGGCCATCGGCCTGGTCGGCGAATATGAGTACCATAAATTATGTATTGTGATGGATGAATGTGGAAGAGGATTGAAGGATGTTTTCTTTCTCCTTGCTATTTCATATTCCTCTTCGTTTTGTTTTAAATTTTTATTACAGCCCAGGTTAAATCACTTTGGCTTCTTCGTGTAATAGGCGAATCAATTCTTCGGGGTGATCGGCGCTTACCAGTTTTACACCGGTTTTGGCAGGCGGCAATTCGAATGATACTACACTGGTAAGAGCTTCTACTGCAACAGGTTCCTTAACTGCCAGGGGTTTGGTACGGGCGCCCATAATGCCTTTCATATTAGGGATGCGTTGTTCGGCCATACCTTTTTGGCAACTGATAACGAGTGGCAATGTCGCTTCCAGTTTTTCTTCGCCACCTTCTATTTCGCGAACGATGGTAGCAGTTTGTCCCGCAATATCCAGTTTTGTAGCAAGGCTTACATAAGGCTGATCCAGCAGTTCGGCAACCATGCCGCCAATGCTGCTACCATTAAAATCGATAGTTTCTTTTCCGGTCATTACTACATCGTATTGTCCGTCTTTTGCAGCCTGGGCTATTTGGCTGGATATAAAAAAGCTGTCGCTGTTCTCGGCATTAATGCGAATGGCATCATCGCCACCAATGGCCAGTGCTTTGCGCATAATGGGTTCTGCATCGGCATTGCCCACGGTAATAAGGGTAATATGGCTGGCTACTCCTGCTTCTTTCAATTCCAGTGCACGCACCAAAGCATACCATTCGTCGTAAGGATTCACAATAAACTGCACTCCCGCTTCGGCAAACTTCGTGTTGTTGTCGGTGAAGGCTATTTTTGCCGTTGTGTCCGGAGTTTTACTAATACACACCAGGATTTTCATATGGATGGGTTGACGTTAGAAAAATAGTTGTTTATGCAACTAATGACAAATATAACGGGCAAGCTGCTACATGTAAAGCAATTTTGGACGAAATTTTTAGGGTAGTATGGAAAGGATAGATAAACTGAAAGAATACTTAGCGCAGCAACCAAACGATTCGTTTTTGCAGCATGCATTGGCGTTGGAATATATAAAGCTGGGTGATGAGCAGGCTGCAAGGTCGTTGTTCGAAAATGTATTGGCATTGCAACCCGATTATATCGGCAGTTATTACCACCTGGGAAAATTGCTCGAAAGGGTAGGTGAAAATGAAAATGCCATTCGTACATACGAAACAGGTATGACGCAGGCTAAAGCTGCCAAAGACATGCATGCCTACAATGAGTTGCAGGCGGCATGGGAAGATTTATCAGATTACTAATATGTTCATGTTGCATACTAATTTACCGGCTGCGTTCAGCGCATACATTCATACATATCAACTATTGCCCAAAGATGCATCCGTGCTGCTGGCCATGAGTGGTGGCGTAGATTCGGTAGTGTTGGCTCATCTTTTCCGCAGCACCGCCATTCCATTTACTATAGCACATTGCAATTTTCAATTGCGGGGTGATGAAAGTGTGCGGGATGAAAATTTTGTACGGTCATTAGCACAGCAATGGCAAGTGCCTTTACTGGTAAAACATTTTGATACAAAAGAATATGCTACTACTCACGCTTGCAGTATACAAGTGGCAGCACGAAACCTGCGCTACGATTGGTTCCAGGCATGTGTGCGTACATCTGATATCACACAATTGATAGCTACGGCGCATCATGCCAACGATTCGGTAGAAACCATGCTCATGAACCTGATGCGAGGCACAGGTATTGAAGGGCTGCATGGTATTTTGCCACGACGTGGAAATATCATTCGCCCCTTGCTCTTTGCTACGAAAGAAGAGATCATTGATCATGCAAAAAAGCATGATCTGAATTGGGTGGAAGATTCGTCGAACGATAGTAGTAAATACACCCGCAATTTTATCAGGAACGAAATGATACCTGCAGCGGAAAAAATATTTCCGGCTGCTGTAAAAAATATGCTGGGCACCATTCAAAAAATGCAGGAAGCAGAACTGTTGTACACGCAGGCAATAGCGCAACACAAAAGCAAATTGCTGCAACGCGAAAAAGGAGAATTTAAGATCCCGGTATTGTTGTTATTAAAAGCAAAGCCTTTGCGTAGCATTACCTGGGAGTTGATCAAAGGATTTGATTTTACAGAAGGCCAGGTGGATGAAGTATTGAAATTATGCACGGCTGCAACCGGTGCTTATGTACAATCAGCAAGCTGGCGCATTATCCGCCATCGAAAATGGTTGCTGATAGCGCCTGTGCAAACTGCCATTGCCACTACACTGGTTGTGGAAGGAAATAATGGTGAATTGCAAATGCCACAAGGAACCCTTACCTGGAAAACCCTTGATGCTGTTGATGCCAACGCATACAAACAATTGAAACCAGCCGAAGCCATGCTCGATGCCAGGCAACTTGCATTTCCGTTGGTGCTGCGCCCATGGAAAGCCGGCGATTACCTATACCCGCTGGGCATGCGTAAAAAGAAAAAACTGGCGAGACTGCTTATCGACTTGAAACTTTCCACCACCGAAAAAGAAAAAGTTTGGGTATTAGAAAGCCAACAGAAAATAGTTTGGGTATTGGGACTTCGTATCGACGACCGGTTTAAACTCACTGCACAAACCGGGCAGGTGGTACACCTGCATTTCAAGCCCGTGTAAGCTGTTGTTTTAGAAATTAAACTGCGGATGCTGGATGGCATCAATAAAATGGGAGATAGCTTCTTTATCCAATAGCAATAAGCCAACAATACCAAACATGGCGCCCCAAAAGTGAGCGTCGTGGTTAATATTATCTGCTCCTTTTTTTGCCATATACTGTGAGTACACCAGGTACACCACACCAAATACAATAGCCGGTACTGGCAAAAACCAAATGTAGATAGTGGACCATGGAGCCAGTATGATGAATGCAAACAAAATAGCCGACACGCCACCCGATGCACCCAGGCTTGCATAGCTGCTGCTATTGCGATGTTTGAGATAGGTGGGAATATCGCTTACTATAATGGCTACCAGGTAAAAAATGAGGAAGCTGAATTGCCCGAAATTTTTAGCGAAATAAGGTTCCAGTACACTCCCAAAAAACCAAAGCGTGAGCATATTGAAAATAAGATGCATGGTATCGGCATGCAAAAAGCCGGAGGTGAGTAGCCGGTAGTATTGCCCACGGTTGATAGCCGGTGGGTACATAATAAGGTCGTTGTACATTTTGGCATTGCTGAATGCCGAAAAAGAGATGAGCGCCGTAACGATGATGATGATAAGAGTATGCGACACGGAATTATTTTTTACTGAAATTAACCTGGTCCATCATTTTTTCTACCCACAAATAAGTGGCAGGACAGTACTTGATATTTTGCTTATGGATATAGGCATAGCTCTCCATGGGCTCTTTTACAAGGTGTGGAAACCCGCGGCAATCGTCGGGTCTGAATTCATAAATATTGCACTTGTTGGTTTCGAGGTTCAGGAATACACAGGGCTGCTGCTGCATGCGCCAGTCTTTTTCATCCTTATCGTACACCAGGTATTTTTCCTTGAATGCTTTTACAGGAATATCGAGATGCTCTGCTATGCGTTGTTTGTCTTTTTTGGTAAGGGTAGGCGTCATTTTTTTGCAGCAGTTAGCGCAGCTCAAACAGTCCACTTCCTCCCATACTTCCTTCTCCATTTCTTTGGCCACATCCATGATGTCGCTTACATCGCTGCTCTCCAGTTTTTTGATAAACTTGCGGAAGGGCTTTTTATTTTTTTGATATTTCTTTTTCAGACTGGATAACTTCATGGCAGTAACAGTTTTCACACGAAAAATTTTTTCGATTCGTGCAGAGGCAGCAATTTGCACCATCGCACAGGTAATTCCAAATTAAACATTCAAATCTTCTCCCTCTATATGTGGGAACCCTACAAAAAAGGCTTTAAAGCATACCTGCAACTCGAACGTTCGCTCAGCGATCATTCGGTGGCTGCCTACTTGCACGATGTGGAGATGCTTACGCAATACCTGTTGCTGCAAGACAAAGCGATGACCCCTGCGCAAATTGCATTGAAAGACCTACAGGCTTTTGTACAGTACGTAGCAGAGCTGGGAATGGGTGCCAATAGCCAGGCCCGCATCATCAGCGGGCTACGGGCATTTTTCAGGTATGGCATCATGGAGCAAATTGTTACGCAAAATCCATGCGACCTGCTCGAAGCGCCCAAGCTCAAAAGGGCTTTGCCCGAAGTGCTGAGTTTTCATGAAATAGAATTGATGATCGCCACCATTGACCTGAGTACGCCGGAAGGCACCCGCAACAGGGCCATACTGGAAGTGATGTACAGTTGTGGGCTTCGGGTAAGCGAATTGGTGAACCTGCAACTCAGCCAACTCTATCCCGATGTGGGATTTGTGCGGGTAGTAGGCAAGGGCAATAAGGAAAGATTGGTGCCAATTGGCAGGGATGCCATTAAACATATCGCCTTGTACCGAAACGCAGTGCGCAATCATATGCCGGTGCAAAAAGGAGAGGAGGATATTGTGTTTCTCAACAAGCGTGGCAAGCGTTTGACACGTGTGTACATTTTCATGCTCATCAAAGAACTGGCGTTGAAAGCCGGGGTAAAAAAGAATATTTCGCCACACACATTGCGGCACAGTTTTGCTACGCACCTGGTAGAAGGTGGCGCCGACCTGAGAGCCGTACAGGAAATGCTCGGGCACGAAAGCATTACCACCACCGAGATCTACACCCATCTCGACCGCGAATATTTACGCGAAACTTTGCATCGGTTTCATCCGGCGTTTAAGTAGGTTGGTTAACAGGTTGGAAAGTTCACAAGTTTGAAAGTATTCTGAATTGAAAGCAAGAATTTCACTTTTCACTTTTCGCCTTTCACGAAAAAGAAGCCAAACATCCCCGCCTACACATCCGTTTCCTTGAACGACAAATGAATCGATTGAATGCTCGCTTCTACTTTTCGGTACGAAACCCCGGCCGTATCGAGCATGAGTTTGCTGGCTTTGAACGAATCGTTACCGGCGTATTTATCGCTTAAAAAGATCACTTCGGTGATGCCCGATTGAATGATGGCTTTGGTGCATTCGTTGCAGGGAAATAAAGCTGTGTAGATACGGCAACCTTGAAGGTCGATGCCAATATTGTTGAGAATGGCATTCAGTTCTGCATGGCATACAAAGGGATATTTTGTTTCGAGAAACTCACCGGTCTTGCTCCATGGAAATTCATCGTCGCTGCAACCAATGGGTAGTCCGTTGTAGCCTGCGCCTACAATTTTATTTTGCTTATTTACAATGCAGGCACCTACCTGCGTGCTGGGGTCTTTGCTGCGTTGCCCGCTTAGCAGTGCCACACCCATAAAATATTCGTCCCAGGAAATATAACCGCTGCGTTTAGCCATGTTTGTACAATTGCACGGCAATATAAGCTACAGCTCTTTTGCTTGCGCAAAATGCAATGGCGGCATCAGGCATTTTGTAAAGTAGCCATATCTATTTTTTTCATCTTGATGACGGCGTCCATTACCCTTGGTGCTTTTTCCGGATCGGATAGAAGGGTGCCAATATTGCCGGGAATAATTTGCCAGGAAACACCAAACGGATCGCTGAGCCAGCCACATTGTACTTCTTTACCACCACCCTCGGTCAGCTTATTCCAATACTTGTCTATTTCTTCCTGCGTATCGCAGGAAGCTACTATAGACACTCCTTCGTTAAATACAAATGCGTGTTCGCCCGGTCCATCCATGGCCGCATAAACACTATCGGCCAATGAGAAGCGGGAGTAGAGTACACTGGTGGATGGAACCGCCCCGCCATCGGGATACCATTCAATATGAAATACCTGGCTATCTGCAAACAATCCGGTGTACAGGTCGAGTGCTTGTTTGGCTTTGCCAAATTGCGCACCGGTAAATAAAAAGCAGGGAACAATTGGGGCGTTATGCTCCTGTTCATGGTCGAGCATTACCTGCCAGGTCATACCGAACTTGTCGGCTACCCAACCATACCTTGGGCTCCAGTCGTAACTGCCCAATGCCATCATGGCCTTGCCACCATCCAACAGCTTATGGTAAATGCTGTCGGTTTCCTCCTCCGTTTTGCAATGCACAAAAAACGAAATGCTTGGGTTGATGGAAAACTTAGGGCCACCATTCAAGCCCATAATTTTTTGCCCTTCTATTTCGAACATCACTACCATGGGTGTATCCTGCAAAAGCTTACAATGCTCAAATACGGAGCTATAAAAATCGTAGCCTTCTTTGGCGTTGTTGTTGAACCAGAGGCAGGGATAAAGTTGAACGGGCATGGTGTGTAATTTGTGGTTGAAAGTATTGCGTTTTTCATAGCCCTGCAAGCAGGTTAACATTCGGGAATGTTTGTGCTGCTTGCTTCTATTACTTGTGTAGCGGTTGATTCAACAGCTTTGTATCATTAGTGCTGCAGCCCTTATCTTTGCCGCGTTTCCAAAAATTTTGGCCAGCCTGCAACTGGCGTTGAAAACAACATCCCGCTTCGGCGCGACCGTAAAATTTTATTGACATGGCATTACTCCACAACCGGGTTTCCAATAAGGAACTCAAGGAAAGGCTGTTGGCTGAGACCACGCCCCGTACCACCGTTAGTTTTTACCAATACCATACGATTGAAAATCCTCAGGGATTTCGCGATACGCTTTGGAAGGCATTGAATGCTTTGCAGGTGTATGGTCGCATCTACATTGCGCATGAAGGCATCAATGCACAAATAAGTGTGCCTACCGAAAACTTTGAAGCCTTCCGCAATTATTTGTACAGCTACGAATGGATGAATGGTTTGAGGCTCAACATTGCCGTGGATGATGACGGTAAAAGTTTTTGGGTGCTGAAAATAAAAGTGCGGGACAAGATAGTAGCAGATGGTATAGACGATCCTAGTTTTAGCATGGAGCGAAAAGGAAGGTACCTGAAAGCTGCGGAAGTAAATGTGTTGATGGAAAACCCCGACACGCTGGTGATAGACATGCGCAACCATTACGAATATGAGGTTGGGCATTTTGAAAACGCCATTGAAATTCCCAGCGATACATTCAGGGAACAATTGCCCATGGCAGTAGATATGATGAAGGGCCGCGAAGAAAAACCGGTGATCATGTATTGCACCGGTGGCATACGCTGCGAAAAAGCAAGTGCGTATATGCTGCACCGTGGTTTTAAAAATGTTTTTCATATAGAAGGTGGCATCATCAACTATGTGCACCAGGTGGCGCAGGAAAACCTGGAACAAAAATTTATTGGTAAAAACTTTGTGTTCGACAATAGGCTGGGGGAAAGGGTAACGGAGGCTATTATTTCTAAATGCCACCAATGCGGGGCGCCTGCCGATACCCATGCCAACTGTGCCAACGATGCCTGCCACCTGCTTTTTATCCAGTGCGATGCCTGCAAGGAAAAGTATGCCGGATGCTGCACTGTCGCCTGCCACGACTTTATACAATTGCCGCTGGAGCAGCAAAAGGAATTGAGAAAGGGCAAGGATAAAGGCAGCAATATTTTCAACAAAAGCAAACAGCGGGTTCGCCCACGCCTGAATGAAATGAACGGATAGGGGGCGTAATGAGTGTGGTTAGTGTTTGAATTTCAACCATCTTTGATACATGATGCCCACACACCGCTTATTGAAAAAGGGAGTACCGTTTGGTGCAATATTATTTGCATGCTTACTGTTCACCGCTTTTTCGTCATTGGCACAGGAGAGTCCAAAAGATTCGGTTGTTGAAACGGATTTGCCTACGCTGTTGTTCAAGAAGAAGAAAGAAACCATTGTGGACAGTGCCATGATGATCACACCGCAGGGTAAGATCAAACTGGCTGTATTGCCGGTGGTTGGTTATAACCCTGCCAACGGGTTTGTGTTTGGCGCAGCCATTAGTGGCTCTACTATGCTAGGCAACCCGGCTACTACCCGCCAGTCTAGCGGGCTCATCAATGCTACGCTTACCACCAAAGAGCAAATGATAATAATAGGCCGTGCAGGCCTTGCATTTGAGGGCAACAAATACCTGGTGGATATTGATACCCGCTTATTGATATTTACGCAGGATACTTATGGGCTTGGTACAAAAACAGGTAAGGAAGGTGCTTCCAACTACGCACAGGCCCAGCCCATGACCTTCAACTATTTTCGTTTTTTTCTGAACGGGTACCGCCGCATTTCGGATGAGTTGTATGCCGGTGCAGGTATTGCTATCGAAAACCATTCGAAAATTGTAGATGTAAACCTGAATATAGATTCGGTGCCGTTCAACTATACATCGCATTACAACTATAGCACGCAGCACGGATTCCCGCTGACGAAATACAAAACCAATGGTTTGTTTTTGGCTATAAAATGGGATAGCCGCGACAATATTGCCAACCCTTATACCGGTTGGTTTGCCTCCATGGCGGGCAATTTCAATATGCCCTGGCTCGGAAGTAATAAATCGAGTTTTATGTTCAACCTCGATGGCCGCTACTACCTGAATGTGCAAAAGAGCAGGCCTTCGCACCTGGTAGCTTTTTGGCTGCGGGGCAACTTTAGTACCGAGGGGAAAATTCCATACCTGGCGCTGCCCGCTACCAGTTGGGATACCTATAACCGTACAGGCCGTGGGTATATCCAGGGCAGGTTCAGAGGGCCGGCCATGGCTTATTTCGAAACGGAATACCGCTATCCCATCACCCGCAACGGGCTATTGGGTGGTGTAGCATTTGCCAACTTTACCAGCACTTCGGGCAATGGCCAAAAACTATTTGAAGCAGTGGCACCTGCAGCCGGCGTGGGTTTGCGCATCAAGCTCGACAAAGCCTCCCGTGCCAATATCACAGTAGACTATGCCCGCGGTGCCGCAGGAAGCAGTGGTATCTTCTTCAATTTACAGGAAGCGTTCTAAGCTATGCGCATCAGGAAGCTGTATTGATACCTGCTATTGAAAGTTCAATAGCGGTTACAGTAGAATCATCATCCCATTGTGCAGGTTTAAATGGAGCGCCCACTACTTTTTCGTACAGCTCAATATAGCGTTTGCTGATGGTGTCGATCCATTCATCAGTCATCTCAGGAACTGTTTGTCCTTCCTTACCCATGAAGTTGTTGGCAATAAGCCATTCCCTCACAAACTCTTTACTGAGTTGCTTTTGTTTTTCGCCAGCGGATTGACGTTCGTAAAATCCTTCTGCATAAAAATAGCGGGATGAATCGGGTGTATGAATTTCATCCATGAGGTAAATGGTGTCGCCTATTTTTCCAAACTCATACTTGGTATCTACCAATATCAAACCTTGCTTTGCAGCAATTTCTTTTCCTCTTGCAAACAGCGCCAGGGTATAGGCTTCTATTTGTGCATAATCGGCTTCGCCTACGATGCCTTGTGCAATAATTTCTTCACGGCTGATGTCTTCGTCGTGCCCGGCTTCAGCTTTGGTACTGGGTGTAATAATAGGTTGTGGGAAATAATCATTTTCCTTCAAGCCTTCGGGAAGTGCCACACCACAAAGGGTGCGAAGTCCTGATGCATAAGTGCGCCATGCATGCCCGGTAAGATTGCCACGCACTACCATTTCTACTTTGAATGGCACGCAACGTTTGCCAATACTCACGTGTGGCGCAGGTGTGGCCAGCAACCAGTTGGGGCAAATGTCGCGGGTAGCATTCAGCATGTATGCTGCAATTTGATTTAGCACCTGGCCCTTGTACGGAATGGGTTTTGGTAAGATGACATCGAATGCAGAAATGCGATTGCTGGCCACCATTACCAGCAAATCTTTTCCTATAGAATATACATCGCGTACTTTACCTTTATAGAAGCTTGTCGTATTGGAAATTGCCAGGTTTTTCATGCCTGCAAAGGAAAAGGAATATTGCTAAAAATTCCCACTTTGCCATCTATGAGAAAAACCTTTGCAACTGTGCAGTGATTCCGGCTGGTTATAAACTATGTGCTGTTTGTTGAAGGCAAAACCCCATATTTGTTTATATAAACCAAAAAAGTATGAGAAAAATGCTGCACCTGGTGGCAGTACTGATCTTGGCTAATGTATTAACGATTGCTGCCAATGCTCAGCCAGTTACTCTGAAAGGAACCGTAACTGACGCCACAACCAAAGTACCAGTTTCCGCAGCCTCCGTTGTTGTAAAAGGATCCACTACCGGAACCTACACCGACGAAGCAGGAAACTTTACCATCACCACATCTCAGCCGCTTCCCATCACTCTTGAAATTAGTGCTGTGAACTACCAAAACCAATCGGTGGTTGTAAGCGCTGCTTCTGGTAACATTTCTATTACACTTGAGCAAACCGTGGCCCTGGGCCAGGAAGTAGTGGTATCTGCCACCCGTACACCGGCACGTATATTGGAGTCGCCGGTAAGTATTGAAAGGGTGGGTACTACAGCCATTCGTGGTGCCGCTGCTGCCAACTACTACGACATGATCAACAACCTCAAAGGGGTTGACGTAGTGACCAGCTCGCTTACATTTAAAACGCCTGCTACCCGTGGTTTCAACGGCAGTGGTAACACCCGTGTGAACCAGATCATGGATGGCATGGACAACCAGGCTCCCGGCCTCAACTTTTCTGTAGGTAGCATTATTGGCCTTACCGAACTGGACGTAGATAATTTCGAATTGCTGCAAGGTGCATCATCTGCATTGTATGGCCCAGGCGGTATGAATGGTACCATCCTTATCAATGGTAAAAGCCCCTTCAAATATCCCGGTCTGTCGTTCCAGATCAAAACCGGTATGATGCATTTTAACGACAAAGGCCGCGATGTATCACCTTACTATAACTGGGCAGTTCGTTGGGGTCAAAAAGTGTCGGACAAATTCGCATTCAAAATTGGTGCAGAACTGGTACAGGCCAAAGACTGGCTGGCTCGCGACTATCGCAACTACCTGCGCCAAAGCAGCACCACCGGTAAAATAGTACCGGGTACAAGGGAAACCGACCCCAACTACGATGGTGCCAATGTGTATGGCGATGAAGCTTCCACCAATATGAGAAGCATATTGGATATTATTGGCGGGAACGCCTTTTTTGCAAGCGACTTTATCAAAACGTTGCCAACCAATATTCCTGTGAGCAGAACCGGCTACACAGAAAATGAAATGATCAACCCCAATACCTATACATTCAAATTGACCGGTGCATTGCATTATAAGCTGGCAAAGAATGTAGAAGCTATTTTGGCTGCCAACTGGGGAACCGGCAACTCTGTGTACACCGGTAGCCAGCGCTACTCCCTGAAAGATTTTAAAATTGGACAGTACAAACTGGATATCGTTGGTAAAAACTGGTATGTGCGTGGATACACCACTCAGGAAAATTCGGGCAACTCTTCCAACCTTACTTTTTCTGCTATCAAGCTGAATGAAGCATGGAAATCAAATACCGCTTGGTTTACTGAATACACGCTTGGTTACCTCAATGCAAAACTG
This sequence comes from Phnomibacter sp., assembly GCA_035456005.1. Taxonomy (GTDB): domain Bacteria; phylum Bacteroidota; class Bacteroidia; order Chitinophagales; family Chitinophagaceae; genus Phnomibacter. Next base: position 164,403 of record DATIEA010000005.1, on the reverse strand, counting down.
GCAGGCAAAAATGAAATGGACGCACACAACATTGCCCGTGGCATTGCCGATGTGGGCCGTCCAGCAGCAGGTTCCCAACAGTTTAAAGACCTGATGAAACAGGTTACCAGCAAGCCTATTCCGGTAGGTGGTCAGTTTGTGGACCGCAGCGATCTGTATATGGCAGAAGGCCAGTACAGTTTCGAACAGATCAAGTTTGCTGATATAATGGTGGGTGGCAACTGGAAACAGTATGTACTCAACAGCCAGGGCACCCTGTTTGCCGATAAGGCCGGTGAACCCATCACCATCAACGAAGTGGGCGCTTATATCCAGGTGGCCAAATCTTTCCTCAATGAAAAACTAAGACTGTCTGCTTCCGGCCGTTACGACAAAAACGAAAACTTCGAAGGTCGTTTCACTCCGCGTGTTACAGCTTTGTATAAAGTAGCTAAAAGCCATAACCTCCGCTTCTCTTATCAAACCGCTTATCGCTTCCCATCTACCCAGCAACAATGGATAGACCTGGATGTAGTGACCGGCCGCTTGCTGGGCGAAAACATTGCACTGTGGGAGAAATACAATCTCATCAATAATGCACCGTACAACCCGCTCGATTTGAGCGAGAGAATTACCTATGTAAAAACAAAACCCGAATCGGTTACATCATTCGAATTGGGTTACAAGTCGGTGATCAAATCTAAATTGATGGTAGATGTGTATGGTTACGTGGGCGAATACCAAAACTTCCTGAGCCGTCGCGACGCTATCCAGTTTGCCAGCGGTGTACCTGCTCCGAATGCTCCATACTCTGCGTATAGTGTTGTAGTAAATGCGCCCGGAAAAGTAAAAACCTATGGATGGGGTGCAAGCTTTGATTACCTGTTGCCAAAAGGATTTACTGCTGGCTTGAACCTTTCTTCGGATATACTGAAAGATGTGCCCGAAGGATTCAGGGCTAACTTCAATGCTCCCAAACTGAGAACCAATGTGAGTGTAGGCAATACCGGCTTTGGTAAGAAAAAACTGGTGGGCTTTAACCTTGTTTGGAAATGGCAGGATGGATTCTTCTACGAAAGCGATTTTATCCAGGATGATTTACCGGCGTTTCATAATGTGGATGCCAGCATCAATATCAAATCGCCACGCATCAGGTCGCTTATTAAAATTGGCGCCAACAACCTGCTGAACTCTTACTATCGCAATGCAGTGGCCAACCCAATGGTAGGCGGATTGTATTATGTAAGCTTTGCCTACAATGTTCTCTAACCCATTTTGAAGCACAACAAATAATATTGATATGAAAAATATTTTCAGAAACTGGTGGAGTCAGTCGCTGTTGCTGTTAGTAGCAGTGGGCATGCTGGCATCCTGCAACAAAGAGTTGCCCGAGCCAACGCCAATACAGCCACCGCCAGCTACCGGTACACAAACAATCTCCCAGATTTTGGCTGCCAATCCTAATTATTCTTTTTTGGTGGCGGCTATTGCCAGGGCTGGCTCAAGCTTGTCTTTCAATCCTGCGGATGCAACGGCCAAGTACACCATGTTTGCACCCGACAACAATGCATTCATTGCATCGGGTATTCCCAGCATTGCAGTCATCAATGGAATGCCGGTGGCTAGTGTGGCTGCACTCGTGAACTACCATGTAATGCCAGGCTTGTTGTTGAAAGCTGCTGATTTCAAAACCGATTTTCCCAATATGTATATGCAATCGGCACTGGTGCTTTCTTCTGCGCCGCCATTGGCATACAGGATGTCCATTTTTCCACGCAAGCATAGCACGGGTAACTGGGTAAATAATTTACCCATTACATCTGCCGATGTAATGGCTTCCAATGGCGTGATGCATGGTGTGCCCTTTTTGCTATCGCCACCTACACAGGTGATTGCGCAGATCCTTGCTGGGAATGCAAACTTTACCTATTTAATGGCTGCCATTGCACGTGGAGATGCAGGTCCTCCTCCGGGTGGACAGGCTTTACTGCCTTTGTTGAGTAATGGCGCTGCCAACTTCACTTTGTTTGCACCCACTAACCAGGCATTCAATAACCTGTTTGCGGCCCTTGGACTTCCGCAGGATATCAGCACCATCAACGCCCTGCCTACCCAGCAGGTATGGGGTATAGTTGCATTTCACCTGTTACTTAACAAAAGAGCTTTCTTCCGGAATTTTCCCGATGGGCAAAGCACCTTCCCGAGCCTGATAGGCGTTCCCCAACAGTACAAGGTTTCGCTGGCTGCCGGCACCCTGGAAGTAAGAGGCCCGGCCAATCTAATACCACCGGCTCCAGGTACTCCTTACTATGCAAAAGCGACCGCTATGGATGCGCATGCTGTAAATGGAGTGGTTCATACTATTGATGCGGTACTGCTTCCCCAGTAAAAAAATAGAACTCCTTAGCTATAAAAGGCTGGTTACCAGGTAGCCAGCCTTTTATTTTGGCTGCCAAGAATCAAAATTTTCTTTTTCGCACGCAGCCTTTACTTTTGCCATCCTTAAAATTTAATTTATAACATGGGACGAATAATTGCATTTAGGGAAGCGCTTCGCGAAGCTATGAGTGAGGAAATGCGCCGCGACGACCGGGTTTTTCTCCTGGGCGAAGAAGTAGCCGAATACAACGGCGCCTATAAAGTGAGCCAGGGAATGTTAGCTGAGTTTGGCCCTAAACGCGTAATAGACACCCCCATTGCTGAGCTGGGTTTTACAGCCATTGCAGTAGGTGCTGCACAAAATGGCCTGCGTCCTATTGTTGAATTCATGACCTGGAACTTTGCGGTATTGCCACTGGACCAGATCTTGAATACTGCGAGTAAAATGATGGCTATGAGCGGTGGCCAGGTAGGTTGCCCCATCGTATTCAGAGGACCAAACGGTAGTGCCGGCCAGTTAGGCGCCCAGCACTCTACCGCTTTCGAAAGCTATTTGGCCAATATCCCCGGCATTAAAGTAATCAGCCCCAGCAACCCTTACGATGCAAAAGGTTTGATGAAAAGTGCTATCCGCGATAACGACCCGGTTTGCTTTATGGAAAGCGAAGTGATGTATGGCGATAAAGGAGAAGTACCCGAAGAAGAATACCTGATTCCCATTGGCAAAGCCGATGTGAAAAAAGTAGGAACTGATGTAACTATCGTTTCTTACAATAAGATGATGAAAGTAGCATTGGGTGCTGCTGCCGAACTGGAAAAAGAAGGCATCAATGCAGAAGTAATTGACTTGCGTACTATTCGCCCACTCGACTGGCATACCATGGTTGAGAGCGTGAAGAAAACCAACCGCATGGTAATTGTAGAAGAGCAATGGCCTATGTGTTCTGTATCTTCTGAAATTGCTTACCGCATTCAGAAAGAAGCGTTCGATTACCTGGATGCGCCTATCCTGCGTATCACCAGCGCCGATGCCCCTATGCACTATGCCCCTAACCTTGCAGCACTGGCTATTCCCGATGTGCAGCGCACTGTGAAGTTGGTAAAAGAAGTAATGTACCTGAACAAATAAGCGTCGACCTGCTCGTTGCTTACAACATAAAAAGCGCTGTTTACTTTGGTAGGCAGCGCTTTTGTTTTGGAGAAAATTGAAATGGCTAATCGAGGTAAAAATCTTTCTCTGCCGAACGGCGCAACTCGTACATGCAATACGCATACATGAGCACAAATGCCAAACCAACCAGTCCCGATTTTACCAGGGCAATCAGCCAGGGCACTGTGGCCCAGGCATAGAGGTAAAGCGGCACCGCCAGTCCGATAACAGAGCCGGCGAGGTACACCCAAAATCCATAAATTTTTAATTTGAACATCAGCGCTGCGCCAACAATGCAAAGCAGGCAGGCAATGATCTGCGATATCGACTGTGCCTTTAATTTTTGCTCACTGGCCTGGTCCAGTTCCTGTGCAACTATTTTTCCGTTTTCGGCCGACTCTTTCGAATCGCCTTTTACCAGGCGTTTTTCAATTTCTGCTTTATTGGCTGTAGCGGTTTTATCGGCCTTCGACCATCCAACAATATTGTTCACCAAATCCTTACCACTACCCAAAAAAGTGAGTATGCAAAGCACGGTCAGAAACATGCTCCGTTTGGGTGGAATGTATTGGAGTAAGTCGCTCATGGATGCAGTAAAAAAGGCAGTTCATTAGCCAATAATAATACCGGCAATTGTAGCCGAAAGGTAAGAAGCCAGCGTACCACAAAGCAGTGCCTTCATACCCAGTTTGGCAAGGTCGGCACGGCGGGTAGGGGCCAGTTCGCCAATGCCACCAATTTGCATACCTACGCTACTGAAGTTTGCAAATCCGCAAATGGCAATGCTCACAATGAGCAAACCTTTTTCGGTAACCAGCGGTACAGTTTTAGTGGTAAGATTGTTGAACGCCACAAATTCATTCACGGTCAATTTTTGTCCCAGCAGGGTAGCAGCATTGGCCACATCTGGTCCGGGAATACCCATGCTCCATGCAAACGGCGTAAAGAGTTTTCCGAAAATAAAGTTGAGGCTGAGGTCGAAATTGGGGTTGAACAAATGACCGAATTGTATCAGCAAATAATCGACACAGGCAATCAGCGCAATAAAGCCAATCAGCATGGCTATTACGTTCACGCCAATTTTCATACCATCGCTGGCGCCATGGCTAATGGCATCTATAAGGTTACTGTATGGGCTTTTTACATCCAGTTTCACTTTGCCCATAGTTTGGCTTTCTTCCGTTTCGGGAAAAACAATTTTGGAAATCACCAATGCTCCCGGAGCTGCCATCAGGCTGGCCGTGATCAATTTTGGAGCAAGGTCCAAACCGGCTTTTGCACCCATGTTGGCATACACAACCAATATGCCACCTGCAATACAGGCAAGGCTACCACTCATGCTGGCGAGCAGTTCGCTGCGTGTCATGCCGGCCAGGTAGGGGCGAATCATCACTTGTGCTTCTACTTGTCCTACAAATGCACTCGCCACGTTGCTCAATGCTTCCGCACCACTTACCCGCATAATAAAATTCATGCCTTTGGCAATGATGGATACCAGGCGTTGCATCACTTTGAGGTGATACAAGATGGCCACTATTACACAAACCAAAATAATGGTAGCTACTACATTGAAGGCAAAAACAAAATTGCCGGGAGCTGCGTAGTTCGCAGGTTTTCCATCAAAGCCCATGGTGGCAATACCACCGTATACAAAGTTGGCACCGGCTTTGGCGAACTCCTCTATCTTCTGCATGCCATGTCCCAGTTTTTGGAAAAAGCCGGTAATGAGTGGCACCCGCAATACCAGAATGCCAATGACTATTTGCAATACAATACCGCTGATAATTACCCTGGGGTTGATGCGTTTCCTATTGTTTGAAAACAAGTAGGCGATCGCCAATATCAATACAATACCAATTAATCCATGAAAACGCTGCATGCTCAACAATTAGATAGGGAAAAATAAGTTGACTGCCGAAAATAGGCATTAACCAGTACGTAAGATTCTATTTGCCTTGTTTTTTGTAGATCGGTCATCCGAAAGTTTGATAGTAACGCTCACGGCGACACTGGATCTTCTACCTGGAAAATAACCGGCTTTGCTGCGGTTCATCTTCCAGGATTCTCTGCGTGCCAAAAATCGTTAGGTTTATAGCTTGCAATAAATGATAACTGTCATAATGAGAAAAAAGTCGATTTTCAAAAAGTTGTTCAGGCAATGGGTAAGCCTTTGTGTAGTAGGGTGCATGGTTATTATGCATGCTGCACAAGCGCAGGTTTCAGCCATTGATACAGCTTTTCAGCAGGCATCGGATGCAGGCCTGAGTGGTGTATTGCTGGTGGCAAAAAATGGAAAGATCATTTTTGAGAAAGCGCATGGCTACCGGCATTTTGAAACCAAAGAGCCTTTGCAAACCAGCGATATTTTTGAGTTGGCTTCGGTATCGAAGCAGTTCACCGCCATGGTAATTATGCAATTGCAGGAAAAGGGCTTGTTGCAATTTGATGACCCGCTCGAAAAATATGTGAGCATACCATACAAGGGCATCACCATTAGGCACATGCTCAACCATACCAGCGGCCTGCCCGATTATATGCAGGTGATGGATATGTATTGGGATAAAAGCAAAGTAGCAGGCAATGCCGATGTAATTGAATACCTCAATAAATATGTACCTCCTGTATTGTTTGCGCCCGGCGAAAAATATATGTACAGCAATACCGGTTACTTAATGTTGGCCAGTGTGGCTGAAGCAGTGAGCGGCAAAAGTTTTACAGAGCTTGCTGCTGCCAGCATTTTCAAAAAACTGAAAATGAAAAACACCGCCATTCGCACACAGCAACAAAAACTGGCGATTCAAAATTTTGCACCCGGCCACGAAAAAGATAGCTTGGGCAATTATGTAAATGCCAATGTGTTTCATAACAGCGACTACACGGTGTGGCTGGGCAACAGAACAGGGCCGGGAAGAATAAGCAGCACTGCGCATGATTTGATGAAATGGGATAAGGCTTTGTATAAAAACAAGCTTGTGAAATCTACTACACTGGAGCAGGCATTTGCACCCGCTACGCTGAACAATAAATCTATGTCGAATTATGGTTTTGGTTGGGGTATTGAGCAAGATTCGGTACTGGGAAAAATAGTGGGACATACCGGTGGAAACCCGGGTGTTTCTACACAGATCGTTCGATTCATTGATAAGCATTATACCATTATTGTGCTCTGCAATAACGGGCATCCCGGCATGAAAGATTTAGTAGCACGTACTACGGAAGCCTTGCGCCACATGTGATGGATTCGTTCAAACAAAAAGCGCAAACCTTGTGGGTTTGCGCTTTTTGCTACTGTTCACTTTTTTATTTACAAAGGACGTATCCAAATATTTCGATAGCTCACCAGGTCGCCATGATCTTGTAACATGATAGGAGCTTTGGCTGCATGCTTTTCATATTGTGCAATGCCAATGTATTGTGTACTTCCCCAGATGGAAATATTGTTTTGCACCAGCACACCATTGTGCAATACCGTGATGCGGGCTGGCGATTTCAGCGTGCCATTTTCATAAAACACCGGCGCTGTAAAAATGATATCGTAGGTCTGCCATTCGCCGGGAGGCCTGCAGGCATTGGCCAATGGAATATGCTGTTTGTAAATGCTGCCTGCCTGGCCGTTGCTATACGTTGTATTGTTATAATTATCCAACACCTGCAATTCGTACCGGCCCATCAGGAAAATGCCGCTGTTGCCACGGCCCTGGCCTTCGCCTTTTACTACAGCAGGAGTACGCCATTCTATATGCAATTGGCAGTCGCCAAAACTTTCTTTGGTTACTATGCCGCCCGATTGTGGTTTCACCGTCATGGAGCCATCGGCAATGGTCCAGCTGGCGGGACCGGTTTTTTCACTCACCCATTTGTCGAGGTTTTTTCCATCAAACAATACAATGGCATCCTGTGGTGCATCGTTGTTGGTTTTGCCGGGCATAACTACGGGTGGTTTAGGGTTCCATACTTCTGTAAGCTTAGGATCACCGCTGTTTTGAGCCATGGCGCTGCATGCCATAGCCAGGCCCAGGCCGGTGAATAGTATTTTTTTCATGCAAACAATTTACCCGAAAATAAGGGTTCGTGCTTTGTGGTGGCAAAACTTATGGACAGCAGTGGTCCAATAAAATTCTGGATATTTGTGTACACCCACTATCTGCTACCCGCTTTGGCGGCAGTGAATGGGTATGTTTACACTTCACTATTTATGTACAACTCATTCAACAGGTAAGATCATGATAAAGGATGGCTTTGGGAGAGTGCATGATTACCTGCGCATTTCGCTTACAGACAATTGTAACCTGCGTTGCAATTATTGTATGCCCGACGAAGACTATCATTTTACCGCTGCAAGCAAGTTGATGCAGGCTGATGAAATAGAAGCCATCGCAAAAATTTTTGTGCAGAATGGGGTAAAAAAAATAAGGCTCACTGGTGGCGAACCGCTGGTGCGAAAAGATGCGGCCGATATTTTGATGCGGCTTGCAGCGTTGCCTGTAAAACTCACCATCACTACCAATGGCACCCGCTTGCACGAGTTTGCTGATGTATTGCAATCGGCCGGTATCACATCGCTCAACATAAGTTTGGATACCCTGCATCGCGAAAAATTTGCATTGCTCACCCGGCGTGATCTTTTCGACCAGGTATACAGCAATATTGAGTTGATGTTGCAAAAAGGCTTTCATGTAAAACTGAATGCAGTGGCCATGCGTGGCGTGAACGATGATGAGTTGATCGACTTTGTTCGCTGGACACAGCATGCACCGGTACATGTTCGTTTCATTGAGTTCATGCCCTTTAGCGGCAATAGGTGGGAGGGTAAAACGGTGCTTACCTGGCACGAAATGTTGGATACTATTTCATCGGCATTTGCCATAGAACCGTTGGCGCATGTAGCACACGATACTGCCAAGAAATACAAAGTGAAAAATGCACAGGGAAGCTTTGCATTCATCACTACGATGAGCACTCCTTTCTGCGGCGATTGCAATAGGATGCGATTGACAGCAGATGGCAAAATGAAGAACTGCCTGTTTTCGAAAACTGAAACAGACCTGCTCACTGCATACAGGGAAGGCAAGGATATTGTGCCACTCATCCTGCAAAATATTGGAGAAAAAAGATCCGCATTGGGCGGGCAGTTTGATGCAGATATTGAACACGTAGATGCCAGCCATATTGAAAACAGGAGTATGATCACAATAGGAGGTTAGTACATGCAGTACATGATAAGTGCGGAAGAAGCAACACAAATAATTTCGAATAGCGTACAGCCCATGCCCGTGGTGCACCTGCCATTGCAGAACGCTAAAGGCCTGGTGTTGGCGCAGGATACTGTGGCGGCGCAGGATATTCCTGCTTACCCTCAATCGAGCATGGATGGCTATGCTATAGCTTTTGATGAGCATAACAGGCGATACAAAATTGTAGGCGAAATGCAGGCAGGCAGCAATACTGCATTTGCTTGGCAGCCCGGCACAACGGTAAGAATTTTTACAGGTGCAGCCGTTCCGCCTGGTGCAGATACTGTAGTGATACAGGAGAAAGTGCAGGTGGAAAATGGGGAGATCATCATTGAGCAACACGATTTGAAGTATGCCGCCAATGTGCGGCCCGTTGGTTCTGAAATTGAGAAAGACACCATTGCATTGCAAAAGGGAGATTTGCTTACGCCTGCTGCAATTGGTTTTTTGGCAGGCATTGGGTTCAGCGATGTGCCAGTGTATGTAAAGCCCGTGGTGCAGGTGATCGTAACCGGCAACGAATTGCAAACGCCCGGTTCGCCATTGCAGTATGGGCAAGTGTTCGAATCCAACTCCTTTGCATTGCAGTCGGCATTGGCACAATTGCAAATAGGAGATGTGGCCATACATCGTGCGCCCGATGATCTGGAAATATTGCAGCAACAACTTGCACAGGCATTAGCCAAGAGTGATGTAGTGCTGCTTACCGGAGGCGTAAGTGTGGGCGATTATGATTTCACTTTAAAAGCTATGGAAGCTTGTGGTGTGCAGCCCCTGTTTCATAAAATAAAACAGAAGCCGGGGAAACCTATTTTGTTTGGCGTAAAAGGAAGGCAACTGGTATTTGGATTGCCCGGCAACCCTGCTTCGGTGCTTACTTGTTTTTATCGTTATGTATGGCCTGCATTGGAACAGATGATGCAAAAGAAACCATCGATGGTTTTGCAGTCGGCTGTATTGGCTACGCCGTATAAAAAAGCAGCAGCACTTACGCATTTTCTGAAAGCAAATTTTGATGGCGAAAAACTACACCTGCTTACCGGGCAGGAATCATATAAACTGCATTCATTTGCCAGGGCCAATAGTATAGCAATTGTACCGGAAGATGTGATGGAACTGAAAGCCGGTGACACTATTCAATTTTATTTACTTCCGCAATAAACACATGGACCCAATTATCCTTTTTTATGTACTCTTATTTGTGGTAGCCACATTGTATGCATCCGTAGGGCATGGTGGTGCCAGCGGTTATTTGGCATTGATGGCTATTTACGGAGTGGTGCCCGATACAATGAAGCCCACTGCATTGCTGTTGAACCTGTTTGTGTCGCTTACTGCATTCATCCAGTTTTACAGGGGTGGGCATTTTTCATGGAAAATATTTTTGCCGCTGGCCATTACCTCGGTACCCTTTGCTTATTTGGGTGGGTTGGTGGCCATTAAAGCCGTGGTGTATAAACGCATACTGGGACTGTTTCTCATTATTCCCATTGTGCGTTTTCTTTTTTTTAGAAATGTGCAGGTGAATGAAATGAAGGAAAGTAAAACCTGGATCTCGGTTTTGCTTGGCAGTGGTATAGGCTATTTGTCGGGACTCATAGGCATTGGAGGCGGCATCCTGCTTTCGCCCATTTTGCTCATGTTGAAATGGACCAATCAAAAACAGGCGGCAGCCATAAGCGCCTTGTTCATTTTCGTAAATTCACTGGCGGGCTTAGCGGGGCAAATGACGAAAGGAATCCAGTTTACCCAACACATGATAGGATATGTGGTGGTAGCGTTTGCAGGTGGATTGTTGGGTGCTTATTTGGGAGCACTTAAATTCAATCAGCAGGTGCTGAAATATGCATTGGCTTTTGTGCTGGCTATGGCATCGTATAAATTGCTGTTCACTACAGCGTAAATGAAATGTGGTAATGGAAGTTTTATTTTTTGGACAGTTAACAGATATCACGCAGTCGCCAAAGCTTACGGTAGCCGCAGCCGCAGATACAGATAGCATTTTGCAGCAACTGCATGCGCAATTTCCTGCACTGGCATCTGCTACTTATGTGGTGGCAGTAAACGGCCAGGTAATACAACACAACACACCGCTTGAAGCCAACACCACCATGGCATTGTTGCCTCCTTTTTCCGGCGGATAAATATGGAATTATTGCCTACATACGATCGCTACCATCGCCAAATTATTTTGAAAGGATTTGGAGAAGCTGCACAGCAAAAATTACTGCATAGCAAAGTGCTGGTAATTGGTGCCGGTGGCCTGGGTTGCCCGGTGCTGCAATACCTGGCAGCAGCAGGTGTGGGGCATATTGGCATTGCCGACGATGATACGGTTAGCCTCAGCAATTTACAAAGGCAACCATTGTACAGCATGCAGCATATTGGCCAATTGAAAGTGGAAGTGGCCCGCCAAAAACTGCTCGAACTGAACCCCGATATTTCTATAGAGATTTTTCCTTTTCGCTGGCAGCCACAGCATTGCGTGGAGTATTTTCCTGCATACGATCTGGTAGTGGATGGCAGCGATAATTTTGCCACCCGTTACATGATAAACGATGCCTGTGTATTGCTGGGAAAGCCACTGGTATTTGGTGCCGTGGGGCAATTCGATGGCCAATTGGGCCTGTTGAATGCCCTGCAGACCGATGGTAGTTTTTCGTGCAATTACCGCGACCTGTTTGCAGAGCAACCTGCCGAGAATGCCGTGGCCAATTGTGCACAGGCCGGCGTGTTGGGTGTATTGCCCGCAGTGATCGGTAGCATGATGGCCACCGAAGTGATCAAGTGGATTACAGGAATCGGTATATTGCCTATGAATAAGGTGATAGTGTACCAGGCTTTATCGCAGGAAATATTTTCGATTTCGCTGCAAAAAAATACAACGGCTGCTGCACTGATACCTGCGAGTATCGAAAATTTTTTAGCTATGGAATACGCATGGGCATGTGAGGAACCGGGAGCGAAATTTGCCATTAGCATACCTGCATTTTACGAATTGCTCGACAGTATGGAAGTGGCCGTAATAGATGTACGCAACTACGACGAAACACCTGTGATAGATGGCTTTGCCGATCGCAGAATTCCACTGTCGTTATTAGAAAATCATTTGGCAGAGTTGGATGCAGAAGCCCTGGTGTTTGTGTGCCAAACCGGTGTGCGAAGTCTTGCAGCCGCTTCGCTGGCCAGCAAAATGAATCCCGGCAAATCGGTGTATAGTTTGCAGGGTGGAATGGAAGCCTACTGTGCGCAAAGAAACCTGAACCATCATGAGTGAGAAAAAATCGAAAAATATTTTTGTAGAGGGAGCAATAGCTCCCGATTTTATTAGCAACAGTATTGCCAAACATGCTACCAAAAAAGATATTGGGGGGCATAGTATTTTTTTAGGCCAGGTACGTGCCGATACTATTGACGGAAAAACCGTGCAAGCCATTGAATACACCTGTTTCGAAGAAATGGCTTTGCAAAAAATGTTTATCATTCGCGAAGACCTGTTTGCAAAATATGATCTCACCTGCATGCATGTGTACCATAGCCTGGGCACAATAAAAGCGGGTGAAATTTGTTTGTTCGTATTTACTTCTTCGGCGCATCGAAAGCCTGCAATAGATGCCTGCAACGAATGCGTGGAAAGAATAAAAGCCGATCTGCCGGTGTGGGGTAAAGAAATATTCGACAATGAGCAGTGCCAGTGGAAAGTAAATACACCCTGATATTTAATGTGGTTTTGGCACCATCACTTCGTACTCAATTTTTCAACCGGCTTTTTATGAAGCCAACAAATTCTAACCAGTAAGTTTTCCATGGTCAATATCACCCATAAATCAACAACACTTCGACAAGCCATTGCGGTGGCCACATTGCAGGTATCGAAACAAGAAACCATTGATGCTATTGTGCAACGCAAAGTGCCCAAGGGTGATGTGTTTGAGTTTAGCCGTGCTGCCGGCTTGCTGGCCTGTAAAAAAACCTATGAGGTGATACCCGATTGTCACCCGCTGCCGGTGGAGTATACAGCCATTACGCATGAAATAAACGGGCTGAATATTTTGATCACAGTAGAAGTGCATACGGTGTACAAAACCGGGGTGGAAGTGGAAGCCATGCATGGTGCGGCAATTACAGCACTTACCATGTACGATATGCTGAAGCCTATTGACAAAGCAGTGGAAATTGCTGGAATCAAACTGTTGGAAAAGAAGGGTGGAAAATCGGACAAGAAACCTGCGTTTCCCGAAAAAGTACGAGTGGCATTGGTGACCTGCAGCGACTCTGTAAGCAAAGGAAATTACATTGATAAAAGTGGTGATGCCATACAAACGCAATTGGAAAAGCATCAACTCGCAGTGGGATATCGTATCGTGATCGCCGACGATTTTGACACCATTCAATCTACAGCCCGGCAATTAATTGCCGAAGGTTTTGATCTCATATTATTTACCGGTGGTACAGGGCTGAGTGCCCGCGATGTAACGCCCGATGCGGTGCGGCCGTTGATTGAAAGAGATGTGCCCGGTGTAATGGAGGCAGTCCGCAATTATGGGCAGCAGCGTACACCCTATGCCATGTTAAGCCGCGGCATTGCAGGGTTTGCAGGCGATTCGCTGATCATCACCTTGCCGGGTTCTACCCGTGGTGCCACCGAATCGATGGATGCCATTTTCCCGCATATCCTGCATGTGTTTCGGGTGAAAGCTGGTGCAAGGCATGATTAGGTTTAGGAGCAGGAAGTATGTTCTTCGAGGTGTTATCGCAGCGCACCTCGAAGTGGCTATGCAGTGATTCTCTGAATCGCAAGTAAGGTTCGAGTGCCACGAAGTAAGGGGAGATGAGTGACAGGGCGGCACAGGTCGGGAGGCCTGCGCCAGTTGAGGGGTTTCAATTCAATAGCCCCAGGCTTAAGCCTGGGGCTATTGAATTGCGGTTCGATAAAGGGCTTTAGCCCAACGAAAATATTTTACCTCGTTCAGCCTGTGTTCGTAGGTTTTTCGCATTGATTTCCTACTTCTCCCTGCAGCCACATTCGTGATGTTCATTGATGTATGTTATGGATTCATTGCAGAGTTTTTGCAAGGTCGGGATATTGATGTCAGAAAGTTTTTTTACATAGATGCAGGCTTTGGCCATTTTGTATTTGCCCAACCCGCTTAATAGTTTTTTGCTTTCTTCTGTTGGAGAAAAAATGTAGAGTGAAAACGCTGCTTTCCGTGGAGAGAAGCCAATGATAGGTGCGTCGCCTTCATGCCCGCTTGCATATTTGTAATGGTAGCTTCCAAACCCAATGATAGTTGGCCCCCACATGGTAGGTTCAAATCCCGACCATGCACGCATTAATTCCACCAGGCGAAAACTATCCGCTTTCTTTTCGTCATTGTCTACGTAAGCATGAATAAAATCAATGACATTCACTTCTGTATGGGTAGTCTTGTTTTTTGCCATACTTGTTACTGGGTGGGTTGTTCTGCCGGGAATTTTGCCATGTCCATATAGAAAACTTCCCAGGTGTAGCCGTCAAGATCTTCTATGGTGCGCTGTTGCATAAAACCATAATCCCGCATTTCGTGTGGTTCTGTCCCACCAGCTTTCAGGCCATTGGTCATAATGGTATTTACTTCGTCCACACTGTCGGCGGATAAAGAAAATATGGCGGCAATATTGGATGTTGAATCTGCTATGGGTTTGGTGGCAAAGCCTGAAAACTTTTCGTGGCTCAGGAGCATCACGAATATGTTGTCGCTCCAAACCATGCACTTGCCATCGTTGTCCGAAAATTGAGGGTTGTTGGTAAAGCCTAATGCTGTATAAAATGCCATAGACTTTTGTGGGTCTTTTACTGCGAGGTTGATGAAAATTTGCTTGGCCATTTTGGTAGGTTTTTGTTGTGAAGAGTGATGATGTATTTGTTCGCAAAATCGTTTGTCTTCCTGTTGTCTGGTTACTGTTGTAGGTCCTGACAGGAGGGTACAAAATGAGCCATGAATATACTGCAAATTGAAAGGATAGATTGTATCGGCCGGCTGTTCAGGATTTGCAAAATCCGCCGATAAGGCTTCGGCATTGCCAATGTCGAAGATCGGCACTAAGGCTCGTGCGACACGAGCCTGGGTGGGGGTGTTGACTTTCAAACAACCGCGTCACAAATTGTGCTTGTAGAAATTAATATCCCAACCAACGGAACCTATCACTTCAAAGAAAGCGAAGCTGTGTTGTGCTTTACCACCGTCAACGGTTAGGGCGTTGGTATAATTACAAAAGCCCGTTTTGGCGCTGGCTTCCACGAAGAGTTTTTTAGCGAAGTAAAATTTTGAACCGGTTTCCAAACCGGCCATATAACCGGCTAAGTGAAATTTGTTGTCCAGGCGTTTGCCGAACAGGGTGACATCGGTTTTTGGAACCATAAAACCTGCACCGGCTTTTACCATGGGAACAAAGTAAAATTTGCTTTTGTGGTGATTGTTCAGTGGCCAGAATTGTACATAGTTGAACAGGTAAAAATTGGCGCCATTGGTATGCTCAAAATGAATAAAATCGGGATTGGTGATCAACGTGTCCTTATCGAGGTAATGGTCGCCAATATGCCCTTGCACGTGCAGGGTTTGGTCGTCGTTCATTACATACTTGGTATGGTCGAAGTTGATCTCAATGGCTTTTGTTTTGGCTTTGTTTAAGTAAAAGCCAACGCGGTAGTTGTATTGCGGAACCGACATTTTCCAGGGGCTTTCCCAAATAGCATGGAACCCGGGCTTGTCCTGGGCTACAGCATCGAACACTTTAAAATCGTGGGAAACCTTGTCAACAGCGCCTTTAAAATGAATGGTGCTATGGGTGTACCATTCGGTATTGTAACCCCATTGAAGGTACATGCCACTGAACCATTTCTTTTTTTCGGGTTGAGTATCCTGTGCAAAAATTCCAATTGAACTCACCAGCACCAAGGCTACGAACATCAATATTTTCATGGCCTTAAAATAATGCCGCAACTGAAAAAATAAAAGCTCCGGCCTTTATTCAAAACAAAATTGTGGAATTAATTGGCTGTTCAGCCGGTCAATAGCACCGCCCATTGACTTAGCTGGGTAATGGCAAGAGGTTTTCCCGCTGCGATGGTTTGCCATCCCGCTGTTCAGGATTTGCAAATGTCGAAGAGCGGGGTAGCTATAGTTACGAGAGTAAATCGTAAATGAATTTGCTCAGCGTTCGCCAGGTCGGGCTGTCAAAATAAATCACTTCGAATGTGTGCTCCAGTATAATGAACAACCCGACAAATTTGAGTACGGGATGCACTCTGCCATTTACCAGTTTGTCCCATATACATGAGATCACGATAAGGCTGTCTGCCAATACTAAGGCAAACCAAATATCCGGCCGGGGAACAGATGGAAAGTAATGCCGGAACCTGAACCATGCCGGCCAAAGCACTACTATAGTTGCCAGCAGCATCAGTCGTTTATGCGTAGCCGCTTTCCTGCGGTTTAAAATACCGGCGAAGAAAATTCCCAAAAACATGAGTGCAGATGTAACAACACCTAGCATTGCCGAAATGGCAGTATCGCCCAGGCCCTTTTGAAGATCCCTGTTGGTGGCATACATGCCTGCAGGCAGCATGGTAACCGCTGTGCCCAGCGCAATTACAATGCCTGCTGTTCCCAAAAAGATATGCGTGGAATATTTCTTGAAATGGATGAAGGATGTTTGGAAAATAAATAGCAGGATCCAACTAAAGGCAAAAGCGCCATGCACATACACTACTGATGTAGCAGGGAAATCTCCATTACTTGCAGGCAGGATAAATGTTTTCCCAAAGCCTACCAGCACTGCTACGAGGCCTACAATGGACACCCAAAAAAAATAGGAAGGCTTCCTGGTTTTTACATTATCCAATTGAACAATTTTTTGTTTGAGTTGCTTGGTTCTACGTGCCTGTTCTTAGTGTGTAAGCTACACATGCGGATTACAAATCCGCCGATACGGATTCGGCATTGTTGTGTTGAAGATCGAGATGACTCTGCAACTGTTTTACGAAAACTCACTCTTTATTGAATTCCAAAATGTATCATGTTGAGCAGAAACAGTTGTGTCTATGTATATTTTAAAGTGTCTAATCCTAAAATAGTCTGGACTTTTTAGGCATGCAATATCACGAGTCGAAAATTGTCCATTTTCGAAATTAGGATTGTCACAAGGTTCACATATCTCGATTATGACATTCACGTTTTTGGATGAACACTCAGCTTTTACTGAATTTAATTTTATTTCTAGTTCTGTCCATGATTTTTTAAAGGCGGTTAAGTATAAGTAACTTTCGCCTTCCAAATAAATTTCATCGGTCGACTTAACTCGAAACAGTTTTGAGTAAATTGTTTGAAAGTCTTGATGCAAGTTTATTAAACTCAGAATCTCTTTTAATCCTTCGTCAATACTCCATATGTCATTTGGCCTTAGAAAGCTCAGTTTCTCAAAATCAGTTATGTAGAACTGCTTTTTGTCAGAGGTTAGATAAATTGAATCTTCAGCATTCATTGCGTTGAATAGTAATTGTTACAAACATCAATATTGTAGCAAAGCGCTACCGCCAGCAATTTACTATAGCTGTCTGAAAGTAGGTGTCAGAAAAAATAGCTGCAACCAGTGCATTCTTACACATGCTGGTCAATAAGTATGGTATTGCCATCGGGGTCTGCCAATACCAGGCTGCCGGGGCCGGTGCTGTGTTCATTGGCTTCGGAAGTAATGGGAATGTTTAGCGATTTTAAATGTTGCTGAATGGCACGCACATCGTCGAACTCCTCGGCTTCTACAGCGTTTTCATCCCAGCCGGGGTTGAACGTAAGCATATGCCCTTTAAACATGCCATGAAATAATCCTACAAGGGCATTGCCATTTTTCATGATGAGGTAGTTGCTGGCCATGCTGCCCGCAAACACGGTAAAGCCAAGTGCTTCGTAAAACTTTTGCGATACGGCAAGGTCTTTTACTGCGAGGCTAATGGAAAAAGCGCCGAGATGCATAGGGTTTATTTTAAGGGGTGAGGAAATGAAAAGTATTTATGTTGGGCAATCGTTTCAAACGATCATTTTCTGCAATTCAATTTCGAGCCTGTCGAAATTTTCATCGTTTTTGCCTTCAGTATATTTCCTGATCTTTTGGCATTCTTCGGCAGTATCAAATATTTGCCGGAAAACAATGCGGGTTTCGTGCTCATTTAGTTTTTCAAATTGGGCATGCACTGTAAACAAAGGTTTCGAAATGCGCTTCCATGCCAACAGGGTGGGTGCTTCTATTTGGGTAAACTCAACCTCGTTGGGGTAATGGCCTTTATCGGGGCCGTGCATCATAAAACGCCAGCGGCCACCCACCCGAAAATCGAATTCAAAAAAAGTATTGGTAAAGCCGGCGGGTCCCCACCAGTTCACTAAATGATCGGGGTTGGTCCATGCGCTGAATACAATGTCGATAGGCGCTTTAAAGATCCTGCTATCTACAATTTCGCAATCGGGTAATACCTGTTCCATAAATGGGTATTTCTGTATAGGCTTAAAGATAGTGTGGCTTTGAAATGCATTGCTTGTTTCGTAGCTCAGGAAGGCCTGATTTGTTCCGCCAGTTTTCGCGGTGCTACATGGCAGTAAGCAGTGGTCAATGCATCTTCCATCAAATCTTTATGCACTGTATTCAAATCGAAAAAGGTCCAGCCTTGTTTGCCCCATTTATTGTTGATGGGCATAATGCCAGCAGGGTCGGCTGTTGCAAAAACATTTTGATCAATGGCCGATAGTTTTAAGCATGCCCTGTTGTTGGCACTATCATAGGATGCAAAAATTTTTTGGTGTACACGAAACGAGGTCTTCTCAAAGTGTGGGGCTTCTATGGCTTCCGGAAAAGAAAGCGCCAGTTTCCTTAATTGTGCGATGGTAAACATGGGGCAATATTGGGTGTGTTAATCGGGTGATTAAGGTACTAAGGTGTTGGCTATTGATTTGTGAAATAGTTGGTTTCCTTCAAGAATCTTGAATGCTTTACGTACTTTTTTGCTTGCCCAAAAAAGTACCAAAAAAGGGCCCCCGAGATCGAATACAGCCCGATCTCGGGTGGGTACCCTGATTAAGCTATGTGCTACTGTAGTGCCAAGCCGCATAGCCCTGATGGCGTTCACAAGTATCATAGTCTCCTCTTTATCATTAATCCCAATAATCAATAATTCAATAATCATTAATTCTTAATAGCACAGCAGGTTAAGTCACTATAAGCTTGGGTGTAGCAGTGCATCCACTATGTATGCCAATTGCTAAATCGCAGTGCGGCGGTGCCCATTGTTGGTGCATCCTTTTATCTTCGCCGCTATGCCGGCACTTTCATTCGAATTACAACATACAGACACTGCCTCCAAAGCCAGGGCAGGAAAAATAACCACGGACCATGGCGAAATTCTTACGCCCATTTTTATGCCCGTGGGTACAGTGGGTACCGTAAAAGCCGTTACCCAGCAGCAACTGCATGCCGATGTGCATGCGCAAATTATTTTGGGCAATACCTATCACCTGTATTTGCGCCCGGGGCTGGAAGTGTTGGAAGCGGCCGGTGGCCTGCACCAGTTTAATGGCTGGAACAAACCCATACTTACCGATAGTGGCGGTTACCAGGTATTTAGCCTGGCAGCTCAACGAAAAATTAAAGAGGAAGGCGTTACGTTTCGCAGCCATATTGATGGCAGCAAGCATTTGTTCACCCCCGAATCGGTAATGGATATTCAGCGCACCATTGGCGCCGATATTATTATGGCTTTTGATGAATGCCCGCCATACCCCAGCGAGTACAGGTATGCGCACAATAGTATGCAGCTTACACATCGCTGGCTCGACCGCTGCTTTAAACATCTGGAAAGCACGCAGCCCAAATATGGCTACGATCAAAACCTGTTTCCCATTGTGCAGGGCGGTACTTATAAAGATTTGCGCAAAGCTTCGGCCGAATTTATCAGCAGCAAAAATGCGGCGGGCAATGCCATTGGCGGACTCAGCGTGGGCGAGCCACCCGAGATGATGTACGAATTTTGCGCCTGGAGTTGCGAGCATCTGCCCTGGCAAAAGCCCCGGTATTTAATGGGAGTAGGCACTCCCTGGGACCTGCTGGAGTGTATTGGGCATGGGGTAGATATGTTCGACTGTGTAATGCCCACCCGCAACGGCCGCAATGCCATGCTGTTTACCAGCAAGGGGGTGATGAATATCGACAATAAGAAATGGGAAAAGGATTTTAGCCCCATTGACGATGTGCTGGATAATAGCGTGAGTGGGTTTTACACCAAAGCCTATATGCGCCACCTGTTTAAAGCCGGCGAAATTTTGGGGCTGCAACTGGCCAGCATCCATAACCTGAGTTTTTATTTATGGCTGGTGGGGCAGGCAAGGGAGCATATTATTGCCGGCGATTTCGACAGCTGGCGCAGGGAAATGATACCCGTGCTCAAGAACAGGCTATAACCGCGGTCATATTTTTTTCACAAGGCATTAGAAATATTGAAATGCGCATGATATGTAAGCATTCCTTATGTTTACAGCCCTTTTAACGATTTTTACTCTGTATGCGTACTGTTTCTGATATTCTTTCGAGCAAAACGAAGCCCTCTAATGTCCTTGCTCCCAATGCTTTGGTGATTGAAGCTTTGCAAATGATGAAAGCTCAAAACCTGAGCTATGTTATTGTAAAGGAAGGCAATGCCTTCAAGGGTATTTTTAGTGAGCGCAACTATAGCCGCGATGTGGCCCTCGAAGGAAAAAGCAGTGCTACCTGCCCGGTACAGGAGGCCATGGCTAAAAACCCACAGTTGATCAGCCCCGAACATTCGGTGGAAGAGTGCATCCAGATCATTTTGGAAACCGGCAGCCGCTACCTCCCTGTAATGAACGAGGGTGAGTTTGAAGGGGTGGTTACCATTCACGATATCATGCGGGAAGCATTGCGCAGCAAAGAAGCCCTGTTCGATTCTTCTTTGGCCGACAGGCTCATTGAAGAAGGCGGGATATACTAGTTCATCCGCTTCAAAAAATCTATAACATTCGTCTTCTTTTGGTGTTTGTATTTGTAGTACATTATGGTCAAATCTCTTGCCATGAAAACAGCTGCAGATATACTCCTAAAACAAAATGCTCCCAATAATTATGTGGCGCCCGATACGCTGGTGTCCGATGCATTAACCCTGTTGAATGCACTCAATCGCATCTTCCTGGTAGTGGTAGATGGCGATGATTTCAAAGGAATTTTTAGCGAACACGATTTTGTGAAAAACGTGGCAGTGCGTGGATGGGATGCCAATGTATGTGCTGTGGGCGAAGTGATGCGCATGGATTTTCCAATGGCCACCATGGATACACAAATTGAAGATGTGATTGGCCTGATGCATTCACACGCAGTGCCTTATTTACCTGTATTTGACGGGCGTCATTTTGAAGGCGTGATCACCCTGCACGACATTACTGCCTTGCTGATAGAATACAGGGAAACCGTGTTTGATCTTGAATCCAGCGCAGTGTTCTAACACTTGCCCCCGACCTGGTTATTGGATAACCACTTCTTTTACTGCCCCCTCACCAAGCAACTCGTTTACACGTTGCTTGATGGTTTCCTTTTGATACATTAATTCGCTGCGCAATGGTGCCACATGCGTAGTAATGAACAAGGTATGGTTGGTCAATTGTATTTTTTCGGTATAGTTGGCTACCGTTTTTCCCATGATGCTTTCCCAGGCTTCTGTAATGCGGTGCGCCTGCAGGTTTTTTTTCAACCTTCCACTTTGATTCAAGAATGAATTCAGGGCCTCGTTCAAATTCATGCCGCCGTCTCTATCATCGCTACCCATGGCTCTGTTTATTGAAGGTTAGTTGGCATCAATTTCCACTTTTTCCATTACATCACCGGCTTGTATGGTCGCCAGCACTTCAAGGCCACTGGTAAGTTTGCCAAAGCAAGTGTGCACACCATCCAGATGCTTGGTGGTATTGCGGGTATGGCAAATGAAAAACTGGCTGCCTCCTGTGTTGCGGCCACGATGTGCCATCGACATTACACCCAGATCATGGTATTGTTTTTCGGCCTTGGTTTCGCAGGGAATGCTATAGCCCGGGCCACCGGCGCCGGTACCATCAGGGCATCCGCCCTGTACCATGAAGTTGGGGATTACACGATGAAATTTTAAACCATCGTAATAGCCCAGCTTGATCAGCTTCTTAAAATTTTCAACGGTAATAGGGGTGGCGTCGTCGAACAATTCAAATTCCATTACGCCTTTATTGGTATGTATTTTTCCTTTGGTCAGTTGTACAGCTTCCATGATTAAAATATTTATGGGGCGGCAAAAATAGCTTTTCCCAACCAGGTAGAATGATAAAATCACAAACACACGGTTTGTAGTAATGCTGCAGGCCGCCCGGTTTTTTTCAACTATTTTTTGTAGGTGAAATACTATGAAATTTCGATGATCTCGAAATCGGCACCCAGGTTTTGCAACTGCGTTTCCAGCCTGTGGCGGTGGGTATCGGTTATAAATACCTGGCCTTGTTTTTCAATGCACACTTCCTGTAGCAGGTTGGTCATGCGGTGGTTGTCGAGTTTTTCAAACACATCGTCGAGCAGGAGGATGGGAGCAAAGCCTTTGTGCTGTTGTAGCCATTCAAATTCGGTGAGCTTCAAAGCAAATAGCAAACTCTTGCGTTGGCCCTGGCTGGCCATTTGCTTAAAGGGCTGGCCTTCGAGCAGCAGTTGCAGATCGTCGCGATGAATACCCGCCGTAGTGCGTTGCAGGGCAAAGTCTTTGGGCCATGCCGCCTGCAGCAGGTCGAGAAATGCAGCAGGGCCTTTGTCCAATGCGGGAAAGGAGAGGGCAGCCTGGTAAGTAAAAGAAACCTGCTCCTTATCACCGGCTATGAGTTTATAATGCTTTTCGGCCTGCGGCAAAAATGCCTGTAGCAATTGGTGCCTTTCTTTGGCCAGGAACACAGCCCGCTCCGCCAGTTGCAGGTTGATGATCTCCAGCAGGCTTTCTTGTTTTTTGCCGCTTTCGGCCATTTGCTTTATCAGGCTATTGCGTTGTTGCAGCAGCTTGTTGTACTCCATCAATTGCTGCAGGTACGCAGCATTCAACTGGCAAAGCAATCCATCCATCAGGCGGCGGCGGGTTTCGCTGCCACCGGTGATGAGTTCCACATCGTCGGGGGCTATCATTACAGCAGGCAGCCTGCCTACATGCCGGCTCATTTTGGGGTAGTTTTCCTCGTTCCAGCTACATTCTTTTTTCCCTGTTTCCCGAAGCACGCATACCACTTTGGCGTCGCTGCCGCCCAGGGTAAAATTTCCCGTGAGCCTAAACCCCGCCTGCCCATGATGCGCCAGGGCACCATCTGGGGCAAAATAGCTTTTGGTGAAACAGAGATAATAAATGGCGTCCAGTAAATTGGTTTTGCCAATGCCATTGGGGCCACAAATGCCCACCACTTTGCGGGAAAATGAAAAACCTTCGCTAAAATGGTTCTTAAACTGGGTGGCCGAAAGCTGTTGTAAGCGGAGCATAAGGCTGCAAAATAACGGATAAGCAGGATGGCTGCACGCTGCAACTAAGCAGTTGATGGCGAATGGCAGGTTTGCCGGCCATTTAAAAATAGGTGCGGCCGCTTTGCACATCCAAATACTACCGCACTCTGCTTTCATTTCCCCCCTATATTTGCGGCTCATTTTTGGAGTACTATGGCTAAAAAATTCACGAAAGAAACCTACCTCTACTGGTATGAACTGATGCTGCTGATCAGGCAATTTGAGCTGAAAGCAGAAGAAATGTATAAAATGGCGGGTAAGATCCGCGGCTTCTTCCACGCCTATATTGGCCAGGAAGCTATTGCTGCCGGTTGTATGACCGCTACTCGTCCACAAGATCCGTTTGTAACCGGTTACCGCGACCACGGTTTGGCTATTGCTAAAGGTGTAAGCCCCCAAGCATGTATGGCCGAGTTGTATGGCAAAGCCACAGGTTGCGCCAAGGGCAAAGGTGGTAGCATGCACTTTTTTGGACTGGAGCAGGCCTTCTTTGGTGGACACGGTATTGTAGGTGCACAAATTGGTACCGGTGCAGGTTTGGCTTTTGCCGAGCAATACAAAGGCACCGATAATGTGGCCCTCGCATTTTTTGGCGATGGTGCTGCACGCCAGGGCATGTTGCACGAAACATTCAACCTTGCCATGCTGTGGAAATTGCCCGTGATCTTCATTTGCGAAAACAACCACTACGCTATGGGTACTTCTGTTGAACGTACTTCTAACGTAAGAGATATTTACACACTGGCCGATGCATACGATATGCCCGGCGATGCGGTGGACGGTATGCACCCCGAATCTGTACACGATGCGGTTGAGCGTGCCATTAAGCGTGCCCGCGAAGGCGGTGGCCCTACTTTGCTCGAAATGAAAACCTATCGCTACAAAGGCCACTCCATCAGCGATCCGCAGAAATATCGTACCAAAGAAGAAGTGGACGAATACAAATCAAAAGATCCTATCGAGCAAATTCTTGATACCATCAGGAACGAAAACCATGCTACTGCTGAAGAATTGGAAGCCATCAATGCCCGCGTAGATGCGTTGGTAGAAGATAGCGTGAAATTTGCAGAAGAAAGCCCATGGCCCGATGACAGCGAAGTATTGAAAGATGTATACGCAGTAGACGAACCACATCTTTTTGTAAACGACTAATTTTTTAAGTCAAACCATTACAACGGAATTTAATTAACGATCATGTCAGAAAATAAGAACATTCAGGTGGAAACAGTGGCCGATGATTCGGCAAAAGTGCTGGAACGTGCAAAAGGCTTCTGGGCAAAATTTAGCAAGCCTGTCATCTATGTAGGTGGCGCATTGATTTTGGTGTTGGGTGGATACCTCGGGTACAAAAAATTGTATGCAGAACCACAGGAGTTAAAAGCTGCAGATGCTATCTGGCATGCGCAACAATACTTTCAACAAGACAGCCTGAAGCTTGCGCTGAATGGCGATGGACAATTCCAGGGTTTTGAAAAAGTAGCGAGCAACTACGGTAGCACCAAAGCGGGTAACCTGGCAAAATTTTATGCCGGTGTATGTGCGCTGCGCCTTGGCGATTTCAAAAAAGCCGAAGGGTATTTGAAAGATTTCAGCACCGACTCTAAAGAAGTGCAAACTATTGCTTACGCACGTTTGGCCGATACCTATGCTGAGCTGGGTAAAAAAGAAGAAGCGGTAAAGATGTATGCAAAAGCCGGCCAGAACTATCCTGAGCAGGAAGCTCTTAGTGCCGAAAACCTTTTCAGAGCAGGATTATTGAGCGAGATACTGGGTAAGAACGATGAAGCCATCAAGTATTACAAAGAGATCAAAGCGAAGTATCCCCGCACCGACAGAGGATATCAAATAGACAAGTACCTGGCTCGCCTGGGTAGCATTGACTAGTGCAATCATATTTACTTTGAATATTTGAAAGTAGCGGCCTGCACAAGGGTCGCTATTTTTGTTATAACAAGAACAGGAAATTATGGCCAGCAAAGGAAACCAAGCATTACTGAAATCATTGCCGAAATTGCCCCCAGACATCCGAATCACCATTGTGAGTACCGAATGGAATGAAGCCATTACCGATGAACTGGTAAAGGGCGCCACCAAAGTGCTTAAGCAGGCTGGTTATATGCCACAGGTATATAAAGTGCCAGGCGCAGTAGAAGTGCCTTATTTGATTCGCCAAATCCACGATAACCAAATACCGAAACCCGATGCCTTTATTGCGTTTGGTTGCGTGATCAAAGGCGATACACCGCATTTCGATTACGTTTGCAAGAGCATTACTGATGGCATTACACAACTCAATTTGAGTTTACTGTCGCCGGTAATTTTTGGTGTGCTTACCGTGAACACTGAGCAGCAGGCAAAAGAACG
Source organism: Phnomibacter sp. (assembly GCA_035456005.1). Taxonomy (GTDB): domain Bacteria; phylum Bacteroidota; class Bacteroidia; order Chitinophagales; family Chitinophagaceae; genus Phnomibacter. The sequence continues at coordinate 138,711 of DATIEA010000005.1, read as the reverse complement.
AATAGGCGGCATACATGGCCACAAAGGCGAAGAAGCGGCCATCACTGCTTTAAAAATGATAGCGCTTAAACACAGTATCTGATGCAGAACTGTAACGTTGAGCATGCATGATCACTTTCTAAAAGTATTTAGCTTCAATACAACCGATCAACTCCATGAAAGTTCAAATATTTGTTCCCTGTTTTATCGATCAGCTTTACCCAACTGTAGCATTAAATATGGTAAAAGTGCTGCGCAAAGTGGGATGCGAAGTGGTGTATAATGCCGATCAAACCTGCTGCGGACAGCCCGCATTCAACGCCGGTTTTCATGAAGATGCCAAAGACGTGTGCAAGAAATTCATCACCGATTTTGCAGGGGTAGATGCAGTGGTGGCACCCAGTGCCAGTTGCATTGGGTTTGTAAAAAATTATTATCCTCCCTTGTTTGCCAATAGCATGTATAGCGGGCAGGTAGATGAACTGAGTAAGCGGGTGTTTGAACTCTCCGACTTTTTGGTGAACCAATTGAAAGTGGAGCAACTGGGTGCAAAATGGGAGGGGACTGCAACCTATCACGATAGCTGCGCAGCCCTGCGTGAATGTAAAATAAAACAGGAGCCGCGAAAGCTGCTGGCCAACGTAGAGGGGTTGACGCTTACTGAAATGAACGATGTAGAAACCTGCTGTGGCTTTGGTGGCACATTTGCCGTAAAGTTTGATGCTATCAGCGGCGCCATGGCCGATCAAAAAATAACCAATGCTATGGCCACCGGTGCCGAATATTTGATCAGTACCGATATGAGTTGCCTGATGCATATAGAAGGCGCTGCGCAAAAGCAGGGCCGTTCGCTCAAATGCCTGCACCTGGCCGATGTATTGGCGAGTGGATGGTGAGGGGTAGGAGGTTAAGGTCAATGGCAAGGTCAAGGGGCAAGGTTGAGATTGGAAATCTGGAAGGAGTTTGGATAAAGTAGAAAGGCCATCATTAAGTATCCAATCATCAATCCTAAATCCTAAAAAATCAGACATCATACATCAGATATCAAAAAATAAAAAAACTATGGCTTACTGGCTTGTAAAATCAGAACCCTTTAAATACAGTTGGGATCAGTTTGTAGAAGAAAAACAAACCATGTGGAATGGTGTTCGCAATTATGCAGCCCGCAATAATTTGAGGGCCATGCAAAAAGGCGATGAAGTGCTGTTTTACCATAGCAACGAGGGCCTGGAAATTGTGGGCATTGCCAAAGTGGTGAAGGAGCATTATCCCGATCCCACTGCCGAAGGAGATACCTGGAGCGTGGTAGATCTGAAGCCGGTAAAAAAGTTGAAAAAACCGGTGAGCCTTGCCACCATCAAAGCCAACAAACAATTGGCCAATATGCAGATCATCAAACTCGGCCGTCTTTCAGTAAGCGCTGTTACCGCCGACGAATGGGAAACCATTATGGAGCTTGCCGAAATGAATGCATGATCCATTTGTAAACGCATGATAAAAGAGCCACCCATTAGGTGGCTCTTTTGCTTTTATACTTCTTCCATTTCCTTTAACGTTTGGCGCAGGTTACACTATGGCATGGCGTTGTATTAGTGAGCATAGCATGCATGCTTTTCGATGAGTTTTTTTCAGAAAAAATGGGGCGCTTTGTGTAAACAAGGGGCCACGATCATCTCATTTCTAAAAACAATTTTTATGAAAGCATGGCATATGATCTTTTTAGCAGCAGGCATGTTAGCAGCTTGTCATAGTAGTGAACCTTCAATCACCGCAAACGCCGATGAGGATTATGCGGTTAGCCTAAATGTTGCAAAATCCAAAATAGAAGTACAGAGCATTCTTATTGCTGATTCGGCTGCAGCTGCAGTTGCCACAGATAGTGCTGGTGCTGTATTTCATTCAGGCAATACTGCACCAGCTTTTCTGGCTAACAGGCAACTTATAAGAACGGCACATATACAAATGGAGTGCAACGATTTTGCTGCATTTGGTGCACGGGTACATCAGATGGTTAAAGCCAATGATGGTTGGATAGATGCCGAGCAGGAAACACAAAGTGATTATAACCGGCAAAATGTATTGCAGGTAAAAGTGCCTGTTGCAAGGTTTGATGCTTTAATGGCGGGCTTGGTGGGCCTTGATGGCAAACTCATGGAAAAGAAAGTTGAATCGGAAGATGTAACCAACGCTATTGTTGATACCCGTGGCAGAATTGAAGCCAAAAAAATAATAAGGGCCCGGTATTTAGAACTGTTGAAGCAGGCAAATAAGATGGAAGATATTTTGCAGGTGCAGGCCGAAATCAACAGCATTACCGAAGACATGGAAAGTGCAGCATACAATGTGCAACATATGCAGGCACAGGCTGCGTACAGCACTATCTATTTTACCTATGCCCAGCCGCTTGAAAATGCAGGTAGCACTCAAGCTCCCGGTTTTTTTGGACGCTTATGGGATGCGATTAAAACAGGTGGTGCAGGCATCCAAAACCTGGTGATAATTGGTGCTGCTGTATGGCCTTTGTGGTTGGGTATAGCAATAGTAGCAATATGGTGGAAACGTCGTCGTAGTTTGACAAGACCGGCGTTGGCAAAATCTGGCACTGCCTGATTTGTTCAAAGTTGTATTTACTGAATAACAATCTTCTTCGAGGTGTTAGTGCAGCGCACCTCGAAGTTTAAATGCTTCGATTCTCCGAATCGAAAACAAACCCCGCTTACCAACTTGTGAACTTTGAAACATGAAACTCTGAAACTTTCCCACTCCCTACAGATCATTAATCACCAGCTCCTTTATTTTTTCGCTGTTGATCTTATCAAAGTACACGAGCCGTACATAACTGCCGGTGGAAATGTCATTGGCTATCGACAACTGGATAGTGCCTTTTTCGGTATGGTAGGTGGTATAATAGGTGCATTCACCAATGGCTACTTGTGTTAGTTTAAAGCCATCATTTTCCGGTGTATAGGTTTTAAATGCTTCTACACATGCAGTGGCTGCGCCATATTTTTTAGTGAGTATTTCTTTTACTGTAAAATAGTTGGAAGCAAGCGCCGCCCAGGTATCGCAGTCAGGAAATTTCACTGCCACTTTATACACGATATCTTTTTGCTTGGTGTTGGATACACCTACATAACAATTCTTATATCCGGCCATTTCGCCTTTGAACACAGCAATGCCATTGGTGGTGTTTACATAGGAAAGCCCGTTCTTTTTCATTTGCGACGCAAACTCGTTGATAGTGCCCGTCATGGGTACGCCTTTAAAACTGAGATGCGGTGATGCACCGGCATCCAACTGGGTTTGTGCAAATGAACTAATAGCCAAGCATACGGCAACCATAGGCACAATGAGCTTCTTCATATGGAATGAATTTGAACTTGAATTGGGCTGGTTGTTGCAATACAGCGATGGCTGCTCTCTGTTCCTTTTTTGGAAGTTTGAATGACAATATTTTATCAGGCATTCACATGGCAGCGATCCCCGAGTTGTATGGCCTATTGCAACTGTTCCCAGACCTTTTCAAAGATAGCTGGGGAGCAATGGGCAGACTGTGAGATTCGTCACCATTTTGAGGCCCATCATGTGGGCCATAAACTCGTGCTGACAGCCAGTGCTGTAGCAGCCTGAGTAGTAGTGGAAAAGTTGCTTAGGATTTCTTCACTTCTCTTTTGCCCACATTTTTCAATAAGTCGGCAATGATGATGGCTGGTGCTTCTTCCTCATCCACCAACCTGTGAAATGCTGCATAGATATCTTTTGCTAATTCATAATGGCGAATGGATACCCTGTATAGTTCGCCGGTATATAATAGCGGAAGCAACAGCGGAATTTTGAAACGATATTCGATGAACTGGCCTACAGCATTTACGGTAACGGTACCGTAGTTCAGATGGTTGTTGAAATGCGCTGCCAATACAAAAATATCGGTGGTTAATTCAGAAGGAAAATCGGCCAATACAGTTACGCCACAATGATAGTTGCCGTCTTGCACCAGGTACAAAAAGGAAGTGGGTTTATTATCGCAGAGTGGGAAAACTGTTTCGATATGTTTTTCTTTTTCATACACGCCCGAGTTCCACTTTGCAGTAGCATGCAGTTTTTTCAGATCGTTCCAAACAACTTCTTCCCGCCTTTCTGCACTTAACGTGAGTCGGTAACATCTTTGTAAAAAATAGCGTAGCTTTTTCATAGTTCATTCTTTTTGGGAGTGAAAAGTGAGAAGTGAATGTGAGTGCTGAATTTTTTGATTGACTGCATGCGCAATCCTACATCACTTTTATGACGCCTGCTGGGCAGGCAGTGGCAACAGATCTGCTTTCTGCTGCTTCGTGTGCAGCTATATCGATCATGTGTATTTCCTTTTTTACCACTGCATTCAGCAGGGTGGCTTTTCCATCTTTTTTCGACATGCGCCAATACTCGGGCTGCCGCTCGTAGCAAATGCCACAGCCAATGCAATTGTTACGATATTGAATGATCTTAGGCATCGGCGCTGGCAACAAGTTTATAGAGTTTGTCGGATGGGGCCACTTTGGTATCCATCTTCAATGTGAGTTTATCACCTCTTGATGCCGATTCTGCAGGTTCGCCATTTACCATAAGGCTACTGAGCTCGGTACGATACATGCCATGCGTTTTGCCGGTTACAATGATCGTATCGCCTTTTTTCAAACTACCGGTCTCAATATCAAATTCGCCAACCTGTATATTGTTGTAGTATTTGCTGCCCCTGCCAATGAATACTTTTTTTTGCGTAGCAATCGAGCCCGGCCGTGTTGTCCATTCGCCCAGTTCGCGGCCGAGATAATAGCCCTCCCAAAAACCACGATTGTACACTGTTTCCAGTTCGGCTTCCCATACTTTTATTTTTTCGGGTGTGTAGGTACCATCGGCAACTGCTTCCATGGCTTCGCGGTAGCATTGGGTCACTATGTGTACATATTCGCTGCCCTTGCTACGGCCTTCAATTTTTAAAACATCTACACCTGCCGCTATCAATTGATCGAGCACGCCAATGGTGCACAGGTCTTTGGGCGACATGATGTATTCATTATCGATGAGTAGTTCCTCACCGGTTTCTGTATCGGTCACTTTGTAGGGGCGGCGGCAGGGTTGCATGCATGCACCACGGTTGGCAGATGCGTTTTGTGTATGCAGGCTCATATAACATTTGCCACTCACGGCCATGCATAGTGCACCATGCACAAACACTTCTATTTTCAACGGTTCTCCCGAAACACCACGAATATTATATCTACGGATATCGCGGGCAATGGCGGTCATTTGCTGCAGGGTGAGTTCGCGGGCCAGTACCACCACATCGGCAAAGGGTGCAAAAAACTTCACCGCTTCAAAATTGCTGATGTTGGCCTGTGTAGATACGTGCAGGGGAATTTGCATTTGTTGGCAAACCTGCAGCACTGCAAAATCGGCGGCTATCACAGCATCAATGCCATGTTGCTTTACCTGTTGCAAAATGTTGCGTAGCAATTGCATGTCGTGATCGTACATCACCGTATTCAAAGTGATATACGCTTTTACACCATAAGCATGGCAGAGTTTGGCTACTTCCTCAATATCGTTTACCGAGAAACCTTCAGCCGAGCGTGTGCGCATGTTCAATTGTTCTACTCCAAAATACACTGCATTGGCACCGGCATTAATGGCGGCCTTCATACTATCGAATCCACCTGCAGGTGATAACAGTTCTACCTTTCGCATAAATTGATCTTTAATGGAAATTTCCAATCCTAAGCCGGCAAAGGTAGAACAGGGTACTGCCTGTATATCGTGATATTCGTCACCATTTAGGTTCCGCAATGCCTTTCGGCAGGGGAATTTATAGGGTATGGAATAGGTTGCTGAACCGTGTTTTAACAGTGCAGTAGCAGTTGCTTTTCATTATTGTAAAATCCATAACAACATGGGTTGTTTGGAAGCGGCAATAGTTTTTTTGATACGCTTTAGAAATGCATACGATACCATGGGGCAGCCCAGGCTATTGCAGATATATTGGGGATAGGGGATGGCATCGGGCACACAGTCGTATGCATGTAGCACCACGGTTCTTTCAAATGCCTTATCGTTGGTTTTCTCGAGGCCGTGCAGTTTGAATGCCTCGCCAAACCTGCCCGGGTACTTGATACCAATTTTGTATTTGCCGGCACTGCTGCAATAACTATTGGGCGTATTGCTGAATCTTGCTTCTGCGGCAAATGCATCGCCGCCGGCTCCGTGGGCTACCATGCCGCTATCGAGTATTTTACCGGTGACCACATCCACCAGCACCATCCTGGGCAAACCACTATGCATACTTAGGTCGGCTATTAAAACCTGTTGGGTGTTGAACCCATTTTGCAAAAGCCATGCAGGCAATTCAACACAAAGACTATCCACTTTATGTTGCAGGCCCTTCATCAACAAAGCAGGGCTTGAAGTAGTTTCAGAAACGGCATCGGGTTTAAGGGAATTGTTTTCGGCATGGGGCGATTGGCAGGCCAGTAAAACGAAGCCGAGCAGCAGGTAGCGCATAGGATTTTTTTTGGAGGATGCAGTAGTGCTGAAAATCCATAAACGGAACTCGATTATTTTTTTGGTGCTGAATAGGCAGAGCGGTATAGCTTAAGCATAGATGTTGGGTTTGAACTAACGGTTTGCGGTTTTAAGAAGTTGGCGATGTCGAAATACAAAACTTTCTGCCAGCACTGCACTTGATACGAAGCATGAAACTTCGTTTACGTACCGAACCCGATTTTTTGCCAAACGCCTGTTATGTGTAGCCTTTCTTGTTATTTCGCTATAACCTTAAATGTCCCACCAAGTAAAAGTTCGTAATTATTTTCAGTTTTACACAACGCTTTCCATTCTGTCGTTGAACTGTCGTCAAGAAAAACAGATATTACCTTGTCGTCTTCTTTCAAAGGGGTTATTTCAAATGCAGCCGAGAGTTCAAGCTCTTTTAACTTACTTTCTATAATTTCAAATGCAGTTTCATTGTCGAGTTCAGAAACTACTAAAACGTGATTTTTTCTCAATGGTTTAAAGTCAGGAAAGTCACCAAACATTTTATGCGGTGTCTCCGACTTATATAGAGCCAATAATTCAGATTTTGTAATTCTGTTTATTGATTTTTGTTTGTATAGTTCAGGAATTAGTTTTTTGAATTTTTCAAAGTCAGTCTTTGTCAACCAGAATGAGCCCTTTTGTCTGAACCAATATGGTGGAGCATATTCCGTTTGGTTTTGTTCTCCGTGAAGCTCTTCAAATGCAGGAATAAAAAAAACAAAGTCATTTGATTGCCTTAATGCAACCCAGTTTCCAGGCTCACAATTATAAATGCCACAGGAACTACATAAAATTGTCTGAAAAATTTGGTCTTCTTCAATTTCTCCGTCAAGTCCTTCAATAATATTTATGAAGTCGGTGTCGTCAATTTTCAAGGCAGTATAAGTCGGCATACCTTGTGCAGAAGAGGTAAAGTCAAACTGCTTTTGATAGGTCTTGAAATTTGTTGACGTCCACATTTTATTTTCTTGGTTTTAGATCTTTAAGGTATACAAATTATTCGCCGCAAATTTGCGGCGAATAATGGGCTTTTTCATCGCAAAAAAGACAAATTGCCAAAGCTTGTCAGTAGAATACTTTTGAAATATGAATAGTAAGAAACATATAGTGGTACTCACCGGTGCAGGCATCAGCGCCGAAAGTGGTTTGAAAACTTTTCGCGATAGCGTTGATGGCTTGTGGAATGGATACGATATTGAAGAAGTGGCCACGCCCAATGCATGGCACAAGAATCCGGCATTGGTATTGGATTTTTACAATTATCGCAGGAGTGAAGTGCTGAAAGCGGAGCCCAATGCTGCACACAAAGGTTTGGCGGCATTGGAACAGTTTTTTAATGTCACCATCATTACCCAAAATATAGACGACCTGCACGAACGTGGGGGCAGTACCAACGTGATACACCTGCACGGCGAAATTTTAAAAATGCGCAGCGAAAGAAATGAAACAAAAACTTATCCTATTACCGGCGATATACAAATAGGTGACAAGGCAGCAGATGGCTTTCAATTAAGGCCGCATATTGTATGGTTTGGTGAAGCTGTTCCCATGATTGAATTGGCATCCGATATCACTGCAACGGCCGATGCTTTTGTGGTGGTAGGCACTTCGCTGAATGTGTACCCTGCAGCAGGTTTGTTGCATTATGCACCTGCAGAAATTCCAAAGTTTATAGTGGATAAGCATATACCCGATGCTTATGGCGTACAGCATCTGGAATGCATTGAACAGCCCGCCACTATTGGCATAGAGCTGCTCACGCAAAAATTATTGGCGTTGAAATAAAGTTTTTATTTCAACAGATGTTTCAGTTCTTCTATTCTTTGTTCTACCGACTCGGGCTTGATAATGCCACGCATGGGCCTGCCCAGGTCGAGCGTGATGTAAATGATGCAACAGGCCAGTAATACAAATCCTGTTATCACTATCCATTCTTTGCTTTTGACAGCAGGCGTAGTGAAGCCCCCTATAAAACTGAGTACAAGCGCCAGTGTAAACAGCATATACTGTATGGGTTCGGGCACGCCTGCCATGAGTAACGCATCGCGTTTGGTGGCAATGTCGAACATAGAAGTGAGCGACGCAAACATGTTGCTCGATGGAAATGTTTGATTGGGCAGTTTGGCTATTTCCACGGTTTGGTCCCATAGTTTTTCGGCCAGCTGCTGCGATTGCATTTTGGCATGCACAAATTTTTCATTGTCGCCTACGCTGTTGTAGTAGTCCACCCTTGCCTGCAGGTACTCCGCAAGATTGGCACGCAGCGGTGCTCCCAGCGAATCGTTGAACACACGGCTGCGCATAATGGCATTGCGAATGGCATTGGTTTCGTCCACCATTACATTCCGCACATTTTCGAACCTGGTAGCAGAGTTGCCAAAAGTGAATGCGAGCAAAAATCCCCAGAGGCCAAACAGGGCGCCCATTAATGAGTTGACACCGCCCTTGCTTTCGGGCTCATCGGGGTTAAGAAATTTTATGCGTAAAGCATGCCCGGTTTTTACCATCAGCAGGCAGGCAATAAAAAGGATGAGGCAAAGGATGCTAGCGTCTGTTCGGAAAAACAAAGAGAAGTTCACGGGGTAGTCAGTTTAGATAACCAATGAAAAAATGATCAGGGCCTTAGTCCACCACAGTTGCCGCTTGCTCACAATCAGCCAAGGCTATCGAAAGAGGGATGAGCACTGAAAGGCTATTAGCCTTTCAGTTTGTTGTACACGTCAATATATTCCTGCATGGCAGTTTCGCTCGATTTGCCTTTTTGGCCGGTCCATGCATTGTGTTTGGCTTTGCCTACAATGTCGAACATGCCGGTTGGGCCTTCAGCGGGGGCGTCGCCATCGGTCGCTTGTTTGTAAAGGCTGTACAGTTGCAAAAGAATGTCGTTAGAAGGGCGGGTGCTGAGTTCTTTACTGGCTGCTACCGCTGCTTCAAATTGTGCTTTGAGGTCCATAGAATAGTTTGAATACGCAAAAGTAGGTTTTAAAGCCATCGCATATCGTTGATAATTAAAGCAAATGCAGTTTGAAACGGGCATAAAACTGGCTGCCAACAATTAACCGAACCGAACAGGCCTGCCGCTTATCTTTGCCGCCTTATTTTGAATATGAAGGAGATCAGGAATTTTTGCATTATTGCGCATATCGACCACGGCAAAAGCACTTTGGCCGACCGGTTATTGCAAACCACCAACACCATCGGCGAAAGGCAAATGATGGACCAGGTGCTCGACGACATGGACCTGGAAAGGGAGAAAGGCATTACCATTAAGAGTCATGCTATCCAACTGGATTATGACTACACCGGCCAGCACCCTGAGCATGCCGGCGGTAAGTACACCCTTAACCTGATCGACACCCCCGGGCACGTAGATTTTAGCTACGAAGTAAGCCGTGCACTGGCTTCCTGCGAAGGAGCATTGCTGCTGGTGGATGCAGCTCAGGGCATTCAGGCTCAAACCATTAGCAACCTGTACCTGGCGCTGGACAACGACCTGGAGATCATTCCCGTGATTAATAAAATTGATATGGACGGGGCCATGATCGAGGAAGTGGAAGACCAGATCATAGAACTGATCGGCTGCAAACGCGAAGAGATTTTGCGTGCCAGCGGCCGTACTGGCCTGGGCGTGGAAGCCATATTGGAATCCATTGTGGAGCGTATTCCTGCTCCAAAAGGCAACCCGGAGGCACCCTTGCAAGCCCTCATTTTTGATAGTGTATTCAATAGCTTTCGGGGTATCATTGTGTACTACCGTATTGTAAATGGTATGATCAAAAAAGGCGACAAGATCAAATTTGCCGCCTCGGGCACCGAATATATTGCCGACGAAGTAGGCATTTTGAAAATGGGACTGGTTCCTAAACAGGAAGTGAATTGCGGTGATGTGGGCTACATTATTACCGGCATTAAAAATGCCAAAGAGGTAAAAGTGGGCGATACACTTACGCTTACACAGCGTCCTGCCGAAATGATCAAAGGATTTGAAGAAGTGAAGCCCATGGTATTTGCCGGCATTTTCCCGGTGGAGACCGATGCGTTTGAAGAGTTGAGAGATTGCATGGAAAAACTGCAGTTGAACGACGCCTCTCTTACGTTTGAATTGGAAACATCGCAGGCCCTTGGTTTTGGATTCCGTTGCGGATTCCTGGGCATGCTGCACATGGAAATTATACAGGAACGACTGGAGCGTGAGTTTAACCAAACGGTGATCACCACCGTACCCAACGTAAGCTTTATTGCTACCACCACCAGGGGCGAAGTCATTACCATCAGCAACCCTGCCGACATGCCCGATGTAGTGCGCATCGAAAAAATAGAAGAACCATTTATCAAAGCACAGATCATTACCAAGCCCGATTATATTGGCAATATCATGACGCTTTGCATTGGCAAGCGGGGTATGCTTATTCACCAGGGCTATCTTACACCTACCCGTGTAGAGTTGATGTTCGAAATGCCGTTGACTGAAATCGTGTTCGATTTTTACGATAAACTAAAAAGCCAGACCCGCGGGTATGCATCGTTCGATTACCACCCCATCGGTTATCGCGAAAGTGATATCGTGAAAATGGACATCCTGCTCAATAGCGATAGGGTGGATGCATTGAGTGCTTTGATCCACCGCAGCCGTAGCCAGGACTTCGGTCGCAAGCTTTGCGAAAAATTGAAAGAACTGGTACCGCGTCAGCAGTTCCAGATCGCCATCCAGGCAGCTATTGGTGCTAAAATTGTAGCCCGCGAAAATATCAGCGCCATGCGCAAAGACGTTACCGCCAAATGTTATGGTGGCGATATCAGCCGTAAGCGCAAACTGTTGGAAAAACAGAAAGAAGGTAAAAAGCGCATGAAACAAATTGGCAACGTAGAAGTGCCACAGGAAGCATTCCTGGCCGTGCTGAAACTGGATGATTGATCCCAACACTTTTTTATAGAATGCCGTATGCAGGAATGCATGCGGCATTTTTTATTATGCGATATTTATAGTGGGCAAACAGAATGCTCATCTTTCCACATCACAACTTTTGCTATGGAAAAAATGCAGTTGAATAAGGAAATGAATATACAGGTGCGGGCACGTTTTATTGCCAAAGGCGCCGATGCTCCCATAGAGGGTGCTGCCTATAAAGTACTGCTGTTCGACCGCGACTTTTTCGACGACCAACCCCTGGGTACTTCGCATCCCGATGCCAATGGCGTGGTTCATTTTTTATTTTCGGCTGCACTGTTGCACAAAGGTTTTTTGGATGATGCACTGCCCGATTTCTTTTTTGTGTTGTACAAGCACGGCGACATCTTGTTTAAATCGCAGGTGATGCACAACGTGTACATAGATGCCATCGAGCAATATCGCAGCGGTATTGGCGAGATCATTGACCTCGGAACATTTTTGGTAGAGGGTTAAAAAAGGGCATCTTTGTTTGTATGGCATCTATTAAAGCTGCATGGAAGCACTGGTTTTCCTCTAATACCTGGCAATCTGTTTCGATTGTTGATCGTCGGCTTTTTATAGGTATCATGGTTTTTCATTTCATTTTGAGTGGATGGTTTATTACACGAACCTATCCCACCGCCGATGAAAGCGATTATTATGGATATGGTGTTCGATGGGCTCATGGCGAACCTCAGCGCATTTATCCTATTGACGATTCCAAAACGCCAATTGTAGCACCGGCACTCATTCCTATTGTAGTAAAACCATTAGTCGATCTTTCCAACGATCCTTATGGATATAAGATGCTCCAATTGGGGCGATGGATGATGTACGTGTACCAGTTGTTGGCAGCGTTTGTTCTTTTTTTATGGATGTACAGGCTGTGGGGAACAAGGCAATGGTTGCTGCCTCTAGTGTTGTACTTGTTTAATCCCGTTGTATTTTCTTTTGGAATGATAGTAGGCAGCGACCTGGCTTGTGCTTCACTGGTACTTTCAACCTGCTACTGCTTGTGGCGATATGTGCAAACCGCCGAATGGCGCTATTGGGTATGGGGCTGCGTGTTCTGCGCATTGGCGCTGGTAGCAAAAGCATCCATGATCTATTTGCCTGTGTTGTTGATGCTGCTTTTGTTGCTACAGCGCTTTGTGGGCGAACCGAGTGCAATGCAAAAAATAAAAGCAGTGCAGTGGATGAAAAGCCTGGGATTGCTGGTGCTGTTTTGTTGGGTGTTTGTTTGTGCGGCGTACTATTCGTCGCGGATGTTTTTTCCGATAAATGAATTGCCTGCACAAAGCAAAGCGATGGTGGCGCTGAAGCAGAATTTGTCAGCTATTTCCAACTGGCCTGTTCCGTTGCCCTACGATTATGTGTCTGCATTCGATTTGCTGAAATACCATGGCGACCTGGGTGGCGCTCCTCATCCGCACAACACTTACGCCGGTATAAGTATACTGGGGCGTTACTATCAATATGGCCCGGTTTGGTATTACTATATCGCTGCTTTTATCATTAAACTGCCGATCATCATTTTGCTGATGTTAGGAATTGCAGCAACAATTTTCTTGCGCAGCAACAAAGTAGCCATACTGAAAAAGTACTTGTTTATTTGGGTGCCGTTCTTGTTTTTCGGCATCCTGCTCAGCATCGCCAATCCTTTCCAGATCGGTATTCGCCATGCGTTAATGTTGTTCCCATTCCTTCATCTTTTTGTGGGGTATGGCGCAAGGTTTTGGAAGCAGCGCAGGCCGGGTTTTTTAAAGGTAGCATTGGTGGTGCAGTTACTTTTCCTGCTCAACTATTGGCCCAATATGATCGCATATACCAACGAGCTGTTTTGGCCCAAGCAACTTGTGTATCGTTATATACACGATTCCAGTATTGCGTATGCGCAATCCACGCCGTACCTCCAACAATTTTTGAAGCAGAACCCGGACTACCAATTAGCACCCACTACGCCCAGGGCCGGCAAGTTCGCTGTGCTGATGGAACATTATGCAGCATCTTTCAACCGGCATGGGTACGAATGGCTCTACAAGAATTACGAACCTGTTGGGCACTATATGCACGGAGTGCTCTTGTTCGAAATTTCAGAAGCATCGTTGCGGCAAAAAGGGTTGCAGCAGGATAGTGCCAATACGCCCAAATGATTGGAGTTTGCTGTATAAAATACTTCTAAACTGCTTTTGCTTTAATGGTACTTTTAGGAAACTAACAAAAGCATAGCTGCCATGTCAAAAAAGCCAGCGCTACATGCTGCTCCGGAGATGAAACCACATCCCTTGACCAAAGCTGCAAAGCCCAAAAAAGCGCCTGCATTGAAAGATGCTGCGCATACACCGGCACCTAAAAAGAAAACCACTGCAAAAAAAGCAGTAACCAAAACGAAGGAACCTATTGTGACTAACCATAGCGCCAAAAAATACGAAGAGCTACATTTTGTCGACAGCAGCAAAGCCGTGTGGAATTACAGCAGGTTCACACCCGAGGATCTGCAAAACCTGCACCAGGGCACATTGTACCGCGGGTACGACCTGTTTGGCTCGCATGCCATGAATGTGTTGAATACCGATGGATATTATTTTGCGGTGTGGGCACCTAATGCATCTTCGGTGAGTGTGATCGGCGAATTCAATCAATGGAAACCGCATGTGCATGAGTTGATGGTGCGGCTCGATCACTCGGGTATATGGGAGGGTTTTATTCCCCATATCAAACAAGGCGATGCTTACAAATACCATATCGTTGGCTTTCAGGGTGTGCGGCTCGACAAAGGCGATCCCTATGCACGGTATTGGGAAAAGCGCCCCAATACTGCGTCCGTAACATGGTATATGGACGACTATCAATGGCAGGATGCAGCGTGGATGAAAGTGCGCAAAAATCACAACTCACTTCAATCGCCATGGAATGTGTATGAAGTGCATTTGGCGAGTTGGATGCGCCCCGATAAAAATGATGAAGAATCTTACAATACCTATGCGCAGATCACAGAAAGGCTGGTGCCTTATGTAAAGGAAATGGGATTTACGCATGTGGAGCTGATGCCGGTAATGGAGCATCCCTACGATGGTAGCTGGGGCTACCAGGGTACAGGATATTTTGCACCTACCAGCAGGTTTGGTACCCCGCAGGAATTTATGGCCATGGTGGATGCATTTCACCAGGCCGGCGTAGGCGTGGTACTCGATTGGGTGCCTTCGCATTTTCCCTACGATGCACATGGGCTATTCATGTTCGATGGCACACATACCTACGAGTATGCTGATATGCGAAAGGGATTTCACCCCGATTGGAACAGCTATATTTTCAATTATAAACGTGCTGAAGTAAAAAGCTTTCTGATCAGTTCGGCCCGCTATTGGTTCGATAAGTTTCATATAGACGGTATACGGGTTGACGCAGTAAGCAGCATGCTCAAACTCAACTACAGCAGGGAAGAAGGTCAATGGGAACCCAATGAGCATGGGGGCAATGGAAATATTGAAGCCATTGCATTTCTCAAAGAAATGAATGAAATGGTTTTCCGCGATTTCCCCGATACGCAAACTATTGCAGAAGAAGCTACCGACTGGCCGGGTATCACCAATCCTACCTATGCCGATGGGTTGGGCTTTGGCATGAAATGGATGATGGGTTGGATGCACGATACACTCAAGTATTTCAAACACGATCCCATATTCAGGCAGTTTCAACAAGACCAGTTTTCGTTTAGTATGATGTACTTCTACGATGAAAACTTTATGCTGCCACTCAGCCACGATGAAGTGGTGCACGGCAAGAGCCCGATGCTGTACAAAATGACCGGCGACGAGTGGCAGAAATTCGCCAACATGCGCCTCATGTATGCGTACATGTTTACCCACCCGGGTGGCAAGCTCTTATTTATGGGCAATGAATTTGGCAGCACTACCGAATGGAATTACAAAACAGAACTGCCATGGGACCTGCTGCAATACGATAGCCATCGCATGCTGAAAGATTGTGTGCGGGATATATTGCACATTACTAAAAATGAACCTGCATTTTTTGAAAAGCAATTTGAAGAAGGTGCTTTTGAATGGGTGGAAATGAACCGCCGTGCTGAATGTGTGGTGGCCTTTAAACGCAAGGGGCACAAGGAAAAAGATGATGTGGTGGTAGTACTCAATCTTACCCCTGTGGTGCGGAACAATTTCCCAATTTGGGTGAATGGAAAAAAACAGTGGAAAGAAATTTTCAACTCGGATAGCAAAGCGTACTGGGGAACCGGCGATGTGTACAATCCCGATATTCCCTGCAAGTTGGTAGATAAGGAAGACAAACGTTATGAGTTGACATTGCAACTTCCACCGCTCGGCGCTATCGTTTTGAAATAACCGTCAACAAATTATTTAGATATCAGCCACCTGTTTTTACGGGTGGCTTTTTCTTTGCAGGTGTTTTGCTAGCAGGCGCTTTTGCTTCTGCAGCTTTCTTTTCTTTAGCTTCTGCGGTCTTGATATTTTTTTCTGTTTGTGCTTGTAATATATTTTCGTCGGCAACACCCTCGTCATTCAATATCAGTGCGGGCTTGGGTTCGTTGCCATCGCCGCGTTGCTCCATGAAAAGTTTATCTATGTATTTCCAATGTGTTTGATCCCACTTGAATGCTTCGTAGTCGCCACCGGGAATCAGGGTATATTTTTTATCGGGCTCACCGCTTTCGCTTACCAAATTGTCGATCACTATAAGGCTATCGTCGTCATCGTAGTTGATGCGGGCACGGCCTTCTTTTTTGTATTCTATTACAAAGCGCTTGCTCCCCCTCGGGAAAATAGAATCGTTGCCAACCTGGAAATAATCTCCGCCAAACTTCGGTTCACCCGATGCAGAGAACGTAAGTGTCTCGATCCATTTTTTGGTAGTGAGTTCGCTGTTTTCATCGTAGCCCAGCAAGGTGTACACCGGCTGTTGGCCTACATGGTGTTCCAATAGTTTGTAGTACACTGCACCAATCCAGTTTTGATTGTTGCGTATGCTGTCCAATGGGTTTTCGCTATAGTCCGATACATCGAAGAGCGGAACAAATTTTGCGGAGCCATCGGGCGTGTTGTATTGTATCACACCTTTTTGGCGAAAGTTGTCATCGTTCATTTGCAGGTGCCAGGTGATGATGCGAAAACTGCTATCCTCCGGGTACAGCACCGGTGCCATTTGCATGGAATCGAAGGCAACATAAAACGAGTAGGGAATCCGCATGGTTCGCACCAGCAAGCGGGTAAACATGCTATCTGCCCGCAGCCTGTCGGTAGCCAACAGTTCATCCAGCATTTTGATGCCGTAATCCTGGAGCGAATCATCCAATTGGTGTAGGCGTTTGATGTCGGCTTTTGTCGGCCTTTGTGCATGGCCTTTGTGCACAGCAAACAGGGTAACAAGTGAAACCAGTAGGGCAACTTTTTTAAGCATAATATGCAAGGTATCTATACCACAGTAAACGTGTGGGTGACCAATATATTTTAACAGGAAGCACCGGGTATCCAGGCTTGTATAAGATGATGAAGGCTGTCAATTTCCATATCAGCCAATCCACCCGGTATTTCAAGCTCGGGTTGGGTGGTACGCAAAAAGACGGTATGCATGCCTGCATTGCGGCCGAAATACATATCGCTGAGGTTGTTGCCTACTATAACCGATCGGTGAAATTGAATGGATGGAAAATCGGCTTTGGCCTGGTAAGCCATCCCTGCATTGGGTTTGCGATTGGGGCTGCTGTCTTCGAGGTCAGGACAGAAATAAATTGCATCAATTTTTCCGCCACCTGCTTCAATGGTTTGCTCCATTTTCCGGTGTATATCTTGCAGGTCCTCCCATTTTGTAACACCTTTCCCTACACCTTTCTGGTTGGTTACAATTACGATGCGGTCAAATATTTTCGACAGAGCTGCAATGCTGCTTATGGCATCATCATAAAAATGAAATTCATCCCAACTATGGATATAGTCGTTTTCTTTTTCAATGTTGATCACACCATCCCTGTCCAGAAACAGTGTCCAACCTTTGCCGGGTTGTAGCATATATTGTTGTGTAAAATCCTGTTGGGCACGGGCATAATCTTCGGGAATGCCGATATCAATAAAATAGCCTGTAACAGGGTAAATGCAAATGTTGGCGTGGAATGCAGATGCTTGTAAAAAAGATTGCTCCCACGAAAATGAAAGCGGGAATGAAGTGTTTTGTAAAGCAGTTTTATTCAGCCAATACACACCGGCATTTACATAACCGATACTGCCTGTTTTCTTTTCGGTAAAAGATAGCAGCCTGTGTTGCTGATCGAAATGCACCAGCCCATACCTGTCGGCATTTTGCATATATGTAGCGAGTAAGGTACAAGTGGCTTGCCTGCGCAGATGCACCTGCAGTGCAGCAAAAGGATTCGCGAGTACAATGGAATCACCATTCACTGCCAACACCTGTTCGTTGTTGCAAAACTGCAAAGCCTGCAATAGTGCGCCGCCGGTGCCAAGGGGAGTATTTTCAATAGAATAACTAAATGAAACGGATGGTTCCGAGAGCTTGTATTCTTTTTCGTACTGCTCCAAAAAACTGCGCAATGAAATTTGGCTTTCGCTGAGTGCAAAAACAAAATGCCGGAATCCGCAGGAGCGCAAATGCTGCACCAGGTAGTGCAGAAATGGCTGGCCATTTACCGGCATCAGGCATTTGGGTGTATCGCCCGAAATGGATTGCAAACGGGTGCCCAAACCACCTGCCAGTATTATTACTTCATCTTTTGCTGTAGTATCCACTCGTTGAATGTTATTGAGGAAAAACAATGCCTTCCACCAATTCACAAATGGTATGGCCAATCAGCATATGGCATTCCTGTATGCGGGGTGTATCTGTAGAAGGAATATTGAACAGGTAATCGGAAACGCCAAGCATTTTGCCACCGCCTGCACCTGTCATACCAATGGTGATCACTCCTTTTTGTTGCGCAGCTTCAAATGCTTTTACCACGTTGCCACTGTTGCCGCTGGTGCTCATGCCCACGAGTATATCGCCTGCATGCATAATGCCTTCTACATAGCGGCTGTAAATGCTGTTGTATTCAAAGTCGTTGGCTACCGCTGTTAGGTAAGATGTGTTGCAATGCAGTGCATCGGCGGGCAATGCAGGCCTGTTCCTGTTGTAAAACGAACCACTGAATTCTGCTGCCAAATGCTGTGCATCGGCAGCACTACCACCATTGCCACAAAAATATAAACGCTTGCCTTGTTGAAACGCTGTTGCGATCAACTTACTGGTGGTTACAATTTTTTCAATAACGGCAGCATCTGCAAGCAACGCTTGTTTAGTGTCGATAGATGCTTTGAAAATATGTTGGATCTTTTCTTTCATGTTCGTGTAATAAGTTATGAGTTGGTGCCTGCTTGCATGCCCTCGGTTGTAAACTTAAACGGCCATACTTTGCCGTCAAAACTATTCAATGTTTTTGTTACGGCTTCTGTTGCCGATGGTGGACAGTAGAAGTACATAAAACCTCCGCCACCGGCACCGCTGATTTTGCCGCCCGTAGCACCGGCATTTTTTGCCGCATCATAAATGGTTTCGATATGCGGGTTGCTGATGCCCTTTGCCATTTTTCTTTTTTGTTCAAATCCAAAATCGAATAACTGGCCTAACATATCCAACCTGTTTTGCAACAATGCTTTTTTCATGTGTTGCGCCTGCTTTTTCAACTGGTGCATGGCGGCCACACTTTCCTGTTGATTGTTGATCACATTGGCTTGCTGCTCCTGTATAATTTGCCCGCTTTGCCTTGCATTGCCGGTATAGTACAGCAGCATACGATCTTCCATGTATTGCAATGTTTCGGCAGTCAACATAATGGGCTGAACGGAAACGGTGTCGTTTTCAAAAAACTCCATATAGTTGATGCCCCCAAAACTTGCTGCATATTGATCCTGGTGGCCTCCGGCAAAACCCAGGTCGTTGCGTTCAATATCGTAAGCAAGTTTTGCAATTTCATATTTGCTGAGAGGCAACGAAAGCATGGATGCAAATGCACCAATTAAAGCCACCACCAAAGTGCTTGAAGTACCCAACCCCGAACCCATGGGCACATCTACAGAAGTTGTAATGCTTAAACCCGCAGGCAGGTTACCAAATTGTTGTTGCATGCGGTTGTACACGCCTGCTGTTAAAGCAAGTGCATGGTCAACAGGTAAGACGGTATTACTATCAAAACGAAGAAGCGTGTCATTATCTTTTAATACAATCGCATTTTCCGACAAGGGCTCAATAGTTGCATGCGCATACAAATTGATGGTGGCATTGAGTACTGCGCCGCCATACTGCGTTGAATACGGATGCACATCGGTGCCGCCACCTGCAAAGCCTAATCGTAATGGTGCTTTTGAACGAAACATAAGGTTGACAAAGAGAACTATTCAATAATGTTGGACACTAATTTTTGCCAACTCAGTTTTTGTTTTTCTTCCAGCAAGCCTGTCATAAAAGAGGGTTTACCCATTGCAAAATATTGGTCAACCGCCTGTGCAATCGAAGCGGCTGTTGGCTCACACACAATGCCTGCTTTTTGATGCGGTACCATTTCGGGCAAGCCGCCCACGTTGGTAACGATCATGGGTATTTCAAAATGATAAGCCACCGGGGTAACACCACTCTGTGTAGCTGAGCGATAGGGCTGCACTACGCAGTCGGATGCGCAAACAAAATATTTTACATCATCATTGTCGATGAATTTTGCATGGAGCAACACACGGCCTGCCAATGCGGGATGTTGCAGCAGGGCTTCATATTTCTGTGGGTCGTCGTAATACTCTCCGCCAATCAGCAACAACACATTGGGGTCTTGTACGTATTGCATGGCTTCCAGCAATAGGTCGAGCCCTTTGTACTGGCGAATCAATCCAAAAAAAAGCAGCAGCTTTTTATCGGGGGCAATCTGCAATGCAAACTTTTGTTGCAATGCCTGCCGTGCTGTAGCTGTATCAACTCCCTCACCAAAATTATCGTAGAGTGGATGAGGAAGCAGTGTGGCTGAAGTTTGTGTAAACGTTTTTAAGTCTTGTAATACCTGTGCACTCATTACAATGAACCTATCCATGGGTTTTACAAAGTATCTGGTAAACAGGCTATCGCCGGGCCGGCTTTCATGCGGCTTAATATTGTCGGCAATGCATACAATTTTTGTATGCTTGTTTTTGCGGATGCAGCGAAGAATAGTGCCGAGGCATGGACCCATCAGTGGTATCCAGTAACGCACTACTACAATGTCCGGTTTTTCTTTACTGATGCGCCTGCCCACTCTTATCCAATTCAATGGATTGACAGAGTTGATGGCTGTTACAATTTTGATATGAGCCGGTGCCGGTGCATCGGTAAATTGTGAGCTGCCGGGAAACAGGAATGATGGATACTGCAATGAAAATGACCAGATGCTGCATTCGTGTCCGGCTTCGCCAAAAGCCTTACACAGCCGCTCATTGAACGTGGTGATACCTCCCGGCCGCAGCGGGTGCGCCGGTCCTATGATGATGATTTTATATGAAGATGGAGAAGGATAGGACACGGATAGAGCAGATTTTTAATGGATTTTCGCTGATGCGTCTTTGGATTATTTTCTGTTGTTTGAAAATATTTTTCTACGAAACTCAGGCTCTAATCCAAAATTAAATAACATGCCAATTTCTATATTCGTTGCTTTTAAATAATTGAGTAGTTGAGCTTCGTGTTCAGGCATAAGGCAAGTCGCTGCTTTCAATTCAAGAATTACTTTGTCTTCCACGAGAATGTCCGCAAAATATGATCCAATATTTTGTGACTGATAAAAGACATCGATCTTGTGCTGGCTGCTAATATTAAGACCTGCATTTTTCAACTCAATCAAAAAAGCATTTTCATATACCTTTTCTAAAAAACCATATCCAAGGCTATTATACACATTGAAAAAGCATTTGATGATTTGTTGAGTTAGATCTTCGTGCAACAGCATGGGCGCCATTTATTTAAAAAATGTAATTAAGATTTGCGTAAATCTGTTTTTACAGCGCAGATCAGTGTCCCATCAAATGCCCAATTTATTTTCTATGCCATACACATTTCGCTCAGACGAATTGCGGGCTACCAGTTCGGAAATAAACCCTGCCAAAAACAATTGAACGCCTACAACTGCCATTACCAGTGCTATATAAAATGCAGGCTTGCTGGTTAGGTAATAGGTAGAGTCGATCAGCTTATTAATGATAAGGTACATGCTGATGGTAAAGCCTATGAAAAACATGAGCGTTCCCCACAAACCAAAAAAATGCATGGGGCGTCGTCCAAATTTTCCAACAAATGTGATGGACGCCAAATCTAGGAAGCCGTTTACAAAACGCTCCCATCCAAACTTGGTAGTGCCATATTTGCGGGCACGGTGCTCCACTACTTTTTCGCCAATTTTTTTGAAACCCTGCCATTTGGCGATCACCGGTATGTATCGGTGCATTTCGCCATACACTTCAATGCTTTTAATCACTTTTTTTCTATAGGCTTTCAAGCCACAGTTAAAGTCGTGCAGGTAAATGCCACTCATTTTTCGGGTGGCTGCATTGAATAATTTAGAAGGAAGGTTTTTGGTGAGCTTATTGTCGTAGCGTTTGCGCTTCCAGCCACTCACCAGGTCGAACCCGTCTTCCCGTATCATTTTCATTAGGCCGGGAATTTCGTCGGGGCTATCCTGCAGGTCGGCATCCATGGTGATCACCACTTCACCTTGGGCGGCTTTAAATCCTTCGTTCAGCGCAGCGCTTTTGCCATAGTTGCGCTGAAACTTTATACCCTTTACCCGTGGGTTGTTGGCACGCAATTGTTCAATCACATTCCAGCTATTATCGCTGCTTCCATCGTCTACAAAAATGATCTCGTAGGCAAAACTATTTTCCTCGCACACACGATGAATCCATGCGGCCAATTCGGGCAGCGATTCATCTTCGTTCAGCAGTGGTATAACCAGACTTACGTCCATGTCGAATATTCAGAAATTGATTATTGGAAAGGAGTTTGTGGTGTGGGGTTCTTTTTTGCAGCAGCAGCACCAATGAGGGAACCGAAGGCACCAAGGATGAGATTAAATATCGTAGAGACAATTGTGCCCATAGGCAATGCCAATTTTTTACCCGTTGTCATGTATTTATCTATTTCGGCTTCAGATAATTTGCCCTGAGCCTCCATTGCCTGGCGTTGAACTTCCATCGCTCTGTCCAAAGCGTCGGGAAATATCAGACCCAAGGATAATGCTAGCCACAGTCCCATAACTGCTGCAACAATCGCTGTGATTTTGAAACCATGACCGAAGCAGTTGCCAAAAGTTACATTCCCATCATTTTGCTTGGCGAATGTGATAACACTCCAAATCAAGCCTCCCCAAAAAATGGCAATACTTACAATGCTCAAAGATTTGTTAGTCTCCATTTTTAAAATGTAGATAATCGTTGAAACAACTACTAATATTAAAGAAATGATCAAGCCTTTGATTGCAGGCGAGGTGACTTTGGTTTCCATGGGGTAGATTTTATGGGAGTTATAGATTAGTATAATTGTTCGTGATAATGCCAATGGCTTTGCCGGTCAACTGCTTTCCAATAAACGCATTGTTTTTAGCAATGGACCGGATATCTGCTTCCACTACCTGGTGCTTCACTTCTTTGCTAAACAAAGTGAGCATTGCGGGAGCACCAATTTCAATGGCGGGCAGGGGCAAACCGAATATGGCAGATGGTTGAATGGCAAATAATTCTACCAGTCTTTCTACACTCAACTGTGGCAGTGCAGTTGTTACAGCCGCAAAGCAGGTTTCCAATCCTTCCATGCCATATTTGGCATATTCAAATTCGCACACTTTGCTATCGTATTCGTGTGGCTGATGGTGGCTGGCTATACAGTCGATGGTACCATCGAGCACGGCTTCCTGCAAAGCCTGCACATCCTGCCTTGTGCGCAGCGGTGGGTTTACTTTCAGGTTGGTATCGTATTCCTGTAAATCTTCATCGCAAAAGCTGAGATGATAAGGTGTAACCGAACAACTGAGTTGAAGTCCTTCTGCTTTTGCACGGCGCACCAGTTCTACACTGGCGGCTGTGCTAATGCCTGTTACGTGCAGCTTGCTACCGGTGTAGCGCAGCAATTCAATATCGCGGTTGAGCAACAGGGTTTCGGCCAGTGAAGGTTTACCCGGTAATCCGAGTTGGGTGCTGATCACGCCTTCGTGTATCAACCCGCTTTTGCTCAATGCAGTTTCATCGGGCACTTGTACCACTACACCATCAAATGCTTTTACATATTGCATGGCTTTGGTCAATACCTGGCTGTTTTGCACCGGGCGTGTGCCATCGCTGAAGGCAATAGCCCCGCTATTGCGCATATCGTACATTTCTGCAAGGTCTTTGCCTTCGCAGTTTTTGCTGATAGCACCGTAGGGCAATACCTGTACAGGAAGTGATTTAGATTTTTGAACGATGTATTCCACCTGTGTTTTGTTGTGCACCGCCGGTTCGGTATTGGGCAGTACCAATACCCTGCAGTAACCACCCGCGGCAGCGGCAGCGGCACCCGATTCCAAAGTTTCTTTGTACTCTATACCGGGGTCGCAAAAATGGCTGAATATATCGGTGAAGCCCGGCGAAACAAATAAGCCGGTGGCTTCCACTGTATGCTGGGCTTTTGCATTGCCCAATTCGCCTATGGCGCTAATTTTTCCTTCTTCAATTAAAATGTCAACCTGTTGGCCATGTTGCGTAGACCTTGGGTCGGCTATCGTCACCTGTCGTAAAAGCAAAGCACTCATGCAATTCAAGATTGTGGCGAAGATAAGTGGAAGATTGCGGATGGCTATAGATTGGCGGCACGATGGGGGCAATTGGTAAAACCTTGTGAATGGGGAGTATGTAAAAGAGGCGTGGTATCTGGTTCATACAGGCCAACCCATTTGGCTTCAACTTATATTCGCAGGGTAATGGAAACGGAAAAATTACGACTCGACAAATACCTCTGGAGCATACGGGTGTTCAAAACCCGGAGTGCCGCAGCCGAAGCCTGCGAAAAGGGCAGGGTAAAAATGAATGGTGATTCGATGAAAGCCAGCCGCACCGTGAAGCTGGGCGATGTGTACGAAATTAAAGCCGAAGCCCGCCGCTGGGTGGTACAGGTGGCAGGCTTACTGCATACCCGCCAGGCCTATTCGGAAGCCATTAAATATTATACCGACCTCACGCCGCCCGAAGAACTGGAGCGCCAGAAAAACCAGGTGGAAAGCTTCCATACCGGCAAAAGGCTGAGCAAGATCGGCCGCCCCAGCAAAAAACAGCGCCGAAATATGGACGATGTTTTTGGCCAGGAGTAGCGTGGCTGCTTTGCTGTACGCCAATTCCCATGAAATTTTCGCCATTATCTTTGCCGGCTATGCATATCGATATATTGTCCGTTGTTCCCGACCTGTTGGATAGTCCCCTGAGCCATAGCATTATGAAGAGGGCGCAGCAAAAGGGCCTGCTCACCGTAGAGGTGCACAACCTGCGCAAATGGGCCGTCAACAACCACGGACAGGTAGACGATTACCAGTTTGGCGGAGGTGCCGGCATGGTAATGATGTGCGAACCACTGGTAAAAGCCATGGAAGAACTGCAGGCCAATGGTGCTTACGATGAAATTATTTATATGACGCCCGATGGCAAACGCTTTGAACAGCGGGATGCCAATGCTCTCTCGCTAAAGGGTAAATTGCTCATCATTTGCGGCCACTACAAAGGCATCGACGAAAGAATAAGGGAACATTATGTGACCCGCGAAATTTCTATTGGCGATTTTGTACTGAGTGGGGGCGAAATACCGGCTGCCATGATAGTAGATGCTATTGGCCGCTTATTGCCCGGCGTACTCAACGACGAAACATCGGCACTCTTCGATTCGTTCCAGGATGGATTGCTGGCCCCACCGGTATACACCCGCCCGGCCGATTTTAATGGATGGAAGGTTCCGGAAATTTTGCTCTGCGGCGATTTGAAAAAAGTAGATGAGTGGCGTCACGAGCAGGCCCTGGCCCGCACGGCTGATCGCCGCCCCGATTTACTGGGAGAGGATGAGGGCTAAATGATCTGGCAGAGTTTGCAGAGGTGAATAAGGGAACTGGTATCTACCGCTCCCGATTTTTTCAGCATGTTGCGGCGGTGGTTATCTACCGTGTTTACGCTCAGGAACAATTCGTTGGCAATGTCCTTGGACGAAGCTCCGTCGTACACCAGTTTCAATATCTCCAGTTCCCTATGGGAAATGATATCTGAATCGTGGATGGAGACATCTTCACAGTGCTGTACCTGTATTTTTCCGTCAAACTTATAGCGGCACCACCAGGTTTCGGGGTTCATAAAAGGCTCCAGGTCATTGATAATATACATGCCGAGCAAGGGGCCGCCATTATCGTCGAGCAGCACAGGGAACGAATGAAAAAGGGAACGGTGCGTATTGCCTTTTGGGCAGGTGATGCGCCAGTTTACATAGCTGCTGCAGGAGTTGGTAATACCTACCGGTGAAAGATGGCTCAGGTTTTCCGCAATAAAATTGGCATTATTCATACTCACCCTGGCCTGTTCAGGCTCGAAACAGCCAAATATCCAGGGGGCGCCTACTTTGGTGATCTCATCGGGAGTGGCACCAAAGTAGCGGGCCGAAGCCACGTTGATATGGTAAATTTTGAGGTCGCGATAACCAAAGATTACCGTACGCAGGTTGCTTTGGGCTGCCTGGTCGAGAATCAATAGCTTTTCTAAAAACGTATTGATCTTGGTTGGTTCAGGCATTTCAGGGAAATAACTGTTCCAAACCTCAACTATACGTTGTTGTGCCTCTTTAGGTGTCTGCATGCAGTTTGGTGGTTGCAATTGTAAAAATAGTCATTTCGGCTATTGGGTCGCCCTGCTATTAATGGCACATTTGTTAACCATTTACCATTAAGTCCATTTAAAGTGAGGGCGTGAAAGCCACACAATCATCGCCCTCACTTTAGCCCCAACTCTTGAACACCTTCATTTTCAAACAACCCCTTAAAGAAATTGAGATCAAAAAAACCGGCTATACAGCCGGTTTTTTTGATGCCCGTAGTGGCTGGATGGTGCCAGGTCTTGGCTGTTTACTTTTCCCTTTTACGCAAACAGCGTAGCTGTTGGGACCAAAACAAAAAGAGTCGGAATGCCATGGCGTTCCGACTCTTTTTGTTTGCATCTAATTCCGCTTATAGAAAATCTTTGTGGGTTGGTGTAGTAAAAGGATTGCCCTTTTTGTTACGGATAGCCATACCAAATGAAACATACATCATCTGGCTCTTGGTGGGGTTGTAGCCCACATTGGGTACGTTAATGGCCTGCTTGCCCTCCCTCAGGAAGTCGGTTAAGTAATATTTGAATTTCACGTACATGCCCTGCTTCAATTTTAGTTCGGCAAAAGCAGAGGGTAAGAAGATATTGGTGCGGTCGCTAAACCAAATATTCGTTTTAGACTTTTCTTCGTTCACAAATACTTTTTGCTTGTAGGCAATGGCGAATTCTGCTTCAGCACCCACTGCCAGGAAAGGACCTGCCATGTTACCAAATTTGAGTGCCACAGGTATGCCCAGAGTGTACACACGTTGCTTGATTTTTACTGTATCGTTCAGCTCGTTGATCATACCCACGTTGCGCAACGAAAGGCCTGTATAGAATCCGGCGTGTTCGCTAAAGTCGAAATGCACCTGCTGGCCCAAATGCAGGAATGCAGAAAAACGAACAATGGATTTTGGCTCTAATGGTTTGGCTTCAACATTACCCCAGGAAAAAATCAGTTCCGAAACAGAGACGGTATAAGGTTTAATTTTTTTTGTACTTCCTGAATTGTCTTGTGCATTTGCATGTACAATAAGCGCAAGGCTCAGTGTGACTAAAGCGATCCTTTTCATAATTGGTGAGTATATTTTTTCAAAAATAGCCATTGGCATGCAAACTCAGGTTTGCAGCAACAGCCATTACAATAAAAAAATGTTGAGTGGTGGTATAGGCGTTTGAAACTGCAGTTCTACACTACGAGCATGCTGCATGAATAGTAGAAGCTGCAGCCAACAATAGTCCCATCAGGAAAAGAAATCTTTTCGTTTTTATTGTAAGCATGAGTCAGATTTTAAGGCGTCGAAAAGTTAGCCATTCGGCTATGGATAAAGTGTGACAGGCAGGTCTGTTTGTTCACATCTTTCCCTCATTGCAAAAAACATGGACTAATCGATCACTATCTGGTATTTCTGCAACAAGCCTTCCAGCCCCTCCATTGAAAATTTTGCTTTCCGAATTCTATTGCTATCCGGGTCAATGGTGTAGTTGTAGGAAGTGCGGAAATCGGCTTGCTCCAATATGGTGGCATCAAATATGGCGCCTGCAAAATCGCAATCTGCAAACACGGCTTTGGTGCAGTCGGCTTTTGTAAAATCAGTTTCCAGTAACTGGCAATTTTTAAAACCGGCTTGTTTCATTTTCATGCCTTCAAACGATGCGAGTTGCAAATTGGAATGTTCAATATGCACTTCAAACAAAAAGGGGTTACAGGTTTCGAAATGTACGCCTACCAGTTTGCAGTGCCTGAATTGCACATTGCGCAAAGCTGTTTGGGAAAGATTGGCTAACGAGAGGTCGCAGTTGGTGAATACGCAGTCAATAAATTGAAAATTGCCCAGTGGTGCATTGGCCATGTTGCAGCTTTCAAAATTGCATTGTTCATATTCGCCTGCTTGTAAAGGGGCTTCCAAAAAATGGATGGATGTAAAGTCGCGGTCAACAAAGTAGGCGCTGCTCATGAGATAATTATTCTGCTGAAGGTGTAATGATCAATTCAATTTTTTTGCCTCGCATTACCACAGGTATTTGCAACCATTGGCTATCGGATGGTGCTGCAAGCAGTGTGGCTGCTTTTTGATTCAATTTGGCAACAGGCTTTCTTTTTTCACCAAATGCACTTGCAAATTTTGCGGGTACCTGAATGTCGAATCGCCTGCTAAAATTGCCGGGCCAATTCCTGGGAGTAAGTGTCAATACAATATTTCCTTTTGTGTACGCAACATTCCATTCAATCAACTGGTGCGCTTCCTTGTTTTGCATGGCATAAGGATTTTCACCATCATCATCGTACACAAATCCGCTTAAGGTATTCTTACCCGGGTACAAACGCAGGGTCAATGGTTGATCGGGTGTATACTGTGCCGTATTCGCATATTTGGATGCATGCCAAATGGGAATAATGCTGCCAGCTTTTACAAACACAGGAATGTTTTCTAATTGTAAAGGCTCATCGATCCATTGCTTTCCTTCCCTCCATTGGTTGTTGGTAAAGTTGTACCAATTGCCTTCGGGCAAATATATTTTTTGCGTTTGCAGGTTGGGTGCCAATACAGGAGCCACCAACAAATTATTGCCAAACATATATTGCTCTGTTGCCCGCAGCAAGGCGGTGTCCGTTATGCCGTTATAAAACATGGGCCGTATCATGGGGCTGCCTTGTGCCGCTTGCTCCCATGCCATGGTGTAGATGTAGGGGATAAGGCTGTACCGGGTATTGATGGCATTGCGCACAATAGATTTATACGGCTCATTTTTAAAAATGGGCTCGCTGGGCAGATCATGCGCTTCGGGGTCTAGCCCTTCGAGGGCAGTGCCATGTGGGCGAAGTATGGGCGTGAATGCCGCCATTTGCAACCAACGTGTATATAGCACTTCGTCTTTCTCAGGCGTACTGGTAAAACCGCCTGCATCGCTATGGATATAGGGTAGCCCACTGATGCTCATGCTTTGCAAATTGGGTAGCTGTGCTTTGAGGCCTCCCCAACTGCGTGCCACATCGCCGGTCCATGGAAACACACTGTAGCGTTGGGTGCCTGCATATCCTGCACGATTCAAAAAGAAAATGCGTTTTTGCGGGTAATGTTTTTTCCAATTTTCAAACAGCATTTTACTCCACATATGTCCATACATATTGTGCACTTCGTTGGCACCCACTTTCCTGCTAATGCCAAAGTCTGAAAGATCGTGGTACTCATCGGCTGGGTGATTTTCCGGTTCACCAAGGTCACCCCACCAGCCGGTTACACCCAGGTCGGTTTGTGTTTTGTAAAATTTCCAAAACCAGGTTCTTGCTTCGGGTGTAAACAAATCGAGTAAGCCCCCATATCCAAAATAAAACTGGTTGTGCATATACGGGTTGCCACTTGCATCTTTTGCTAAATAGGGTTTGCTGGCTTCAAAATTTTTGGTTCCCTGCACTACAAAGGGTTCGGTAACTAAAATGGTTTTGATGGATTGTTTTCTGAATGCTGCCAGCATTTTGTCGGGAGTAGGCCATTTGGTTTTATTTACCCAATCGAGGTTGCCCAGTGTGCCTTTGATGCTATCGCCAAACCAAAAAATATCAATGATCACAGCATCCAGCGGAAAATTTTCCTGCTGCATGCGTTGTACAATTTCTTCTACCTGTTGCTGGCTCCTGTATCCAAAACGGCTGGCGAAATTGCCCAATGCCCAACGCGGAGGCAGTGGTTGGCGGCCAGTAATCAAAGCATAGTTGGCAATAATTTCTGCTGGTGTTTTGCCGGGTATGATGAGCACATTTACATCGCCACTAAAAAAGCCTGCTTCTAAAATGCCAGGCCTTGTTTTGCCAAAATCTATATAGCCTTTTGCGGGGTTGTCGAATAGTAAACCAAAACCTGCAGTGGTAAATACAAATGGAACGGAATAATTCAATTGCTCCACATTCAACTCGTAGGCATACTGCGCATTATTGTACAAGGGAATACGCTGGCCAACCCTGTTGAGCGGTAATGTTCTTTCGCCGCCACCATACCATGGCGCTTTCTGCGGCATGGCTACCTGCAACCCCCGAATATGTCCACTGTCGAATGCTTGTAGAATTTGAATAGTAGGGCTACCGGGTATTTGAATGATGATGCCATTGCCGGATAAGCTAAGCGTGATGGGCTTGTCGCCACGGCCATTTATTTTTATTGGAGTAGATGCAATTTCTGTTTTATTGGAAGTAGGTTTTGCAAGCATGGCATCGCCTATATGTTCTCCATGCTGCATTTGCTGGTGTTTCCATGAAAGCAGGATAGCCTGGTTTGGATAAGTGCTGGCTGACCAACTGCCTTTTGAAGTAGGCTGAGCCTGTACAATGGCAGCTACAAAAAACAGGAGGGAGAATAGAATATTTTTCATGCGGTAGAAGTTCCGTGTTAGGTACAGAAGATAATTCTTATTCAAATTCTTTGAAATTAATTTCTTGCTTCATACGATAGCTTATTGGCTTATTTAAAAACTTGGCCGGAATCCATTGGGGTGAGTTTTTTAATGCATCAATGAACGCCTCCGACAACGAGGGATCAGGTGAGTACACTACATTAAAATTGTGCAGGTTGCCATTTGCATCCACTTCGAATAAACAGATGGCATGGCCCGATATTTTTTTCTTTTTTGCTTCGGCCGGGTAGCTAAGATTATCGTGTAAATATTGCATCCATGCATTGTTGCCTCCCGGGTAAGTTGGCTCACTCGCATAGGTGCATTCGTTGGTGGATTGCCTTCCATTTCCTGTAAAGCAAACAGTGCTTATTGCTTCGCCTTCCATAAACGAAACATTCATCAGGGGCTTCCCGTTTTCTTTATAGTACTGCCAGCTTTTGTGTGGCACCCCATTGCGTACGCTTCCTTTGCCTTGTATTTTGCCATTGCGGTAATACTCGGTGCGGGTGCCACTACCATTTTCATCGGCTTCCAGTTGGGTGCTTATTTCACCGGTTTCGTACCAACTGTTGCCCGTATTGACGGGCACGTCAAATGAATATTGGAATAAGGATTTCACGTTTCCGTTCTCATACCATTCTTTATGCCATCCGTATTTGCGGTTGCTTTTGAAACTGCCAGAATCGGCGAGTTGTCCATTGGCGTAATATTTCAGGTAAGGGCCCTCTTTTATCTTACTTGTAAGGTCGGAGTAGTAGTAGGTACACACCAATTGGTGTTCGGGATAGGTAAACAATTTTACCTGCCATGGGCTGCTCTGGCCATAAATTTCTTCGGAATATTTTATAACGGCACCTGGTGCAGGAATAGACTCCCTGAAATCGAGCAGTGTGATAGCAGGGGCGCTCTGCGATTGAGCGCCCAATACTTGCAGGCAAACAAGTAGGGCAGACCAGAAAAGCCTGCGAAAATCACGCTGTAGGAAGAAATCCATAGCCGTGAAATTATGCCATTACTGTTCAATTCTGAACACCGGGTAACGCATATGTTCCGGTTCGTAATACGGCGAGTTTTTATACACCCAATTTAATATGGCGCTGCTGTTTTTGGCGAACACAGAATCAGCCTTCTTTTTTTCTTCCAATGCTGTACGCAATGCCGGGTTTTTTTGTAGCCATTTCGCAGCTACATCATCCCATCGGTAATCGCTATAGCCTTCTTTCTGTTGCAAAATGGCGTCAAAATAGTTCCATGAAAAGAAGGCATCGTCGCCGGTGGGTTCCAGCACTTCGAGTAGGTAACGCTTTGCGGCTTGCTGTACCGGGATGATATAATCGCCCTTGTGCAGTTGAATTGTTTGCGTAGTGGCTTTCACTTTTACATCTGTTTGTCGATAATGTTTTTCGTAGGCACGTGGGCTGGTTTTGTATTCTTCAATGGAATAGGCAGTTACAGTAAGCGTACTGTCTTTATTCAATCGGCGCATACTCACGTTGTTCTCTTTCAACCTATCTATTACATCGTGCCAGCCTTGTTGAATGGCATAATAGGCCGGTGCAGTTACTTGTTTACCCGGTTGGAAATAGCTATAAAATTTTACTCCTCCTGTAAATGGTTTGTTGCGGTTGTATTGCATGAGGGGTAGGCCTGTTACTTCGCTGATAACGGTGTCGCGTTGGTAGCCTAAAAATGTGAGACTATCGTGTTGGTTGCGGTTGGCTGACCATGCAAGTGGCCACTGTTTGGCATCTAATACCTGCTGCAAAGCTGCTTTGCGATTTGCTTTTAAATCAGCAGCCATGGCGCTAGATTGTTCCATGATGGTTCTCATAAAATCGTAGGTGCTGCGTACACGTTGCGTGTAAGGTTTCAGCATATGGGTTTCTGGAACAAAGCCAATGGTTTGAAACAATGCAGCATAGCCACTGCTATATCGTGGTGGATCGTAGAACTGCGTCATACCGCGGCTTAGGTCGTAGCTGTCAAAATTTACATACGGAAAGATCTTCCAGCCTTTTTGATCCATGCCTTTGTAAAGACTGGGTTCAAAACTGGTGCGCAGCCAGCTGCCTAGCGGTGCTCCGAGTTTATCGTACTGGCTGGTGAGCAGGGTAAATACATGCTGAAAATCGGCACCATCACTCACATGATTGTCGATGAGTATATCCGGGTTCAAAAAATGAAATGTCTTGGCAAAGCTGCGAGCATTGTAGCTGTCGGCCTTGGTGAAATCGCGGTTGAGGTCGAGGTTTTGCGCATTGCCCCTGAAGCCATATTCTGCAGGGCCATTTTGGTTGGCACGGCTATACTTTCCCCGGTTGAGGCTGCCGCCAATATTGTACACGGCTATAATGCCGAGGCATACATTGTCGGGTAGTTTGGTGGTACCGGTAATGATATCGCGAACCAACATCATACTGGCATCTATTCCATCGGGTTCGCCGGGGTGAATGCCGTTGTTTACCATCACTACTGCTTTGCCTTTTTGATGCCATTGCGCAGGATCGAATTGACCGTCGTTGCTTACCAATACCAGGTGCAGCGGATAGCCGGCATCCGTTAGTCCCATTTCTTTCACCTGCACTTTAGTGGAGGCTTTGTCTAATTGTTGGTAAAATGCAATGGCTTCAAAGTAGGTGGCGCTTTCTGCACCTTTTGTTTTTTCGAATGGGGTAGTTTGGGCAACTGCCACACTGCAGAAGAAGATGCAGCATGCAACACAAGCGATTATTCTCATAGGGGTAAAAATAGGGGCAATAGCTACCCGTGCCGAAAGTTTTTAGAAACGGGAAGTGGAAACTGCATTGCGAATGAAATGATCACTTCTTTGGCTAACGCAAAAAATCCCGACCGGAAATCGATCGGGATGAAATATGTTGAGTAACGACTTACTTACAATTAAGCAGCGGTAGCAGCAGCTTTAGCAGCATTCAGGTGCTTAGCCAGCTTGCTCTTCAGGTTTGCAGCTTTATTCTTATGAATAACGCCACGCTTTGCCAGCTTGTCAATTTGACTAGCTACTGTAGGAAGGGTTTCTTCCTTAGCAGTTACATCTGTAGTGCTTCGCAGGTCACGAATGGCATTACGAGTTGTTTTGCCATAATAACGGTTGCGTTCGCGGCGCTTGCTAGCCTGACGTACGTCTTTCTTGGTTGCCTTATGATTAGCCATGTGTTCTAAAATTGGGACGCAAAAGTAGGGAGATGGCCATGAACATCCAAACTATTTTGGTGTTTTTTGACCGGGGAGAAGCCATATTACTGCTAAATAACAGGAAATCAGGCTGAAATGAGGCCGGGGCGAGGCCAAAATCGTTGTTTTTTTGGTTGGCTTTCACATTTCATCGCTTTGGCTTTTAACCTACTTTTGCTCACCTTTTGAGAAAAGGCTTGAAAACATTACCACCATAATATAATTCGTAGCATTTAGCATGAAAGACTTCTCCTACATCACCAGCCAACATCCTCAATTCATAGAAAACCTCTACAACGATTATATAGTTGATCCGGCAAGCGTAGACCCGGAATTGAAGAAATTTTTTGATGGATTTGACTTTGCCGTATCTGCCGGTAAAGTAAGCAATGGAGGAACTGCCACTACTGCTGCGCAGCCTGGAACATCGGCAGGTGCCACCAACTGGAAGCAGGAGATCATGGCGTACCGTTTGGTATTAGGTTACAGGAACAAAGGGCATTTGCTGGCACGTACCAATCCCATTCGCAAAAGGTTGGATAGGGGAGCCAATATCAACCTGGAATTTTATGGTTTTGCAGAAGCTGACCTGGACAAGAGTTTTCATGCAGGTGAACTCATAGGGTTGGGACATACCACGCTACGCAATATTGTAAGCCATTTGGAGAACTGCTATGCCAACCATGTGGGTTGGGAATTTAAGTACATCAGCGATCAAAAAAAGGTAGACTGGCTCACCAGGGAAATTGAACAGAATTTCCATACGCCGCTGCCCATTGAACAGAAGCGTCGCATATTAGACAAGTTGAACCAGGGTGTGTTGTTCGAAAAATTTCTGCATACCAAATACATCGGTCAAAAGCGATTTAGTTTGGAAGGTGGTGAAACCGCCATTGCAGCACTCGATCAAATCATTACCTCTGCTGCAGATGCCGGTGTGGAAGAAGTAGTAATTGGTATGGCGCACCGTGGCCGTTTGAATGTGTTGGCGAACATTATGGGTAAAACCTATGAGCAAATTTTCAGCGAGTTTGAAGGCACTGCTATTCCTGATACTACCATGGGTAGCGGTGATGTAAAATACCATCTTGGTTTTGGTAGCCAACCTACCACTGCTCATGGCAAAACCATCAACCTGAAACTGGCACCCAACCCCAGCCACCTCGAAGCTGTAAACCCCGTGGTAGAAGGGTTTTGCCGCGCCAAAGCCGATGCGGTGTATGGTTGCGAGTACGATAAAGTATTGCCCATTCTTATTCATGGCGATGCAAGTATTGCGGGCCAGGGCATTGTGTACGAAGTATTGCAAATGAGTAAGCTGGATGGTTATGAAACCGGCGGCACTATTCACTTTGTGATCAATAATCAAATTGGATTTACTACCGATTTTGTGGATGCAAGAAGTAGCGACTATTGTACTTCATTGGCCGCCGCTGTACAGGCTCCCGTATTTCATGTGAATGGCGATGATGCGGAAGCGGTAGTGAAAGCGGTGGATATTGCCACACGTTATCGCCAGGAGTTTAATTGCGATGTGTTTGTAGATATGGTATGTTATCGCCGCCACGGACACAACGAAGGCGATGAACCAAAATTCACACAACCTGGTTTGTATGCATTGATTGAAAAGCATCCCAATCCCCGTGAAATGTACACTCAGTTTTTGCTGAATAACGGCGACAGCGAAGCGCAGGTTTTGGCCAAAGAGATGGAGAAAAAATTCTGGGCCGATCTGCAGGAGCGTCTAGATAATATCAAACAAAATCCGCTGCCTTACACTTACCAAAAACCGGAAGAATGGTGGCGTGAATTGCACACCGCTACCGAAGCCGATTTTGAACAAAGCCCGGAAACCGGTGTGGCAGAAGCTCAATTGCTGGAATGTTTCAATAGCATAATGGCCGTGCCCGAAGGGTTTAAGCCAATTAAGAAAGTAGAAAAACTGCTGGCAGATAAAAACAAATTGTTCGAGACCGAACAAAAATTTGATTGGGCCACCGGCGAATTATTGGCATACGCTACCATCTGTAAACAAGGCTATGATGTGCGGATGAGTGGACAGGATGTGCGTCGCGGTACATTCAGCCATCGCCATGCAATTATTCGTGATGAAGCAACAGATGCTTACTACAATCGCCTGGCACATTTAAGCGACGACCAGGGAGAATTCAGAATTTACAATTCGCTGTTGAGTGAATATGCCGTGCTTGGCTTTGAGTATGGTTATGCCATGGCCAACCCGCATGCATTGGTGTTGTGGGAAGCGCAGTTTGGCGATTTTGTGAATGGCGCACAAACCATGATCGACCAGTTCATTAGTGCTTCCGAACAAAAATGGCACCGCATGAATGGCGTGACGCTTTTGCTGCCACACGGCTACGAAGGGCAGGGGCCGGAGCATAGCAGTGCACGTATGGAAAGATTCCTGCAAAGCTGTGCAGAGAACAATATGGTCATTACGAATATTACCACAGCGGCCAACTTCTTCCACATGCTGCGCAGGCAAATTACCTGGCAGTTCCGTAAGCCATTGGTCAACTTTAGCCCTAAGGCCAACCTGCGCTACGCGGGCACTTACAGCCATCTCAGTGAGTTTACACAAGGTGGGTTTAAAGAAGTGATAGATGATGCTGCAGTAACTGTACCAGCTGCTGTGAAAAAAGTGTTGTTCTGTAGCGGTAAAATTTATTTTGAACTGCTCGAAAGAAAAAATGCAGGTGGTCATGATGATGTTGCTATCGTAAGGTTAGAGCAGATCTATCCTTTGCCAGTGCAACAACTGAATGCATTGAACAAAAAATACAACAATGCTACCTGGTTCTGGGTGCAGGAAGAGCCTATGAATATGGGTGCTGCCACTTTCCTGAAAATGAATTTGTCTTCTATCAATTTCGGCATCATCAGCCGCAAGGCAAGCGCTGCAACGGCCACGGGTTATGGCAAAGTGCATGCAAAAGAGCAGGCCGAAATCATCGACACAGCTTTTAGTATTTAAAAAATTGATTAGGAATACAGCGGCTTTCATGGCAACATGAAAGCCGTTTTTTGTTGGCAGAAACTGATATTTTATTAGCAAAAACCGATAGGATATTTTGTAATAAGGCCTTGTTTATCCAATACTGGATAACTTAACCGCATCAATTAATATTTCGTTTGCAACTATGAAAAAACTTTTGTTGGCTACAACCGGTTTTGTAGCAATGACCATGGTGGGTTTGGCCCAAAATTCCAGTCCTCAAAATGCAGCATACAAGAATAAAAGCCTGCCGGTAGAAAAGCGGGTGGCCGATTTGCTGAGCCGTATGACCCTGGAGGAAAAAGCCGGCCAGCTCAACCAGTTGAACGGTGGTGTGTTTACAGGCCCGGCTGCCAACGACCCCGGCCAGAAGGCCAAAATGGAAATGGTGCGCAAAGGACAAGTGGGTTCCATGCTCAATGTAACCGGTGCCGAGGAAACCCGTGTGATACAGGAATTGGCCATGAAAGAAAACCGCCTGGGTATTCCCCTCATTTTTGCCTATGATGTGATACATGGATACAAAACCATTTTTCCTATACCATTGGCCGATGCCTGTGCATGGGATGCTAAACTGAGTGAGAAAGCTGCAAGCATAGCTGCTAAAGAAGCCAGCGCCGAAGGCCTGCACTGGACCTTTGCCCCCATGATGGATATTAGCCACGACCCACGCTGGGGCCGAGTGATGGAAGGCGGTGGCGAGGATCCTTACCTGGGTGGCGTGATAGCTGCTGCAAGGGTTAAAGGATTTCAGGGCAGTTTTGGAAAAGACAATTTGCTGGCCTGCGTAAAACACTTCGGCGTGTATGGCGCTGTTGAAGGTGGCCGCGAGTACAACCATGTAAATGTTGACCGCTACCATGCGTTCAATTTTTACCTGCCACCGTATAAAGCTGCTATTGAAGCAGGTGCTGCCACCGTAATGAATAGCTTCAATGTGTTTGAAGCGGTACCTGCCAGCGGCAATGCCTTTTTGGTAAACGATGTGTTGAAAAAGCAATGGGGTTTTAAAGGGTTCCTGGTAAGCGACTGGAATTCGTTTGGCGAAATGATCATTCACGGCTATGCAAAAGACAATAAAGATGCTGCCATGAAAGCCATTAACGCCGGCAGCATGATCGATATGGAAACCCGTGCAAT
Organism: Phnomibacter sp.; assembly: GCA_035456005.1. Lineage (GTDB taxonomy): Bacteria > Bacteroidota > Bacteroidia > Chitinophagales > Chitinophagaceae > Phnomibacter. The sequence continues at coordinate 100,613 of DATIEA010000005.1, read as the reverse complement.
GGTTTCAGAAATTCCCGGCCTGGTAAAAGAAGGAAAAGTAAGCATACAAACACTTAACGATGCTGTGTCCCGCATACTTACCTATAAGTTCAAATTGGGCCTGTTCGACGATCCGTTTCGCAACTGCGATCCAGAACGTCAAAAAAATAATGTGTTTACTGCCGAACATAGAAAAGCAAGCCGCGAAGCCGGTCAGAAATCTATTGTGCTGTTGAAGAACAACGGCGCCGCCTTGCCGCTGAGTGCATCTGCTAAAATTGCATTGGTGGGCAACCTTGCTGCCAGTGTAGATGATATGTTCGACTTTTGGGTAGCCAATGCTAAAAGCGCAGCTTACAACCCCGTTACTGTATTGGAAGGTTTGAAAAATGCAGGTGCCAATGTGCAGTTTGCCAAAGGATACAATGATGCATTCGAAACATCCCCTGCTTTAATTGACGAAGCAAAATCTGCAGCAGCATCTGCCGATGTGATTGTAGTAAACATTGGCATCAGCGGCAAAATGGCCGGCGAAGATCGCAGCATTGCCATGCCCGAAATTGCCGATGGACAAATTGAATTGCTGAAAGCACTGAAGCAAACCGGTAAAAAAGTAATTGCATTGGTAAGCTCTGGCCGTCCATTGGTACTTACCAAGGCCGAGCCTTACTGCGATGCTATTGTATACACCTGGATACTGGGAACAGAGCATGGCAATGCCGTGGCAGATGTGTTGTTTGGCGCAGCCAATCCTTCTGCAAAAACTGCTATGAGTTTTCCTTATTCAGTGGGGCAAATACCTGTGTACTACAACCACATGAACACCAGCCGTCCCGATCCTACCGATGGTGCAGGCAACTGGTATAGCCGTTACCGCGATATTCCCAACGATCCCTTGTATCCGTTTGGTTTTGGTTTGAGCTACACCACGTTTGCTTACAGTAATTTGCAGTTGAGCAAAGCCTCAATGGCTGCTGCTGAAACCGTTACCGCTTCGGTTACTGTAAAAAATACCGGTGCCAAAGCAGGCGAAGAAATTGTACAACTTTATATCCGCGACCTGGTATCCAACCGTGTGCGTCCGGTAAAAGAGTTGAAAGGTTTCGAAAAAATTACTTTGCAACCCGGCGAACAAAAAACAGTGAGTTTCAAAATCAACAAAGCATTGCTGAGCTACCTCGACGAAACCGGTAAGCCACAAATTGAACCGGGCGCTTTCCACATTTTTGTGGGTGGCAGTTCTAAAGATGTGTTGCAGGCAAACCTCGAATTGAAATAGTCACGCCAATTTTTGATTGAGGGCATCTCAGCCCAGAGCAAGGCCGGACAGTTGTTCCGGCCTTCGCTTTGTACATGGTACGCCCACGCACAAAGCCGCAGCTCAGTCCGGCATGCCTTCATCTATTCAATAATTCCGGGCTGCCACATCATAACCATTTCACAATTAATTTTCATTTCTGCATTTCTGCTTTTGTACCTGCTGCATACTGCTACCTTCGCCGCCTCATTCACCTTACCGTAGTTTTTTTGTTATGTGGGCTATCCTTATTTTCTTTTTCGTGCATTGGTTTTTGTCTTTGTTCTTTCACACATTTTTCCTGCATCGCTTTGCCAGTCACCAGATGTACACCACCGGTAAAAACCGCGAACGCATCTTCTACCTGCTCACCTGGCTTACACAAGGCTCTTCGTATTTGGTGCCCCGTGCCTATGCGGTGATGCATCGCATGCACCACAAATTCAGCGATACAGAACATGATCCGCATAGCCCACATTTTTTTAAAGATGTATGGGGCATGATGATCCATACCAGGAATATCTACAACAAGTTCCTCAACAATAAACTCACGGTTGAAAAAGAGTTCACGACCGATTACCTGCCCATTTGGAAGCAGCTCGATCGCTTTGCCGACCATACGCTGGTGCGTTTATTCTTCATGGCCGGTTACATTACATTTTATATTTATTTCGCTCCCAGTGCATGGTGGTACCTGTTATTGCCCATTCATTTTTTGATGGGGCCAGTGCAGGGTGCTATTGTAAACTGGTGCGGACACAAATACGGTTATGCCAATTTCAACAATGGCGACCATAGCCGCAACAGCGAACCATGGGGCATTTTTCTGTTGGGCGAGTTGTTTCAAAACAACCATCACAAGCATGGCAGTTCCCCCAACTTCGCCAAGCGCTGGTTCGAGTGGGATCCTACTTATACAGTGATGAAACTAATGCATGCCCTGCGCATCATCAGGCTGAAGCCAGTTCCTGTGCAGCATTAAGGCTGCTGTTCTGTGCTATTCAGGATTTGCAATCCTGAATCCCTATCACCGGGTTTGTAACCCGGGAAACAAATACCAATTGTAGGAATACTGTCTTTCAATAAACATAGCAAAGTACAGGGGGCTGAAGGATAGCCATCTTTGGTTTATAAGCTATACAAGCGGATTGCAAATCCGCCGATACGGCTTCGACATTGCAAATGTCGAAGATCGCAGATAATAATGCTTATGCGCCCCAAGGCAAGGTGGCGATTGAAATGTTTCAGAATTTACTGGTCAACTTTTTAAATTCACTTGGGCTCATGCCTTTGTGTTTTTGAAACTGTTTGTTGAGGTGGCTCACATCCGAAAAGCCAAACTCATGGGCAATTTCGGTTAGCCTGAAATTAGTATATAAGAGACGGGCTTCAATTAATTTGATTCGATACGCTCCAACGTATTGCTGGAAGCTTTCACCGGTTTGCCTTTTAAAGTACTCACTCATATAGGTGGGGGATACATTAAAATGCGTAGCCAGGTTCTCTATTTTTAACTGGTCTGGCGAATAGATATTTTGGTGTACATATCCCAATACCGATAATGGTTTTGTCGGATGTTTTTGTTCTGCAGTTTCTGTTAGCGCTATATTCCTGGCGGCAATGGTAATAAACGTATTCATCAACTGTTGTATGACTTCATGTTGATACCTGTTTTGCAATGCCTGCTCCTTTAGCAAAGCCAGTGCCAGTGCCCGTATCAAGGGTTTGTCTTCTACATTTTTCAAAATACAACCAGGCAAATGATCGTGGTTGTAAAAAATGTACTCGAGTTTTTGAAGCCATTCTTTGGGCTGTGTTTTCAAATAGCTTTCATTAAACCGAAGAAAGAAAAAAGTTGTTTTTTCTTTTACCTCAAAGCCGTGGGTATCCTGCGGAAAAAGTAAAAAGAGTTTATTCTCCGTATAGCCCAACTCATGTTGGTTAATGATTTGAGTGCCTTTCCCTTCCAGTATGAAGAGCATCTCGAAATAGGTATTCTTATGTTCATTGGCTATATACTCATCTGTTTCAAACAAGCCGATCTCATAAGGCAAATAAAGGTTCCTGATTTTCATCCTTGATATGTACAGATTAATCCATTGTTCGTACAAACATAATCGAATTGTCGGTGTGAGATTTGCATCATCGAACACAATTAAATAAACAGTAGATGAGCACTTACCCTTTTTTGATTTTACGTTTGGCTATTGCTATCAGTATGCTGGGGCACGGATTGGTTCGTTTGCCCAAGCTCCAAACCTTTAGCCAATGGTTGGTTAGCAGTTTCGAAAAATCCATTTTGCCCAAAGCATTAGTAGTGCCTTTTAGTTATAGCTTGCCCATAGCAGAGTTCGCAGTAGGGCTGCTATTGTTAACAGGGATGTTCACCAAGCCCGCAGCATTTGCCGGTGCCATTGTAATGCTGTTTTTGCTTTTGGGAACAACCCTCATTGAGAATTGGGAGGCTATCCCATCTCAATTAATGCACATCATTTTGTTTGCTGCTCTCATTCAATTTATGGAAAGCAACAGGTATGCTTTGGACAATATGATCTTCAATAAATAGGATGAACACTATAAGGACCTTTGTCAAACAAGCCCAATATTTCCGGTGGCGAGTGCATTGTTATTCGAGGCGTTAGTGCAGCGTACCTCGAAGCTGCTAACACCTGCAGTTTACATTAAGCCGGTAATGTGTGCCACTTTAATAGTTGCCGTAATATTGGTTAATAAGAAATGTGTCGGTTAAGATTTCAATTCTTGTTTCTTTTTCTACCGGGAAACCATTGGAGTAATAACCGAAAACATAATTTTTGAGTTGAGCAGTATTTTTTTGCTTAAATGAAAGAAGATAGGCGCCGTCAACCTTAGGCAGGTTTGTCATATTTGAATAATAGGTTAATGAGTCGCCTTCTTTTAACGTCACAAATATTTTGTCGTTGGGATAGATGATTAGGGAATCTATATCAGCTCTGCTACTGTTTACTATTAAAAATCTTGCCTCTGTTTTAGACTTACATTGAAGTGAGAAAAATGACATTATGAAAAGGGGAAGAATCAATTTCAAAATCTTCATGCTATAAGAATTTGCAGTTGTGTGTAGTTGTTTACGATTAGCTATTCTTCGAGGTGTTAGCGCAGCGCACCTCGAAGTGATAATTCGGTGATTCTCTGAATCACGTGATAAAGATATTGTACCCGACTTCTGCTTTGCTCAGGATCGTTGCGATAAAGTGGCCAACAGGTTTTCCAAATTGCTCATCGACATTTTAAATCCTTCTGTGAAGCCCATTTCGATCATCTTCTCCATACGGGCAAGCGATTCGTTATAAATAGTAATATTCACAGTGGTTGTTCCATTTTGTTCGCTGAACGTATAATCCCAATCAGAGCCTGGCAATTGTGGGTGTTCATCTTTGTCGGCAAAAGCATTGAACAGTTTGAAATTGGTTTTCGGACTGATGGAAGTGTATTGCTGGATGGCCCAATGTTCCTGTGTTCCATCCGGGCTTACCATCGCATAAAATCTTCGTCCTCCCACTTTGAAATCCATAAATTTTGTTTTGGATACCCAGGGTTTCGGCGCCACCCATTGGTCAAGGATCTCCGCTTTGGTAAATGCATCCCATACTAGTGATAGGTCGGCGTCAAATTCTCTTGTGATGAATACAGTTTTCGCAGCTTTGTCAACTGTGAAATCAAATAGCAGCGTGCTTTTCATTTTTTCTGTTTTTTGAGTGTGAATAATACATTGTCGAGTTGGTTGAATTGTGTTTCCCACATTTTCCTGAGCCTGGCTACCCAATTGTCAAATTCCTGCAGTTTCTTCGGATTAAAGTGATAATAAATTTCCCTGCCGGAATGTTCGGGTTTGATCAGCTCGCATTCCTGCAATACTTTAATATGCTTTGATACAGCTTGCCGGCTCATATCAAACTTTTCCGCCATTACATTGGGGGTTAAAGCTTGCACGGCAATGAGGGTTAAAATAGCCCTGCGTGTCGGGTCTGCTATGGCTTGAAAAATATCTGGTTTCATTTTCAATAATTAATTGCGCAACCTTCAGGTTGCAAATATATATGCAACTTTTGGGTTGCGCAAGTTGATGCGCAATTATTTTTGTGAGGGTAGAAGGAGCGTCATTGAATGCCTGATACAATCGGGCGCATTTGTTGAGTCACAAGTCTTCGCAGAACACTTGCGCCAGTTGCGCTGTGATCTATTCCATTATGGACTTATAGAAAATTTTTATTCCCGTCGGGTCGTTTGGAGTTGCGTTTTTTATGTCGGGTAGCATAACAAGTTCAGCTTCTTTTAAAGAAATGATGCTAAAGTTGCCTCCGCCCACTATAATTGCCTTGATCATCTTTTTTTTGGGGTCATAGTGCCAGTTACCTTTATTTTCTTCTTTTGGATCTGTGCTGCTTGCCATAAAGGTTTTGTCTTTATAGAACTCAAATTTCATCTCTGGAGTACCGGGTATTCTCCCAATTTTCATTCCTCCCATTTCTGCGTAGTCAATTGTCCATTTTTTACAAAGCAGTGCCTGGGTACTGTCTGGCGAGGTAGTTATATTTTGGGCAAATAATGAAGTGCCGGAAACTGTCAGGAGAATGACACAAGTAGCGATCAGCTTTTTCATATGGGCTGGTTAGTTTTTAAATGCTTTTGATGTAGTGTCTTATGAAATGCCGGCACTGTTAATATAGCAGCAGGTATTGGTCTTGTTATAAGACGCTGCCAATAGCAATTTACCATTGGTGGTTGATTTGCAACCTGATTATGTTTCATTTTAATTATACCAATGATATGTTCCTTTTGTCGTGTCAATTGGAAGCTGAGCCGGAGCTAGGGGGATAGTTGTACGGTCCTTAAAAAGTTCTTCGGCCTTAGGTTTTACTTTTTCTCTAAGTTGGGCATAAGCAGGACAGGGATGTTCCCAAATCTGTTCTATTACTGAATTAATTATATATTCTTTGCCTGGCATGCATGTATACTTGGGCAACCGGGTGAGCATTGTGTCTAATAGTTTAGCACTCCTTTCATTTTGTTGTGCCGCCAATGCCCCGATAAAATCTTCAGGGGCAGCCCTGTCCGCATAATATCCAGTAAATCCATAAGGACTTTTTCCTGAAAATTTATAGAACTGCCTGCGGTGGTATTCCTGTAAAACATCAAGGTAAGCTGTGTCAGGGAACTCTTTCATAAGTCGGAAAGAAATATCACTTAATTCCCAAACCTGGGTCATCAATTGATCTTTTATCATTTGTATATCTTCTGTCTTCTGGAATTTGGCAAGCCCGTATAAGGCATATTCAATTTCATAGAACGCCTTTTCATTTATGCCTTCTTGCCGGTCAAAACGTCTGGACCTTGTTGCCATATCCTTTATGACTAAGTAATATTTTTCTTGTGCTTCTATCCTTGTAAGAATGTTATAGGCTGCACTTAAATAATTATGCTTAGTTAAAACGGATTCAATGGTCATGTCTCTTTCCTGGGCTGTTTTCCACCAGGCTCTACCTATTAAGTAATCCGACACTGCTTCAAGCTTAATTCCAAACTCTCCATTGTCTGTAGCAACAATTGCTGTGTCGTCAAGATGATTCATTATAATGTCAAATGCACTAAACGAATTTCGGCCAAGCATTTCCGAAAGTGCTGTAGCTCTTAATATTGGATTTTCGGACTTGCCTAATCGAACTAATTCTTCATCAGTTATCTTTTTAATATCCAATCTGCCTTGGTATGTTACAATACCTTTTGTTACAATTTTTAAAAGGAAGGGCTGAAGAGATTTTCTAAAGTCCTTTATTGCGTATGAATTGCCTTGCTCGTTTTTACAGGAAAAAAGACAAACTATTAAAGTGGCAAGCAGAAAATGGTTTAGTCTGATCATAAAGAGTGAATAGTGCGATTCTATTGGCAGGCGGTCTTTATAAAATAGCGGCAAACATTACTATTGTAACAATACGTTACCGTAAGCAATTTACTGCTGTTGGTTGATGTGGAAACTGATTTATATTACACTTTGAGGCATGGGTTTCTTTCCGACAACGTCTCCAGTTATTCCGCAGTCAGTAGGACATAATCCTTTCGTACCAATGTCCCGTTCCGTAGCAATGGCTGCTAACCACGCCGTAATGAATAGTGGGGTTTTGTTTTGCGATTCTCAGAATCGCTACATAAGAACTTCGAGCCGCGATGCGCTAACACCTCGAAGAACCCTGCATGCACAAAAAAGCTTAATCAAATATTACTCTCTAAAACCCAACTCTGTTTTCAACCGCTCCACCACATTAAAAATAATGGGACACATGCCGTAGTGGCTGAAAGTGCCAAACATACGATTGGTAAATCCGGGCCTGTCCAGTTGTGGAAAATTGCGGCATTCGTCGGGGCGGATTTCGTATACAGTGCAGGCTTTGCCATTTAAAAAATGGCAGGGAATGGCATTCATGAATTGCATGAATGAGCCGGTTTCCACAAAGCGTTCTCTAAACTGTGCTTCGGTAAGTTGTAGCCTGTCGGCAAGACGTAGCACAGCAGCATCATCAATATTTACCATCAGCCTTGTGCAGCATTTGCCGCAGGCCAGGCAATCGATAGCAGCTTCCACATGTTTGTTGATGGCCATCACCTGTTCGTCCACCAAATCCTGGGGCTGCTTTTTCAGGAACAATTTGAAATGTTCATTCTCTTCCTGTCGCTCGGTTCCCAACTGTTCTATAGTGGGTAAGTCAATTTCAATATGCACCTTGTAGAATTAAAATGATCAAGAGGCCAAAGGTAGCATAGTATTTACTGATAGCGCTACAGGTTAGAAATGCCCACTCTTTGCTTGATGAATTTTTGTTGTTCTAATTCCTCTGCCATAAATAAGGCGAGGTTGCCCGCATTGATTTGGTTGCCCGGTGCAGGCTTTTCACTCAAAGTGGTGAAGTGGTTGTCGGCATCTTTGGGCAGAATATCGGGCGAGCATACAAAGGTCCAATCGGTGGAAGAGGCTTTCAAATACAAATACGCCTGCCGGTGTTCGTTGCCCACGGGTTTATATTCTTCGGGGTAATCTTTAGCATCCATCAGGTATTCGCCGTCTTCATTTTGCAGGCAGCCTTTACCACCCAGCGCCACTATTCTTTTTACATGGGTAGCTTCCATTTGGCCAATAATATTTTTAATGCCCAGGCTCCTGGCTTTGTCGGTGCCATCAAAAGCGCCACCCAATACAGAGAGTACGCCATCGCTGTCTTCAATAGCATGCCGCACTTCTTTTTCATCGAATACATAGCCTTTAATGGCTTCAAAGTTTTCGGTGCGCAGGTCCTTGTCCAGCAGGTTTTCCATGTTTCTGCCAAACGCTTTTACACGCCAGCCTTTGGCCAGGCAAATTGTAATGAGTTGTTTACCCACCGTGCCAGTGGCACCAAAAATTGTGACGGTCATACGGGAAATTTTAGGGTGCTTTAAGGTACAGAAACATGCGCAGCATCGGCACAAAAAAAGCGCCATCGGGCGCTGCAATAAGGAAAGGAGCAAGTTGGACTATGCTGCTGCTTCTGCCAGTATCTCGTGCATCTGGATGCCCATATGGCTTTCGTCGTACACGCATTCGCCATTTTTGATCACCAAAACCTGCGGGCTCTCGTGCCATACCTGGAAACTTTCGGCTACCAGGTTCGATACGTTGCGGTGGGCGATTAAGTCGAGAAAATAAAAATCGATATGCTCGGAAAGCCCGGCTTTTTCCAGTCGGCTTAGCACCATGCTGCTTACGCTGCAGCGGGTACTGTGTTTAAAGATCACCTGCGTTTTGTCGGCAGATTTTTCCCGGATGGTAGACAACTGTTCCTCCGAGTGAAGTGGAATCCACGGCATAATGAATAAGTATAAAGGGAAACTTGTTAGCGGCGATAGTTGGTAGGATTACCGGGGCAGCCAACGCCACGCTTGGATGAGCTGCAACTGCTAATAGCCACCACAGCAGAAAATAGAACCAGGAATGCAAAAACTTTGCGCATAAAGTTTCATTTAAAAGGTAAAGATAGCAGATATCGATCAAGCGGGGCTGATACTTAACATTGCTGAAAAGATTTACTTTGCCCCATAGTACAACGATATGAGGATTCATTTTATTTCAATAGGTGGCAGTGTAATGCACCAATTGGCCATAGCCCTGCACAAAAAAGGATATCGGGTAACCGGCAGCGACGACGAGATTTTTGAGCCTTCGAGGAGCAACCTGGAGGCGGAAGGCATTCTGCCTTCGCAGATGGGCTGGTTCGAATCGAATATTTCTGCAGATCTCGACGCGGTTATTTTGGGTATGCATGCCCGCCTCGATAACCCCGAGCTGGTGAAAGCCAATGCATTGGGTCTGCCGGTGTACTCCTTTCCCGAATACATCTACCAGGAAAGCAAAAACAAAACAAGGGTAGTAGTGGGAGGTAGCCATGGCAAAACCACCACAACCTCCATGATCATGCATGTACTGCAACATTGCCAAAAGCATTTCGACTTTTTGGTGGGTGCCAAACTGCCCGGCTTTGCGCAGAGTGTAAATGTGACGGATGCACCCGTGATCGTTTGTGAAGGCGATGAGTACCCCGCCAGTGCCATAGAACGCAGGCCTAAATTCCATTTCCTGTTTCCGCAGGTGGCTATCATTACCGGCATCGCCTGGGATCATATCAATGTGTTCCCCACTTTCGAAAACTACTTAAGCCAGTTCCGCATTTTTATCGAAAAAATTGAAGCAGGTGGGCTGCTCATTTATAACGAAGCCGATGAAGAATTGAAATCGTTGGTGGAACAAAACCAGCGTGCAGATATTCGCTACCAACCTTACAGTGTGCCACAACATTCCATTGTGAACGGGCATACACAGGTGCAATGGCCCGATGCGCAAACCGACCTGAAAGTATTTGGCGAACATAACCTGCTGAACATGGAAGCTGCCCGCCTGGCTTGTGCCGAACTTGGCATTAGCACCGTAGAGTTTGCTGCTGCCATATCCGATTTTACCGGTGCTTCCAAAAGGCTGGAAGTGTTGCTAGAAAATGAAACCACCACCGTGTTTCGCGATTTTGCCCATGCGCCCAGCAAAGTGAAAGCTACCATACAGGCAGTGAAACAGCAGTTCCCGGATCGCAAACTGATCGCCCTGTTGGAGCTGCATACTTACAGCAGCCTCAATGCCGAGTTTATGCCGCATTATGCACATGCACTGGATGCGGCAGACCATGCCTGCGTGTACTACAGCAATCATGCATTGGAAATAAAAAAAATGCCGCCATTGGCCGAAACCGATGTGCAGCAAGGCTTTGCCCGCACCGATCTTGCAGTGTTGAATACAAGGCAGGCATTGGAAACATGGATGCAACAATTGCCCGTAAAAAATGCAAGCGTGTTGCTCATGAGCAGTGGCACCTTCGATGGGCTCGATTTGCCAACCATATTTTCCGGGTTAATGCAACAGGGTTAATATGATAGCAATCACCTATTTTCAATTACCTTTCATTTATCATTTTATTTTGGATCAGGAAATCGCCCCCACTTTATGAACCTTAGTTTAACACGCCCTATTGCATTTATCGACCTGGAAACTACGGGCGTCAATATTGGCACCGACCGCATTGTTGAAATTGCAATTGTAAAAATTTCGCCCGATGGCACCCGCCAGGTAAAACGCAAACTCATTAATCCAGAAATGCCGATTCCCCAGCAGTCTATTGATGTGCATGGCATCAGCAATGAAATGGTAAAAGATGCTCCTACTTTCAAGCAGGCCGGCAACGAAATAAAACAGTTTCTCGAAAACTGCGACCTCGGTGGTTACAATAGCAACAAGTTCGACATACCGCTACTGGTGGAAGAATTTTTACGATCCGGCCAGGATTTTAAAATTGAGGGACGCAAACTGGTGGATGTTCAAAAAGTGTTTCACCTCATGGAGCCCCGCACCCTTTCTGCAGCCTACAAGTTTTACTGCGGCAAAGATTTGCAAAATGCACATAGCGCCGAAGTAGATGCTACTGCCACATGGGAAGTGCTGGATGCGCAAATAGGGAAGTACCCGCAAATTGGTAATACGGTAGAAAGCATTATCAAAGCCGTGGGTGAAGAAGTGATCGTTGATTTTGCCCGTCGCATGATTGTAGTGGACGATAAAATTGTTTTCAACTTTGGTAAGCATAAAGGCAAAGTGGTGGAAGATGTACTACGAGCCGAACGTAGCTATTACGACTGGATGATGCAGGGCGATTTTCCCCAGCACACCAAGCAAAAGCTCACCGAAATTTTACACAAATCCATATTGGCCAAAAAATAGGCATAACCTTTGTTGCAACACGCTTTCGGATGCCGATGGTGCAGTGTAGCATATGCCCGGTTGATGATGCTTTGGAAAATGTTTTCATTTTCCAAAGTGATTCTATGTGAGGGTGCGAATTGATGATTTGTTGCTATTTTGTAACCGGCTGTGCAGGAAGCTGACCAACATTTATAATACTGTTGGGATAGTGTTACCCCGTTTCATATATTTTGATATTGTATGTTTGCCCATATTTTAAGGACCCATAGCAGTGATGAAATTAGTTATCATACCAACTTATAACGAAAGGGAGAATATTAATGCCATTCTCGAAGCTGTATTTCAGCTACAGGATGGATTTCATGTTTTGGTAATTGATGACGGATCGCCCGATGGTACTGCCGATATAGTACGCAACCGGATGGCAGACTTTGATGGCGAATTATTTTTGGAAGAAAGAAGAGGAAAGCTGGGTTTGGGTACTGCCTATATTCATGGATTTAAATGGGCGTTGGAAAGAGGCTACCAATTCATTTGCGAAATGGATGCCGACTTTAGCCATAACCCCAAAGACCTGTCGCGATTAGTGCAGGCCTGTGCGATGGGAGCCGATGTAGCAGTAGGTAGCAGGTATGTAAAAGGAGGCGGCATAGAAAACTGGCCGATCGACCGGCATATTTACAGCCGCGGTGGAAGCCTCTATACCCGTCTTATCACCTGGATACCTTTGAAAGATGCTACTGCAGGTTTTGTATGCTACAAAAGGGAAGTGCTGGATGCCATCAATTTTGATGAGATAAAATTTGTAGGCTACGCCTTCCAGATAGAAATGAAATTTGCCGCCTGGAAACTCCATTTCAAAATTGTGGAAGTGCCTATCATTTTTGTGGATAGAAGAGTGGGCGTAAGCAAAATGAATAAAGGCATTATTAAAGAGGGCGTGTTAGGCGTACTCAAAATTCAATGGAATAGTTTGTTTAAAAACTATCGCAAGAAAGTAAAAAGCAGTTCTTCGCTTTCTACTCAAAACGGTTAATATTTTCCCCGTTTATTGTTCCTGCAATTGAACCTGGTGCCAACGCAGGTTAGTAATGCTTTTGAAGCAAAACCAACAAGCCAAAATAGAGATGGGGAGTATCATCCAGATTCCGTAGGGCAGTTTAATTAATAATGCATGTACTCCTGCAAGTACCACCAGCAGCAACATGTTCAACAGTGTTTTGATAACGGTTGTTCCCTGGTTACTTTTATTTACCGGCATGGTCCATGGCAAATGACGATTACCCAATAATACGGTAACTGTAAGCATGAGGGCGAGATTGAAAAATGCCAGCAATATATGGGGCACCATCACCCATCCGTTTATAATGAATAATACAATGGAGAACAGGAGCAGCATGGGCATTTGCAATTGGGCCAACACAGCTTTAGCAGAACCTGCTATTAAACGGCCCGGTTGCTGCAGAGCACTGGTATGAAATATCCATCCGGCTTTTGAATTTTCGGTATATAAAGTTTGGGCATAAGCTCCCATACTGGTGAGGCCAGGCAAATACAACACCGCTAGTACGGCCATGCTGCTTGCATGTGGTGAATCGAGGCGCAACAATTCAAACAGATTGGTATTCGATTTACTCCGCAACATGCTGGCCACTATGATCACAATGATATAGCCAAACCCGGGGTATACTTTCAATTTGAAATCACGGTTGCGCAGCATCATTTTCCAGCTAAATAAAAAAGCATGGCGTTCCAACCGGTTTCGGGAGATGATGGTAGACAACCATTGACTATAGCTTTGCTTCGACCATCTGCTGTTATGCTTTTTGCCTGGTGTATCTGCAACAGAACCTGATGCGATCATCGATAACTTTTGGTTGAAAGTGGGGGCGAAGAATCGCACCACAGCTATCATGCCTATTACAGGCATCAGCAGCGACAGGGCCATTGCGATCCATACTACCAGTTCATTTTTTGTGAGAATGAGTTGCTGCATGGTAGCAGCAAACCAATAAGGTGGCACTACCAATAGCAAGGGGTGATAACCAATAATGCTGGACGCATCAATTACACTCGATACCATGCGTGGAAGTATTTGGTAACTGCCGTACACCAGTATCACAAAACCAATTTGTATATAGCTGAGAATGCTCTTGAATTTTTCGGGGGTGGATAATTTAAGTACCAGCAGGTAAATGGCATTGATAAGAAAAATAGTGAACGCCACTGCAGGAAACACCATTGCCAAAAATGGGATTGTCGACAACCAACCATACTTAATACCAGTGGCAATAAGGCCGGGCACCGACATGGGCAGCATTATTTTCAATACATGTGCGGTGATGTGCAAAATGCGTGCTATCACAAAACTGGCATCGCTTACGGGCTTGGGAAGGATAATGAAATTGTCCCGCACATCGATCAATACGCTGGTGAAATCGGTGATCAGTGTGAGTGCCAGCATCACTATGAACATGGTATAGTAAATAGTGAAAGTAGTAAGTGCATCATTGGTGATAAAAAATGGGAAGACGTAAAAACAACCCATGATTGCCGAGACAAAAACAGTGCGGAAGCTGCTGCCGGAAATGGGAGCTTTATCTGCCCTGGTTTTAGACAACTGCAGACCACTGGGCCTTCGGTCGTCCATCATGAGTTTGTACAAAAGGATGCTTCGCACTTGCTGTGTATTGGCGCCGCTTTTGCGATACAGCGCTGCAGGCAACATTACTATGGACAACAATGCCCTGTTGATGAAGTTGAGCTTGCTCATGCCGGTTACTTAAATGCGTTCATTAAATCGGTAGCTGCTTCATGCAGGCTATTGTTGGACGTAAGCTGAGCAAATATGTTTTCGAGGCTTTGGTTGCCCTGTTCTTTTTTCAGCTCTTCAAAACTTCCATCGGCTACTACGGTTCCCTGGTTGATGAGGATGATGCGGTCGCTTACTTTTTCTACCACATCCATCATATGGCTGCTGTAGAAAATGGTTTTTCCTTCGGCAGCCAATTTGCTGATCAATTCTTTTACAATGATCACGCTGTTGGCATCCAGCCCGCTGAGTGGTTCATCCATTACTATGATCTCCGGATTGTGCAACAACCCTGCGGTGATCAGCACTTTTTGCCGCATGCCTTTGCTAAAAGTATCCATGCGTTGATGCAGGTTTGCTTCGAGGCTAAATGCGGAAAGCATTTTTTGCATGCGTAGTTCTGCAGTATCGGCATCCAATTCGTACAGCGCTGCCATAAAATGCAGAAACTCGTGTGGGGTAAGGTTTTCGTACAATTCAGCCAGCTCAGGAATAAAACCAATTTTTCTTTTGGCTTCCAGCGGCTGCTCTTTGATGTTGATGTCGCCGATCCAAACTTCTCCTTCGTACCCGGCCAGCAGGCCGCACAAAATTTTTACCGTAGTGGTTTTGCCCGCACCGTTTGGGCCAATATATCCAATCACTTGCCCGGCATGCACTTCCAGGTTTATGCCTTTCAGCACAGCATTCCCACTGTAACTTTTCCAAAGATTTTTAATGGTAATAGCAGCAGCCATACAACGGTTGGTTTATGTACAATAATACCCAATCTTTTGCCATTGTAAACTGACATTAAATAGGCTGCATAAAGAACGCATACAACCGGCCCCTATTTTTGCCCCTATGCGTTGGGCCTATATCAAATTACATATTGCGGTGTTGCTCGCAGGTTTTACAGCCATACTGGGCAAACTCATTTCATTGCACGAAGCATCGCTGGTGTGGTGGCGTTTGCTGTTGGCTACCCTGGCCTTGCTGCTGGTATTCCCGGTTTTAAAACGCAAATTGTGGGTGGCGGCTTCATCTATCTGGAAACTACTGGGCATTGGTGCCATTGTGGGCATTCACTGGCTCCTGTTTTTTGGTAGTGTGAAATATGGCAATGTTTCTATTGCATTGGTTTGTTTTTCTGCTTCCGGTTTTTTTTCTGCATTACTCGAGCCCGTTATCATGCGGAGGCGTTGGAAGCCGGTGGAGCTCTTGCTCGGCCTGATGTGCATGAGCGGTATCTATATCATTTTCCATTTTGATGCGCAGTACAAAATAGGTATTGCACTGGGTGTGGCTGCAGCGGCTTTAAGTGCATTGTTTTCCATTTTAAATAAGCGAATGGTGAATGCAAAACTCGATGGCTGGCATATCACATTTTGGGAAATGACGGGTGCACTCATGGCTTTGTCGGCATTGCTGCCATGGTATGTATTGTATAAAGGAGAAGCCATGCTGCCGGTTGGGTACGATTGGCTATGGTTGATTATTTTGGCATTGCTTTGTACGGTTTGGGCTTTCCTACTGCAGTTGCAGGCTTTGCAATACCTGTCGGCTGTTACGCTCAATCTTACTTACAATTTAGAACCCGTGTATGGCATACTGCTGGCCTTTGTGTTATTTGGCGAGAATAAATTTTTAGGCAATGAATTTTTTATTGGCCTACTACTCATTGCAGTGGCGGTGGCCATTCAAATGCTACGGGTAAAAAAAGGGAAGGGGTAATTGTACCCAGTTACCGGATCTATTTTTTGCGCAGCGAAGATGCCCGCACCAGCAGATCGGAACGAAGAATAATGGTATTGGTTTGTTGCATATTGGCTGTACCATTTAGCATACCCATCAATTGTCGGGCTGCAATTTCTCCCATTTCCAAACCGGGGTAATGGATGGTAGACAATGGAGGTTCAATCAACCTGCTCACCGTGTCGTTGTTAAAACCCACAAATGCCATATCCTCCGGAATGCGAATGCCTTTGCTTTTTAATTCATGCATGCATACCGTGGCCACAAAATCGTTGGATACAAAAACACCATCGGGCCTGTTGCGCATATGCAGCAGTTTATGTGCAGTCATCACACCACTTTCTTCCGACAGGTCGGTAATAAAGATCAGCGAATCGCTTACAGGAAGTTTATGGTCTCTCAATGCATTCTTGTAACCCTCCAGGCGTTGGGCATATACGCTACTGCTGAGGTTTCCTGTAATAAATGCAATGCGCTTGCATCCTTGTTCTATCAAATGTTCGGTGGCCATATAGCCACAGCGTGTATTGTCGATGATCACTCTCGGAAATTCGATATCGTTGCATACCCGGTCGAACAATACAACGGGTATTCCTTTTTCTGCATAGGGTTCAAAATGCTTGAGGTTGGTGGTTTCAATACTCAGCGAAGCGATCACGCCATCCATCCGTTTATGGAATAAGCTGTTGGCATTGGATGATTCCTTTGCAATGGTTTCGGAAGAGTTGGCAATAAGGATATCGTACCCGGCAGCAGTTGCTACTTTTTCTATACCGGTGAGTACATCTTTAATGAAAAAGCTATTCAGCCTTGGCACAATTACGCCAATGGTATTGGTTTTTTGCTTGCGCAAATTGCTTGCAAAATTGTTATGCCTGTAACCAAGTTTTGCAGCTAAGTCAGCCACAGACTTCTTGGTTTTCTTACTCACCTTCTCATCATCATTTAGCGCCCTGCTTACCGTGGCAATGGAAATGCCCAGTATTTCAGCAATGTCGTAAATCGTAATGTCTTTCTGTTTATTCATAACAGGCAGTCGAACTCAACCGGCAATTAGGTGTGCAGTGTTTGGGGCTGGTAAGGTAAGGAACTGTAACAGCATGCAACAAAATATGGGTGCAAAATTTTCGACAAGGCTATCCGGAACCGAAATTTTATAACCGTTGCAACAGCGTATTTTCGTTACATGGCAGAGCAGGTAGATATTTTGATTATTGGCGGCGGCCCCATTGGGATGGCTTGCGGCATTGAAGCATTAGGTGCAGGCAAATCCTATGTGATTATTGAAAAAGGTTGCCTGGTGAATAGCTTGTACAACTACCCGTCCAATATGACTTTTTTTAGCACTTCCGAACGATTGGAAATCGGGGGGGTGCCATTTACCTGCCTTCATCCCAAACCCAATAGGGCAGAGGCGTTGGAATATTATAGACGTGTAGCGGTAGTGTTCAATTTGAACCTGCGCCTGTTTGAATCTGTGGAAGATGTAAAGCGGGTATCATCTGGTTTTTTTGAAGTAACCAGCAGCAAGCAGCAATACGTTGCCCAAAAAGTGATAGTGGCCACAGGCTTTTACGACGAGCCTGTTCGCATGCAGGTGCCGGGAGAAACTTTGCCAAAAGTGACGCATTATTACAAAGACCCTCATTTCTATGCATTTCAACAGGTGCTGGTAGTGGGTGGCAATAATTCTGCTGTGGATGCGGCCTTGGAAACCTGGCGCAAAGGGGCCCACGTTAACATGGTAATGAAAGACGAACAAGTGGGAGAGCGGGTGAAATATTGGGTGCGGCCCGATATTGTGAACCGCATTGAAGAAGGTAGTATTCGTGCATTTGCCAATTCAACATTGGCGGCTATCCGCGAATACGAAGTGGACATTGCTACCCCACAGGGAATAGTAACCATACCCAACGATTTTGTGATCGCTATGACCGGCTATAAACCCAATTTTTCGCTACTGGAAAAAATGGGTGTGGTGTTGAGTAAAGATGAAAAGCAATATCCTACTTATCACCCGGAAACGATGGAGAGTAATGTGCCGGGCCTATACCTTGCCGGTGTAGTATGCGGCGGCATGGATACACATATCTGGTTCATCGAAAACAGCAGGGAGCATGCGGTGCAAATTATGAAGCATATACTTGCACAGGCTTAAGTGCTGGCTAGCCTTCACCAGTTTCGTTATCTTCTATTTCTATATCGGATTTGCCTTTGGTAAAATGCTTGATAAGCTGCGTGCCTGCGAAAACAGCTGTGGCTTTTAGTAAGGGGAAAAGAAAATTTTTCTTCGAGGCTTTATAGCCCAATACACCCGCTGCCAATGTACCAATATGCTTGGGCAGTACTGCATTGCCCACCATGTGTGCAATATTGAATACAGATGTGAGCGGCCATTCTTTTACAGTCTGCTTCAGGCGCAGGTCAGATGCTTTGATATGCTCCCGCAACTTTAGCTTTTCGGCTCTCAGGCTCGCCAGGTCGGTAATGGGACTTTGTATTTTGTACGATCTACTCATGTATAAAAAATATTGAAGCGCAAATGCATGAAGGAAGATGGCTGCAATGTTTTGCAGAACTTCTATTTGGGATCATCGTTGAAAATGGTTTCGATGATAGACGATTCAATTTTTGGCACCAGGTATTTGCGGCCTACTACAAACACCAGCACAGATAGCAATACATAGAATAGCGCTACCAATGCAAAGCCGGCAAACAAACTTTCAAACACCTCAGCAAAATAATAGCCTGCCATCAGGCTCAAAAAAAACAATGCAAAGAACAGGAAGATGCTTGCGGAGGTAAACAGGATCAGTTTGCCTGAGATGAGCGCCACTTTTTCGGCTGTTTCCATTTTGGCCAGCAGCATGCGATCGCCAATGGTTTGCTCTAAGGTTTCCTTTGCTTCGTCGAACAATGATTTGCTTTCTTCCTTTGCCATATTAATCGTTTTTTGCCGTGCTGTTTTCTGCTTCCCAGTCGCTCATTTTTTGTTTGCCTTTTTCTGCCAGGTCCACTATTTCATCTTTCAGATCGTTGGCGGCTTTTTTCAATTTGTCTTTGAATACTTTGCCATCTTCAGATTTCAGAAATGCATAAATGCCTACGCCTGCTGCTACACCAGCCATAAAGCCCAATAGTGTTTTTGTACTTCCTTTCATGGTGTGAAAATTTGGGGTGGATCGATCAATGTATGAAAGGTATAAAAAAAATGGCAGGCATTAATTGAAGCCTTTTACCTTAGGAAAAAGTAAACACATGTACGTGGTGTTGGGTTTGCGTCGTTATTCAGTTATATCCTTAAGTATTTTAGTTGGCATATTCCTGGTGGCTTGCAACATGTCTGCCGAAAAAAAACCGGAACTGATGCCGGTAGATACTACCATCAACAAGGAGAATGCCTATATCGGTGCATTTCTCGACTCGGCTTATGTAGCGCAGTTTTTACAAGGTGCAAAACTCAGCAAAGCAGATAGTGCCGGTTTTTTAAGCTTTTACCGCGACAGGAATTTTCAGTATGCCTGGTTCGATTCGGCGGGTATGACTGAGCAGGCTTATAATTTCATTAACCTCTACACCGGCTATCGCCAATCGATGAACGACTCTGTGCTATACAATGCTGCTTTGGATAAAGCGGTGGAAGGTTGGATGGAAGACTCTACACAACACAAACCGGAGCGGGACGAAATTGCAAGCATGGAAATGTTGTTGTCGAAGCAGTTTTTTCTCTATTCAGAAAAAGCCTATGGCGTGAACGCATCCATCGACCTGCCCGACCTGGGTTGGTTCATTCCTAAAAAGAAACTTGACCCCAAAGTTTTTTTAGACAGCGTGGTGCTGGCCGGTGGCAGGGATATTCAGCAACTGGCGCCCGTGCATCCTATGTTCGAGCAACTGCGCAAAGCGTTGAGTGCGTACACAAGCATTGCATTAAAATACAAGTTCGACTCCATTGCTTTCGCAGCCAAAAAATATACAGTGGGCGATAGTGCTGCAGATATTGGTCGCATCAAAGAACGGTTGCATATTTTGGGCGATCTGCCTGCAGAAGACTCGGGCAATGTGTATACCAAAGCCACAGCAAAAGGGGTGAAACAATTTCAGCAGCGCATGGGCATTGCCGCCGATGGTGTGGCCGGTAAATCTTTTTTTGCAGAACTGAATACGCCCATCGAAATCAAAATTCAAAAAATACTCATCAATATGGAACGGGCCCGCTGGGTGCCAAAGCCCGGGCATGGTGCCTATATAGTGGTGAATATTCCTGATTTCAAACTACGTTGTTACGATAGCTCGCATATGCAGTTGGAACTGCCGGTGGTAGTGGGCAAGCCCGCCAGCAGCACGGTCATCTTCAACGGCAACATGAAATACGTTGTCTTTTCTCCTTACTGGAATTTGCCTTACAGTATTGTGAAGAATGAAGTGAAGAAAAATATATTTTACTACATGAAGCACCGGATGCAGGTGGTGGGCCGCTATTCCGATGGGTTGCCACAACTGCGTCAAAAGCCCGGACCCAATAACTCGCTGGGCAGGGTGAAGTTTTTATTTCCCAACAGCTACAATATTTATTTGCACGATACACCTTCCAAAAGTTTGTTTGGCGAAACAAAACGGGCTTTCAGCCACGGCTGCATACGGGTGGGAACCCCCGAAAAGCTGGCTGCCTGGGTGCTAAAAACCTATCCTGAGTGGACCACCGAAAAAATTGAGGAAGCCATGAACCTTGATGATGAAAAAACGGTAACACTCTCCAAGCCCATCCCTGTATTCATTGGGTATTTTACCTGCTGGGTAGATGCTAATGGAAAGGTAAATTTCAGGAACGATATCTACGGGCACGATAAAAAACTGGCCGAACACTTGTTCCATGCGCAGTAATGAAAGCAGGCACTACTTTTGCGGCATGCAAATAATAGAAGTAAACAACGAAAGCCTGGCCAAAAGCTTTTTGCTGTTTTATCCTGCGCTATATAAAAACGATCCGAATTTCATTCGTCCGCTGGACAAGGATATCAACGAAGTATTCGACGAAAAGAAGAATAAGGCCTTCCGGTTTGGAACAACCCGCCGCTGGTTGTTGCAAAATGAGCAGGGAGAATATATTGGGCGCATTGCAGCTTTTGTACACAAAAAATATAGGAATAAGGGCGATAAATTCAAGGTAGGTGGGTTTGGTTTTTTTGATGTGATCAACGACCAGGAAGCTGCCAATACTTTATTGGATACTGCCAAAGCATGGCTGGAGGAGCAGGGTATGCAAGCCATGGACGGCCCTATCAATTTTGGTGAACGCGATAAATGGTGGGGACTATTGATAGAAGGATTCGATCCTCCCTTGTATGGTATGAATTACAATGCGCCGTATTACCAACAGTTGCTGGAGCATTACGGATGCGAGGTGTTCTTTTACCAAAACTGCTATAGCCGCCCGGTGCACGGCCGCCTTTCCGAAAAATTTTATACTGCCCACGAAAAGCTCAGCCAGTCGGGGGAATTTGAAGCCAGAAGGGCCGATAAAAATGACCTTGAAAAATATGCCCGCGATTTTTGTACCGTGTACAACGATGCATGGGCCCAGCACGAGGGCAACAAGTCGATGGCGCCGGAGCAGGCCATCCAGTTGTTTAAAACCATGAAACCCATTATGGACCCCGACCTGGTATGGTTTGCGTATAAAAATGGTGCGCCGGTTGCCTGCTATATCAGCCTGCCCAATTTGAACCAGGCCTTCAAATACCTCGATGGTCAATTTAACTTGTGGGCAAAATTGAAATTTGTGTACCACCGCTGGCGGGGCTCCATCAAAAGTTTTACAGGCATCGTATTTGGCATAGTGCCTTCCTGCCAGGGCTCAGGTGTCGATTATTTTATGGTAGTGGAAGCGGCCAAAATATTGCAGCCCGCCGGGAAATACGAAACCACCGAGCTGCAGTGGATGGGCGATTTCAACCCCAAAATGAACAATATAGCCAAGCATCTCGATTTTAAACTGAGCCGCCGACTGGCCACATACCGCTACCAGTTCGACCGAGATCTGCCCTTTGCCCGTCACCCCATTTTTTAAAGTGGAAAGTTTGATGGTACAGGCCAGCCCTTGTTGAAGGGCTGTGCTAAGTTTTAGAATTATTGAAATGTAAATTCATTTTCCAACCTCCTACATTTGTTCGGCATGGAAAAATTTATTGTATCGGCACGTAAGTACCGGCCGCAGACCTTTAGCTCTGTGGTAGGTCAGCAGCATATTACTACTACACTTAAGAACTCTATCAGGAATAACACCCTTGCGCATGCATTTTTATTTTGCGGTCCCAGGGGTGTGGGCAAAACAACCTGTGCCCGTATATTGGCCAAAACCATCAACTGCGAAAACCTGCAACCTGATGGCGAGGCTTGCAATGAATGCAATAGCTGTGTTACTTTCAATAATGGCACATCGCTCAATATTCATGAGCTGGATGCGGCCAGTAACAACAGCGTAGAAGATATTCGTGAACTGGTTACCCAAATCAGGTTTGCACCACAGGCGGGTAAATACAAGATATACATCATCGATGAGGTGCACATGCTCTCGGCTGCGGCTTTCAACGCTTTTTTGAAAACGCTGGAAGAACCGCCGTCCTATGCCAAATTCATTTTGGCCACTACCGAAAAGCATAAGATACTGCCTACCATTTTGAGCCGCTGCCAGATCTTCGATTTCAAGCGAATCACTAATAATGATACGGTAGAGCATTTACAGGAAATAGCAGGAAAAGAGAATATTGTAGCCGAAAAATCGGCCCTGCAACTGATAGCCCAAAAGAGTGAGGGTTGCATGCGCGACAGCCTCAGTATTTTGGATAAGATCGTAAGCTTTACCGATGCAAAGCTTACCTATCAAAATACGCTGGAGCATCTTAACCTGCTCGACGAAGATTATTATTTCCAACTGATAGACTTGCTGGTGCAGCAGGATGTGGCAGGCGCTTTGCTCCTGTTCGATAAAATAAACCGCAAAGGATTTGAAGGCAGTGCCGTGCTGGAAGGGTTTGCCGAGTTTCTCCGCAACCTGATGGTGAGCCGCGACCCGAGAGCAGCCGAACTGCTGGACGTGCTGGAAGGAATGCAGGAAAAATATGCATCCACAGCCAAAAAGATTTCGCTGAGCTACCTGGTAAGTGCGCTGAATGTAGTGAGCGAAAGCAGCCTGCAATACCGTGGGGTAAACAACAAGCGATTGCATGTAGAACTCTGCCTCATCAAACTTTGCTACCTGCAGCAAGCATTGGAACTGGCCGCCAGTTCAACAACCAGCCAGGTGGTGAAGAAAACCCGCATACCCGGCCCGGTGGCCATGAAGTCGAGCCCGGTAGTACCCATTTTTAATATGGCCGCTACACCGGCAGCCAAAGCCCGGCTGGATATTGAGGGTGAACCGAAGCAAGTTCAGCCTACACCAGTCATTCCTGCTTCCGTAGTACCCTCGCCTACAGCAGTACAGCCAGAAAAGCCTGCCCCGGTAGTGGTAAAAACGGAGCAGCCCCAACCAACAGCAACCGTTCCAACCGCAAAGCCAGTAGAAACCGGCGCTGCCAAAGGCAAAATGAGCCTGCTCGAAAAAATGCGACAGGATAAACTGGCCGAAAGAATGAGCAGGGTAGTGCAGGAGCCAAGGGCCCCCGTGGTGGAAGAGCTGCAAACCTTGTGGAACGACTATAGTGAAAAAATGAAACTGGCTGAAAAGCATACCACGGTGACCAATATGAGCTTGGCTTCGCTTTCCACCGAAGGAAATACGGTGGTCATCTTAAGTGAATCCATCTTTGGAGGAAAAGTGTTGGAGAACCTCACTGCCGATTTGCTCACCATTTTCAGGGAGCATTTCTTCAATCCTGCCATTGACATAAGAGTGGAGGTAGCTGCAGCCGGTGATATTAAGCCTCGTGAAATTGAACCCAAACATTTGAACGCCCAACAGCGGTTTAAAATGATGGTGGAAGAATATCCAATAGTTAAAGAATTGAAAGAAACTTTAAAACTTGACCTGGGCTTTTAGTTCCAGGTAGCACGATAGTTGATTCTATTCAATAACTATTCATCATTTGGTTGCGGGGTATTCCATTTTCCCCGAAATTCGCAACTCCAAAAAGACAGCAATACAATATGGCCGAAGTAATAAAAATGCCCCGCCTCAGCGATACCATGACTGAAGGCGTGATTGCAAACTGGCATAAGAAGGTTGGTGATACCGTGAAAAAGGGCGATCTACTGGCAGATATAGAAACTGATAAAGCTACCATGGAACTGGAAAGTTACCAGGAAGGTACTTTGCTGCACCTGGGTGGCCCGCAGGGTGCCAAATTGCAGGTAGACGACCTGTTGGTGGTACTGGGAAAACCCGGTGAAGATATTTCGGCCATCCTGGCTGGTAGTGCTGCTCCCGCTGCACCTGCTGCGGCTGCTGAGCCAACTCCCGCACCTGCTGCTCCCGCAGCTTCTGCAGCACCGGCCATGGATCTGAATGCCATTGAAGAAGTGGTATTGATGCCCCGCCTGAGCGATACAATGACCGAAGGTGTGATTGCCAACTGGGTGAAAAAAGTAGGCGATAAAGTAAGCAAGGGCGATGTGCTTGCCGAAATTGAAACCGACAAAGCCACCATGGAACTGGAAAGCTACAAGAACGGTGTATTGCTGTTCCAGGGCGCACAGGCCGGCGAAAAAATACAGGTAAATGATCTGCTGGCTATTATTGGCGCAGCCGATTTCAAAATAGATGCAATTGTTGCGGCGGCAAAAAGCCAGGCTGGAGGTGCAACTCCTGCCCCGGTAGCTGAAGCTGCTCCGGCACAATCCGCACCAACTCCTGCACCGGCAGCTCCGGCTCCTGTTGCAGCCCCTGCACCGGCTATCGTAAACGAAGGCCGTATTTTGGCCAGCCCACTTGCTAAAAAACTGGCTGCGGACAAAGGCATCGATCTGCGTTATGTAAAAGGTAGTGGCGATAATGGCAGAATTACCCGCCAGGATATCGACAATTATGTACCAACCGCTGCCCCTGTTGCAGCACCCGCAGCCGCTCCGGCTCCTGCCGCACCTGCAGCTACAGTAGCTCCATTTGTACCGGGCGGTGCCGGCGAAGGCTATACCGATACGGCTAATAGCCAAATGCGCAAAGTGATTGCCAAGCGCCTCAGCGAAAGCAAATTCACTGCTCCGCATTTCTATTTGAAAATGGAGATCAACATGGACCAGGCAATGGCCGCCCGTGTGAAACTCAACGAAATAAGTCCTGCTAAGATCAGCTTCAATGACATGGTGATCAAAGCATCTGCTATGGCGCTGAAAAAACATCCTGCCGTAAACAGCAGTTGGATGGGCGATTTCATCCGCACCTATAGCCATGTGCATATTGGTATGGCAGTAGCTATTCCTGATGGATTGATCGTTCCGGTTATTCGCTTTGCCGACCAAAAAAGCCTGAGCCAAATTGCAGCCGAGTCGAAAGAACTGGGTGGAAAGGCCAAAGGCAAGAAGTTGCAACCGCACGAGTTTTCAGGCAATACTTTTACCATCAGCAACCTGGGTATGATGGATATTGATGAGTTTACTGCCATTGTAAACCCGCCAGATAGTTGCATTTTGGCCGTAGGTAAGATCAAAGAAGAAGTGTACCGTAACGAGAAAGGTGAATTTGCCGTAAGGAATATCATGAAGCTTACCCTGAGCTGTGACCACCGCAGTGTGGACGGTTCCGTAGGTGCTGCTTTCATGCAAACCCTGAAAGCTTACCTCGAGAACCCGGTAACTATGTTGGTTTAATTCATTCCTCACCATACTCAAAGGCCGTTAACCTCACCGTTAACGGCCTTTTCTTTTGCAGGAACAGCTTTTCACAGCTGTTAGCAAGTGGCCGGATGGGAATTCGCACCCTTCTTCTATTATTGAAGTTGGAACTTTGGGAGGGTATTGCAGGTTGGCTGCCCGCCCACGGGGTTCCCGCCTAATTTTTTAAAGCACCCCACTATGTATTCATCTCTACGAAGCAGGAGTAAGTTCCTGCATGCTTTTATGTTTGTCGCTTTTCTATTGCTTTGCGCTGCATCCCATGCCCAGCAATCAGTTCCCTTAAAAAAATATTTTATTTCCAACAGTGGCTGCCAGGTGAGTTTGCCTGCGGCTCCTGATCCTTCAGAATGGATCTACGATGTGGACAGCAACAAAGTGTACACCACGCAGGCCCAAATAATGATAGGGCAACAGGAATGCCATTATGCAGTACATATTTTGCAGCTAAAGGCAGGAGCAGAAACAGAAGAACTGTACGATCGCTTAACACAATACCTGGATTATATCAAGAGTCAGCAAAACGTGATAGAATCGAGCGGGTATAAAAAAGGCAACAATTTGCTGAAAGGAAAATTCAGCAGCTCCTTATCAGAAAACTGGACCGACCATGATGGGCAGGAATTTTCTGTGATGGGCTGGGCCAAAGGGCGTACCATGGCCGTATTGTATGTGTTTTGCCAGGATGGTATTCCTCCCCAGGCGGGTGCCAACAATTTCCTGAACAGCTTTCAATTCCCAAGTGGATTTTAGTACCGGCAAAGCCTATCGAATTTGAATGATATTATAGAACATCCTGCACCAACGCAGGATGTTTTTGTTTTAGCAATTTGGTCATGTATTTATATCACAATAGCTGTGTACTATCATGCCATCTTAACTTATCTTCGTTTATACCCATTTAGGGAATTCAACACTCATTATTCTGATTAAACATTAAAAAGGATCCTATGAAAAAGTTCTTATTCTCAGTCCTTGTTCTTGCAATTGGTAGCACACTGAATGCTCAAACCGTAAAAGATGAATTGGCCCAGGTGCAGCAAATTTGGGGCAAGGAGAAAAAAACAGTAGTAAACGAAGCCCTGAAGTTGAAAACAGAGGAAGCCGAAAAATTCTGGCCTTTGTATGAAGCATACCAGGCTGTTCGCAACAAGCTGGGCCAGGAAAGATTGGCTGCTATCGAAAGTTATTCCAACAATTTTGAAACCATGACCGATGCAAAAGCTACTGAAATTGCAAAGTCTGTACTGGCCAACAATAAAGCGCTGAACAAATTGCAAACCGAATACCTGAAGAAGATCTCTAAATCTGTTTCTCCTATCAAAGCTGTTCAGTTTTTGCAATTGGAAAACTATATCGATGCGCAACTGAAAGCTGCAGTGTCTGAAGCATTGCCTTTCTTCCCCAATAAAAAATAATTATTGATTTTCTTTCTATTCATTCAAAAAGGCGAACCCTGTGGTTCGCCTTTTTAGTTAGCGTGTAAGGTTGTTGCTTATTGCAATCGCAGTTGTCGCAAAGTGCTGCTATACGCAGGATCTCCACCATGGTACTGCTGCAATAGTTTGCCGGTCGCTACCGCTTTGTTCATTTGCTGCGTTTGCAAATACAGAATGGTGAGTGCATTCAGTAGGTCGCCATTGGATGCATCAATGTTGAGAGCAGTAGTGTACACTTTTTCTGCGGCGGCATATTGCCCCTGCTGTTGTAGCAGTAATCCATAATTATACTGTGCCCGTATATTTTGCTTATTGAGTGCAATAGATCTTTGCAGCGACTTCCCCGCTTTTTCGTAGTCTTTCAACTCTGCATAGATGAGCCCAAGTGTGTAAAAAATATGATCGCTTGCAGGCTCTAATTTGGAAGCCACCTGTAATTGTTGCAGGGCTTCGGTATTTTTTCCGGTAGCATTGAGAGTGGATGCAAGGTTTACTCTTGCAATAGCCATCTGGCTGTCTTTGGCAATGGCTCTCCTGTAATATTTTTCGGCACTTACCAGATCGTTTTGTTTTCGGTAATAATCGCCGGCCTGCAAATTGCCTACTGCAAAATCGGTTTGAAAGATCAGGAAGTTTTCGAGTTCGCCTTTTGCTCTACTAAAAGCATCATACACATTGGCCGGTATTTGCGTGGCCGGAATGGTCATGAACAAATCGCCGGCAGCTATGCGCACAGCACGCACTGTATCCTGCAGCAAGCCGGAGGCCGTTTGTAGCCACACGCTTGCCGGATAATTCTTTAAGCCCGATAATGCTGCATATCGCACCATGGCATTGGCATCATTGCTGTACTGCGCAAGGGTAGTAGCGGATGATGCGGAACCCAGCTCTGCCAAATAATGCAGCGTGGCTGCACGCACTATTTGTGGAGTGGCAGTATCGGCAAGTAACTTGTTTAAATGCGCTTCGCTATTGCTGTTGAGTAAACTGCCGGGTACCAGGTCGTCGGAGAAATGATGTTTTCTCACCGCTCCAAATTGCGCAGCAATTTTATCTGCTGCCCATTGTGCCGATTTATTGGCATGGCAACTGTTGCAGGTATTGGGTGTTCCATATTGCACAGTAAGATCGGGTCGTGGTATGCGGAAACTATGATCGTGCCTGCGATCGTTGCCCATGTACAGTTTGGAAGGCATATGGCAGCTTACACAATTTACTTCCAACAAATTGGCAGGGTGCAGGGTATGACTTTGTGCAGTGTATTTTGTTTGGTCGTGGCATTGCCCGCAAACCAGGCTATTGTTCAATTTCAATTCGCCACTATGTGGGTTATGGCAGTTGCTGCACTGCACACCTCTGTGAAACATTTTGCTTTGCAAGAATGAAGTGTAGTTATAATCTTCATCATTCATTTGACCATCGGCAAAAAAGAAATCATTGGTAGGTAGTGCAGGAATATAATCGTTCATTACATCAGTAGCAGGCGTACCATTTTCTGTAATATCCACCCTGCGTGCATGGCAATATCCGCAGGTATTGATCTCGGCCATTTGGCCCGATGCTTTGTATAATTGGAGCAAAGAACCCGTTTGTTTTTTGCCGTCCTTGTAATCGCCGCTTGCTATATAGTCAATATGTTTTTTACCCGGCCCATGGCAACTTTCGCAGCTCACGTTGATATCATTGTAGGTGGTGTGGTAGGTATCGGTCACAGGGTCGTATCCTTTTTTTACATTGGTACTATGGCAGCCGGCACACATTGTATTCCAGTTTTGCCCGTTACCCGTCCAGTGTAGCCAATCGCCTGCCGGAATTTTATCACCCGCCATTTGATGAAACCATTTTTTTGCAATTACATCCCAGCTTACACGTGTGGCCTGCATGCGCCCACCCGGAAATTCTATGAGGTATTGTTGCAGCGGTGTAAATCCAAAAATGTATTTCACTTCATAATCATGCGACTGCCCATCTTCACCTTCGGTGTTGATCATAAATTTTCCATCCTTCTTAAAAAAACGGGTGGTTACTCCATCGGCAGTAAAAGTTTGGTTGTTGAAATTGCCCAGCACGGTACTATCGTTGGCGGGTTGCATGGCCATATAGTGGTGCGATTTTTCCCACTGCGCATGTTCAGCAGCATGGCAGCTTTTGCAGCTTTGGTTGCCGGTATAGCTGTTGGCTTCTGCAGTAGCAGTATCGTTGTCGGATGTTTTGCAACATTCAACAGCAATCACGATAAACGTTGCAATAATGCCGAGCAATATGGCCAAACGGGCTTTCATGTGTGGAAGTAATTAAGTTGCCGAATAGAAACGAAAATAGACCGAATGCATGAAAGCGAAAGCGGGCTTTGCTGTATAGTGAAAATGTAAAGTGGGGGCATAAAAAAATCCATCCTTTATTCCAGTTGGAAAAAGGATGGATATGGTGGGGGTATAATGGGTAGAAAATGGGTGCTAATTCCTTAGGATGGGCAGGTGCTCAAACCTGCCGTTGGTAAAATGCACTTCGCCAATTTTGTTTACATATCGGTCGAACAGGAAGTACACAAAATTGAAATTGCCGTTCAGTTGGCCATTGGCATCTACTTCCACTCTTAATGATCCGTCCTGGAAAAAATTAAATGCTTCATGTAAAGAGCCGGTCTGCTTGGTTTCCTCCACAAAGCCGCCATTGAAATTGGAACCTAGTGAGTAGGTAACAAAACTGGCACTGGTTTTTGTAAAGTCGGGAAGGTTGAAAACAATGAAGATGCTGCTATCTGACCTTATCTTTCTTTCTGCAACAATTTTGAGGTTGAAGTTATTGCCAACAGCGATCGCCGACTCGGCAAACATACTTGTGGTGAATGTGGTTTCTACCCCGTTTACATCGGCTTTAAAAATGGGGGCGGCAGGAGTGGGTGTGGGTTTTTCTTTGGTGCAGGAAGAAAGAAAGGCAGTTGCGATCAACAAATTCAATAGGTGTTTGGGTGTGTGCATGGGTGGTGTGTTTTTTAATTTTGGCACAAGGTGCTGTAAAAACAAATATGCAATTTGTTAAATGTATACCTGCGCAGAAAAATCAGTATTTGTACGCAATTACCAGTGCGGAAATGCGAACCTGTCGGCATAAAAAAGAACCGATCCCATTCGGAACCGGTTCATTGTGGTTTTAGTTGCAATGTATTATGCAGGCAGGTCGCCTACCATGTCGGCAGGTACTACCCATGCGTCGAATTCTTCAGGCGTTACGTAGCCCAGTTTTACAGCCATCTCTTTCAGGGTGGTGCCCTCTTTATGCGCTGTTTGTGCTATTTCTGCAGCTTTGTAATAACCAATTTTGGTGTTAAGACTGGTTACCAGCATCAGGCTATTATCCACATGTTTTTTAATGTTGGCTTCAATAGGAGCCAGGCCAACAGCGCATTTGTCGTTGAAGCTTACACAGCCATCACCAATCAAACGGGCACTATGCAGGAAGTTGTAGATCATCATGGGTTTGAACACGTTCAGTTCAAAGTGTCCGTTGGCGCCACCAATGTTAATGGCTACATCGTTGCCCAATACCTGTGCTGCAATCATGGTAAGCGCTTCGCACTGGGTGGGGTTTACTTTGCCCGGCATGATGCTGGAACCCGGTTCATTGTCGGGAATGAAAATTTCGCCAATGCCACTGCGTGGTCCTGAGCTCAGCATGCGAATATCATTCGCAATTTTCATGAGGCTTACGGCAACAGTTTTCAAAGCACCATGCGATTCAACAATGGCATCATGTGCTGCCAGCGCTTCAAATTTATTTTCGGCAGTTACAAAAGGCAGGCCGGTAAGGTTGGCAATATGCTTCGCTACGTTTTCGCTATAATTTTTTGGGGTATTGATACCGGTACCTACGGCTGTGCCACCCAGTGCCAGTTCGCTCAGGTGCGACAGCGTGTTTTTAATAGCGTTCAAGCCATGGTTCAACTGGCTTACATAGCCGCTGAATTCCTGGCCAACGGTGAGTGGCGTTGCATCCATAAAATGGGTGCGGCCAATTTTTACCACGTGCATATAGGCCTTGCTTTTTTCGGCCAATGTATCACGCAGCTTTTCAATGCCGGGAATAGTGGTTTCCAACAAAATTTTATACGCAGCAATATGCATAGCGGTTGGAAAAGTATCGTTCGACGATTGTGATTTATTGACATCATCGTTGGGATGCAACACCTTTTCTTTATCGGTAAGGCTGCCACCGTTGAGTACATGGCCGCGATACGCTACCACTTCATTCACGTTCATGTTGCTTTGTGTACCGCTACCGGTTTGCCATACTACCAATGGGAAATAGTCATCCAGTTTTCCTTCGAGTATTTCGTCGCATACTTTGCCAATAAGATCGCTTTTCTCTTTTGGCAAAACACCAGCATCCAAATTGGTGAGTGCTGCTGCTTTTTTGAGATAAGCAAATGCCCTGATAATTTCTTTGGGCATACGGTTAATGTCCTGCGCAATTTTAAAATTGTCGATGCTGCGTTGTGTTTGTGCGCCATACACGGCATCTACGGGCACTTGCACTTCGCCCATGGTGTCTTTTTCAATACGGTAATTCATACTATTGGTTTATCGGTTGATAGTTAATGAGCATCATTGAAATGTGGGTGTTGCTACCTTAGTGAAAGACTGGAGGCTCTGCCACATTTTCGGGTGGCAAAGGTAACGCCTGCATCGTTTGCAAAAAGACAAATGCTGTTGTACATTAATGCCAATAAAAATCATTGTGCATCTGGTGAAATTTCCATAGTTGAAACCCGGTGCTTTCCCCCCTAAAACCTCGCACATGAAGTACCCCGGCAGAATTATCAAACGCGGCGAAGCGGATGCCAAAATTGTAAAAGCCATTCAGAAAAGGCTGGAAGAACTGGGCATCGATCAATTTGGAGATAGTGGCGAGTTTGGCCCTAAGACCGAGCAGGCTGTCAAACTGTTCCAAGCCCGCTTTACTGACTCGGAAAGCAATGCCCTGGCTATTGATGGCGAAGTGGGCAGCATTTGCTGGGAAGTACTGTTTGGTACCGAAAAAATTCCCATTGTGGAAACTGCCAAAACCTGGGGGCTGGTTGCCGTACTGGATATAGCCATTAACGAAATTGGCTCGATGGAGCAGCCGCTTGGCAGCAACTGGGGACCCAAAGTGAAAATGTATTTGAACAGTGTGGGTATCGATTTTCCGGTGGCCTGGTGCGCCGCATTTTTGTATTACTGTTTTGATGAGGCAGCCAAAGCTGCGGGCAAAGTCAACCCTTGCTACAAAACCGGTGGTGTAATGCTGCACTGGAATAAAACCCCGGGTAAAAAAATACCTATAGCCGATGCCGTGAATAACCCTGCACTCATAAAACCCGGGCAAATATTTGTGATGAGCTTTGGTGGCGGTACTGGGCATACCGGTTTGGTAGAAGGAGTACATGGTGGTTTCATCACCGTGATTGAAGGCAATACCAATGATGGCGGCAGTCGCGAAGGGATAGGGGTGTTTAGAAGAACCCGAAAAATAGCCACCATCAACAAAGGCTTTATCGAGTATAAATTATAGAAGGAGTTGAGTGCAACGCCAGCTAAGACCATTTTGTTTCTATTGGCTTTATTCCTTTGTCCACAATTTGCCAGGCAATTGTGCGAAAGCCATTCTGCAAAATTGAAGAAGGATGGATAGCTTTAGAATGTCCTCATCCTCTCTCCCGATTTTAGTACCAACCATTCAGCTCACGGCAACATCCGTGGGCTGGTTGATTTTTAGGAGGTAGGTGTTGCAGTAAAGTTGATGGGCTGCACGACCAACGCAGGTACCCCGCAGCTTCCGCAGGAGCGAGGAGTACCCAGGCGGGCGTGAACAAAAGTTGATAGCAGCATGTTGCTGACAGCCCCCAAAATTTTACTGTGAAAAGTGAAAGGTGAAAAGTGAATTTGATGGTTGAAATACGAAGTGCTTTTCAACTTGTGAACTATGGAACCTGTGAACTTATAAACTTACCATCCTACCGAATATGCGCCACCACCACCGGCAGCACGTAGTAACAAAAAATGGTGATGAAGAGCACGGCCATCAGGTTCATTACAAAACCTGTTTTGAGCATATCGGATAATCGCAGTCTTCCACTGGCAAA
The DNA here is from genome assembly GCA_035456005.1 of Phnomibacter sp. Lineage (GTDB taxonomy): Bacteria > Bacteroidota > Bacteroidia > Chitinophagales > Chitinophagaceae > Phnomibacter. The sequence goes on along the minus strand of DATIEA010000005.1, from coordinate 67,085 downwards.
TACAATAGCGTTGGGTGGTGTGCCCATGGGCAACATGCCTGCGCAACTGGCGGCTAATACCATAGGCGTGGCCAGCAATAAAGGATCGAGTTGCATGGCATCGGCCATGCCTGTCATTACAGGTGCAAATACTATCACTTGCCCCACATTGCTGAGCAATTCGCTGATGAAAATGGATACAATGGTGATCACAAAAATGAGCACCAGCAAATTGGAGCCTGCGCTGCCGGCCATCCACTTGCCGAGGCTGGTAATAAGTCCAGCTTTTTCTAATTGATTGGCCATGGAAATGCCGCCGCCAAACAAGAGCAACATCCCCCATGCCATGTTTTTGGTATCGGTCCAGTCGAGCAGTTGTTTGCCCATGCCTTTGGTGTCGCCACTGGGTATGGCAAACAGGAGTATGGCGCCCATAACGGCAATCAGGTTGTCGTCGAAGCGGGTGCCTGCCCAGGGGTTGATAAGGTCTTTAAAGATCCAGAGAAATGCAGTGAGCCCAAATACCATCAATACCCGTTTTTCGGGCGTGGTGATGGGGCCAAGTTGCTGTAACTCGTTATGAATAGTTTGGCGTGCAGTATGGTCGTTCTTTGGCTGGCGGCGATACAATACTTTGGTGAGCATAAGGTATAAGCTACCCATAAGGAGAAACGCAATAGGCGTGCCGATCATCATCCAGTCGGCAAACTGGAAATTGTAGTTGTATTGTTTTTTGAGATAGGCCGAATACACCACATTGGGCGGTGTGCCAATAAGCGTGGCAATGCCGCCAAAATTGCTGGCGTATGCAATACTCAGCAGCAGGCAAATACCCATGTTGCGCATGGCAACGGACTCGGTATTGTTCTTTTCCATTACCTGCACCACGCTCATGGCTATGGGGTACATCATCATGGTGGTAGCGGTATTGCTAAGCCACATGCTCAAGAAACCGGTGGCGAGTATAAAGCCCAATATGATGCGGCTTCCGCTGGTGCCGGTGCGTTTTACTACAGTTAATGCAATGCGCCGGTGCAGTTCCCATTTTTCGATGGCAAGGCCAATCATAAAGCCTCCCATAAACAGGAAGATGACTGGGTTGGCATAAGGTGTGGCCACTTCGGCGGTATCGGCCAGGCCCAGCATGGGAAATAATACCAACGGCAACAGAGCTACCACGGGCATGGGCAATGCTTCGCTTACCCAAAGCAGTATCATGAGTATGGCGCAGGCCAATGCTTTTTGGGCATTGGGCTCCAGGTTGAACGGTTGGGTAACCAGCAAAATAATAAAGAGTAAAAAGCTGCCCAGTGCAAACCAGGTATTTTTCGATAAGGCCATAGCAGTGTAGAATATTTTAAAAAGATAAGGTTTAATTGAAATGTAACAGTGGCGGGGTTTTCAAAATCATTCGCAGCGCTATCATTTTTTTTGTCTGACAATGGTCATTTATATTTCAACAAATCCCCCTTTATTTGCGTTATGCTGATAACCCATTTCAGAGGATTGCTCCTCCCCGCATTGCTATGCATTTGTTCGCTTGTACATGCACAAGCCACGCTGCCTGAAGTAAAACAATACGACGAAAGTTTATTGAAGTTGAAAGATTGTGCTTTCGATTCGGGCGCCGCTGCCATGGTGCTGTTTCATAGTGCTGTTACTACCTACAACCACGATGATGGCAGCATGGTGACCGAGGTGAGAAAGCGCATTAAAGTGTTTAATAAGAATGGCCTGGAAGAAGGCAATTTTATTATTCCCTATTATTCAAAAAACCAGTTTGAAACCATCATAAAAGTTGAAGGGGAGAGCTATAGTGCCGGACCCAATGGAAGCCCTGTGATCACCAAAGTTGGTAAGGATATGATCTTCAAAGAAAATGTAGATCAGTACCGGTCGCAGGTAAAAGTATTGGTGCCGAATGTATTGGAGGGTAGCGTATTTGAAGTACGCTATACCAGTATCATGAAGCATTATGGCGGGCTCGACTACTGGGATTTCCAGGAAGAAATACCGGTGGCAAAAAGTTGCTATTGGCTCGAAATTCCACCGGGTTCCGAGTTTGCGTACAGCGTACAAAAATCGGTGAGTTTGCCCATTGATATAAAACCCAATCCAGAGATGGGCAAAATGTATTTTGAAATGAACGATGTGCCTTCGCTGGCCTTTGAACCTTATATGGATGCTCCCAGCAATTACTTGCAGCGGGTCGTTTTTCAATTGTCGGCTTATCACAATTATCGCAATGGCGAACAAACCAAAGTGAACACCACCTGGGATGCGTTAGTAAAAGAACTACTTAGCAGTGAAATGTATGGCCGCGAACTGGGAAAAAACCTGGAAGTACCCGGACTGGCAGAACAGGTAAATGCGCTTAGCAGCAATACCGAAAAAACAAGACTGCTCTACAATTTTGTACGCAACAAAATTTCGTGGGATAAGTACTACAGCAAATACTCCACCCGCGGAGTAAAGAAAACCCTGGCCGATGGTGTAGGTAATACCTGCGAAGTGAACCTGCTTTTGCTGAACCTGTTGCAACAGTTCAATATTCCCAGTCATCCCTTGCTGGTGGCCGACCGCGATTTTGGAAAAATAGATGTCAACTATCCATTTCTCGACAAGTTTAGCAAGATGGTGGTGTATGCAGAGTTGGAGAAAGGGGTATGGATAATGGATGCCACCGAAAAGGATTTGCCTGCGCATCTTACGCCCTACCAGCTGCTGAACACCATAGCGCTGGTGGTAGATAAAAAACAACCCCGGCTTATCAAGATCGTGAAAGGGAAAGACCGTTTTGATAAAAGGGTAGATGTGGAGTCGAAAATTGACCTGGCCAAACAACAAATTTCCAGCCAGGTAAAAATTGAAAGATTCGGCTATGCAAAATTGCCCCCGGGCAAAACGGTAATGGGCCAGGCCATCAATCCTATTGCCGATGTGGACGAAGAAAAATCGCTGACGGTGGAAGTGGTGAAATCAGAAAAGTTGAAAGCATTGTTCGATTCGCTGCCCAATGTGCATACGCTGGAACTAAAGGATGAGTTGCCCGGCAATGTGGGTACGCTGTACCTGAGCAGCCCGCTGTTTTTGGGGCTTAATCAAAATCCATTTTCCAGCAGCAGGCGTTTTTCGGATGTGAATTTTGGTTATCCCATTAGCATGCACCAGCACGAAACCATTGCACTGCCTGCCGGTGCCAGTTTGAAAGAAGCTTTTCCTGAACTTTTAGTGACGTACGATAAAAGCCAGATAACTGTAAACAGGAAAGTGGAGCTGAAAGACAACCAGCTAACGATTGATACGCATTTTGTGCAGAATATTACCCTGGTAGAGGCCAAGGATTATGAATTGCTCCGCGACTTTTACGGCCGCATGATGAAAATGTTGGAAACGCCGGTGGTGCTGGCACTGCCGCAGCCATAAATGGCTAAAAATTCACTTTGTGGCTTGCTGGCATACCATTAGTTTTGCCGCCCAACTAAACAGAGAGGTGTCCGAGTGGTTGAAGGAGCACGCCTGGAAAGTGTGTATACGGGAAACTGTATCGAGGGTTCGAATCCCTTCCTCTCTGCATTAAATGGTTGTATCTAATTGGTATTCAATGAGTTGCGGCCATTTTTATTTTAATCTAGTCCATATTTAGTCCACATTCTTCCTTTCTTATATTTTTTGATAGTCTAGACTGCTTTTTGTCCGAAAAACTCCCAATGTGCTAGTCCAAAATCGTTGCCATAGATGAAGTAGGAGTAATTTGAAATGGTTTGAAATAACCAATTATCGTTTAGGTCATTCTATGAATTATGTTTTTTTCTTGCAAATGTAAGTTCCCGCAAGATTTTACTAAACCAAAGCAATGAATGGTAATTACTCCCAGATTCTTCCGAATTACATGATTTTCAACCTACTGGCCAGAAAGGTAATTCTGTCAAATATTTTTGAATGCTCTTCCGAGCCTATGGCCAGTACTATTTGATCATTTCCTGGGTAAATGGTTATATAATCTGTTGTTGCTATTACATTCTTATAGTTGTTCAATTTATGATTGTGAAGTTTGTACAATTCCAGAACAAATCTGCTCTGGACGGTGTGCCTCCATTTCAATGAGCGTTTTTTTTAGGCTATTGTCTTTTGATGGCTTCAATTTTTGCTCATATTTCCATTGTGCAAACATTTGTTTCAATACTTTAAACATTTGCTCCATTCGAAACTTAGCAACAGCAATAAGTTTACATCAGTAAAAATTCATTATTGATTGCTACCCGTTATCGTGGTTTAGTTATACTTTGACCAAAATAGAAGGGCAATATAATCGAGTGAAATGTTTACAATGATGTATGACATTTTTGATAGTGCCTTTCTATTATTAGTAAAGAAATATAATTCCACATACAGGATATTCGACTCTGGTTGCAAATGCTTAGAGGTAGGCCTGAACTAAATGGGACAACAAAATCAGCAAGGGGGTTTTTAAGAAAATGCAAACACGATTATTGCTGAATGGAAAAGATTGCTTTAAAGGGGAAATTTGTTTTACTGTTGATGGCTTTTGCTATCCATATCGGTAAATCGCAAAATAGTATTTCTGTAAACTCTATTACCAGCAGCGCTTCAAACACTGGCATTTATCCCAATCTTTTCAAACAAGTTGGCTACAGCCAGCAGAAAATTGATGAAAAGATTGCCCAGGCCTACAAAAGCCTTTTCCAAGGACCTAATCGTATCTACTTTGAGGTAGGCGACAGCATGGCTTATGTATCAGATATCAAGAACAAAGATGCCCGCACAGAAGGTCTTTCTTATGGTATGATGGTAGCGGTGCAATTAGAAAAGAAGGAGGTTTTTGATAGAATTTGGCGCTGGAGTAAGAAATACCTGCAACACCAAGAAGGGTCCAGGAAGGGATATTTTGCCTGGAGCATTAACCCGCAGACCATGAAGAAAAATTCCGAAGGCTCGGCTTCGGACGGCGAACTATATTTTATCACCAGCTTACTGTTTGCATCAAATAAGTGGGGAAACAATACTGGTATCGATTACTATGCTGAGGCAAGGTTCATTCTGGACGAAATGTGGAAGAAGGATGGAACTGGTAATATATACAACCTCATCAATACCGAACATAAGCAAATTAGTTTTGTTCCCGAGGGCGGTAGTTATAACTGGACCGACCCAAGCTATCATTTGCCTGCATTTTATGAAGTATGGGCCATATACGCAAAAGATGGTCACGAGCAGTTTTACCGTGACTGTGCTGATACATCCCGTGCTTTTCTACACAGGGCTTGTCACCCGATTACTGGCCTTAACTATGATTATTCTGAGTTTAGCGGCGAGCCACATGCAACCCGCTGGATGCCGCCGGCTTTTCGTTACGATTCGTGGCGTGTACCCATGAACATAACCATGGATTATGTGTGGTTTGGTAAAGACAAAGCTTGGCAGGAAGAATATGCACGGCGGTTTCAGGTATTTCTTCGGTCAAAGGGGATTGACAGTTTTGAAGATCAGTTTAATGTAGATGGAACTTCTCCCGAATTTATTCTGCAAGCTGGCAACTTCAAAAAGCTGAGACATTCACTAGGACTAATTTCTACAGCTGCCACCACAGCGCTTATGAGCAAAGAAAAGAGCAGTCTTGATTTTGTTCATAAAATATGGAATGCAAAGCTGGAACCATATTCGGATGGTTATTTCGACCCCTATTATGATGGCCTTTTGTATTTGTTCAGCCTTATGCATTTAAGTGGAAAATATCAACTGATTAAATAGCCGATTGAAATATGTTTTAGTAACTCATAGAGATTTATTGTATATGAAAAGAATTGTTTTTTGCCTCTGTTTAATGGTTGAAGTTCAAATTGCGGGCCTTTCGCAAAACGTAGTAAAGCCAGCAACTACTGGATTTGATGCTGTACAAGCTAACATAGCATATGGGAAAATTGATACCATTACTTATGAGTCAAAAACCGTAGGTGTCAACCGAAGGGCCTTGGTTTATACTCCCCCGGGTTTTTCTAGGCAAAAAAAATATCCGGTGCTCTACCTGCTTCATGGCATAGGAGGTGATGAAAGGGAATGGCTAAATGGCGGTAAACCACAAGTGATAATGGATAATCTGTATGCTGAGAGCAAGGCAGAGCCCATGATTATTGTGTTGCCCAATGGACGTGCAATGAAAGATGATCGAGCAATAGGCAATATCATGGCGCCCGATAAGGTTGCCGCTTTTGCCACATTTGAACAGGATCTATTAAACGATCTTATACCCTACATAGAAAAAAACTATCCTGCAAAAACCGATAGGGAAAGCAGGGCCATTGCGGGGCTTTCAATGGGCGGTGGACAGTCGCTCAACTTTGGCCTTGGCAACCTCGATAAATTTGCCTGGGTCGGTGGTTTTTCATCGGCACCCAATACCAAACAGCCGCCGGAGCTTCTGCCTGATCCCGAGGCAGCCAAAAGCAAATTGAAACTGCTGTTCATCTTATGCGGGGCCAGTGATGGACTCATTTACAACAGCAAACGCACCCACGACTATCTGCTGGAAAAGAGCGTGCCGCATATTTATTATATAGAACCAGGCGTACACGACTTTAAGGTGTGGAAAGATGGCTTGTTCATGTTCTCGCAGTTAATTTTCAAACCAGTTGACCAAGCCACCTTTCCTGAATACCTAAAAATGTCAGTACCGCCAACTGTAAATGCGAATGGAAATAGCGGAATCAGTCGAAACAGGGCGGCTACCAATGATTATAAACCAAGTAACACAACGCAGCTGGGCAAGCAATATCCGCAAGTGAATGCTGAACGCCAGGTGCGAGTGAGTATAGCTGCACCAGAAGCTAAATTGGTACAATTGGATATTGGCGGTAAGAAATATGATCTAAAAAAAGACTCGACTGGCGTATGGATGGGAGAATCATCTCCCCAGGATGAAGGTTTTCATTATTACCAATTAAATATAGACGGCGCCAACGTGCCCGATCCTGGAAGTCTTTACTTCTACGGGGCTGGTCGTTGGGGTAGTGGCATAGAAATACCAGCTCATGATAAAGAGTTTTATGAACTAAAAAATGTTGCACATGGACAACTGTCAGAGAAAATTTATTTCTCAAAAATCACTGGTTCGTGGAGACGTTGTTATGTATACACACCTGCGGGATATGAAAGGGAAATAAATAAAAAGTATCCAGTATTATATCTGCAACATGGCAGTGGCGAAAACGAAACTGGCTGGCCAGTTCAAGGTAAAGCCAATCTTATTCTCGATAATCTGATTGCAGAAAGGCAGGCCGTACCTATGATTGTTGTAATGGACAATGGATATGCCGTAAAAACCCCGGGTCAAAGTACTTCAGACTTTACTGCTGTTTTTCCTTTTGAAGAAGTGTTGTTAAAGGAAATAATTCCAATGATTGACTCCGGTTTTCGCACAATAAATCAACCTAACTACAGGGCTATGGCAGGACTTTCGATGGGTGCCAATCAAACCATTCAAATCACAATAAGGAACCTTGATAAGTTCGCTTATATAGGCGCTTTCAGTGGTACTTCAAATTACCCCAAAACAGAAGCCATAAATCCTGCCACTTTTATGAATGGGGCATTTAACAACGGCAAAGCACTTAATAATCAAATAAAGCTCTTTTGGTTAGGTGCAGGCACAAAAGAACCCAATCCGTTTCCGGCTTCTATCGCTGCATTTAAAAATATGTTAGATCAAACTGGTGTAAAACACATCGACTACATATCTGAAGGCACGGCTCACGAGTGGTTAACCTGGCGCAGATGCCTGCGTCAGTTTGCATCGCTTTTATTTAAAGAAAATTAAAAAGAGCTTTTATGAAAAATAGAACAACAACTATTTTGTTGGCAATTTTTTTTGCATTAGGTGGTGTCGATGCACAAGAAGTTTTAGAAGACTTTAAACCATCTGTTTTAAACCAGCCAGGGCAGCAGTATCCTCAGGTAAACTCTCAAGGTTATGCTCGCTTTCGTATACATGCGCCGCAGGCCGACAGTGTGAAGGTGAGCCTTGGCCTTGGTGGTAGGGGCGGCACTAAACTTGTAAAAGGGCCCGACGGCTTTTTTACCGGTACAACTGAAGGGCCAATGGATGAGGGGTTTCACTATTATCATCTTACAGTGGATGGAGGCATTTTTAACGACCCGGGTGCCTTGCATTATTATGGCTCTGTACGTTGGGAAAGTGGTATCGAAATACCTTCATCTGACCATGACTTTTATGCCATAAAAGATGTTCCGCACGGTCATGTTTCACAGGTGCTTTTTCCTTCGCCAAGTACCAACACATCCCGTAAGGCTTTTGTTTACACTCCACCTGATTATAACAAGGATGCAAAAAAACGCTACCCGGTATTGTACCTGCAACATGGCTGGGGAGAAGATGAAACTGCCTGGAGCAACCAGGGCCGTGCCAACCTCATTATGGACAACCTGATTGCCGAAGGAAAAACTAAACCTTTCATTATTGTGATGACCTACGGCATTACTAATGAAGTGAGATGGGGAAGGATGCGCGATTTCAAAATAGATACTTTTCAAACGGTATTGGTGGATGAACTGATCCCTTACATTGATGCCAATTTTCGCACATTGGCGAATCAGCCTAACAGAGCAATGGCGGGCCTTTCAATGGGTGGTATGGAAACAAAAACAATAACGCTTGCCAAGCCTGAAATTTTCTCGCATTATGCCTTGCTGAGTGGTGGCGTTTATGCCCCAACGGATATAAAAGATAAGTCGAAAGTGAAACTTGTATTCTTAAGCTGTGGCAGCAAGGAAAATCCTGATGGCGTAAAAAAAGCAGCAGCAGAGCTAAGTGCAGCCGGCATTAATGCTGTGTTTTATGTATCAGATAAAACAGCCCACGAGTTTTTAACTTGGCGCAGAAGCCTTCGGGAACTGGCTCCGTTACTATTTAGATAAGGAGAAGGATTGTTTTCATGTTTTAGCATTATTAAGGTGAAAAAAATATACATACTTTTTATTGTAATCGTAATTGGGGTTCGTGTGCAAGCTCAGTTACCTCCTGTCAATAGTAGCAGTTACGCAACTCCGGTAAACTTTACCTTTCAAGAGGCTCAGGAAAATATGATGCAGCAATTGGGTATTAAAAAACTAAGACCCGGGCCTAGCGGCGACGAAAAAGCTCCCAATCATGCCAATTACGATACAACATTGGCCGATCCATGTCCACAGTTGCCGGATATCCTGACTTTAAATAATGGGAAGAAAGTTGGTTCAGTTGAAATGTGGCAAAAAAGGCGTTTAGAAATAATGGAAGATTATGAACGCGAAGTCTATGGAAGAATTCCGAAAAATGTACCGGCGGTAAACTGGAAAGTAACAGCAACAGAAAATGAAATGGTAGGCATTGTGCCGGTAATTGCAAAGCAGGTAATTGGACATGTTGATAACAGCAGTTATCCGCTTATAAGTGTTGATATTAAAATGATGTTGGTATTACCTGCCAATGTAAAAGGGCCGGTGCCGGTTCTTATAATGTTTAGCTGGTTGCCGCCTGTTTTCCCCAACCCTAAAATGCCTGCTGCTCCCGAGATGGCAGTGCTGGACAAGGCATTTAAAGAAATGGCTATTACCGATACCGCGGTAAAAAGCATATTGGCCAGGTATCCTGCTTTCGCACCTTTTACGCCGCCTGTTCCTTCATTCTTAAGGGCCGCACGAACTGCCGAGCCATCGGCTACTGAGCAATTGTTGCAGGCTGGTTGGGGATATGTTGTACTTGATCCTACCAGTATTCAGGCAGATAAAGGTGAGGAGATTACTAAAGGAATCATAGGGCTTGTAAATAAAGGGCAGCCGCGAAAGCCGGAAGACTGGGGAGCTTTGCGGGCATGGAGTTGGGGGGCGGCCCGGGCGCTCGATTACTTGGAATCAGAACCATTGGTAGATATTAAAAAAGTAGGTATAGAAGGAGTATCGAGATATGGGAAGGCCGCATTAATTACGCTTGCTTTTGAACCGCGATTTGCCATTGGTCTTATTGGTTCATCAGGCAAAGGTGGTGCCACACTGCTGAGGAGAAATTATGGTGAAGCCGTTGAAAGTCTTGCTGGTGGCGCATTTTATTGGATGGCGGGAAACTTTATGAAATATGCTGCGACAGCATCGGCATTTGGGAGCAAAACAGGTTGTGATTTACCTGTAGATGCTCACGAATTGATTGCCCTATGCGCCCCAAAGCCTACGTTTATTAGTTATGGTATTCCCGAAAAAGGTGATGCCAATTGGTTGGATCAACGAGGAAGTTACATGGCAACTATTGCAGCGGGTGGGGTATACAAATTTTTAGGAGCCAAAGATTTGGGCGTTTCTAATGTTTATATGAAAGAAAAAATGCCACCTGTAAACTCGGGCTTCCTGGAAGGGCAGCTGGCATGGCGGCAGCACAATGGTGGACATACCGATACGCCTAATTTCCCATACTTTATTTCCTGGGCCAATAAAATGCTGGAGTATAATAAACAGCCAGCGCAATAAAAAATTATAATGATTAGTATAAAGAAATTAAAAGTAGGGATACCGGTAATGGTTCTGATACTATTGTTACAGGTGCGTGGTTATTCACAAGATCCCAATTTTCATATCTATCTCTGTATTGGCCAGTCTAATATGGAAGGCAACTCAAAGATTCAGCCACAGGATACTATGGGTGTTGACAGCCGCTTCAAGGTGATGGAGGCTGTGGATTGTCCCAGCCTTGGCCGCAAAAAAGGAGAGTGGTACACCGCCATACCACCACTATGCAGATGCAGCACCGGACTTACACCAGCAGACTATTTTGGGCGTACCATGCTGCAGAGCCTGCCTAAAAATGTGCAGGTGGGTATTATTAATGTTTCGGTTGGTGGTTGTAAAATAGAGTTGTTTGCCAAAGACAGTTTTCAGGCCTATGTTGAAACCGCCCCTGGCTGGCTAAAAAACATGGTGAAGGAGTATGACGGCAATCCTTACGAGCGGTTGGTGGATATGGCCCGGCTTGCGCAGAAAGTAGGTGTTATCAAAGGTATTTTATTGCACCAGGGCGAATCGAATAGTGGAGATACTCTTTGGCCAGTAAAAGTGAAAGCAGTATACGACAACCTGCTTAAAGATCTGAACCTTCCGCATGACTCCATTCCTTTACTGGCGGGCGAATTAGTTCCTGCAGATCAGAATGGTGCCTGCGCCGGTATGAATCGCATTATTGCCACGCTTCCTAAAATAATTTCTAGAGCATACATAATACCATCAGCTGGTTGTGAGGGTATAACTGACAGGTTGCATTTTAGTGCATCTGGCTATCGTGAATTAGGCAGACGTTATGCTGCCAAAATGCTGGCCCTGCAAGGGTTATAGAATGCAACAATATGTACGACTGAAGATAAAAGCTTTGCGAGTGCCTTGTATTTCTGATAGTCTCAATCGATTAGTAAAATGAATTAAAAATTAATAAAATGGTCAAGAATAGAATTAGTGTAGTGCGATTTTTGGTACTGCTAACTGTTGTCGTTTTAACGATATCTCCGGCTGCATTTGCTGAAAAGAAAGGAAAAGCTAAGATCAAGGACTTGCCTGTTAGCGGCCCCGTGTTCTCGCAGTTCAGTTACAAAGGAAACGACGCGGTTTATAAAGACAACCCATTAAACGAAAACGAGTTCTACAATCCCATTCTACAAGGTTGCTATCCCGATCCAAGTATTGTACGCCGCGGCGATGATTATTTTCTGGTGAACTCCTCCTTCTCGATGTTTCCAGGTGTGCCCATTTTCCACTCTACCGACTTGGTAAACTGGAAACAAATAGGCCATGTGCTTGACAGGCCATCACAGCTAAAAGTGGATAAGGCCGGGATTTCCGCAGGTATTTATGCGCCTAGTATTAAATACAATAAAATCAACCAAACCTTTTACATGATCACCACCCAAATTGCCGGTGGAATTGGTAATATGGTTGTAAAAACAAAAGACCCTTTTAAAGGCTGGGGAGAAGTAATCAAGTTAGACTTTAATGGTATCGACCCTTCCTTGTTTTTTGATGATGACGGTAAGGCCTATGTAGTCCATAATGATGAGTTTTCCGACAAGTCAAAGATTTTGTACAATGGTCATCGAATAATAAAATTGTGGGAATATGATGTTGCAAATGATAAAATTATTCCTGGGTCGGATGTTGTATTGGTAAATGGCGGTGTTGATCTCAGCCAGAAGCCTATTTGGATTGAAGGCCCGCACATGTATAAAAAGAATGGGAAGTACTACCTGATGTGTGCTGAGGGAGGTACAGGTGGAAATCATAGCGAGGTGATTTTTATTAGCGATAGTCCAAAAGGACCTTTTGTTCCTGCTCCAAGCAATCCTATTCTTACACAGCGACATTTTCCTGCCGATAGAAAAGGAAAGATTGATTGGACTGGCCATGCCGACCTGGTTGAGGGAAAGGATGGTAAATATTATGGGGTATTTCTGGGTATACGTCCAAATGCGAAAGACAGAGTGAATGCTGGTCGCGAGACCTTTATACTTCCCGTAGATTGGAGTGGGACATATCCGGTTTTTGAAAACGGTTTGGTGCCAATGAAGCCAAAATTGAAACAGCCAAACGGTGTTGCCAGCCATACTGGACAAAACGGATTTTTCCCTAACGGCAATTTTACATTCACAGATGACTTTACAGCTGCAAATCTTGATTTTAGATGGATAGCTATGCGTGGCCCTCGAGATTCTTTTATTACGACCTCTCCAAAGGGCGGGGTAACCATAAAACCTTTCACGACAAATATTAAAGCGCAAGCACCTATATCCGCATTATTTCATCGTCAACAACACTCAAGTTTTGAGGCTTCGGTCACGTTAAAATCTAATCCTAAGTCTAACAAGGATCTTGCAGGTATTACTTGCTACCAGGGAGAAGCATTCAATTATGTTTTTGGCGTTACTAAAACTGATAGCGGCTATTACCTTTTGCTAGCAAAAACATCAAGACCAAGGCTGGCTGGACCACCACGGCAGGGAGCAACAGCACAAACCACCGTTGTTGCAAGTGTAAAAATTGATATCAAAAACCCAATCAGGTTGCAGGTGGTGGCCTCTCAGCAAGATGAGTATTCTTTCAATTATTCAACAGATGGCTTAACCTTCCAAAATCTTGGTGGACCAGTTTCGGGCGATATTCTATCTACCAATTTAGCAGGCGGATTCACAGGGACATTAATAGGGTTGTACGCTACCAGCGGTAACGATATTATTCCATAAAAGCTATCATTCACATTTGAAAATGAAAGGAAATTTTTATTTGGCGTTTTGCATTTGCTTGATATATGCCTGTGGTAATAGCAAACTTCAGAATTCTGTAAAGACAGGCTTGGGCAGCGATTCAACGGCTTATGTCAACCCCGTAATGTGGATGGATGTGCCTGATATGTCTATTACAAGGAAAGGCAGCGATTTTTATTTGATAAGCACAACCATGCACTTGATGCCTGGTGCGCCAGTCATGAAATCGAAAGATCTGGTGCATTGGGAAATTGCCAGTTATGTTTTCGACAGTCTGAATGATAATTTGAAATACAATCTTATTAATGGTAGTGTGTATGGGCGTGGGCAATGGGCTTCTTCTATCCGTTATTACAAAGGAAAATTCTATGTGCTTTTTTCACCCAACGATGAACCTTATCGTGCGTACATCTATAGTACTAGTAATCCATCCAGCAAAAAATGGCAGCTTGTATCTCGAACGCCACATTTTCATGATGCTTCCTTGTTTTTTGACGACGACCGCCCCTTTGTGTTTTCTGGTACTAAGATCACTGAACTCAATAAGGACCTTTCTGATATAAAACCCGGTGGTGTAAATACGAACATCTTTAAAAAAGATTCTACTGAAACCGGTTTGTTGGAAGGCAACCAGGTGATTAAACACAATGGAAAATATTACCTGCTTATGATTTCGTGGCCTCGTGGCAAACCACGGCGGCAGGTTTGTTACAGGGCCGATAGTATTACAGGTCCTTATGAAAAGAAAGTGATACTACAGGACAATTTTGCAGGATTTCCCTATTGCGGACAGGGCGTAATAATTGATGATGAAAAAGGCAACTGGTATGGGTTGATTTTCCAAGACAGGGGAGCTGTAGGAAGAGTGCCTTTGTTGATGCCTGTGCGTTGGGTGGATGGTTGGCCAATGCTGGGTGATGAAAATGGTAAAGTGCCATTGATAGAAAAGGTGCCGCTAAAAACATTCGATAATGGTAAGCGCATTGTAGAAAGCGATGATTTTTCTTCTGATAAATTGAAGATAAACTGGCAGTGGAATCATAACCCAGTGAATGATGCTTGGTCGCTTTTGGAACGGCCTGGTTTTTTAAGATTGAAAACAAGTCGTGTAGTGCCCAATCTCTACCTGGCTCCCAATACAATTACGCAGCGTATGGAAGGGCCAACCTGTAGCGCTGTTGTCAGTCTCGATATATCGAAAATGAAAGACGGAGATGTGGCGGGATTTAGCACTTTCAACGGGCATTCGGGTATATTGGCGGTAAGTATGGAGGGTGATAAAAAATACCTTACCATGAGCACCAATATTGTGGAACTTACAGCAAAGGAAAAAGCCGTTACGGAAGTAAAGGTAGAGGAAAAGGAACGTTTTGAGTTGAGGCAGGATATGGTTTACCTGCGTGTTGATGGTGACTTTAACCTGGGAAAAGATTTGGCAACATTCTATTACAGCCTTGATAATAAAAAGTGGACTGCCATTGGACCTGAATACAAAATGATTTTTGACTATCGTAAGCTTTTTATGGGTAGTAAGTTTGCCATATTCAACTATGCAACAAAACAATCAGGTGGCTATGTTGATGTGGATTATTTCGAATATAAAAAAATGTAAAGTGAACAAGTTTGTATATTTTTTGATATGCAGTTTTGTAGCAAGTGTTAATGTCTTTGCGCAAAAAGCTGTTGTGAGAAGTCCTGATAATCTTCTGGTAGTATACATTGATGTTAAAGATAGTTTACCGGTTTATTCGGTCTTATATAAAGGGAAAACCATGCTGGAAAACTCGCCTTTGGGCTTTGTTAGTAGTGAAGGTGATTTTACATCGCGTATTTCCTTCATAACTAAAGAAGAAAGCGTGGTAAATAAGCATTACCAGCAGTCGAAAATTAAGAAGTCTGATATTCAATACCAGGCCAATAAGCTTAGTTGCACGTTTGAAAATGCCAAACACCGCAAGTTTACCATAGTATTCCAGGTAAGCAATAACGATGTAGCATTTCGTTACGAGCTACCAATCTGGGGCGAACGGATGAGTTGTATAATTGAAAAGGAGGCAACTGGCTTTAAGTTTCCTACACAAACAACCACTTTCCTTTCGGGCATGATGAGTCCTATGACAGGGTTTGCACGCACAGCTCCCAGCTATGAAAGTGGTTATGTAGCCGATGATAGTCTAGGCAAAGTCACAAGGGGCAATCAGGGGTATGTTTTTCCCGGACTGTTTCATATTGGTAGCAGTGGTTGGATACTGCTGTCTGAAACTGGGGTGAGCAGTCTTTACTGCGCATCTCATTTAAACGATGGGAGCAAAGAAGGCCTTTATTTGGTGCAGTACCCGGACGTAAGGCAGAACAATGGCTTTGGAAGCACAGGCGCTGCTATCAGCCTGCCCGGTGTAACACCTTGGCGCACCATAACTGTTGGAGAAAGTTTGAAGCCAATTGTTGAAACCACAATACCTTTTGATTTGGTGGAGCCACTCTATGAGCCTTCGCAACAATACAAATTTGGAAAAGGCACCTGGAGTTGGATAGTATGGCAAGACCCCAGCATGAACTACGGCGACCAAGTAAAGTATATAGATCTAGCATCAACTATGGGATATGAATACATATTGATGGATGCTCTGTGGGATAAGAATATTGGTAAGGAGAAAATGAAGGAATTGGTAAAATATGCCAAATCAAAAAAGGTTGATGTATTTCTCTGGTATAATTCAAACGGTACTTTTAACGATGCGCCGCAAAGCCCAAGAAACAAAATGAATACCGCCATTGAACGCAAAAAGGAAATGAAATGGCTGAAAGAAGTGGGAGTTAAAGGTTTGAAAGTGGACTTTTTTGGCGGCGATAAACAGGAAACCATGGGGCTGTATGAGGGTATCCTGTCTGATGCCAACGATTATGGCCTTATGATTATTTTTCATGGTGCCACCCTGCCCCGTGGCTGGGAGCGTATGTACCCCAACTATGTAGGCTCCGAGGCTGTGGTAGCTTCGGAGATGCTCATTTTTTCGGGCGGTGTGCGGGAGTCGGAGGCATTCAATGCTACACTGCACCCTTTTATTCGCAATTCCGTAGGTAGCATGGAATTTGGCGGTGTATTGCTTAACAAGTTTTTAGTGAAAAGCAATGAGGGGCGCAACAAACGTCTCACCACGGATGCTTTCCAATTGGCTACTTCTGTTCTTTTTCAAAACCCGGTACAGATGTTTGGCCTTACGCCCAACAACCTTAGCGATGTGCCTGCTTTTGAGATTGACTTTATGAAAAAGGTACCTACTACCTGGGATGAAACTTTATACATAGATGGCTATCCTGGTAAATACGCCGTTATAGCACGCCGTAGCGGAAAGGACTGGTATGTAGCTGGTGTAAATGCGCAGAAAGAACCGCTAAAACTTAAACTCTCGTTACCAATGTTCGCAGGCAAAAAAGCAAAACTGTATAACGATGATGCTGGAAAGCAAACGAGCCTGGTAGAAGTAGAACTCAAAAAAGATGGGTTGATGGAGTTAACGATTCAACCCGCTGGAGGTTTTGTATTGAAATAAAAGATTGAATTAGTTATGAAGCATTCGATGAATATTGGGAAAAGGATATTGCCTTATTTGCTCCTTGTAGCAAGCCTATCGGCTTCGGCACAAGATAACCTTCCTTTGAAGCTTTGGTTTAACAAGCCATCGGGCAAAACCTGGGAGAATGCACTACCCATTGGTAATGGCAGGCTTGGCGCAGCCGTTTATGGCAATGTCGAGACCGAGATCATCCAACTAAACGAGCACACGGTTTGGAGTGGTAGCCCTAACAGAAACGATAATCTGCTGGCGTTTGATTCTTTGGGCGAAATAAGGAAATTGATTTTTGAAGGAAAGCAAAAAGATGCCGAGCAATTGGCCAATAAAGTAATTGTCAGTAAAAAATCGCATGGGCAAATGTTTTTGCCCGTGGGTGATTTGCGGCTGAAATTTGAAGGGCACGATAGTTATGAAAAATATTACAGGGAACTTGATATAGAGAAAGCCATTGCCAAAACATCATACAGCATCGGAGGCATTACTTACACTCGCGAGGTACTGGCTTCTTTGCCTGATAGAGTAATTGTGTTGAACTTAACTGCCAGCAAACCTGCCAGTCTTTCCTTTCAAGCCTTTTTTGCAGCCGCAATGCCAAATACCACAGTGAAGGCTTTGCCGGGTAATCAGCTTAGTATTTCCGGTGTTACGGTTGATCATGAAAGTGTAAAGGGCATGCTCAAATACAAGGGCATTGCGCAGTTAAAAACAAAAGGAGGAACGGTTCTTTCAACAGATAACTCTTTACTTGTAAAAAATGCCGACGAAGTAACCATTTATATTTCCATCGCCAGCAACTTCAATAATTACAACGATGTAAACGGAAATGAGAATGAACGTGCTGCATCATGGCTCAATAAAGCGGTTGTAAAGCCTTGGTATGCCATTGCTAAAGAACATACGAAAGCCTTTCAGCAATATTTCAACCGTGTAAAGTTTAACCTAGGTGCTGGCGGTGAAGCTGCGAAACTACCAACTGATGAACGGCTGAAACAATTTGCCAATACCAACGATCCAAATTTTGTGACACTCTATTACCAATTTGGTCGTTACCTGCTCATCTCATGTTCGCAGCCGGGAGGGCAACCCGCTACGCTACAAGGCATTTGGAACAATAAAGTGCATCCGCCTTGGGATAGTAAGTACACCATCAACATTAATACGGAAATGAACTACTGGCCTGCCGAAAAAACTAACTTGGCAGAGCTGCATGAACCGCTAATATCAATGGTAAAAGAGCTATCGGTTACTGGAAGGCAAACTGCCCATGACATGTATGGAGCAAGAGGGTGGATGGCACATCACAATACCGATTTGTGGCGTATCAATGGATCGGTGGATGGTGCATTTTGGGGAGCCTGGCCAAATGGTGGTGGCTGGCTCAGCCAGCATTTGTGGGAACATTACCTATACAGTGGCGATAAAAAATACCTTGCATCGGTATATGATGTGCTAAAAGGCGCAGCACTTTTTTATGCCGACTACCTAGTCAAACATCCCAAATATGGCTGGCTGGTGATTAACCCCGATGAATCGCCGGAGAATGCGCCTAGGGCCCATCAAGGATCTTCCCTGGATGCTGGTGTTACCATGACCAATCAAATTATTTTCGATGTTTTCAGTAGTGTGATAAGAGCATCTTCTGTTTTAGGGAAAGATGCTGCATTTGCCGACACATTAAAGCATTTGCGTAGCCAATTGCCTCCTATGCAAATAGGGCAGTCTGGCCAGTTGCAGGAATGGTTGGATGATGTAGATAATCCAAGGGACAACCACCGGCATATTTCGCATTTGTATGGATTATTTCCTTCCAGCCAAATTTCACCTTACAGAACACCAGAGTTGTACAGCGCAGCAAAAAATACGCTCATACAACGAGGCGATATTTCAACTGGCTGGAGCATGGGTTGGAAAGTGAATTGGTGGGCGAAAATGCTGGATGGTAATCATGCTTATAAACTCATACAAAACCAGCTTACACCTGTGGGAACTGGTGAAGGGGGTACTTATAATAACTTGTTTGATGCACATCCTCCTTTCCAGATTGATGGAAATTTTGGTTGTACCTCGGGCATTACCGAAATGCTTATGCAAAGTGACGATGGTGTAATGGCACTATTACCCGCTCTTCCCGATTTGTGGCTGGCAAAGGGCAGCATCACTGGCCTAAGGGCGAGGGGTGGCTTTGAATTGATAAGCATGGAGTGGAGAGATGGCAAATTGGTAAAGGCTGTTATTAAATCAACATTGGGTGGAAACCTGCGACTAAGGGTACCTAACGAGGTGAAATCTGCAAGTGGAGTAACAATGAAAAAAGCAAACGGCAAAAATACCAATCTTTTTTACCAGACAGAGGAAATTGCAGCACCAAAAATTTCGGAAAAGGCCACTGTGTCAAAACCAGATTTAAAGCCTGTATGGTCATACGACATTACTACTCAGCCAGGAAAGTTATATGTCTTTAGAGAATTGTAATTATTAATGCAGAAGTGAAAACTAAATAGAAATTTAATGGCAGATCTAAAGGGTATTGGACTTCAATTAATAATTAGTTTTATAACAATAGCAACCAATTCGATTGCGCAAAACCCACTTGTTGTAAAGCAGTTTACTGCCGATCCCTCAGCCAGAGTCTTTGGTGAACGGGTTTATATATATCCCTCACACGACATACAGCCAGTTGAAGGGAAATCAAGACCTGGTTGGTTTTGCATGGAGGATTATCATGTTTACTCCTCTGACAATCTCACTAACTGGGTCGACCATGGCGTTATTGTGACACAAAACAGGGTGCCATGGGTTAAGCCTGACAGCTATAGCATGTGGGCGCCTGATTGTATTGAACGAAATGGTAAATACTATTTTTACTTTCCCTCCATCCCAAAAGATAGCAGCATTGCCAAAGGGTTTACGATAGGAGTTGCTATTTCAGATAAGCCCGAAGGCCCGTTTATTCCCCAGGGACTGCCTATAAAAGGGGTCCGAGGTATTGACCCCAACATCTTTATTGATAAAGATGGACAAGGCTACTTGTATTGGTCGCAAGGGAATATTTATGGAGCAAAGCTGAAAGATAATATGATAGAGCTGGCATCCGAACCAGTTACATTGCAGGAGTTGCCATCTAAGGGATTAAAAGAAGGGCCATATATGTTTGAACGAAACGGTATCTATTACCTTTCATATCCACATGTGGAGAAAAAAACAGAACAGTTGGAATATGCTATTAGCAATAACCCCTTGGGACCTTTTAAGATAGTTGGTGCAATCATGGACGAGTGGTCTTCTGGATGTTGGACTAATCATCATTCAATAATAAACTTTAAAGGACAGTGGTATCTTTTTTACCATCACAATGACCTTTCGCCGCAATTTGATAAGAACCGTTCTGTTCGTGCAGACAGTATATACTTTAATGCGGATGGCACTATGCAAAAAGTGGTACCAACATTGCGAGGTATTGGGCTAGCATTGGCAACTAGTCGTATAGAGCTGGATCGGTTCAGTTCTATTAGTAAAAGCAATTTGTCAATATTGTTTTTGGACACACTTAATAAGTCGGATGGTTGGAAAACTGTATTTGATGAGCCTGGAGCTTGGGCGCAATTCAATAGTGTTGATTTTAGCATGCAGAAGCTTTCTAAAGTAATGTTGATGGCAAAATCTTCAAAAGGAGGAAGTCTCAAGATAATGGTTGGAGAGGTGGTTGTTGCCTATGTGACCATTCCCAAAAGTGACAGTTTTAAATTGGTAAAAGCTTCGGTAGTTAAGACTGTTTCAGGCATTAAAAATTTGCATGTTCAAATGCAAAGCGGTGAACGGATTGAAGTTGACTGGTTGAGTTTTGAATAGTCTTTTTGTGAATTCCCAAAAGACAAGATGATAGTGAAGAAGCCTGTTTTTGGATTTAAAGTATTAAATGCATCCCAATATGAAGGTGTTTATGCAGAAAAGTATTTGTGTTCTGGTATTCAGAATATTGATGATGATAATTTGTTTGGTGAAAGTCTCACCTGTTACAGGTCAACAATCAACGTTGACATTCTTTCCACTTTCTGATGTAAGGCTTGGGGCAAGTGACTTTAAAAAAGCGCAGGATGTTGATTCAGTTTATATAATGGCGCTAGACGCAGATCGATTGCTTGCTCCATTTCTTAAAGAAGCAGGGATTAAACCAGTTAAAGAGAATTATGGTAATTGGGAAAGTGATGGTTTAGATGGGCATATAGGAGGACACTATATTTCTGCATTGGCTCAAATGTATGCTGCCACTGGAAGTCAAGTTTTTAAAGCAAAACTTGATTATGTACTCTTTTGGCTTGAAAAATGTCAGCAGGCAAATGGTAATGGTTATGTTGGTGGTGTGCCCAATAGTAAAGAGCTTTGGTCTGAGGTAGCAAAAGGCAATGTGGGTATTGTTTGGAAGCGTTGGGTACCATGGTATAATATTCATAAAACCTTTTCTGGTTTAGTAGATGCATACCAGCATACCAAGAATGTAAAGGCCAAAAATATATTATTGGGTATGGGAGAATGGTGCCTTAAATTAACTGCCAATCTTACTAATGCCCAAATGCAACAAATGTTGGGGAATGAGTATGGTGGTATGAACGAAGTATTTGCCAACATAGCTGAAATTACAGGTGATTCTAGATACTTGACATTGGCAGATCGTTTTTCGCATAGGGCAATTTTAAACCCTCTGCTTATGCAGAAAGATTCGCTTACAGGTCTACATGCAAATACCCAAATTCCCAAGGTAATAGGTTTTATGCGCTATGGCATGATAGCTCATGACCCAAAATGGATAGAGGCTTCAGATTTTTTTTGGAACACTGTGGTAAAAAATAGAACCATTTCCATAGGCGGGAACAGTGTAAGAGAGCATTTTAATGCGGTTGATGATTTTGGCCCCATGCTCGACTCAAGAGAAGGTCCGGAAACTTGCAATAGCTATAATATGCTTAAGTTGACCAAAGACCTGTTCCTTGCAAATCCATCTGCCCACTACATGGATTATTATGAACGTACATTATATAATCATATTTTATCCTCACAGCATCCCAACGGGGGCTTTGTATATTTTACGCCTATTCATCCACAGCATTATAGAGTATACTCGCAACCTCAACTTGCTTTTTGGTGTTGTGTTGGCTCAGGAATTGAAAACCATAGCAAATATGGCGAAATGATTTATGCTCATAATAATAATAGCCTGTACATAAATCTTTTTATACCATCACAATTGCAATGGAAAGGAAAGGGCTTGCAAGTAACACAAACCACAAAATTTCCTTTTGAAGATAAGTCAGTGTTAACTTTCAATATGGCAAAACCTCAGAAGATAATTGTCAAAGTTCGCAAACCCTCTTGGGCGCGTAGGGGCTTTTCACTCTATGTAAATGGTAAGATTCAGGCAAGCACTACAGATGTCGGTTCTTATGTAAATATTGAAAGGGTATGGAAAAAAGGAGATGTTCTTTCTGTGAGGTTTCCAATGACCACAACTGCTGAAAGCCTTCCAGATAAAAGCAATTGGTTGTCTTTTGTTCATGGTCCAATAGTATTGGCTGCGGTTACTGATACCCTGGCTTCAGATATGCCTGGTTTAAAAGCAAGCGGGTCTCGGTGGGCGCATATTGCAGGCGGCAAACTGTATTCTGTTGATGAAGCACCTTTGTTGATATTGGATAGCAATCAGCAATTGGCTTCTTTGCCGAGTGTTAATAAAAGCGATCTTAGTTTTTCTCCCGCAAAATTCATTTACCAGGAAAAATATAAAGGCCTTACACTAGTGCCTTTTTTCCAAATTCATGATGCACGGTATATGTTATACTGGCCCTATACAAGTAAAGAAGAATTACCTAAGCTTTTAAAGGAAACAAAGGGAAAAGAAGCAGCAAAGCAGGAGTTAGAGAGAGCTACGATCGATGTTGTGTATGTAGGCGAGCAACAACCTGAAGCTGATCACCAATTTAAAGGGGACGGAACCAAAACAGGGTTCTTTCGTGAAAAACGATTTAGAGGAGGTAAAGGCTGGTTTAGTTACAGCCTGCGCAATCCGGAGAAAAATGCTTCACGTATCAGTTTTACATTTTATGGTGCAGAAAAGGATCGTGCATTTGAAATGTATGCTAATGGTATTCTCATTTCTAATATTAATCTTATTGGAACTCATGGCCCCAGTTTTAGTAACTACTTTATAGATTTGCCTTTAAATGTAAGGGCAGCGGAACAGGTTACAATAATGTTTAAATCTGCTGAAGGTTCAGCCATTGCCTCAATCTATGAAGTCCGGTTGTTAAAACAATAGTTTTAAACTGGATGGAATTTTTTGGTTTTGGGGTGAGATTATGTGTTGCTTAATATGCAGTATGATTTCATGATTACAATGGATTTTGTATTTCTGAAATATTAAATGGGTGTGTAGTTTGAAAATTGTTTAATCATGGGTGCAGCTTGGAATGCCTTACGCTGAAAGCTTTTAGGATTGATTCCTTATTATTTAAAATTAAGTTATTGCAATATGCTGAATTAGATTTATCGAATTCGATACTCAATTTATAAGCGGGTTAGGCAGTAATAAAGCAATGAAATTACCCTGCTTTGCTTTTCAGGTGCATTTTTCATTAGTATTCAAATTATTATTTCCCTCTTTTTTCATTAAGATATTCGGAGGGGGTGTTGTTGTGTTTCTTTTTAAACACTTTTGTGAAATAGTTTGGATTTGCAAACCCGGTTTCGTAGGCAATTTCTGTAACAGTTAGATCGCTTTTTTCCAGCAATTCCTTTGCCTTATCCAATTTTACTGAACGGATAAATTCAACTGGGCTCATTCCTGTATATTCAAGCAGTTTGTTATACATAGAGGCTCTACTTAGATGCATGTGTGTGCTAAGTGTTTCTACTGAAAGTTGAGAGTTGTCCAAATTCTCATATATGTATGCTACTGTCCTTTGAAGGAATTTTTCACTTTCTGAAACTACTTCGGTTTCTGGCAGGCTTACCGTCACTTGTTTCGAATAAGTGTCTTTGTACGATTGATTAAGCAATAAGAGGTTGTTGATTTTTGCCTGGAGTATAGCAAAATCAAAGGGCTTAGTAATGTAATCAATAGCACCTGACTCTAGGCCATCTAGCATGCCGCTGGGTGTGTTTGCGGCTGTAAGTAATATTACGGGTATGTGCTTTGTCCGTTTGTCTGCTTTTAGTTTTTGTACTAACTCCAGACCATTCATTACAGGCATCTGTATATCGCATACCAGTACGTCTGGGTGGTGAAAAAGAGTGCGTTGCCAACCTTCTTTTCCATTCGCTGCCTCAAAAATCCTGTAACTGCTTTCCAGATTGTCTTTCAAGTAATATCTGAAATCGTCGTCGTCTTCCACGACCAATATTGCAGGTTTGGTGCTATAATGTGGCGTTGCTTGATCAGTTGATTCTTTCTTAGAAATGTTTTCGTATTGAGGCCCGTTTTCGGTAATGATGTTGTTTTCATTTATCCTTGGTGATATTGATTCCGGTCTTTTAAGGTTAAGCTCGAATGTAAAACAACTGCCCTTGCCATCTTCACTATCGACCCAAATTGTGCCATTATGTATTTGCACAAATTCTTTAACAATGGAGAGCCCTATGCCGGTTCCTTGATTAAGTATTTCTGAATTGTCATCGTGCTGATAGAAACTTTCAAAAATGTGTTCTTTAACGCTTGGAGGGAAGCCTATGCCTGAATCTTTTACACTAATCGATACTTTATAGTTGTCTTCAGTTGGTAGGCCTTCAGATACTTTCAGTGATATTGCAATATCGCCGTTGGCTTTGGTGAACTTAAATGCATTGGAAAGCAGGTTGAATATAATGCGTTCCATTTTATCATGATCAAACAATGACACAAGTGTTGGGGTTGTTGAGTAGAATCCCAATCCAATTTTTTTGCGATGTGCCAGATCTCTGAAATTCTCGCAAGATTCCTGTAAAAATGAAACGAGATCGCCCTCGCTACATTGAAGTTTTAATTCCTTTTCCTCCATTTTTCTAAAATCAAGAAGTTGATTCACCAGGTTTAGGAGCCTTTTAGTATTGCGCTTAACCAGGTTGAGCTGATTAATTGACACTTCTTCTTTTATATGTTTGGCTAATGCTTCAACTGGTCCAATAATTAATGAAAGGGGGGTTTTAAATTCGTGGCTTAGGTTGGTAAGGAATTTTATTTTTTGCTGGTCAAGATTTCTAAGGTATTCTGCCTCTTTTCGTTGCCTATGAATTTCTTCCCGAGCATTTTTTCTTTCTTGTTCAAGCGCAAAACGTGCTTGTATTTTTTTCATACTTCTGTGCCTTAAGTAATACATCATTCCGAAAGCAAGAAGTAAGTAAACTATATAGGCATATATGCTGCGCCAAAATGGGGGTGATACTTTTATTATTATGGATTTTCCTTCCTCATTCCAAATGCCATCGTTATTGCTTGCCTTGACTCTAAATGTGTAAGTGCCAGGTGGCAGGTTTGCATAATAGGCTCTATGTTCTTTACCGGTACTTAGCCATTTATTGTCAAAACCTTCAAGCTGGTATTGGTACTGGTTTGCTTCGGGAACATTATAGCAAAGTGACTCAAATGAAATTGAGAATGACTGTTTGTATTTGAGCCTTATTGTTTCAGCCAGCTCAATAGATTGAGTAATAGGACCATTCTCAGAAGGAGCGATGGCCTGGTTATCAATTTTAAACTCGGTAAATACCACCGGCGGAATGTTTTTATTGACAATGAGGCTTGCTGGGTTGAAAAAATTAAAGCCTTTTTGACCGCCAAAAAATATGCTGCCATCAGGCATTTTTATACCCGAACGAGGCACAAAGGAGCCGGGTTGAAGCCCATTGTAGGTGTGATAGTTCTTAAACTTGCCATGTACAGGATCGTAACTACTAATGCCGTTATTGGTACTTATCCATATTTTGCCTGCATCATCTTCAATTATCTTGTTTATAGTGGTATTAGCAAGACCGTCTTTTTCGGTTAATACAGTAAAGCTGGTACTTCCCTTTTTTAGCAGGGCTATGCCGTTTCCAGTTGTGCCAACCCAAATATTTCCTGCTTTGTCTTCCAGCAGGGCAATTATAAAATTGCCGGGAAGGCTGCTGTTGTCTTTGTTGTAAATAGAAAACTTTTGTGATTTGGGATCGTACACCGATATCCCGCCCCCAAATGTGCCTATCCACATTCTGCCCATCCGGTCTTCTTCAAAAGCTCTGATATAGTTACTGGAAGGTAAGGCTGGGTCTAAAGGCCGCAGGGGGTCTTGTAAATATTTGACTACATCCTCGTTGCCCCCATGCATTATAATATTTATACCTCCGCCGTTTGTCCCCACCCAAAGATTGCCCTTGCTATCTTTTTTCAGACAAAATATGTCGTTGTTGTTTATGTCCTTTATGTTCTCCCCCTTAAGATAGTGGCGAACTGCGCCTGTAACTGAATTATATGCATAGAGTCCGTTTAAAAAAGTGCCTATCCACAGCTGGTTGTCACCCCCCAGTTCAAGGGTCATAATACTTAGATCGTGGTTGCTGCTTCTAATTGTAACTGGGAGTGGTACATAATCCAAAAGCCCGGTGCTACGGTGAAATACCTGAAGGCCGCCATCGTTTGTGCCTACAAAAATATCTTCGTTGTTTTTGGCGGCAAATGCAGTTACCATCGGGGATCGAAGGCCATAAGTGTCAAAGGCATTGTAATCTTTCAGGTTAAAATAACTGAGATTTTCGTTGTATGCGTTTATCCCTCCTCTAAAGGTGCCCACCCAATGGCCACCCTGCTTGTCAATATATATTGAACGTATTGAACGGCTGCTAATGCTATAAGGATTCCTTTTGTCTGGGGTGAAGCCCGCTATTTTCCGGGTGGCAATATCCATCACATTCAATCCCTCATCAGTCCCAATCCACAGCCTGTTCTTTTCATCAGCTGTAATGGCAAACACCATATTGCTAAAAATGTTTGGATTGGTTTTGGTGTCAATCTTTTTAAAACTTGCTTGCCCAGGTTCCAGGTAAGCAAGACCCTTGTCGGTGGCTATCCAAATTGTTCCATTTTTGTCTTGCGTAATATCACCAATATTGTTGCTGGGTAGGCTGGCTGGGTCATTTTCCTGGTATTTGTAAACTTTTTTTAGGCCAAACCCTGAGTTGAAGTGATATAAACCTTCGTTAGTCCCGATCCAGTAATTATTGTTGCGGTCGTGCAAAAAACCAACGGACACCTTGTTATCCATCTGCTTGGCGATGGTGCCGAACTTTTTGTATGTAATCAACTCTTTGTTTGCGGGGTTAACAACTTGCAGGCTCCCAAACCCGGTAACCCAAATATTGCCATTGCGGTCGCCTTTTATCCGGTTAATAGCGTTGCTAACCTGTTTGTCTCCTGTTGTTACGTATTTATATATGGAGTCCTTTTGCCTGTCATAAAAGCTAAGCCCACCTTCTCCTGTTCCAATCCAAATGCACCCATCAGCACTTTCAAACAGTGAGCTGATAAAGTTGGCCTGAAGGCCTTTGGGGTTGGCGGGGTCGTATCGGTAGACTTTAAAGCGACTTCCATCAAAACGGTTAAGCCCATCTTCAGTGGCAAACCACATAAACCCATACTTGTCTTTTAAAATATCGTAAACTGTTGTTGAAGACAGTCCGTCACTTGTAGAATAGTTTCTAAAACTTGTGGTTAACGGCTGAGAAAGCGATGGGAAAGTTTGTTGCAAAACAATCAGGAAAACCAATATAAAAATAACTTTTGGCTTCGGATTCATGAGATATAAAAATGTTTAATACGTATTGGCTACAAATGCTGCAAATCGTTGAGGTAGCAATAATCTAAAGTTTGGGTATAAATGTAAATACAAAATAAAATGAACATTATTCCAGGCAAATTCGACAGAGGGTTGTACAGATATTTTAAAAATTCTAATTATGCTTTAATTGCTTGATAATCATATTATTAGTCTGGGGACTTGAAATTTTTCCATTTACTGCTTGACATTATTTCCACTATTATAGAGATTCTTATATCCTGCTGGGCAAAGTATGGAAATACATTCGTTAACGCTTTGCAAACGCAAACGATTGCGACCACTAGCAATTGTTGGTTTTTAGAAAGTTTAATTGCCAAATGTGCTAAACGATGCTTATGAAAACAAAACTGTACTTCTTTTCAGGGGTTGTGCGCCCAGTGCCGATGAGTGTGATTCTTACATTTATTCGAGGACATAGTAGTTCATTGCACAATTGATTCTTTGCCATTGCAATAAGTTGCTTAATAACTATGCTCATTATTGTAACCCGCAGCTTCTTGACCATTCAGCCAAGCTTTTGTGCAACCCTCTCAATTTGTATTCTTTCAAAAAGTTTTTAGAAACATATAATTCGTTGAAAATGATTGTCAATGTCAATGTTAAAACTTGGCGACAGCTTTTGGTGGCGGTTATGATTTTGTCAACCACCTTTTGTAGTCACCATTTATTTGCCCAAAATTCCCGTGAAGTGCGTGGGATTGTATTAGATGCCCAAAAAAAGCCACTTGAAAGAGCTTCTGTTCAAGTTAAGAATGGTACAGCTGCTACCATTACTGGTGTAGACGGCAGGTTTACGTTTACGATACCGTCCGGAAAAATCATTCTTGTTATTAGTTTTATTGGTAAAACAAGCCAGGAAATCGACATTGCCGGAAAGGATTTCATTTCGGTGACCCTGGCAGATACAACCAACCAAGCTGAGGAAGTAGTTGTAATTGGTTATGGTCGCCAAAAAAAGGCCAGCGTGGTGGGGGCAATCACGCAAACTTCTGGAAAAGTGCTTGAACGAACCGGAGGGGTAACCAACCTTGGGATGGCTTTAACTGGAACCTTGCCGGGTTTAATTACCTCTACCAGTACTGGTATGCCTGGCGCAGAAGATCCTGCTATCATTATTCGTGCACAAACAACCTGGAATAATAGTGCGCCTTTGGTTTTGGTGGATGGTATTGAAAGATCGATGAGTACTATTGATATTTCTTCAGTTGAAAGTATTTCTGTTCTTAAAGATGCTTCTGCTACTGCTGTTTATGGGGTAAGAGGTGCAAACGGTGTAATTCTGATTACAACAAAACGTGGTACAGAGGGAAAGGCCAATATACAGGTACGTACTAACATAACTTCAAAAGTGGCATCGCAACTTCCAGCGAAATACGATTCTTACGATGCGTTATCACTTAAAAACCAGGTTATTGAACGGGAGCTAATCATTGCCCCTTCTGGTTGGTCGGCTACTAAGCCTATGGCCATTGTAAATAAATATCGATATCCTGCCGATAAGAATGAGTGGGATAGATACCCAAATGTTGATTGGGAAGATGAGTTGTTTAAGGATATGGCCATGTCTTACAACACAAGTGCAAACGTATCTGGCGGTACTAAATTCGTTAATTATTATGCCGGTATCGATTATACTTATGAAGGTGATCTCTTTAAAACATTTGAGAATAACAGAGGGTACCAGTCAGGTTATGGTTATACCCGTATCAATGTTCGCAGCAATCTTGATTTTAATTTAACTCGCACTACCAAATTTACTACCAGATTGTTTGGCTCAAATGGCAGTCGGCAATTGCCATGGGCAGCTGCAGATGGAGATCAGGCTTATTGGATTTCTGCATATAGATCTTCACCCGATGCAATGCGTCCTGTTTATTCAGATGGTAGTTGGGGATGGTACTCTCCTCGAAATGCAGACGTACCTAACTCCGTGTACAATTTGGCAGTTTCGGGTTTGGAGAAGAGAACAAATACGCAGCTTACCACAGATTTTGTACTGCAGCAGGAATTGAATATGATTACCAAGGGCTTGAGTTTTAGAGGCAGTTACTCCCTCGATAATACTTTCAGAGAAGTAGAGCGTGGAATTAACGACTTGTATAATGGCCCACAGCGTAAATGGATAAATCCAGAAACCGGCGATATAGTACTCGAAAACCCGATAAATACAGGTACGCAGCTTGACTATTCCGATATGGTTCGCTGGACTTCCCAAGCAGGACGAGCAGATCCAGGTTCAACTTATCGTAGGCTGAATTATATGCTTCAGCTCAATTATAATCGGAAGTTTGGCAAACATGATGTGGGTGCTTTGGGGCTATTTCAAAGGGAAAAACTTGCAACAGGTAGTGAGTTTCCCAGATATAGAGAAGACTGGGTTTTTCGGGGTACTTATAACTATGATTCAAGATACTTTCTCGAGTTCAATGGAGCATATAATGGTTCGGAAAAATTTGGACCCGAATATCGCTTTGCATTCTTTCCATCATACTCGGCTGGCTGGTTGATCAGTAACGAAAAATTCATGAAAAATGTCAACTTTATTGACCAGTTAAAAATTCGTGCATCGCTAGGACATGTTGGTAGTGATAATTATAATGGCCGTTGGTTGTATAGTGATCAGTGGGCCTACGGTGGAAACTTGGTTACTGGCAACCCGGTAACTTCAAACACTCCGTATACCTTTTATCGCATTAGTCAATTAGGTAATCCAAACATTTCGTGGGAACAAGTTGAAAAACGCAATTTAGGGCTTGACTTTAATGTGCTGAAAGGGGTTTTGTCTGGTAGCGTAGATGTCTATAAAGATTCAAGAACGGGTGTTATAATTCCTGGTAATGAACGTGCAATTCCAACTTATTTTGGAGCAACCGCACCTGCAGCAAACCTTGGAGAAGTTGAAGGTAAAGGCTTTGAAGTTGAACTTAAGTTTAATAAAGTCATCTTCAATGGTATACGTTTTTGGGCAAATGCATACATGACTCATGCAGAGAATAAAGTTTTGTTTAGAGACGATCCAGATCTGTTGCCCGCTTATCGCAAGCAAGCCGGATATTTTCTCGGACAGGCACGGGCATACTTAAATGAAGGGTTCATTGGAAGCTGGGACGATATTTACGGAAGCACTCAGCGTACAACAAACAATTCAAACAAACTTCCTGGCGACTACAACATAGTTGATTACAATGGTGATGGAATAATTGATCAAAATGATCAGGTTCCATATCAATATCCTAGCGGCCCACAAAATTCATATAATCTCAGCACAGGTGTTGAATGGAAAGGATTGAGTCTCTTTGTGCAATTCTATGGAGTGAACAATGTAACTCGTTATGTTGACTTCCCAACGTTCAACACTTATTCCGGATCAAACGTAGCATATGTTGAAGGCACATACTGGACCAAAGAAGCAGGTGGTGATTTGCCACTTCCTCGTGCTGGAACATTAGGGTCATTTGGGAATGATGGCACTCGCTATTATTACGATGGTTCTTATTTGAGGATTAAAAATGCTGAAATAGCATACGCACTACAAGGAAAGTTAGTTAACAAACTTGGAATGAAAAGCTGTAGGATTTATGTAAACGGAAACAATTTGTTCTTATGGACAAATATGCCGGATGACAGAGAATCAAATTTCGCTGCTGGTGCCAGTGGTGGTGCATATCCTACAGTTAAGCGCTATAATTTGGGTATTGACATAATCTTCTAAACTTTATTTAGCATGAAAAAGAATTTAAGAACAATACTGATACCCTTAATGTTTTTGCTGGGTATTACGTTAATGGTAAGCTCCTGCAAAAAATATTTAGATAAGTCTCCGGAAGCAGATATAGATGAAAAGGAAGCATTCAAGAATTTTCAGAACTTTCAGGGATTTACTGAAGAGTTATACGGATGTATTCCATTGATAACAGGCATTGGTTCGCATAATAACTGGAATTTTGGCGATGAAGAAATGTGGGAGCCAACGGAAACCCGTTTGATGGCCTATAATGTGGATATGGGAGACTATTGGGGATGGAATACTGCCGTATTCGGTTCCTGGTTTAAAAATGGCGGTAACCCTGCTCCTGGAAATTCAAATGACCGTGGTGTGAAAGGAAACCTTTGGGGACTTTCATGGTATGGCATTCGAAAAGCTAATATTGGACTTGCCAATCTTGATAAGCTCACTGAAGCCACCCAAGAGCAAAAAGACTTTATTGCTGGTCAGCTGTATTTTTTTAGGGGATGGTTTCACTTTATGCTTATGCAATACTGGGGTGGGCTACCATACATTGATAAAGTGTTGCCAGCCGACGTAACACCCAAACTGCCTCGGTTAAACTACCAGGAAACTGCCAATAAAGTTGCCCAGGATTTACAAAAAGCGTCAGAATTACTTCCTGTAAACTGGGACAAAACTGCTACTGGAGAGCCAACAGGAGGAAACAATAATTACAGGGCCAACAAAATAATGGCACTGGCATTTATGGGCAAGAACCTGCTTTTAGCTGGAAGTCCTTTAATGAACAGGGAGTCTACGGGAAGCGCAACATATAATACTGAGTTATGCAAAAAAGCCGCTGATGCTCTTGGTCAAGCATTGCAGCTTACTGAAAGCACAGGTAGGTATTCGCTGGTTAATTTTTCAGAATACCCTCAATTGTTCTACACCTACAATCAGGGCGGAAAAGTGCCTGGACTTACAGAGGCAATCATGCTCGAAAACTTGGCTGATGTAGCTGGCCGATTCCGTTGGAATCAGGTAAATGATTACAGACCTATGACGATTAATCCTTCCGGTATTAAAGTGTACCCTACAGCCAACTATGTAGATTTTTATGGAATGGCTAACGGGCTACCTATTCCTGATCCTGAAAAGCCAGATGCTGAATCAGGTTATGATCCTGAATATCCATGGAGGAATCGTGATCCAAGATTTTACAACGATATCATGATTGATGGAGAGAAATGTGTAAACAATCCTAGTTATGTTGGCAACAACGAATACCGGCAATTTGCAAGTCTTTACACAGGTGGGTTTTATAGAACGGATAATGCTGCAAAGAGGGTATTTACAGGTTATATGTTCACCAAATTCTTTCCAAGAATGGTGAATGATTGGGATGGCTACAGGGAAAATAATGCAGTTGCCCTCAGTTTGATGCGATTGGCTGATGTTTACTTATTGTATGCGGAAGCTGCATCAGAAGGTTATAATTCGCCAATCGGTAAAGCTCCCGGATATAGTAAAAATGCTGTTGAAGCGGTAAATTTTATTCGTGACAGGCCAGGGTTGGGCGTTGGTCATGTAGCAGGAAAATTTTTGGGTTCGCAAGAGGCTTTCAGAAACGAATACAGACGTGAAAGGGCTGTTGAATTAGCTTTTGAAGGACATCGTTTTGTTGATCTTCGTCGTTGGTTGTTACTTACGCAGCGTCCATATACATTAAAGAAGGGCATCGAATTTAATCGTGGACTTCCAAATGCTCAGGTATATGCAGATCCAAGAAATGCCAGAGTGCTAAACTTTAGGGAAACGATTCTTTTTGAACGTCAATTGGGAGAGCGTCATTATTGGTTTCCATTCCTTGTAAGCGATGCTAATATGTATGCCGAGTTTAAGCAAAACCCAGGTTGGTAAAACAATAAAACTTAGAGAAAAATGAATAGAATATACAGGAAGGTTTTCTGTGTTCTTTCTGCAGCTGCTCTGTTTAGTAGTGTTACGCTGCAAGCACAGGAAAATAAGGACAGTCTTGTGAATGTGGCTTTTGGTACTGTAGCAAAAGATGATTTGCTCGGTGGCATTTCCACGGTTAATATATCGGAATTAATAAATAAAAGCTATGGCGTTTATAGCCTTGATAACCTGCAGAGCTTAGTTGGAGGTTACACTGGTAATGGTAATGTATGGGGACAGGCCGCACTTATTCTTGTGGATGGTATTCCTCGTTCTGCATCAGAGGTTAGGCTTGTTGAAATTGAATCTATCACAATTTTAAAAGGTGCCAGCGCAGTTGTGTTATATGGAAGTAATGCAGCAAAAGGAGTAATTCTTATTACAACAAAACGGGGAAGTGTGAAACCTCTTGATATAAATGTGAGGGCGAATACAGGTGTTTTTGTTCCTAAGAGTTTCCCTGGTTATCTGAATGCTGCAAGTTATATGACAATGTATAATGAAGCATTGACAAATGATGGCCTTTCGACAGTTGGTGCTGGTTATACCCAGGGGTCTATTGATAGCACAATAATGGGAAAATATGGGTATAAATATGCCGATATAGATTATTTCAGTTCGGAGTATTTAAAGAAAGCTTTTTTCAGATCAGATATTACAACTGAAATATCAGGAGGTAATGACCGAGCAAAATATTATTCAAATATTGGGATGTTGTATAACAATAATCTTGTGAATTATGGCGGTCAAAAAGATAACTCTGACTTTGCTTTCAAAATTCGTGGCAATGTAGATATGCGCCTTAATAGCTGGCTAACTGCCGCTACGGATATCGTTGCTAATGTATCCAATAACTATACAGGCAGAGGTAATTTCTGGGGTGAATCGTCTACTGTTAATGCCAACTTCAATAGGTTCACACCACTCATTCCAATTGACTATTTCAATCCAAATAAATCAAGCTTGCAAACGACTCTTGAGAATAGTAATCATGTTATTGATGGAGAATCCCTTTTGGGTGGACAGTCTACAAACCTGACCAATGCATTTTCTGATATGTTAACGAAAGGATATGCAAAGAACAAAAGCCGTACATTTTTATTTAATGTAGGAGTTAATGCTAATCTGAATTCTTTGACAAAGGGTTTGTCTTTCAAAGCAGGATTCAGCATGGACTATGCTTCACTTTTTGCTGAAACATATCAAGTGGCTTATGCGGTGTACAGGCCTGTGTGGGTTCAGACTAACGGCATTGATATGATTGATAGTCTGATTAAATTCAACAACGACTTGAATACAACTAATGAATCCATTACCAGAACGACTTATACCCAAATGATGTCGCTTCGGTCCCAGTTTGATTACGATCGTTCATTTGCTGGTAAGCACAACATTAGCGGAACCCTATTAGGCTGGTGGTATATGTCCCAATTTTCGAGCGATGCAAATAATGATGGGGGCAGCACTTACCAACCTGTTAGAAATAGCAACCTTGGATTCCGGGCTGGATACAACTTTAAGCAGAAATATTATTTCGATTTTTCCAGTGCTTTGGTCCATTCTGCCAAACTGCCAGAGGAAAATAGAAATGCATTCTCTCCTACTGTAACGATGGGCTGGCGTATAAGTAATGAAGAGTTCTTTAAAAACAATGTCAACTTTATTGATAACTTAAAAATTGTTGGCTCATATGCTTCATTAAACCAGGATCTTGACATAACAGGTGTACAGCCGGATAATACCACGCGAACTGACTATTATTTGTACCAGAGTTATTTCGGAAACAGTGGCTCATTGAGCGGATGGTATCCTTGGAGAGATGGTTCTTCAGGTGGTTTTACAACGCTGTCTGGCCGGGGAGGTAACCCTAATCTTACATTTGTTAAACGTAATGAGATTAGGGCTGGAATAGAAGCGTCTTTGTTTAAATCACTAATTACTCTCGATGCAAATTATTTTTATCAAAAGACCAACGGTCTTCTTACAAGGGGTAATGTGGTTTTCCCTTCCTATTTTACTGGATCGGGTGATTTTCGCCCATGGTTGAATTATAATAATGACCAGCGAACAGGAATGGATTTTTCCGTAAACCTGAACAATAACATAGGTAAATTGAAATATAGCTTGGGGTTAAATGGAATGTTCTACTCATCAAAAGCATTGCAAAGAGATGAAATTCAACCTGAAAGTTATATGTACCGGAAGGATAGGCCTTTGGACGTTGCATTTGGTTATATAAGCGAAGGTTTCTTTAATGACCAAGCTGAAATTTCTAGTCATGCTACTCAAACATTTGGCGAAGCAGTAAAACCTGGCGATATCAAGTATAAGGATGTTAACCAAGATGGCATTATTGATTTCAAAGACCAGGTGGATTTAGGAGTATTTGGATGGAGTGCAAGTCCGTTTAATTATGGAATTAATCTAACGCTTCAATGGAAGAATTTCACCTTGTTTTCAATGGCCAATGGGCAAACTGGTTCGGTTGGATTCAAAAATAGTTCCTATTACTGGGTACGTGGAAGCAGTAAGTTCTCTGAAGAAGTATTGGGACGCTGGACAGAGGCAACCAAGGATATTGCCACTTTCCCACGTCTCACTACAGGCAATGGCAATAATAATTATCAAAATTCAACATTTTGGATGTATAAGAACAACAGATTTAATTTAAGCCGGGTGCAGCTCTCCTACAATTTCAATGATGAAATTTTCAAAAATTCAGTTGTTCATAGTTTAAGCCTTTACGTTTTGGGGGATAATCTTCTGGTAATATCTAAAGAGCGTAAGCTTATGGAAACGAATATTGGAACTGCGCCGCAATATCGTTTTTATAATCTCGGTATCAGAGCTTCTTTTTAATCATGATAATTAAAGTGCGAACTATATGAAATGTAATTTAATAATAATCGCTATAGCAGCTTTCATTTTTGGCGGTTGTAAAAAGGTACTAGATCCTAATGAGGAGAATATGCGGAGTATAGATCAGATGTACACAGATGCAAACTTCGCCCAGGGATTTTTAATGAACGCTTACAGGTCAATTCCTGCATATTATGATAATAGTGAGTATGCGACTGATGATGCTGTAACAAACGACAGAACAAATAGTTTTTTGCAAATGGCAACTGGATCCTGGACTGCTTCAAACAATCCTGTCTCAGTGTGGAATCAGTCATATGGTGCTTTGCAATACGTTAATTTGTTTCTTGCCAATGCTGACAAAGTAAAGTGGGCTGCCGATCCGGAAGCAGGAATGCTTTTTAATATGAGAATGAAGGGAGAGGCTTATGGACTGCGTGCACTATATATGTACTTTATGTTACGTGCGCATGGTGGATTTACTGATGATGGCCAGTTGACAGGTGTGCCTATTATAACAGAGCTTCAGACCATAAATTCTGATTTCAATGTGCCGCGATCAAGTTTTGATGCATGCATTAAACAGATTTATAAAGACTTGGATAGTGCAGATGCCAATTTGCCAATGGAATACAATGACATTACAAATGTTAGCCAGATTCCTGACCGTTTCCGGGTAGCTACTTTAAAGCCATCTGTGTATAATAGAGTTATGGGAGTTTACTCCAAACAGTTGTTTAATGGACTGATTGTAAGAGCTTTCAGAGCAAGAACTGCTTTGCTTGCTGCAAGCCCAGCTTTTAAGCATGCTTCCAATAGTATCACTTGGGCCAATGCTGCAGATTATGCCGCTGTTGTAATTAACTATAAAGGCGGGGCAAATTCATTGCCAGCCAACGGTGGAACGTATTATGCAAATACTGCGGAAATTGATGGCCTTAGTGGTGGTAGTAATCCGCCAGAAATAATTTGGAGAGAAAATATTCTTACAAATAATGGCGATTTGGAATCCCAGCATTTCCCGCCAACATTATTTGGCAATGGACGAATGAATCCATCTCAAAATTTAGTGAATGCATTTCCAATGGTTAATGGATACCCAATTGCCAACCCTAGCAGTAATTATGATCCGGCAAAACCGTATGTTGGACGTGATCCTCGATTGAAAAATTATATTATTTACAATGGTAGTACTGCAGGAGTGGGGAACCCAGTAATTTATACTGGCAGCGCATCAGGATCCGATAACGGCATCAATGTAAGGTCAACGTCCACTCGTACTGGATATTACTTAAAGAAAAGACTTCGTATGGACGTTAATCGGAATCCATCTGCTTTAGCGGGAAAAAGCCATTATAATCCTCGAATTCGTTACACAGAAATATATCTCATTTATGCAGAAGCTGCTAATGAAGCTTGGGGACCTTTGGGTGCCGGAAATAATGGGTATTCTGCTTATGATGTAATTAAAGCGATTCGTAAAAGGGCTGGTATAGGTTTAAGCAATAATGATGCTTACCTGGAAGAATGCAAAGGTGATCAAGCAAAAATGCGGGAACTTATTCGAAATGAAAGAAGGCTGGAGTTATGTTTTGAAAGCTTTCGGTTTTGGGATTTGCGTCGTTGGAAAGCTAATCTAAATGAAACGGCGGGTGGTATGGATGTAAATAATAATGTTTATACTCCTATCAGTGTTGAACAAAGGACATACAAAGATTATATGTACTATGGTCCTATTCTCTTTTCTGAGCTGCTAAAATTTAGTAATCTAAAGCAAAACAAGGATTGGCGGTAAGTATTAAATCATTTATTTAATTATTAATTAGACATAACATGAATACTAATAAGTTTTTTGTAGGGTTTTTGATTTCCGCCTGCGTACTTGTTTCATGTAGTAAAGAGGTTGAATTTTCAGACTTCGATTATCAGACTGTGTATTTTTCAAGTCAGTATCCCGTTAGAACAATAGTGCTAGGGGAAGATATGGTGGTGGATAATACGCTCGATAATCAGCATAAGTGTAGTATTAAAGCTACTCTGGGCGGAATGCGTGAAAACAATAAGGATATACTTATTGACTATGTTGTTGACGAGTCGCTTTGCACCAACTCCTACTTTTCGAGTACAGGTCCCAAAGTTTTGCCTTTGCCATCGAATTACTACACATTGGGAAGTAGCCAAATCAAAATTCCAACTGGCAGTATTATTGGTGGTGTGGATGTGCAATTAGCTCAGAGTTTTTTTGATGATCCATTAGCAATTACAAATAATTATGTGCTTCCATTACGTTTAACAAAAGTGAATGGAGCTGATTCGATCTTAAGGGGAATAGCTGTTGAAGGGGTAAATAATCCTAATAGGTTGGTTGATGCCAACTGGGCTGTAAAACCTAAAGATTTCGTTCTTTATGCAATTAAGTTTGTGAATATCTGGCATGGCAATTACCTGCGCCGTGGTGTGGATGAAATATCCGGAAGTGTAAACAAAACAGTTTCTAGGCATAAGCAGTATGTAGAAAGCGATGAGATTAACAAGCTTACTACACGTGCATATAAAGTAGTTGCTTTTCCGACCTATTATACAAATTCGGCAGGAGCAAATGTAAACCTAACCCTATTGCTGACTTTTGATGAAAAAGGCGATTGTGTAATTGCAAGCGAAACAAATGGAATTACAGCTACAGGTACAGGGAAATTTGTTAGCAAAGGAGAAAAAAATAGTTGGGGCGGAAAGGATAGGGATGCACTTTATTTAAATTATACTGTGAATATCGCCGCTCAAAATATCACCGCAAAAACTTTAGACACATTGGTAATGCGTGACAGAGCCGTAGCTCCAGAATATTATACTCCAGTTGTAAAATAGGAACTCAACTTTTAATTAGTTCAGTTGATAACTGTTTTACAAATACATTGTTTTTCATATGGCTGATTAAGTCTTGCCTGACATATTCATATGTCGGGCTTTTCTCTTCCATTTGGCTAATATACAAAGGGTTGCTCCTATAGGCTGGTTTTATTCTTAGTGCTCACATAAAGGGATTAAGATTGGGTTTTAAAAAGTAATTAGAGTGGTGAGAAGCCTATCATGTATGCTATCGAAAATTTGTATAATTCAGCTATGATCTATTTTGAGGGGCTGTACAAATTGGCTAAAGAATTTACGAAGTATTTCAAGGGGGAGAGTGCAAGTTGATCCGTTTTCTGATTGATTCATTTATTCTGATTTTAGAAGGAATGTGAATCAACTTGTTTGTTATCTGAAATTGAATATTTAAAGAGATAAATAAGAAAATGAAAAGTTTGAGAATTGCTTTATCGATTTTGTCAAGTGTTTTTGTCTTTAGTTGTTCACATGCACAGGCTGTGCAGCCTGCATCTAACCCGATTGTTTTTTCTGATGTTCCTGATATTTCTATACTCCGTGTAGGAAAAAACTATTACATGAGTAGCACAACCATGCATATGAGCCCTGGTGTGCCCATCATGAAATCAACAGACCTGGTTAACTGGCATTTGGTAAGCTATGCTTATGATACATTGGCTGATGTGCCATCTCTTAACCTTAACGATGGGAAAGGTACTTATGGGAGAGGATCTTGGGCAAGCAGCATACGTTTTAATAATGGTACATACTATGTAAGCACTTTTGCACAAACAACAGGGGCGACTTATATATATAGTACGAAAGATGTTGAAAAAGGGCCATGGAAAAGAATATCATTTAAGCCCAGCTATCACGATCATTCACTGTTTTTTGATGACGATGGTAAAGTGTATTTGTTGTATGGCAATGGAAAACTACAAATCGTTGAATTAAAGGAAGATCTTTCTGGGGTTAAGGATGGCGGCATTAGCCAGGTCGCTATTGAAAATGCCAGCGCTCCCAGCCAAATAGAAGGAAAACGGGGAGGTCTCGGCGCTGAAGGTTCACAGCTCTTTAAAGTAAATGACAAATATTATCTTTTCAATATCACTTGGCCTCCTGGTGGTATGCGAACTGTAGTTATTCATAGGGCAGATAAAATTACCGGCCCCTGGGAAGGTAAAATTGGATTGCAGGATTTGGGTGTGGCGCAGGGTGGTCTAATCGATAAACCCGATGGTACTTGGTATGCCTATCTTTTCCGAGATTTTGGTGCAGTGGGACGCATTCCATACCTCGTGCCTGTAAACTGGAAAGATGGTTGGCCTGTTTTGGGCGTGGGTGGAAAAGTGCCCGCAACGCTTGATTTGCCTGCCAACAAAAGTTTAATTCCCGGCATTGTGGCATCTGATGAGTTTAGCCGCAAAAAAAATGATCCGGCCCTGCCGCTGGTTTGGCAGTGGAATCACAACCCTGATAACAGCTTATGGTCGGTTACTGCAAGAAAGGGATTCCTACGCCTAACAACGGGCAGAATTGATACTAATTTTTTACAAGCCAGAAATTCGCTGACACAGCGCACTATTGGCCCGGTTTGCACGGGCACCATCGCTCTTGATGTTTCGAACATGAAAGACGGTGACTTTGCCGGGCTGGGATTATTGCAAAAGAATTACGGTTTGTTAGGTGTTAAGGTCGATGGTGATAAAAGGGAATTGGTAATGATAAATGCCAGTACTGGCAAGCCAGAAAAGGTGCAAAGCATACCGCTTACGCAAAACACTGTTTATTTCAAGGCCGAATGCAATTTCACAGATAAGAAAGATGTGGCCGATTTCTTTTATAGCCTTGAAGGCAAAACTTGGCAGCCCATTGGTACGCAGCTAAAAATGGCCTACACCATTCCGCAGTTTATTGGCTACCGCTTTACATTGTTTAACTACGCCACAAAAGGAGTCGGTGGATTTGCCGACTTTGATTTCTTCCGTATAGAAGATAGGATTTCAAAGAGCGAGTAAAGGATATG
This sequence comes from Phnomibacter sp., assembly GCA_035456005.1. Lineage (GTDB taxonomy): Bacteria > Bacteroidota > Bacteroidia > Chitinophagales > Chitinophagaceae > Phnomibacter. Next base: position 25,968 of record DATIEA010000005.1, on the reverse strand, counting down.
GAAGCAGTTTGTAGCCTGATTGCTTATACAATGAAACTTACCATCATGATGAAGAAAGTGTTAGTAACATTTAATAGTAGCAGAACACAAAGAAGGCTTTGGACAAACTTTGTTTTAGCATTTTTTTGTGGCATTTCCACTGCTAGTATGGCCCAACCAACTAACAGTAAAAAAATAAGCACCGACCTGTTCGGGTTGTTTTTTGAAGATATTAATTATAGTGCCGATGGCGGTCTTTATGCAGAAATGGTGCAAAACCGTTCGTTTGAATATACACCTGCAGATAATCGCCAGTGGCATGCGCTTTCTTTTTGGGATTACATTAGTCCAGGTTTTTCCTATGGTAAACTTGATATAGAAACAAGTACCCCTCTAAACGCTAACAATCCACATTATGCGGTTTTAACCATTGAACATATTGGTGCCGTTCCCGAAAGATCCGCAGGTAGGCCAGGACAGCCCCTGCCGAATTCTGTTACCATTGGCCGACCAGGGGTGGGTATTAAGAATGCCGGCTTTGCCAATACCATCGTTAAGGAGGGCGAACAATACAATTTTTCGCTGTTCGCAAAACTGCTTTCTGATGTGCCGGTTGAGATATACATCTCCCTTCAGAATACAAAAGGCAAAACACTGGCGGAAAACAATTTCACGTTAAATAGGAAAGATTGGAACCAATATTCGGCAACACTTTCCGCAAAGGAATCCTGCGATAGCACACAGATAGTTGTTACGGCCGTAAGTAAGGGTAAAATAGCGCTTGATATGGTTTCTTTATTTCCAGTAAAAACATTCAACAATAGGGCTAATGGCTTGCGTCCAGACCTGGCAAAACTGCTAGCTGATATGAAGCCTCGATTCATACGCTTTCCGGGTGGATGCTTGGCTCATGGCGATGGCGTAGGTAATATGTATCGCTGGAAGAATACAATTGGTCCTGTAGAGCAACGTGTGGCACAAAAAAACCTATGGGGCTATCACCAAACTGTAGGGCTAGGATACTTTGAATACTTCCAGTTCTGTGAAGATATTGGCGCTAAACCTTTGCCTGTATTACCAGCAGGAGTTAGCTGCCAAAACTCAGGTGGTACCTGGCGAATAGGGGGAACGGGTCAGCAACCGCTTCCCCTTGATGAAATGCAGGGATATATTCAGGAGGTGTTGGATTTGATAGAATGGGCCAATGGACCTGCTACTTCGGTTTGGGGTGCTAAACGTGCGGCTGCGGGCCATCCGGCTCCATTCAACCTGAAGTATGTAGGCATTGGAAACGAAGATAAAATAACCCCCGAGTTTGAGCAGCGTTTCACCATGATTTACCAGGCAGTAAAAGCAAAGCATCCGGAAATAGAGATTATTGGCACATCGGGTCCCTTTCATAGTGGAGAAGATTTTAATAAAGGTTGGGTACTTGCCAATAAGCTGCAGGTGCCTATTGTGGACGAACACTATTATGTGCAACCCGAATGGCTAATCAGCAACCACTATCGTTACGATAAGTACAATCGCGATTCGGGAGAAGTGTATTTAGGCGAGTATGCCTCGTGGGGCAATAAGCTGAAAAATGCGATAGCCGAAGCGAGTTATATGACAAGTCTGGAACGAAATGGCGACATAGTGCGTATGGCATCTTATGCACCGTTATTTGCCAAAAAAGGGTTTACTCAGTGGACAACCGATATGATCTTTTTTGATAATGCCACGGCTTGCTTAACTCCTAATTATTATGTACAAAAGCTGTTTTCCATAAATCAGGGAGATTATTATGTAGATAAGGTAATCACTAAAGATTTAAAAGATTCAACGCTTGCAGCATCCTGTGTGTATGATAGTAAAACCGGAGATATAATACTAAAACTGGTGAACTACGATACAAGGAATTCTAAGACAATGAAGGTTGATCTTTCCAAATTCAAAAAAATAGAAACAGTGGCCGAAAGAACGGTGTTGGCGGGCGATGCTTATGTAGAAAACACGATTGCCAACCCACATGTTATAGAGCCATCTTACAGCTCCTTTACTATATCTAAAGCGTTTACATACCAAACGCCTGCTATGTCTTTAACAGTGATCAGAATAAAAACAAAAAAGTGAATTTTGAGAATTTGTCTATATGAAAAGAATAGATATTTTTTTTCTAAAAACAATCTTTGCCTTTTGTCTAGTGTTCATCATGCTTAGCACTAGCATTGGCGCTCAGACATGGGCACCTGATAACGGGAATGGCACTTTTACCAACCCACTGTTTTACGATGAGTTTTCTGATCCTGACATTATTCGGGTAGGCGAAGATTTTTACCTGGCAGGCACAACAATGCACGCATTTCCGGGTCTGGTAGTTTTGCATTCCAAAGATCTGGTGAATTGGGAGTTTGCGAGTTATTGTTTCGATAAGTTGAATATGGGCGATGACTTTAAGCTGGAGAATGGTAAAGAAGCTTACGGGCAGGGCATTTGGGCTCCTTGTATTCGATATCACAGCGGTATGTTTTACATCTTTTCCAATATCAACCAGCATGGCTTGCAGGTTTTTATGTCGAAAGATCCAAAGGGGCCATGGCAACGCAAATCAATTAACGCTGAAATCTATGACCTGTCAGTTTTGTTTGATGACGATGGAAAAGTGTATGCCGTTCATAAGTACAACGAAGTAAAAATGGTGGAACTAAAACCCGACTTCAGCGGCACGGTAGATGGAACAGAAAAAGTAATTATTCCGGCAGGCAACGCTATGGGCGAAGGGCATCATATCTATAAAGTAAAAGGCAAGTACTTTATCATTAGTGCTAATTATTCGCCATCGGGGCGCATGCAATGTGCCAGGGCAGACAAGCCTTACGGTCCTTATGAAACTGTGGTGATCAGCACTGATGAAACAATGGGAACAGAGCGTGGCGCGGTGGTGCAAAATGTGAGTATTGGCACCAAAGTTCCTCCGCCCGGATTCAAGTTCAGAATATCGCGTCCTGGTGTAAATGAAATGGGCGCCGTTCCTTTGCATCAAGGGGGGATTGTTGATCTGCTCAATGGTGATTGGTGGGGTTTCTCAATGATGGATGTATTGTCCGTTGGCCGAACTACATTCCTTTCGCCCGTTACCTGGCAAGATGGATGGCCATATTTCGGTCTTCCCGGCAACCTTGGCCGCTCGCCCCGTACCTGGTTAAAACCCAATGTTGGGATTGAACAAAGACCAACTGCTACTTACCAACGCAATGATAATTTCAGTGGTACGCAATTGCAAAAAGTATGGCAATGGAACCATGAACCTGTAGATGATAGATGGAAGTTAGATAGTAAAAAAGGCTTACTGCAATTAACTGCAATGCCGGCAACCGATTTTTTATGGGCTAAGAATACTTTAACTCAAAGAGTGATAGGTCCACTATCGTATGCTACGGTTGTGCTGGATGCTGGCAAACTCAAACAGGGCGATTACGCAGGACTGGCAGTTTTAAACATGCCTTATGCCACATTGGGGGTTTTGCGAAAACCGGATGGTTATGTGTTGCGTTTTTACGATCAGTTTGCTGATAAAATAACGGACGAGAAATTGCTATCTCCAAAAATAAGTTTACGCATGAGTGGTGATTACGAGAATGATAATGCACAATTCAGTTATAGCTTGGATGGAAATACATTTACCAATATTGGCGATTCTATCCGATTGCCCTATCAGCTAAAAACCTTTCAGGGCAGTCGTTATGCATTGTTTGCCTATAACACCGAAAGCAGGGAGGGCGGCTATGCAATGTTTGATGATTTTAAAGTTATAGAGCCACTTGCCGACAGATCAAACAACATCCCAAGAGGAAAAGTAATTACACTTACCAATTTAGCCACTAACAACCAAGCATGGGCTAGTCCGCATGGAATGTTGCATACCGCTTGGAGTGGTACGAGAGAGGAGAACGGGCCTGGAACGAAATTCAAAATACATGATCGGGGAAAAGGAAGGGTGGCATTGGAAGCATTAAACGGAACAGGATTTATTACTGTGGTAGGACAAGGCTTGACTGCAGATGTGCGGTTAATAAAACAAGAATCAGAGGCTAGTCTTTTTCAATGGCAGGATCTATTGCATAATGAATGCATGCTGTTATCTCTTAAAACCAACCGCTATATAGGCTTACTGCCTGAAACTAGAACACCTTATGCAGCAAATATTTCTGGTACACGGCCAGATAGAAAAGATGGCAGTGTGTTTGTCTGGAAGATTTCGGAGGCGGACAAATGATAATAATGAAAAGTGACCATATCCGAATGAGAAGCTGGTTGTTAGTGGCGCTATTGGCGGCCATCTATGCACCTCAAATTTTGCTTGCTGAAAATGGCGGTCGGAGTAAGATTAATATCAATCGTGAATGGAAGTTTTTTTTAGGAGATGATACCGCGGCTAAAACAATAAAATACAATGATGCTGCGTGGGCAAATGTGCACCTGCCACATAATTTTAGTATTCCCTATTTTCAATCGGCACACTGGTACACCGGATATGGTTGGTATCGCAAGCAATTTTCAGTTGTTTCTGGCTGGAAAGGCAAAAGTATTTTCATTGAGTTTGAAGGTGCATTCCGTGAAGCTGAGATTTATGTGAACGGCCAACTTGCAGGTAAACACAGTGGTGGCTATACGGGCTTCTCATTGGATGTATCAAAGCTGGTGAAAACTGGTAACAATGTGCTGGCCGTTCGGCTGAACAACAAGTGGAATGCCCGACTGGCACCTCGAAACGGCGACCACAATTTTACCGGTGGTATATACCGGGATGTCTATTTGGTGGTTACTGATCCTGTGCACGTAACATGGTACGGTACTTACATTACCACGCCTAACCTTTCCAAAGAATTGGGCGATGTGAACATACAAACTGAAGTGAAGAACGATGGCGTTCAATCGAGAAGTTATACGGTTAAAACTGATATCATTGACCCCTCTGGCAAAATTGTTTCAACTGTTTCATCTAAAGAGATCATTGCCGGCGGATCAATAGTTAATTTCAAACAGACCACAATGCCTGTTCAGCTGCCAAAGCTTTGGCACCCCAAACATCCATTCCTCTATAAAGCAGTGACTACAGTGCTGGATGGAGAAGCGTCACTGGATAAATATGAAACAACATTTGGTTTTCGCTGGACGCGTTGGACTGCAGACAGCGGTTTTTTTCTGAATGGCGAGCATTACTACTTCAAAGGTGCCAATGCACACCAGGATCATGCGGGTTGGGCCAGCGCTGTTACCAATACCGCATTGGTAAGGGATGTTCAGATGATAAAAGATTGCGGGATGAATTTTGTTAGAGGTTCGCATTACCCACACGACCCCGCCTATTCCGATGCCTGCGACACCCTAGGTATGCTGCTTTGGCAGGAGAATGATTTTTGGGGTTCTGGCGGCGATCAACGGGAAACTGACAACTGGTACTCCGGTGCTGGTGCTTACCCTATGAACAAGGATGATCAACCTTATTTTGACGAAAGCGTTCGCAATGATTTGAAGGAAATGATACGCATCCATCGTAACCACCCATCTATTATTGTGTGGAGCCTGTGCAATGAACCTTTTTTTACCGGCTACGGCACACTACCGCGAATAAAAGAATTTTTAATAGAGCTAACCGCATTGGTGCATGAGCTGGAGCCTACCCGACCAGTGGCGATTGGTGGATGTCAACGTGGTGATATTGACAAGCTTGGCGATATCGCTGGCTACAATGGCGACGGAGCCAGGCTTTTTATTAATCCGGGTGTTGCCAATGTAGTATCGGAGTATGGCTCTACCATTGGCAGGAGACCCGGCAAGTACATTCCCGGCTGGGGTGATATGGAAAAGCAGCGGGACTCTTTATTTGCTTGGCGCAGTGGCGAAGCTATCTGGTGTGCATTCGACTACGGCACCCGAGCTGGCGATTTTGGCCTAATGGGTATGATAGATTATTTCCGCCTGCCGAAAGATATGTGGTATTGGTACCGGGCTAATTACAATAACATACCAAGGCCAGCCAATGCAATTAATGGTACACCTTACCAACTAAAGCTTTCTGCTGATAAAAACAAGATTGCCAATACCGATGGTACCGATGATGTGATGCTGGTGGTTTCTGTACTCGATAAAGAAGGTAGGCAGTTAAGTAATTCACCTGATGTGAAGTTGCAAATAGTATCCGGTCCGGGAGAGTTCCCAACTGGGCGCAGCATTGTGTTCAGCAGTGCCTCAGATATTTATATCAGGGATGGAAAGGCCGCTATTGAGTTTCATAGTTACAATGGAGGAAAAACTATCGTAAAGGCTTTTGCGGAAGGCCTTTTGAGTGATTCTATAATAATTCATACCAACGGAGCTCCTGTTTATGTAGAGGGTAAAACTCCTAAAATCGCCGATAGGCCCTATATGCGCTATACTATAGCTCAGGTACAATCCGAAAAAGATGCTGTGAACACCGCATATCAGAAACCTACCCGTGCAAGTAGTGAACTGCGTGGCAAAACTGCCAATAACGCAAACGACCGTGATACCGCCTCGTACTGGCAGGGTGATATAACCACAACCGAACAATGGTGGCAAGTAGATATGGAAAACCTATACACTGTTTCATTGGTAAGGTTGCTGTTGGTTGATGCTGATGCAGGGAGCTATACTATTGAACTTTCCAAAGACGGGCAGACATGGGATAAGTTGGCCGATAACAGCAGCGGTGGTAACAAAAGAAGAAAGCTACACGACATAAACAGCAATTCCGTAGGGCGGTTTGTAAGAATCATTTTTAAAGTTCTTGATAGGCCCGTGCAGTTGCAAGAGGTGGAGGTATTTGGTAAAGCAAAAATTAATTGACAGCATTTATTTTTTAAAATAAAGACCCAACAGATTCAATTTGTTGTTACCGGCCTGCATGAATTTGACGGGAGTTAAAGGACGATGATTATGGAAAAGCTCTTAGGCAATTGGTTATACTATTAATTAAAAAATGAAATGAATCGAATGTTCATTACGATAAAAATGATTTGAAGTTTATGAAAAAGTACCTGTGTGTGTGTTTGGTTTCAATTGTTGCAGTGACTCATGTTGTCCAAGCTCAAACAAAGATCATAGTGGATGTAAACAAAAAGGGAAATCCTATTTCGCCTACTTTGTTTGGGGTTTTCTTTGAGGATATCAACCTTTCTGCTGATGGAGGCCTATACCCAGAAATGCTCCGCAATCGCTCTTTTGAAGATGCTGATACCCTGCAATCTTGGAAATTTAGCGGGGCGTACAGCAAGGCAACTATACATAACGCCGAAGTGCAGGGAAGAAACCCAACTGTACCTCTAAATCCCTTCAACCGTAAATCGCTACTTGTGCTGGCTAACGGCGCTTTCCAATTGCAAAACTCCGGTTACTGGGGCATTAATGCAGTGCAGGGCAATACCTACCAATTTAAAGCGGCCATCCGTACAACTGCAACAGAAACTTTCAAATCTCCCCTTAAAATAAAACTCATTGGTTCCTCGGGAAGCGAACTGGCTTCGGCAGAAATAAAGAACATTACCTACGACTGGAACTACCATTCACTTACCTTAAATACAATCGCTGGCGACCCTAAGGCGCATTTGGAAATATCCGGCGATGGCAAAGGCAAATTGTTCATTGATATGGTGTCGCTTTTTCCTGCAGAAACCTGGAAAGGCCACGGATTGCGTAACGATCTGGCAATTGCAATCAATAATCTCAAGCCAACCTTTTTGCGTTTTCCGGGTGGCTGCTGGGTAGAGGGTGAAGATTTTGCGCACATGTACAAATGGAAAGAAACCATCGGCAATATAGATGCTCGCACTTCGCTATGGAATATATGGGGCTACAATGCCACCCACGGTATCGGCTACCATGAATATTTACAAATGGCTGAAGACTTAAATGCTGAGCCGCTTTTCTGTATCAACGCAGGTGTGTCGCATCGCGAAAGTGTAACGGCTGAAAACCTTGGCCCCTGGATCCAGGACGCACTCGATGCCATTGAGTATGCCAATGGTCCCGCAACATCCGTTTGGGGAAGCATTCGGGCGAAGAATGGCCATACAGCGCCTTTCAACATGAAATACCTGGAAATAGGCAATGAAAATTTTGGAAAGCAATACTATGAGAATTACGAAATCATCGCCAAAGCCATACTGGCAAAATACCCCGATATGAAACTGGTAGCCAACGACTGGGCAGGCGGGCATCCAACTAAACCTACGCCACATATTATTGATGAACATTATTATAACGATCCCGACTGGTTCATTCTCAATGCCAACAAATATGATAGCTATAACCGCAACGGCAGTAAAATATTTGTAGGTGAATACGCTGTTACTAGCAAAACCGGCAAAGGTAACCTGCGTGGAGCTATTGGCGAAGCAGCCTGGATGACGGGTATGGAACGCAACGCCGATGTGGTTGTGATGGCGGCTTATGCGCCACTTTACTGCAATACCAATCATAAGCGCTGGCCTATCAACCTCATCAATTTTGATAGTTACCGCTGGTACGGCCTGCCCAGTTATTATGTTCAACAACTTTTTGCCGCTAACCAGGGTACGGTCAACTTGCCTGTAACCATCGAAAATTCCCCGGTCATTTCATTGCCAAATGCCGCAGGCAATATTGGTTTGGGTACTTGGAACAACTCTGCCGAATTTAAAGACCTGAAAGTAACTGCGCCCGATGGCAGGGTTTTGTATGAAGCGGACTTCCGCAAAAACATAGATGACTGGCGTAAAACCGGCCAGGGTGACTGGTCGGTGCAGAATGGCGTGTTGCGCCAATCTGCACAAACACCTGGTGTTACGGCTTATGTAGGCGATACCACCTGGAAAGATTATACCATCACTTTAAAGGCTCGCAAGCTTTCGGGTGAGAACGGCTTTCAGATTTATTTCCACCAAGGTAATCACAGTGGCCGTATTCGCTGGGATATAGGTGGTTACAACAATTCCACTAACGAAATGAGTATTGGCCTTAATGCCGGTAGCATGAAGGGTAGTGTGGAGCCTGGCCGCTGGTACGATGTGCGACTGGAGATTACCGCCAACGCTGTAAAGGGCTATCTCGATGGAAAGCTTGTGCAGGAAGTAAACAATGGAAACCTAAACACAAGGGCGGTATGTGCTAGCGCTGCTATCGACGAAAAAACCGGTGATGTGATAATTAAGGTTGTGAACACGTCGGATAAAGCAGCCAAAACACAGCTTCTCTTAAATGATGAAAGCTTGTTAACTGGCAGTGCTACCATGCTTACATCGGCCAGCGCTTTGGACGAAAATTCGTTGGAGGAGCCGTTGAAAGTGTCTCCCAAAACCGCCAACATTACTCTGAACAAAGGAGTGTTGAAATATAGTTTTCCGGCCAACTCGTTAACAGTGTTTCGCTTTGCCTCCCAGGGACTTTCTAAAAAACAGAGTTCTATTTCTAAATAACAAATTTGGATGCTATGATAAAGGGATTATTTGCTTGCGCTGTTTGGAGCTTTATGGTTTTATTGACCACAACACTTCATGCCCAAACAAAAACACCTCCTGATTATATTGTTTATACCAAACCTTCCAGTGCTTTTGCCATTCTAGCCAATGGAAAAGCAGCTGCTATTTATGTGGATGAAGAGGATGAAAAAGGCGTGCTTCGTGCAGCAAAAGACCTGGCTGATGATGTGCGAAAAGTGTCTGGTATTTCGTCAGAAGTTGTAACCAATAATGCCCCGAAGCCTGCCTCCATCATCATCGGTACCATTGGTAAGAGCAAACTCATTGATGAGCTCATTGCCCAAAAGAAAATTAATGTGGCCGATGTAAAAGGCAAATGGGAATCTTTCCTCATTCAAACTATTGATGGCAATCTTGTAGTAGCAGGCAGCGACCGCCGCGGCACCATTTTTGGCATATATGATATTTCGGAAAAAATTGGTGTTTCGCCCTGGTACTTTTGGGCAGATGCGCCGGTAAAAAAAAGCAATACACTGTTTGTAAAGGCGGGCCGGTATGTACAGGACCCTCCTAAAGTAAAATACCGTGGCATTTTTATTAACGATGAGGCGCCTTCTTTTACAGGCTGGTGTAATGCCAAATTTGGAGGCGTTAATTCAAAAATGTATGCCACTATGTTTGAGTTGCTGCTCCGTTTAAAAGCAAACTACCTGTGGCCGGCCATGTGGGGCAAGGCCTTTAATGAAGATGATACACTGAACCCTGTTGTTGCAAACGATTACGGAATTGTAATGGGTACCTCGCACCACGAACCTATGATGCGGGCGCAGAAAGAATATTCTGTAAGAAGTAAAGACGTTGGCGCCTGGGATTTTGCCACCAATCCGGAAGGCTTGAGGAAGTTTTGGGAGGAAGGATTAAAGAGAAATAAAGATTACGACAACCTCATTACTATGGGTATGCGTGGGGATGGCGATGTGGCAATGGGCAAAGGTGATGACAAGGAAAATATTAAAACGCTGGAAGATGTAGTGAAGGCCCAGCGAGAGATTATACAAAAAGTGTATAACGATAATCCTGCCAATTATCCGCAACTGTGGGCCATCTTCACAGAAGTGCAGCGTTATTATGACGCAGGGTTAACCGTGCCGGATGATATTACTTTATTGTTCTGCGATAATAACTGGGGTTATATACGCCGCACAGAACCGGCTAAAGAAAAAGGCCGTAAGGGTGGAAGTGGTCTATATTATCACATTGATATGAACGGCGGCCCATGGAACGACCGCTGGATAAATACGACCACAATACCCAAGTTGCGTGAACAATTCAATCTCGCTTATAGATCAGGGCTTGATCAAATATGGATTGTGAACGTAGGCGACCTGAAACCCAAAGAACTGCCAATAGATTTCATCATGCGCTATGCCTGGAATCCTGATGCATGGCCTGTCAGCAAAACTTTTGCCTATACGGTTGACTGGGCTGCAAAAATCTTTGGTAAGGAACATGCAAAAGAGATAGCCGAAATTGTTTCCACTTATCCTAAATACAATCTCTGGCGCAAAGCTGAAGCGCAGGTGCCTGGCATTTTTAGCATGGTTAATCATAATGAAGCAGACAGCGTAGTTAAACTCTGGCAAACTGTTGTATCCAAAGCTGAAGCATTGCAAACCAAAATACCCGCTGAAGCACAGGACGCCTACTATCAGTTGGTATTGTATCCTGCAAAAGCTTCTGCAGGTGTAGCTGAGATGTATATCACCGCTGACATCAATAATTTATATGCAAAACAGGGAAGGGTAAGCGCCAACGATTATGCAGAACGCACTCGATTCCTCTATGTCGAAGATTCGTTGCTAAGCAATTACTACAACGATACATTATCCGGTGGCAAATGGAAGAATATGATGTCGGACATTCATATTGGTTACAGGCAATGGTCTATGCCACGCAGTGCCACCATGCCTGCCGTAAAAAATATAACCCCTTTGACTGCACCTGCATGGGGAGTTGCTTTGGAAGGTAGTGAGGATGCCTGGCCCGCATCCGTAACAAAAGCAGCCCTGCCCCTGTTTGACGGGCTGAAAAAATCAATCTATTACATAGATGTATTCAATAAAGGAACGGGTACGTTTGGGTTTGAAGCAGCCGCCGATAAACCCTGGATTAAGTTGAGTGTAACCAAAGGAACCGTTACCAAAGAGCAACGCATTCGAGTTAGCATAGACTGGAATCTTTTGAAAGATGGCAATGCAAGCGGTGTAATTGATTTGAAGAAAGGTGATAGTGCTATGCAGATTGAAGTGAACGCCGTTAAGGCAACTCTTCCTGCAATAAAGGGAGCTTTCTTTGGAAGTTTGACAGGAGAATTTTCCATTCCTGCCAGTATGTTTAGTGCCAATGTTGCCAGCAAAGATGCAACATGGATGGTATTGCCCGATTTGGGTAGAGCTGATGCCTGTATGGGTATCTACCCGGTAACAACAGCAAGTGCTACGCCTGCAACAGCACCAAGACTTGAGTACAAAGCATATATTAATAAAGCAGGAAAAACCACCTTGTTGCTTGGCATTCTACCTACCCAGGATTTATCACCGGAACGAGGGCTGCGTATTGCGGTTTCAATAGATGGTGGAGAGCCGGTCACTATAGATGCCAGGAAAGGATTGGTAGATACGTTTGATGAATACTCGCCAAAGAAAATAAGCAACTCAAAAGTGTTGAAACCGTTGCCTCCCCTCAATAGGGAGATTGCTATGATTGGTGCCGGTAAACAACGTCGCAGCGAAGTGTTCGATAATATACGCTGGTTAGATGTGCAGTTGGATGTGGCCAAAGTCGGCTTACACACCATTAAAGTTTTTATGATTGATCCTGAAGTGGTGCTGGAAAGAATTATTGTTAATCCGGATAATGCTTACCCCAGTTATTTTGGTGTGCCTTCTGTTCAGTTTGGTAAATAACGATAGGTGCATAAGTAGCTGTTAGCAGTAAGTACTAATTCAGTTAAAACCTAAGCCCAAGAAAAATAGATGCTGCAAGCCAGCTATGCGATGGGTTGCAACTAATATGAGAAAAATGGATAACTGAAACAGGCAGCTTTTGTCTGAATAGGTTACAACAAAAAAATAAAGATGATTAACAGAATAATGCAATTCTCTTTTTGCTGTCTGGCCTCATGTTGTTGTTTTTCCCAAATCAATCCATTTGGGCTGCCAGCGGCCTCGCCTGCCCAAAACGAGTTTCGATACACAAATCCCATCACACGGGATTCTGCCATTTCCATGCGGGATCATTTCATTATTAAAGTTGGGAACAAATGGTTTGCTACTGGCACCTCAGAACCTGTATGGACAGGTCTTAACCCCGGAGTAAGGTTACTGGTTTCAGATGACCTGCTTCATTGGAAACAGCATTCTTGGCTTATTGATGCTAAAAAGCTGCCAGCCGATTGCCCTTACAACGGCCGTTTTTGGGCACCAGAAATCCATTTCATCAAAAACAAATATTACCTAACTGTAAACAGCGGAAAGGTTACTGAAGCAGATCCTAAAGGCATGGCTACTCACAGCGTATGGCTCTTTATTTCCGATAGCGTTACCGGTCCTTACAAACTGCTTAATGGGCCACTAACGCCGCAATACAACAACGATGCTACTTTGTTTGAAGATGAAGACGGCCAAACCTACCTCTACTGCAGCGGAGGTGGATTATTTCAGGCAAAAATTGATCTGGCAACAGGTAAACTTACTACACCCATTCAGAAATTTCTCGATAAAAAGGAACCCGGTTGGCCCGATTGGATGTGGGGCGGTATTGAAGGGCCTTTCGTTGTCAAAAAAGAAGGAACCTATTTCATGTTTTTCTCTACATGGACAAGAGGATATGAAGTGGGATTGTTGAAATCAAAAACACCGCTTGGGCCTTGGGAACTTGTGACGCCGGAACCCATATTCGGAACAAGAAAGAAGGGCTATCGTCCTGAAATGGCAAAATCGGGAGGGTACGATCATCTAAAGTTTTCGGATACTCAGGATCCTTACCAGGAAACAGGACATAACGCATTGTTTATTGGGCCAGATGGAAACCTATGGAGTTCCTGCCACTATTTTATGTATGAGAAAAGACCCTATCCATACAGCCAGACTTTTGAGGCTTGGGAGAAAGTACCACAAATGGGTTATGAGCCGGTTTATTATGAGAAAGGAAGGTTTTATATAAAAGGACCAAGCTGGACCGAACAGATAGTACAATACTGAATTCAACCGGCAAACAGCCAATTGACATTTACATCTTTTTTTTATTCAAAAGTATCATGGAATCAAGGGTAGTTGGCCGATTTTGACGTTTAAAATACTCGTCTAAATCAACTCAGGTTTTGACGTTCAACACAGCTGGTTTTTTAATATTAAATAGAAGTCGTATGAAAAAAAGAAGCAGTCCTAAGTTTTTCGCGTTAGTATTTACTGTAGCACTGGTATTTTTTACCGCGTTTGCTGCAAATGCGCAGCGGGCAAATTTTTCAGGAGATTGGAAGTTAGACGAAGCTAAAAGCGAGTTAGGGGAATTTGGTGGCAGGGGTATTTCCCGGGCTATTAAAGTAGAACAAAAGGAGGATGCTATTGTATTGGCCAGAACAAGTCCTGGTTTTGGCGGAGGCGATCCTGTTACCACAACGATCACATTGACTTACAATGGCAAAGTGGTAGAAACCGAAGGCTTTGGTGGATCTAAAAGAAAATCAACTATTAAATGGTCTGATGATGGCAAAGCACTTATAATCAGTAGTACGACAAACTTTGAAAGAGATGGCCAGTCTTTTGAGATCAAATCAACAGAAAACTGGACCGTCAAGGATGGTGTGCTTTCAATAGTTACCAATACGACATCACCACGTGGCGAAAGCACAAGCAAGGCTATTTATACAAAGTAGTGATGATTTGTAAGAAAACGAAGATGCTTATCATCAACAAAAGCGGTTATGTCTTCGGCATGATTAGCAGATAATGATTTTGAAATTGGTAATACCATGCTTTTGAAAGCTGTAAGGTTTATAATGTTATTAAACAGTTTGGCTTTGTTGCCAAGCTTATTAAATGCGCAGGATAGCAATTATATTATTGTAAGTACCAGCAAAGAGCCTGTTGCAAAGGGAAAGTTCCAGCCCAATTGGGAATCTCTAAAACAGTATGAAACACCCGAGTGGTTTCGCAATGCCAAATTTGGTATATGGGCGCACTGGGGGCCGCAATGCCAGCCGGGTCAGGGCGACTGGTATGCCCGTTCGATGTACAATGAGGGGAGCAGACAGTATAAATGGCATGTGGAACATTATGGTCATCCTTCTAAGGCTGGTTTTAAAGAAGTTGTTCATGACTGGAAAGCAGAGAAATGGAATCCCGAAAAATTAGTCGAGTTATATAAAAGGGCTGGTGCACAATACTTTTTTGCCATGGCCAACCACCACGATAATGTGGATATGTGGAACAGCAAATACCAGGAATGGAATACGGTGAATGTTGGTCCCCAAAAAGACATACTGGAAGGTTGGGCAAAAGCCGCAAGAAAATACAAATTACCATTGGGGCTAAGTGTGCATGCGGCCCATGCGTGGTCGTGGTATGAAGTGGCCCAAAGGGCCGATACAAGCGGTGAATTGAAAGGTATAACCTACGATGGCCAGCTTACAAAAGCGGATGGTAAGGGTACCTGGTGGGAAGGTCTCGACCCACAGGAATTGTTCGCCCAAAACCATGCCCTTAGCAAGAACAGCAATAATATCAATGCCATACATGGTCAATGGAATTGGAGCAATGGTGTAACAGTTCCATCACATGCGTATTGCGAAAAGTTTTACAACAGAACGGTGGACATGATCAATCAGTTTAAACCCGATCTGCTCTACTTCGACGACACAGGTTTGCCGCTGTACCAGGTAAGTGATGCCGGACTGAAAATTGCCGCCCATTTCTATAATACTAACATGGCCAATCACAAGGGAAAATTGGATGCCGTGTTGTTTGGTAAAATACTTACGCCAGAGCAAAAAGACTGCATGGTATGGGACGTAGAGCGTGGAGCGCCCGACAAGATACAGGAACAAGCCTGGCAAACCTGTTCCTGTATTGGCGATTGGCATTATAACAATTCGGTGTATGAAAGCAACAGATATAAATCGACAAAGGATGTAATACACCTGTTGATAGATGTGGTAAGCAAAAATGGAAATCTGCTGCTCAACATTCCTATAAAGGGAGATGGCAGTATTGATGAAAAGGAAGAGGCGGTACTCGATGGCATTGCCGCATGGATGGATATAAACAAAGAAAGCATTTTCGATACAAGACCCTGGAAGGTATTTGGCGAAGGGCCTGCGGCAGATAAGGCCAACCCAATTAATGCACAAGGTTTTAATGAAGGAAGAATAAAGTTGGGGCCGCAGGACATACGTTTTAATCAAAAGGGGAACATATTGTACGTCACCGTAATGGGGGTACCTGAAGAAGACACTAAAATTAAAAATCTTGCCAGGGAAATTTCCGATGCTAATTCAATTAAAAAAATTGAGTTGTTAGGTAGCAACGAAAAAATCAAATGGAACCAGGAGCCTGGTTATCTGCGGATAGGTAAGCCTGTCGCCGTTCCCAATGAGATTGCAATCGTGTATAAAATCTATTTAATGTAAAACCTTCAAAAAGTAGGAGAAAATGATATGAGAAGAATTTTAAGTTGGCGTATACTTTTCGCTGGAACTTGCTGGATGTTTGGGGTAATGGGAGGTAATGTACTTGCGCAAACCTACCCGCCATCCTGTGTGGTTACGATGCCTTATAGCAATGCT
The DNA here is from genome assembly GCA_035456005.1 of Phnomibacter sp. Taxonomy (GTDB): domain Bacteria; phylum Bacteroidota; class Bacteroidia; order Chitinophagales; family Chitinophagaceae; genus Phnomibacter. The sequence goes on along the minus strand of DATIEA010000005.1, from coordinate 9,684 downwards.
TATTACAAGGTCGGCACTGATGTAATGATAAACGTGTATGCTACAGATTTCGGTAAATCGACCAATAATGGCACTGTACAGTTCGTAGAATTTTATCAGGGAGATGTGCTGCTGGGGAAGAGTGATAGGCACAGCAACTACTGCTATAGTTTTTTATGGAAGAAAGCACCAGCAGGTACTTATACTGTTAAAGCAAAAGCTGTAAACAGTGCAGGTGTTTCGTTTACATCTGTTGGAGTGATCGTGACAGTGGGTTCGGTCGATGTGGTGCCTAAAGGACTGAGTGCAGGTAAAGGAAAGTACCTGGCAAATATTTATCAGCGGGCTAATCCAATTAATTACCATAATTACTGGAACGGGGTTACTTCTGAAAATGCTTGTAAATGGGGCAGTGTAGAGGCTGTGCGAGGTACCTATCAGTGGCAAGGGGCCGATGCAGCATATGGCTATGCCAAAGAACACAACATGATGTTTCGCTATCATGCCGGTGTATGGGCCAGCCAGTATCCTCAATGGCTGCTTACACTTTCTACCGATAGTGCAAGGCTCGAAATCGTAAGGCATCTTAAGGTTATTGCTGCGCGTTTTCCTCTTGCCGACCAGATCGATTTGCTGAACGAACAACTTTTCAAACACCAAAAGGACAACCAAAAGTTCAGGGAATTGCTGGGTGGGCCCGGCACAACCGAATCAGACTATGGTTGGCAGATATGGTTGTTTGAACAGGGCCGTAAAATTTTCCCAAATACAAAGTTGGTACTCAACGATTATGGATTGGAAGGCGATACTAAAGCGATTAAGGCACAACTTGAATTGTTTAAAGTACTGCGAGACCGGGGTCTCGTGGATGGCTTTGGCACACAGGCGCATGCCTTTAATGTTGACAAGCCTGCTGCCGATACCATTAAAGCATCGATTGACCTAATGGCTACCGCGGGACTGCCCATTTTTGTCACTGAGTTGGATATGAACGGAGGTATAAAAGGCCGCCAGGCAAATGATACCCTTCAATTGGCAAGTTTTCAAAAAGCATTTCCGGTATTTTGGGAACATCCAGCTATAGCTGGTATTACGCTTTGGGGCTATGTTTCCGGCACTACATGGATGGCAGGCACAGGTATTGTCAGTAAGGATGGCGTTGAGAACCCATCTATGCTGTGGTTAAAGGAATACATGAATAGTAGGCCGTTAGTTGGCTATCCTATGGGAGAATTGGTTAAGGGGAAGCCCAAACTAAATAAGAATTGATTTAAGCAATTGATCTCATGATTTGTAACAAAGATTACTAATAGATTACTATGCAAAAAACTGTTTTAAGTGTACTGTTTGCAATAATATGTACATATCTGTATGCTCAAAATCCTGTTATTCAAACAAATTTTACACCTGACCCGGCTCCTATGCTTTATAAAGACAGAGTGTACCTATACACCGGCGATGATGTGCCTGGGTTTGACTTTTACAACATGACCAAATGGAGGGTGTATTCTTCTGCTGATATGGTAAACTGGACAGACCATGGTGCACCAATCAGCTTGGAAACGTTTTCTTGGGCGATGGATAGGGCCTGGGCATCGCAGTGCATTGAACGTAATGGTAAGTTTTACTGGTATATATGCGTACAAACTGTACAAAATAATATGGCAATTGGTGTAGCAGTTGGTAACAGCCCTACTGGCCCGTTTAAAGATGCCATTGGCAAGCCGTTGGTTACTACTGGCAGTTGGTCGAATATTGACCCCACGGTTTATTTGGATGACGACGGCCAGGCTTATATGTACTGGGGCAACGGCAAGCTGTTTTATGTAAAACTTAATAAGGATATGGTTTCTTATGCTGGAGATATTGTAGAAGTGCCCCTTACAGTAGAAACTTTTGGTGGTGTTCCCCGTCAACGTCCAACGTCTAATCAAACTACTCCAACATCTTCGAGCATACCCAACAAGGATATGTTTGTGGAAGCGCCCTGGTTGTACAAACGTAATGGCATTTACTACCAGATGTTTGCCGGTATGGAGAAGGGAAAGGAGTGTCTTTCTTATTCCACCAGCACCAGTGCTATTGGTCCTTGGAAATATCAGGGAAGGATTATGGTTGAGCAGCCCACTAACAGCTTCACAAACCATGGAGGCTTCATTGATTTTAAAGGAAAATCTTATTTGGTATATCATACAGCTCTGTTGCCCGGTGGTGGCAGTTACGGACGTTCTACTGCCATAGAAGAGTTTACCTACAATAACGATGGTACCATTCCTGATATCAATATTTCAAAAGAAGGCCCAGCACCAGCCGGTACCATTAACCCGTACAAGCGTACCGAGGCAGAAACCATTGCATGGTCAAGTAAATGCAAAACCGACGAAGATGCAAAAACCGGTGTATATGTTTCCGAAATACGCAACGGCGGTTTTATAAAGGTAAAGTCGGTTGATTTTGGCACCACTACTCCTAAAAGCTTTTCAGCTTCACTGGCAGCGGGCTTGGAAGGAGGGATACTCGAAATTTATGTGGATAGTATAAATGGGCCAAAACTTGCTACAATGAGTATTACCCGAACAGGAGGATGGAATGCTTGGAAAACTTTTAACAGCGAAGTAACGACCAACGTAACGGGTGTTAGGGACCTCTATTTTTCTTTCAAAGGAAAGAACATAACAGCAGGTCGTAGATTGTACAATTTCGATTACTGGGAATTTAAAAAATAGATGATATAAATATGAGGCTGATCTTATTTGCATTGTTGATAGCGGGAACTGTTATGCCTTCGGCATTAAATGCGCAAAACAATCCTATCCTAAAAAACATATTTATAGCCGATCCTGCACCGCTGGTATTTAAGGACACAGTGTTCCTATATGCTGGGGAAGATACTGCAGCCGAAGGGACTAATGGCTACCGAATGCCGCATTGGAAGGTATTTTCCTCAACCGATATGGTAAACTGGACTGACCGCGGCGTAGCATTGAGGCCAACCGATTTTTCATGGGCGGTAAAAGATGCCAATGCCGCACATGTCATTAGTCGCAATGGAAAATTTTACTGGTATGTATCGGTACTGCACAAGCAGGATAGTAATAGTTCCGGAGGTGTGGCTATTGGTGTAGCTGTTGCTGATAATCCAACAGGTCCATTTAGAGATGCTATTGGCAAGGCTCTTATTACTAACGATATGACCAAAGACCAACGGCACTCGTGGGACGATCTCGACCCTGCGGTATTTATTGATGATGACGGGCAAGCTTATATTTTTTGGGGTAATGGCAGTTGCAAATGGGCGAAGCTGAAAGGCAGTATGATTGAATTACAGGATAGCATTCATTCTTTTAAGCCGCAGAATTTCACAGAAGCACCTTGGGTGTATAAACGAAATGGTTTGTACTATCTGGTGTATGCTGCCAATTTTCCGGAAACTATTGAATACTGCACAGCTAAAAGCATTGCTGGCCCTTGGGAATACCGTGGTGTTATTCAGGAAAAGGTAAAGAACAGCACCACCACACATCCCGGTATTATTGATTACAAAGGCAAATCATATTTCTTTTACCATAATGGCAGCCTGCATACTGGAGGTAGTTACAGGCGAAGTGTATGTGTTGATTACTTGAATTACAATATTGGCGGCACCATTCAAATGATATTGGAAACACAGGAAGGTGTAAATGCAATCGGCTCAGATCATGCCGTTCCGAAGTAATATTTCCCAATTTTGCATCATATATTCTTTAACGATCGAATAAGGAAGTTGATGCTCTGAACGAAGAGCAGGTAAAAGTTCTTTTAAACGATATTTAAAAAGGGACAAAATTACTTTTGGCTGTATGGCTGTGTATACGACTTTTCAGAATCAACTTGCCTTATCTTATAGAATTGGAGAAATCTTGCCAGAAGTAGTTATATAGTGGTGAGTAAACAAGAAAAATTAAACATTCTTCTCATTTTTTTCAACAATATCGCCATTCATAAATCTGCCGGTATTTTACTTTTACTCTGTTAACCGCTATTGAAAATAGAAATCTAATATGGAAGAATTAAAGTTTTTTATTCTCCCATATTTAATCAAAGAGGTTGCGAGCTTATTGTTTTAGCAGTAAACAATGAGTTGATCAATTGAAGCAGTTTGATCGGAGGGATGATTCTTCATTCCTCCATTTTTATGCATGTGTTATTACGATTATAGGTTGAATGCAGAGTTTTTTGAAAATTTCGGACTAGTTAATTTTTAAAACAAAATAGCGTTAGCTGTATCAACAATAAGAATAGTAACATTATTTGAGAAATTGGGTTTGTGCGTTGTGCTCATTTTTGTTCACACATCAATGTAAACTGGATGATAAGTCGACTCTTGAACTAGAAATGTGAGTGGGTATTATTATTTCATTGCGATAAAGTTGTTTTGTTATGATTGAGTTTATGCTATTGTAGAAATCCTGAAGTTGGAAATTGTCAATTTTTACGAGTAACAATGAGGAGTATTTTTGAAGAATAGATGATTCTTCATTGTCATGTTTTTGAATTTGTATATAATAAATGGGATCTATGAAAATAGAATTTTCAAGTTTTCGAAGTTTTTTGGGAATCTTATTGATTTCGACATTCTCAGCCGCTAACGCTCAGCAACCTCTGTTGATTTCAGAAACTGGAAATAGCAAAGATTTTCCGTTGTATAATAATGGAAATGCACCCAAAATTGTTATCGATAGGAATGATGATTCTTTAGTTGCAATTGTATCAGGTCTCTTTAGCAAAGATATTAAGCTTGTTACTGGCGGTAGAACAGATGTAGTGTATACATTGCCTAGGCAAGGGCCAATAATTATTGCTGGTACTATTGAACATTCGCAATTGATAAAAGAATTGACTGTGTCAAAGAAGATGTCTTTGGTCGGTTTAGCCAATCAATGGGAGGGGTTTCAAATTAGCGTTATTGAATCCCCATTTAAGAATATCTCAAAGGCATTGGTCATTGTTGGGCAAAACAAAAGGGGGGTAGCCTACGGGTTGCTAGAACTCTCCAGGCAAATGGGAGTGTCGCCCTGGTATTGGTGGGCAGATGTGCCTATTAAAAAGAAACAATCGCTATATGTGCCTGCATCTACTCTTTATTCAGACGCTCCGAAAGTTAAATACAGAGGTATTTTTTTGAATGATGAAGCACCCGCATTGAGTGGATGGGCCAAATTGACTTTTGGTGGATTTAATCATCTGTTTTACGAAAAGGTTTTTGAACTTTTATTGCGATTAAAGGCTAACTATCTCTGGCCAGCTATGTGGGGTAATGCCTTCAATGATGATGATTCGCTCAATCCATTTTTAGCCGATAAATGGGGGATTGTAATGGGGACGTCTCATCACGAGCCCATGAATAGATCGCAACAAGAATGGAAGCGTTTTGGAAGTGGTGCATGGGACTATGACAAAAATGCAGATTCGCTTCGCTCTTTTTGGAAGCAAGGGTTATTGAATACGGGGAAAAAGGAAGTCATTCTTACCATTGGGATGCGTGGGGATGGGGATATGCCTATGAGTGAACAAACCGCGACTTCTTTACTTGAAAGGATTGTTACAGATCAGCGAAAGATGATTGCTGATGTTACTGGGAAACCGGTCACGCAAATGCCTCAGCTTTGGGCGCTTTACAAAGAAGTTCAAGACTATTACGACAAGGGTATGCGTGTTCCTGATGATGTAACGCTTTTACTATGCGACGATAACTGGGGAAATATTCGAAAGCTTCCGAAGCCAGGAGAAAGTAGCAGGTCGGGTGGCTATGGCATATATTATCATTTTGATTACGTAGGTGGCCCTCGCAATTATAAGTGGATTAATACGAATAATCTATCTAAAGTTTGGCAACAAATGAATCTTGCGTATGAGTACAACGCAAAACAAATTTGGATTGTAAATGTGGGTGACCTAAAGCCTATGGAACTTCCGATTTCTTTCTTTCTGGACCACGCGTGGAATCCGTTGAGTTGGAACGCTGATAATATAGGCCAGTACTACCGATGGTGGGCATCTGAGCAGTTTGGAGCTAATTATTCAGAAAGTATTGGAGAAGTGCTTCAGCGATATGCCGTACTGAGTGCCAGAAAAAAACCTGAACTATTAAGTCCACAAACTTATTCCATTAACAATCACCAGGAGTTTGCAAGTGTTGTTGACGAGTGGAGACAATTGCTTGCTGAAGTTAATAGAATATCAGGCCAACTGGATTCAACATACAGTTCATCCTTTTTTCAATTGGTTGCTCATCCCGTAATGGCTATGAGTAATCTACATGAACTGTATTATTATACTGCAATGAATCAATCGCTTGCCTCATTGGCCGATTCTGCAGCCAATGGTTTTGCGGTATCGGCTCAATATGCATTTGCAAAAGATTCACTCATCACAAATGCCTATCATCAAATAAATGGCGGCAAATGGAATAGAATGATGAGTCAGACTCATATCGGGTATACATCTTGGCAAGAGCCCAGATTCAACAAAATGCCTGTTGTTAAAAGAGTAGATAACTCCATGGTAAATTATGTAGCTCCGACAAATACAACGACAATTTTAAGTTCCGTAATTCCGTTGAATGATACTGCGACAAAATTTGTGGAACAGAATGGCTATGTTTCAATTGCTGCAGAACATTATTCGAAGGCTATCGGCAATGATTCCTCAGCCTGGAAGATTATTCCCCAGATTGGAAGAAAATTTTCTGGTGTTACAACATTTCCGGTCAATGTAATTAGTAATGATTACAACAATTCCCCTTTGCTGGAGTATCGTTTTTACTCCTATGATTCCGGTATGGCCAGATTGAAATTGCAATTTGTTCCAGTGCTCAATTATCATAACAATGAAGGCTTAAAGTTTGCGATTTCGGTTGATGACGAAGTTCCAAAGGAAATTGTGTTGAATAGTGGCGCAGATGAAAAGAAGAACTGGAATTCATGGGTGTCAAATAATGTCATCGAAAAATCTGTTGATATAAAAATTAAGCACCCTGGGTTGCATACTATTCGGTATTATATGATAAGTCCCTCTATAGTTTTAGAACATTTGGCAATAGATTTTGGAGGAATGAAAGAGAGTTATTTGCCTCCAAATGAAACAAAGTGGTAATAGCAGAAAGTGTGATTTGATGAGAAAATGTTTTGACAAATAACGTGAGACTCTCTTTGTGATGTATGATTGAGCAGAGTGGATGCGTGTTGAACGATAGTGGAATTGTAGATTCTTTGTATTCAGGAATGCAAAGAATCTGAGATTAAATATTGTCTATACTCATGTTGCTATATTGGGCATGAACAAGATTTTGTGGTTTTAATGTAAATGAAAGGGGTGATGAGTGAAGGTGGTGGGTAAGTTCCGGGAACGCGCATTTATTTGTAGTGTTCCCAGTTTTTTTACCACTTGTGAAAGTGGACTGGATAATCTATTGAAACTGCCCCCTTGAGAAATGGATGAAAAGAAAGAGTTTGTTCTAATGCCCAAAATCCGATGTTGGTTTTTAAAACTTACAAGGAAAGTGGTGTAGCAAAGGGAATAATAGCATTGGAAGTGAAATGGCAATAATTTCTAAATTTTTAAAAATGAATGTAATCATTAAGTACCTGTCAATAATAATTTGCACAACAGTGGTTTCTTGTGCTGCCACAAAATCCAATTTATCAACTCAAAGCGATAAAAAGTGGCTCACTACTTGGGCAACTGCTCCGCAATTGGTTGAGCCGAATAATCTTGCACCTGAACCGGGATTGTCTTATAATACCCTGCGACAGATTGTTCGGATATCTGTAGGTGGAAAGAAAATTAGGTTACGCTTTTCCAATCAATATTCAAAAGATAGTTTAATCATAAAGGCAATTTCTATTGCCCTCCCTACTGATAGCTGCAATGTAAATTCCAGCACCATTACTTCATTAAAATTCGATGGAAAGGATAATTTTGCCATAGCTTCGGGAACCGATATTTATTCCGATGAAGTTGATTTTGATTTACAATCCAATTCACTATTAGCTATCACGACATTTTATGGAAAAGTAACAAAATCAGTAACCGGACATCCAGGTTCTCGCACCACATCATTCCTTGTGAATGGCGATCAAACCAAAGTCTCAGCATTTAAAAATTCGGTAAAAACCGACCATTGGTATTCTATTTTTACGATAGACGTAAAAGTAGAAAAAACTGCCAGTGCGGTTGCTGTTTTAGGCAATTCCATCACCGATGGGCGTGGTTCCGGAACGAACAAGCAAAATCGTTGGCCGGATATTTTATCGCAACGACTTCTGGAAAATCATGAAACGAAAAACATCAGCGTTCTAAACTTCGGAATTGGCGGAAATTGTGTTGTTCGTGGCGGTTTAGGACCAACTGCGCTTGACCGATTTGACTATAACATATTGAACCAACAAGGTGTAAAATGGTTGATTGTTCTGGAAGGAGTAAATGATTTAGGCGGCACAAGAACGGAGGAAGATGCAGCGAAGCGCACACAAGAGCTCATCAATGCTTATCAGGTAATGATCGATAAAGCCCATCAAAACGAAATAAAGGTTTTTGGAGCAACCATTTTGCCTTTTGGGACCTCCTTTTATGACAAGCCATTCCGAATAGAAGCTTGGAAAAAAGTCAATGATTGGATTCGCAACAGTGGAAAATTTGATGCAGTCATAGATTTTGCCAAACTTATGCAAAGCGAAAATCCAGAAATCATCAACGCAGATATGCACGACGGAGATCGTTTACATCCCAACGAAGTCGGTTATAAAAGAATGGGTGAAGTTGTAGATCTGGGTTTATTTAAAAATTGAGAATATTTACGGCTACCGTGCTGGCGAGCTCCAATCTATTCGCACAAAATACTATCGTTCAAGGCCAATACACGGCCGATCCGGCACTTATGGTATATAATAGAAAACTCTATCTCTACGCGAGTCACGACGAAGACGAATCGTTTTGGGTTGTTATGAACAATTGGAATGTTTATTCTACACACTTACCATATTTTCCTGATGAACACAATAGGAGAGCGGATATGGAATGACAATTGACTGTATTTTACGTCATAACATGAGAAAATATTGCTCTGATTATGTTTTGAAGGTGAAGAATCTAAAGCTCGTTATTAGTGATTTGGCGTTCATCCGTTTCTTACACTTGAGGCGATATCCTCCCCACAATTTCAGAATGAATCCTCGTTTTATAATGTTTGCTTTGGGGATAGATACTCGAGATGCCGCCTTTGCGATGGCAAGCAGTATTGTCACTACGATGCCAAGGGTGTGCCAGAAGTAGACTGCCAATAATTGTAGTTGTTTCAGTAGTTGCTTAGTTGTCACATGAGCCAACTTTTATGTCAGGAGGTCTCAAAAATTTCTAAGATAAATAACTCCTTTGTAATGATACGGCAATTTTCAGCCAATTGATTTAAAGTGCAAGTAATAAAATCAAGATTTACTGGTAATCCTTTTTCAGTTTCTAAAAAGTCAAAATAAAGAATATTCTTTTCGCTAACATTCTGTGAACCTTTTAGCTGCCTGAATATATTAAAAGCAAGTTGGCGATTGTTCCCTATATAGAATTTTGCAAAGCTTTCAAGCCCTTTATGTGTCTTTAAAGTTATCGTTATATAAAATTGTGTTTCCATGCAATGTTATTTAACTTAGTTGAAATGGCTTGACCGCTAAT
>DATIEA010000004.1:0-1200874 GCA_035456005.1 Phnomibacter sp. | reverse complement strand
TCTAAGCGTGAAACCTTCCTCAAGATGAGTTTACTTTTAAGGGTCGTCGAAGACTACGACGTTGATAGGCTGCAGGTGTAAAGGTGGTAACATCAAAGCCGAGCAGTACTAATTGCCCGTAAGCTTTAATTTTATTTATTCCAGTAATGCTTCGGTGTTACTAGATATAAAGAACGGTTTTAGACTATTATTTTCCAGTATGTTAACTTATTGGTTAGTTAAACGAAAGTCGACTAACTCACCTTTTTATGGTGGTTATGCCGAGGGTGTTCACCTCTTCCCATTCCGAACAGAGAAGTTAAGCCCCTCATGGCCGATGGTACTGCACTACAATGCGGGAGAGTAGGTAGCTGCCATATTTATTTAAAAAGCCTTACAATTTACTTGTAAGGCTTTTTTGTGTTCTAACAATCCAATCGCCAGGGGAAAGTTTCTTCATTACAGCATGCCCAGCATTTTACTTATTGCATTTTTCAGTAGTAGTCTTTCCCTCTTACTCTACCAGGAGCATTTAGAAATTAATTTTTGCCGGCTTCCTTCCATGGTATCGAAACTAATTTCTATCTTTTGAAAGGGTATGGGTGCTGTATTAATCCAGCTTCTGTTCTTATCAGTACGGTTAATTATTTTCTAAGATTTCATTTTTCGCTGCATAACTCATACCGGGAATTTAACATTTTGTCATTTGTATACACGGGTTTATCCAATATGACAATACTGTTATGGTTACTGATTTAGGTTTGGTATAATCTCTCTTTCTGCGTGATGAGACCATCCTAATTTCTTAATGAAGAAACCATCTTTGTATGCGTAAAATTTACTTTTTAGTTATCGCGGTATTATTAACTGCATTTTGCCAGTTAAATGCCCAAACTCCACAACCTAATTGGCCTGTTGCTGCAGGCAGGATAAATAGCATTGTCAGGAGCGGCAACACTATTTATATGGGGGGAGGCTTCAATTATGTGGGGCCAAATGTTCCTTATTTCGCTAGTATTAATGCGACCACCGGAGTTGCTGGTACTACTATGCCTAAGCCAAACGGACTTGTAAATGCGGTAGTGCCTGATGGTGCCGGTGGCTGGTATATCGGCGGCTCTTTCACTCAAGTGGGAAATGCTGTACGAAACAGGATCGCCCGTATAAATGCTGATGGAACCGTGAATGACTGGAACCCAAATGCTGACAACACCGTTAGTGCTATTGCGGTAAGTGGCAATACTGTGTATATAGGAGGGGCTTTCACTAACGTTAAAGGAACTGTAAGAGGCAGGATTGCGGCCATTGATGCCACAACAGGAGATCTTACTGCCTGGAACCCCAATGCCAGTGCTAATGTGGTAGGTATTGCAGTTAATGGAAGTACGATATATACCGTTGGCGCCTTTGCTTCTATTGGTGGACAAACCCGCAACAGGATTGCTGCATTGGATGCTACTACCGGACTTGCTACATCCTGGAATCCTGCCGCAAACTTCTCCAGCGGTCTCGTTAACTGTGTTGCAATAGCTGGAAATACTGTATTCGTGGGAAGCAGTATTGCCGCTTCAACAGTTGGGGGGGCAAGCCGAAAATATCTTTATGCACTGGATGCAACCACAGCACTTGCTACATCATGGGCACCAGAGCCATCATCTACCGTGAATGCTTTGGTAGTTGACGGAAATACTTTGTATGTAGGTGGCGGCTTCACCAGCTTTGCCGGTCCAATAACCCGTAACCGAATTGCTTCTTTTGATATTTCTAATCCTGATAATATCACTCTCAATAACTGGGATCCTAATGCCGGAGCCAGCGGTACGATATATTCACTTGCTGTTAGCGGCTCTACAGTATATGTTGGTGGTACGCATCTAACTATTGGTGGACAAAACCGTAACAGGTTGGCGGCTATAGATGCCAGTACTGGTTTGGCCACGTCTTGGGACCCCAATGTGGGTGGCCAGGTGAGTGCCTTAGCAGTAAGCGGCAGTTCAATATATGCTGGGGGCAACTTTGTTTCCATTGGCGGACAAACAAGAAACGGCCTGGCTGCTTTTGATGCTACATCTGGAGCCCTTTCAAATTGGAATCCTAACCTTTCTGGTGGTACAGCCACAGCCAACGCAATAATAGTAAATGGTAGTACGGTATATTTTGGTGGCAACTTTATCACAGTAGGCAGTACCACCCGCAACAGGGCTGCCGCAGTGGATGCCTCAACTGGTGTGCTTACAAGCTGGAATCCGGATTTTGGAAATGGCTTTGTTAATGCTATGGCTTTGAACAGTGCCAATAGCCAGATGTTTCTTGGCGGAAGCTTCACCCAGGCAAACGGAACGCTTCCGAACAGAGCTGGTCTAGCAGCTGTTGATTTGACGAACGGCACTTTAAATGCAAGCTGGGATGCGAACATCACTGGATTAAGTTCCAACACCTCTAGCGTCACTGCTTTATTACTAAATGGCAACACTTTGTATGTGGGAGGAGTTTTTAACACAGCAGGTGGTCAAACCCGGAATCGTATTGCTGCATTGGATGCAACTACAGCCATTCCCACCGCCTGGAACCCCGATGGCGGCGGTGGTAACACTGCCCTTTGGGTCTATTCATTGGCTATGAGCGGTAATACAATTTATGCGGGAGGAACTTTTACTACAATGGGTGGGCAACTACGCAATCGCATTGCCGCCATTGACGCTACTACAGGCCTGGCCACCAGCTGGAACCCCAATGCTAACGCCTTAGTAAATGCAATTGCAGTAGAGGATAATACCGTATATGCAGGAGGTGATTTCACTACCATTGGTGGTGCCCCAATCCGCAATCGTATTGCAGCGCTGGATGCCACTACAGGCGTAGCTGAAACTATCTGGGACCCCAATGCCGCTGCCGGCGGAAGTTTTAACACCGTAAGCTCCTTCCTCATTGATGGTAGCAATATTTTTGTAGGCGGCACATTTACCACCATGCAAAATTTGCCTAGCCCTTACCTAGCTGTATTTCAAACCGTGCATTCTATACTGCCTGTAAAACTCCTTTCATTCAATGCCCGTTCAATTTCCGGCACTGCTCCTAAAGTGCTCTGCACCTGGGAAACAGCACAGGAGATCAATTTCTCCAGGTTTATTGTAGAAAGAAGCAGCGATGGCAAAAACTTTAATGCTATTGGAACAGTAATGGCTTCTAACAGCGCTGCTACTCATCACCAATACAGCTTTACCGATAACTCACCACTCGCCGGCACTGCCTTCTATCGCTTGAAACAAGTAGATATGGATGGCAAGCATGCTTATTCTAAAGTGGTGATCATTTTGGGACAAAAAGACCAGGCTGTTGCCATGTTGTTCCCTAACCCTGCACGTGATATTGCTACCCTCATGATAGCATTGCCTGCAGCAGAACAAGTGCGTTACACTGTGTACGATCAAAATGGTAAAATGATGATGGCGCAGTCCTTGTACCTGAAAGAAGGCAGTCAAACCATTAGTCTTGCAGTACAGCAACTTCCTGCAGGTGTATATACCTTGGTATTGCGTGGTGCTGTTACCAACAAACAATTGCAATTGATCAAGCAATAAGCTGATTGATTTTATTATACAAAAGAGCAGGTCATTGGCCTGCTCTTTGTTATGTGACTTTTCTAAACAATAGACTTTAGCCCAAGGTTACCGCACAATAGTGTTTATTCAGGATTTTTCATTCTTCCCGTTAGTTCAAATATGGCAACCTGTTTGTAAAAGATTCCCACTACCAGCCACCATTCACCAAATGGAAAAAGAAAACCCTGCAATTGTAGTTGCAGGGTTTTCTTTATGTACTTGTAAGGTTATTTGATCAATAGTATTTATTCATTACAACCAATGCATAGATGATACCAGGCAGGATGAAGAGGAAATACAGCAATAAGTCAATCCACCAATCGTTGCCAGACCAATTGCTCTTGATACCAATAGCCAGCCAGCCCAAGCAAATAATGGACAAAACAATATAAGCCCACTGTGGCAACGTACCGCCGCTCGCAGCTTTCTGGCTTTGTTTTTTCATCATTTTCTGGGTAATCTTCAACGACAACTTCTCTTTCAGTGAAAGTTTTTTGCCGGTTAGTTCTTTGTAAGATTTTGGCGTAAGTGAAAGAAAACTGTTGAGGTCGGAAAAAGATTTAAATCCTGCATTGTTTTCCTGCGAAGCCTGGCTGCTTGTAGAAGAGAGCGTAGAAACAAATGCAGCATTGGAAACGCTTGCCAACATGAAAATACATGCCAGCAAAAGGGTAATTCTTGATGCCATAAAAGTTTGTTTTGGGTGAATGAAATGGTAAGATGTATCTAAGCTACTAAAAAAGGGAATTAATAACTCGGCTATTTACCTGTGTGCACAAAAAATAATCTGCTATAGTGGGCTTCTTCCAAAATCGTCCTGCAGCCTGATAATATCTTCTTCATCGCTGGGATGTGCAGGTTCGGTGTGTTGCCATATTTCGGCCACTACACCAAAATTATCGGGCGCACCCATCAGGCGATGCCTGATACCTTTTTCCAATACAAGGATGTCGCCATCGTTGTATAAGTTGCCGCCTGTTTCATCATCAGTAGTGCTGATGTCTACTTTTACAGGGCCGGAAACAACACGCCAAATTTCGGCGCGGCGAAAATGGTATTGCCAGCTTAGGCGCTTGTTGGGCGCCACTACCAAAATTTTTGGACTCAGTTTTTCACCAAGCATCAGTTGCGCCTTGGTGTAGCCCGGAAAATACTGCTGGATAAATTGTTCAGCCTGTTCCTCATTGATCACAAAAAAACCACCCCACGGTCTGTCAAAATCCTTACTGGCAATTGTGTAGCCATCGTTGGTCAAGTTGGCTTCAATCGATTCGAAGATGGATAAGCGTTGATGCATGCTTTAAGGTTTATGCGGTGGCAAAGAAAAGTGAAATGCAGATACAAAATGCTGATTTTGGTAAGACAGGCAGGATGGTGTAGGTTTGGTTATAAAGCATTTTATGCCATTCTCTGATCAAATACATCCCAAAGTCATCAGGCAGGTGTTGCTCCTGCTATTGGTATTTGCCTTAGGATTTTTGATTTCTAAGCAAATGCAGTATTTCCTGGGTGCATTTATGGGAGCCGTGGCTATGTATGTGCTGCTGCGCAACCTGATGGCTTATTTGGTGTATAAGCGTAAGTGGTCGCGAGGATTAGCGGCCACTTTGTTGATGGTAGTATCGCTGGTCATTATTGTATTACCACTTGGCTGGGTGGTAAATGTGGTGATAGATGCCATAAAACCCATGTTGCAGGATACCTCTGGCCTGGAAAAAAGTGTAGACAGCATCGATAATTTTTTACATCGGAAATATGGGGTTGATGTGCTTTCGCCCGACACCATGAAAAAAGTTACCGGCTTTTTGGCCGAAACAGGAGGCAGGTTACTGAGCGCCACATTCTCTACTGTTACCAACGTGTTCATCATGTATTTTGTATTGTACTTCATGTTGGTGAATGGGCGTGAAATAGAGCATTGGCTTTTACAAAATTTGCCGCTTAAAAATTCCAATTCCACACGCTTGCTGGAAGAAGTGCATTCGGTGGTGCTGAGCAATACTATTGGCATACCCGTGCTGGGTGCTATCCAGGGTTTGGTAGCCATGATAGGCTATTCCATGTTTGGCATAGAGCAACCCATATTGTGGGGCGTTATCACCGGCATATCTTCAGTCATTCCGTTTGTGGGCACCATGGCTGCATGGGTACCGCTTACCATTCTCACATTTGCCAACGGCCACACCAGCAGCGGGTACTGGATGCTGTTTTGGGGCCTGGTAGTAGTAGGTGGCTGCGACAATATATTCCGCTTTATCCTCCAAAAATACATGGCCGATATTCATCCGCTGGTCACTGTGTTTGGTGTGATCATCGGCCTTAATTTATTTGGATTTCTCGGCCTCATTTTTGGCCCATTATTGATCAGCCTGTTTTTCCTGCTGGTGCGTATTTACAACGATGAGTTTGTAAATCAACCGGAGGATGCCAATGCCAACAAGCAGCCCTGAACTGCCACAGTATATTCATTCGTTTGCCTGCTGCGATTTCTCGCAGTAGTAAGGGCTTTCACAGTTTTTTTAAAGGTATTTGTTTATAGCTCATTCCCCGCTACATCGTAGGTGATGACCATTGTGCACAACATAAAAAATCTATTGCTAACAATGATTAATATCACAAAACCGCCAATCCAAATATGATTTTTGTCGTGTTTGAGAGTCTTCTACATCTATAGGTTTGTAAAAGGAATAAATTTTCTATACCCGGTAGAGAATCCATATTCATTGTACAAAGCTAATGACACATTTTTCAATTTTAGTAGTAGGAGGGGGTAATGCCGGCCTTGCAGTAGCAAGCCAATTGCTGCGCAAAAAACCTTTACTTGAAATTGCGATCATAGAGCCTTCCGAAAAACATTATTACCAACCGGCTTATACCCTGGTGGGTGCCGGCGAATTCAATATTGCCGACACGGAGAAGAACGAAGCAGATTATATTCCCAAAGGTGCCAAATGGATCAAAGATGCAGCCCTTGCATTTTTGCCTGATTCCAATACAGTAACCTGTACCAGTGGCAATACCTATACCTATGATGTGTTGGTAGTAGTGCCGGGCATTCAGCTCGACTGGCACCATATCGATGGTCTCGAAATTACATTGGGAAAAAACAATGTGACCAGCAATTATAGTTTTCAAACTGCACCCTATACCTGGGAGTTGATCAAAAATTTTAAAGGTGGTGTGGCTGTGTTTACCAATCCGCCCACTCCTGTAAAATGCGGAGGTGCTCCACACAAAATAATGTGGCTGGCCTGCGATTACTGGAGAAGAAAAGGTATACTCGATAATTGCGAAGTACATTATGTATCGGGTAGCAGTATACTTTTTGCAGTGCCCGAATTCCGCAAAACTTTAGAAGGTCTTGTAGAAGAATACGGTGTGCATATGCATATGCAGCATAATGTTTCCAAAATTGAAAGTGGCCATCGTACCATCCATTTTGCAGGTAAGAATGCCGAAGGTGCAATGCAGCAAAAAAGCTTGCAATACGACTTGCTGCATGTAGTGCCACCACAAAGTGCCCCCGACTTTGTAAAACATAGCCCGCTGGCAGATCCTTCTACTCCGTTGGGTTGGACCGAAGTGAACAAACATAATTTTCAGCATAGCAGGTATAACAATGTATTTAGCTGTGGCGATGTGTGCAATGCGCCTGCATCCCGCACGGGTGCAGCCATTCGCAAGCAAGCCCCGGTAATGGTGGACCATATACTGGCCTTCCTCAACAAAACCACTGCTACCAGCAGCTATAACGGGTATGCGGCTTGTCCTATTACTACCAGTTATGGCAAACTGATGCTCGCCGAATTTGACTATTCCAATAAACCTACAATGACTTTTCCTTTTGATCAGGCTAAGCCCCGTCGTACTATGTGGTGGCTTAAAAAATACGTGTTGCCCTGGTTGTACTGGAACAAAATATTACGCGGAAAAGCCTAACCCTTTTGTGTGATAGTGTAGGTGTAAGTGGGGCTGCAGTTTTGCGGCCTCACTCTATTTTAGGCCATACCTATTCCGCTGTAGCTATTGCCGCTAACGGCATAACGATCGTCAATAGCCTTGCTAATATTGCTGAGGCTTCTGTTCCGAATGCAGATTTCAACTTTCTTTGCAGCATGCACTTACCAGCGCCTACTATTATAGCCAGTACCAACAATTGGATTGCCGTCAACAAACCCTCGGGATTGCTGAGCATACAAGACCGGCATCAGCACGATATTCCTTCTGTACGCAGCTGGCTCGAAAAGCAATTCGGCACCGTGTATGTAGTGCATCGTATAGACAAAGACACCAGCGGGCTTATACTGTTTGCAAAAAACGAAACAACGCATAAGTACTTGTCGCAGTTGTTTGAAAACAGGCAAATACAAAAAAAGTACCTGGGTCTTGTACATGGTACGCCATACCCAGCCGATGGTACTGTAGATGCACCCATTGCGGAACATAGCGCCAAAAACGGCACCATGATCGTGCATGCAAGGGGCAAACATGCGGTAACGCATTACCATACGCTTCAGGCGTTGGGTAAATACAGTTTGCTTGAATTTGATATTGAAACAGGACGTACACACCAGATACGTGTGCATGCCAAACATATCGGGCATCCCATTGTGGCCGATGTGTTTTACAGCGATGGCCGCAGTGTGTTCTTATCCGATTTTAAAAAGAAAGTAAAGCTGAGTAAGCTGGAGGAGGAAGAACGCCCCATGCTCGACAGGTTGGGATTGCATGCGCATACCCTGGCTTTTAAAGATGAAGATGGCACAACTGTTTCGCTGGAAGCACCTTTGTTTAAAGACATGAAAGCATTGATCAGCCAGTTGGAAAAGAATGCGAGATAGCTGCTTCTAACGTGTTATGCTATTGGCAGTAAACTAACTCGTTCGCTTCAATAATTTGTCATGAATGATTGATGTACCTGTTGCCCAAAAGAAATAAAAAAGCCCTCCTGCGAATGATGATGACCATTTGCAGGAGGGCTCGGAATAAATTTTTGTACCGTATTGTACAAAAGCGGGACTGGATGAATGCACTAATAGCAAGTGATTTCCGGAAGAAGTAATATGCTAAGCGCTGAGCTCGGCTTCAACAAGTTTGTTATTAAAAACCTGCTTGTTGTTAAAACTGATTTCCCAGGTAACTGGCAATGCTTTTTTCAACATATGGCTTACACCGCAGATGTTTTCCTGTGAATCGGTGATCACATTCAGTACCTGCTCTCTATATTCTTCTTTAGCTTTTATCTCATACACAATATGAATAGCAACATATTCAATGGGCGGCCTCTTGCTAAGTTCGCCGGTCACTTTCAGATTAAAATCATCCATAACAACATTGGCCCTGCGAAGCAATGCCACCACATCCATGCCTGTACAACCCGACAGGGCAGTAAGTACCAGAGGCTTAGGAATGGTTCCGTTATCTTCTCCACCCACTCTTTCTGGAGCGTCCATCACAATGGTATGCCCATTTACGAGTGCATTAAACTGCATTTTCCCCATCCATTGCGTTTCTATTTCATGCTGTGCCATATAGAATATTCAGTAATTAGTGTACTGCCTGCAAAAGTCTTCCAGCCATTATTTCGGAAATGTGACTAAAGTCATATCGAAAATATTTTATCGACTTTTTACATAAGTTGGAGATTCCTCACTGCGTTTGGAATGAATTTTTCACTTTTTCTTTTGATCAAGAAAATACCAAAAGGGTTCCCGATATTGAATGCAGCCCTTCCGAAATTTCGGAATCAGGTGAATACTCACGCCACTGCGTGGCAAGGCATGATTAAACTCCTATGCTTCTTTACTGCCTGGTCAAATAGCCCAGTGCTGTTCACAAGTTGCATAGTTTGCATTCATCATTGCTTCGAATTATCATTAATGCTTAATAGCACAACATATTAGTTCTATTCTCTTGCAAATACGCCCTCTTTAAATCCCACTTCTACCAAAAACAAACCATGCGAAGGCGTGGTAAAATCTGCTTTTGTACAATCCAATGCTTCAATGATGGATTGAAATTGTTGCAGGGTAATTTTTCCTCTTCCTACCTGTAGCATGGTGCCTACCAATCCACGCACCATTCCTCTTAAAAAACGATTGCCTTTTACGGTATAGCGAAACCCATCTTCTGTAGGCGTCCAGTAACTCTCTGAGAGCTTGCAGAGATTGGTAAACGTTTGCGTATTGCGTTTGGAAAAACTGGTAAAGTCCTCGTATTGCATCAGCAGGCTTGCTGCTTCATTCAGCAATGCAAGGTCCACGGGAAATGGGTAGTACCAGGCCCTGTCGTTGAGGAAGGGATTTTTTCTGGAATAGATATGGTAGTGATAGGTTCGGTGCGTAGCATGAAAGCGACAATGCAATTCGGTAGACACCTCGAATATTTTTTGAATCACAATATCGGGAGGCAACATGGCATTGAGATTGTACACATGCGCCGGTTTAAAAATGGCTTCTTCTACATCTGCCTGGAAAAAATTTTGCAATGCATGCACACCTGCATCTGTACGCGAAGAACCGGTAAGCTCAATAGCTTGCTTGTAAAATACCTTCAACACTTTTTCAACTTCCTGCTGAATGGTATTGGCATTTTCCTGCACCTGGAAACCGGAATATCGTGTGCCCTTGTATGCTACTTCAAAAAAGAATCGCATAGAGGCTATTGCTTTATCAGCGTTTTAAACTTGTTGGAATAGTAGGGGTCTTGTATCAGGCTACTCAAATCGTCGTATGCATAATAATCGATAGTATGCGCATACGCCGCTTCGAATAATTTATACCTCGATACATCGCTGGCCAATGTGTTGGCTATTTTTTTGAGATTGGAAGTGGTAATGCATTTGTCGTTCAGCATCTCTGCAAACAATTTTTGTTTTTCATCTGCATCGGACAGCTTACCGGCTTTTGTAATGACAGTTTCTATTTCTTCTCTTGATATGATGCCGGCGCATGGGTACCGCATGATTTTGGTACTGGCAGCAACTACGGCGGTGTCAGCAGTTGGCTTTGCAACGGCAGTATCCATTGAAGCTGCCTGGCTGTATACTGTATCCTTTTTTGCAACGGCCGGCGCTATTACAATGTGGGCAGCAGATAGGGTGTCTGCTTTTTTTGTTTGAGCAGAATCTTTAGCCATACTAAATTCCATATCCAGCAGGGCAGGGTTGGTTGCTGCAGCAGAACCAGCAACAACGGTTGTTGCACCCACGGCCGCCACTACACCTGTATTATCTTTTCCTTTTTTGGGAGTGCTGGTTTGCACGGTGTCCATAGCCACCAAAGTTTTGTTGGTAGCATGTTCGGTATTCGCAGTATCAGACGTTTGTACTGTAGCAGTAGCGGCCAGTGCCGCCTGCAGTTCTTTCAATTCTTTTTCCTTTGCTGCAATCACAGCAGCCAGGCTATCTGCCTTTGCTTGTTGTGGTGTTTTGGTTACAGCCACAGCACTATCCGGATTTGTCTTTTTCCCTTCGCTTTCTTTTTTATCGTTGCCAATCACTGCTGCGCCAATTACCGTAGGCACTACAACAGCGGCAGCGCTTACACTATTATTGCCCGATCCGGAAACAGCATTGCCACCGGTGTTATTCTCCGCAGATTTTTCATTACCTGTAGTAGCGGCTACTGCAGCAGGTGCTACCACAACTGCTGCTGCGCTTATCGAATCTTTTTTGCGTTGTTCTTCTTGGGCAGTGGCAGCTACCAGGCTATCTGCTACACGCTGTTTATCTGCTACAATTGCAGCTTCTCTTTGTGCTGCTTCTGCGGCAGCAGCACTGGCATATTCCATGCTGCGTTGTACCGTTTTGCTTTGCAGATCGGTGATGGACCAGCCCTGGGACTCCGATTTTTTGATCACAAATCCTGCATCTTTTCCCGCCAGTTTAATGGCATAATCCTGCACTTCGCTGCTGCCCAATACACCTACTTTAATGGGGTAAGTGCTATCGTGTAGTTTGCCTATCAATAGGTAGCCTGCCGATGTGGAGGAAAGGGTTTTGCCATTCAGTTGTACGTAAAATGGTGTGAGGTCGTCGGTTTGCAAATACACAAAACGACTGCGCTGCGCCTGCAAACTGGCCAGGCTCAGTAGGAACATGATGAAAACGAAACTTATTTTTCTTGCCATAATCTTAGCTGAAATAATGGAAACAAACCTACAATATTTAGGCGCTGCAGCCCGCCCATGGGTGGATAAATATTAACAAAAACACGTTTTGGGTACAGGTACATTTGCCAACCTAATTTTTTTGTTGCATGTCCAAGACGGCCTGGAGTGCTCTTTTGCCGGCACTTCTTTTTACAACTTATACGATTGCTCAAAGTAGTAAGTCTACAAATAAAGGGCCGCAAGCTCAATCCTTGTATAGCCGCAGCGACTATCGTCCCACTGCCGAAAAGCAATTCGACCTATTGCATACCAAGCTGGATGTACGCTTTGATTACAACACCAGTCGTATGCCCGGCAAAGCCTGGCTCAGCTTGCAGCCCCATTTTTATGCAACCAACACTTTGGTATTGGATGCAAAAGGCATGCTGATTCATAAATTGACTTTGTTAAAAGGCAA
Organism: Phnomibacter sp.; assembly: GCA_035456005.1. Taxonomy (GTDB): domain Bacteria; phylum Bacteroidota; class Bacteroidia; order Chitinophagales; family Chitinophagaceae; genus Phnomibacter. The sequence continues at coordinate 1,188,724 of DATIEA010000004.1, read as the reverse complement.
CAAGCAACTGCCGTTGCAGTTTGATTATGTAGATAGCATGGAGCTGCATATCACCCTCGATAAGACCTACAAAAAAGGAGAGAAGTTCCAGGTATATATTGAGTACACAGCCCGCCCCGATGAATTGGAAACAGAAGGCAGCGATGCCATCACCGATGCGAAAGGATTGTATTTTATCAATCCACTTGGCAAAGACAGTACAAAGCCCATCCAAATCTGGACGCAGGGCGAAACTGAATCTACCAGCGTATGGTGCCCCACCATTGACAGGACCAATCAAAAATGCACCGAAGAAATTAGTATGACGGTGCCTGCCAAATATGTAACACTCAGCAATGGCGCCCTGGTAAAGCAAGTAAAAAATGTCGATGGCACCCGCACCGATACCTGGAAGATGGACCTGCCACATTCGCCCTATTTATTCTTTATGGGTGTGGGCGATTTTGCGGTGATCAAAGACAAATACAAAACGCTGCCGGTTGAATATTATGTAGAGAAAAAATATGCTTCGGTAGCCCGTGGCATTTTCGGCGAAACACCAGCCATGATCGGTTTTTATTCCAACCTGTTGGGTGTGGCTTATCCCTGGAATAAGTACGCACAAATGGTGGGGCAAAACTTTGTAAGTGGTGCCATGGAAAATACAACGGCCACTTTGCATAGTGCGGCGGCGTATCAAAATGCACGACAACTGCTCGACGAAAACAAATGGGAAATTGTTGTAGCACACGAACTGTTTCACCAATGGTTTGGCGACCTGGTAACTGCCGAAAGCTGGAGCAACCTTACGGTAAACGAAAGCTTTGCCGACTATAGCGAATACCTATGGCTCGAACACAAGTATGGCAAAGACCACGCACTACTGTACAACCGCGAAGCCATGCAGCAGTACATGGACAATCCTACCAACGGTCAAAAGCATTTGGCACGTTTTCAATATGCCGATAAAGAAGATATGTTCGATGCCGTGAGCTACCAAAAAGGTGGACGCATACTGCATATGCTGCGCAATTTTTTGGGTGATAGCGCATTTTTCAAAGGGCTCAACAATTACCTCGTTCAAAACAAATTCAAGAATGCCGAAGCAGACCAGCTTCGTTTGGCATTGGAAGAAGTAAGCGGCAAAGACCTCAACTGGTTTTTCGATCAATGGTATTTTTCGAGTGGGCATCCTAAAGTGGACATCAACTATATCTATCACGACAACGACAATAAAGTACAGATCGTAATAGAGCAAACGCAAGCCGAAAAACTGTTTTACCTGCCGGTAGAAGTGGACATCTATACCAATGGCAAAGCCAGCCGTTTGACCTACTGGATAGGAAAGCAAAAAGTGGATACCATTAGCATTGCCTACCACACCAAACCCGATTGGATAAATGTGGATCCGCAAAAAGCAATGCTATGGGGCAAAACCAATAGCCAAAGCGATGAGCAATGGTTGGCACAGGCCAGGCTGGCAGCCAATGCCATAGACAAAGTGGAAGCCATTGAGTATATAGCGAAGCATTGGAAAAATGGAAATGCAGCATACGAACAAGCGATTGGCTATTTGCTCAACGATGCTTATTTCGGCACCAGAAAAGAAGCATTGCATTTTTTGAAAAGAGGCGATATCACACTTTCACCTGCACTACTGGCTAAAGTAACACAGTTGGCCAGTACAGAAAAAGATCTGTTGACCAAAGCAGCAGCCATAGATGTGCTGGCTACCACCGGCCAAAAAAGGTTTGAAACCCTTTTCCTGAAAGGCATTCACGATAGCAGCTATAGCGTAGCAGGTGCATCGCTCGAAGCACTGGCCCGCATTAATGCACCAGAAGCCATCGCCTCATCGCAGCAGTTGAAGGCCGATGCCAAGGGCCGCCTCACCAATGCATTGCGCATTACTTCTTATCTGGAAATAGACACGGCCAATGCCATGGAACTATTGCAGGAGTATAAGCAAACGCAGATGATTGAAAAGCTGGTAGAAACAAGTGGCTTCCTGTACTTCACCAATAACGTTACCAACCCCGAAGCATTTGAAAAATTGGTAGAAGCTGCAGCCGATTCCTACAAACTTTTGCGCAGCGATTTTCAGGGATTGAGAACGAATATCCAATCCACGTTTATGTGGATGATTCGCCAACGCGAAGCGAAACTGGAAACCTATCCTAACCATGAATTGACAAAAGCACAACTCAAAATATTGCGGGATAAAACCGGTTTTTAATTCCTGCTCTTTATGGAAAAGTCGAACCCGAGGGTTCGACTTTTTTGTTGGTTATCTTCATGCATATTCTTCAAGCTATGTTCACCATTCCGCACCATGCATTCGAAGTGCCCATCAATATCCAGCAAAATGATATTGACCGGCTAAACCATGTAAACAATACAGTGTACCTGAAATGGGTGCAGGAAGTAGCCATTGCCAATTGGGAACATATTACCACCGCCGAACAACGCAGCAAATGGATATGGGTAGTGGCACGGCATGAAATTGATTACCTGCGTCCCTGTTTTTTGAACGATGAATTATTGGCCTATACCTGGGTGGTACCGGCTGTTGAGCGTGGCTCGGACAGGATCGTAGTATTTAAAAACAAAGCCACGGGTAAAATAGTAACGCAGGTAAAATCGAACTGGGTTTTGGTTGACCCCGTTACACAAAGAGGTACGCCCATTACAGACGAGATCAAACAACTACTGGGTATTTAGTTGAAAAAATGAAATGGTAGATGAATGCTAAGCGGCAATGCGTAAAGCGTTGTATGTTGGTTTACCAGCTACCGCCGGCACCGCCACCACCAAAGCTACCGCCGCCAAAGCCTCCGAAACCACCACCGCCGCCAGAGCCTCCTCCGCCCCAGCCGCCTCCACCACCACCGCCACCGCGGCCGCCGAGTAGGCTCAGCCAAAAAATGGAGTTCGCTACATCGTGGTACCCGCGACGGCTATGCATGCCACCTTTGGGGCCACCACCACGGCCGGCTCTTAAAATAATGAGCACGACTACCAGGATAATGATGAACACAATGCTGCTTCCGCCACCATCTCCTTTGCCTTTTTTATTGTAGCCTGCCGGTGCTTTGTATTCGTTGTGGCTGGCGGCAATAATAGCATCCACTGCATCGCTGATGCCCCGGTAATAATGGTCTTGCTTGAACTGTGGAATAATTTCGTTTTCGATGATCTGCTTACAAATGATATCGGGCAATACTCCTTCCATGCCATAGCCTGGCGCAATAAAAACTTTGCGACGGCCCTGCTCCATGCTGATCAGCAATACGACCCCGTTGTTGGTTTTTTTATTGCCCACGCCCCATTCGCGGCCAAGGGTAAGCGCATAATCCACGGGTTCGTAGCCCTGCAGCTCGGGTACTATTACCACGGCTATCTGTATAGAGGTGGAATCGTCGTAGGCTACCAGTTTCTCTTCCAAATGCTGTACCTGGTCGGGCTCCAAAACACTTTTCGTAAGATCGTTTACGAGCCTTGGCGGATTGGGAGCGGGTGGTACTTTTTGCCCCATGGCCACCACAGATGCCAGCAAAAAAAATATGGCTAATACGTGCTTCATGTTGGGAGATAAAACCGGCTAAGGGGTTTCATTTATTTGCCAAAAACAATATCGTCAGGCAGTTCATTTTTATCAATATGGCTGTCGTATGGGAAATGGGTATGCAGGGCTTCTCCAATATCATTGATCACGCTGATGATGCCATCGGCATGGTTTTCTTTTGAAAAAGCAGAAAGCATTTTTTTGGCTTCCAGGTTCCAGTATTCGGCACCCATTTCCTTATAAATGCCCTCGTCTGCAAAAATGGCAAACTGGTGGTCGCGGAAAGCAACATACACCAGCACGCCATTTCGCAGTACGGTTTGGTTCATATTGAGGCCAAAGAAAATTTCGGCAGCACGGTCTACTGCATGCACATAACGGCAACGCGATTCGAAGAACACACGTATTTCGCCACTGGTGCGCTGTTCTGCCTGCCGTACTGCCGCCACTATGCGTTCATTATCTTTTTCGGATAAATAACGTCCGGCTCCTTTGCTGAAAAGAGAAAATAATCCCACGTAGGTATTGGTTTAGAATTTAACGTCGGGAGCTCTTTCGCTACCGGGGTCTGCTTTAAATGCTTCTTTAGCGCTAAATCCAAACATACCTGCAAAAAGATTCATTGGAAATCGGCGAACTTCCAGGTTGTATTTCTGTACCGCCTCATTGAAATCGTTGCGGGCTGTTTTAATGCGGTTTTCAGTGCCTTCGAGTTGTGCTTGCAAGTTTTGAAAGTTTTGATTGGCTTTCAAGTCGGGGTAATTTTCTACTACAGCCAACAAGCGGCCAATGCCGGAACTGAGCTGCGATTGTGCAGCCTGGAACTCGGCCATTTTTTCGGGTGTGAGGTTGTCGGCATTTACATTTACAGCAGTAGCTTTTGCACGTGCTTCCATCAGTTTGGTAAGCGTTTCCTGTTCAAAGTTGGCAGCACCTTTTACAGTATTTACCAGGTTTGGTATAAGGTCGGCTCTGCGTTGGTAATCGCTTTGCACATTTGCCCAAGCCTTTTTCACACTTTCATCCTGGGTTACCAATCCGTTGTAACCACTGCAGGCGCAACCACCTAACACCAGTAATAAACCGAAAATTACAATGAGGACGAGGTTTCTAGACTTCATTTTTTTAAGTTTTGAATACTAAAGATATTAATTGCAATTGCTTCGGCTCATAGAATTTATAAGTGGTAGTCGTAATTTTTTTCGCCAACAATTTCCAAAACAAGAAAAGCGATCTGCCCGTTGCAGTTGCCCATGTGTAGCACCCATGCTGTTTTTACAATGGCAGCTTCTTTAATTATTGTGAAATTGGCCAGTCGGCAATAAGAGATGTTGCGACATACAAAATAGAATGGTGCTGGTGGCGGAGCAGGTAGAAATTCTGGCACAAATTATGCTCCTATCTTTTGGCTTTCTTTTTCTTTTAAACTGCCGTTGGGCTACTATTAAATTACTTACATTGTGCAATAGTTGATTGCCGGTGATGAAAGGAATTGTTTTGAACGATATATCGTGCATGCGCATTCAAAATTGTACATGCAATTAAACATACTTTCACCCATTTAATTCTGCCGCCACCTTCTTTGTGAAGGTGGCATTTTTTTGTGGCTTAGTGTTTGAGTTGCTTACTCAAAAGTGAAAGCAAAAATTAGATGATATCGTGTGGTGCTATTGGTTTATCGCAAAATTCGTTCGCTTCAATAGTTAATCTTGAATGCTTTATTTACTTTTTTGCTTGCCCAAAAAAGTAACAAAAAAGGGCCCCGCCGCTTATGACAGCCAAGCGGCGGATGGAGCCCTGATTAAGCTTTTGTACTACTGTTGTGCCAAACAGAGTAGCCCTGATGCTGTTCACAAGTAGCGTATTCTGCTCATTATGGTTACTTCTTATAACGTGTTGTGCTATTAATGGTATTAATGGGTTCAAACAATAGAGTCCTTATAATGCAAGAAATTCAAATAATACAATCAAAGCTACACAGGGGGAGGCGTAGGCAAGGCAAAACGGCCGGAGGCATCGGGTTTGCCTTGATTTTTCTTTGTTACTTTCTTTGCATCAAGGCAAAGAAAGTAATATGACAAGATTCCGAACATCTTGAAAAATTCAGGCAGCTTGAACTTCCTTTGTTGAACAGAAATATTTTCTTTAATAGCACAACACGTTAGAAGATAGTATTGATGGATTTTGCTGTGTTAAGAATTACTTCTTTCAAAAAGCTTGCACAGAAGAAATGTATTTTGAATCGAAAAGATGAAGTGGGAGTAAATGCTTAGTGCGGAAGTTTGTTGCGCAATTTTCCATACACCCAGGTGCCGGCAATTGCGCTGAGCATGGTAATGATAATGGCGGTAGCACCCGTGCCAATTTGTGCATACAACGGCCCGGGGCATGCGCCGGTCATGGCCCAACCCAGCCCAAAGATCAGTCCTCCCCATATTTGCCCCTTGTTGAATTTTTTGGGAGAAAAAGTAATGGGCGATCCATCTATGGTTTTGATGTTGAATTTTTTGATGATGGCCACACTTAGCATGCCTACTGCCACTGCACTGCCTATTACCCCATACATGTGAAAGCTTTCGAGCCGAAACATTTCCTGTATGCGAAACCAGGAAATGATCTCTGCTTTTACAAATACAATACCGAAGAGGATACCCAGCACTGCATACTTGAGCAGGCTATACCAGGGTTGGCTTTGGGTTTTGTCTGTTGATGTTGAATTGGAAATTTCTACTTCAAAATCGGTATTCAATTCCAGTGGGTCATTATTCAAAATATGTTGCTCCTGTTTCATGAATCGATGTGTAAAGAGGTTAGTAAAACACTTGCTTACATTTTTACAATGCCAGGATAAATGGCATCAGCAAATGGGTCATGATAAATCCGCCTGCCATAAAGCAGCAGGTTGCTATCAGCGAAGGCCATTGTAAATTGCTCAATCCCATAATGGCATGGCCACTGGTGCAGCCGCCTGCATAGCGGGTGCCAAAGCCCACCATAAAACCACCAATTACCATCAAAATAAAACCACGAGGCGTAAGCAATGCCGGCCAGTTGAATAAATCGGCTGGCACCGGATGTTGCATATCGGTAATGCTATACGAAGCCAGGTCGGCCACCAGTTTTGGATGCAGTTGAACAGGCTCCGGGTTTGCAAAAAACTGCACAGCTATAAATCCACCTATGAGTATGCCTGCTACAAAAAACAGGTTCCACATTTCGTGTTTCCAATTGTATTGAAAAAATGGAATTTTGGCCGGTACACATGCTGCACAGATATGGCGAAGTGTAGCCGAAATGCCAAAATGTTTATTGCCCATCAATAACAAAGCCGGCACAGTTAGGCCAATCAACGGGCCCGCTATATACCAGGGCCATGGCTTGCTGAGAAATTCCATCATAGAAATTTTATTTCAATAGTTAGGTAGGAGCATTGATGCATTACTGCGTTAACTACAACAGGAAATGATCAAAGCGGATCATCATGCTACAGCAACGTACTCGGGCATACATAGTCGGTTATGCTAAAAGCTGCAGTGTCTTTGATGGCTTTAAATCCACCGGCTACATCTACCAGGTTGTCGAAGCCACGGGCTTTGAGGGTAGATGCAAAGATCATGGAGCGATAGCCGCCTGCACAATGCACAAAATAGGTTTTGCTTTTGTCGATGGCATTCATGCTATCATTCAGGAAATCGAGTGGTTCGTTTTGCGCATCCACTATATGCTCGCTTTGGTATTCGCTATGCTTTCTTACATCCAATATGTGTACGGATTCCGTTTTCATTTTTTGTGCCAGTTCTTCGGCAGATACCTGTGGAATGGTGTCAATTTCGCGGCCTGCTTTTTTCCATGCATCAAATCCACCTTTCAAATAACCGATGGTAAAATCGTATCCCACACGAGCCAGGCGGGTGATCACTTCTTCTTCTCTGCCTTCTTCGCACACCAATAGTATCTGGTGTTTGATGTCGGGGATCATGGCGCCTACCCAGGGTGCAAAGCTTCCGTCAATTCCAATATTGATGGAGTTGGGAATAAAGCCCTGAGCAAAAACAGCGGCAGGCCTTGTGTCGAGCAGCAAGGCACCGGTTTCGTTGGCGGCAGTTTCAAAATCTTCGGCACTCATGGCATGTTGTCCACGCTGCATTACTTCATCAATACTTTCATAGCCCGATTTATTCATCAGCACATTGAGCGGAAAGTAGGCTGGCGGCGGCATTAGGCCTGTAGTTACTTCCTTCACAAATTCTTCGCGGGTCATGTTGGCACGCAGGGCATAGTTGGTAGCTTTCTGGTTGCCCAGTGTATCTGTTGTTTCCTTGCTCATGTTTTTGCCACAAGCACTGCCTGCACCGTGAGCGGGATAAACAATAATGTCGTCGCCAAGTGGCATCACTTTGTTGCGCAGCGAATCGTACAGCGTTGCTGCCAATTCTTCCTGCGTCATGCTGGCGGCTTTTTGTGCCAGGTCGGGGCGGCCTACATCGCCAATGAACAAAGTGTCACCGCTAAATAATGCGATGTCTTTTCCCTGTTCGTTGCGCAATAAATAGCAACTGCTTTCCATGGTATGGCCGGGTGTATGCAATACTTTAAAGCGGAGTTTGCCTACAGAAAATTCCTGCCCGTCTTCTGCAACAATGCAATCGAAATCGGGTTGGGCTGTGGGGCCGTACACAATGCTGGCATTGGCTTTTCTTCCAAGGTCTATATGGCCGCTTACAAAGTCGGCGTGAAAATGGGTTTCAAAAACATATTTGATGGTAGCGCCATCTTTGGCGGCTTTATCCAGGTAGGGCTGCACTTCACGCAGTGGATCTATCACTACTGCTTCACCATTGCTCTCGATGTAGTAAGCACCCTGTGCCAGGCAGCCGGTATAAATTTGCTCTATTTTCATGAGGTATATTTTTCGAAAGTTCTATTTCAAATATCGTGTTGTAATAAACCGTACTGCGTGACATATATCACCGCACTGCTGCTACTATGAAAAGAATATTTCTTTGATGATAATGAACAGGCCCATCACCAATACAAAATATCCAAATCCTCTTTTCAGTTTTTCGCCCGGTATTTTATGGCTAAGTCCATTGCCAATAAAAATGCCGGTAATGGCCAGCAGGGTAACCATGCACATCAGCTTCAGGTCTTTGTCGTAATGCCCGTGGTCGCCAATAAACCCAACAATGGAGTTGGCGGCAATGATCAATAAGGAAGTGCCGACTGCCTGCTTCATGGGTAGCCTTGCAAATAATACTAATGCAGGAATAATGATGAACCCTCCACCTGCACCTACCAAACCGGTAACAATGCCCACTATGATTCCCTGCACCAATATCATGGGGTAATTGAAAGTTTGTGGCCACTCGGCCTGCTGCCTTTTGTGCTGCCGCTTTTTCGACATCAATGAATAGGAGGCAAATACCATGAGTATGGCAAATAGCAGCAACATGAGTTTGGGCTTGGTCACTACAACATCACCTATAGTAAACACATGCTCGGGAATGAGGGGCACTAAAAACTGCCGGGTGGCATATACTGCCAATATAGAGGGAATGCCGAATGCGATAGCCGTTGGTATGCTTACCAAACCCTTACGAAACTTGGGAAGAACGCCCATCAGCGATGTGCTGCCTACAATAAAAAGGGAATAGGAAGTGGCCAGCACGGGATTTACACCTAATAAGTACACAAGCACCGGCACCGTAAGAATAGAGCCGCCGCCGCCAATAAGGCCAAGCGAAATGCCAATAAGTAATGAAGCCAGTAAGCCGATTATTTCCAATACCATCCAAAACAGTTATCGGGCGCAAATATGCTTGCAAATGGTACTTGCTTGTGTGATTATTATCACCGGCGGTTTACAGATTTACAATTTCAACGTGCAGGCGATGCAGTTTCACCTTTCCCATTTCGGCCATTTTCTTCAACAGGCGGGAAATGACCTCCCTGCTAGAGTTCAGTTCCTGTGCTATTTCCTGGTGGGTAATGGGAATGAGGTTGGAGTGTAGCGTATCGCGGTGGCGCTTCAGGTAAAACTCGAGGCGTTCATCCATATTGCGGAAAGCAATGCTATCCAGGGTTTGCAGCATTTCCTCAAAACGGTTGCGATAGGTTTTTACCACAAAATGGTTCCAGCTTTTGTATTGGCCCATCCATGCTTCCATCTTGCCGAGGGGTATCATAATGATGCCTGTATCCTTCACCGTTTTGGCAGCTACAGTGCTTATTTCCTGCCCGGCCAGGCAGCTCATGCTGATGGCGCAGCCGTCGCCGGGTTTCAGGTAGTACATGAAAAATTCGTTGCCTTCGCCATCCTGCCGGTACACTTTAATAAGCCCACTCATCACCAGCATGGTAGAGCGGATAAACTGGCCGGGGCGCATCAGTTCGGTGCCGGGTGGCAGTTCCCGGTACGTGGCATCTGCCTCCATTTGCAGCGTTAGCTCCCGCTCAAATGCAGGAAACATTTTTTGTATGGAAGAGGAAATGGTCATTATGGTCGTGGTTGATAGGGCAAAGTTCCAAAGTTCGCTAGTTCCAATGTTGGAAGAGATGAAAAGGTTGGGGTCAAGGTTAAGTCAAAGGTCAAAAATGAAATTGCTGGTTGATATTCGGAATGCCTTTCAACTTGTGAACTGTGAACTTTCCAACCTTTTCACTTTTGACTTTTCACAAAAAAATCATCAACCTCTTCAATTCTGTTAGCCTGTCACTACAGCAGTAGACACTTTTTTCCTTTCTCCAATTTGCTGGCGCCACATGGCATAGTACAATCCTTTTTCTTCGAGCAACATTTCGTGTGTGCCGGTTTCTACAATTTCGCCTTGCTCCAATACATAAATCCTGTCGGCGTGCATAATGGTACTTAAGCGGTGGGCAATGAGTACGGTTATTTGTTGTGCCTGTGCACTTACTTCTTTAATGGTATTGGTGATCTCTTCTTCGGTGATAGAGTCGAGTGCAGAAGTGGCTTCGTCGAATATGAGCAGTTTGGGTTTGCGCAGCAGGGCACGGGCAATGCTGAGTCGTTGTTTTTCGCCGCCGGAAATTTTAATACCTCCTTCGCCAATAATACTGTTGATGCCATTGTCGGCTTTGGCCAAAATACTATGGCTGGATGATTGCTGCAGTGCCTGCAAAATATCGGCGTCGCTGGCATCTGGATTTACAAACACCAGGTTTTCTTTAATGGTGCCTGCAAACAATTGTGTGTCCTGGGTTACAAAACCTATTTGTGCACGCAGTTCTTCAAAGTCGATATCGCTGCCGCTGATTTGGTTGTAGGTAATGGAACCTGAGTCGGGGCGATACAAACCCACCAGCAATTTTACCAGCGTGGTTTTGCCACTGCCACTGGGGCCAACAAAGGCCACAGTTTCGCCACTCTTAACTTCGAAACTGATGTTTTGCAATGCCGGAGCCTGTGCTGTTTGATGTTTGAAAGACACCTGCTTGTAGGCAAGCGTATTAACTGCGCCAAGGGTAGAAGGATGCATTGGTTTGGCTTCTGGTTTTTTCTGCATCAGCCTGTGAAAATTTTGCAGCGATGCTTCTGCCTCTCGATAGGTGATGATGATATTTCCAATTTCCTGCAGTGGGCCAAATATGAAGAATGAATAAAACTGCAAAGTGATGAGTTCGCCGGTAGTGAGGTCGTTGTGAAAAATGAGATAGAGCAAGGTGAACATGATGACCTGGCGCAGGAAGTTTACAAATGTGCCCTGCACAAAACTGATCATCCTGATGCTTTTTACTTTGCGCAATTCAAGCCCCAGTATCTTATAGGTATTGTTGTTGAGTCGTTTTATTTCCTGGTCGGTAAGGCCAAGGCTTTTTACCAGTTCAATATTGCGCAGGCTTTCGGTGGTACTTCCTGCAAGGGCCGTGGTTTCCTTTACAATACTTTTTTGAATGCCTTTGATGCGCTTGCTGAGCGAACTGGTAAGCCAGCTGAGCAACAATACACCTACAAGGTACACGGGTACAATGGCCCAGTGCTTGCTGAATGCATACACGCATACAAACACCAATCCGACAATTACACCAAATACAATATTGATAAATGCGCTGATGAATTTTTCGGTGTCGGTACGCACCTTATTGAGAATGGATAAGGTTTCGCCGCTGCGTTGGTCTTCAAATTCCTGGTAGGGCAGGCGCATGCTATGCCTGAGGCCTTCGGTAAAAATGCTGGCGCCAAATTTTTGGATCACCACGTTGCTGAAATAATCCTGGAAGGCTTTGGCAATACGGCTTACCATGGCCACGCCAACGAGCAAACCTAAATAGCCGATAACGCCCCACACAAATTTGTTTTCTGTAAATTCTTTGGAATGGTTGGCAAATTTGTCAATCATTTTACCAAATATCCAGGGGTCCATCAGTGAGAACGATTGGTTGATAGCTGCCAAAAAAAGCGCCAACAAAACAGTACTCCTAAAGGGTTTTAAATAGTGCCAAAGTATTTTCATGCGGGTGATATGCAGTTGATGTAAGCAAATTCGGGTAGCCTCCCGGCTGCCGACACAAAAGGTATCAATTATAGTGCGAGGAAAAAAATACGCCGAATTGGCACCCGGTGCATCCTAATTGGCAATGCCCTGTGGTTTTGCTTTGGCAATTTTTCGTGTGTCCACGCTTTTTACCTGCGCAATAAAGGCATGCAGTTTAAACAAGTCGGTGCTGGTAAAGCTTTCTTCTGCCTGCTGGGCTTTCTCCATCAGGTCGGCAGTTTCTTTGGCATCTGCCTTGCTCAGCCCGGTTTTCTGGCTCAGGATATCGGCCCATTCATCGCTGGCAATATTGGGTGGCATGTAAAAATTGGTGCGCAAATAATCGAGGAAATGCGTTGTCATTTTCCGGGCAATATTGGCATGGTCCTGCCTGTTGAAATAGAGCTGCGCAATGGTTTCCACAAACGACACAGTGGTGTTTGTATTGGGTTGCAATATCGGTATCATGCGTTGCCTTCTTCTCAAATTGGTGATCACCCAAATGAGTGCCAATACCAGCAATATCCAGAACGACCAACGTAGCGGTGGAATGGAAAACAAGGCATCGAAAACGGAATACCCTTCGGGCGACCTGTTGATGTTTCGCTGGTAAAATGCATCCCAAACCACATGGTAAGGGTCGGCAGGAAAATAGCCGGCCATGTGAAGCAGGTAGGCGTGGTTTTGCCCGCTTAGCAAAAAATAATTGCCAAAGGCACGGGCATTGGTAGCTACAATGAGTTGGCCTCTGCCATAAGGCATGCGAACAATGGTTGGCTTGTTTTGGCTATTGACGGCAATGGTCTCCGCGCCTTTGTGTTTCTTTCCTGTATAAATGGCATGCAGAAATGGATGGTAGTAATAGGAAAAGTTTTTTGGACCGGGCTGTGTGCTGTCTTTAATGCGCACCCGTGTGTCCATCATTTCCAATTGCATTTGATAGGGCAGGTTTTCTGCATCGTTCATCACCCGTATGCGCAATGCTTCTTCTAATTCCTCACTCAGGGCATCGGTTATTAGCACCAACGTGTTGCCGCTGCGCATATAATTCACCATGTCCTCTGCTTCCTTTTCGTATGCACGAATAGCAGGCGACAAAATGATATACATATCACCCTGGCCTACTTCTTCCTCATCCGATTTTTTGCTATACCATTTGGTGAATGTATTGCTGTTCGATTCCAGTACAGCCGATGTAAATATCGTGTCGATAGTGGCTTTGGTGATGTAGCCACCAAAAGGCCTTTTGTCATCCGGGCCAAGCGTGTAGGTTTCGTCGATGTATTTGGCGGGTACTTTTTGCTTGCAGGCGCCGAACACAGATGCCATCATGCAAACACATATCCATAGTTGCCAGTTCGTTTTCATAACCATCTTGCATCAAACTTTTTAAAAGTGGTGTAAATGGTTTGAAACTGTGCTTCACTGGGTATAAAGCCCCCATACCACACGTATTCGAATTGCAGCATCAGCTTGGCAAGGTCGGCTTGCAGATCGGGTTGCTGCACTTCGCGGAGGTATTCGCTGTTGGTTTTTTTTGCCTGCAAATTCAGGCGGTCATTTTCGCCCAAACGCATAAGGGCATCGGCAAATAAATAACGGGTAGCAAGCCTGTATTCCTTGTTGCGTATGGCTTCGTCTGCAAGTGTAGATGCACGGGCCACCAGGAGCGGATCTTCTTCCTCTGCATGCTCCTTTTTTATTTTGGTATTCGATGGATTGAAATAGATGCGTCTTCCAGTCCATAATTTCAAAAGCAAAAACAACAGGGCCACCACCGACAAGCCCAGTAACGTTGGTTTCAACCAGTTGAAGGAAACATCTTTTTTCGGCTGCTGTACTTTGTTGATAACAGGTTCAATTTTCCTATTGCGCAGCGCACTGTCTATGTATTGCAGGTATTCAAAATCTTTGTTGCCGGATTGGGTAGCTACCCATCCATCTTCTACAGATCGGGGAGTGGGTTCCTGTAGTTTTTTAGGAGTATCATCCGTTTCTTCCTGGTCGATGGTACCAATTTGCGCAACCTCCTCGATAGTGTCGCTGATTACTACCACTGTATCTTCCACGGATTGCGCCTGCAATGCACACACGAAAAATAAACCCGCCATCAACAACTGCAATTTCCTCATGGCCATACCAGTGTTTTTGGTTCCTGCTTTTTATTTTGTGCTTCAGCCAATTTTACTTTTCGCTGCACTTGTATGGGGTACCACCCAAAATACCAAACGATCAAAAAACAGGAAGCTGCGAGTATAAGTACACCGGCCCATACGGGAAGCCCACCTGTACCCTTGGTGGTAAATGTATTTCCCATCAGGTGCGTTACATAGCTTTCGAGTATGGCTGCCACTATCAAAAATGGAATGGAGGCCAGCGCAATTTTTAATGCATCGCGAACGCCCCGTTTGAACGATTGAAAACGGGAATAAGTGCCCGGAAATAAAATGCTGCTGCCCACTATTAAACCGGCTGCACCGGAGATTACAATGATGGAAATTTCGATGGTGCCGTGCACCCATACCACCAATATGCTTTTCCAACCTACGCCATGCGAAAAAAACATGTATTCAAATGCACCCACCATTATCCCGTTTTGAAACAGGATATACAATGAACCCAGGCCAAAGAAAATGCCGTAGATAAAAGTCTTGAGAGCTATCTGGATATTGTTGCTGGCAATGCGGACGAACATGTAGAATTGGTTATCGTCTTTGTACACGCCAAAAGGATCGCCCTTGCTGATATTTTCTTCCGTCATCAATACATAATCCTCCCCCAGTACGGCTTTTACAAAAAAATCATCCTGCCGGGAAGAGGCAACTGCAATGGCTATGCAGATGGCAAAAAATATAAAAGTGAACAGAAAAGTTCTGTGATGCCTGCGCACCAGCAATGGCAGCTCGGTGGTCCAAAAACTCAGGAGCCTGCCAAAACGTTCTTTCTTGTTTTGATAAATAGTTTGATAAATACCTACGGCAATATTGTTGATCCAGCGGGTCACTTTGCTCTGCGGGTAAAATGTACGGCTATAGGCAAGGTCGTCGAGAAGCGTAATGAAACGTTCAGCCTGCTCATCCGGATCCTGTGTTTGCTCACGCTGGTACCTGATCCATTTATCGCGGTTTCTTTTGATGAATAATGCTTCTCTCATAAAAAATTCAGAATCACGGTCAAATTAAAACAATCGTGGCATTCATAATCCGGTTAATTTGCTTTCATGTCGCAGGTATCCGTTTCTACCCCATTTAATATTTACCTGGAGTTCGAAATTGCTCCATTCATTCGCCGGCTATTAGCATGGGTAATAGATATGGTGGTACTGATGGTGTATGCACGAGGTATGAAGTATTTGCTGGAAGAAGTTATCTGGGATAAATCTACCCGCATAGGTATCGATTTTTTAATTGTATCCATTCCGATGCTGCTGTATCACCTGCTGATGGAAGTGCTGTACCAGGGCCAGAGCCTTGGAAAAAAAGCCATGGACATACGAGTGATCAGTTTGGAAGGAGGGGAGCCGAGGTTGGGGCAGTATCTCATGCGGTGGATATTCAGGATATGGGAATGGCCCATGGTATTTGGTTACCTGGCTGTTGAATCTTACTGGCTGTTCATACAAATTTTTGTGACCGGTTTAGTGGGATTGGTGGTGGTCATTATTATTGCAGTGAGCAACAAAAGCCAGCGACTGGGCGATTTGGCTGCCGGTACAACGGTGGTAGATTTGCGCAACCGGTTTTCGCTGGCCGATACACTTTTTAAAGACATACAGGAAACCGACTATAAAGTAAGATTCCCCGATGTAATGCGCCTGAGCGACAGGGATATCAATGCCATTAGATCAGTGATCGCCTATTCCCAAAAAAATAGCAGCCGTGAAACAGCCAATAGGGTGGCCAGCAAAGTGCAATCAGTATTGTCGTTGCAGTCCGATATGGAACCACTCGAATTTTTGGAAACACTACTGAACGATTACAATTACCTGGCCACCCGTGAAAAATTAGTTTAGTCGGTAAAGGCACCCACTACACCACCAGCTACAAAAATGAGAGCATACAAGCTTATGATGATAATAGTGAGTATGCCCCAAAACTTGAATACAGATTTTAAATTCTCAAACGCAAGCGTGATGGTTTCCTGGTCCTGGTTGGCCATGCCAGATACAATTTGGTTGGCAAATTTCTTTTGTTTCATGCAAGGGTAGATATACAAGAGACCCATTAGAATATATACCACGCCTATTATACTGCCAAAGGCACCGAAGGCACCATACTTTTCGAACATTGCTGAACCACCCATCAACATAATTAATAAACCTACTATGGAAATGAGGATGCCTACTACCAGGCCTACTATGGCCAAAAATTTAGACCATTTGGCTATTTCGCGTAAATACTGCTGGGATGTTTCGTTAAGGGAAACTTCAAAAATTGTGGAATCGTTCTGATACATGCGGTTAGTTTTTTTGAAAATTAGTGGTTTGATCAACACCGTGAATGCAGATAGGATACTTTGGGGAAAACCTACCTACAAAAACACCCGGCTTTCGGGCCGGGTGTTTCAATTGCGCAAAGAGTATTCTTAATAAGCCCTGGCAAACAATACCCGCCTGGCACTTGGGTTGCCGGTGAGAATGCATTTACCGGGAATGGCTTCACCATCGAAAGGAATACACCTGATGGTAGCTTTGGTTTGCTCCTTTATTTTGTTTTCTGTTTCGGTAGTGCCGTCCCAATGGGCCGAAATAAAACCGCATTTGTCGTCGAGCAGGGAAACAAATTCATCCCAGGTATTGGCTTCGGTGGTTTTTTCTTCCCTGAACTTTTTGGCCCTGGTAAAGAGGTTGATCTGGATCTCGTCAAGCAGGGTTTTGATGTAGAAGGAAAGACCATCCATGCTTACCGACATTTTTTCTTTGGTATCGCGGCGAGCCACTTCCACTACATTGTTTTCCAAATCGCGGGCACCTACGGCTATACGTACAGGCACACCTTGTAGTTCGTACTCAGCAAATTTCCAACCCGGCCTGTTGTGCTGGGTATCGTCGAGTTTTACCGAAACGCCCAGTTCTTTCAGAGAGGTAATTACCGGCTTCATGGCATTGGTAATGGCAGCCAGTTGCTCATCCCCTTTAAATATGGGAACGATTACTACCTGCAGCGGTGCAATATTGGGAGGGAGTACCAGGCCGCTATTGTCGCTATGCGCCATTACGAGGGCCCCAATGAGGCGGGTGCTTACGCCCCAGCTTGTAGCCCATACATAATCGAGCTTATTGTTTTGATCGCTGAATTTTACTTCGAATGCTTTTGCAAAATTCTGCCCCAGGAAATGGGAGGTACCTGCCTGCAGGGCTTTACCATCCTGCATGAGTGCTTCAATGCAATAGGTATCTACCGCTCCGGCAAAGCGTTCGCTTTCCGATTTTACGCCTTTTACCACCGGTACTGCCATGTAGTTTTCTACAAAGTCGGCATACACGTCGAGCATTTTGCGGGCTTCTTCCAATGCCTCATTTTCGGTAGCATGGGCGGTATGGCCTTCCTGCCAGAGGAATTCGGCTGTACGTAAGAACAAACGGGTCCTCATTTCCCAGCGTACCACGTTGGCCCACTGGTTAATCAGAATGGGAAGGTCGCGGTAGCTCTGGATCCAGTTTTTGTAGGTATTCCAGATAATGGCTTCGCTGGTGGGGCGAACCACCAGTTCTTCCTCCAGTTTAGCTTCGGGGTCTACAATAAGTTTGCCTTTGTTATTGGGGTCGTTTTTGAGGCGATAGTGGGTTACAACGGCACATTCTTTGGCAAAGCCTTCTGCGTTCTTTTCTTCCGCTTCAAACAGGCTTTTGGGCACAAACAGGGGGAAATAGGCATTTACATGGCCTGTTTCTTTGAACTTTTTGTCCAATGCGTCCCGCATATTTTCCCAAAGGGCATAGCCCAGTGGCTTTATGACCATACAGCCTCTTACGGCGCTATAGTCTGCCAATCCCGACCTAATAACCAGGTCGTTGTACCATTGCGAATAATCCTGCTCCTGTGGGGTGATCACCTTACTCATATATCTGATTCAAATGCTTTCTAAATAATGCGCAAACCTCTACAATTATGCTGAAAGTTTGGGCGGCGAATTTAGGCATTTGGAATTAGGTAAGTCTTAACAGAAAAAAACGGTTTTGAGGTGTCATTTGGTAAAACAATCGTATTTATATCCCTTATTATCAGATAACTTAGCCATTGAAATCCCAGCGTATGAAAAATCAAATCTTTTCCCTCCTCGCCCTGGCAGTACTTGCCAGCAGTTGCTCAGCAGCTTTTAAAACTGCAGAAACTCCGGATGATGTGTATTATTCATACGGCCCTAAGTTGGCACCTGCTGAAGTAAAGGAGCAGGAAGAAACTAATGGCTATACCAGCTATTGGGACGATGCTGACGATAGCTATTTGCGCATGAAAGTGCAAAACAGGGATAAGTGGAGTAGCATAGACGATGTAAACTATTGGTACGGTTATAACAACCCTAACAATTATTACTTCAACGATTACAATAGTGCTTATTACTACAACAAAGGCGGATTTGGATATAGCACTTACTACAATCCATTTGCGTTTAACGGTTACTACAATAGCTGGAACAATCCATATTGCTGGGGAAGGCCGGTTGTGATCGTAAATAAATTTCCTGCGGGATCTGCACCTATCATTCCTCGTACTACTTTGAACAAGAATGGATATACCAATTCTGTATTCGACAGGAGCAATATGAAGCCTGTTAATTACGGCAAATCCGGACAACCTCAACAAAACAGTGGCTACGGCAACAAGGAATTGTTCCGCAGCATATTTGGTGCGGCTTCTTCCTCTTCTAATAATAACAGCGGAAGCAATTCCAATTCCAATAATGCATGGTCAAGACCAAGCAGAACTTTTGAAAACAGCGGCAGCAGTAATAGCAGCAGTAGCAGTAGTTCCCGTAGTACCGGTTCTTCCAGTTCATCATCTTCCTCTTCTTCTTCATCCGGAGGCGGTGGTGGTAGCCGTGGAGGCCGTGGCGGCAACTAAGCCCGATGCTTTTCATTTCATGTAAGTCAAATTTTTAATCATTCTTTGTATCACAGTTTTTCATTGAATTTGTGATCCTATAAACGTATTACCCATGCGTTCCAAACTAACTATACTTGCTACAGCATTATTATGCGCAGGCCAGCTTGTTGCCCAAACTCCGGAAGATGCACTGCGATACGGATTTCCTATTTCGGGAGGTACAGCTCGTAACCAGGCTATAGGCGGTGCCATGGCTTCGCTGGGTGGCGATATAACAGCGGCGCATATCAACCCTGCGGGTATTGGTTTGTACAAAAACAAAGAGATGGTGGTATCGCCCAATTTTAGTTTCCTCAATTTCAATTATAATTATCGCGGCGATGCCAGTAAGTCGAAAGACAATGGCATGGGCTATGGTACTTCGGGTTTTGTATTTGGCCACGAAAATTCACCAGGCAGTAAAGTGACTAGCTCTGCTATTTCTATTTCCATCAATCAAACGGCCAATTACAATAGCAGAACGCAGTACAAAGGCTTCAACAATGTTTCGAGCTGGAGTGAGCAATACGTAGAAGAACTGGTGCGCAATAACGCTACCATTCCTCAAGCAGAAAACAATTTCATCTTTGGCTCTTCGCTGGCTTACTGGACTTTTTTGGTAGATACACTGAGCGATGCCAACGGTAATGTGATCGGCTACCAGAGCTTGGTGCCATTGCCTCTTACGCCTAACGGAACCGAAGGCGTGATCCAAAATAATTTGATAGAGACCAAGGGCGGCGCCAATGAAATAGCAATAGCATTTGCCAATAGCTATCGCGACAAGTTTCACCTGGGCCTGGCCATCAATATCCCGTTCTATAATTATGAAAAAGATCAGACCTATAGCGAAACGGATGCCAGCGGTTTCAACAACAACGACTTTGCCTCTTTTGAATACAAAGAACATTACAGCACCAAAGGCGTAGGCTTTAATGCAAAGCTGGGTTTGATATACAGGCCCATCGATAAGTTGCGACTTGGGTTCGCATTTCATACGCCCACATTTGCATCCATGTCCGATCGCATTTCATCTTCCATTACTACCAATTCTGAAAACTATACCATCTATCCGCAGCCAATGTCTAAAACCAGCGATGAGCTGAAAGGAAGCAGCACTGCCGGCGAATACGAGTATAATATCACCACACCTTATCGCTTAATTGGAAGTATATCGTATGTGATCAACGAAGTAAAAAGCATTAAGCAACAAAAAGGATTTATTACTGCGGATATAGAGTATGTGAACTACAAAGGCACCCGCTATCGTGCAGGAGATGGGACTGTTGTAGATGATGTGAACTATTACAACGACCTCAATGAATCCATCAAGAATTTATACAAAGCCGCTTTCAACTTTAGGTTGGGTGGTGAGTTGAAATTTAAAACCATTATGGCCCGTTTGGGATATGCGTATATGGGCAGCCCTTACCAAATATCTGAGTTGAAAGCCAACCGCAATATTGTGAGCGGTGGTTTGGGCTATCGTCATCGCAGCGTTTTTGTAGACCTTACCTATGCACATGCATTCATCAAAAACAGCCATGTGCCTTATTGGTTGCAGGATAAAGCAAACCCCATAGCCGATGGTAAGAATAACCGCGGCAACGTGGTGCTTACCGTAGGTTTCAAATTCATTTAAGAGATAACCGTATCAATGTAGTGGGCAATGGCTTCTGCTTCGGTGGGAGCAAACCAGTGCATTTGTGCGTCTTTTTTGAACCAGGTCATTTGGCGCTTGGCATATTGACGGGTGTGCGTTTTTATTTGTTCTACTGCTTCGCTTAACGTGCATTTACCGTCGAAATAATCGAACAGCTCCTGGTACCCTACAGTTTGTAATGCCTGCAAATTTTTGTGTGGATACAGTTGCAGCGCTTCCTGCTCCTGGCCTTGCTGCATCATGGCGTCTACACGTTGGTGTATGCGGCTCACCAATATTTCTCTCGGTAGTTCTATGCCAATTTTTACAATGGAAAAATCACGGGTCACGGCTTGTTGCTGTTGAAAATGCCGGATAGATCTTCCACTCACGGTAACTATTTCCAAAGCCCTGAGCATGCGGTGCGGATTTTCCATTTCGCCATCGGCTGCAAAAACAGGATCGGCTTTTTGTACCGCATCCTTTAGCCAGGGCAGGCCATTCAGTTGGTATTGTTGTCGGAGATGATTGCGGGTTGCTTCCGGAATTTCGGGCATGGCATCCAGCCCTTCGCATAGGGCTTTCAGGTACAGGCCTGTGCCGCCAACAGCTATCACCACATCATGCTGCTGAAAAAGCTGATGGAGCGTGTCGAGTGCATACTGCTCGTATGCCGCAGCATCCACAGGTGTATGCACCGAGTGGGAAGCAATAAAATAATGGGTAGCCTGTTGTAATTCTGTTTCGCTCGGCCTGGCTACACCAATATTCATTTCGCGGTAGCACTGCCTGCTGTCGAACGAAAGAATGGCAGTTTTGAAACGGGTAGCCAGTTGAATGGAAATGGCTGTTTTACCCACTGCTGTAGGTCCGGCAATTTCAACCAAAGTTTTGGGCCTGGCCATGCTTTGGATATTTCAATTAGAAATCTTCGCCGTGGCTATCGTCGCTGCCCGATTCACCAAAGCCCATATCGTCGGAGCTGTTGGATTCGCCTTCCCCTTCTTCGCCAAATCCATCTTCGTTACCCTGCAAATCGTATTTCTCCTCCATTTCGGCAAACTTGGGCCCGAGCAGGCCACGGGTGCCATATTGCAATGGGCCAACACCTTCTTTGCGGGTAATGGCAGGGTACGAGATCTTGCTGCTTTCTTCTTTGCTTACATTGATGAGCTCCACCAAAAACACCCAGTTTTTGGTGAAGTCGTACACGTAAATGAATTTCTGGTTGGTATCCCTGATCTCCGAAGCAATGGTAGTTTCGGTCATCAGCAAAGGAGGTGCCTGGTAGGTTTTGTTGTACGGTTCCAGCGTTATTTCGCGGCCACGCTGCCAGTTGTCGTTGCTGCGAAAGAAAGTTGCTTCATGTTTGCTGTCGAATTCAAAAGCTTTGAGTATGGTAGAATGAAGGTCGATAAAATGTTGGGTGTGTTTCACCACGATGTCGCGGTAAATGCTTTCGTCTTCTTCCAGGTAAGCCCTGAATTTTAATACTGCCATAGTTGAAAAAAGCCAAATGAATGGCTTGAAATGTTGTTGAACAAAGAAAATGATTTTTACCGAACAGGGGTGATGTTTAACTTTTTTGCCTCCTGTAGCATAAGTGCATAGGCGGCCTCGTAGCTGTTCTCAATATCGCCATCCAAAATGGCGTCTTTAATGGCATTTTTTATAATACCCACTTCGCGGCAGGGAGGAATGCCAAATTCACGCATGATGATCTCGCCATCAATAGGCGGTTGCCAACTGCGGATGCGGTCACTTTCTTCCACTTCGGCACAGCGCTTGCGGACCATTTCGAAATTGGCCAGGTAGCGCTGCACTTTCCATTTGTTTTTGGAAGTGATATCTGCTTCGCAAAGCGTCATCAGGTCTTCAAACTCATTGCCTGCATCGAACAGCAGCCTGCGGATGGCCGAATCGGTAATATTTTCTTTGGTCAGCGAAATAGGCCTCAAGTGCAGTTCCACCAGCTTCTTCACATATTTCATGCTATCGTGCAGTGGCAGTTTGAGCTGCGCAAAAATTTTGGGTACCATGCGGCCACCAACCGTTTCGTGGCCATGAAATGTCCAGCCATGATTGTCTTCAAACTTTTTGGTGGGCGGCTTGCCTATATCGTGCAGTATGGCAGCCCAACGGAGCCAGAGGTTGTTGGTATGCCGGCAAATATTATCGAGTACTTGCAGGGTATGGTAAAAATTGTCTTTATGGCCCATGCCATCAATGTATTCGGCGCCGGCCAGTGCCACCATCTGCGGAAAGAAATGCTGCAGCAAACCTGTGGTGTACAATAGCTCGAAACCAATAGAAGGCCTGGCACAAAGAATGATCTTATTCAGTTCGTCGTTGATCCGCTCTTTCGAAATGATCTTAATGCGGTGGGCATCTTGCTTGATGGCTTCCAGTGTAACCGGGTCGATGGTAAATTGGAGTTGGGCGGCAAAGCGAATGGCCCGCATCATACGCAGCGGGTCGTCGCTAAAAGTTTGTATGGGGTCTTGTGGGGTTACAATTCTTTTTTCGGCCAGGTGTTGCACGCCATTGAAAGGATCTACCAACTCGCCATAATCTTTTTGGTTTAGGCTCATGGCCAGGGCGTTGATGGTAAAGTCGCGGCGAAGCTGGTCTTCGGCAATAGTGCCGGGTTCTACTTTGGGCTTTCGGCTGTCGCGGCTATAGCTCTCCTTTCTGGCGCCTACAAATTCAACATCAAAATCGGCAAAGCGAAAATGTGCGGTGCCAAAGTTTTTGAAGAAGCTCACATGGGGGCGGGGGCTGAATAGGTCGGCCACAGCATGCGCCAGCTCTATGCCATCGCCGGTGCAAACGATGTCCACATCTTTGGTGGGACGGCCCAATAATTTGTCGCGTACAAAGCCGCCCACCACATAGGCTTCAATGCCCAGGTGCTCTGCTTTGGTAGCTATTTTTTGGAAAATATTGGATTCGTATGAATGAAGTTGAATAGACATGTAGCTGACAAAAATAGAAAAGCCGCACTAAGTGGTGGGAAATCTTATGATTGTTGAAGGGGGTGATGCGGCTACTGCCTGCCGTTATTGTGGCTAAAAGTAGAAACCATGCACTGCAAATTTCCCGTTCGAAAACACGAGGGCAGGAGCCGGGAGCTTAATGGCATTGAGGCAGTAGAACACTGACCTGAGGAATTTGCTTTTGGTTTTGATGCGGGTAAAATCTACATCGGGTGCAAGGTACCACTGGCGTACACGGGGAATATCGGTGCGGTCGTATTCAATGCCGGTTTCGGGGTCGGTCCATTTGTTTTCGTAGCCACCAAACATGCCGCTGGCACCATAGCCTACGGCAATATTGAGCCAGCCCGGAATTTTGGATTGTTTGAAAAAGGAGCGGAGGTTGGCGCTCAGCCAATAGGTTTGGCCATTATAATCTTTGAGCATGCGCTCCGGTATTGAACTGCCGAAGAGCTCGTCGCTGCGATCGTTGAGTAAGGGGTCGCTGTACTTCATTTGGTGAAACGAAAACTTGAAACTCACCCGTTGTTCGTTCCAGCCCAGTTCCTGGCCAATAAGCAGGGCGCTACCGGCCATGTTGGCGGCAAAATCGCCCCAGCTCCAGCCCCATTCGGCACTGTGGGCATCCAAAAATTCAATAGTGGTTTGGAAGGCTGCGCCACTTAAGCCACCGAGCCAAATTTGCTGTTTGCGGTTGAGGCCGGCCCATTTCCAGGAAGCCATACTTACCCGGCTGAGTTGGTAGGCACTCCATGCATGGCCTACTTTGTCTACCTGCAGCCATTCGCCGCCGTCGTTGAATACATGAAAACTTTCTTTGGGATAGTCTTTGTACCAGGCTTCGTTGAGCAATACCAAAGCGCCGGCATAGATTCCTGCGTGTAGCCCTGCCACGGTCCATACCCGGTTTTTATTGGGGGTAATGCTATCGGGTTGGGTGGTGGTGAAAATGGTATCGAGGCTGTTCATGCGAACCACTTCGAGGGCAATGGTATCTCTTTGCGCAAAAGCCCGGCAAGGAAATAATTGAATCAAAAGCAACAGGGCTACCAATTGGCAGAGCCGGGAAGACATAGTGCCCCACGCTGCTGTATTGGGTGTATTTATTGCCGACTTATGGAATGCAGTTGAAGGGAGTGACACAACGTAGATGAGAAATGGTTAGTAGCTGGTTTACAAAAACTATACACAAACATACGTTGACGGAACCGAAGAGAATAGCATGTAATTGAACCATGGATTAAAAATCATGATAACTTAGCCCCTCCTTACTCAATTTGAAAACAAAAAAATAGCACACATGGATGCAGTGATTCAGGCTAAGATCGACAAATGGCTACAAGGAAATTTTGACAGCGACACTAAACAATACATTCAAGACGCCCTGGTAAATAACCCGGACGATTTGGTAGAAGGATTTTATAAGAACCTGGAATTTGGTACAGGTGGATTGAGGGGTATAATGGGGATTGGTACCAACCGTATGAACAAGTACACGGTGGGTATGGCCACGCAGGGATATGCCAATTATTTGAAACAATGTTTTGGCGAAGGCATCAGTATAGCTGTGGCGCACGACAGCCGTAATAACAGCCGGTTTTTTGCAGAAACAGTAGCCAATGTAATGGGGGCGAATGGCATTAAAGTGTTTTTGTTTGAAGCGCTGCGCCCCACACCGGAATTGAGTTTTGCCATCAGGCATTTGGGCTGCAAAGGTGGTGTAGTATGTACCGCCAGCCACAACCCCAAAGAATACAATGGGTATAAAGCATACTGGGAAGATGGTGCACAACTGGTACCTCCGCACGATAATAATGTGATACTGGAAGTAGATAAGGTATTGAGTGTGGATGATGTGAAATGGAGTGGTGGCGAATCGAATATTACCCTTGTGGGTGCCGAGGTGGATGCAGCTTATACCGAGATGGTTAAGAGCCTGAGCATTTATCCCGATGTATGTGTGCGCCAACACGACTTGAAAATAGTGTACACCAGTATTCATGGCAGTGGCATACAACTGGTGCCCGGCGTGCTGAAACGCTTTGGATTTACCAACCTTACGGTGGTAACAGAACAGGCTACCCCAGATGGTAATTTCCCCACGGTGGTTAGCCCTAACCCCGAAGAGAAAGATGCCATGCGCATGGGGCTTGAAAAAGCAAAAGAAATAGATGCAGATATTTTGTTGGGCACCGATCCGGATGCTGACAGGGTAGGCATTGGTGTGAAGGATAGCGATGGCAATTGGGTGCTTATGAACGGCAACCAAACTGCAGTGCTGGCATTCAACTATATGATGGAAGCCCGCAAAGTAAAAGGCATAGCCCAGCCCAACGATATGGTGATCAAGACCATTGTGACTTCGGACCTGATCAATCGAATTGCTGCTGCCAGCAATGTGGCTTGCTACGATGTGCTCACCGGGTTTAAATACATCAGCGAATTGATCAGGGAAAAAGATGGCAAAGAAAATTATATAGTAGGTGGCGAAGAAAGCTATGGCCTGATGATTGGAAACCATGTTAGAGATAAAGATGCAGTAAGTGCTGTGGCTTTGCTCTGCGAAATGGCAGCCTATGAAAAAGACAAGGGCCGCAGCCTGTTTGAAAAACTGGTGGACCTGTATGTAGAGCACGGATGTTTCCAGGAGCATTTAATTTCTATAACCAAAAAAGGAATGAATGGGCAAAAGGAAATTGCAGCAATGATGGAAAGCTATCGTCAAAATCCTCCTGCACAACTAGGTGGTGTTGCCGTAGCTCAATTACTCGATTACAAATTGCAACAAGGAAAAAATCTTGCAGACGGATCAACCTTCAACATTGCATTGCCTAAGAGCAATGTGCTGCAGTTTGTACTGGCCGATGGCAGCAAAGTATCGGCAAGACCAAGTGGTACGGAGCCAAAAATCAAATTTTACTTTAGTGTAGCTGCACCGCTAGATAAAGCTGAAAATTACAAAGCTGTGCAGGCTCAATTGGTGCAACGCATTGATGCGATCATTAAAGACATGAGCCTTTAATACTTATTTGTTGTGGTAAACAATAGAATGTGCCTCCACCAGGGGGCACATTTTTTTTATACGCTAAACAGCCATTGGGGAAAAGTCAAAAATGGTTGGCAATGAATTCTTTGGCAATATTGCGGTGGAAATACCTAAACACTGCTTCGTAACTTTATGGCTGTACAAAAAATTGCGACGTTGCATACAGATGATTATCGAACAAAGGGGCTACGCAAACAATTGATAGATAGTTTGGCAGCCAAAGGCATCAGCGATGAATTGGTGCTGGACGCCATGCGCAATGTGCCCCGTCATTTTTTTCTCGATCCTGTATTGGACAAAATAGCCTACGAAGATCGTGCATTTCCCATAGGCGAGGGGCAAACTATTAGCCAGCCCTATACTGTGGCATATCAAAGCGAACTGCTGGATTTGCAACCCGGGGACAGGGTACTGGAAATTGGTACAGGCAGTGCCTACCAGGCCACCATATTAGCAGAAATGGATGCGGAGGTTTTCACCATTGAACGCCAGCAAAAATTGTATGATAAAGTTCAAGCGAGTTATCCGTTTAAAGGCAAGTATCTCAAATTGAATTTTTTTTACGGTGATGGATTTAAAGGATTACCAGGGCATGCACCCTTCGATAAAATTTTGGTTACCGCAGCTGCACCCTTTCTCCCGCATGCATTGCTGCAGCAATTAAAGCCGGAGGGCATTTTAGTAATACCGGTAGATGAGGGCAATGCGCAGCGGATGAAACGCATCATCAAAAAAGCAGATGGCAGGTTAATTGAAGAATTGTACGACCTGTTTCGGTTTGTGCCGATGTTGAAGGGAAAAAAGAATGGGTAGGCTTGTACTAAATCCCATTGGGAGCATTCAATAGATTCAATCATTCAGCGTAATGTTTGTAGTGAT
This sequence comes from Phnomibacter sp., assembly GCA_035456005.1. GTDB lineage: Bacteria > Bacteroidota > Bacteroidia > Chitinophagales > Chitinophagaceae > Phnomibacter. The sequence continues at coordinate 1,161,037 of DATIEA010000004.1, read as the reverse complement.
TGAATTGTGCATGATACAGCCTCATAAAAAAAGGAGAAGCCTTTCGACTTCTCCCGGGTTGTTTCTGAAGCAAATCCCTATTTTATTTTTTTGAATTCGATTACATGCCTCCCATGCCTTCTGTCATGCCTTCGGTTTCGCCTTTCATGTTTTTGCGTTTGAAAATACTGGCATCCATTTTACCAAAGCGCCAGTTGAATTGCAAACGTGCTACCTGTGGGTCACGACGACGGCTCAGGTTTTGCACAAAGAAGTCGCTGCTGGTTGTAGCATCGTAAATGCGGGTACGGAAAATATCGTTCATGCTAAGCGTAATAGAACCTGCATAGCCCTGGCCGGTTTTGTTTTTGATGATGTCACGGCGAATAGAAAAGTCGGCACCATAATTGGGATTAACATGGCCATTGCTACCTGCAGCCTGGTTGCCACCAAACATACCGCCACCACCGCCCATCATGCGGCCACCACCACCAACAGGTAATACAGTTTTGCTCTGGTAGTCGGCATTCATTTGTAAAGTCCACTGGTTGTTTTTGCCCAGGCGCTGTGTGAGCGTTGTTTTTACAAAGAAGCTTGTTTGATCATTACTGAGTGCAGGGTTAATGTTTTTGCTATCAATTGTGGCGTTGTACAAATTGAAGTTGGTAACCATTTCAAACTTCTTCGAAAACTTGTTAGTGCTTGTAAGTTCAAGACCATAAGAAGTTGAACTATTCGCGTTGATATACGTGTTGTAAATAGAACTGTCTTTTGAAATGGGGTTGAGCCCTTTGAATTGATAGCGGGTGATAAGCCCCGTTGTGTATTTGTAATAAGCAGATGCCAACAAGGTGTGATTGTTGTTGAACTGCGTGCTGTAATTAGCTTCGAGGCTATTGGTAAACTCAGGGTTCAGGCCGGGGTTACCCACTTGCAGGTTGAGTTGGTCGGTATAATCAATAAAGGGAATGAGTTGGAAAAAGTTGGGTCGATTGATGCGGCGGCTATAGTTGAACTGCATATCACTTTTTTCGCTGAGCTTATAACTCAAAAATGCACTGGGGAAAAGTGAAATAGGATAGTCTACATTGAATGAAGAATCAATAGATACAAGTCTTCCGTCGTAGTTAGAACTTTCTGCACGCAAGCCCAGGTTGTAGCCCAATTTTCCTTCTTTGCCAAGCTTACCGGTAAATGTGGTATACGCAGCATACACCCTGTCGGTGAACTCGTAGTTGCCTGCAATAGTGGGCAGCAGGTCGTATTCCATGTTGTTGTAATTGTAAACGAGGTTGTCGTTGCTGGCGTCAAAGTTCCTGATCTGGGCACGCACACCTGTTTCAAATTTGATGTCTTTGAAAATCCTGTTGGTATAATCAGTTTGACCTACAAAAAAGTGGCTCTTGGAAGTAGAGTGGGTAATTTGTAAAGCAGGGTTCGATTTGGGCAGGTTGTTCTGGTCGTACATCTGGTTGCTGTAGTCAGATGTGCCATAGCTGCTCATTCTATTAAAGTTCAGGTCAGCAGTAAGTTCATGGCCCGGCTTTGCAAACAAGTGCTTATAGCTAAGGCTGCTACCCATGTTTTTGAAATTGCGGTCGAAATCGGTTTCGCGAATACCTTTTTCCGATTTTACAGGATTGTAAAAAGTATCGTAGCGCATGGTATTTTCTTCATCGCCTTCAAAACTGCCACGCATCAAATTGCCTGCGAGTGTCAGCGTGTTCCTGTTGTCGATGAAGTAGTCTACACCGGCACGGCCGAACCCAAACATACCGCCCGAAGTATTCTCAATGTCTTGAGCAATTACAGAAGGAGGAGCACCACCACTGCCTTTGTAAGCAGTATTGATATCGCTCCAACTTAAACTTTTGCGCATATTAAAATTGCCCGACGCGAATACATTCACTTTGTTTTGACGAAGGCTGATATCGCCACCTGCATTGGGCCTGCCGCGGCTGTCAATTCCGGCACGAAGCGATCCGTTATACCCAATGCGTTTACTCTTCTTCAACACAATATTTAAAATGGACGCACCACCACCAGATGCATCGTATTTAGCGGAAGGGTTGGTGATGAGTTCTACGCTGGCAATTTCGTCGGCAGGTATTTGTTCAATGGTCAATGTGGTTGGGCGGCCATCTACAAACAGGGTTGGGCTGCTATTGCGTACACTTACATTACCATCAATGTCTACGTTGACCGATGGAATTTGACGCATGATATCGATAGCCGATGAACCGGACGCTGCCAGGTTTTTATCTACGTTAAAAATTTTGCGGTCAATGCCCAACTGCATCATGGGTTTGCTACCGGTAACGGTTACGTTCTCCAGCATTTTAGCATCCGGGTGTAAAAGAATATTGCCCAGGTCTTTATCGGCCAATGCTGCCATCTGGCTCATATCGCCACCAAAAATCTTCTTAAGTGTCTCCATCATGTTTGGCGGAGGAGCTGACTTACCCTTGTTGCCAGTATCGTTTTTAGCAGCATTTTGTGCGGCTGCTGCTGCGGCAAAAGCTTCCATCAGTTGTTTCTGCTGAGCAAGGGTGAAAAAGGAAACTTTCTTATCTACCTGCTTGTAGCCAATGGCCGTAATGCGCAGGGTATAGTCGCCCATTAAGGGAATATTTTCCAGGGTAAAATTGCCATTGGCAGGCGTGAGCATACCTGTGATCATGGTATCCTTCCGCTGTTTTTTTACCATATCAAACTTTGAAGCCATCAATTGGATGGACACTGCATCAATAGGTTTGCCAGAAGCACTGTCTACCACTTTACCATAAAAGCGCCCGGTTTGACCCATTCCTGCACCACCCTGCATACCTCCGCGGCCACCACCCATGGTTTGGGCATTTGCCAATACTGATGCAAATAAACTTGCCAAAAGAAAAATTCTGATCTTCATATCAATGCTAAATGAAATATTTATCCGCCGAAATAAATGTGTAGACAAGCCGCTTTGGTAATGCAATGGCTGCATAAAGATGCTACTACAAAATTCGAACAGGAAGGTTTGACGCCGGATGTCGAAAAAAACTTTGCGCCGCGGGTTAATTAGGGTTAATAATTGGACCAACAGTAATTATGCCAGTACAAAAGTGAAGGAAAGCATTACCAATCCTATAAGCAGTCCAACAATTGCGCCGCAGAGTTTCAATTTGCCTAATTCATTGGCCATCTGGCTTTTAAGCATAGCCTCTACCTGTGCATCACTAAATGAAGAGAGTTTATCCACTACCATTTTTTCCAGGTCTATCTTCTCTTTCAGGTTGCCGGCATATTGTTCCATCAGGTTCGGAAACATGGCATTGATTTCGCCCATAAATACTGCTTTCAGCTTGCCAATGGTTTTGTCGCTGATGAGTAAGCTGATCATGGGCATTTCGTTCGGTAACTTTTCCTTCAGGAACTTGTCGATATGCATTTCCACGAGTGGCGATATCTTTTCCATATTGGCGGGATCTGTGAGGCTTGCAGTAAGCTGGTCCAGGTTCACCATATTTTCTTTCACGGCTTTTCCCAGCTTTTTGGCTAGTTCCGGTCTTCTTTTTGGCAGCACTCCCTGTATGCGGAGGCCGAACAGGTTAATGGGGGTAGTTGGGCGAAAGAGCAAACGAATGAGCAGGCTATTAGCCATCCAGCCTATTGCGGCGCCCAGTACCGGTAGCAACCAAAGGGAATTTTGCATAGTTCAAAACTTAAAAAAAAACTCCCGCAAGGCGGGAGCGAAAGAAGAGGGAGAATGATGGGTCTCGAACCCACGGCCTTCAGTGCCACAAACTGACGCTCTAACCTACTGAGCTACACTCTCCGTTTTTTTTGGAGCGCAAAAATAGGGAAATCAATGAAGTAGCAAAACGAGAGCATGATTTTTTTGAAAATTGTTTGTTTAGCGATGCCTATGATTCTTTGATAAACCAGTGATGATGGTGCTTTCAGGCTAAAAGGCTAATATTGTTAATTTCAACCAGTGGTAATATAACATTGTTATTTATCTGTACGTTTGAGACTCATGGGAAAAATTGGAAAATTTATGATGAATAAAAAAGTTTGGCCTTTCTTGCTGTCGGGCATCGTAATCTTACTGTTCGTGTTTGGCAAAAGTTGGGGCATTGGCAAAAGTGAGCCTGCCAATAAATATGAAAAAATTCTCACCATTGTTGGCGAGATTTTGGAGCAGGGGCACTATAGTCCAAAAAAACTGGATGATAATTTTTCCAAACTGGTTTTCAAAACCTATCTCAACGATATCGACCCGGATAAAACCATTTTGCTGGAGGAGGATATCGAAAAGTTGAAAGTGTACGAAACCGAGATAGACAACGAGTTGCGTACTGGGAAAATGGAATTTGTGCCCGCAGTAGATGCCATTTTCAATAAGCGCCTGGCCGAATCTGCCATTATTTACAAGCAATTTTTAGCGAAGCCATTTAAGTTTGATGTAAAGGAATCTGTAGTTGTTGAACCTGACCAACTGACTTTTGCTAAATCCGCAGCCCAGCAAAAAGAGAACTGGCGCAAACGCCTGAAGTATATGACACTCGACCGCTATGCCGATGCATTGGAATTGCGGGAGAAAAATAAAGGCACCAAAGATTTTGTGGTTAAAGCCGACTCAACCCTCGAAAGGGAGAGCCGGGATAGAGTGCTGAAAATTTGGGACCGCACATTCGACAGGTTGAAAAACAAATTCACCCTCGACGAAAAGTTCAACCTCTATGTGAATACCATTGCAGAAACAATGGATCCGCATACACAGTTTTTCCCACCTATTGAAAAGCGTGCATTTGACGAAGCCATGAATGGTGAATTTTATGGCATAGGTGCCCAATTGACCGAGCAGGATGGTGTTATCAAAATTGCCAGCCTTATTACAGGTAGTCCTGCCTGGAAAAGTGGTGAGATACAGGTGAACGATGCCATCTTAAAAGTGGCGCAAGGCAGTGCAGAACCCGTAGATATTACCGGTTTTGAGACCACCGATGCAGTAAAATTGATTCGTGGTCAGAAGGGAACAGAAGTGAGATTGACTATGAAAAAGACCGATGGTTCCATAAAAGTGGTTACACTCATTCGCGACAAAATTGTACAAGAAGAAACATTTGCCCGCAGTGCTATTGTAAAAGGGGAGCACAAGGTCGGTTACATATTCCTGCCTGAATTCTATGCCAACTTTGATGATCCCAATGGAGCACGTTGTGCCAAAGATGTGGCTAACGAAATCGTTAAGCTGAAAGAAGAAGAGGTAGATGGTATTGTGATGGACCTTCGTTACAATGGCGGAGGTTCGCTGCAAGATGTGATACAGATGGTAGGCCTTTTTATTGAAGACGGACCCGTAGTGCAGGTGAAAGACAGGGATGGCGATGCCAGTGTGTACCGCGATAAGGATAGGGGTGTATTGTACTCAGGACCGCTTGCTGTAATGATCAATGAGTTTAGCGCTTCGGCATCCGAAATTTTTGCAGCTGCAATCCAGGATTATAAGCGTGGTATTGTTGTGGGAACCCCCAGCTATGGAAAAGGTACCGTGCAACGCAATATTGGTTTGGATAAGAATACGGGCTTCTTTATGCCAAGTTCAGAATTGGGCACCATTAAGCTCACCCTGCAAAAATTCTATCGCATCAATGGCGGTTCTACCCAATTGAAAGGAGTAACACCAGATATTATTTTGCCCGACAATTTTGAGTTTACCAAGTCGAAAGAAAAGTTCAGTCCCAATGCTTTGGCATGGGATGAAATTCCGAAAGCCAACTATGCCAATTGGCCTGCAGGCATTGAAATTGCACAGGTGCAAAACGACTATAGGAACAAAATTGCGGAGAACGAGAACTTTGCAACCATTCGCAAAAACGCGGAATGGCTGAGCAAGGTAAGCGAAGCGCCTGTGAGCCTTTACTTACCTGAATACCAGCAAATGCAATTGCAGATTCGCAATGCTGTGAAGCAAAGTGATTCGCTTCAAACGCTTACCACCCCGATGGACCTGGCATTTATGGCGGCCGATTTGCAAAAGATAGAGCAGATGGATAAGGATAAAAGCGAAAGGTTTAAGAACTGGCTCAAAGGCCTCAAAACAGATCGCTACTTGTTTGAAACCAGCAAAATCATGGACGATTTGATCGTAAAGGACAAAACAGCTTCTCGTTAATCAATTCGCTCTGCAATTGAAATAATTAGGATAGCGACTGCCTTGCGCAGTCGCTATCCTTTTATGCTAAACCCGTTAATAAGCACCCGGCTTCCATGTTCCTTTTTTAGATACATTTGTTTTCATTCATTGACCTTTTCCATGACATTACCAAACCCAAAGCTTAACTGGAAATCAGTATTCTTTTGTCTTGCCTTAGCTTATTTCTCCTTAGCCCTTACTGGTTGTTCTGCCAATAGGTACAATATGATGACCGGGTATCTGGATTCAACTAAGACCATCTCGCTGTCAAAATATCCATTTGCGTTTTCTGAACCTACCATCAAAAAATACGATTTGGTACGGGTGAAATTTGCAGGTATGAGTCCTACGACCACCGCCATGCTGAATAGTTATGGAGGCGTGCATGCTGAAACTCAGATGACTGCAACAGATGGCCCTGCTATCGAAGGGCAACAGGTGGACAAAGATGGATTCATGGAATTTCCGTTGATAGGAAAAGTTCAGGCAGAAGGACTCACAAAGGCTCAGCTACGCGACAAGCTGCTGGCTGCAGTAACCCCCATTTTAAAAGACCCGTTTATTTATGTAGATCTTCCAAAAAGGGGCATTACCATTTTGGGAGAAGTAAAAGAATCTTCAACCGTTGTGTTTGCCAAAGAGCATGCGAACTTATTTGAAACATTTGCACAAGTAGGGTATGTAACCGATTTAGCCGATCTCACCAAAGTGAAAGTGTATCGGGAAGAAGCAAACGGCACGAGGAGTATAGGGCATCTTAATCTGCAGGATACTTCCTTTATGTCATCTCCTTATTTTTATCCTCAGCCGGATGATGTGATTTTCGTTCCGGCAAGAGCCGAAAAGTTTGCCCGCAATGTTGGACAGACTTACGTGGTTTTTGCCTCTTTGATGTTATCTCTCGTTACGCTCATACTTACATTATCCAACTAATTTCTTTGTAACTATATAATGGCTTCTCCTCAAAATTCACATCAGCCTAAAATTGATTTAGGCACACAAGGTTCGAGTAAGCTTGACGTACTTAAGCTGGCATCGAAGGCTGTATCCATTTTGCCATGGTATGTGCTTTCTCTTATTGTGTGTATGCTTATTGCCCAGGTGTACTTGGAGTTTTCTACACCGGTATATAGTGCCAATTCAAAAGTGCTTATCCGCGACAGGAGGGTAGGTACCGAAGAGCAGCGGATGTTGAGTTCTCTCAATCTGAATTCAAGCGACAGGAGTATAGAAAATGAGCAGGATGTATTGGAGTCATTCACATTGATGTTGCAAGTCGTAGATTCACTTTCACTGGATATGAATTTTTATGTAGAAGGGCGAATCCGTAAACTGACACTTTACGGAAAAACCAGCCCTTTTATCATTGACTATTATAAACCTGGCGATAGTGAAGAGGGGGCTTCTTTCCATGGGGAAGCTAAAATTGTTTTTGACAATACAGGCTATAAGATTGAAACAGGTTCGGAGCAATGGGAGAGCTTTCGCTTTGGCGACACTGTCGCATTTGGTGGGCATCGAATGTCGTTAAGAAGAAATCCAAAATTCAAACTAAATCCAACGAATACTGTTTTTATAGCCATTGGTGATCGTACTGGTTTGGCCGATGGTCTTCGCAACGGTTTGCGCATCAGTCAAACAAAGGAATATGGTGGAGTTCTGCAATTATCTATGAATGATATTGTACCTGAGCGGGCAAAAGATATCCTCAATGTACTTGTTGCAAAATATTTACAAGCGGGGCTAGATGATAAAAACACACAAGGTAAAAACTCAATAAAGTTTTTGAATGAACGGTTGGCTGCAATTAACGGTGAATTGAATGAAGCGAAATCTAAAGTGGCCGATTTTAGATCCAAAGATTTAATTGCAAGTGATGCTTCTGAAAATGTAAGAGTGCTCATTGATCGTTCTACTACGTTGATAGAAACAGAAGCTGCCATTGCTACTGAACTAGAAGTTATTAATGGCTTGTACAATTATATTCTCAACAGCAGGAATTTGTTTGAGTTGGTTCCCTCAACTGTGGGGATTAGTGATGTGTCGCTGAGTGACCTAATCGCCAATCATAATAAGCTCATATTGGAGCGCAAGCAAAAGCTTGAATTGGGTACAGAGAAGGATCCTGAAGTACGAGCAATGAACACTTCTATTGAAGCATCCAGGGCTGCGTTAGTCACTAATATTGAAGGGTTGAAGAATTCGGTAAAGACCCGTTTGAAAGAAGCAAGAAACCAGATGGCCATAAATGAAAGTAAAGCTGCGGCCCTTCCTCAAAAAGAAGTGCGGTTGTTTGACCTGGAAAAGCAGGCTCGCATCAAGGATGAAATTGCGACTTTCTTATTGCAAAAAAGAGAAGAGGCCGAACTGTCAGTAGCATCTTCTACCAGCGATGCCCGTGTGTTGGATCCGGCCATGAGCCAGGGTCAGGTGAAGCCCATTAAATCGCAGATCATTTTGTTTGGAATATTGATGGCGCTATTAATACCCACAGTTATACTCATCATAGTAGAACTATTCAATAATACAATTGGGGATAGGGCAGAAATTGAAGCAGCCACAAGTGCACCCATTATTGGAGAAATTATTTTCAAGGCTACAGATGAGCCGCTGGTGGTTACTGCAAAAAGTCGGTCGGCCATATCTGAACAGTTTAGACTTGTAAGAACCAATCTGAAATATATTTCAGTTGACGATCCTATTAAAGTGGTTACTGCTACATCGTTTATGAGTGGTGAAGGGAAATCTTTTTTTTCCATCAACCTTGCATCAACTTTATCGCTTGTTAAGGAAAGAGTATTGTTGATTGAGCTCGATCTGCGCAAACCAAGGGTAAGTAAGTATCTCGGCTTCGATAATAAAAAAGGCTTGAGTAATTACCTAATAGGTGCCGAGGAAAATATAATGGACTCTATCCTGTCTGTGCCGGGGTACAATAATTTTGATATCCTGCCTTCTGGCCCGCCTCCTCCCAATCCATCGGAATTGATTTTGAGTAAGAAGATGGAAGTGCTGATGGAGCAACTGAAAGGGGCATATGATTTTATCATAATGGATACTGCTCCAATTGGGCTGGTAACCGATGCATTGTTGCTCGATAAGTTTTCTGATTTTACTTTTTTCATTATCCGTCACAAGTACACTTATCGCTCAACGCTTACGTATATCGATAAAATGTACACTGAGGAGAAGTTCAATAACATGGGTATCGTAGTGAATGGTATAAAAACCGGGGCTGGTGAAAACTATGGATATGGCTACGGGTATGGCTATGGTTACGGCTATGGGTATTATGGTGGATCCAAAAACAAATCAGGATATTACTCGGAAGATGATGTTAAACCGGGGTTCTTCAAAAGGATACTTTCTTTATTTGGTATATAGACATTGGAATGCTTAAGATTAACACCCTATTTGCTGTAGAACTTACGGTTGATTTTTTTGAATAGAAAATATGAATCAGTCCGCTTCTAAATCGTCACTCCAGGTATTATTCGGTTCTTTTACAGGCAAGCTGATTAACCTTGTAGTACTTTTATTGGCAACGCCCATTCTCGGGCCGGAAGGGTTTGGACAGCTCCTGATAGTGGGGGTTATCCTTGGTGTCTTCAATACTATTATCGATATAGGGTTTGAAGGATATTATATCTTCAAAGTGAGACTGGATGGAACTGAAAAAAACAGTGTTGAAGAAATAAAATTGATTGAGGATATTGTATTCACGCTAAGATTGTATACCAATCTTATTCTTTTCATTTTGCAAATTGGAGTTTCCTATTTAGGAAAAGATTACCTTTTTTCAACTCCGGTAGATACTTACTTGCGAATTCTTTCTCTCAACTACCTACTGAATATTTTTGGCGCAATTAATGAAGTGCGATTAAAAAAGCGGATGGAGTTCAAAACGGTTACTCGCTCTAAAGTTTTTGGTGATGTATTTGGGGCTGCTGTAAAATTATTCTTTGTTTATATCGGTTTTGGAATTATTGGTTGGGCATATGGGCTTGTTGCCTCAACATTGGCTACTACAGCGGTACTCATTATGAGCAGTAATTATAGGCCGAACTTAATAACAATACCGGCTGCCTGGAGGAAAGAAGTAATGTGGTATGCCAAACATTCCTGGGTGGCTGGGCTGGGGCAATATTTAGACAAGCAAATAGGGAATATTATTTTGAATTTTTATTTCCCCCTTAAGCAGGTAGGCTACATTCAATTTAGTAATTCTTATGCGTTAGATATTCAAGCAAGTTTGCTAACATCACAAATCAGTGTATTGTTTCCATACTATGCAAATTTTCAACACGATAGGGCTCGTTTGCGACGGGGCATCAATCAGTTCCTGGAAGCAGCATTTTTTATTTTTGGCTTTCCAGCCATTTTTGGTATGATTTTCGGGCAAGACATCATACGCATATTTTTTGGAGACAAGTGGTTGCCTGCCTATCCCATATTTGGAATGTATTGTGCCAATGCCTTGTTGAGGGTCGTATTTACTCCTTGTCTAATTGTTCTTACCTCCTTAGGGAAAATGAAAGAGGGGACCATTGTTACCTATATTAATTTTACCATTTGTACAATTGCCTTACTTGTCATTGGTTTTTTTACACGAAATATTTATTGGTACGCTTTTGTTTTTGTTGTGGTAGATCTTGTAAAAGCTGCTATAAAATCCATATGGGGGCTAAGGTTTTTAAAAATTTCATTGATGGCGTTATTAATCGATGTAAAGAATACGCTTATTTGTCTTCTCTCAACCTTTGTAATTGTATGCGGACTTTTTTTTCTGTTTCCGGCTGACAATATCCTTCACATTTCAATCTGTTTTGTGCTGTCTGGATTGGCTTTTATTTCTCTTCAATATCTGCTGAACCGGAAAGTGTATTCCATGTTTTATGAAAAGGTTACTTTGTTTTTGCCACGTTTCAAAAAATAGCGAGGCTGCTATATAGACAAATTTGCTTGGTTATATTGATCCTTTTACTTAGACTGTTGATTATCCCCTTGAGTGGATCAGAATTGGTAAACACTATTGATGGGGTATGTGTTGTTTCCATTTTTGCACAAGCAATTCTGCCAGCATGAAATCTTTTTCTGTATCAATATTTACATGCCATTGGCCGGAGCGTACAAATGCGAATTTGTTTTCGGGCATAATGCTTTTTTGAGTAAGCATAGGCTCCCTTCGTGCAAGATAATAGGAGCCATCGCGGATGTACAGCGGATCAACTTCCTGCCGGTTTTGTGTCTCACCTTTGCCCCAAATAGATTGCATTTTATGGGCGTCGTCTAATTGATACATTCGGCTGGGATGTTCGTCCTCCACAGGTATTACACTGATCAAACCTTCCATTTGAGGATGGTCAATAAACTGTTGGATAACTGTGTCCGTTTCAATGCCGGTGCGAAAAGGTGCTGTGGCTTGCAATAGGATGACTATGTCGAATAGTTTACCGGTTGTTGCTTCAGCCTGTAGTAAGGATTGTTCAAGTACGGGGTAAACCGGAGAATTATCTTGTGCCATTTCTGCATCGCGCATGAGAACATCTACTGTATATCTCCTGGCAATGCTTGCAATCTCCTCATCGTCGGTGTTGACTACGATATGTGTAATGAGCGTACTAGCCAAAGCCGTTTCAATGGCATAAGCAATCAATGGCTTTCCATCCAGCAACCTGCTATTTTTTTTCGGTACACCTTTTGAACCTCCACGAGCCGGAATAATTGCCAAAACTTCTGGCATAGTATTGAGCTAATTAATAAGTGATTGATTTGTGATATTGCAATGGAACAGTTGCCAACAAATGAGCTATTGTTTTTCCTGCTTCGCCGTCGCCATAAATGGTTGAAGCGCCAGGCCTTGGCCCTTGTATTAGCCGGTAGATAGCTGCTTCAATCTCGGTCCTGTTATAACCCACATCCATCACGTTGGGGCCGCGTTCCCTGCGATGCTGCCTTGTGCCAATATTTAGAACAGGAACACCCATGTACGCACATTCCCGGATGCCTACACTGCTGTTGCCAACCAGGCATTTGGCGTTGTATAGCAATTTTAGAAAATCCGTAGGGTGCATGTTTTTAAAGAAATGTACATGATGGAGCTGATGCATTTCGCGAAAACTTCTTATGCCGGAGGACGTACCATCGGCTCCAGCATCAACATTGGGCCAAAACCAAAATGTAGGAATGTTTATCTTGTTGATGGCATTCAACGTCTCTTCAATATGGCTTCGGCTTGCGTGGTATTCATTCGTTACCGGGTGTTGCATCACTACTATATACCCATTGCTATAATCGGGAGTGTCTCCAACACCTCCATATTTTTTGTAAATATCAAAATCGATGGTTGGATCTTTTAACATGGTTGCTGCAAGATCAACAGAGGGGCAGCCGGTGTTAAATACGGAATCCGGTGCTTCTCCTAATTGTAATACCCGTTGAAATGCTTCTTCAGATGCTACAAAATGCAAATCGGCCATTTTAGTATTGGCGTGTCTTACTTTTTCATCAATATTACCACTTACTTCACCGCCTTGTATATGTACCAGCGGAATGTTTTGATAGGCTGCTGCAATACTTACTGCAAGGGTTTCAAACCTGTCGGCTATGCATATTACAGCATCGGGTTTTAAATTGTCGAGTGCTGTTGACAATTCCATAACGGCTAAGCCGGTGGTCTTGGCCATAGCTGTTGGGCTTTCACCTTCGAGTACCATAAATACTTTGGCAGCAATTTCGAATCCATCTTGTTCGATGTACTCCACAGCGCTGCCATACCTGTTAAGCAACGCAGACCCGGCTACTACTAATTGTAATTCCAAGTCAGGATGTTCAGCAATGGCAGTTAGCGCAGATTTAATGCGGCTATAGCTTGGTCGGGCAGTAATGACAACGCAAATTTTTCTCTTACTCATAACCGGTTACATTCAATTAGGTTTTGCCGTTGGGGTTATTCAAAATCTGACCACTGCAGAAAATCCCATTTATTTTTTTCGACACTCAGTTTTCTGCCAATTACTTTTTCAAAGGCATCAACAGGTATGCCCTGGTTGGCGGGTTTTTTGGTTTCCAAATCTTCTAAACGGATGATGGCGCCTGCGGCTGTATTTTTATTGATGGCAATAGACCTGCCAAACATATTTTTCAATGCTTCAAATGATAGCACATCATCTTTCATGTTACTTGGTTGCATTGCAACGCCAACCTGTGCCACACTTGTTGCCAGCCATTTTATTTCGTCAATGGTTAGCGACGATGTAGCATCGGGGCCAAACATTTGTTTATTGAACACTGTATGAAACTCCAATATCTCTGCTCCTAATGTTGCTGCTGCCAGGCAGGCTGCAGGTGTACCACTATGATCGCTATATCCAACAGGAATATGGAAACGTTTTTTCATTTCGGCAATATACTGTAGCCCCCATTGATGGGCAGGTGTTGGATAAGCCGTTGTGCATTGAAGCAACGATACTGTTGTTTGCTTTTTGCGAAGAAAATTGATGGCAGTTTCCAATTCATCCCAACTACTCATCCCACTCGAAAGGATTACAGGTTTTTGGGTAGCAGCAATTTTTTCAAGTAATAATAAATTATTGGTATCTCCTGAGCCAACTTTATACCTGTTAGCTCCAATGTTTTCCAAAAGGGCTACGGCTGCAATGGAGAATGGGGTTGCTAAAAATTCCAACCCTTTTGCTTCGCAATGATTTTTTAGCTCTTGCCATTGCTCTTGAGAAAACTGCATGCGTTTCCAATAGTCAAACCTGGTTGCATCCTGCGATGAAAATTTTACCCGGAACGGCTCTGCACTACTGCTTTCGGCTTCAGCAATATGAACCTGGAATTTTACGGCATGCACGCCTGTATCGGCCAGAGCATCAATATAGCTATGCGCCAATCCAAGACTGCCATCGTGAGCCTGAGCGATTTCTGCAATGAGGTATGCCATGCGAGTTAAATAAAGCACTGCCTTTTTTTAATCTATTGGCAGAAAACAAAAATAGGTATTGAACTAATACAGCCGTCGGGGCATCTGCTATCACTGGAAGTGGTTTTTCGGCGCAAAAGTTTGAATAAGCGGTTGGTTGCTTCCTGTAATTCCAATGGTTAGTACTGCCGGTTTGATTGCAGTAGCAATGCAGTATTAATCCATTGCCAGATAAAAAAACTATTGTCGCCTGTGCCGTCACAATACTGTTTCCATGCGCTAAGCATTTTTTTTGCCTCAAACCACCCGGGGTTCCCTTTTGTGGCCAACCAATGTAAATGCGTATTTGCCCAGTCTTTCAATTCGTTTTTCAGCCATTCACGCTGTGGAGTTTGAACGGGTCGTTTAGGTGCCAGCGAAATTTTACTATGCATCCATTTTTCTGCCAGTTTGCGCAATTGCCATTTCGGTAAGCCTTGTACGTACTTCATGCCCGCGGGTAAGCTAAATGCAAATTCAACCAGCCTGTGATCGAGAAACGGTTCTCTTAATTCGAGACTATGTAACATGGAAGCCCTATCGTTAAATCGCAATGCTCTCGGAAGTTTTGTATAGAATAGATCGCGGTATTGGAGGTTTTGTAATTTGTTGTCGAAGGGCTGGTGAGGCTGAAATTTCAAGGCCTTGGCTGCAAATGCTGCATCAAGTATGCCCGACTGCGTTGCTGTAGTTGTGCCACCCTGTATCAAACTATCGCTATTGTTCCAATAATAATCATAGCCTGCCCAGGCTTCGTCCATGCCCTGCCCGTCGAGCAATACTTTCACGCCAGCGAAGCTGGCTTTCGCAAAAATGTTTGCATAGGCAATAGTGGGAAAGCCACCATAAGGTTCATCTTGCTGTGCAGCCATTTTTTCGGCCTGTATTGGTATGTCCTTCCAGTCGAACAGTACCGCATCCTGCACAAACAGATTGTGTTGTTCAATCAAAGCATTAACCCATGGAAGTTCATTGTATACTTCATTATGACTATAAAAAGTATAAGCATATAGCTGCTTGCTGGTTACTTGTGTTTGAGCAATGGTAGCTAAAAGTAAAGAGGAGTCGAGACCTCCACTGACAGCTACGCCCACCGGAACATCGCTTCTAAATCGAAGCGACACTGCATTGGTAAGCAGGCTTTCGTAAGTCTCCATTAGCTCTAACTCGTTGCACCCGCCACTTTTTGTCAGCTGCGTTTCAAATTCGTACCATTTATTTATGGTGATTTTTTTTGTGGCAAGTTGATAGGTCAGGCAGTGCCCACCAGGTAGTTGGTAAATGTTTTTCCAAAAAGTGGTGGAAGGTTCGCCGTAGGTGCCCTGTGTCAGATATCCCGACCAGGTAGCAGTGTCGGGCTCTTTGGCAATTCCTGCAGCATGAATTGTTTTTATTTCGCTGGCAAACAAAAAGGCATTATTTGGCTTGCTATAAAAAAAAGGCTTCACTCCAAATCGATCTCTGGCTGCAAATAGGGTGTGCTCTTTTTTGTCCCAAATGGCAAAGGCAAACATGCCAATCAATTCATGCAGTATGGCTTCTCCTTTTAGGGCAAATAGTTCAAGCAACACTTCCGTGTCGCTTAGCGTAGTGAGATTGAGTTTGGCGCTATATTGCTGAATGAGTTCTTTATAATTGTATATCTCGCCATTAAATACAATCACAAACCGACCATCTCTGCTGTGCATGGGTTGGTTGGCAGCAGCAGAAAGGTCGATAATGGAAAGGCGGTTGTGCCCCAGCCAAATTTGTTCTGCACTCCATTCTCCTATGGCATCGGGGCCACGATGCTTTTGAGCCTGCAACATTTTTGCACCCGTATTTTCATGGACCGTCTTTTCAATAATGCCTGAAATTCCACACATAGGAATGAAAAATGATGTTAGCGAATGGCGGTGAGATGTTATGGATGATGTGAGCCTAAATATAAAATTTCGTCGGCAATGTTTTTGGCTGCAGTTGCATGTAGATTATCGGTAATGATCTCCAGGTACTTTTCTTTCCCGGGTGTATGCCTGTTGGCATCAGTTAACAATGCCTGGATGGCTTCGCCAAGTTTGTCTTCATGCTCAACATACACTACCGCATCAATATGCTTCATTACTTTAAAATGATCCTGATCCAGGATTTCATTGTGTGTGGGTAAGCCTGATTGCCTGGCTTCTGCCGGATGGTACGATAAATAAATGCATGGCTTATGGTGTGTTGCTGCATCTAGCGCCATAGTAGAGCCAACATTAATAACCAATGAACAATGCTGCACTAAGGATACAACCATTTTTAAATCTTCTTTTGTAGGAATAACAGTAGCCCAGGAATTGCCAATACTTTGCCAAACAGGATCCATCTTTAGAATCCATGGATATTTTGCCAATACCCAGTTGTACCTATCAGAAAAGTCGGCAGGTGTTCTTCTAAAAATGAGTTGTGGTCGGTTAGTTTCAGGCATTTTCTCAATCGCTTCCGCCACGTCGCGCAATAATTCAGCATCATAAGGAGCGGTAAGCAAATCTGAACCGGTGTACAATGCTATAGGGCGGTTTTCATCGAGTCGCCAGCTTTTGCTAAACTCCGATTTGGCAGTTTGATAATCGGGGTTAAAATAAAAACTGAATTGGGGTGTTCCCGTGATGATCAATTTTTCTGCAGGGATCTCAGGATAAAATAACTGCATCTGGTCGTACATGAATTTGCTCCACAAAAAATACTTTTCAGAAAGTGTATACAAACGTGCTTTTTGAATATTGTCCCACGAATAAATTACAGCACATCTACGTATGTTCAATCTTTTGGCAGCTTCATACATCGGTATATTTTCCAAAGGGCGTTGATGAAGGCTAAATAAAACATCCACTTTATACTGTTGTAGTAGCCGAAGTTGCTCGGAAACGTCAATAGAACTTACCCTGTTTTGGTACCTTTTTTCCCATGCTAAAATACGATCATAGTGTTTGCTCATTCCTTTGGCAAAAAAGGTAGTAACCCTTTTCAGTATTTTTCTTTTGAATGAGCTGGCTTTTGGATTAGCAGTGAGTAGAGTGGTGTTATTCAGGTTTTTTGAAAAGTAAGTAAGTCTGCCAATGTTAATAGATTCCCGAATAAGTCGGGTTTGTAAATCTTCCCGGTAAATGGGCAATGGTTCGAGACGCATTTGATGTCCATATGGGGCAATAATCTCCTGCATCAACTTTTTATCCAACTTGGCATGAAAAAGCACAATGCTGTTGTTTTGATCAGCCAAAAGAAAGCTTGGAATTTCGGTATATAAATAGTTCTTAATGCCTATGCCATCGGGTAATACAATGCCTATAACCATATGTAATATTAGCGGATAAAGGGTTGATTGTGGGGGTTGAGGTTTTGCAGGAAAGTTTATTTCAACAGATTGTAGTAAAACTGAATATTTCTTGAAGCCAGCAATTGTGAGCCAAAGCCCAACTTTATATCTCGTCTTGCTTGTTCACCCATGGCTATTGCCTTTTCTTTATGGGAAAGCATATAGCATATTTTTTCGGCTATATCTGTGGGGTCAAACGGATTGCAAAGTAATCCATTACTATGATGAGTAATTATTTCGGGCACTGGTCCAGGAGAGCCGGCAATCAGGGGCTTTTCCATAGCCATGGCTTCAATAAAAGCAAGACCTTGTGATTCCATATGGGAGGGAAGTACCACTATTTCAGCTGATTCGATTACTGAAGGTATTTCGTAGTTGGGTAAAGGGGGGTGAAGGGTTATACTGGATACCAAGTGCTTTTGTTCAATAAGCGCTTCCAGCAATGCTTTGAATGATTTGCCCGAAGGGCGAATGGCTACATCGCGGCCGTACACATGAAGTTGCACATGGGGAAATTTTGCGAGCACAATCGGCAAGGCTTCTATCAGTTGCCTGATACCTTTCTTTTCTGTGAGGGATCCTAAAAATAGCAAATTGCCAGACACCACTTTTGCCGGATCTGTTGCATAAAACCGATCGAGTATGATGGGATTGTAGATGATTTCATGTGGTACCATGAGAATAAAAGGGTAGGTAGCAGCTGTTGTTGCAAGCACATATTTACTGACTCCAATTATGGCGTCAGCCTTTTGCAATGACCGTCTTTCTATCCATGCCTTTTTTCGGCTAAAAGGAGTGTCAGTAGTGCTATGGGCAAAAAATATGTGGCCGCCATGTAATCTTGCTACATATTTTACACAGGAAATTTTGTGTAACATAAAGAAGCCGGCTTCGGGGCTATCGATTATTTGTATAGGTTGTTTACGGTGTATGGACTTCAAAACACGATTGGTGTCCACCATTTTTTTATAAAACCTCAATCGCCCCCATTGGTGAGTATTGATCCAGTGAATGGAATAGCCAGCTACATTTTCTATCTCCACAGGTTTTGCCTGCTTTTTATATGAGATGACAGAGATTGTACAACCTTGCTGCAGAAGTTCCGGAATGATATTGGCTACAAATGAGCCAATTCCTCCTGTCGTAATTGTTGCTGTGGCAATTTCACCTAAAAAACAAATGTGCATGGAAGAGAGATTGTACAAAAAAAATCAATAAAAGCTATTGCGTGGTAAGTTGCAATATCTTCGTTTCCATTCGGTCAATATATCGGTCAATATGGTATTTGGTCTCAAACTTTCCTCGTGCTGCTACACCCATTTTCCGACAATCGGCTGTAGCTAATGCCATTAATATGGTATTGGCAAGCTCATGAGGTGAATCCTTTTTGTAAATAAAACCATCTACTCCGTTGCAAATCATTTCTGGTATACCGCCGTTGTTCGCGCCAATTACCGGTGTTCCGCAGCTAAATGCTTCCATAATTACAGTTGGATGGTTGTCCATCCGACTGGGTATTATCAGCCAGGTAGCATTTGATAGGAATTCTGCTACTTTGTGATAAGGTATTTTTCCGACGAATTGTACTACTTGTGTGAGTCCTTTCTGTTGAACGGTTTGTTGTAAATTCTCCAGCTGTGGACCAGACCCAGCTATTTCCAACTTTATAGCAGGAATCTGTTCTACAACCAAAGCTACTGCTTCCACTAATATGTCAACTCCTTTGCACATATCTAGCCGACCTAAAAAACGAAGCTGTGTTAGATGGGTGTAATTATTGCGAAGCGGCTGGTCAGGTAAGCCATTGGGCATAGCATGGCACATACTTTTTGGAACCTTGTAATACCGGTTCAGATCATTGATTCCAAATTCGGTAATGGGGAAAATTTGGGTATTTAACCTATAGAGCAATGACTTCCTTTTTACCTGTAACCAAAATCGCCAAAAAGGTTGTTTACTATCCAAAACTAAAGGTAGATAAACTGTATGGTATGTTTCGATTCGGGAAGGTACCCGTAACAGCCAAGCTGTAATTGCTAATAATGTGCTGGCACCAAAATGGCCAATAACTACGTTAGGCCTAAAATTACGCAACACCTGAAATAGTAATTTGAAATCAGCCCAGGTGGTTGGTCTTTTTCCTTTCCAATTATATATTGAAAGATTGGAAGAAATTTTAAGGAAGCTGGCACCTATGGAAGTGTGTGAAAAGAAAATAACCTGGTGTTTAAGACTGAGATGTTCTGCTAGTTTTTTTGACTGGGCCGATATGCCTTCATCGGACCAATTATGAGCGATTACAATTTTCATGGAAATCAAAAATAGTGCTAATTAAGCAATGGATATGGTCGAAGTCGGCCTCCGCTTAGGGCTAAAAAGGTTTGTTAGTGGTTTTCTGTTTTATCAGAATTACTTAATAACCTTGTGGCTCCAAACTGACATCACTTGTAATTCATGACATTCGCCGTAATTTCTCATGCCACCATAGCTAACCATAATGGTCGATTGTACACTTATGCTCCATATGGACGCGAGATGAATATTTGGTTTCGGCATGTGGGAAAAGTAATATTGGTTTGTCCGCTGGAAACATATGATGCAACGAACCTCCTTTGCCCTCTTGATTTACCTGTGGAAATGAAGCATCTAAGAATTCCAGACTTCAACCTGCTTACCTGGTCGGCGAGGTTACGGGCTATTCCTGCTATCCTGGTTTGCATTGTTCAGGTGTTTAGAGGCATGCTTTTGGCAGATCATATCCATCTTCGGGTGCCTGGCAATATGGGTTTGTTGGGCTGTTTGGTTCAGGTAATGTTCCCATGGAAAAAAAAAACAGCCAAATATGCCGGCAACTGGGACTGGGCTAGTACACAGCCGTTGAGCTATCGGATACAGCAACGAATTCTGCGCAGTCGAATACTTTCGCAAAGGATTCAAGTACTCATTTATGGCCATTGGCCAGATGTTAATCGGAACCTTCGTCCATTTTTTACCGCCACTTATTATGAAAAAGACATTGTAGCCACTGAACCGAGAGAATTGGTTGATCCCTTGCAATTAATGTTTGTGGGAGCATTGGTTGAAGGGAAGAATCCTATGTTATCTATCAAAGCTGTGCAGGCGCTTGTGGCAAAGGGAATACTGGTAGTACTACATATGTTTGGCAATGGGCCCGATTACATTAAGATTTCAAAATATGTAGAGGAGCATCAATTGGACGATATCGTAAAACTGTATGGCAATCAGCCTGCCCAGGTAGTGCGGGCATGTTTTCAAAAAAGCCATTTCCTGGTATTTATATCCGAATCGGAAGGGTGGCCAAAAGTGGTGGCCGAAAGCATGTTTTGGGGGTGTTTGCCTATTACAACCGCAGTAAGTTGTGTTCCAGAAATGGTGGACCATGGCAATCGGGGTTCGCTGGTTGGGTTTAATAGTGAGGATGTTGCCAATACAATTTTTGAATGGATGGCTAAGGAAGATGCATATAAAGAAGCATGTCAAAAAGCAATGGAATGGGCGCGGCAGTTTACACTCGAAAAATTTGAAAGGGAAATCATCCAATTATTGTAGAAGGGTGGATGTCGGCTACACTTGCACAGATGGTTCCATCATAAGCACTATTTTCGTTACTTAAATCTGGTATGTTTAACCAATACTGCCAGCCTGATGTTGATATGTTTAGACTTCTGGAAAAGGATAGCTGGCAAATTTTCTGGATCATTTTCCATGCGGCACTTGGTTTGGCCAGTGTGTATTCAAAATGGGCACTGGTGGCATGGTTCTACTTAGTGATGCTTTCTGCTGTCATCAGCATTTTCGACAGGGCAAAACTTCAAATCACCATAATTTATTTGCTAGCATATTCAATGGGGGTTGAAGTGTTAGCCAGAGGGGTGCAAGCTGCGCCATATATTCCAGACCAATTAGGAAAATACCTGGCAGTAGTACTATTTGGTTTCGGACTGGCACTAGGTGGACCAATTCGTAAGACTTCTTTATATGGAACCCTCATGCTATTACTTTCTTTGCCTGCACTTACAATAGCTCCTGATTATACAAAGAAGCAAATTGTTTTCAATTATTTCGGTCCATTAGCCTTGTTTTTAGGTGTTATCTTTTGTTCACGTCAAATTATGACATTTACCGATTTGAAGCGGTTGGTAAGAATGATTATATTGCCAATTTTTTCGTTGGCATGTTTTGCCTTTTTTAAAGCCTCAACTTTTGAGAGGATAGAATATGGGGTAACCGCAAATTTTGAATCATCGGGGGGGGCCATCACAAACCAGGTATCCACCCTATTTGGTACAGCCATATGTTTAATGATTCTCATGTA
The DNA here is from genome assembly GCA_035456005.1 of Phnomibacter sp. Lineage (GTDB taxonomy): Bacteria > Bacteroidota > Bacteroidia > Chitinophagales > Chitinophagaceae > Phnomibacter. The sequence continues at coordinate 1,139,241 of DATIEA010000004.1, read as the reverse complement.
CCTTACCCGACAAACCCTGTTTAAGTTGAAAGCCGTAGATATTGCCCTAATGGCAGTGTTGACCATCAGGGGGTTACTTACTTTTTCACGTGGGGGGATGTTAAGTGCCTTGTTGGCTATTCTTGCAGTGATATTGTTTCCAAAGGCGAAAGCAGTTTGGCAGGATAACGAGGTTACACTTCGAAACATAAAAATAGGCCCCATACTGATTAGCGTAATACTCCTTTCGGTAATTATTCTGGGAATCAACAGGTATACCAATAATTTTCTATTATACCGATACCAGGGTAAAACTGAACGAAATATTCAAACGGGGTTTACAAGGAAAGTGGATGTGGACGAGTTTACATCCGGTAGATGGACTATCATGCAGTCTGATATTAATATATTCCTGGCGTACCCTGCTTTGGGCGTTGGAGTTGGGCATTCATCTGTGGTAAGAGCTGATTATGGTGGTCCTGATGCTACTGCTGCGCATCTGGAAATGTCGAGGCTATTGGCAGAGCACGGCATACCTGGTATAGTGCTGATTGTGATGATTTATTTTTATCCGTTCTACCGGGTTTGGAAAGAGCCGAATAATTTCCGGAAATCCACAATGCTTGTATTCCTTATTATGGGCCTAACAGCCACTTTCCATAGTGCGATGCGTACCATGAGTACGCCGCTTTTATTCTCTTTTGCCTTCATCAATTTTGTACCTACTGATTATGATTGGCGATCACATCTGGCTATTATTAAAAAAACAGATAAACTGGGTAAAAGGGCTCGCAAAAAAAAACTGGCAGACAAGCCGGCGTTGGCTGGTTGATCTGTTTTAAGCAAGAGATCATTTGCGGAAATTCAGGACTTCAATCATAATAGAACTAAGTGTGATTTACGAATCTTTGTTGCTAAACCATTAAAAGAGAAGTTGCGTGCCATTTAATTCCACACCTATACATATTGCCCATATGGTCGATACGACTCATATAGGAGGTGCTGAACGCATGGCCATCAACTTTGTGAACGACCTTAGTAAGTTGGATGGGTTTAAATTGTCTTTGATTATTTCTCGTAGTGAAGGAACAGGTTCGTCTTTCATTTTGCCCGGCGTAAATGTTGAATGCCTGCAAAAGAAAAGGGCTATTGATTTGGCCGCATTTCGGCGCTTTATTGCTTTCCTGAAATCCAATAAAATTCAGTTGATACATGCTCATACGAATAGCGTGTATTGGGCGCTGGCAGCTAAAACTTTATTTCTACCGAACCTGTTTGTTATTTGGCACGATCATTATGGCTTAAGAGCTGACTCCGGCAGAAAATTTAATTTCAGGGCGTCTATTTGGAGTCGCATGCTGGATGGGTATATTGGAGTGAGTGCTTTGGTGATGGATTGGGCACATCAATACATTAAGCTCAGTCACGACAAAATGACTTTTTTGCCCAACTATCCCGAATTGCAGCAACCTTCCCAAAATGCTATTGATAGATATAAATCTAAAAGTGGGTCGCCAACTTTTTTATGCCTGGGAAATTATCGGGTAGAAAAGGAGCAACTTCTGCTGGTTGAGGCATTTAAAAGAGTGCTGCAACAATTGCCTGATGCAAAGTTGTGGTTGGCTGGAAAAGATATTCAACCGGAGTATAAAGCCTCAGTATTGCACATGATTAACATGTTGCAATTGCAAAACCATATAGTAGATTGGGGCGAATGTACCGATGTGGCCTCGTTAATGGAGGCTGCAGATATTGGTGTTTTTGCTTCGCGGTTTGAAGGCCTGCCGGTCTCTTTGCTCGAATTTGGATTAATGGGTAAGCCCGTGGTGGCAACAGAAGTGGGGGAGATTCCAAAAGTGTTGGGCTTTGGAAAATGGGGTGGATTAGTACCATCACTACAAATGGATGCATTGGCCAATGCAATGGTGGAAATTGGAAAAGATAAAGCACAGCAAATAGCCTGGGGAAAAGATTTTCATCATTCTGTACAAGTACATTACAGTAAGTCTGCCGTAATTGATCAACTTGCTACATTTTACAAAATTGCCTTTAGAAGTATATGAGGAAAGAGAGGAAAATTCTTTTTTTAGGTGAAGTTGAGAGAGCCGATGCACAAACCTGGATCAACGGGTTAAAAGAGTTTGGCCATTTCAATATTATCACCTGGGAAATGAACGAAACAGGTAAAGGTTGGAGAAGGTTATTGCGGTTCTTTGAGTTTTTAACGATAGCACCTTTTAAAATCAGGAAAATAGTTGCGAGAGAAAAACCGGATATGGTAATTGCTGAACGCACAACCAGTTTTGGATATTTGGCTGCTGCTGCTGGCGTGCATCCTAGTGCTATTGCACAGCAAGGCATTACCGATTTATATCCACCGGGCTCAATGCTCATTCCCGTAAAAAGGTTTTTGCAGCAAACTGCATTTAAAAAAGCAACGCTTATCCATGCCTGGGGACCGGTTATGATCCAATCAATGCAAGATGCGCATGTTGATATGGCGAAGGTGTTAACCATGCCAAAAGGTATTGATTTGCGCAGGTTTACTTTTTCCCCCCCCGATGCTTCGAATGCAATCCCTATAAAAGTGATTGTCACCAGGAGCCTGACACCTGATTACCGGCATGATATTATTTTGCAGGCTGCCGCTCTTATCAAGTCAAGAGGAGTGCATATTGAATGGATATTGGTAGGAGGCGGTTTTCTGCAAGAAGAATTAGAACAGTTGTCGGTATCACTCGGCGTACAAGATATCGTAACATTTACAGGACGGATCCACAATCATGATTTGCCTGCTATGTTGCAGCAGTCATTGTTGTATGTGAGTATGCCTGTGTCCGAAGGAGTTTCCTCCAGCTTGTTTGAAGCAATGGCGGCAGGTTGTTATCCGTTGGTGACAGATTTGCCGGGGAACAGGAGTTGGATTGAGCACAAAAAAAATGGCAGGCTCATTCCTTTGAATAATGCAGAAGCATTGGCACAAGAGATCGTTGACATTGCAGCAATCCCGGAATCCATTTTTGCATCCATTTTTGCAAACAGGAGCTTTGTTGAAAAACATGCAAGCTTCGAAACGAATATGAAAATCATAGCTGACAAATACCATGAACTTATTGATACGAAGGCATCGATTAATCAACTATAAAACCAATTGCCGGAGTAGAAGTATTGAAATGAAACCCGAGCCAATTTACCCATGATAAAATTGTTTGACATCGGTCTAAAGTTCAATGGTATGGCCATTGACAAAGCGGTGAAAGTGTTCGATAAGCTGCTGGCTTTGGATGGGGAAGACTTGTTGGCATACCAGGTGCAAAGAAGGCAGGATATTTTTGGCTACCATGCTCAGTACAATCCATTTTATGCAAAGTTTTTAGCGCATCATGGCTTTTGGGAAACAGGTATCATTGATTGGAAAAAAATTCCAGTAATGCGCAAATCTGATCTGCAGGGCGATTTGCAGCTACGCATTGCCACACCTTATCAAAATAAAAAAGTATTTCGCAACAATACCTCCGGCTCAAATGGAACGCCCTTTCATTTTGCTAAAGATCTATGGTGTCATGCACTTACCTGGGCTTCGTATAAATACAGATTTGGACAACATGGAATCGACTTCAATAGTTCGCTGCAGGCCAGGTTCTATGGCATTCCACTGAAGGGGTTGAAGTATTATAAAGAGCGATTAAAAGACCTGGTGAGCACTAGGGTTCGATTCCCGGTATTCAATTTGAACAACGAAACCTGTGCGGGTTTCTTACAGCAATTTCGCAAGCAAAAATTTGTGTATCTCAATGGGTACACCAGCAGCCTGGTGTTGTTTGCCAAATATTGTATTGCCCAGGGCGTTGTATTGAAAGATGTATGTCCTTCACTGGCAGCATGTTTTACCACTTCGGAAGTATGCGACGACATTGACAGGCATATAATGGAAACAGGGTTTGGGATAAAAATGATCAATGAATATGGATCAGCTGAATTGGATTTGTTGGCAGTAGAAGACTCGGAAGGCCGGTGGGTGTTGAATGAGGAAACGGTATATATAGAAATTGTAGATGAATATGGGATGGCTGTACCCGATGGAACAGCCGGTAGAATTTTGGTGACCGGTTTATACAATCAGGCGTTTCCAATGATACGATATGAGTTGGGCGATATAGGTATCATTGCACCGGGTGAGCGGGTTCGGGGGCGGCGTATATTGAAGAGTTTGGAAGGTCGTACCAACGATGTGGCATTGCTGCCAAGCGGACGCAAAGTACCCGGCCTTACTTTTTATTACGTAACAAAATCGCTGTTGGAAAAAGGTTCAACCATACGAGAGTTTGTAATTAGGCAGGAAGAGCCCGAATTGTTTGTGTTGGAATATGTGGCCGATGCTGCAATAAATGAAGAGAATAAAAAACAAATTCAACAACTGATGGATGTTTACCTGGAGCCTGGCCTACAGTTGAGTTTTGAAAAAGTAGAATCAATCAATAGAACAAGAGTAGGGAAGCTGCGTCAATTTCAAAGCAATATAAAATTAAATGTGATCAGCACTGAAGTTGGCAATTAAAGAACGTTATGCGCATTGTATATTTTTATCAATATTTTGGAACCACACAGGGCGGATGGAGTACAAGAGTGTACGAGATGTGCAAACGTTGGGTGGCAGCTGGGCACCAGGTTACGGTGATCACTTCTCCATACGATAAATCGGATGTGGATGCATTCAAGGGTTTCACTAAGAAGTATACGGTGGAGGGTATTGAGGTTATTGTATTGAATGGTGCTCAGTCAAACAAACACAGTAAGCTGCGAAGGATGTTTACTTTCATTCAGTATATCATTCTGGCTAATTTTTATGCGCTAAAACTGAACTACGATGTAGCTATTGCATCTTCAGGTCCCATTACTGTTGGTTTTTTAGGATTGGTGGCTAAATGGGTTCGTCGTAAAAAATTTGTTTTGGAAGTACGCGACCTATGGCCCGAAGGATCGGTACAACTGGGAGTGCTTCGCAATAAACTGTTGATCAAAATGGCTTTTTGGTTTGAGCATTTGTGTTACAAAAAAGCCGACTTAGTTGTAGTATGCTCAGAAGGAATGAAGCAGGATATTGAAAGCCGGTTTCAGTTCAGGCATATCATTGTGGTGACCAATGCCTGCGATATGCAATTCTTTGCCAATGCCAAACAATTACCTATTGCGCCAGAGTACCGGCATAAGAAGTTGGTGGTATATACAGGCTCGCTGGGGGTAATGGATCATTGCATGCAAATAATGGAAGCGGCAGCATTGCTGGATGCTGCCCAATATCCAGACCTACTATTTTTAATCATTGGCGATGGGGTAGAGCGGGAAATGATGATGCAATTCAAGGAACAGCGCCGGTTGCACCATGTGCAGTTTTTAGGCCTTATCCCCAAAACAGAACTGGCACCTTTATTGGCCCATGCAGTTTGCTCAATTGTATGTTTTAAAAATGTACCGGTACTCAATTCTGTATCGCCTAATAAAATGTTCGATGCTTTTGCAGCGGGAGTCCCCATTGTTCAAACCACACAGGGTTGGGTAAAAGATATGTTGGAAAAGTCGGGAGCGGGTATCACTGTGTTGCCCGACGAACCTGCTCAAATGTTGAAAGCGATCTTGAATTATGTGGAGGATGAAGCAAGTCGGGAAATGGCTTCTGCGAATGCATTGGCACTAGCCAACACAACTTTTAGCCGTGACAATTGTGCCGCCAAAATGATTCAACATATTGCAGCCATCGTTTAGTGAGGTTAAGTTGCCAAACTAACGGTAAGCTCTTGTCGAATAACGCTCTCCGGGAAAAACTGGGATTTTATAAAGGGCTAAATATTTACTGCAATTGAATGCAACCATTAAGCACTAAGCCAACTTAACTTTAGCAGGAAATCTGGAATCAACAGCAAGGTTAAAAAGGTTGGATATTGATTAGATAAATAAAAAATAGTTGGGCTAAATAAAATCATTTGTAAACTGCTATACATTTTGAAATAATGAGCGTGAAAATATTAGATTGCCAGATAAGGGATGTTACTTGTGGTGCAGAAGTTACAATCATTGAACCTGCTAATTTGTACGGTTGTTCATTGGGTGCCCATGTGTTTGTGGGGCCTTTTTGTGAAATTCAAAAAGGCGTGACTATTGGAGATCATACCAAAGTGCAAAGTCACAGTTTTATTTGCGAACTTGTAACCATTGGCAACAACTGCTTTATTGGCCATGGAGTGATGTTTGTGAACGACCTGTTTGAAAATGGCGGCCCAGCTGGTGGCGATGCTACTCAATGGAAAGCCACAACCATTGGCAATGCAGTGAGTATTGGTAGCAACGCAACCATTTTGCCGGTGTCTATTTGCGATCATGTGGTGATTGGTGCAGGGAGCGTGGTGACAAAAGATATAACTGTAGCGGGTGTATATGCAGGGAATCCCGCCAAATTGTTGAGGACTTTATAAAAAAAGAATCATGAAAAATGTTTTGCTTACAGGTGCTTCCGGATACCTGGGCGGCTATATACAAGCGGCTTTGGAGCAAAACGGGTATCGTGTAATAAGTGTAGGAAGGGCCAATAGCAACCAGGTCGTTTGCAATTTGGCAACTACTGTTCCTACTATTACCGACAAAATAGATTGGGTGGTACATGCCATGGGGAAAGCACATATGCTGCCTACTACTGAGCAGGAAGCCCGTGGTTTCTTTGAAGTAAATGTGCAGGGTACTAAAAATATTTGTGCTGCTCTCGAACAGCAAGCATCTATACCGGAGCGTTTCATTTTTATCAGCAGCATTGCTGTATATGGAGTAGATGAAGGAGAGCAAATAGATGAACAGGCTGCTTTGAAGGGGAGCTCGCCCTATGCAAAAAGTAAAATAGAAGCAGAGCAATTCCTGGAAAAATGGTGCAGCGAACATAAAGTGGACTTACTTGTATTTCGCTTACCCCTTGTAGCAGGAGCGAAGCCGCCCGGCAATTTGGGCGGCATGATTCAAGGCATTCGCAATGGCCGGTATTACAATATTGATGAGGGTAAGGCCAAAAAAAGTGTGGTACTTGCAGCCGATGTGGCCGAAGCCATACTGAGCACATCCGGCATAAAAGGCACCTATAATCTAACAGATGGCTATCATCCCAGTTTTGCTGAATTGGCCCGGATAATTTCGCAGCAATTGGGAAAATCGGAACCTTATAATATACCCTCCTGGGTGGCATTGCCTGCAGCATTGGCCGGAAACTTTCTGGGTTCGAGGGCGCCACTCAATTATCACAAATTGAGGAAGATTACAGCTACCCTCACTTTTAGCGATCAGTTAGCCAGGAAGAATTTTGGCTGGCAGCCCCGCAAGGTTTTGGAACATTTTAAAATAGAGTGATGTGGGATGCTCATTCGATACGGCTACCACGGCTCATTTTTTAAGTAGTAGTCATTCGAATTGGGGGCGAGTAATAAAAGTTCCTATTTTCACTTTGAAGTAACCCTTAACTACAACCTACATCACCAATTAAACTGAGAAACGCTAACCTATATACCCACTCTACTTTTCGTACACCCATGCCCATATCCTTTTAGTGATATAACTACTATTCGAAGCGGTTAGAAATAGATTCAGAGCGTTCAATATCTATGTGTGGAATAAATGGTATCATTCATTTTGATGAAAATCGTCGTGTAAATGATGCAGACCTTGCATTAATGCGGGATGTATTGGCACACCGTGGGCCCGACGACAAGGGTTCTTACATCTACCATAATGTAGGTCTTGGGCATCGCCGGCTTTCTATTTTGGATACCAGTTCCGCAGGGCATCAGCCTTTTACAACAGCTGATGGCAGGTTTACCATTGTGTTCAATGGTGAGATCTATAACTATAAGGAATTTTACGCCGAGCTAAAAGCCAAAGGTGTTTCCTTTAAATCAAGCTCTGATACCGAAGTGCTGCTGTATCTCTATCAATTTTATGGAACAGGCATGCTGTCCCGATTGAACGGGATGTTTGCTTTTGCTATATATGATACCATAGAGAAAGAGTTGTTACTAGTTCGCGACCGCATGGGGGTGAAGCCACTTACATATGCTTTTCATAACAATAGCTTCTATTTTGCTTCAGAGCAAAAAGCCCTGTTTGTGGCAGGGGTGCCACTCCAATTGTGCGAAAACGGATTACAAGAGTATTTCTTCAATCGCTTTGTAGCCGGTGCGAACACTCTGTTTGAAGGGGTGCGAAAATTGTTGCCGGGGCATTATATGAAAGTGAAATTCGATGGCACTACTGAAACAAAACGTTGGTGGAACCTATCAGAATCCATACAAAATTTTGCCCCCATTGCCGATCCTGAAGAATGGTTTCTTGAAACATTTTATGACTCCGTAAAACTCAGGATGGTCAGCGATGTGCCCGTGGGCATATTGCTAAGCGGCGGGCTTGACAGTTCTTCGGTACTGGCATCTTTACATCATCAGCAGTTTAAAGACATTCAAACCTTCAACATTGGCTTTTCCAGTTCGGCGCATAACGAAAGTCATTTGGCAAAAATGTTGGCGGACTCCTATGACTATCCTTTCAATTCCATGAAGATGGAAGGCGATGAATTGTTCGATTTAGTAAATGAAGTAGGCTGGTATAATGGGGAGCCGCTGATGCATTTGAACGAAGCGCATTTGCTGGGTATTTCAAGGTTAGCGAAATCGAAAGTATCGGTGCTGCTCTCTGGTGAGGGTGCCGATGAAATTATGGGTGGATATGTTCGATACAAAGCGTTGGGCTACGGGTCATTGCTGCCTGTGTTTGGCAAAATATTGTCGATGGGTTTTGTAAAACTCAATCACAGGTTAGATAAGTTGAAGCGATATGCAGCACTGGAAACTGTCGAACAAAAAGTAATGTATAATGGCTCCAATCTTTTTCCAAATGAACTAAGTGAGAAATTGGGGTTGAATACAGAACCGACAAATAGCTATAGGCATACCATCTACAAGGAGGCTGCAGCTTTGTATCCTAAAGATTCGAGACGGCAGGCTATGTATTTTGATCAGCATACTTATTTGTGCAGCCTGATGCATAGAAACGATCGCACTACCATGGGCGCAGGCATTGAATGCCGGGAACCCTATCTCGATCCAAGATTGGTGGCTGGTTTGGGTACATTGGACTCTAAATGGTTTTTTACAGGCAAAAAGTCGAAATACATTTTGAAGAGGGCAATGACCCCTCGTTTGCCAGATGCTATTTTACAGTTTAAGAAAGTAGGGCTGAGTGTACCCTGGGGCCAGTATTTGCTCGAAAATGAAAGGTTTGTACATGAGTTGGATGAACTGGCCAATTCTGAATTGTTTGCATTGCCCATTATCAGCCATATCGACGTGAAGGCATTGGTAAAGCAGTTTAGAAGCGGGAATAGCAGGTTGCTGGATTACATCATGCCATTGCTCAACCTGAACATGTGGTGGAAAGAGTTCCAGGCACGATCCAATCAATATCGACAACAAGGCTTGCAAGTACATTAAGCAGGCTTCCTGAGCGGAATAATCAAGGTTTAAGTATGGCTACTATCTTCGTGCATCATCAAAGTGCATGTAAGTGGTGTGCTTTGAAGTAGCTGTCCATTCATTATGATATACGCATTCATTTTTGTTTTCCTGTTATTAGCAGAGCTGGCATATCTAAAAATAGCTGACGCAAAAAATATTATTGATAAGCCTAACCAGCGTAGCAGCCATTCGGAAGTAACAGTTCGTGGTGGTGGAATTATTTTCCCCATCAGCATGCTCGTATATTTTGGGTTGTTTGGCTTTCAGTATCCCTGGTTTTTGTTGGCGTTGATGTTGATCTCTATGATAAGTTTTGCAGACGATTTGAAACATCAACCCAGGCGTTTGAGGTTGGCACTACATATAATAGCCATATTGCTTACACTATACCAGGCCCAATATTTTACGTTGAGTTGGTTTTGGATTGTGGCAGCACTGGTCATATGTATCGCACTCTTGAATGCGTACAATTTCATGGATGGCATTAATGGAATTACCTGCAGCTATGCACTGGTTGTAATTGCATCCTTACTTGTATTGGAAAAATTGAACCCGTTTATCGATATCAATTATCTGTATTGCCTGGCTGTAGGTGCCATCATTTTTGCATGGTTCAATTTCAGAAACAAGGCTAGATGTTTTGCGGGTGATGTAGGCAGTATCAGCATGGCGCTGGCACTCATTTTTCCCAGTTTATTATTGATAGGGAAAACCAACCACTTGCTGTTTATAGGCCTGTTTGGCGTGTACGGAATTGATGCGGGGCTCACCATTTTGCATCGCTTATGGAAAAGGGAGAATATCACAGAAGCTCATAGGCAGCACTTGTTTCAATACCTGGCCAATGAAGCGGGATGGTCACATTTGCAAGTGTCGTTGCTGTATATGGGTATTCAATTGCTGCTAAGTACAATGCTTATTTATTCCTGGAAAATTTGTACGGTGAGAGAGCAATGGCTGATAGCCGTCAGTGCTTTTGTCTTGCTGGTGGCCATTTATGTATGGGCCAAAATCTCCATCCTGAAACGAGCTACAAACAACAATAAATAAACAGGAACTCATCAATCATAATTAGAGCGAAACAACTACTCTTGGTTTCTTAAGTTGTACAGGAGTGAGCCCGTTTACATTTTTGTGCTCTATAGAAATGATGCCTGCAGCTTCCAGTTGTTTCATGATCTCGCCGGTTACAACACCCGAATCAGCAGGCATGCAAATAGATATTTCTTTTTCGTTGCCCGAAAGCTGAACAGTTACTTTCTTTTTGTCTTTGGATTGGATCACATTGCCACGAACAATGGTATAATAGCGGGAATTGGCACTGGCTTTTGAAGGTGTTTTTGCCCTTGGTGCTGTTGCATACACATTTTCTTCAGCATTGATATCCGTATATGTATATGAGTAGCTCAATTCGCCGATTGAAGCCAATTCTTTGGAAAGGCTTTTGGCAGCTTCAGCTATCTTTTTTTCCTGCTGTGCCATGGTGCTCCTTATTTTATCGTCGGTGTATTTGGACGATTGTTGTGCTCCCAATTGTGAACGCATGGCTACTAATTCAAGTTCAGCATTTCTCAGGTCTTGTTTTGCCTGCAGCAATGCCTGTTGGTCGGCCTGTACCAGCAGTTTTTTACCCTCTACTTCGTACTGTCCATTCAATGCGGCTTCCTGTTGTTTTGCTTCGATGATGGCTGGCACTCCAACCACTTCAAAGTTTTGCGGAGCAGCGGGGGGGAGAACGCCTTCAGACAAAGCAACAGCTTCTTCTTCAGTCACCATATTCATAACCGCACCATCGTCTTGCCAAATTTCCTGGTTGGCTTTTTTGTTATCCTCTTTTGCATGCATTTGGTGCATGGCTGCATTGCGGGCTATGGAAAATGCATGTACTGCAGCATCAATTTCATTCATGCCGGGGCTTTTCATGTTTGCCAGTGGCGCAAAAAAACTTGCACTATTGAGGTCAGCATGCTTCGCTGCCTGTTGTTTTGCTTTCAAAGCCGGTACAAATCCGTTCATCAGCAGCATGGTAAGCATTACCATCGATAGTGTACTGAGTTGTGCACGATAATCGGATTTGCTTTTGCCGGGATGAATGATGCGTTTGATACGATTCAGTAAAAAGAATTGCCGATGATGTGTAGCACCCAATGCTAGTATATGTGCATGCGAACTTTGTTCCAGGCTCAGCAAAGCCCGGGCATATTCTGCACCATTATAATCAAACTGCAGTACCCAGTCGTCGCAGCTATTTTCCCGTTCCTGGTAAGCCTGCTTGAGCAATAAGCGAACAAATGGGTTGAAGAACAAAAGAATCTCCGCCACTTGTAGCACGATATTCATGAGGTAATCGTAGCGGCGAATATGCGAAAGCTCGTGCAGCAAAATGGCTTCCACCTGTTGAGTTGACAAATGATTAATGCCTGCAATGGGCAACAGTATGATGGGCTTCCAGAAGCCAATGGTCAATGGGCTTTGCACCAGGCTGCTCATCCAAATTTCTACCGGCTTTTCTATTTGCAGTATTCCTGCATATTTTTTTACATACATCCGCCATGCAACAGGGGCTTTACTGATATGTGTTGTGCTCAATGTTTTCACAGTTCTAAAACCATTGAGCAAACGAACTGCCAACAATGCAGTAACCAGCATATAAGCGCAGCTCAAGTACGGCATAATGGCGTGTACATATTGGTACACCACTGTTGCCGCAAATAATGAAGCCTGCGAAAAGCCTGCACCCAGGGATGGAGCATCTTCACCGTTATAGGTCGAACTCAACAATGCATAATAATAAATGGTATTGCAAACAAACCAAACCAACGAAACGATGGCAGCTGCGGAAACCAACAGGTATTTTTGATTGGCTTTTGGCTTCAGCAGGGTAGTAGCCAAAAAGCAGATAAGCCAAAGCAAAGCTGCCTGCCACAAACTATTGGCAATGGCCAATCCTAATGCCTGTAAAAAAGGTGATTGTGCAATGTCAATCATAGACTGAGTTTTATTTCAACTTGTCCAATAGTTTTTGAATCTCTTCAATTTCGGCAGCGCTGGGTTTGGCATTGCCCAATGCACGCATCACCAGTTGTCCTGCCGAACCTTCAAACAAAGTGTTTACCATTTTGCCCACTATATGCTGCTGGGTTTTCTCTTTGCTGATGTTCGCCTCGTAAATATGCGTTTTACTGCTATCGTCGCGTTTTACCAATCCCTTTTCGTGCATGATCTGCATGAGCTTGAGTGTGGTGGTATACCCGGCATCTTTTATGGTAGCGAGTTCTTCATGCACTTCCCGTACAGTCGCTTTTCCCCGCTGCCACAATACCTGCAGTATCTCCAGTTCGCTTTCGGTTGGTTTAAAGGGTACCTGCTTTGACATAATGAAAGAATGATAAGTAAGATTAAGAAATTCAGGACAATTATACGATGGATTTCGTAAATAAATGGTTAATGGCAAATGAAGTGGATAAATGGGGGTATTGAGCCGCCATTGATTACCGGTACCAGTAATTGCTTTATTGCGGCGCCGGCAAAATGGCTTTAACTTGTTGGCTACACTTTTTGTAGAGCTAAAGCCATTGTTTTCCATAACTTTAGTCACTATCACAAACATCTCACTTTTAACCACTTGCCATGAATATTCGTGTAAAATTTCTGGGTGCTTCCAGTGAAGTCACCGGTTCTAAGTACCTGCTCGAAGTAGGCGATTTTAAACTCCTCATCGATTGCGGTCTTTTCCAGGGAAGAAAGGAATTGCGTTTACTCAACAGGGATGAATTTCCGGTGGACCCGGCATCCATCAACGCAGTAGTGATCACCCATGCGCATCTCGACCACACGGGTTATTTGCCCAAGTTATTTAAGGATGGGTACGATGGACCTGTGTACTGCACCACAGCCACTGCTGATTTAATGGAATTGATTTTGCTCGACTCCGGAAAACTGCAAACAGAAGAAGCAAAATTTGCAAAGAAGAAAGGATACTCCAAGCACGAAGATCCAACGCCACTCTATACTGCCGATGACGTAGTGCCCATTAAAGATCATATTCAGTCGGTGTTTTTTGAAAAGCCTATTGAGATCAATCAAAATATTACCGTTCGATTTTACAATGCAGGCCACATATTGGGCGCCGCTATTGTAGAGCTTGTTATAAAAGGTGATGAGCAAACAAAGACGATCGTTTTCTCAGGCGACCTGGGCCGTCCAAACGACCCCATTTTGAACCCGCCGCATATTATGAAACATGCCGATATTTTGTTTGTGGAATCTACTTATGGTGATCGCGATGTAGAACCCACGGACCGCGATGTGGTGATAGATATGATGAACGAAACTTTTGAGCGGGATGGCAATATCGTAGTGCCTGCTTTTTCCATTGGCAGAACACAAACCCTGCTGATGATGCTGAAGAGTTTGTTGGCAGAAAAGAAAATTCCTAAGGTGCGCATATTTGTCGACAGCCCGATGGCTATTAAAGCCAATGAGTTTTACCGCAAGCACAAAGCATATCATAAACTGGCCGATACCGATATTGAGCACGATGAAGATTTCCTGACACTTCAAAATAACCTCACTATCACCCGAACTGCCGAAGAGTCGAAGCATATTAATGATTACACCCACGATACGGTAATTATTGCTGCAAGCGGCATGATGACAGGGGGGCGAATATTGCACCATTTATTCCACCGGCTACCCGACGAAAAAAATGTGATCCTCATTGCAGGCTACCAGGCCGAAGGCGGCAGGGGATGGAGGTTGCAACGTGGTGAAAAAACTTTGAGAATATTTGGACAGGATGTGCCGGTGCGTGCCCAGGTGTTTACGGTGGCCGGCTTGTCGGCGCATGCTGACAGGAGTGAATTACTCGACTGGCTCAATGGTTTTGAATCGGCACCTAAACAAACTTTTGTGGTGCATGGCGAAAAGAATAGTGCCAATGCATTGAAGGATGCTCTTATTGCCAAAGGCTGGAATGCACATGTGCCGCACTACCTCGAAAATGTAGAACTGTTCCGACACATTTAACCGGTATCAATCATTCAAATTTCACACTTGCATAAACAACATTGTATATGTCTACCAACAATCAACAACTACTCACCATCAACCGCGCCATAGCCGACGAGATCCGCGATTCACATAAAGCCATGGCCGACTTATGGCAGGGCGTTACTGCTTTTCAGAATATACAGAACGTAGTTACTGTGTACGGTTCTGCCAGGTTTAAAGAAGGACATGTGTATTACGAGCTGGCCCGCAGTATTGGCAAAGCACTGGGCGAAAATGGGTTTGCCGTAATGACCGGCGGCGGACCGGGTGTAATGGAAGCTGCCAACCGTGGAGCTAAAGAGGGTAAGGGCCTGAGCCTTGGATGTAATATCAAATTGCCTTTCGAACAGTCGCTGAACCCTTATGTAGACAAACAAGTAGAGTTCGAATATTTCTTTACCCGCAAAGTGATATTGCGCAAAAACTCGGTGGCCTATGTGCTGATGCCCGGTGGCTTTGGCACCATGGACGAAATATTCGAAGTGCTTACCCTTATCCAAACCGGCAAGTTGCCTAAGCGTCCCATTGTGTGCATGGGAACAAATTACTGGAAAAACCTGGGAACTTTTTTAAAGGACACCATGTTGGAAGTAGGCACTATTTCGCCCGAAGACCTCGACCTCTGGCATGTCACCGACGATCCTGCTGATGCTGTTCAATATATTCAAAAACGGTTGGCGGCACATACGGATGAAGAAGTGCAGGAAACAGATGAATTTTAGCCTAACCGGGTATTGCAAACAAACAAATTCAATGGAAGCCGCCTTGTGAAAACAGGCGGTTTTTTAGTGTAAAAACCATTGGTGAAAAGGAGCATTACCTGCTGATTACAAGCTAGGTTGGGGGCTTTATACTATTGCAGGCCCTATGTGCAAACGTGCTTAACTTAATTGACGCAAACCTGCACCAATTTGTTTAGCTTCGGGTAACAAATTCTCACCTTAATAACTGATTATGAAAAAGCTAAGCATTGCGTTAGTGCCTTGTTTTGCACTGCTAACCCTCACTTCCAATGCACAGGTATTCACCAACAAAGAAGTTGGTAAAAAAAATGTGGATCTTGCTGATAGTCTCAAGAAGTCGGAATGGCCGCATACACTTCCTTTTTTGGGTAAAAAAGCTACCCAAAAAGGCTATAACCTTCCTTTACCTGCAGGGCTAAGTGTACAGGCATTTTCCCAAAAAAGCGATTTAGTACTCGATAATATGATGGTGGGTTTCAACAATGGCCCCATGTATAACTTAGACGAAATAGTAAGGTTTAATACAGCGATAGCGAAAGCCACAGCAGTTACCATAAGGCCTGATGTTTGGGTATTGCCATTTTTGGATGTGTACGGCATATTCGGTACGGCTAGCGCCTCCACAGATATTAGTGCAGGCATTTGGGCAAAGGGTGAAGATGGTAGTGATGTATTGCTGACTGAATTTAATACGAAAGTTGAGTTTTCTACCACAACATACGGATTTGGTATGACCCCAACCATTGGGGTAGGTGGAGGTTTCATGGCATTGGATTTTAACGTAGCCTGGACGGATGTGCCGCAACTCAAAAAACCAGCTCAAACAGTAGTTTTTGGTCCACGCTTTGGAAAAGCATTTAAACTGAAAAAACCCAATCAAAATATTGCAGTTTGGGTGGGTGGCTTTAGGGTAAAACTGAAATCTGAAACTGCGGGTTCCCTTGCACTTTCAGATGTTTTTCCTGAGGACGGCGAATTTCAAAGCAAAATAGATGGTGCCATAGTGAAAGTGGGCGAAAAGCAACAGGCTGTGGATTCTTGGTGGGCAGGGTTAACTCCTGTAGAACAAAAAAATCCGGTGAATATTGCTAAGCATAATGCCGCTAATGCAGTACTTACAAGGACCGGTGATTTTTTGGCTGCAGCCGATGCCGCCGCAGAGAATATATCTAACTCCACTGTTCAATATTCTATGGATAAGCAGGTGAAAAATATGTGGAATTTCATTGTCGGTTCACAGTATCAAATCAACCGCCACTTCATGTTAAGGCTTGAAGCTGGATTCCTGGGCTCACGTACACAAGTATTGGGTGGTGTTCAATATCGCTTCGGCCTGTAATATATGCGTATGAAGAAATGCATCTTTGTTGTTGGATTGGTGCTGCAATCCTTAATGGCAGATAGCCAGGTTTTGATCTCCCTCATCTTTGGTGATAAACTCAACAGCGGAAATATTGAGTTTGGATTGGATGGTGGTTATTCTTTTTCTAATCTAAAAGGGGCAGTGGGCTCCAACAGCAAAGGTGCATTTAACCTTGGCTTTTATTTCGATATCAAAACAAAACATCCCAATTGGATGGTGAGCACCGGTGTGGTGGTAAAAGGGCCTATGGGAGCCAAGGGCCAGCCTGTTTACCTGCTGCACGATCCGGCACTCGACTCAGCGTTTAAAGGAGGCTCGGTTACCACCAAGCTCAACTATTTCTATGTGCCTGTCAACTTGAAATACACTTTCAAAAACCGCATTTTTTTAAAGGGCGGTATCCAGATGGGTTTGATCAACAGTGCGTCCGATCTATTTCTCAATAATGTGAAAGATGAAGACGACCTCACTTACAAACTCAGTCGTAAAAAGGACTTTGCTGCCCTCGACTTTGGCTTAGCAGCCGGGGTGGGATACCGTATCAGCAAGGGCATGGGAATGAACATCAATATCAACTATTACTACGGTTTGATAGATGTGGAAGTGGACGATGATAAACCCAATGTAATGAACCAGGCATGGTATTTTAATGTGGGTATTCCCATTGGCAAGGGCAAAGCCATGAAAAAGGCAGAAGCCAAAAAAGCAGCGAAATCCTGATACAATATTTGCGTATCAGGATATGCATAATTTCCGTATCCATTTGTTTTTTGCAAAAATTTTTGCGCAAGCCTGTACACCCTGGGCAAATACAATTAACATTTTTCCAATACAAAAATCAATACTGCACTCATATATCTTTGTTAGTGTATGAAGGGACTCATTACATTATTGCTATCATTTTGTTTCCTCCTCTTTGGGGGCGATAGCCATGTAATTACCAAGTGCGTAGCACAGGGCAACTCTTCATCCCAATTGGCTAATGCTACAAGGCAGGTATTGCAGCAAATAGAACAAAGCGCACCCAACAGTGTGTTTGAACTTCCCAGCCCCTTTGAATTTCCTGCAGGGCTGCAAGCCGAAGAAACAGACGTAGAAGAATCTGTCTGCAATTCTTCCCGCAAATTCATCGAACTCTACAGTTTTGTTGCTGCGTTTTACCTGCAGCAATATGTGCCTGTCGAACATCAAATGCATGCACTTTCTCCGCATGTAAAATCGGCAACAGGCAGTACATCTACTTATATTTTACAACGTTCTATCAGGGTGTGATACCCGCATTGGCAGCTACTTGCAGAGCTATAGGCTCTGCCTATTTGTTCTGCCTAGTCCCGTTTATAGTTGCATAATGGCTGCGTAGTACCTGCGTTGCAGTAGTCTTTACGCATACCATTTCGGCGCATGCCTGCCATGCATTTTTCATTCGTTTTTTAAAGTCCCCCACATATTATGAAAAGAGTATTTATGCTTGCTGGCGTAATGGCCATGCTGAGTGCAATTAGTTGTAAGAGCGAAAAAGTAGAAAAAGAAGAAGAAACCACTTTCGCCATCACCCGCCCTTTGAAACTGGATACTTCCTTCAAAAAGGAATATGTATCCCAGATTCGTTCCATCCGGAATATTGAACTAAGGGCGCAGGAAAAAGGTTACCTGCAAACTGCCTATGTAGACGAAGGGCAATATGTAAGAGCCGGGCAATTGCTGTTTCGCATTATGCCCAAATTGTACGAAGCCGAGTTGATGAAGGCCGAAGCGGAAGCCCGTGAAGCAGAAATTGAAGTGCAGAACACGCAGGTGCTGTCCGATAAAAATGTAGTGTCGAAAAATGAGCTGGCCATGGCCAAAGCAAAATACGATGCTGCTAAAGCAGAAGTGGCGCTTGCAAAAACCCATCTTGCATTTACAGAAATCAGAGCACCTTTCGATGGCACTATCGACCGCCTTCCTTTAAAAATTGGTAGCCTGGTAGATGAAGGTGAATTGCTGACCACGCTTTCCGACAATAGCCGCATGTTTGCGTACTTCAACGTATCCGAACCTGAATATTTGGATTATGAAGCCAGCCTGAATGCGAAAAAAGGGCCACAAAAAGTGAGCCTGTTGCTGGCGAATAATCAGCCGTTTGCACACGAAGGCGAAGTGCAAACAATCGAAAGTGAGTTCAACAACGAAACGGGCAATATCGCTTTCCGCGCCTTGTTTCCCAACAATGAAAAACTGTTGCGGCATGGGCAAACCGGGAAGATACAAATGGTGGTGCCTTTTAGAAATGCACTCGTGATCCCTCAAAAAACTACTTACGAAATACAGGATAAAAAATTCGTGTTTGTAGTAGATAAGAACGGCGTGGCCAGGTCGAAAGAGATAACCATTAGTGCGGCGCTGCCCGATCTGTATGTGGTAAGTAGCGGGCTTTCGGAAGGCGATCAGATTCTGCTGGAAGGCGTACAAAAAGTAAAGGACGATGACAAGATAAAATTTGTGTACAACGATCCGCGGGAATTACTCAACCAACTAAAACTGAAAGCAGAATAAAACAAGGAGGGCAGCAAACTACCTACCAGTGTTGATTCAATTGGTGCTACACCATTTGAAAAAGTAGCAAAGGGCCATGTGCATGCACCAGCCTTCTGCAAAAGTTTTATTCATTCTAAAGCACGTAACATGTTTAGCAAGTTTATAAAAAGGCCAGTCCTTTCCATCGTTATATCGCTGGTTATTGTGTTCCTGGGTTTACTGGCAATGACGCATTTGCCCGTTACACAATTCCCATCTATTTCGCCTCCTAAAGTAAATATCGTAGCCGAGTACCCCGGCGCCAATAATGAATTGCTGATCAAGTCGGTGGTTATTCCATTGGAAAGAGCATTGAATGGAATACCCGGCATGAAATACATGGCATCGGATGCCGGTAACGATGGTGAGTGTACCATCCAGGTGGTGTTCAACCTGGGCACAGATCCCAACCAGGCCACACTGAATGTACAAAACCGTGTGTCGGCTGTAACCAATAAGTTGCCACCATTGGTGATACGTGAAGGCGTGAAAATTAGCCGCGAAGAAAGCAATATGCTCATGTACATTAACCTGTACAGCAAGGATCCGAAAATGGATCAGAAGTTTTTATTCAACTATGCCGACATCAATATTCTTTCCGAATTGAAAAGGGTAGATGGTGTGGGCTTTGCCGACATTTTGGGCAACCGAGAATATGCCATGCGTATTTGGTTGAAGCCCGACCGTATGATGGCATACAAAATTTCTGCAGAAGAAATTATGGAGTCGTTAAGTGCGCAAAGCCTTGAAGCTTCACCCGGTAAAACAGGTGAAAGTTCGGGTAAGCGTTCGCAGGCATTTGAATATGTATTGAAATATTCGGGAAGGTTCAATACCAAAGAGCAATATGAAAATGTGATCCTGCGATCGAACTCCAATGGAGAAATACTGCACCTGAAAGATGTGGCAGATATTGAGTTTGGTAGTTCCATGTACGATATCTATTCTACACTCAATGGAAGATCTTCCGCAGCTATTGTACTAAAGCAATCGTATGGTAGCAATGCCAGCCAGGTAATTAAGGATGTGAAGGCAAAAATGAAAGAGATCAAAGCCAACACATTTCCCAAAGGAGTCGATTATGAAATCAGTTACGATGTGTCTCGCTTTTTGGATGCCTCTATCGAAAAAGTGATTCACACACTTATCGAAGCATTCATATTGGTGGGCTTGGTTGTGTTCTTGTTTTTGGGCGACTGGCGCTCTACCATTATCCCGGCTATTGCAGTGCCGGTGTCGCTTATCGGCACATTTGTGTTCATGCAGGCTTTCAATATTACCCTCAACCTCATCACACTTTTTGCATTGGTACTGGCCATTGGTATTGTGGTGGACGATGCTATTGTGGTAATTGAAGCGGTGCATGCAAAAATGGAATTGAACCCCAAGCTTTCTGTTTTGAAAGCAACGCAAAAAGCCATGCAGGAAATCAGCGGCGCCATTGTGGCTATCACTTTTCTGATGGCTTCTGTGTTTATACCGGTGGCATTCATGAGCGGACCTGTAGGTATTTTCTATCGGCAGTTTTCTATCACCATGGCCACAGCCATTATACTTTCGGGCGTGGTGGCGCTTACGCTAACGCCTGCACTTTGTGCTATCATGTTGCGCAATCATCATGGCCAACACAAAAAGAAAAATATACTCGATAAATTTCTCGATGCATTCAACAACGGTTTTAATCGGTTGGCGGGTAGATACCATTTTGTATTGAGTAAAGTAATAGCCCGCAGGGCATTGACTTTTGGTGTACTCATTGCTTTTTGTGCAGGCACATGGTATCTGAATGGAAAAGTGCCATCGGGTTTTATTCCCAACGAAGACCAGGGCATGGTGTATGCCATTATTCTTACACCTCCGGGTTCATCTTTAGAGCGTACTAACCAGGTAGCAGAAAAACTGCAGAAGATGGCAGAAGAAATTGATGGTGTGCAATCGGTATCCTCATTGGCAGGGTATGAAATTCTTACAGAAGGCACCGGCGCCAACTCCGGTACTTGTTTAATTAACCTGAAAGATTGGAGTGAACGCAAAGAGTCGGCGCAGGAGATCATGAAACAGTTGGAAGAAAAGTCGAAAGAAATTCCCGGTGCCACTATCGAATTTTTTGGCCCGCCTGCAGTGCCGGGATATGGAGCCGCCGGAGGTTTCGAATTGCGTTTGCTGGATAAAGCAGGTAGTGGCGATTATAAACTAATGGAAACGGTGAGCCGCGATTTTGTGTCGGAGCTCAGCAAGCGAAAAGAGTTGTCTTCAGTGTTTACTTTTTATAGCGCCAGTTTTCCGCAGTACATGCTGAAGATTGATAATGATATAGCCAGGCAAAAGGGGGTGACTATCGAGAATGCGATGAATACGCTGTCTACATTGATTGGTAGTAACTACGAAACCAGCTTTATCAAATTCGACAGGCCATACAAAGTAATGGTGCAGGCGGCGCCACAGTATCGTGCATTACCCGAAGACATTTTGAAATTGTATGTAAAAAATGATAAGGATGAAATGGTGCCATTTTCCGATTTCATGAAAATGGAAAAAGTATATGGCCTTTCTGAAATTACCCGGCAAAACTTATACAACGCTTCCGAAATAAGTGGTGCAGCAGCACCCGGCTATAGTAGTGGCGAAGCCATTGATGCTATTAACGAAGTGGCGCAAAAATCTTTGCCCCGTGGTTTTGGTATCGACTGGGCCGGTATATCGAAAGATGAAGTGGCCCGGGGCAATGAAGCAGTTTGGATCTTCCTGATTTGTTTGGGATTTGTGTACCTGGTATTGGCTGCGCAATACGAAAGTTTCATTTTGCCACTCGCCGTTATTCTATCGTTGCCCGCAGGTATTTTCGGAGCTTTTCTTTTCCTGCAGTTATTCCATTTGGAAAACAATATTTATGCGCAGGTGGCAATGGTAATGTTGATTGGATTGCTGGGTAAAAACGCTGTGTTGATCGTGGAGTTTGCTGCGCAAAAACACGAAGAAGGATACTCCATTATTAAAGCGGCCATGAAGGGTGCCACTGTTAGGTTTCGTCCCATTTTAATGACTTCATTCGCTTTTGTGGCAGGGCTTATCCCGCTGGTGATTGCAACCGGCCCAGGAAAAATTGGTAACCGCACTATTGGTACTGCTGCCGCAGGTGGTATGCTGTTCGGTACCATTTTCGGTGTACTCATTATTCCCGGTTTGTACTATGTGTTTGGCACTATGGCAGCCAAGCGTAAGCTTATAAAAGTAGAAGACGAATTACCATTATCTGAAGAATTAGAATTTGAACCACATGCGTAACATGAATAGATATACCATACTTGCAGTGGCTTGCATTAGCTGCTGCTATACGGCTTGTAAAATACCGGAAGCTGTTTCCAAAACCGAAAACAAAAATGTTCCTTCGGCTTTTGGCGGCGCATCGGCAGACACCAACAACCTGGCGCAGATTTCCTGGAAGCAATACTTCACAGATCCCGATTTGCAAAACCTGATAGATACTGCACTCAAAAACAACCAGGAACTCAATATCACTTTACAGGAAATTGCGATTTCGGGCAATGAAATAAAAGCACGCAAGGGAGAACTTCTCCCGTTTGTGTCAGTGGGTGCAGGAGCCGGTGTAGAAAAAGTTGGACGCTATACCAGCCAGGGTGCAGGTGATGCTACCACCGAAATAAAACCCGGTAAAGAAATGCCCGATCCATTGCCTGATATGCTGTTGTCGGCAAGGGCTACATGGGAAATAGATATTTGGCACAAGCTGCGCAATGCCAAAGAAGCCGCCATCAAAAGATACCTCTCTACTATTGAAGGCCGGAATTTTCTTATCACTACACTGATTGCTGAAATTGCCAATTCGTATTATGAGTTGCTGGCGTTGGATAATCAACTCGCCATCGTGCAGCAGAATATACAATTGCAGAGCAATGCATTGGAAATTGTAAAAATTCAGAAAGAAGCAAGCAAGGTTACAGAGTTGGCAGTTAGAAAGTTTGAAGCAGAAGTGCTCAACACGAAAAGCATGCAATACGAATTGCTGCAGCAGATCGCTGTTACAGAAAATCGTATCAACTTTTTGTTGGGTCGTTTCCCGCAGCATATTGCCCGCAACGCTGGAACCTTTGACGCAGCGCTTCCTTCCGTGGTGCATGTGGGTATTCCTTCGCAGTTGCTGGCCAATAGGCCCGATATCAAACAAGCCGAACTCGATTTGGCTGCAGCAAAGCTCGATGTGAAAGTGGCGAAAGCGCAGTTCTATCCATCGTTGAGTATTTCTGCGGGAATAGGCTATAATGCGTTTAGCCCGGCGTTGTTATTTAAAACACCAGAGTCGATGCTGTATTCGCTGGCCGGTGAACTGGCTGCACCGCTGATCAACAAAGCCGCCATCAAATCGGCTTATGCCAATGCTAATTACAAGCAAATACAAGCCGTGTATAATTATGAGCGAAGCATTTTGAATGGCTATGTGGAAGTGGCAAACCAGCTTTCGAATATTGGCAATCTCGAAAAGAATTACGAGATGAAATCGAAGCAAGTGCTGGCCCTCACACAGTCCATCGATATTTCGAACGACTTGTTCAAATCGGCAAGGGCCGATTATTTAGAAGTATTGATGACGCAAAGAGATGCGCTGGAATCGAAGCTGGAATTGGTGGAAACCAAAAAGCAGCAGATGAATGCCATGGTAAATATTTACCAGGCACTGGGCGGTGGATGGAATTAGAAGATAGTTATACCAACACCAGTTGAGCGTGGTGATTATAGTAGTCGGCAATTTTGTCGGCTACTTTTTTTATGGGTATTGATCAGGTTGAAGGGAAGTGAGTGCAATGGAATCAATCTCGTGAATTGCAACCCGTGTATATTGTCGCAGCGATAGTTGGAAATGCTCATTTGTTTTCGGGTTGGTGCCATGGGTATTTTCCAATTGCCGATTTGTTGGCATAAATGCAACTTCCCTTATCTTTCGAGCATACTAATTCAAATTGCATATATGAGTAAGCAAATGATCTCATTGGGCATCTGTGCTTTGGCAGCCCAGTTGGCCATAGCACAACCTGCTGCACCCCGTACCGGTGGCAGCATTCAGCCATCGAAAACAATGGTGCTGGCTGCCGATTCTACCATGAGCATTCACAATGAAATTACCGTGAAGGGCCAGCGCATTCCCTATGACGCCATTGCCGGCACTATACCGGTATGGGATGAAGATGGACGTCCTGTTGCGGGTGTGTTTTTTACCTATTACGAACGCTCGGATATAAAAGATAAAACCAGCAGGCCATTGGTCATTTCATTCAACGGTGGTCCGGGTACGCCTGCCGTGTGGATGGAGTTGGGCTATACCGGTCCTCGCATTTTGAAAATTGATGATGAGGGATATCCCATTCAACCCTATGGCCTTAAAGACAATGAACATTCGCTGCTGGATGTTGCCGATATTGTGTACATCGACCCGGTGAATACAGGGTTTTCCCGCATACTCGATAAGGATGCGCCCCGCTCCAAATTCTTTGGGGTAAATGCCGATATCAAATACCTGGCCGATTGGATCGCCACCTTTGTAAACAGGTATAAGCGCTGGTCTTCTCCAAAATTTTTGATTGGCGAAAGCTATGGTACCACCCGTGCATCGGGCCTGGCACTGGAGTTGCAGAATTCGCACTGGATGTATTTGAATGGCGTGATACTCGTTTCGCCAACAGAGTTGGGCATTACGAGGGACGGACCGGTAGAATCCGCATTGCGCCTGCCTTATTATGCAGCCACTGCCTGGTATCATAAAAAACTTTCGCCTGCATTGCAGCAAAAAACATTGCCAGCCATGTTGCCTGAAGTAGAAGCCTTTACCGTAAATGAATTGCTGCCTGCAATGGTGCAGGGCGGATTTTTGCCGGCCGATAAAAAAGCAGCGCTGGCCAAAAAAATGTCGATGTATAGCGGCATCAGCGAGCAAACTATTTTGCAGCACAACCTGGATATTCCATTCAATTTTTTCTGGAAAGATCTGCTGCGCGACAAGGGATACACCGTTGGTCGGCTCGATAGTCGCTACCTAGGAATAGATCGGGAGGAAGCGGGTGATGCTCCCGATTATAATGCAGAACTCACTTCCTGGTTGCATTCGTTTACACCAGCTATCAATATTTATTTGCGCGACGAGTTGAAATACAAGACCGACCTCAAGTACAACATGTTTGGGCCGGTGCATCCCTGGGATCGCAGCAACGATAAGACGGGTGAAAACCTTCGCCAGGCCATGGCGCAAAATCCTTACCTGCACTTGTTGATTCAATCGGGCTATTACGACGGTGCCTGCGATTATTTCAATGCCAAGTACAGCATGTGGCAGCTCGACCCCAGTGGCCGCTTGAAAGATCGTATGCAATGGGAAGGATACGAAAGCGGGCATATGATGTACCTGCGCAAAGTAGACCTGGCTTCCTCCAACGAAAGTCTGCGCAAGTTCATTCAGAAAGCTGTGCCGAAAAGCGGTACACCTGCTAAGTTCTAATGGATAAATTCTGATAAATAAAAACTGCATCCTTTACTAGAGGATGCAGTTTTTTGTTTTATGACCATCAAGAGCTGTTTTGCTAGTGTATTACCGCAGTTTGCCGCTGGGTAGTATGCGCCGAAAAAATGCCCAATGCTCCATTAGTAAAATTGTTGGGTGGATTGCTGGGCGTGGTGCCGCCGCCCGGGCCACTATCGGCTATTTGTACCAGGGTGGAGTAGAAAGTAAATACTTGTTTGTCGATGCATTCCATGTCAATGGCGATCCTGTCACCGGCAACCAACTTCAGGTCGTTGTCATTTATTTCGAGCCGAAAAGTATTGACAACTCCATTTTTTATATCATCGTTTTGTACAAAGTGCTGGTGAATGAGCGTATCATTTACGGTAAGTACAAACCGATATTTGTTGCCGGTTGCAATAGGGTCGAGGTACACCGGGATGAGGTTGTATTCCAGTTCGCCAAAAACATCCATCGTTTCTACTTTAATAGAATCGAAAGGAACCTGCGCAGGCATCGTGCTTTGGGCGCTATAGGTTTGGCCATCTGCCTGTACGGTTAAAGTATATATTCTGCCCACAGTGCCCTGCAACGAATTGGTGCGATAAGTTCCATTGCCCTGCGGTACAAGTGTTTCGCTGTTGCCAGCATTATCGCTGATGCGCACAATCGCATTATTCACAACGGGGTTGGGGCTTTCATCCTGCAGTGCAATGGATTTGGAAACTTTTACAAAATAGGGACCGGGCGTATTGGTGATATTGCCTTCAATCACTATGCGTGGCTGATTGTCTTTGTATTGAACTTCTACTACTTTTTCGCAGGCAGAAAGTAGAATAGCACTTATGATGATGAATAGGATATTTTTTAATTGCATGGCTTAGAAGTTGAAGTTGTAAGAAATACTGGGCACCCAACGGAATAGAGAAGTTTGTACGGCATCAATTTTCTGCGGGTTGTCTTTATTGGGTTCAAAACTGATGCTGTATGGATTTTGACGTCCATAAGCATTGTACAATCCGAAGGTCCAGGAGCTGTGCCAGTTTTTCTTGGTGGGTTTTTCGTAAGTAGCATTTAAGTCGAGCCTGTGCGTTGCGGGCATGCGGTCGGCATTACGATTGCCATACTGGTACACGGGCATATCGTTCAGCATGTATTTCCCGGTGGGAAAAGTAACTGCATTGCCGGTGTTGTAAATAAATGTGCCCGATAGCGTCCAGTATTTGGAGAGAGTGTAAATAGCTACTACTGCAAGGTCGTGAGTACGGTCTTGTTTGGCATTGTACCAATCTCCATTGTTGATGCCGGCTATTTGCCTTTCCGATTTTGAAAGCGTGTAACCGATCCACCCGGTCAGGTCTCCTTTCTTTTTCTTGATCAACAATTCCATGCCATACGATCTGCCTTTGCCATACAGTAATTCGCTTTCTACATCTGGCACGGTATTAATATTGGCACCGTCTTTATAATCTATTTGGTGTTGCATGTTTTTGTAATAAGCTTCTGCACCAAACTCATACTGGTTATTGCTGAAATTTTTGCTGAAGCCCATGCTTAGCTGGTCGGCAATTTCCGGCTTAATGTTGTAGCTGTTTCCGATCCATTGGTCAGTAGGACTTCCGCCGGTGGAGTTGCTCATCAGGTGCAGGTTTTGTGTGTTGCGGGCATAACCAAATTTTACACTAGCATCGTTGGTGATCCTGTAATTCATCGAAACCCTTGGCTCAATGTTGAAGTAGGACTTGCCAATTTCACCTTCTTTCAATTCTATAGATTCTTTCCATTCGCCATTGTTGTAAATATTGTAAGTGTCTCCACCTAAAATGCTGTACATCGAAAGGCGCAATCCATAGTCGATATTTATTTTGTTCGAACCCTTCCATGAGTTGGTGATATACACAGCATTCTCCAATGCCTTGCGGCTGTTTTTGGTGATACTAATGTCTGCACCTTCTGGTGTAGTAGGCGTTATGGTATGGTGGATAGCATTCAACCCAAAACGCAATGTATTCCTGGCACTGGCATACAAGGTGAAATCTTGTTTCAGGTTCAGGTCCTTAATGTTTGAATGGAAATTGGTTTTGGTGCCTCCTGCATTAAACCCAAGGTTGAAATCGTAATTACTATAAATAAAAGAGGTGTTGGAAAATAGTTTGTTGCTCACTACGCTATTCCATCTTACTGTACCGGTAGCATTTCCCCAGTTGCTTCCAAAAAGGTCGGCTACCGAAAAATCATCTTTGCCAAAATAGCCCGAGAAGAAAAGTTTATTCCGCTTATTGATCTCAATATTTGCTTTCGCATTCAGGTCGTAGAAATACAAGCTCATGTCTTTAAAATCGGGAGACATTCTTGCAAGCAGGTCGGCATAGGTGCGCCTGCCCGAAACAATGAACGAAGATTTTTCTTTTTGAATAGGCCCCTCGATAGTGAGTCGGCTGCTGATCAAACCAATGCCGCCACTTACCTGCCAGTCTTTATTGTTTCCCTCTTTCATCTTCACATCCAGCACCGATGAAAGGCGGCCACCAAATTGCGCAGGACTATTGCCTTTAATAATGGTGGCATCTTTAATGGCATCGCTATTGAACGTGCTGAAAAAACCGAGCATGTGTGAAGCATTATATACCGGGGCTTCATCCAGTAATATCAGGTTTTGATCGGTAGATCCACCTCGTACAGAAAAGCCGTTGCTGCCCTCGCTGCTCGATTTTACACCCGGCACCAGCATGATTGTTTTTACCAAATCCTTTTCGCCAAATACCACGGGGATTTTTGCAGCGGTCTTCATGTTGAGTACTTCGGTACCCATCGTGGTTTTGGTAAGATTGTCATTGTCTTTTTTAGAACTCACCACTACTTCCTGCAATGTTTCTTCATCTGCCAGGTCTATGTTGAGCGTGATATTCGAATCGAGTGATACGGCAACCTGTTCGGGTTTGTAACCCACAAATGAAAAGCGCAAAGTGTATTGGCCCTTGGGTAACGACAGCGAGTAGAAGCCATACTCGTTGGTGGTGATGCCGAGTCCGGGTTTTTCAACAATTAAGATATTGGCGCCAAGCAGGGTTTCGCCGGAAGACTTTTGCTTCACTTTGCCATGAATGGTAAATTTTTGTGCGGAAGAAAATTGAAATAACAGGAAGGTAGTTGCTATGCAAAGCAGCAGCCTTATACAGTACCGGGTACTTGTCATAATGAATGAATAGTTGTTAAATGATTGACAAGTAGAATTATGCCATCTGGTTGTTTTGTTGAATTGTGAAAGCATGCAAATGTGCAGTCAAAAATTGAATATGCACCAGGTTTGAGAAGAAGGAATTGTTTTCTGCGAAATATGCATTGCGGATGGCAGTATGCGGGATTACTTATTATACCGCAAAAAGAAATCCTCCGCAAAGGTTCTGCCAATTGGAAACTCTTTACCAGCCATCAGTATGGTTGCGCCTCTTACCGCTTCAATGTTGTGGATAGGTACAATAAAACTGCGATGTATTCTTATAAAATCTGTAGCAGGCAATTTTTCCATCATTTCTTTCATGGGCATGCGAGCCACAATTGTTTTGCGGTCTTTGATATAAATTTTCAGGTAATCGGCTAATCCTTCGATGTATACAATATCGGCCACCGGAATTTTTACCAGGCTGAAATCGGCACGAACGAAAATGTATTTTTCCTTGCTGCGGTCTTTGGTATGCAGAAATTCAAAATATTCCTGCGCCTTAGCTATGGCTTTGGCAAAGCGTTTTTGATTGATGGGTTTCAGCAAATAGTCAACTGCATTTAACTCGTAGCTATCCACTGCATATTCGCTGTAAGCCGTGGTAAAAATCACCATGATGTTGAGTGGTAACTGTTTTACCAATTGTATGCCCGACATGGATGGCATGTGTATATCGCAAAATATAAGGTCGGGTGGGGTTTGCTGAATGTGTTGTAATGCCAGGCCGGGTTGGGTAAAGGTTTGTTGCAGGTGAATGCCTTCTGTTTTGTCGCAAAGCGATTGGATAACAGTAAGCGCCAGCGGCTCATCGTCTATGGCAATGGCCTGCATCATACCAGGTTGATATAAAGTGAAACAAAAAATTCCTTTTCAGTATCCTTTATCACTAGCATGTGTTTGGATGGGTAAATTAAATTCAACCTGTGCCGGGTGTTTTCAATACCCAATCCACTTCGTTCACCCATTTCATTTTGCGTACGTACTTTATTATTAATCACACTCATCCTGAAATCGGTTTGATTCATGGTTGTTTCAATAATGATACGACTTTTCTGCTCGGTGTTTACCCCATGCTTGAACGCATTTTCAATAAATGGGATCAGCAACATGGGGGCGATGCGAACATTCGGCACTTGCTCCAACAGTTGGTATTGGAGTTGTACGCTTCTGTCCAGCCGCGGCTTTTGTAATTCAATATAATTGCTGATATAGTTAATCTCGTCTTCCAGCCATACAAGGTCCTGTTGTGTGTCTTTCATGGTGTAGCGCATCATTTCCGAAAGCTTGTCTACCATGTCGGCCGCTTTGGGCGATGAGTCGATGACCGTTGCATAAATATTGTTGAGCGTATTGAATAAAAAGTGTGGATTGATCTGCGATTTGAGTGATGCAATTTGTGCGCTAAGTTTTTCGCTTTCGGCTTGTTTCCACCGGGTGTAAACGGTCCATAGTATGGTGGATACAATGGCCAGTAGCCAAAGCAGCATTGCATTCACAATAATGACCGGAAAAATTTTCTCCATGGAGGGTTTGGTATTGGGCACAATACCGGCAAAGGTTTCGGAGGAAAAAAACAATGCACTTGCCAATAGAAATACACTTACTATGGCCAGTAGGAGAAAGGAAAAATAGAGTCGGTATTTTTTTGGCAATAAAAATCTGGGGATGAGAAAAAAATAATTGAGGTAGAAGATGGCGATGAGTACCGTGCTGATGGTAAGGCAAAGCAAGAGGTATTTTTTTCCTGACGTTGGGTCTAATGCTTCAAAGACCTGGTCGGTGGAAACATAGGGTAGCACCAGCAGCAATATCCACACTAACACATGAATGGCGCCGGTCATCAGTTTCATTTTCATACTGCTACTTTGTGGTACAATTATTATACAACCAAAGGTAGGTGGCAAGGTTTCGCTTCAAAATAATAGCGAAAAAGGAGAGGAGTTTGTAGACGAATGAACCAGCTTCGATGCTGATGATTGCAAGGTTAGTGCTGCAATCATCAGCAAGTGTTGCATGCAGGCATCAACTTTTTTCGTTCACATATTCCAATATGTCGGCAGGTTGGCAGTTCAGCACTTCGCATATGGATTCTAGTGTGCTAAACCGAATGGCTTTTGCTTTCCCTGTTTTTAGAATAGAAAGGTTCGATAGCGTTAATCCTACTTTTTCCGATAGTTCGTTCAGCGACATTTTGCGCCGGGCCATCATCACATCTAAGTTTACAATTATGGGCATATGCTAAATGGTTAAATCGTTTTCGGTTTGTAGTTCAATCCCTCTTTTTACAAGTTGTACAATTACAAAAAGTACAACGGCCATAAACAGCCAAACATCAGCTCCTGCAATATGCAATTGTTGTGTGTTGGGCATTACCACGCCCTGATTGCTCAGCCAAACTGAATACTTAAACCCTGCATGTGCAAACAAGCCAATGCCCAAAGCGAGGTAGGATTGCTTTACCATAAAACCTTTAAGTTCCGAATCGAAAGGCTGTGAGAGTTTCAGCTTCTTTTCGGTAAACAGTTGTACGATCAGGTAAAACATGATGGCTTTTAATACTGCTACAATGAGCAATACCAATGCCACCGCAATAAAATAGCCGCGGTCGTATTGGTAAAGGCCCGAGAGGTCTGCATCTACCAAAAGGGTTTTGGTATTGGCAGGGTTTACAAAAAATGTATAGCAAACGTTGAACAGTATGCTTCCGGCCTCAATGCAAAGGCCAATGAATATGATCCAGGAGAGCACCTGCAGCAGTTTCAGTACCTGGGTGGTGGTTATTTTGATTTCCATGGTGAGGTAGTTTAGGAATGATTATGCAAATAAAGGAAAATATTTATTGAAAAACAATAAATAAATTTTGTAAAAAGGAAAATTTCATAATTGAGGAAACAGGTGGAATGCTTATTGAATTGCAACTCTTCACCTTTGAAAGAAGACATAAGTTGGAAACGATTGCGTAAAAAGTCAGGTTTTAATCAGTATAACATAAGTACCCTTGTGGGTTGACGCATTGCTTTAAAATCGAAAAATGGGTGATCCATTTTTTATTTGTCGGCAACGATTTGCTAAATACTCAATTGTTGAACTATGAAATTTCTGCTTGCTAGCCTTTCTATGGCTGTGTTGTTGGCTGTGTGCCCATTTGTACAACTCAATAGCCAAACGATTCTTATCGATCACAATTTCCAAACCACTACTTTACCTGCGGGTGTTACCAGCAACGGTACTTTAAATCCAACAAAAGCTGCCGATGGTGTTTGCTCCAAGGGTATGGTCCAGGTGAATTCAGGCCAATACCTGCAGGTTGATGTTGCTTCCTGTTCTTTTTTAATGCTGAACATGAAGTCGACCTCAACGGCTGCACGCAACGTAAAGGTCTCGTACCAGAAAGATGGCGAAACGGTTTACACTGTGCTTACCTCTACGCTTTCGGTTTTGGCCGCGGCATCATTTGAACTGCATACGCTTTTCCCGGCCATTATAACCTCCAGTCCAATTAGTATAAAAATAGAACCGCTGAACGGTAACATCCAGGTCCACGATTTATTGGTGAAAGGAAATAGTACGGTAAGCAATGCTGCGGAAATTACCAGTTTTAAAATGGCCAGCCAGATTGGTACAGAACAAATCAATAGTTCAACCGGTGCCATTACGATTCAGGTGCCAACCGGTACTGCATTAAGCAATGTAGCACCGCTTTCTATTGGCATTTCAAGCAGCGCCACTATTAGTCCTTTGGCAACTGCTCCTCAGAACTTTGCAGGCGGCAATCCTGTAAACTATACTGTTACTGCACAGGATGGCACAACTACCAAAAACTGGACCGTTACCGTGCAAAGCGTAGCTTCTGCAGCCAAAGAAATTACCGCTTTTAAATTGATGAATAATCAAATAGGCAATGCAGTGATTCAATCGGCTGCAGGTACTATTACGGTGAATGTTCCTATAGGTGAAGACATATCTGCTGTGGTACCGCAGCAACTGACCATTTCCAATGCGGCCACCATTTCGCCGCTGCCCACTACTGCACAAAATTTTAATTCGCCTGTAGTGTACACTGTAACCGCTGAAGATAACAGCACGAAGCAATGGACAGTTACCGTGAATGCCATTGACCCCAACGCTGTCTATACCGATTACGAAGCCGAGCAAGCCGATTTTACAGGTGTTACAGATAACAAACACGCTGGTTATTCAGGAACCGGTTTTATTGATTTTGCTGCCACCGGCGAAAACTATATTTCGTTTTTGGTTTGCCAGCAACAGGCAGGTGTACAAACAGCAAAATTCAGGTATGCATTTGCAAAAGCAGAAGTAAGAAGTGGCAACCTGTTTGTAAACGGAAGTTTGGTGGGAACACTGGCCTTTACACCAACCGCAACTTTCACTGATTGGGTGGAAGAACAAATGAATGTTACGCTGGTGCAGGGTATCAATAGCATTAAAATTGTGTGGGACAATACCGATGGCCCCAACCTCGATAAGCTTTCACTTTCTGGTGCGGTTTGCCCCAGCTACCCATTGGCAGTTACTACTACCAACAGTGGCAAAGTTGAAATTACTCCCGAGCGTAAAAGCGGCAAATATTTTACCGGCGAAACTGTAACGCTGAGTGCACAAAACAGCGCATCACTCTTGTTCCAAAACTGGAGTGGCGATGCTACCGGTACTACCAATCCTGTCCAGGTAATTATGAACAGCGCCAAAAGTATTACTGCCAATTTTACGCCTGTTACCACGTATACTTTGCAGGTAAATGTTCAGGGCCTGGGCGAAGTTCAGCTATCTCCTGCAGGTGGTGTATATGCCACCGGCACTTTAGTTACCTTAACTGCCCAACCTGTTTTGGGTTCTACTTTCCAAAGTTGGGGTGGTGCTTTAAGCGGCAATCAAACAGTGCAAACCATTACTGTAAATGCCAATACACAGGTAAGCGCAACCTTCACCAACTCGGTTGATCTGAACTTCAACAAAGTAGTAGGCTTTGCTTCCATTTCGGGTGATGGATTTACCGGCCCTACAACAGGCGGTTCGGGTTCAACCGACACTGTATTTATTAATGGCCCTGCAGAGTTTGGAAAGCTTTGCCAGGTATTGCAAGACCGCATTCAGTATAAATATTATAGCCGCAACCCGCTTACCATTGTATTGGAAGAAGGAACATATACCGGCACAGGTGGCCAGTTGAGTGTTTGGGCCAACAGCATGCTTACCATACAGGAGCAAGGCGACCTTACTATTATTGGCCGCAGGAATGTTGTGCTGAATTTTGGTATCAATGTGAAGCGTTCGTACAACCTTATTATCCGCAATATTTCTTTCCGCGATTACTATGACGATGGTATCAATATTGGTGAAGATGAAACGCACCATATTTGGGTGGACCACTGCACAGTAGGTAGTCCTCTTGGTATGCCTGCCGATAGCGAACACCCCGATGGCGGCATTGATGTAAAAACCGGTGCAAGCTATGTAACCATTAGCTGGACCAAATACCAGAACAGTTGGAAAACCGGTTTAATTGGCCATAGTGATAATAATAGTGCGCAAGACAACGGCCGTTTAAAGGTTACGCATTTTGCCAACCATTTTTACAATACCAATTCACGTAACCCCCGTGTTCGTTTTGGTGAAGTGCATGTACTCAACTGCCTGCACGATGGGGTAAAACTGTATGGCATTGCAGCTTCTAATAATTCAAGCGTGGTGGCCGAAAATAATTTCTTCCTCAACACTCGCTGGCCTATGTACGCCGACCGTGCACTGGCCGATTTCAAAGCTGTTTACGGAAACAATACCGACGATGTGTTTACTTCAAAAACCGGCAACTACGCAGCCCGTGGTTTGTGCCAAAAAGGTAATGCATACGACGATAGTGGATTGCCGGTTATTACTGGTCAAATAAACCCAGCGATGTTGAACCCCGGTGGCCGTTCCATCAAATTTGATGAGCTGAATTGTTCCGGCATTTTTGATCCACATACCTATTACAACTACGATCCTTTCCCTGCTTCGGCTGTAAGAGTATTGGTGCCAATGTATGCTGGTGCAGATAAGGTTGATTTCTTTGCCCTGGGCAATGGCGTATTGCCCTTGAAGTTGATAGCATTTACTGCAAAGCCTGCAGCATCGAAAGTGGTATTGAATTGGAAAACAAGCAACGAAACCGGCGTTAGTCATTTCGATATTGAAAGAAGTGCCGACGGTGTTAGCTTCAGTGGTATTGGTAAGCAATCAGCATTTAATCAAGCAAATTATCAATACAGTTTTGTAGATGAACTGCCGCTGAGCACAAATGCTTACTACAGGTTGAAGATGGTAGATAAGGATGGAAAATACAGTCATAGCTCCGTGGTGCTGGTAAAAGCCGGTGAACAAAAAGCGGAATTAAGAGTGTATCCAAACCCTGCACATGCAAGCCTTCAAATTGAACATGCATTGGTAAACCAGAAAGGCGTTGCACAATTATTGAACCTCGAAGGAAAAGTGATCAGGACTGTATTGCTGGCTGCGCAAAGCCGCACCAGTACTTTCAATCTTACAGGTATAGCACCCGGCATGTACATGTTGAGGGTAGAAACTGATGGCGTAAGTGTAATGCAAAAAGTATGGAAGCAGTAAACAACTGTTACGATAAAGCTTTCATCATCCAATAAAAAACAAGAGCGTCCGGCAAGACGCTCTTGTTTTTTATAAATACTGTTTCACCCGAAGGCTAAGCAATTATTTATTCCGCAGTGGTAGGATCAATGATTGTAACAACTGCGTTGACAGCATTTGCGGGAAAGCCACCCAACTTTGCATGTTCCCGCACCATTTCTTCGTTGGGTGCAATGTACACGCAGTAGATTTTGTCGCCGGTAACATAGCTTTGGAGCCATTGAATTTGAGAACCCATCTTACTCAATACTCCACAAGAAGTTTGTGAAATGCCTTTTAGTTGTTCTGGGGTTAATTTTCCTGCACCAGGAATTTCACGTTCAATTACATACTTTGGCATAACTGGTAATTTTAATTCCCTACTCATATGGCTTTTCGGTGGCGCCCCGTTTTTTTACGCGGTAGCTGGTTTCCGCTTTCGCCTTTCAAATGTGCGAATACTTTAATATAATAATTTCCTGGCAACTTATTGCTAACTGTGCACAACCTATTGCTTCGTGTATATGGTATCAAGAGCGGTAGCCTTGTATTGCAGCAACCCCGACGGGGTTTAGGCAAATAAAAAAAGGTGCGAATTTGCATTCGCACCCCATTTACCATAAAACATTAAATACCAAATTATTTCTAAGGGGGTAGTAGTACTTCGTTCATTTCATGTGTCGTGCCGTTTGAAGTTGGAATAGGAGCGACAATTTTATGTCCGTTGATCGTCTTGGTAGTGATTTTATTTTCATCTCAAACCTAATAAATACTGATGCTTCCGGTTTATGACCGAAGTCATAGCCTATAGCAGTTGCCAATTGTACTTTATAAAAATTGAAATCACTTTACCCCGGCCAATGTGCTATAATGCGAAAACCCCGCCTGCTAGCGCAAACGGGGTTTTATAGTAAGTAGATGTTCAGCCAATGGCCTGTTATCTACCGGTTGGAATGGTTTAGTAATCCATACCGCCCATGCCTGGGTGACCGCCACCTGCAGGAGCTGCAGATTTAGGTTCTGGCTTGTCGGCAATTACAGCTTCAGTGGTCAACAACATACCAGCAATAGACGCTGCATTTTCCAATGCTACACGGCTTACTTTGGTTGGGTCGATTACACCGGCTTTAAACAGGTTCTCGTAAGTTTCGGTACGAGCGTTAAATCCGAAGTCGCCTTTGCCATCTTTGATTTTTTGTACCACGATAGAACCGTCGATACCTGCGTTAGCAGTAAGGGTGCGCATAGGCTCTTCCAATGCACGGCGTACAATAGCCATACCGGTTTGCTCGTCGGCGATCTGGCCTTTTACTTTTGCTTCCAGCGCTTCAATAGCACGGATATAAGCAACACCACCGCCAGGTACAATGCCTTCTTCAACCGCTGCACGGGTAGCATGCAGGGCATCGTCAACACGGTCTTTCTTTTCTTTCATTTCTACTTCGGTAGCAGCACCTACATACAGTACAGCCACACCGCCGCTCAGTTTAGCCAAACGCTCTTGCAGTTTTTCACGATCGTAGTCGGAAGTAGTGGTTTCAATTTGAGCTTTGATCTGGTTTACACGGGCAGTAATATCTTTTTTCTCGCCCTTGCCACCAACAACAGTCGTGTTGTCTTTGTCGATGGTTACGCTTGAAGCTTGACCCAAGTAGCTGAGGTCGGCATTCTCCAGTTTGTAACCTTGCTCTTCGCTGATAACAATACCTTTTGTAAGGATAGCAATGTCCTGCAACATTTCTTTGCGACGGTCGCCAAAGCCGGGAGCTTTTACAGCAGCCACTTTCAAAGTACCACGCAGTTTGTTTACTACCAATGTTGCCAATGCTTCACCTTCCAGGTCTTCAGCAATGATCAACAATGGACGACCGCCTTGAGCCACTTTTTCCAAAATGTGCAGGATGTCTTTCATAGCGCTGATCTTCTTGTCGTAAATCAGGATGTATGGATTTTGCAGTTCAGCTTCCATTTTTTCGCTGTTGGTCACGAAGTATGGAGAGATGTATCCGCGGTCGAATTGCATACCTTCTACTACGTCTACGGTAGTGTCAGTGCCTTTTGCTTCTTCAACGGTAATTACACCTTCTTTACCCACTTTGCCAAATGCTTCAGCAATCAGGGTGCCAATGGTTTCGTCGTTGTTGGCAGAAATAGTTGCAACCTGCTGAATTTTTTTCTTGTCGCTACCAACGGTTTGGCTTTGGCCTTTCAGGTTGGCTACAACAAGGCTAACAGCTTTGTCAATACCACGCTTCAGGTCCATTGGGTTAGCACCCGCAGCAACCATTTTCAGGCCTTCGCTAATAATAGCTTGAGCCAGCACGGTGGCAGTAGTAGTACCGTCACCTGCAATGTCAGCAGTTTTGCTGGCAACTTCTTTCACCATCTGGGCGCCCATATTTTCAATGGCGTCTTCCAGTTCAATTTCTTTGGCAACGGTTACCCCATCTTTGGTTACAGCAGGTGCGCCGAATTTCTTTTCAATTACTACGTTGCGGCCCTTGGGTCCGAGGGTCACTTTCACGGCATTTGCCAGTGTGTCAACGCCTTTCTTCATTTTATTGCGGGCGTCGATGTCGAAAAATATTTGCTTAGCCATAGACTAATGAATTGTGATTTTTAATGTATGAGTTAAGGAGTGAGTGCGATACCAGCTATCTGCATATGGCATCTTCGTTGCGTCGCAATCACTTCATCTGTTGAATTGCTATTGAACAAACCGGCTTGATTAAACAATAGCCAGGATGTCGCTTTCACGCATAATGAGGTAGTCGGCGCCTTCGATGCTGATCTCAGTTCCGGCATATTTACCGTACAGTACGGTGTCACCTGCTTTTACGGTTACAGGCTCATCTTTTTTACCAGGACCGGCAGCGATTACAGTACCACGCTGGGGCTTCTCTTTAGCTGTATCGGGGATAATGATACCGCCTGCAGTTTTTTCTTCAGCAGCAGCGGGTTTTACAATTACCCTGTCGTGCAAGGGAGTTACAGCCAATTTTTTCTCTTTAGCCATCTCAGTGAATATTTAATAAACGTTAGAAAATGAAATTTTACGTTCACCCAATAGCTAAGAATGTGCCAAGCACTTCCTGTCGCATTGATTAGCCCAATTTGGCAGTTTACCCGCTTTGCAAACCCCGAAGCGGGCATGCAAATCCAGAAAACCAGTCAAAGGCTGCTGCATATTTGTCAGTGAGCCCCCGGTACTCTGCCATCTTAAGCCTGTTTGTCTATGGGTTGTTGCAGGAACCATACAACTCCCGGAGATGCAAGTTGATGCCGGGCAGAGTAGGAGGCAGCTCCGAATCCACTGCATTCTGCAGGGTAGATTCGTACCCATTCGTTTCAAAAGAATAAAGGAATTGGATGTATTGACTACCAGGTTTAATTCAATCGAAATAATGCGCAATACCATGGCACATATATTATTGCGATTTAGTGTTAAATTGTATGTTTGTTAGAGCCAAAAACACTACCTAAATGAGAAAACTTTACCTCATTCTCCTGGCATTGCTGCCAATTTCGATGTTTGCGCAAGTTGCCCCTTGCGGATTCGACAATGCCCACACCAAGGCAATGTTGGATAACCCAACCTTCCGCGACCAGGTCCTGCAAAACGATAAGCAGATCCAGCAGATCATTCAATCGGGTAAGATTCAAAAGCTGAAGCCACAGGGTGTGGGCACGGCTCTCTACATTATTCCGGTAGTGGTGCATGTAATGCATACAGGTGGTGCGGTAGGTTCCATTTACAACCCAACAGATGCACAGATCACAGGAGCAATTGACTATTTAAACCAGGTATGGGATGGAACTGCTCCCGGCTTTTCGGGCGGTGCCGGCGATATGCAGATCCAGTTTGTGCTGGCCAAACGCGACCCTAATTGTAACCCAACTAATGGTATTGTGAGAGTAGATGCTTCGGGCGTAATAGGCTATAATGAAAGTGGTGTAAGTGTTCCCGGTAGCGGCGGTTCAGGCGCTTCGGAAATTACCATTAAAAACCTGTCGCGTTGGAATACTTCCCAGTATTACAATATCTGGGTAGTGAATAGACTCAATGGTGCAGATGGTACTTCGGGCCAGTTTACTGCAGGGTATGCTTATTTCCCGGGGGCCAGTGCTACCGTCGATGGTACCGTTATGCTGGCCACTCAAATGCAGGCAGGCGATAAAACAATGCCACACGAAATAGGCCATGCCTTAAACCTTCACCATCCATTCAATGGCTCCAGCGCTGCCAATATGTGCCCTGCCAATACCGATTGCACAGCAGAAGGTGACCGCGTTTGTGATACAGATCCCGTTTCACAAAACGTGACCGGTGGAGTTTATGACTTTAACTGCCGATCCGGACTCAATAACTGTACAGGAACAGATTATTCTCCTTACACTGAAAGTAACGTGATGGGCTATACCAATTGCTTTACCTTATTTACCCCTGGGCAAAAAACAAGAGCTTTGGCTGCAATGTCCCTGGCAAGCAGGGCTAGCCTGGCTACTTCACCTGGTGCAAAACTGCCGGGAGAGGTACCTGTTTGCCCGCCCAAAATCAATTTTGTTTCAGCCACAACCAGTGCTCCCGAAAATGGCCTTACGGTGGTGGATTGTCGCAGTTACAGGGATTATTCCATTTCAATGAATATTGCCACTCCGCCTTCTGCTAATGCCAATGTGCAGTTGGGTTTAGCAGGAACTGCAACTTCAGGCACTGATTATATATTATCTACAAACGGAAACTTTACTACGCCATCTACTACACTGGTTTTTCCTGCTGGCAGCACTGCCAATCAATCTTTCGTAATTCGGGTGTTTGATGATGCTGCAATCGAGGGCAATGAGACCATACAACTCAGCTTCAATGTTACAAACGATCCAGGGGGAAATGCATTGAAAGGTGAGGGTATTCCGAATACTACAATCACGATCAACGACAATGATGCAGCCCCCGTTTTTGAAGTCCCGGTGAGTGCAGTTGTGGGATCATATACTACCAATTTAACTTCTTCACCCTTCAGAGGGTCTCAGGCTGCAAACAGGACTCAAACACTGTACCTCGCTTCTGAACTTACAGCGCTTGGACTCCAGGCTGGTAGGGTTGTGAGCCTCTCTATTTTCGTTACTCAAAAAAATAGTACCAATCCGTTTACCGATTTTACTGTAAAACTTAAAAATGTAAGTAATACCACCCTGAGTTCTATACCCATTGCTGCCACTGTTCCCGTGTTTGGGCCTGTAAACTATTCCACCGTTTTAGGTGAAAACAAGTTTACACTCACAAACAATTTTGTTTGGGATGGTGTGTCCAATTTAGTGGTAGATATATGCTATTCAGGGGCGGTTGCTGCGGGAGCTGATGACAGGATACAAGGTACAGCAGGCATATCCGGCAGATTAAGACTTGCAAATACAGGAGATGTGGATGGATGTGGTGCTACTTCACTGCCATTGGCTTATGGTGGTGGCGGGGCAAGGGATGCGTTAGGCCTCACCATTGCGTACCCCGGACCTACCACAGAAACTATACTCAATGCCACAGCCACCAATTACCTCGGCCCCAACCAGGATGTTGCTTTCAAATCGGCTTCAGGCAAATTGCTGGCAAGAGTGAAGAACCTTACTGCTCATGATTATGGTTGTACCGAAGTAACTGTGGATCGTGCAGGCAGCGGTGCCAAGGCTTTCCTCAATGGCAATACCGGCAATTTTGTTGCTGATAAAACTTTGCGGATTGTGCCCACCACCAATAATCCAGCGGGACAATATGAGATCACCCTATACTATACAGCTGCGGAAGTAAGTGGCTGGAAAGCGGCGACCGGTCTCAGTTGGGCTTCGTCTCAAATTATTAAAACACAAAATGCCATTAGTACCTATCCCCAGGGTACAGCGCCGGGCAATGCCATTACGGAAACTGTATCGGGCAGCAAAGATTTCTATGGTTTAGACAGCACCATTACTGCCAGCTTTACCACGGGCTTCTCCGGCTTCGCCATTGGAGTACCGGGAACTCCGCTGCCTGTAACCTGGTTGGGCATTAGCGCCAGTTTGGTGCAGGGTGGAGTAGGTGTAAACTGGTCAACAGCCAGTGAAAACAATACCAACTTCTTCGAAGTGGAAGTAAGTGCCGATGGCACCAACTTTACAGCTGTTGGAAAAGTAGCAGCCAAGGGAAATAGCACTACGAGGTCCGATTACAGCTTCATGCACAGTAAGCCACAGGGTGGTATTTTGTACTACAGGGTGCGCCAGGTAGATAAGGATGGTAAGTTTACCTACAGTGCTGTGGCACAAGTGGAATTGATAGCTGCCAATGCCAAACCGTTCGTGTACCCCAGTCCTGCCAGGTCTACGCTTATGCTCAATTTTGGTCAAATGGCGAACGGTGCCCGCTGGGAAATACTGTCGGCCGATATGAAACTGACCGGTAAAGCTGGTAAAGGAGCCAATGCTGCGCAACAGCAGATAGATATTTCGAGCTTGCCTGCCGGCTTGTATTTCATCAGGGTTTCTAACAGTAAAAATGTAGAAGTGCTGCGTTTCGTGAAACAGTAAGCAGGCTGCACCTTCCATAACAGCCGCCTGTATTCGAGAAAAAATACAGGCGGTTTTTTTAGTAATAACAAAGCATTTGATATCACTCGCTTACTTTTGCCGCCCACTAGTTCTTTGCGCCTTACTATGATCAGCAGACGAAACATACGAGTAAAAGTGATGCAGTGCTTATATGCAATGCGTACAGGAAACGAACTTCCTTTCCCTTCCAAAATAACTATAGCCGCTAAAAAAGCGCCACCCATTCAACCAACTATAGCCAATGCTGAAAAGCTGTTGCGTCGCCAGTTTGATGCAACCATTTCATTATATACTTACCAATTGTGGTTTTTAACCGAGGTGGCCCGCTATGCCGAATATGATGCCCGTCAAAAAGCATCGAAGCATATTCCATCGGCTGAAGACCTGGCAACGCCGGTAAAAATTGCAGGTAACGAATTGTTGTGGCGCATATTGGAAAGCAGCTTGTACAAAGAGGGTGTTGAATTGTATCAGCCCGAATTGCTGCAAAGCGAAGAGTGGGTAAAAAAGATCTACCAGCTCTTGACGCAAACCACCGAGTATGCGGTGTACAATACCACGCAGGGCCGTGATAAAAAATCGGAAAAAGAGATTCTTGAATTTATTTACAACGACCTGATGTTGGCGAATGCCGATTGGGTTGAATATGTGGAAGAGCATTTTTCGAACTGGGACGACGATGCCGAAATGCTGCAACTGCTATTTGTACAGTTCTTGCAAAAGCCCGGTGTGTTTGAGTTGAAAGAAATGATCAGCAAAGAAAAGTTTGACTTTGCTACACAATTGCTGGAAGCAGCCGAAGAAAAGAAAGATCAACTGGATGAATGGATAAAACCCAAGCTGCGCAACTGGGATGCAGACAGGTTGGCCCAGTTGGATATGATATTGATGGAAATGGGAGTTGCAGAATTTTTGTTTTTCGAAACCATTCCTCCAAAAGTTACCATCAACGAGTACATCGATTTGGCCAAAGCCTATAGCACCAACCAAAGTGGCCAGTTTGTAAATGGCATTTTGGATAATATCAGGAAGGAATTGGAAGCAGCCGGAAAACTGCAGAAAGTGGCTTTCAAAAAATAGTAGGTTATAATGGGGGAATGCTGCAATTTGCAAGTCCCGATCAATACAGATGCGCATGCATAAAATTTCATTTTCAATTGTAGCCGCAGCACTCTTGTTGCTTACTGCCTGCATCTCCGATAATGGAGGAAATGCACAGCTTTCAAAAGATGCGGCCGGTGCTGCTGCGTTAAACGATACTGCGAATTATACAACACTACTATGGCTGGATTCTGTAAAGAGTTTCCAGAACATTCGCGAAGGGCAGAAGCTGGAAGTGGTATTTCGCTTGAGGAACACCGGCAGCAAGCCATTGGTCATTCAAAGTGTTACGCCCAGTTGCGGATGTACCATTCCTCAAAAGCCCGAAGAGCCTATTATGCCCGGTGCCGAAGCCAGCATTAAAGCAGTATTCGACAGCCAGGGAAGATCGGGCACCAATCACAAAACACTTACTGTAATGGCCAACACCAAAGGCAAACAAAGTCATGTGCTGGAGTTTAACGTAGAAGTGATTGGCAGCACCGAAGGACCCAAAGCAGGTAGTGGACCTACAGCCCCCAGTTTTTAATACAACATAGTTTAACCAAATAAAACAGAGATACATGAGTAATTTATTAGTACTGTTGATGGCCCAGCCAGGTGGCAAAAGCAGCGGATTCGAATTCATTTTCCTGGGATTGATGATCCTGGTATTTTGGCTGTTCATGATCAGGCCACAAGCTAAAAAAGCAAAAGAGCAGAAGAAGTTTGTAGAGAACATGACGAAGGGTGATAAGATCGTAACCATTGCCGGTATTCATGGCACTATCAATAAAGTGAATGAAGATGGAACCCTGCAACTGGAAGTAAGCCCCGG
Source organism: Phnomibacter sp. (assembly GCA_035456005.1). GTDB lineage: Bacteria > Bacteroidota > Bacteroidia > Chitinophagales > Chitinophagaceae > Phnomibacter. The sequence continues at coordinate 1,095,136 of DATIEA010000004.1, read as the reverse complement.
TAGCTATTTGAAGATCGAAAAATCTTCTATCAGTATGGAATGGACAGCCAACGTGAACAAGGCTACTACTCCTGCTAAATAATATTCCGATTTTTTGTGTTGTGCTGAAGCCCTGCTAATTCTTATTTTAGCAGGGCTTCTTGTTTTCAACCATTAACTCATTGTATGCTACGTAAAATTCTATTGGCATCTATGGTGCTTGGGTCTATGTCCTTTGGGATTTTTGAACCCATCAAAGGCAACTGGACCAATGGCCAGGGACAAACCATTCGTTTCGGTAAGGAAAACAACTGCGAATGGATCTTCAATATGGATGGCATTAAGGATACATTTCGCATCAAATACCATTACGAGAAAACGGGAAAGAATACGGGCATTTTGGATTTAGGGCCATTTACAAGAGGTGTACTGAAAGGGAAGACCTTGTATGGTATACTGGAGTGGACCAATAAGCGGGATGCCTTTAAATACGATGCCCAGCCCGGCAAAAAAGAAACGGTGCGGCCCAAGACCTTCGATCCGCACGATGTGCAGATGTACAGAAAGAACAAAAAGTAATGGCCAGCATAAATTGACATCTTCTTTAACAGCCTTCCCGCTTCGGTCATTGCTATTATTTGTTTCTTTGAATCTTATGGGAAAAATTGGATTAGCCATTTTGGGATTGTTGCTGGTGCTGGCATCGCAGGCGCAAACGCCGGTGGCAGATAGTTCCAGGCGATTGGAAATATTGCATGCCGACAGGTACAACTTCGAAAAGATAGATTCTGTTACCAGCATGCTTTCACTTGCAGGCAAAGTGAAATTGCTGCAACAAGGCACTTTGTTTTTTGCAGACAGTGCTGTGCTCAACCAATACACCAATGTTTTAGAAGCATTTGGTAATATCCATATCAATGATGGTGACAGCATTCATACGTATAGCAAATACCTGCGGTACAAGAGCAACGAGAAGCAGGCGTACTTAAAAACCAATGTAAAGCTGGTAGACAATAAAGGATCTGTACTCACCACCAACGAGTTGAACTACGACATGAACCTGGGCATTGCCGATTATCTCAACAACGGCAAAGTGCTGAATAAGAAAACTGTGCTTACCAGTAAGAATGCCCGCTACTACGAAGCTACCAAGGATGTTATTTTTTCTAAACAGGTAGTATTGATAGATCCGGATTACACCATGCGGACGGATTCGTTGCAATACAACTCCCGTACAGAAGTGGTTACGTTTATTGCACCTACTACTATTGTAAGTGGTAAAAGAAAAATATTGACTAAAAGCGGCTATTACAATTTGCAAACAGGCAAAGCTGTATTTGCCAAACGCTCTACTATTATCGACAGCACTTTTAGTATTGTATCAGACGATATGGCTTTTGATGATAAAGACGGACTCGGGCAGTTTAATGGAAATGTTGTGTATATCGATACTGCCAGTGGGGTTTCTATTTTTTCGGATGAGTTGTTTGCCAATAAAAAGCAGAGCTCGTTTTTGGCTACCAAATTTCCCATCCTGATTTTGAAACAAGACAAGGACTCTGTGTTCATTACGGCCGATACATTGTTTTCAGGTAAGCTTACTTCCATTGCACATCGCGAGATCCCATTCATTCTCGATACTACTGGCAAAGGCTATACAATGCCCGACCTGAAAGGAAAGGATAGCAGCATGAACCGTTTTTTTGAAGCATGGCACCATGTGCGAATTTTTTCCGATTCGGTACAAGCTGTTTGCGACAGTATGTTCTACGCAGGTACCGATTCTACATTCCGGTTATTTCAACAGCCCTTTGTATGGAGCTCCGAAAGCCAGATTACGGCCGATACCATGTACCTGTTCACCAAAAACAAAAAGCCCCATAAGCTGGAAGCATTTTTCAATGGGTTTATCATTAATAAAGTAGCAAACTCTGCGTATAACCAGGTGCGGGGTAATACCGTGAATGCCTGGTTTGTGAATGGAGGTATTGATTATGTACGGGCAAAGGGCAGGGCAGAAAGTGTGTATTATGTATTGGATGATCAGGACAGGTTTGTGGGCATGAACCGATCTTCTGCGGATGCGATCGACATGTTCTTTGTAGAGAAAAAAGCCAATAAAGTAAAGTTCATCAACGATCTCAAAGGCACTACCTACCCGGTTAGCCAAATTCCTACCGGCGAAAACCAGTTAAAAGGTTTTGATTGGCAGGATGCTAAACGACCTAAAAACAAAGAGTCGCTTTTTGGTAGGTAATTGGGGTTGAATTATTTATTTCCTATCGAAGGTGTAATCGGTTTGTTTTAATTTGTCTTATGCCTTTAGGATTCCTCAACCGCAGGTTCATTAATTATCTCCAGGAATTTTTTCATGATAGCAGGGCTATCGGAATAATATTATTGTCGTGCACTGTTGTTTCATTGATATTGACCAACACGCCATTGGGAATGCCTATACTCCATGCATTGCATTTTGAAGTGAAGGGGCTTCACCTCCTGGGCTTGCCACATTCAGTACATCATTTCATCAACGATGGGTTAATGGCTGTTTTCTTTTTTTTGGTGGGCATGGAAATAAGAAGAGAGTTGATGAACGGCGAACTCTCTACCATGAAACGTGCTATGCTTCCTATTGCTGCTGCAGTAGGTGGCATGATTGCACCTGCTGCCATTTTCATTTTGTTCAATAAGGGCACCGTCTTTCAAAATGGATGGGGTATTCCTACTGCAACGGATATTGCATTTTCATTGGGCGTAGCCTCATTGGTAGGCAAGAAGTTTCCGCTAAAGCTGAAGATCTTTTTAACTGCATTGGCCATCATAGATGATCTCGGGGCTATATTGGTGATCGCTTTTTTTTACGGTGGGGAAGTATCGCTGGGCTTTTTAACCGGTGCCATCCTGCTGGTGTTATTGCTCTGGCAAATCAATAAAATGAAATTGCCTTTTGGTTGGATATATCTCATACCGGGCATTGTATTGTGGTGGCTGGTGTTCAACTCGGGTTTGCATGCCACTATTGGCGGTGTCATTTTTGCTTTTTTGATTCCAGAAAAATCTATTCCAAGGCTGCAAAACAAGCTGCACAATTTTGTGCATTTCCTGGTGCTGCCGGTATTTGCACTGGCCAATACCGCAATAGTTATACAGGGTGGTTTGGGTCAGCAATTGGTAAGCAGTTTGTCGTTGGGTATCATGTTTGGTTTAGTGGTGGGCAAGCCCTTAGGTATCTTTTTTACCTGCAGGTTTATGGTGCAGCGCAAGCTGGCCGAGCTGCCCGATGATATTAGCTGGGCTCAATTGGCAGGAGCCGGAATATTGGCGGGCATCGGTTTTACCATGTCCATTTTTATTGCAACGCTTGCATTTACCGATACTTCCATGTCCGATACTTCTAAAATTGCCATTCTGATCAGCGCATGTATTAGCGTAGTGGCGGGACTGGTTTGGTTTCATCTTATTTCCCGCCATAGTTCATCTGAAGTGGATATAACCGAAACCGGGGAAGAGGAATTACATAGGGGATAGCAATAAAAAAATCCGGGGTCCGAAACCAAACTGATGTTTGGATGCCATTTTCGCCGCTATATTTATGCAGGTTTATGCGGTTTCCATATGTTAAAACAAGAAAGGCAGGCATTTATTCTTCAGCAACTCAATATCCATAACCGGGTAATGAGCAACGATCTCCTGGGCAAACTACAGGTGTCGGAGGATACCATTCGGCGTGATTTGCAGGAACTGGCCGATGAGGGCAAACTGATCAAAGTGCATGGAGGTGCCCTGTCCAAAAGTTTTCATTTTACCCTTTCGGCCAACCAGGTGTATTTACCCGAGGAGAAAAAAACCATTGCCGAAAAAGCGGCCACGCTGATCAGGGATAATATGGTGGTGTTGTTGACTGGTGGTACCACTATCAGGGAATTGGTAAAAGCCTTGCCGCAGAACATGCGGGCCACTTTTATCACACCCAGCGTGCCCATCGCATTGGAACTGATGAACCACCCACATTCGGAAGTGATTTTTATTGGCAACCGTCTGAACAAGGATGCTCAAATGGCTACCGGGGTAAATGTGCTACGCCAGTTGGGCACCATCCAGGCCGACCTCTGCATCTTGGGTACCAATGCCATCAACCTGGAGTCGGGCATTACGGAGAGCTCCTGGGAAATAATTGAAGTGAAGCGTGAAATGATTTCGGCTGCCGGCAAACTGGTATCTGTGGCTATTTCTGAAAAACTGAACACTGCACAGCCGCTGCAGGTTTGCCCACTTAAAGAGATAGACTACCTAGTGACAGAATTATCGCCGGAGCACCCCATGCTCCAGGCTTACAAGGCAGAAGGTGTCACACTTTTATAGAGCTGGAAATAGGGTGGAACAGGCAGCGTTTTAAGTACTCAAACTGCCTTTTATATCAATTGCCGCAGGCTGAAAACAGGAATGTTGAAAAATAACTAGGGCAATTATGGGCAATTTGTTAAAATTGTATTTGAAGAACGATTGCGGGTTATTGCGGTTTTGAGCCGATTGCTGCTTGATTACAGAGAATGAACTAATAACTAAACGGTTATATACCGGTATTGTATTCCAATACAGTGCCGGCTGACTAAAACTAAGCTAACATGAGTAAAACTTTCAAAGCCCTTGTGGCCATTTGCTTTGCATTGGTTACAACTTTTGCCTTTGGGCAGGAAAAAACGGTAAGCGGTAAAGTGACCGATGCCAAAGACAATTCGAATTTAGCGGGGGTTACGGTGTCCAACCAAAGAAGTAGCGCCCGTACCCAAACCGATGCCAATGGTAAGTACACCATTAAAGCCAAACCAGGCGATGAGATCCGCTTTACGTTTGTGGGTTTTGGTACCATTTCCGCAACTGTTGGGCAGAGTGCCAGCCTCGACATTTCTATGAAAGCTGCTGCTTCCGACCTGGGCGATGTAGTGGTAACCGCATTAGGTATCAAGCGCCAGAAGCGTGGACTGGGTTATGCCACACAAGAAGTGAAAGGAGCGGAGATAGCCGAAACCCAGCGGGAGAATTTCATCAACTCATTGCAAGGCCGTGTGGCCGGTGCTACTGTAAATAGTACCAGTGGTGCTCCCGGTGCATCTACACAAATTGTATTGCGTGGCTTCAACTCACTTACCGGTAATAACTCTCCACTATTTATTGTGGATGGTTTGCCCGTGAACAACGATGCATTCAGCACTGCCATATTATCCGGCGCTTCCACTGCGGCAAACGACCGTGCCAACCGTGGCAACGACTACTCAAACCGTGGTATTGATATTAACCCCGATGATATTGAAACGGTAACTATTTTGAAAGGACCTGAAGCTACAGCCTTGTATGGTATTGAAGCGGGTAGTGGAGCCATTGTGATCACTACTAAAAAAGGTACACAGGGCAAAATGAAAGTGAGCTACGACAATAGTTTCCGTCTTGAGCATTTAACCCGTTTCCCGGATGTGCAAACCAAGTATAGCACCGGAACCAATGGTGTGTACGACTCTACCGTGAGAACCCGTTTTGGTCCCGCATGGCCTGCAAGTACCCGTTTATACGACAACGTTGAAGCCTTTTTCCAAAACGGTTATTCTCAAAAACATAGCCTGAGTGCAGAAGGTGGTACAAGGAAAATGACCTATCGTGCCAATGCTACTTTCCAGGATCAAACCGGTGTAATTCCAGAAACACGTTTCACCCGTTTTGCACCACGTGTTACCCTGGTAAACAATTTTACCAAGCAGTTCAGCATGACGAACTCTTTGGCCTATACGCATACCAAAAATATTAAGGCCAACAGGGGCGCAGGTGGTTTCATGACCAACCTGTTGCTATGGCCCAATAACAATGATGTAACGTATTGGCAGGATGAGGATCTGAAAAGAGTGAAAGTGGTGGATGACCCTGCATTTGCAGAAGTGGACAACCCATTCTGGGATGTAAACCGCAATAAAAACGAAGACGTAAACGATCGTTATTTCTACAACCTTACATTGAGTTACGATCCGTTGAAATGGTTGAACATTACCGGACGTGGTGGTGTGGATTATTACAACCAGTGGGGACAATACTCTTACAGCCCTCAATCGAATCCTTACTATTCGGTAAAGGGTTATATGGAATACTATTCGCTGATGTACCGCGGATTAAGCGGAAACCTCGTAGCTACTGCAAAAAATACATTCGGTGATTTTAAAACAACTGTTCGTGTAGGTACTGCACTGGATGAATACCGTCGCGAAACCTGGAGTGAACGTTCTGAAGATATTCTTGAATGGGTCCAGGATTTCCAGGCAGCCACCAAACCCGCAAAACGTTTCAACAGCCGCCAAACAGGACGTGATACTTTGCAGATCAAACGCCTGCAAGGTTTCTTTGGCGAATTAGGAGTTAGCTATAAAGATGTAGTATATGTTTCTGCTACCGGCCGTAACGACTTTACTTCTACGCTGTCTAAAGATTACAACTCGTTCTTTTATCCAAGTGTGAGCACATCCATTATCCTGAGCGATATGTTGTTCCCCGATTCCAGAACTGTAACGTTTGCAAAACTGCGTGGCTCATTTGCCGAAACAGCAAAAGATATTCAACCCTATGCTGACCAGTCTGTGTATACACCGCAGCTTACTTCAGGTGGTGGTATGTTGTACGACTTCACCAACAACAACCCTTATATCAAACCCGAAAGACAACAAACTTTCGAAGTGGGTGCAGAAGCTAAATTCTGGGGCGATCGTTTAGGAATTGAAGCGACTTACTACCATACTGAAAACTCAAACCAGATCGTATCGGGCTATCGCCTGAGCTATGGTACAGGCTTTGTATTGAATGCGGGTAATGTGAGCTCTACCAGGAACGAAGGTGTTGAAATAGTGCTGAATGCCATGCCTGTGAAAATGAAGAATTTCAACTGGAGAACTACTTTGAACTTCAACCGCATGTGGAATGAAGTAACAGGTATGATCGGAAATATAACCGAGTTCTACAACTCAGATAGCTGGATAGGCAACTACCGCAATGGTATTGTTTTACACGAACCAACCACTACGCTTACCGGCCAAACCTATTTGAAAAATAATAACGGAGAAATTTTGGTAGACCCAACTACCGGCTTGCCAATTTTAGATGGTACGTACAGGGTAATTGCCGATCGTATGCCCACATTTACTTTGGGATGGCAGAACAGCTTTACCTATAAAAACTGGCAGTTGAGTTTCCTGCTCGATTTCCGTGTAGGTGGCGATATCCTCAATGGCAACGAGCTGTACTGGTACTCCCAGGGCTTGAGCAAAAAGACACTTGACAGGGAAACTGCCCGAGTATTTGATGGTGTACTGCGCGATGGAAGAGAAAACAGCACCAACCCAACCAAAAACAACATCGCCATCACTCCTTACTTCTTCCAGGATTTTTACAATTTAAGAGCTGTTGCTTCCGATTTTGTAGAGAAAGATGTGAACTGGGCATGGCTGCGCGACATTACACTGCGCTACAATTTCACGGCACAAGCCATGGCAAAATCAAAATGGTTTAGCCGTGCCAGCATATTCGCAACCTGTACCGATCCTATGATCCTTACCAACTATTCCGGCCTGAGTCCTAACTCCAATGGTAATACTCCGGCTACATCGGGTGTAGGCTCATTTGGTATCGATTATGGTTCTATTCCCAACCCACTTGGTTTCAACGTAGGTGTAACTGTTGGCTTCAAAAACTAATCGCACCTATCGACCCAATGTTTTAAACATAAAAACGAAAAGATCATGAAAAAAATATTACCGATAGCACTGTTCGCCATATCATTGGCCTCGTGCAAAAAGTGGGTGGATGATGCGCATACAAATCCGAATAAGCCGGTAATTGTATCGCCCGAGGAAGTGCTGACACCTGTACACGGCAACCTGGCCCGTGGCCTGTTGTTCGATGCCCGCTATACTTCCAAATACGCACAGTACTGGTGCTCTACTACCGCCAACGATACATGGGACCGCCATGGCTATTTGAGCGGGAGCGATGCTGCAGCCGAATTGTGGCGTACGCATTATTGGAACATGGGGCAAAACCTGATCAATGTGATCAACCAAACCCGGAAGGATAAACCGGAGTATGCAGGCGCATCATATGCGATGTTTTGCTGGACATGGTTGCACCTGGCCGATATGCATGGCGATGCCATTATTCTAAAAGAAGCATTTGATGCCAACAAACTTTCATTCAATTACGATACACAGGTGGAAGTATATGAGCATGTAATAAAACTGGCTGACTCTGCAGCATTGTATTTGCAGCGTGCACTTGCCGACCCCGAATCTTCGGCCCGTTTGGCAAAAAGTGACCAGTATTTCTACAAAGGAAATGTTCAGGGATATTTAAAAATGGCATATGGTGTAAAAGCACTAGCCTACCACCGTTGGTACAACAAGGCCGATTATAAACCCGATAGCGTTATTAAATACGTGAACCTGAGTTTTGCCAATGCCAGCGAAGAAGCTATTGTGAGATTTTCTGAAACTGCTAAGGCAAACGACGAACGTAATTTTTACGGACCAGCTCGTCAGAATATGCAAACTTTCAGAAACACTGAGTGGTTCGTAAATATTATGAAAGGTGCATATTGGGGTAATGTGCTCGATCCCCGGCTTGCATTTATCATGAAGCCTGCAGTGGATGGCTCATATCAAGGGTTAAAACCTGGTTTGGGTAATACGCTTTCCGGCAATGCTACTTCCAATAATTTCTGGGGTTATCCAAATACAGCTGTCGTTGCCGGCGGGGTTGATACTGATTCAAGAACCTATTTCAAAAACGATTCGCCAATACCTTTGATGACCTACGCACAACTTCAGTTTGTGAAAGCGGAAGCTGCCTGGAAAAAAGGGGATAAGACCACTGCTAAAACAGCGTATGTGGCAGGCATCAACGGCCACTTCGATCACCTGGCAAAATACACAGGCTATACACCGATCACTGCGCAGGCAAAAGCAGATTACCTGGCCAACACCAACATTGTTCCTGTAGATCCTAATGCGCTAACCCGTAGCCAGATCTTAATGCAGAAATACATTGCATTGTGGGGCTATGGATTCTATGAAATTTTGGTGGATATGTGGAAGACCAAGTATGATGCAACTATTTGGCAGGGCTTTACTTTTCCTCCAACATTCTTCCCCGACAATGGTGGCAAGCCTGTGTATCGCATTCGTCCACGTTACAATTCAGAATATCTCTGGAACGTAGAATCGCTCAAAAAAGTAGGTGGCTTCGATCCCGATTATCATACACGTCCAACATGGTTTGTAAATCCCTAATCACTACAAAAGTTTTACATGATGAAAAACAACTTTAAAAATTTGCTGTTGACCGGGATAACGATCATGGGGTTGGCCGCATGTGAAAAGAACCTGCTCGAAAATAATATTCCGCAACATTTTCCTGATGACAATGCTACGGCTTACGTAAAGTTTATACATGCATACGCAGGTAAAACTCCTGCACTCACATCGGGTGCTGGGCCCAATGTATTGATGTACCTGAACGATACGCTGGGGCGTATCACTGCAGTAAATAATCCATTGAGTTTTACTGTTAGTGGCGGGCAATATCCAACGCCAAGCACAGCTACAACTAACGTGCGTTCCTGGTACACAGCGGTGCCCTCTGGTTCGTTTACAATGCTGGGTGTTTTAGCTCGGTTAAGCGGTACTGTTCCGGCTCCTGTTGCTGGCGATACCATTTTTAGATCGGCGGTTAATTTGCAACCTGGCAAAAATTATACAGCATTTCTGAGCGATACTCTACAGAGTCCTTCTATCACTTTAATACCCGATGAGTATGGCACTATCGCCGATGGTAAATACAAAATTCGGCTCGCCAATTTTGTGGCATGGCCAGGAGATATACAGGAAGTGTATTCGTACAGGGAAAAGCGGGTAATTATTAGCAATGTTGGCTATAAAACTGCAGGTGCATTCATTGAATTAGATGTGCCGTCCCAAAGAGATACATTCGTCATTCGTAAACTCAGTGGCCCGTCCCCTGCAGATTATAGCACCACCATCCTTGGTTTTTCTCCTGTAGGCAAAAGAGCATACACGCTTTTTACCAGGGGTAAACAACTGTCGGGTACTTCTACCACATTCCAGAGTTATACAGGCAGTTTTACTACCAATTACTAAAACAAAATGTATAATGATAAAAGAGCCATCCGAATTCAGGATGGCTCTTTTACTTTTATGCAATAGTTAGGTTCAAAGAATGTAATGCTATGACGCCAGAAAGATTTGAAACACTGAGTTATGTATTGGATCATCGCCAGCCCGACATCACTTTAATATTGGAAAATGTATTTGACCCGCACAATATCAGTGCTGTGATGCGCACCTGCGATGCGGTTGGCATCCAGGAAATTTATGTGCTGAACACACGCATTGCCCGCCACGAAAAGTTTGGTCCACGCAGCAGCAGCAGTGCCGCCAAATGGGTGACGGTGCATGCTTTTGAAAATGTAGATGAATGCATACAGGCTGTGAGAACTAAGTACAAAAGAGTGCTTACCACGCACCTGGCTTCCGATGCGGTGGACATGTACTCTATCAACTTTTGTGAACCCATCGCATTGGTATTTGGCAACGAACACAGTGGATGCTCTCCGGAAATAATTGGCAAATGCGATGGCAATTTCAAAATTCCACAAGTGGGTATTATTCAATCGCTGAATATTTCGGTGGCCTGCGCCGTTACTATTTATGAAGCCTTTCGGCAAAAGCGAAATGCGGACCATTACAACGAAGCAAGGATGCCCATGGAACAACGATTGCAATTAGAAAAAGAGTGGAAATTTGACCCACGTAAATAGCTGGAATTGCGGTTGTTGGTTTAGCCTTATTGCGTAGCTAATTTGTCCTCACCTGCCATGCGCTGTTTTGCCTGCGCTTTAATGGCGGCAACACTCACGTTGATCTCGAAGCCAATGATGAGGATGAGTGAGTTGAAATACACCAGGTTCATGAGCACGATCATTGCTCCGATGGAACCATAGATTTTGTTGTAGTTCGCAAAATTATTCACCCAAATAGAGAAGAGCCAGGTAACAAGTATCATCAGGGTAGTGGCGATAACAGCACCGGGCGATTTCAGGCTCCATTTTACTTTTACGGCAGGGCCAAAGCGGTAAATAAATGCGACGGTAAAATAGGTAAGTGCGAAGATCACGATCCACCTGCTATAATTGATGGTATGCCGTATGATGGGAAAATCCCAACCAAGCTTTTGCAGTATCAAATTCTTAACCTGTCCCTGTGTTGCCATCAGCAATATGGAAGAAATAACGAGCAGTATCATTAAGGATGTGAGCTTGAGTGCAGTAAGCCGCTTGGCCATGAATTTGCTGCTGCGTACTTCAAAATAACTCCTATCGAAAGTGTTCATGATGCCCAGCATGGCATTGCTGCTAAAGAAAATAATGAAGACCACACTCGACCAAAGCAGGCCGCTGCGCTGTGTTTGAAAAAAGTCTTCCACTACACCACTCAGTAAGCTGTATAAATTTTGGTTGCCCAATACATCGAACAACATGGCCAGCAACTGGTTTTTAAAATCTATAGCGTTGGGTAAAAACGGAACCAGGGTAAACAAAAAGATGAGGCTACCCGGCATCGCCATAATGATATTGAAAGAAATAGATGCGGCCCTTTCGCTAAACCCGATCTTTCTTAATTGCTTCAGAAAAAATTTCAAAACATCGTACAACGGTAAGCCATCCAAACCTGGCAGGGTAATGCGTCTGCTCCTGTACAGGAAGTTTGCCACAGGAGGGAAGTTCAATATTTTTCTCTCAAATTTTGTCATGCCTGGGGCGCCATTTATTTAGCCTGCTCTTTTTCGGCTTTGCGTTTCAGCCAGGCTTCCAGGCTATCCTGGTAAAGTTTGGCTGCTTTCATGTGGTCGGCGTAGTTGTTGGTAAAAGTAGAGTAACCCGAAAAATCGGGCTTCGCCACAAAGTAAAGATAATCGGTAGCAGGTGCCTGCAATACAGCATCGATGGTATTGATAGAAGGAATGCAAATGGGACCGGGAGGCAGCCCTTTGTTAAGATAGGTATTGTACGCCGATGGTGTTTTTAACTGCGCAAAGGTGACACGGTTGCTTTCAAAGTCGCCGAGGCCATAACGCACGGTGGGGTCGGCTTGCAGGGGCATGCCTATTTTCAAGCGGTTCATGTACACACTGGCCACGGTGGGTTTGTCGGTGTTCATGTTGGTCTCTTCTTCCACTATACTCGCAATGGTATAAATTTCATCGGCAGTGTAACCCAGCTTTGCAGCTTTGGCCAGACGATCATTTTTGCTCCACCATTTTTCCTTTTCCTGTTTCAGTTTTCTGAGTACAGTACCCGGCCTGGTATTCCAGTAAAAATTGTAGGTGTTTTGGATGAACAGCGTCATCCAGTTATGTTCGTTCACGCCCAGCGCTGCAAGGCTGTCGTTGTTGAGCAGGTATTGGTTGGTTTTGGCCGAATCGGTTTCGAAATAGCGGGCCATTTTTTGCGATAGCTCGGCCCTGCTGCGCATTTTACCCACCACCAGTTTTACTTCATCTTGCTGGCCACTTATTTTTTTGAGAATGGTGTACACCGAACTGCCTTTTTCAATTTTATAACGGCCGGGTTTAGCTTCTTTATAAAACCCGCTCAGTTTGGCCAGCCAATCGAATGCTGTTGTGTTTTTCACAATGCCATTGGCTTTCAGGTCGTGCAGTATAGAAGCCCTGTCGGTTTGATTGGTGTGGATGAAAAATGATTTTGTGGAATCTGAAAATGAAGTGGTACCGGTAAAGAACATATACCAGGCCACAGCAAGCAGCAGCAACGATAGTAGCAGTATGATCTTCAGCAATTTTTTGATCATCATTCAATGGGGTATTGATGTAGTTAAAAACGAACGATTTCACTGGCAAGATGCAATAAAAAATCCTGCCAGCAAGCGGGCAGGATTCAAAGAAGTTTATACGGCAATTGCTTACTTGGCGTTGCTGTCAGCTTTTGCGGCCGGAGCTGTGCTGGTTGCTGCAGGCGCAGCTTTAGGAGCAGTTTGAGAAGGAACACCACCACTGTTTACGCGATCGATAGCAGAGTTGGTTTTTGCTTCGCCCATAAACAGTACGCTTACGATGCAAAGGATACCAATAATGCTGGCAAACAACCAGGTGCCTTTTTCGAGCACATCGGTGGTTTGTTTAACACCCATAAACTGGTTTCCCAAACCAGCCACATTGCCTGTAAGGCCACCGCCTTTTGGATTTTGTACCAAAATGATCAGGCCTAAGATCACACTCGCCAGAATAATGAGGATCAGAAAAAGTATTGTCATTGTTATGCTTTAAGTTTTTCTATTTGGGCTGCAAAGAAAGTGGATTTTTCAGGATGCAACAAAGTTAATTTACGGTACACCGCAATGGCCTGCGAATGGCGTCCCTGCTGGGCCAAAACCTCGGCCATGGCTTCGGTTACTACCTCCTTGGCTTCCAGCGAAGCTTTGGCATGGGCATCTACGGTGGGGTCGGCAGTAAACTGCCCGGTTTGGTAATCGGCCCGTTTCATGGTTTTCAGCCATTGGCTAAAGCTTTTGAGCTGCTGGTCGAAACGGGTGACAGATAGGGTAGTGAGGTCGGTTTTAATGCCTTGCGAGGCAAAATAGTCTACGGTATAGTAGGGCTGAAACAGGAATGAATCGTCGTCGTCTGTGCTTTCTGAAGCAGCCGCAGCGGCGGCAAGGCCGGGAATATGCAGTGGCTTTTCTTCTGTTTCAGCAGGTTCCACAGATTCCACGGCATTCTCGGGTAAAACTTCAATTTCCTCTTCAACGGTTTCTATTTGCGCTATGGTTGGCACCGGTTCTATTGGGGAAATGGTGGTGGCAGGCGAAGTATCCTCGCTTACAATCAAATGCACACGCAATGGATGGTTCACAAACGCTGCCAGTCTTTGCAAATGGTTCGCCTTATGAGCATGCGCCAGGTAGGCCGTAGGATACCAGGGGTATGCGGCAGGCAAGTCGGGCTGCTGAAGCAATGGGGCTACAATGTCGCTTTTTTGCAAAGACATAAATCGAAAATAGGGGCAATTACCAGTTCGAAAAAATACGGTTGAAAATTTCGTCCGTCACGCCTTTGATCAACTCATCGCCCAATTGGGCTTCTGCCTGCTGCAGCGAGAGATTGGAAGCAAAATCGAAACTCTTATTCACCGAATAATCTGTGGTCTTATTGGTTTTATTATCCTTCAGGCTCATTTGCACTACCACGGTGAGGCGGTTGGTAGAAGCCTGCTGTGCACTAATGCCCGATGTGGTTACATTGTAATCCGTAACGTTTCCACTGATCACCCAATCTGCATCATCGGAATTGGTGCGGCTCAGCCGGGTTTGGCTTACAATTTTTTGTTGCAGCCTGTCGGTGAGTGCAGGGCTAAGGCGAGGGTTCACCAGCCTTGCTTTGTTTTCAATGAAATTCACTTTCACTGTTTTTATTTCGGGCGGAATACTTACGTCTTTAAAAGTGTACACACCACAAGCTGTAAGCAACATACATGCCAATGCAAAAAAGGCGAGGCGTGTAATGCTTAGCTTGCCGGTGAAATGGCGTTTCAAATTATTGGGAAATAACATAAGGCGCATGATCGGTCTTGTTGTAAATGCTATAGGTCTTCAATATCGTATTCCTTCAATTTGCGGTACAGTGTTCTTTCACTGATACCCAAATCGCTGGCAGCATCTTTTCGTTTGCTGCGATGCTTCTTTAATGCTTTAATGATCAATTCTTTTTCCATGTCGGCAATGTTCAGCGAATCGTCTACTTCTTCGTGGTGGTCAAATGTATGCGATGCTTCTGCTGCATTGTGCTGAATGATCATGGGTGTGGCATTGGCTGCTGTTTTGCCGGGTAGGCTATAAGGCATTTGCAGTTCGGCATGGCCATGGTCGGAAATTAATTCGGACATGCCCGAAGCGGTAGCTGCTGCAGCATTGGGGTTGTTCACCAATTCCACAAACATGCGTTTCATTTCTGTCACATCTTTCTTTAGATCAAAAATGAATTTGTATAAAATATCTCTTTCGTTGGCAAATGTGGTTTCACTCACAAATCCTTTATGATCGCCGGATGCCAACACCGGTAAATGATTGATGGGCGCATCGGGCAGGAATGGTTTAAGCGTAGCTGCCACCACCATTTTTGAAGGTGTGAGTACACTTATTTGCTCCGCAATATTTTTCAGTTCCCGCACATTTCCACGCCATGGATATTGCATGATCATGATGCGGGCTTCATCGTCCAGTTGAACCGGAGTTGTTTTATAGCGCTCCGCAAAATCGATCACGAATTTTCTGAACAGCAGGGGAATATCATCTTTCCGATCGCGTAAGGCAGGTATGCGAATGGGTACGCTGTTGAGGCGGTAGTAAAGGTCTTCGCGAAACTTCCCTTTATGTGCTTCTTCCAACAAATTCTTATTGGTAGCGGCTATTACCCGTACATCGGTCTTTTGCACTTTGGAAGAACCAACGCGAATGAATTCTCCGCTTTCAAGTACACGCAGCAAGCGGGCCTGTGTACCCAGTGGCATTTCGGCTATTTCATCCAAAAAGATAGTGCCGCCATTTACGGTTTCAAAATATCCTTTCCTGCTTTCGGCAGCACCGGTAAATGAACCTTTCTCGTGCCCAAACAATTCGCTGTCGATAGTGCCTTCGGGAATAGCGCCACAGTTTACAGCAATAAACGGATTATGTTTCCTGGGAGAAAGTGCATGAATGATTTGGCTAAAAACCTCTTTACCTACACCGCTTTCGCCGGATATAAGTACACTCAGGTCGGTATTGGACACCTGTACGGCTACATCCAACGCATGGTTGAGTGCGGGTGCATTACCAATGATGCCGAAGCGGTTTTTGATGGATTGTAGGTCGGACATGTACAAAATATTTGAGAACAGGGAGTGTGTTATCAGTAGGGGTTTAAGATGCTGGGTCAACAATATTTCCCAACAAAGTGGCCTGGGTACAATCGTGCACTTTTACCAGTGCATAATCGCCTTTTTTCAAACCATAATTTTCTTTGGGAAATACCACCACTTTGCTATGCGAGCTGCGACCTGTCCAGTCGTTGGCACTGCGTTTGCTTTCGCCTTCGATCAGCACTTTAAAAGTTTTGCCTAAATCGCGGTAATTGCTTTCGCGGCTCAGCCTGTTTTGCATTTCTATAATTTCGGAGAGCCTTCTTTTTTTGGTGGCTTCGGGCACATCGTCTTCAAACCTGCGTGCCGCAAGGGTTCCGGGGCGTTCGCTGTAGAAATACATGTAGCTGAAATCGTAGTTACTGTATTCCATAATGCTCAGCGTTTCCTCGTGGTCTTCTTCTGTTTCTGTACAAAAACCAGAAATGATATCGCTGCTGATGCCACATTCGGGCATGATCTCCCGAATGCGATCTACTTTGGCCATATACCATTCGCGGCTATAGGTGCGATTCATGAGTTGCAACACACGGCTGCTACCACTTTGCACCGGCAGGTGAATGTATTGGCAAATGTTTTCGTGCTTTGCCATGGTGTACAGCACTTCGTCTGTAATGTCTTTTGGGTGCGATGTACTAAAGCGAACCCTTAGCAACGGATCGATCAATGCCACTTTTTCGAGCAGGTGTGCGAAGGTCACCATTTGCCCATCTTCCTGTTGAAAGTAGTAGCTGTCTACATTTTGTCCCAGCAGTGTTACTTCTCTGAATCCACGGTCAAAAAGGTCCTGGCATTCTGCCACAATACTATCGGCTTCGCGGCTGCGTTCGCGGCCACGGGTAAAAGGCACCACGCAAAATGCACACATATTGTTGCAGCCACGCATGATGCTTACAAATGCATTCACGCCATTGCTGTTGAGCCTTACCGGCGAAATATCGGAGTAGGTTTCATCGCGGCTCAGCAATACGTTCACAGCTTTCTGTCCGGTCTCTGCTTCTTCTACCAGGCCGGGCAGGGTGCGGTATGCATCGGGACCCACTACCATGTCTACCAGTTTTTCTTCTACCAGAAGTTTTTCTTTCAGGCGTTCGGCCATGCAGCCCAATACGCCCACCAAAGTGCCGGGTTTGCTTTCTTTCAGCTTGCGAAATTCGGTCAGCCTTTTGCGTACGGTTTGCTCGGCTTTTTCGCGAATGGAGCAGGTATTGAGTAAAATAAGATCGGCTTGCTCCAACACATCTGTGGCGCCAAACCCGTGCTGGTGAAGTATGGAAGCCACAATTTCGCTGTCGGCAAAATTCATGGCGCAGCCATAGCTTTCTATGTAAAAATGTTTTCGGTAAGCATTGGTATCCATGGCAAATGGCGCAAAAGCTTCACCCTGCCTGGTTTCATCATGCAGTTTCAAATCGGACAACGGCTCCAGTTCTTGTATCGACACTTCCTATTTGGTTTTAATTGAGATGGGGGGCAAAGATAATGGCTGTTGCGCCAAAATGACAGGCCTCTTACTGTATTAACGATTTCATGAAGCGAAAGGTTTCCCTATAGATTTTTAGGGCTAAAAGCCAATAATCGGGAACTTTGCCGCATGGAACCGGAAGTAAAAAAGTTTTTAGCCACTATTGTACAAACCCTGAGCATGACCGTGCTGTGGATGCTGATCAATATGGTGTTTGGTATAAAAATGGGCCTACTTTTCCTCGACGGTGAAATCACCATCTGGCATGGCGTGTATTACCTGTGCATGGTGGCCAGCTTTATCTGGCTGGTGATGTACATCCGCAAAAAATGGAAAGAAGTACCCAGTTTTGATGTGGACCAACCTTGATGCACGAAGTTGTTTTAGCACATCAACTTTTACAATACAAAATGTTCGTATTGTAAAAATCCAATAATTATAGAGCCGGTTTATGCGCCCTAAGAATTTCCCTTTTTCCCAGTGGCCCGGGCAGTTTTTCTATCAAAAATCCAACGGATTCCAACGTGCGTTTTACATCGCCTTTGCTGCAGTAAGTGGTCAATATACCATTGGGCAAAAGCAGGTCGTACATACGGCTCATGGCTTCGTGGCCCCATAGCTCGGGTTGGGCAGTGGGCGAAAATGCATCGTAGTACACCACATGAAATTTTTTGCCCGTAGTAAACTGTTCTACCGGCACCTGGTGTTTGATCATGGTGAACAAACTGCCAATGCGGATCAGTTTATTCCAGGGCACCTGGTGCATCATTTGAAACGATTCGGAAAGTTCTCTTTTGCCCAAAGCATGGGCATAGTTCAAATGCTTGTATTCTTCCTGCACCAAAGGGAAAGCCTCTACTGCCTCGTATTCAATTTTTACCGAATTTTCCTTGGCAGCCAAATACGTGAGGAAGGCATTAAGGCCGGTGCCAAATCCCATTTCGAACACACGAACAGGACCTTCGAAATTCAAAAATGGCTGGAGCCCGGCATTGAGATACACATGCTCACTTTCCTGGATGGCTCCAAAACGGCTATGGTATCTTATTTCTGTATTTGGCAAAATGATGGTGTGCGAACCATCGTCTGTCAATTCTACCTTACGGTCTACGGGGTCAAAGGACGTACTGGCAATTAAATTGGTCATCGAAAAGCGAATCAAAATGAGTTATATAAACAGTTTGAAGGCTGACAAAAAGCTATCGGTTATTCTATATGACGATGTATTTACGCTAACCCAGCATAAAAATATTTCGCTGCGGCTTATGCATGCCATTATGAGTCAGCAGCTTAGCACCAAAGTGGCCATGGTTTTTCGGGAGCGGTTTCATGGGCTTTGCGGCAGCGATAATCCTACGGTGCAAAAAGTGTTATCGGTATCATACGAACAGCTTCGCTCTATTGGGTTGAGCCATGCAAAAGCTATGTATATACACAATGTGGCCCGGTTTTGTTTGGAGCAAAGCCTTACCGATAAAAAGCTGGCTGGCAAGAGCAACGAGGATATCATTGCCCTGCTTACCCAGATAAAAGGGGTAGGGCAATGGACGGTAGAAATGCTGTTGATGTTTTCACTGGGCAGGGAAGATGTTTTTCCGACCGACGATTTGGGCATACAACAGGCCATGATAAAACTGTACGGTATAAAAGCCGGCAACAAAAAAGAACTACAGCTCAAAATGCAACGCATAGCCGAAAAATGGCGGCCTTACCGCACTTATGCCTGCCTGCATCTTTGGGCATGGAAGGATGGGGGAGCCTAAGGGTTAACAGCAGGAATCCTGGCTGCTAAACCGTTGAGAATGAAAGATGTGCCGAACTTTTGGGAACCTTTAATTGCATAACCGAGCCTAAAACTTACATTTGCGCCCAAAAATCCGGATTACCTAACCGGAGTTTATCTCAAAAGAAATTAGACAGATTATGGCTGATATTTTTGAAAGACTCGTGAAGAATTTTGGCCCGCTGGGTCAACACCGCCAACGTGCACATGGTTATTTTGCTTTTCCAAAGCTGGAAGGAGAAATTGGCCCACGCATGAAATTTCGCGGACAGGAAATGATCGTTTGGAGTTTGAATAACTACCTGGGATTGGCCAACCACCCCGAGATCAGGAAAGTGGATGCTGATGCTACTGCCGAGTTTGGCCTGGCTTACCCTATGGGTGCCCGCATGATGAGTGGCAATAGTAACTACCACGAACAACTGGAAGCAGAACTGGCGGCTTTTGTTTCAAAAGAAGATTCCATTTTGCTCAACTTCGGTTACCAGGGCATTATGAGTACCATCGATGCATTGTGCAGCCGTCACGATGTAATTGTGTACGATGCCGAAAGCCATGCATGTATCATTGATGGTTTGCGCCTGCATCCCGGTCATCGTTTTGTATTTAAGCACAACGACCTGGAAGATTGCGAGAAGCAATTGCAACGTGCAACTGCATTGATCGAAAAACAAAAAGCCGGTGGCATATTGGTGATCACTGAAGGTGTGTTTGGCATGGCCGGCGACCAGGGTAAACTCAAAGAAATTATTGCACTCAAAGGCGATTACGATTTCCGCTTGCTGGTAGATGATGCACACGGATTTGGTACACTGGGCGCAACCGGTGCAGGAGCCGGTGAAGAGCAGGGTTGCCAGGATGGAATCGATTTGTACTTCAGCACATTTGCAAAATCAATGGCCAGCATTGGTGCATTCCTTGCAGGTCCTACAGATATTATTGATTATATCCGCTACAATATCCGCAGCCAGATATTTGCCAAGAGTCTTCCCATGCCTTTGGTAGTGGGCAACCTGAAACGACTGCACATGCTGCAAACCATGCCTGAGCTGAAGGCGAAGCTGTGGGAGAATGCCATGAAACTGCAGGCAGGTTTGAAAGCAAGAGGATTCGATATTGGCAAGACTGATAGCGTGGTTACACCTGTGTACATGAAAGGTGGACTGGAAGAAGCAACCGCTATGGTGATGGACCTGAGAGAACATTATAAAATTTTCTGTTCTATTGTGGTGTATCCTGTCATTCCAAAAGGGCATATCATTTATCGCCTTATTCCAAGTGCAGCGCATTCGGATGCCGATATTGAGCAAACTCTGAAAGCGTTTACCGAAACCAAAGAAAAATTGGATGCCGGTGCTTACAAAGTAGAAGCCATTCCTGATATGGCGGAGAAAGCGTAAGCTTTTTCATGAAAATATAAAGAGGCTGTCCCGTAAAACGAGATGGCCTTTTTTTATTGGGGGGATTTGTGATTGCTGATTTAGGATTGCTGATGTATGATTCGGCTTGATTGGGTTAATGAAGGATTGATGATTGCAGATTGATGATTCAGTTTTCACTGGCGCAAGTCTTTGTTCTTGCACTGCACTCCGCCCGGTACATAGTTGTTACTTGATTTCTTCAGCAGGCCCTATGATTCATTTGATAATGCATGAATAAGTTGCATACCAGTTGGTGATTCGGAGAATCAGTTTATGACGACTTCGAGCCGCGCTGCGCTTACACCTAGAAGAACAGAGCTTGCTGCTGTGGCGGCATTCACTTGGTCCAGCCGAAACTACTGCTGATGCTTGCAAATAGCTGAAGTTGCTTCCGTCAACCCGCCATAGCGGCAAGCCCCATGTTAGCGGCTGTTATCTCCTTTCTCTTCTTGTCAATAATAATTGCTTAATGCCAAATTCACGTTCTAAAATGTGTCCGTGTTTTGCTATTATATCAATTGGTTTTTCATTTGTCAACTCTGCATTCTGCATTATTGGCATCACCCTTAATCGACTGGCTAACGTTCTTATAGTTTCACTTTTTTCTGAATAATAAAAATTTCGTAAAATACTTGTCATTCTATCTCCTAGTCTTGAAGGATTGCTGTCAACATATTCTGGTGAATGCCAAGTAACATCAATACCGTCCTTAGAATATGCATAGTAATGTTGGTTTGTGTCAACTCTTTCGTGAGGAATAATGGAAATGTGATTTCTTAAAAATGGGATGAAGCCATAATAAGATGTCCATTCAACGTCACGCAATTCATAATGATGAAAAAAGAATGGTAGGTCAGGAAAGTTTTGAATGTCTAAAAACAATTTCTGGTATTCAACTTTTTCAATTGATAAAGGTGCTACATAAAATGCGTGTGAAAAACCTGTGTTAGCATAATTCATCAAGATGTTATGCTGAAAATCAGTCGCTGTCTCTGCTTTCTTTCTTAGTTGGAAATAGAAAAAATGGCTATCGTTTTCGTCTAACGAAAGACTGTCTCTAAACTCTCTTATGTCTTCTAATTTGCTTCTGTTTTTTCTATTTGAAGCTGGATATTTTGAAATAGTTTTTAGCCCTTGAGAGACTTTCGCTTGAATATAAATCAAAGTTGCGTTCGTGTCCTCGCTTACTAAATCAGCACCTGTAAGTTGTTCGTCAGCATTTTCTAAGTAATAAAATCGTCCGAAACGTGGGGTAAAACAACCCAAATATCTTGCGATGTCAATTTCAATAAGTTTTTCTTTAAAGTCACATTTTTTTAGTTGATAACTCATCCTATTATGTCATTACTGTTTTGGACTGAGGGCATTTTTTAATAGCTGCTAACATTAGTATTGTACGCATACACGTACCCCCGCAAAGTAGTATAACTCTTTGAATGATAATGGGGTTGTTGTCGTTTTTTTTATTGTTGGGCGTTATAACAATTCCACAGGCTAGTCTAAAAAAACAAAATCGTCAACAAGAGAAGCCAACACTGTTCGTTCATTGGCAATAAACCAAATGGTTTTGTTGCTACTCCCGATTGTTATCGGGACGTAACGCATCAAAGGAAGTAAACACATAACTGAAGAGCTCTGACGGGAGATTGTCAAGCACGTTCCGAATGTTCGGTTCTGTGAGGAGGTAGGGGTGAAATTCCCCTGCGTTACTCGATTAGGCGCAGACTTTATTTTTCAAAGTCAAATCCTATATCATATTTGTAATCCTTTCCGTCCCATTTGTCGCTACCTGGGATAGGAGGGATCGCTGCATCAAGCCAATATTCAACTTCTTCAACTTTAAACTCTGTTTTCTTCTTATCGTAGAAGTTTCTTTTAATTGGGTCGATGCTTTTATACTTACCAATTAGCTCACTAAATAGGTTCGATTCAGTAAATTGAGAAACAGCTAGTGATAACAGGGAAAATAAAGCATTAAATGCAGTCTCTGCATCTTTTTTAGAAGGATTTTCACCTGTATGTACAAAATTGTTTCTTGCTTTTCTTGCAATTGATATCTGATTGTAAAGATTTGCATCAATAAGTTTTATTTGAAATAGCATTTCAGCCTTTGCAGCACTTGTCCATGTTCGGTTGTCCTTTAGAAAATCATTTCTGCCGGAGATTGGCACTTCGATTTGCTTCTGCAATATGTTTGCCTGCCATATATTATCCAAAATTTGTTCTATGGAAAGCCAGTTGTTAATTAAGGATTCTGCAAACGAATTATTTATAAATGCCGTTGTACCTTTTATCAGAAATGATGGAGAAAGATTTTTTACCTTTTCTAAAAATGACTTTCCTTTTATGTATGCATCAGTCAGATCAGCTAACAATATATAATCGGAATCAAGCAAAATGATATTATCCTTAATACTTGAATGTTTATGCCTAAATGAGTTTTTTAGTTCTACAAATGAATTTATCGGCGGATACATTGTTTCAAAGTAATAGTTTTTATATACAATGCATTTTTGTAGAAACGTTGCATCAACTGATTGAGTGAATACTCCACCTAAAAGTAAACTCCCAAAAAAATTATTAAACTCATCAACAGCAACTGTAATTTCTTCGTATTTCTTTATTGCTGGCAAAATGAAACTCCCATCGAAAGTTACAGCCAGAGTATAAGGTTGTTGAAGACCGATATCTATAGTACCACTTACTCTGTGCAAACGGACGTAATCGTATGTGTGTTTATTAATGTCCTCTATGGTTGGATTCCAGCTGTCTTTTGGAGTTCGTTTAATAAGTCGAAATGGCAAAGGCGACGCAATAAAAGCTGGTATGATTATTTTTTGGGGTGTTGCCATAAGTTTGCGCCTAACATTAGTATTGTTCGCATACACGTACCACTGCAATGTAGTATAACTCTTTGAATGCTACTGGGGTTGTTGTCGTTTTTTTATTGCTGGGCGCTATAACAATTCCACAGGCTTGTCTAAAAACAAAATCGCCTACAATTAATCGATTTGTGTTTGTGTTATTGGGTGTAAACAAGGTTGTTGTCGTGTTTTCCGGTTTTACCATTTTTTGTTTTTGTAAAGTTTTTCTGCTGCAATTTCTCCCGGTGGTGCCGGGGCCATGCGGGAAGAAGGGATAGCGCTGTACGGTTTACTTAATTACAAACACATCCTCTTTGGAAGAGGATGTGTTTGTAGTTCCCCGGTTGGCAGGAAATAAAAGTGCCCACTTATTAATTTTTCCAGCTACCCGAAAACTGCCGGTAGTAAGTTTCAAAATCTATGCGTTCATTGGCTTTGCTGCCATAGTATTTCAGTGCTGCTTCCAACTCTGTTGCAGTAAACGAACCGGGCAATACCTGCCACGCACCTTTTTCGGGAATAATGACCAATGAAGGATACACTATACTGCCCCGCAGCAGTTTGATGGCCCAATCGTGCACTTTGTATTTTTCCTTGTACAGGTATTCGGTGCCTTGCCAACTGATGGGTGCTTTGCTTTCTGCATCCAGTTTTATGGCATAAAAATGTTGGGCAATGTATTGGCGTACCGAATCGTTTTTCCAGGTAGTGGCATCCATCAATTTGCAATAGACACACCAATCGGTATATACATCTACAATTACAGGCCGGGTTTCTTTGCGCATCAGGTTTTCTACCTGCTGAACGGGCAGCCAGTTCACAGCTTTACTATCCTTTTTTGCTTCGCTTATTCCGGGTACGATGCAATAAAAAAACAGGGAAAGAAAAAACATTATTGAAACCTTTGCCATCAGTCGACGTTATTTTGACAAAGCTAATACTTGAATGATGCATAAAATTGTGGTGGCAGTAACAGGCGCCAGCGGCTCCATATATGCCCGCTTATTGTTGGATAAACTCTGCCAGTTGCGTTCGCAAATAGATGAGCTATCGGTAGTGCTTTCGCCCAATGCCATTGAGGTAGGCAAACACGAATTGGGCAGCGACGTGCTACAACAGTACCCGGTAAAATATTTCGATAAGAACGATTTTAATGCACCCTTTGCCAGTGGTAGCGGCAGGTACAATTGTATGGTGATAGTGCCTTGCAGCATGGGTACATTGGGCCGTGTAGCACATGGCGTAAGCAACGACCTGGTCACCAGGGCTGCCGATGTAATGCTCAAAGAACGGCGCAGGTTGATACTGGCTGTACGCGAAATGCCGTACAACCTGCTGCATATAAAAAACATGGAACTGGTAACACTGGCAGGAGGTATTATTTGCCCATGTACGCCTTCGTTCTACAGCAAGCCCACCACCGTTGAGGAAGTAGCTGCAACGGTTACAGACAGGTTGATAGACTTAATAGGACTACAACAGGATACATACAGATGGGGTAATTCCCACTAACACAAAAGCACTTCATTCGAAGTGCTTTTGTGTTGAATATGCAGGTTGCATTATTGTTGAATTTCTTCTACACCGGGGAATTTCGATTTGTCGAAAACAAAAATATTATCCGCCAGCGGGGCATTGGTCTTCAGATTTGAAATGCTGTAGTTGTATACGTTGCCGCTGTTTTCGTAGATCTTGCTGCTCACGATCATGTTCTGTGTTTCGTCGATGTACACATACACTTTGAAAAACGACTTGCGTTTATCGGTGGGTGTCATTTCTATTTCTTTTACCTTTTTGCCATTCACGGTGGCTGGGCCATTCAACTTGTACAAAAAGTCTTTGTCGTAAAAGTTGGTGAACAGTTTTTGTGGTGTAATGCTTTCACCCGATTTATCAACCGCACTTACGGTTACTTCGTTGGCTTCGGGTTCGTACTTCCACATTTTTTTGCCATCGCTGTATATCTGCAGGCTGGCTTCGGTGATCTTATATTTTGAGCCTTTCACAAATATCTGTCCCGATTTTTTACCGGCAGGTTTACCCGCACGTGTCGTTACAGTAAGGCTGTAATTGCCTTGTACGGTAGAAAGCCCCTTGAATTTGGCACTTACTTTATCGAGCAATGCTTTGGCCGCAGGATCATTTTGACCGATGGCAGTAAGACTACCGGCAAAGGCAAGCAGTAGGAATAAATATTTCATTGTTATTTTTTAGCGATGCAAATGTAATCCTAAGACTCATTCGCTAAAACATGGTTTATGCCACCCCTGTTATTTAATGCAATTTTATAATAACTGCTTTTTGAGCTTCCGTCCTAATAGGTTTTCGTCATATCCTCATCTACCACCAGTATAAAGTCGGCCTTTCCCAGGTTTTCCTTTTCCAGCTTCGATACATCTTTTTGCGATACCGTGCTGATGGTGCCGATGCTGATGCCAGGTTTCCCTTTCTGCAAATACCAGTTGATGCTTTCGTAATTATCGCTGTGGTACGAGCCGTTATAGTGTATAAATGGAACGCCGGGCTGAAGGTTTTTCAGGATGAAATTGGCCATTGTAGCATCTTTTACAGCTTGTGCCTTGGGTAGGTTGGCACCGCCATGACCTCCCATAGCTGCAATCATGTTTTTGTAGCAGGGGAGCAGCGAATCGTAGGCCACGGGTAATGGCATCATCCAGGTTTTTTCCAATGCCGATAACGTGTCCAATACTTCCAGTCCACCTTTGGCCACCATGCTTGCATAGCGGCGCGGAATATTGGTAGCAATAAACGCGTAGTTTTTTTCTTTGGCATATTTCACCAGCGGTGCGTAATCGGTTGAATAGTTGGGCCAGAGCCTGGCAGTTGAATCAAGTCCTTTTGCGGTTATTTTACCCGACAAATAATTGTTCAAAGCCTGTTGGTTATCGGCTTCAAACATTTCGGCTCCAAGGGTTATGGTTTGCGTATTGCCCATTTCCCGGGTAAGTTCCAGTTGCAACCAATGGGCAATAGCATTGTCGTGGTATTCGCCAAACAGCACCACTTCTTTCTGTTGCATGGCTTTCAGCATTTTTCCAAAATCGGTTTTCTTGCCTTTGGCAGTATATAATTGATAAGCCGGTTTGTTTTGGCCAATAGCAATCAAGCAAGAAAACAATAGCAATAGCAGGAAACTATTTTTCATAAGCGCATACCGTTTTTGAATGACTTAGTGCAATACGCAAGCTGTGTGGAAATTATGATTAATTCTAACGTGTTGTGCTGGAAAAAATAAACGGGTAGAAGCATTGCGTTCTACCCGTTTACAAATTGCGTATTGCAACTGTGATTTACATGCTCTCTAAAATTTGTTCCAGCTCGTGTTCTGTTTTTACCAGCACTTCCCTGGCTTTGCTACCCTGGTTGCTACCCACAATTCCTGCTGCTTCCAATTGGTCCATCAGGCGGCCGGCGCGGTTATAGCCCAGCTTCATGCGGCGTTGAATAAGGCTGGTACTTCCCATTTGATTGGCCACTATGAGGCGGGCAGCATCTGCAAACAAAGAGTCGCGGTCGCTAAGGTCGAAGTCGCGGCCTTCCTGTTCTTTTTCATCAACATATTCCGGCAGCAAAAATGCCTCGGGGTATCCGCGTTGGTTTCCAATAAACTCGCATACACGTTCTACTTCGGGCGTATCAACAAAGGCGCACTGCAGGCGGATCAATTCGCCATTGTGGCTAATGAGCATATCGCCCTTACCAATCAGTTGCTCGGCACCACCGGCATCCAAAATGGTACGGCTGTCTATTTTGCTACTTACCTTAAATGCAATACGGCTTGGGAAGTTGGCTTTAATAGTACCCGTGATAATGTTTACCGAAGGACGCTGCGTAGCAATAATGAGGTGAATACCTACAGCCCTTGCGAGCTGCGCCAAACGTGCAATCGGCATTTCAATTTCTTTGCCGGCGGTCATAATAAGGTCGGCAAACTCATCCACCACCAATACAATGAATGGCAGGTATTGGTGCCCTTTTTGTGGGTTCAGTTTCCGCTTAATAAACTTCTCGTTGTACTCCCTGATATTTCGCACATGAGCTTCCTTCAACAGGTCGTAGCGATTGTCCATTTCAATGCAAAGTGCATTCAATGTGTTCACTACTTTTTTGGTGTCGGTAATAATGCTTTCGTCTTCGCCGGGAAGTTTGGCGAGAAAATGTTTTTCAATCACCCGGTACAAACTCAATTCCACTTTCTTGGGATCGACCAATACAAACTTGAGTTGCGATGGATGCTTTTTGTACAGCAGGCTTACCAATACCGAGTTGATACCAACCGATTTACCTTGGCCGGTAGCACCCGCCATCAGTAAGTGCGGCATGCCTGCGAGGTCGGCCACAAAATGTTCGTTGGCAATGGTTTTGCCCACGGCTATAGGAAGGCTAAACTTATTGTTCAGGTATTTTTCGCTGCTCAGCAAGCTTTTCATGCTTACCATATTCTTGCGCACATTGGGCACTTCAATACCAATAGTACCCTTGCCCGGAATGGGCGCAATAATACGAATGCCCAATGCAGCCAGGCTTAGCGCAATATCATCTTCCAGGTTCTTGATGCGGCTGATGCGAACGCCGGGTGCCGGTACAATTTCGTAGAGGGTAACGGTAGGCCCAACGGTGGCGGATATACGCTGAATAGTGATATCGTAGTTCTTGAGGGTGTCGATGATCTGGTTTTTGTTTTTCTCCAGCTCTTCGGGGTCGGCTACCACTTTTTCGCTGCCATGCGAATCGAGCAGGTCGAGGCCGGGGAATTTATATCCTTTCAAATCCAGTGCAGGATCGTAAGGTTCCATTTCGTTGGTGATCTCGGGAATGCTGCCGGTTATTTCATCCAGGTCATCCTCGTCTTCTTCGTCGGCAATATCATTGTTCACCTGCAGTTCCAAACCGTTTTTCGATTGCTGGTTGGGTAGTATTTCACGAACAGCAATAGGCGTAATTTTTTTAGGCACCGGGATGGGCTCCGCTTCCTCTTCTTCTTCGGGTTCCTCTGGTATCACATTGGGTCTCGGAGGAAGACTCACGGCAATAAGGTTGGGCGCTTCTTCCAATTCGGCCACGCCAATGGCGTTAATGGGGTCTGCTTCTTCTTTTTTCTGCTCCGGCATTATCACCGCTACGCCACCTTCTTCGGTCAAGGTGTTGCCTCCGGCCCAAACCGATTGTTGTTCGGTTGCAGCATTGGGTGTCGCCTGCTGTTGCAACGGTGTCAGGTTGCCTTCGGCATATAGATCGTTGATGCTTTTGCCTGCTGCGGGTAGGGGTACAAATCCTGTCGCAGCTTTTTCCGCTTCAGGTGCAGGAACCTGTGATGGTTCTTCTGTTGTTTCTGCCACCGGCTCCGCTACAGGTACTGCGGCAGGGGCGGGCTTTGGAGTGGATTTTGGAAGTTTGAATACCGGGTTGAAACGCCAGATAAACCAGCTCAATCCTACTACAAAAAGTGCCAGGCCTGTCCCGGTTGCGCCAATCAGGTTTGTCAAATATTGGCTGCTCATTTCGCCCACGGCGCCACCAAAACTAAACCCTGATTTTGGGGTGAAAAAAGCAAGGGCCACGCTAAAAAACACAATGCCTGTGATCACATATTTCAGGTTGCGGCCAATGGAAAAAAGCTTTTTACCAAATATGAAATTGACGCCTAACACAAATGGGAAACTGCAGAGTAAAAAAGAGGCCAGTCCAAATCCTTTGTAAATAAGGGTGTGCCCGGTCCATGCGCCAAGACGGCCTAGCAGGTTGTCCACTTTCAGATTGTCGGCAAAAAGGAAATTGGCCCCGGCCGCAAATACTTTATCCTGGTCTTGCCTCCAGGTAAAGCAATACGATACCAATGCCATAAAAAGCAGAATGCTGAAAATGAGGAGAGAAAACCCGCTGATCTTATGCGTTCTTTCGTCCTTCACCACCTCCTTTATGCTTACGGTTTGCTCTTTTTCCTGCTTCATTTCAGCCTTATCGCTGCCCTTCTTATTTTTTGCTTGTGTAGCCATGTGCGTCAAAGATAATTGCCCCGAATATGTACCAGCCAAAACAAAAACCCACCGTATGGGGATTTATAGTGATGAGTAGGGAACCTTGCAAAAATTGCGCCATTCCCGCCCTGTAAACCAGTGAGTTGGGTTAAAAAATGTGTTTGAAATAGTACCGCGTTTGCCTAATCTGCCCGCTTGCTCATGAGCCAGGCATGCATGCCAAGCAATAGAATGCCACCAGCCAGCAGCAGGTACAAGCCCCACATGGGCGATATGCTGCTATGGACCGTAGCAGCCAGTGAACCTGCAGGGGCAGGCATGGGGTTGGAAAGTGAAATGAGTTTGAGAATGGTGAAAGCCACAACATATAGGCCGGCTACCACACCGGGCCAGATCACCCATTTTTTGCGGCCCAGCCAAACCAGCATTTGCAATAGCAGCATACATGCCAATACGCCCACTAAAGCCTGGCCTGTATATTGGTACCAAAGCGGGAGGGTATAACAATCGTTGTTCACGCACAATTGTTCGGCAGGCATAATTACTGCCGCCATAGGAAGCAGGTAGCTACCGGCGGCCCAGTACACCCATTGTACAGGCATGATGCGCAAAGGCGGTGGTATGGAAGCGGTTTCGGTCATAATCAATTTCAAAGATGCGGGATTTTTTTGCAAGGGCTGACACTGCCCTTGCTTTGTGAAATTTGAGGGCTTTTCTGATGCAGGCATAAAAAACTTTAAGTTTGCCGCAATGGTTGCAAAATCAATTGATATTGGCACATCGGCCCTCGCTCCCTTCGAAACCGGAAGCAGGAAGTTGCTCATCGAATGGGCACCTTTTCATGTACATGTTTTGCTTTGGAACACCAGCGATGGTGCCATAGAAGCTATCGAGTCTTTTAGCGGCAGTATTGTGGATGAAGAGGATTGGGATTTTGTAGTAGCCCAAAGCCGCTTATTTGCGCTTCGCAATTTGGAGACCTTGCTGGTATGTGCAGCACAGCGCATGTTGCCTGTGCCGCAAACTTTGTTCCATGCCGAGCAATCGCAGGCGGAGTTGAATTTGCTGTTGGGTACTGCCGATTGGCATCAACCCATGGCCGACCTGGTGCCCGAAAAAGATATGGTGCTGGCATGGCAGGTACCACAAACTGTGTTGACTTGTTTGCAAAAGCATTTTGATATACTCACAGTCCGTCATTTGGCAGGCGAATTGTTGAAGAAACCTTTGCAGGCCGAACAGCCATTGGGGCAATTGGTACTGGCTGATAAGCAGGCATTGCTGTTGCTGCATACAAAAGATGGATTGTTGTTTGCGGGCATGCTTCCAGTCATCAGCGCCGACGACCTGGCTTACCGCCTGCTGAATATTTGCAAGCAATACGATCTGCCGGCCGGCGATACACAATGGCTGGTAAGTGGCATGATAGAAAAAGAAGCGGCATTGTACCAGGGCATCGAAAAATATTTACAGCAAATAACATTGTGGCCCGTTGCCATCCCAACCGGTGAAGCAGTTTCGCCACATTATTTTGCTCATCTCTATACCATTTTGTCATGAGAATAATTGGCGGCGAATGGGGTGGAAGAAAAATTCATCCACCAACAAAAATGCCTTACACCAGGCCTACTACCGATATAGCCAAAGAAGGGCTTTTTAATATGCTGCAGCACCAAATAGATTTTGAAGGACTCAAAACCCTTGACCTGTTTGGTGGTACCGGCGCCATTACTTACGAGCTCATCAGCCGTGGCGCTACCGATAGCACACTGGTGGAGAAAGACCCGAGTATGTTTGCCTTTATAGCAGGCAACCTGAAAACATTGGGAGCGCCACCGGTAAAAATGTTGAAGCTGGATGTATTCAAGTTTTTGGAAACGGCCACGGAGCAGTATGATTTTATTTTTGCAGGACCGCCGTATGCGCTTACAACCATCGACGATTTGCCACGCATCATCATTCAGAAAAAACTGTTGGCACCCGAAGGCATTTTTGTATTGGAGCATACACCCCGCAATAACTACGAACAATTCCCGGGTTATTTCAAACAACGCAATTACGGCACTACCATTTTTTCTTTTTTCGAACCAACGGAAGGGTAATTGACGTTTTAAACACTCTCCAATGAGCCTTACCAAAGCCGGTCTTCGCAAAGCGTATTTCAGCAAAAGAGCCGAACTGGGCTTGCAGGATATGCATAGGCTGTCGGCGCATATGCTGGCACATTTGGAGCAAATAGTTTTGCCTGAAGGGAATGTGTTGCTTAGCTACAAACCCATTGCCAAAAGGAACGAAGTACCGGTGCAGTTTTTTGAAGAAGCGTTGATAGAAATCAACAATCATTTGCAGGTTTGTTATCCACGTACGCAAATGGCGGACAATAGTATGGAAGCTATATTGGAAACGGATGATACCGAATGGAAGCTTTCTCAATATGGTGTAGAAGAACCGCAAAACGGACCCATTGTACAACCTGCGGAAATTGATATCGTGTTTGTACCGCTGCTCGCATTCGACCAACGTGGATACCGGGTGGGATATGGCAAAGGTTTTTACGATCGGTTTTTGCAACGCTGCCGCCCCGATATCATTAGCATTGGATTAAGTTGGTACGAACCGGTGCAGGCTATTGAGGATATCAATGCCAATGATGTACCTTTAAAATATTGTATTACGCCGCATACACTTTATGCATTTTAATTTTTACCTGATTCGGGGTCTTCGCTTTTTACTCTTCCCGCTTTCTTTATTGATGGCTTTGGTGGTGATGGTGCGCAATAAAATGTACGACTGGAAATGGAAGCGTTCTGTATCGTTCAACCTGCCATTGATTTGTGTGGGCAATTTAAGTGTGGGGGGCACCGGCAAAAGCCCGATGACCGAATTGCTGATAGGCTGGCTGAAACCACATTATAAACTGGCTACATTGAGCAGGGGGTATAAGCGAAAAACAAAAGGCTACCTGCTGGCCAACGAACATACCAGTGCGTTGGAGATTGGCGATGAACCCATGCAGTTTCATATTAAGTTTCCTGAAGTGGCAGTGGCAGTAGGCGAAGAGCGGATAGTGGCTGTGCCGCAGTTGTTGCAGGACAGGCCCGAAACAGAAGCGATTATTTTAGATGATGCATTTCAGCACCGGTCCATTACTGCCGGCCTGAATATTTTGTTGACCGATTATAGCAATCCATATTGGTACGATTGGTTTTTGCCATCGGGCGATCTGCGGGATCAACGCAAGAGTGCTGCAAGGGCGCAAATTATTGTGGTCACCAAATGTCCTCCCGGTATATCGGAAGAAGAAAAGAATACGATCCTGCAAAAAATAAATCCTGCTTCACACCAGCAGGTGTATTTTGTAGCATTCGAATATGGAACACCATACCATATTTTATCGGCGCAGGAATATATATTGACACACGAAACAGAAGTGTTGCTGGTATGTGGTATTGCCAATCCCACGCCATTGAAAAAGCATTTGGAAACACATGCTGCGGCATACGATCAACTGAGCTATAGCGATCATTATGTGTTTACGATCGACGACCTGAATACGATGCGGCAGAAATTCAATAGCATGCAGGCGCAGTATAAAATGCTGCTCACCACAGAAAAAGATGCTGTTCGATTGGTGAAGTTCGGCACCGAACTCAACCAGCTTCCCCTGTATGTGCAGCCAGTTCGCCACAAAGTATTGTTTGGCGAAGAGGAAAAATTTAAGGCAACGGTATTGGCTTTTGTACAAAATTTTGGAAAGGAAAAAGATCATGAGTAAGAAAGCAACAGGCAGGCATAAGCATAGCAAAACTTCGGAAGTAACCGGTACACTCGATATAACGCGGTCGGGTTTAGGTTTTGTAATTACCGGGGGCGACAGTACGGATGTATTGGTGCGACCGGCTGATTTTAACCGTGCGTTTCATGGCGATAAAGTTCGTGTGGCCATTACCCGCGATGGAAGTGGTGACAGAAAGCGTGAAGGCAAAATTGTGGATGTACTGCAGCGCAAAACCACGCAGTTCATGGGTACGCTTCGTGGACATGCAGGCCGTTGGTTTTTTATGCCTGATAGTGAAAGGCCATTGCCGCAATTTGTAATTGAAGATGAACCCGATTTTGAAGTAAGGGACGATGATAAAGTGATCGTGAAAATGGTGCGTTGGGATAAGTCGGATCGCAGGCCTATAGCAGAAGTGGTGGAGAAAATGGCCATGCACGACCTCAATGATGTTGCCATGAAAGACATCCTGATGGAGAATGGCTTTTCGTTGCAATTTTCAGACGAGGCATTGGAAGATGCGGCCCGCATGAACGAGCATATACCTGCTGATGAGCTCCGTCGTCGCAAAGATTTCAGGGAGACACTCACATTCACCATCGACCCGGTAGATGCCCGTGATTTTGACGATGCACTCAGTATTAAAAACATAGGAAAAGATCTGTATGAAATTGGCGTACACATTGCCGATGTAAGTCATTTTGTGGAAGAGGGAACTACGCTGGATACAGAAGCGTACCAACGTGCTACTAGTGTGTACCTGCCCGATAGGGTGAACCCGATGCTGCCCGAACGTATCAGCAATGAATTATGTTCTTTAAGACCGAATGAAGACAAGTTTACATTTTCGGCAGTGTTTCATGTAACCAAAGCCGGCGCCATCAAACAAAAATGGTTGGGCCGCACATTGATCCATTCCAATCATCGGTTTACATACGAAGAAGTACAACAGATCATCGAAAGCAAAGAAGGTTTGTATGCCGAAGAGGTGCTGCTGCTCAACAGCATGGCACGCAAGCTTCGCAAAGACCGGTTCGATAAAGGCGCTATTAATTTCAGTTCGCAGGAAGTGCGTTTTCAATTGGATGAAGATGGAAAGCCAATTGGCATTGTAGTAAAAGAAAGTAAGGAATCGCACCAGCTCATCGAAGAATTCATGCTATTGGCCAACCGCACAGTGGCGGAAGAGATCAGTAAGAAAAAGGTGAATGATAAACCCATGCCTTTTCCTTATCGAATACACGATCAGCCCGATGAAGCAAAGCTGGCACCCTTCATTGCATTTGCCCGAAAATTTGGGTACACCTTCGATACAAAAGATGCTGATGCCATTGCCAATTCTTTCAACGAAATGCTGAAAGCAGCGCAGGGTACACCACAGCAGCATGTGTTGGAACAACTGGGCATTCGCACCATGGCCAAAGCCATTTATACCACGCAGAATATTGGGCACTATGGTTTGGGCTTCGAACATTACTGCCATTTTACATCGCCTATCCGGCGTTATCCTGATGTGTTGGTGCACCGGATATTGCAACAGGTACTCGATGAAAAAATTGTAGCGGACAAAAAGCTGGAAGAAAAATGTAAGCATTGCAGCGAAAGAGAAAGAGCTGCTATGGAATGCGAACGCAGCGCCAATAAATACAAACAGGTAGAGTTTTTGTCGGAATACATTGGTGAAGAATTTGATGCGGTCATCAGCGGTGTGTCTACGTTTGGTTTTTGGGCCGAAACCGTGGAGCATAAATGTGAAGGGCTGGTAAGCTTAAGAGATTTGAACTACTACGACGATTTCCGGCATATAGAATCCGATTATAGCCTGGTGGGTTTGCGCAGCGGGCGAAAATTCAGGATGGGTGATGCGGTTCGCATTAAAGTAGTGGCAGCTAACCTGGAAAAACGCCAGCTCGATTTTGAATGGGTGAAAACAGAAATGTCAACGCCTGCTATGAGTGAAAAGGAAATAGCAGGATTGATAAAAGCCACCCGTTCATCCAAACCAAAATCGGCAAAGGGCAAAGCGCCTATTCCAAAGAACTTCGGCAAGAAAAAACGTAAGTGATAAGCCGGAAATTTTTTACTTGAAGTAGGTTTGCCAACGGTTGAAAATATTGCAACTGGTATATAGGGAAGGAGCAGCAACAGTTCATTAAATTTATACTTATGGCCATTTACCAACATGCAGATACTGCTATCTGGAAAGGAAGAGTTGACGGCAATACGCCCGATGTATTGCGCTGGCACCAGGTAATGCGTTGTGTAAATCTCGAAACAGAATCGTTGCCCCAAATTGGCGAAAAACACCAGGGCATTGCGTTCATAGGTTTTTGTTGCGATGAAGGTGTTCGCCGAAACCAGGGCAGGGTAGGTGCTGTATCTGCACCAAGGTTCATTCGGGAGGCCTGCAAAAATTTTCCATTGAATGCCTCGCATATCGTGTTGACCGATCTGGGCGATATTGTTTGCAACGACCAGGACCTGGAAGCTGCGCAGGAGGCTTTGGGCAAAGTGGTGGCCAGTGCAAAAGCTGCTAATTATTTACCAATTGTTTTGGGTGGAGGGCACGAAGTAGCATGGGCAAATTTTTTGGGCATACAACCCCATCTGAAGGGACAGGAGTTTGGTATCATCAACTTTGATGCTCATTTCGATTTGAGGGAGCCGGAGAAAAACAAAGCCAGTTCTGGTACAGGCATCTGGCAAATGCAGGACTGGTGCGGTGCGCATCAATACCCATTTCATTATCTCGCTATTGGCATTCAGCAGTACAGCAATACACGAAGGCTTTTTCAAACAGCTGATGATATTGGAGCACGTTATTTTTTAGCCGAACATTTTACCAACGATCAACTCGAAGCATTGATAACGGCTGTAAATGCCACCATGGCCAATGCCGATGTATTGCAACTGACCATTGATATGGATGTGTTTGCAGCTTGCCATGCGCCGGGGGTAAGTGCTGCGGCTTTCAATGGCATTGCACCCAATAGCATGTTCAAGAGACTACTGCGCCATATTGTGATCAGCGGAAAAGTTTGTTCGGTAGATATAGCTGAAGTAAACCCGGTATTCGACCAGGACCAGCGTACAGCAAGGCTTGCCGCTTCATTGATATTCGATATTGTACAAGCCGCCGATACCAGTGTGGAATATCCCGGATGATTATTAAGCCGGTTCGAAAAAGGGACGTAAAATATCGGCCATGTGCCCTGGCATTTGTACGGGCTTCATGGTAGTAGCATCTACAAAATACAATGTGATATCGCTGGTAGTACACACTTCTCCTGCTTCATTGGTGATCTCTCCATAGAAAGTGATCTTGCGGTGTATGGGCCAATCTTTGATCGTCACTTTTACAGAAATGAGTTCGTCGTATCGAATGGGTTTTCGATAATGAATATGCATATCCGAAACGGGCATCATAATGCCCATTGCTTCCAGCGCTTTGTAGGTAAATCCCAGTGCACGAAAAGATTCTGTTCTGGCTATTTCAAAAAACTGCGCATAATTGCCATAATACACTACACCCATTTGGTCGGTGAGTGCATAATGAATTCGTATTTGCGTACTGTGGGAGTACATAGCTATGGCCTTATTTTTTTAGCGATCATGATCATGCGGGGAGTGGTGCGCACATCGTAGGGGCCCAATTGGTAATCGCCAAACACCTCCATTATCTGCAAGCCCTGGTATGCAAGCATTTCTGTAAAATCTCCGAGTGAAAATTTGGCCACTTTTTCTGTGTACACATGCGGTTCGGTGAATTCGTCGCGTTCCACTTCAATTTTTTTATAGAAATGATCTTCATCCATCCATTTGGTGATATGAAAATTGGTGCCATTCATTTCAATATCGAACTGGTGTTTGAAATGGTCTTCAGCAAAGTGCACGTTGAGATAATCGATCACCAATATGCCATCCAGCTTTAATGATTGGGCGATGGTGCGAATGGCTGCGTCATGTTCACGTCGGGTATTGAAATAGCCAAAGCTGGTGAAGAAGTTGAAGGCGTAATCAAAATAGTTGATGCGGAATGGCTGGCGCATATCGTGCACAAAAAACTGCAACCCCTGTTCGGCAGATTCGTTGGCCTCTGAAATGGACTGTACCGAAATGTCGAT
Organism: Phnomibacter sp.; assembly: GCA_035456005.1. Taxonomy (GTDB): domain Bacteria; phylum Bacteroidota; class Bacteroidia; order Chitinophagales; family Chitinophagaceae; genus Phnomibacter. The sequence continues at coordinate 1,057,705 of DATIEA010000004.1, read as the reverse complement.
GCCGGTTACATCGTGGCCAAGTTCATGCAGGTGATAGCTGTGCCTGCCTTTGCCACAGGCTACATCCAGCATGGTGCTGTTGGGTGCTGCCTGCAAATGGGCGATCAATAAGTCGATAAAACCGGATGCTTCTTTCTCGTCGCGTTGAAAATACAACTGGTGATAGTAAGGTGTATCAAACCATTCATCAAACCAGTCGGTGCGGGCCATGCTTTTCATTTATGAGAACAAAACTAAAGGAATAGCCATACCGGAGTGTAGGGCATGTGTGAAAGAGAATGGAAAATACTGCACAAAGTTGTAGGTTGATTGCAGCGCCGCCATTTGTAGAACTCCGGCCATAGAAGTGTGGAACTTTGCTAACTTGGCAGAGATCATTCATTTATACTCTTAAACTATGCGTATGAAAAAAATACTTGCTGCCGTGGTGTTTAGCCTTGCATATTTCTGCCTGCAGGCCCAGCAACCTGGCACAAAGCCAGATCCGCCCAAATATGAAATGAAACAGTATTGGTTCGTGATGCTTTCCAAAGGGAAGGACAGGGATAAAATAACCGATACTGCCGTGATCAATAAACTGCAGAAAGGCCATATGGCCAATATGCAGGTGATGGCAGATGCAGGCAAACTCATCGTGGCCGGTCCGTTTGGCGATGATGGCAATTGGCGGGGCATCTTCATTTTTGACGCAGCTAGTAAAGAAGAAGTGGAGAAACTGTTGCAGACAGATCCTGCCATCAAAGCTGGAAGATTGGATTATGAAATTCATCCCTGGTGGACAGCCAAAGGAACTGTGTTCAAATAGTTAGTTCCTTTGCTACAAATGGATACTAAAGATTTGTTTTCGGATACGGCTGCTGATTATGCAAAGTATCGACCGGTTTATCCAAAAGTGCTGGCAAAAGTAATTTCGAAACTTACTACCTACAAAGGCGTAGTATGGGATTGTGCTACCGGCAATGGCCAGTTGGCAGTATTGCTCGCCGACTATTTCAACCTGGTCTGTGCCAGCGATTTAAGTGCACAGCAAATAAAAAATGCACCTGCGCATAAGGGCATTCATTATAGTGTGCAGCCTGCGCATCAAACCGATTATCCCGAACATTTTTTTGATGCAGTTACAGTGGGCCAGGCCATCCATTGGTTTGCCAACGATGCATTTTACAATGAAGTACGAAGGGTATTAAAACCGGGAGGTGTTATTACTTGTGTAGGGTATGGATTGTGTAAGGTGGATGGAGCAGTAGATGCATGGCTGCAACATTTTTACCGCAGTGTTGTGGGCCCATATTGGGAACCGGAAAGAAAATTGATTGACGATGGCTATGCTAGTTTGTATTTCCCATTCGAACCCGTAGCAATGCCGCATTTCGATATGGAATGCCAATGGAGGCTGGAGCAGTTTGAAGGGTATATTCAAACCTGGTCTGCTGTAAAAAAAATGACAGAAACTGTTGGCGCACAAAGCTTGCATGCGCATTGGCAAACGCTAGCGCAGGCATGGGGAAATACAGCAGTTCGTAAGGTGTCGTTTCCCCTGTTAGTTAAAGCCGGAAGGGTGTAGCTTTTGCTCTACATAGCCAGCTGTAGCTTTTTGAAGCAATGCACTTAATGCTTGTGCAACGGGCCCCGGTTTGCCGTTGCCGATAGGTTGTCCATCCACTATGGTTATGGGTAACACGCCTTTGGTAGTGCTGGTAAGAAATACTTCGGAAGCCTGGTGCAAACTTTCTACCCGCACTGGTTCTTCAAAAATGGGAAGGGTAGTCGCAGCCGTTTCAATAATTGTTTTCCGGGTAATGCCATGCAATACACCATCTTTTGCCGTGCTGATTCTTCCATGGGTATCTACTACGAACACATTGCTTCTGGGCGTTTCGAGTACATTTCCATCATGGGTATAAATTACATCCAAAGCTCCCGCAGCTTCTATTGTTGGCTGCAGCCATAACCCCCTTGTGTAATTAATGGTTTTTACCTGCGGCATTTCGCGTTGGTAGCTATGTGTGATCACACGAATGCCTTGCTCGTATTGTTCGGAGATATATGCAGGAAGCGGGTGCCCGCTGATGATGATATTGGGTGTGCCAATGCTATACCCGGTATTGCTGTATCCTCCGGTCACTAAAATTTTTACACCAATTTCAGCTTGTTTATTGGCAGCTATTAACTGCGTGATCGTGTCATGAATTTCCTGCCTGGTGTATGCAATGGATAAATGCATTTGCCCTGCAGAGAAAAATAAACGGTTGAGATGGCTTTCTACAAACAGCGGGATGGATTGTGCAGTTTTTAAAAAATCGAACACGCCATATCCCCGGTTCAATGCTGCATCATGAATGCCGATGCCTGCATCTGCTGCCGGCATCATTGTTCCATTGATCCATACAAACTCACATGCTGCCATGGTCTTTGTTTTTATTTACAAAAATGGATACAAAGGAAAGGGTTCTTGCATCTGAACAGCATGGTACACAAATAAAAACACCCGAACCCATCGGGTGTTTTTAGTATACTATGAAGTGAAACGATATCAGCTTTCAGCTTCCATAAAACTTTCAACAGGTTCGCAGGTGCAGATCAGGTTCCTGTCGCCATGCGTATCGTTTACGCGGCTTACAGAAGGCCAGAATTTGTTGGCACTTACATAAGGAAGCGGGAATGCAGCTTGCTGACGAGAGTATGGACGAGTCCATTCGTCGGCAGTTACCACCTGCTGTGTATGCGGCGCATTTTTCAGCGGGTTGTTCAGCTTGTCCATGCGGCCTTCTTCAATATCCCTGATCTCCTGGCGAATAGCGATCATCGCATCGCAAAAGCGATCGAGTTCTGCTTTGTCTTCGCTTTCGGTAGGTTCGATCATGATGGTACCTGCAACCGGGAAACTTAGTGTAGGAGCGTGGAAACCATAGTCCATCAGGCGCTTGGCCACATCAGCCGCTTCAACACCCGCTGTGTTTTTAAACGGACGCAGGTCGGCAATAAACTCATGCGCACAAGTGCCGTTGCTGCCGGTGTACAAAATAGGATAATGCTCCTGCAGGCGGGCACGCATATAGTTGGCATTCAGAATTGCATATTCAGTGGCTTTGCGCAAACCTCTTGCACCCAGCATGCGGATGTAAGCATAACTGATGAGTAGGATAGAAGCTGAACCAAATGGTGCTGCACTCACCGAACGAATAGTGTCATCATTACCCAGCGCTTCAGCTTCCTGTGGCAGGTTCATGAACACATCTTTCAAATGGCTACGGAAGCAAATGGGTCCCATGCCGGGACCGCCACCGCCATGTGGAATAGCGAATGTTTTGTGGAGGTTCAAATGGCAAACATCGGCACCAATGGTAGCAGGCGATGTCAATCCTACCTGTGCATTCATATTGGCACCATCCATGTACACTTGTCCACCGTGTTCATGCACCAGGTCGCAAATTTCTTTTACCGATTCTTCAAAAATGCCATAGGTGCTTGGGTAGGTGATCATGGTACCGGCCAGGTTAGCACTATGCTGAATGGCTTTGGCTTTGAAATCTTCTACATCTATGTACCCGTTTTCGAGGGCTTTTACCACTACCACTTTCATGCCTACCATTACTGCACTTGCAGGATTGGTGCCGTGGGCACTAATGGGTATCAACACCACATTGCGATGTGGGTTGTTGTTTTTGATATGATAATTCCTGATAGCAAGCAATCCTGCAAACTCACCCTGCGCACCACTGTTGGGTTGCAACCAGCAATAATCAAAACCGGTTACGGCACAGAGATAGTCGTTCAACTCTTTCATCATTTCGTGGTAGCCTGCAGCTTGTGCGGCCGGTGCAAACGGATGCACTTTGCTCCAGTGGTTCCAGCTCAACGGGATCATTTCTGTAGCGGCATTCAGTTTCATGGTGCAGCTACCCAGACTGATCATGCTGGTGTTGAGCGAAAGGTCTTTGTTCTCCAGCGATTTGATATAACGCATCATCTGGCTTTCGCTGCGATGCGTGTTGTACACAGGATGTTGCAGATAAGCAGAGGTACGCACAGCATGTGTCGGAATATTTTCAAGCGATGCATCGTCCGAAAAAACAATAGTGGCTGCTGGTTGCCCTGCGGCAATAGCAAACACTTGTGCAATATCCAGCACATCGTTTTGTGTAGTGGTTTCATCCAGAGAAATACCGATAGTATTGGCATTGGCATAGAGGAAATTAATACGGTAGCTTTCGGCAATGGCACGAATCCTTTCTGCATTATCCACTTTTACTTGCAGGGTATCGAAATAATCGCCGGCACTCAATGTATATCCCATATCGCTGAGCGCATGGCCCAGTACGCTGGTGAGCAAACTAATGCGCTTCGCAATATTTTTCAGACCTGCAGGCCCGTGGTAAATGGCGTACATAGCAGCCATGTTCGACAGCAAAGCCTGGGCAGTACAAATATTCGAAGTTGCTTTTTCACGTTTGATATGCTGCTCTCTTGTTTGCAGTGCCATGCGCAACGCACGGTTGCCGGTAGCATCAATGCTTACGCCAATAATACGGCCGGGCAATGCTCTTTTGAATTCATCTTTAGCAGCAAAAAATGCAGCATGCGGGCCACCATAACCAAGTGGTACACCAAAACGCTGCGATGAACCATACGCAACATCGGCACCTAATTCGCCGGGGCTGGTAAGCAGGGTGAGTGCCATCAGGTCGGTGCCCATGGCTACACCGCCACCTACTGCATGCACAGCGGCAATAAATGAACGATAATCTTCGATGCTACCAATGCTGTTGGGATATTGGATCAATGCACCGAAATAAGTATTGTCGATTGTTGCGTTTTTATAATCGCCGATCACCACCTGGATGCCCAGTGGCGTAGCACGGGTAATGACTACATCAATTACTTGTGGAAACGTATGCTGGTCTACAAAGAAATTGGGCGCTTGTGCTTCGGGGCCTTTGTTTACATGATGAAACAACATGTTCATGGCTTCCGCTGCAGCAGTGGCTTCGTCGAGCAGGCTTGCATTGGAAATGGGAAGGCCGGTGAGGTCGCTTACCATGGTTTGGTAATTGAGCAGGCTTTCCAAACGACCCTGGCTTATTTCGGCCTGGTAGGGAGTGTACTGAGTATACCAACCCGGGTTTTCAAAAATATTGCGCAGGATCACAGAAGGTGTCAACGTATCGTAATAACCCTGGCCGATATAATTGCGGCTGATGGTGTTTTTGAGCGAAAGATCTTTCAGGTGTTGCAGCAATGCGGCTTCGCTCAGGGAATCGGGTACATTGAGTGGGGCTTCCAGTCGGATAGAAGCAGGTACGGTACGGTCAATAAGGGTGTCCAATGAATCCACTCCAATGGAGGCCAGCATGTCATGCTCGCTGCCCATGGTACCAATATGCCTTTCGTGAAATTCTGAAGATTGATGCTCAAACAAATTCATACCTGTTTAATTTTGAACATTTCCTGCTCCTTTGCAATACATTTTGTTGGCTGATTATCAGTGCATAAACATGCAGATGGCCATAAAATGAATGGGGAGAACCGGACTGTTATTTAAAAATGTGGTGCAAAGGTAACGGAGCACGGCCTAAGCAAGCGTTTGACCGGAGGTTGATGTGCATAAAATTGAATAGTGTTTAACATGAGTATGGAACTTCCTCAAAACTGGCAAAAGAAATCGGCGGAAAATCAAAAGAAATACAAGCAATTCCTGCAAAAAGTAGATGTGCGTAAAGTGGTGAAGCAATTGCCCGCTTTGCATGAAGAGGCGTTTTCTACCATCGATTGCCTGGCATGTGCTGCCTGCTGTAAAAACTATTCGCCCCGTTTTAAAACTCCCGATATCCGCAGGATCAGTAAAGTTTTGCGCATGAAAGAGTCGGACTTTATTGAAACCTATCTACGCCTCGATGAAGATGGAGATTATGTTACCCGCCAGGCGCCCTGTCCATTTTTGGGTGCCGATAATTTTTGCAGCATTTACGAAGACCGCCCTTCCGATTGCCGCCGATTTCCTTACACCGATGAAGATGTGCTGCTGCATCGCAAAAACATTACGCTCAAAAATGCCAGCTTTTGCCCGGCCGTTTTTGTAGTGATGGAAGCATTGACGCAAAAAATGCCTTAGTGGGTTTTCTTTTCTACAGTTTTCGTCTGCCACTGTATTTTTTGGGAAGAAATAATGACTGCTCAAAAAGCAACACGCCGACTTTTTGAGCCGGCGTGTTGGAGTGCTTAGTTGCTTAGACTGAAATTATTTCGCAGCCCATTTTTTATACTGGTTGATCAGCGCATTGGTACTGCTGTCGTGGCTGCTCACTGCCCCGTTGTTCACCAGTTCTGGCAAAATTTTGTTGGCCAACTGCTTGCCCAATTCAACACCCCATTGGTCGAAGCTGTAAATATTCCACAGCACACCCTGTACAAAAATTTTGTGTTCGTACATGGCTATCATTTGTCCCAATACAAATGGTGTAACCTGTTTTACCAAAATAGAATTGGTAGGCTTGTTGCCTTCAAACACTTTAAAAGGAACCAGGTTTTCTGCAACGCCTTCCGCCCTGCATTCTTCAGCGGTTTTTCCATTCATCAATGCTTCAGTTTGTGCGAAGAAATTGCTGAGCAATTTTTGATGATGATCGCCAATGGGATTGTGGCTGATGGCCGGTGCTATAAAGTCGCAGGGGATCAACAGCGTGCCCTGGTGAATGAGTTGGTAAAATGCATGTTGACCATTGGTGCCTGGCTCACCCCAAATAACAGGGCCTGTGGCGTAGTCAACCCGTTGCCCGTTGCGGTCGGTGGTTTTACCGTTGCTTTCCATATTGCCTTGTTGAAAATAGGCGGCAAACCTGTGCATGTATTGATCGTATGGTAAAATAGCTTCGCTGGATGCATTAAAGAAGTTGGTGTACCAAATGCCCAGCAAGCCCATCAATACAGGTATGTTTTTTTCGAATGGCTCATCGCGAAAATGGTGATCCATATGTTGAGCGCCATCCAATAAAGCTCTGAAATTTTCGAAGCCAATAGTGAGGGCAATAGACAAGCCAATTGCACTCCACAAGCTATATCGGCCACCTACCCAATCCCAGAAGGCAAACATATTTTGCGCATCTATCCCAAACTGCACTACGGCTTTTTCGTTGGTGCTTAATGCTGCAAAATGCAATGCCACATGCTTTTCATCTTTGGCATGTTGCAGAAACCATTGGCGGGCAGTATGCGCATTGGTCATGGTTTCCTGGGTGGTAAATGTTTTGCTGGCTACCAGGAAAAGCGTTTCATCGGGCGTTACTTTTTTCAAAGTTTCGGCCATATGGGTACCGTCAATATTGCTCACGAAATAAGTGGCGATGCCGGGCTTCCAATAGGGGCGAAGTGCTTCGGTTACCATTACGGGACCAAGGTCGCTGCCGCCAATGCCAATGTTTACAATATACTTGATGGGTTTGCCGGTGTATCCCTTCCAGCTACCACTATGAATTTTTTGGCAGAAAGCTTCCATCTGTTGCAATACCTGGTGTACTGCGGGTACTACATTTTCGCCATTGGCCACATACGATTCATTGGCTGCAGCTCTCAATGCTACATGCAATACACTCCTGTCTTCTGTATGGTTGATGGCGTCGCCTGCATACATGGCTTTGATGCCTTGTGCCAAGCCACAGTCCGTTGCAAGCTGCGTGAGTAAAGCTATTGTTTCATCAGTCACAAGGTTCTTCGAGTAATCAAAAATCAGATCCTTATCGGCTATCGAAAACTTATTGTAGCGTTCAGCATCTTGCTGAAACAGTTGGCGCATATGCGTTTTTTTCATGCTGTCTGCATGCGCTGCGAGTTGTTGCCAGGCTTTTGTGGTAGTTGGATTTATTTGTGGTAACATATTTTTTCTTTTAGCCTGCGCAAGGTACTAACAAATGCGCAGCAGGTGAGCTGATTTGAAAGAGGATATTGGGCCGTGAAAATTTCCTTCTTACCATTTTTCAAGCACAGAACAGAGCAATGCTGTTTGCGCTGCAGATACATCCAAATGGAAAACGAAACGGATGGCATCGGGCCCAATGGCGAGGCAATGAATATCGTTTTCTGCCAACTTTTTTACCAGGGCAGCCGCAGGCATGGTATCGGTGGTTTTAAAAATGAGAATATTGGTTTCGGGTGGCAGTACCTCACTCACCCAGCTTTTGCGTGCCAGCACTTCGGCCACCATAGCAGCATGTTGATGATCGAGGGCAAGTTTTGGAAGATGATGCTGAATGGCATGAATACCCGCAGCAGCCAGGTAGCCGGCTTGCCGCATGCCGCCACCTAAAATTTTCCTGATCCTCCTCGATTTTTGGATGAAGGCATGTGTGCCAATCAATACACTTCCTACGGGTGTTCCCATTCCCTTGCTCAGGCAAACCGAAATGCTATCGAATATGCGGCCGTACTGGGCAGGCGACTCGTTTTTCGCCACCATGGCATTCCAGATTCGGGCTCCGTCCAGGTGCAGCGAAAGCCCATGCCGGGTGCACACCGATTTTATGTTTTCAATGTCTTCAAAAGCATAGCAGGCGCCGCCACCGCGGTTGCTGGTATTTTCCAGCACCACCAGGCGGGAGGGAGGCTTATGAATATCGTCGGGGTTGATGGCCGCTTCCACCTGTGCCCCGGTAATTCTTCCGCGGTTGCCATGGATAAGTTTGGTAGCGCATCCCGAATTGAAAGCAATGCCCCCACCTTCATATTGATATACATGGCTGAGTTCGTCGCAAATGACTTCATCACCCGGCTGGGTATGCGCTTTAATGGCTATTTGATTGGTCATAGTGCCACTGGGGCAAAACAGGGCGGCTTCCATGCCAAACAGTTCGGCCACCATGGTTTCCAACCGGTTTACCGTGGGGTCTTCTCCAAATACGTCATCGCCCACGGGGGCGGCCATCATGGCTTCGAGCATGGCAGGACTGGGCTTGGTGAACGTATCGGACCTTAATTCTATCATCTTTTTAAAGTTTAACTGGCTAATTGCCAAATATAAAGGGGCAACTCACTCGAACCCAATGACTATGAGCAGGGAATGAACGGATGAGGGGAAGCTGATATGGGTAACAGGAAGTTTGGATTTTGGTGCAACGGGTTACTATTAGGGTGCCGGAGCCATTAATTCGTTAAGCTTCTGCAATAATTCGGTAAAATCTCAGTTTTTTTTGCTGAAAACTGCGGTTAAAGCGTCTAATAATATAGAAAACGCGGAAGTGGAGCGTGAAGAGAGCTTAAATCGACTATGAAAAGCCGAAATTGAGTGTTACCTTTGCACCCCCGTTGAAGAAGGATATTCACAATGTGGACAATCCCTCTTCTCCAAAGTAGTAGAGAACGATAGGTGAAACCTATCTTAGGTCATAGTCAATAAGTAGAAAAACCAAATATGAGGCAATTAAAAATTGCTACCCAGATCACTAACCGTGATTCGCAGGCGGTAGAAAAGTATTTACAGGAGATTTCGAAGATTGGAATGATTACACCCGAAGAGGAGACCATTTTGGCTCAGCGCATTAAAATGGGTGATCAGAAAGCTTTGGAACGCCTGACTACTGCCAACCTGCGTTTCGTGGTATCAGTGGCCAAACAGTACCAACATCAGGGTCTCTCTTTGAGCGATCTTATCAATGAAGGTAATTTGGGTCTGATCAAAGCAGCCCAACGTTTCGATGAAACCAAAGGTTTCAAATTCATTTCGTACGCTGTATGGTGGATTCGCCAGTCCATCTTACAAGCGTTGGCAGAGCAGGGCAGATTGGTCCGCTTGCCTCAAAACAAAATTGGCACCTACAACAAAGCCAACAAGGCTTACATGGCTTTCGAACAGGAGCATGAGCGGGAACCTTCTACCGAAGAACTTGCTGATATCCTGGAGATGAGCGAAACCGAGATCAACAACATTTTCCAAAGCAACACCCGCCACAGCAGCCTGGATGCCCCCGTGCACGAAGCTGAAGATGTGGCCATGGGCGACCTTTTGGAAGGTAGCGATGACACCGACGACGATGTGATGAAAGATTCACTCCGCGAAGAAATTCGCCGTGTATTGAAATCACTGAGCCCACGTGAGGCTGAGATCGTTTCGGCGTATTTTGGACTGGACGGTGAAAACGGTGTAACCATCGAGCAAATCGGACAGAAATACGATCTTACCAAAGAACGTATTCGCCAGATCAAGGAAAGAGCCATTAAGCGTTTGCAAAAGGCTCGCTACAGCAACTCGCTGAAAGCTTATTTGGGATAACGCCCATTCCGCAGTTATCCCAATTGATGCGCAACTGAAATCTTGGGATAATATGTACGGATTCCGTGAATGCGGAAAACGACATTGGCCCCTCGGCACTAGCTGAGGGGTTTTTTTTATGCAGGGCATTTGGACAAAACAGTGATTAAATGATTCGCCGGATTTGCAGTTCGAGCTGCGCTGTGCTAACACTTCAAAGAACAGGTATTTCAATTTATGGCAAAGGCCCGAATTTGAGCAATAAGCCAAATATCTCCTTTGCGGATAAGAACATCAACAAACCTGTGATGTTTGACTGCAGTCGATAGGTTTTCTTTCCCATCAATAAATGCTTCTCCATCTACAATGGCTACATCATTGCTAATGAAACTTATTCTTGTAATACTACTAGTATGTTTTGTGTTCCTGGCCTCGTGGCTTAAAAAGCCTGTAAAGAGATCTCGAATTTGATCTTTCCCAAAGGCTTCATCCCCGCGTGGACTTATTAGTATCGCATCATCTGTAAAGCAAGCCAATAGGCCTTCAATATTTCCTTGCTGCCAGGCCGAATCGTAGGATGCCTCCGTTTTTCGGATCAGTTGCTCATCCAGCTTTCTACTATCGTTTTCAACCTCTGGCATTGTATCGGTCTTTTGTTTCAGTACTAACGTTTTAACTATAAAACCAGCAGCAAATGCTGAAATTATTAAGAGTATAAAAGTTGAATTTTTCATTATTTCCCGGCTTTGCCATATTCAACAAATTATATCGCTTATTGCTAACATTAGTACAGTACGCATGGGTATACCACTACAAGGTAGTGCAACTCTTCGTATGTTGCTGGGGGGCGGTTTGGTATTGCAACAAATTATGAATCTGTTCTTCGATATGCTCTGCGCTAACACCTAGAAGCGCTGGTTTATTCGTCACCCGGCAGTAAGTCGAGCCTCGTGTTGGCAGAAGTGCTCCCATTCATTCGTGTCTTAAAAAAAGTGAAGCTATCCCATTTCCAAATTAAGAAAGTGACCAGTAGGAAAAAGACAATAAATATTAGCATGATAATGAAAAATTGCGTCCAGCTATTTAATGCTTGCTGGTGGGTGGTATAAAAAATTACCTTATCAGTATTGTTTTGGCCAATTAGATGGCTGCTTGCCCAATTATTGCCCCAATGAAGCCCAATGGGAAAGAATAGCGTTCTAGATTTCAATAAAGCCGTTGCAAAAAGAAGATGCCCCACAGGAATTGATATTGCTAAAAAGATAAGTTGTGGGGTGTTTTGCAATACATCATTGTCAAGAATATGTACCAGCATGAACAGGACTGCGAAAATGATATTTGCTATAACAACGTTGCTTACTTCAATGGTTTTCTTAAAGCAATAGCCTCTAAACATCAGCTCCTGTACCGCAGCCATAGGCAGGATATAATATAATTGTTTCCACAATATTGTAGTATTAATGACAGTGCTGATATTCCACTGTTCGCCGGTGTAAAGTGTTCTGAAGTATGTTTGAATTCCTAGCGCAACTACGCCAATAAGCAGTCCGAGCAATAGAAAGGTGAGATTTCTGAATGTCAGGTTTAGCCCAATTTCTTTCAATGTTTTGTTCTCGGTTTTATATAAAATCCAATTCACAAGAATAAAAAGAATTGTTCCTGTAAAAGGGAAGTATTTTTTTAGGGAAGCAGTTTCAATAATGCCACTTAAAATAAGAGCTGAAATGCTTAAGACAACGGCAAGGATAAACCGGGATGCTATTGGGAATCGCAAGAATAAATTTTTCATTCTAAGGTTTTGATGTACATCTTTTCCTGCATTGGTATTATACGGATATAGGTATAGTACTAATGTAGTATAACTCTTTGAATGTTGATGGGGTTGTTGCCGCTTTGTTATTGCAATAAATAATGAATCTGGTCTTCGAAGTACACTGCGCTAATGCCTCGGAGAACTGGCGTGTTTTTGGATTAAAGCACCTGTTGCAAGGAATAACGTTGCAAGAAATCCCATGCTCATTGGCATTAGTTCTGCAAACTTTCTATTGAAGTCTAAGCCAGCTTTCATTTTATAAAGTGTCACTACATACCAAATTTGCCAGGCCATCAGTGCCAATAGCAGGATTGCCAAAACAATCGTGACGATAGGATTGGATGAGAGTTTCTTTATTATGTTTTTAGATAAAAGTCTTTGCCCTGTAAAAACCAAAATGGCTATTGTCAACAATAACGGCCCAGCAAAATTTAAAAAGGTTAATTCTGGTCCATTTATACTTTGATTGAAGTAGGAGAAAATAAATTGTATCGAAAGCCCAAACACGGAAAATATAATAAGCACAATAATTGTTGCTCTTAGTAACATTCCCAATACAGATGGTTTCATTCGTGCAAGGTTTGTGGCGACAGTCCAGTCAACATTAGTATTGTATACAACTACACCGCATGTAGTTTAACCCGGGGCGTATTACTGCAACAAATAATGAATCACAAAATAGCTAAGCAGGATGAAAAGGATAAGAATACCTGTGGCAACAGCCAGCCATTTCCATGAAAGCAACTCGGCTCGCTTTTTCTTCTTTTTGGGTTGGTGCAGTTTTTCCTGCAAAAAAAGATTTAGCTCGGCCTGAACGGTGCCGATATTCTTTTTGTCCTGCATCATCATCAGGCCTTCCATGGCATCTTCATCAAAGCCTGCACCGCTCAGTTTGGACTCCAGCGCATGGCTTTCCTCTGCATTCAGCTTGCCGGTAAGGTAGGCTACCAATTGCTCATTGTCGATTGGCTGATCGTTGTTCGATAATATTTTCAGTAAATCAGGATGCATGTTGTTTCCGTTGTTTTTCTACCCAAATTCTCAAATTCCTTTTGCCATTTTGAATGGCGCTTTTTACCTGCATAAGGCTGATGCCGGTACTGGCGGCTATATCCTGGTAGCTTCTTTTTTGTAAGTAAAAAAGGGTGACACATTCTTTCTGCGGTTCCTGCAATTGTTCTAGCCCTTCTTCCAGCCAGCCCAATGTTTGTTCCCGCTCTTGTTGCCGTTGCTTTCCGTCGAGTGGGTCGCCATCGCTCGATGCATATCTTTCAATATTGTCGTCGGGCACTACGCGGTTCGATTTGCGAAGTGCCATCAGGCAGTGGTTGCGGGCCACCGTGTACAACCAACTTTTGAAATAGGATATTTCATATTTACCCATTTCGCCCAGCGCTTTTATAAACACCTGCTGAACGGCATCTTTCGATTCCTCCTCATTTTTCAGGTACTTCATACATACACCAAAAAGTAAGATGGTGTAGCGCTGTAGTAAAATGCCGGCATATTGATTGTTTCCGCTTTCACTGTACAATTGAAGTAACTGTTGATCGGAAAATTGATTCGAATATTCTGCCACAGGCAATGCTTTCTTTTAAGATGTAAATAACGCTAAAATCCACATATCAACCCCCAACCTGATTAAAATGATGCGATCCTCCTCTCACGAATGAAGTAGCATTGTAAAAAAATAGGGAGATGACTTTTTTAACCATCGTTGCGGTAGCGCCCATGCGTGCCAGTGCTGCGCATCGCGCAGAAATGGTGAGCCAGTTATTGTTTGGTGAGCTTTGCGATCATGTAGCTACAGAAGGCGATTTCATGCAAGTGCGCTGCAGGTACGATGGCTACGAAGGTTGGGTGCAGGTATCGCAGTTGGTGCAGGTGGAGCCGGGCTTATACGACCGTTCAATGATATGCACGCAACTGGCCATGCATGCTGCTAAAGTGAATGGCCGCCCCGTGCATCTCAGCCCGGGAAGCGAATGTTTTTTTAAGGGAATCTCGCGTACCCAGCTCGATAAAAAGAAATGCGGGCTTGAAAAGTTTTTGATCGAATATGCCGATGCATTGCCGCTCACAGACCAATCGCAGGCAGAACAAACTGCAGAGCGGGTAGTGGCTTTAGCGCACAGTTTTATGGGTACGCCGTATTTGTGGGGCGGTAAAAGTATTTGGGGAATAGACTGCAGTGGGCTGGTTCAAATGGTGTTTAAAATGGCGGGCATGTTCATTCCCCGCGATGCATGGCAGCAGGCAGAAGGTGGCGACCTAATTGGTTTTTTGCAGGAAGCAAAACCGGGCGACCTGGCATTCTTCGATAATGCTGAAGGACGCATTACCCATGTGGGTATTTTATTGAATGATCACGAGATACTGCATTCCAGTGGTGTAGTGCGTATTGACCCTATCGATAGCTTCGGAATTGTAAATAGCGAAACGCAATTGCGTACGCACAACCTGCGCCTGATCAAAAGATTTTTTTGAACCATTGGATGATCACATCATCCCAGCGCATCAGTTTAATAGCAGTATAAAAAAGGATGACGGCAAAAACTTTGCGCAGCGTTTCCTTATCGGTTTTCAATGCCAACACGCTACCGAAATAGCCGCCTACTACAAAGCCAACAGCCAGTAGCCCCACCACCCGAAAGTCGATGGGGGCACCAGATTGTTTGCTATCAGCATAGTATTTTAAAAAGCCGAGCAACACCACGGGAAACATGAGCACTCCCAATGTAGTGCCCTGTGCCTGGTGCTGGTTGTAGTGCAGGAAATAGATGAGTGCTGGCACCAGTACAATGCCACCGCCAATACCCACAAGCCCACTCATAATGCCGGCCACCAAACCCAGCAGTATAATTAGCAGGATAAGTTGTGTAGTCATAGTGATGCGTGTTGTGGGTAATGGCGGCATAGGCAACCTTTACTTATTGCTATAGGTATCGGCGTACAGCTTCATAGCAGTTTCAATAATCTGCAGCGCTGTGGCTTTGTCGCCCAGTGCTTCCACTTTTACTGATTTGTGTTCCAGTTTTTTATAGTCTTCAAAAAACTGGCGCAGTTCCTTAAAGAAATGCGGGGGCAGTTCTTCAATATTGTTGATATGGTTCACACTCATATCGTTGGCAGCTACAGCAATGATCTTATCATCGCCATCGCCACCATCTATCATCTGCATTACGCCAATTACTTTGGCTTCCACTATACAAAGTGGCTGTACGCTAATGCTGCTTAATACCAAAATGTCGAGTGGATCTTTATCATCACCCAGGGTACGGGGAATAAAGCCATAGTTGGTAGGGTAGTAGAAGGAAGAGTAGATCACACGGTCCAATTTCAGCAAGCCGCTATCCTTGTCTATTTCGTATTTCGCCCTTGAGCCCTGTGGGATCTCAACAATGGCATTTACATTTCTTGGAGCAGCGTCCCCGTAGCTTACGCCATGCCAGGGATGGAGAACAGTTGTACTAATCATAGGTTATTTTGAAAAGGTATATCCCAATGCAGTTAAACAGGTGCCTAAAAGTAGGGATGCAAAAATATAAAAGGCGAGCATACCATATTGTTCGCTTCTAAACATCATAACACTTTCGTAGCTGAAAGCCGAAAAAGTGGTGAAGCCGCCGCAAAAACCGGTGGCCAGCAACAAGTACCAGGGTTGAAAATGGGGATTTTTAGTGAGATGCCCGGCAGCTAAGCCTATCAGAAGGCAGCCTACCAGGTTCACCGCAAACGTACCCCAGGGAAATGCCGAGCCCATTTTTTGCAGCAGGAGGGCGCCCACTATATAGCGGAGCACAGAGCCCGCCATGCCGCCAAGGGCCACTGCTACAATATTGAAAAGGGAAATATTCATTATGGTTGAGGGTAGGAATAAGCTAAGTCGGTGCGCCATTGCTGTTGGCGAAACACACATTTCAATACCTGTGGTTTCCCGTTGTAGGCATTGGTAAAATGGATCAACTGCAAGGTGTCCCCGTTGCTTTCCACTTTACTGATCTGGATGGAGGCATTGGACAGTCTTTCTTTGTCGAAGGCATCGCGGCTGCGGAAATCCTTCTCTATTCTTTCTTCCAGCAGGTGTTTATTTTCATCGGTAGCCACCAGTAACTGCCCGGCCCGCTTGAAATTTCCCTGGTAAGTGGCGTTGATAAACTGCCTTCCGCAATCGAGCCCCGATTCCGGCTCTTCGTAGCTGGCGCAGCCTATACAGCCAAGTGCTACCACCAAACAGGTATAAAAAAGAAAGCGGTTAGTCTTCATTTGGCTGCGAAAATACAAGAATTGCACAGGTTATTCCCCTTGTCGCAAAAGCACAGATTTATGATTTCTTTTTGAGAACACTTTTTAGGATTTACATTTGTTATTCAAAACATAGGAACTTCTTACGTGGGTAGTCATATTAACAAGGTATCAGCTGCCGGCCTTTTAGTGGCACTTGGTATCATTTACGGCGACATCGGAACTTCTCCGTTGTATGTATTCAACTCCATTATTACCAATAAGGTCATTACTGAAGAACTCATTGTGGGGGCTTTGTCCTGTATTATCTGGACCATCACCCTTCAAACAACCATTAAGTATGTGATCCTTATCCTGCGGGCTGATAACAATGGTGAAGGGGGCACATTTGCCTTGTATGCCCTGGTGCGAAGACGAAAAAAATGGCTGGTCATTCCTGCTATGATAGGGGGTGCGGCCCTGCTGGCCGATGGTATCATTACACCACCGATCTCCATTACCTCTGCGGTAGAAGGTTTGGCAAAACTGCCTGCGCTGCGCGATATTACCACAGACACCATCGTGATCATTGTGATCTCCATTATGGTGGTGTTTTTTCTTACCCAGCAGTTTGGCACCCATTCCATTGGTAAATTATTTGGGCCGGTTATGTTAGTGTGGTTTACCATGCTGGCGGTTTTAGGTGCTATACATATAGCCGACGACCTGGCTATCTTAAAAGCGGTGAACCCTTACTATGGCATTAAGCTACTCATTACCTACCCCGATGGGTTTTGGTTGCTGGGGGCTGTGTTCCTGTGCTCCACCGGTGCCGAAGCATTGTACAGCGACCTGGGGCACTGTGGCAGGGGGAACATCCGCATTTCCTGGACCTTTGTGAAAGTAGCTTTGATCCTTAACTATTTTGGACAGGGGGCATTTCTGCTGGCACACCGCAAAGGGCTATTGCTGGATGCGGCTACCAAGGAATTGCATAACATTAATGCCTTCTACGACCTGATGCCACATTGGTTTGTATTGGCCGGTGTAATTATTGCAACCACTGCGGCTATCATTGCCAGCCAGGCTATGATCTCCGGTTCCTTTACATTGATCAGTGAAGCGATGCGCCTGAACCTATGGCCTAAGTTTCGCATCCGTTATCCTTCCGAAGCAAAGGGGCAATTATTTATTCCCTCCATCAATATATTCTTGTTTTTCGGCTGTCTTGGAGTGGTATTGTTTTTCAGGGAATCATCTAAAATGGAAGCGGCTTATGGCCTCGCCATTGTAATGACGATGATCACGTCCACCATACTGTTTGCGAATTACCTGGTGTTGCATCGCATCAAGTCCAAATGGATCTACCTGTTTCTCTTTTTATACCTGGGCGTAGAGATTTCATTTTTAATAGCCCTGCTGGAGAAATTTGTGCATGGCGGTTATGTTACACTCATTATTGGAACCGTCATTTTCCTGGTCATGTATGTATGGCACAGGGCAAGGAAAATTAAAAACCGCTACGTGGAGTTTGTGCGATTGGAAAACTATATTCCACAACTACAGGAGCTTAGCAACGATAAGAGTGTGCCTAAATATGCCACGCATCTTATTTATCTCACCAGTGCCAATAACCCCAAGGAGATAGAGCATAAGATCATTTACTCCATCCTGAACCGTAAGCCCAAGCGGGCCGATATTTATTGGTTTGTGCATGTAGATACCCTTGATGATCCATACACCTGCGAGTACCAGGTAGATCATATTATTCCCAACGATATTATTCGTGTGGAGTTTCGCCTAGGCTTCCGCATGCAGCCACGTATCAATCAATTATTCAAAAAAGTAATTGAAGACCTGGTGGAAAATAAGGAAGTGAATATCACCAGCCGCTACGAAAGCCTGGAGCGGAATAATGTAGTGGGCGATTTCCAATTTGTGGTGATGGAGAAATACCTGAGTGCCGATAATGAATTGCCTTTCTTCGAAAACATTATCATGAAAATTTACTTTGGCTTTAAAGAGATCAGCCTTAGTGAAGAAAAAGGATTCGGGCTCGATACCAGCTATGTATCTATCGAAAAATTCCCACTGGTAGTATCGCCGGCGCCACAGCTCAATTTGCGCCGCATTAACACCGAGGAATAAGCGGGTTGAACTTTGTGTTGCATGGAAAAGGAAATTACTTCCGATGAACTGAGGGCCTGGACTGCAGCGGGTAAGCCATTTTTCCTGCTCGATGTAAGAGAAAGCCACGAGCGGGAACAGTGGAATATTGGCGGAACCTGGATTCCGATGGATGAAGTAATGGCCAACCGAAATGCTATTCCTACCGATATACCTGTAGTGGTGTACTGCCGAAAAGGGGTGCGAAGTGCCATCGTTATTCAGCGGCTTACACTCAGGTTGGGTATCACCAATCTCTATAATCTAAAAGGGGGGATCAGCGCCTGGGACGAAGCTGAGCCTGCATAGTTTTTAGGAGGAATGCATAGCATTTTGGTACATTAGTATTCCATGAATCCTGCGTTTTTTCATTTGCTTTTTATTTCCGTGTGGTGGTGGGTAGGCATCGCTTATGTGGTGAGTACCATTCTCCTTTATTTTATACAGGAGCGTTTCATTTTTAAGCCAGAAAAACTTCCTCAGGATTTTGAATACAAGTATGATGCGCCGTTTAAAGAACTGAACTTTCAACCGGAACCTGGTGTGACCATCAACGGCCTGCATTTTTATGTACAGAAACCCAAAGGACTCATCCTGTATTTTCATGGCAATAGCCGCAGTATAAAAGGCTGGGGTAAATATGCCCGCGATTTTTACCGCTACCAATACGATGTGGTGCTGGTGGACTACCGGGGCTTTGGAAAAAGTACCGGCAAGCGCAGCGAAAAAAACATGTTGAAGGATATGCAGTTTGTGTATGATACCCTCGCTGCTACTTATACCGAAGATCACCTGATCGTCTATGGCCGTAGCATTGGCAGTGGGTTTGCTGCAAAAATTGCCAGCGACAACGATCCCCGATTCCTCATTTTGGATGCACCTTATTATAGTTTCAAAAAAGTGGTGCAGCGTTTCCTGCCCTTGCTGCCTACCCGGTTGGTGCTTCGCTATCACTTGCGTACCGACGAATGGATACAGCATGTAAAGTGCCATACCTATATTTTGCATGGCACCAAAGACCTGTTGATTCCCATTTCGCAAAGCGAAGATTTGCAGGCCATCAATCCCAACCGCATTACCTTAATTCGCATAATTAATGGCAGACATAATAACTTGCCCACTTTCCCGGAGTATCACAATTTTATCAGGGATATATTGCTCGAGTAAATAATAAACTTTTTGTAGTGCTAAGAGTGTTGAAATATGTGGTGTTGTTGTACATCGTGCTGTGTGGATTGTATTATTCCTACCAGCACCTCCTGTATTTTCAACCCCAGAAGTTGGATGTAAACCATGCATTGACTTTCCCGATGCGCATACGCTTCAAGGAAACCAAAATGGCATTTGATGCCAACACCATTATTGATGTAGTGCGGTTTGAACCGGAAATAGATACACCCAAAGGTGTGGTGTTGTTCTTTCATGGCAACCGTTACAATGTGGAGCACTACTCCACCTACGCTCCTTATTTTACCAAACTTGGCTACGAGTGCTGGATGCCCGATTACCCGGGGTATGGGCGCTCAACCGGTGAGATCAGTGTGAAGGGACTAGAAGAAATTTCCATCCAGTTGTACAAAATGGCGAGAGCAAAATATGCCAGCGACTCCATCATTGTATATGGAAAGTCTTTGGGCTCGGGCGTTGCGGCTTACCTGGCTTCGAGGCGTGATTGCAAAATGCTGATGATGGAAACCCCGTACTATAGCCTGGAGGCACTCACCCGTGAGTATTTGTTTATGATGCCGGTATCGTGGTTGCTGCGGGAGAATATTGCTACCAACGAATATTTACCACAGGTAGCTGCACCCATTATGGTTTGGCATGGCACACACGACGAACTCATTCCCATTTCGGAATCTGCAAAGCTTATACCGCTCATGAAACCTACCGATAAATTTTATGTGATGCCTGGCGCTGATCACAATTCAGTACCTGCTTCCGGCGTTTTTGCCGCAAGTATCGATAGCGCTTTAAGTCATTAATATGGCTGTATTGGCTGCGTTTCATTCTCCAAAAAATTAGCCCATTCGTTCTATGAAGTCTTTTGGATTTTCTGTGTTCTTGTTGGTGATGATGTATGTGCCAGTGTACTCGCAGGATATTGTGAACCCGGTGCAACCCGATACCGCCAGCAAACCAGCAGTGGTGGTGAATGTGCTACCGCAAAGTGAAATTGATATTCCCATTCGCATCGACCTCAAATCGATTTATGCTTATGCCAACAAAATTGTAGATACACTGTACACATCGCCCAATTATCCCAACGACTGGGTAATGGATGGTTGCAGTGTTCGATACCAGTATCGTTTTGTTCGCGGGCCCATGCAGTTTAAAGCCGTCAACAATTTATTGTATGTAAGCTTTAGCGGTTACTATGGAGTTCGCGGTGCTACAAGGGTTTGCACTTCCATTGGCAATTCGCCATGGGCACCTTCCTGCACCTGCGGTTTTGGTACCGAAGCACCCCGCAGGATAGATGCCGGTTTTGTAATGCAGCTCAAACTGCTGCCCGATTATAAGCTGGGCATTACGGTAAGCACTACTAACCCCACTGCTGTAGACAAATGCGAAGTTTGTTTTTTTGGAAAAGATATTACGCAAACTGTGGCTGCGCAATTGAAAGCAGAGTTGGAAACAAGCATCAATGATTTTAAAAAGCAAATGGCGGGCTTCAGCTTAAAACCTTATTTGCAAATAGCCTGGGATAGTTTACAAACACCTTATAGTTTACCGGGATTTGGCTACCTCGCAGTACAGCCTTCGGCCTTACGCATTAGCCAGATAAAACTGGCGAGGGATTCCATGTTTGTAAGCATTGGCCTGAGTGCAAGGCCCGAACTTAAAGAGAGCATCGCAGCACAAAAAAATGCGTTACCCTCCATCAGCGATTTTCAGCCGCGCAGCGGCTTCAGGTTGTTCATTGCACAAAACCTTTCGTACGATTCACTCAATGCTTTGATCAATAGTAATATCAGCGGCAAGGAGTTTGCCGTTGGTAAGGGCATTATCAAAAAAACGATCAGGATCGATTCGGCGCGGCTGCAGGGTGGTGGCACCAAAATGTTTGTAAAAGTGTATGTGTCGCGGGCTGCCAAAGGCGTGTTCTACCTGGAAGGCGTTCCGGTATGGGATCCCGTAAAGCAGGAATTGTATTTGGATAAAATGGATTACCAGGTGCAAACCAAACAATGGTTGCTCAATTCTGCCAGCTATTTGTTGGATGGAGTGATCATGCAAAAACTGCAACAATATACCCGCTTCAATTTTTCAGAAAAGTTGAAAGGGCTTACACAATCGATAGTGGACCAAATGAACCGCAACATTTATCCCGGCATCAACAGCCATGGGTATGTCAATAAATTTTCGCTCGATAAAATTGAAGCTGCCGATAAAGGCATTTTTGTACAGGGCGCAGCAGAGGGAAAACTTTGGCTGGATATAAATCCGCAGGCATTGCTGCAGCAATATTTATAATACTTCGGGCAGGTGTTTTTTGCGAAACGCAAAATGCTTTTGCAGCAGGTAACTGAAGATCACTACGATGATTGTATTCACCACCTGGGCAAATGTGGGGTAAAATTTCAGCCAGTCTACCATTACCGTAAGGTTGATATAGTTCAGCAACAGGCTAACCATATTGGTAATGAAATAGCGGATCAATTGGTGGCGCCCACGCATGGTGCTACCACTGAACACCACATTGCGGGCAAAGTAAAACCCAATGGGAAACGTACAGAAAAACGAAACCACCATGGCTGCCTTATGCGATTTGAGCACCACAAAGGCAAGGTCCACGGGTTCTTTAGCGAACACAAAGTTTTCGCACACAAAAAATATGAGCAGCCCCAACAGCGTATTGCCGCCACCGCATGCAGCATAATTAAAAGTTTGCCTCGGCATGAAGCGCCTGAACAGGGGATATATCCAATCTAGTATTTGCGTAATGAACCTGGCTAGCATATGCGGCGGCAAAGGTAACCGGATTGCAATACATTTGCAGCCGGCCACTTGCGCATTTGCACAGTTAGGCCTTTTTTAAGAAATTGAATAGTATGCAAACTGGTAGTTATTTAAAGCAATTGGGAGCCCAGGCATTGGGCGCATTGTACGATATACAGGTGGAAAGCCACGCCGTTACCATTAATGAAACAAAGCCCGAGTTTGAAGGGGATTATACCATCGTATTGTTCCAGTTTGTAAAGCAAGCCCGCAAATCGCCCGAGCAAATGGGGCAGGAAATGGGCAACTGGATGATGAGCAACAGCAACGGATTGCTCACGGCTTTTAATGTGATCAAAGGGTTCTTAAATTTTACGGTTGCAGAGCAAAGCTGGATTCAATTTTTACAACAAAACAACCGGGCCGATTTTGGGAAGCAACCTGCCAATGGTAAAAAAGTGATGGTGGAATATTCATCGCCCAATACCAACAAGCCCTTGCACCTTGGCCATTTGCGCAATAATTTTTTGGGATGGAGTGTGGCAGAACTGTTTGCATGGAACGGGTACGATGTTCGCAAAACCTGTATTGTAAACGACAGGGGCGTACACATCTGCAAGAGCATGCTCGCATGGCAAAAATTTGGTAATGGAACTACACCCGAATCCACCGGTACAAAAGGTGATCATCTTGTAGGCGACTATTACGTAAAGTTTGAAAACGAATTGCGTACTCAAACTGCACCGCTGTTGGAAAAACTGCTGGCTGGTGTATTGCCATCATCGTTGGATGAAGCAAATGTTACCAAAGCCAATACACTGTTGGCAAAAATGCAGGAAGCCAATTTGGCCGACGATAAAAAAGCAGAACTAAAATCGGAGCTGAATGAAATAGCCAGGAATGCTACACCTATTATGCAGGAAGTGCGGAGCATGCTGCTGCAATGGGAGCAGGGCGATGAAAAGGTAATGCAGGTGTGGCGTATGATGAATGGCTGGGTGTACCAGGGTTTCAATGCCACGTATGCACGCATTGGCAGCGATTTTACTACAACATACTACGAAAGCGAAACCTACCTGCTCGGCAAAGAATATGTGGACGAAGGCCTGGCGAGTGGTGTGTTTTATAAGAAGCCTGATGGAAGTGTCTGGGTTGACCTTACCGCTGAAGGCCTCGACGAAAAATTAGTATTGCGTAAAGATGGTACTTCGGTGTACATCACGCAGGATATAGGATTGGCCAAAAGGAAATACGAAGATTTCCCCATGGAGCAAAGCATTTACGTGATAGGCGATGAGCAGAACTATCACATGCATGTGTTGCAACTCATCTGCAAAAAATTGGGAATGCCTTTTGCCGATGGCATTCATCACCTCAGTTACGGTATGGTGGATCTGCCCACCGGCCGCATGAAGAGCAGGGAAGGAACCGTGGTAGATGCCGATGATCTCTGTGACGAAATGGAAAATGTAGCCGCTGCAAAAACTGCCGAGCTCGGAAAAGTAAAAGACTTTAGCGAAGAGGAGTTGAAGCAACTCTATCATACACTGGGTATGGGTGCCCTTAAGTTTTACCTGCTGCGGGTAGATCCTAAAAAGCGTATGGTGTTCAACCCCGAAGAGAGTATCGATTTCCAGGGATTCACCGGGCCTTTCATTCAATATTCTTATGCCCGTATTCAATCGGTATTGCGCAAAGCCGGCTGGGTGGAAGCAGAAAAACCCGCTATTACCAGCAGTTCGCTTTTGCCATTGGAGAAAAAGCTGATCGTAATTATGGAGCAATTTCCAGCCATATTGCACGATGCGGCGCATAGCATGAACCCATCGGCGGTGGCCAACTATGCATTCGGACTAGCCAAGGCATTCAACTCGTTTTATACCGAGCATTCCATTGCCAATGCCGAAACGCCGGAGAGCAAAGTGCTTCGACTGCATATCAGCGAGCTGACCGCCAGCATTTTGGCCAATGCCATGCATGTATTGGGGATTGCCGTGCCTGCCCGCATGTAATTCGTCCTTACATATTTCCACTTATCCCAAATATGGGGTGTAAACTTTTTTTTAACAGTAACTAAAATTATAGTTACTGTTAGTTTGTGGCTGGTTGTTTACTCTTACATCAAAGCCGAACTAACACATCTTCGCTTATGGCGCCTACCAAGCTTCTGTTTGTACTGCTGCTACTTTGTAGCAACCAGTTGTTTTCCCAATCCATTTTTTTAAAAGGTAAAGTAGCCGATACCTCGGAGCAGCGAAAATTATCGCAGGCGGTTGTGTCCATACTTCGCCCAACGGACTCGGTATTGGTGAAGTTTACAAGGGTAAAACCCGATGGAACTTTTTCGTTGGAAGTGCCAAAGCCCGGCAACTATATCGTACTTATTTCTTACCCGGGCTATGCCGACAATGCGGATATCGTAGAGCTCAACCAAACCACCGACCTGGGTTTGGTGAATATGATCACTAAAGCGGTGTTGCTGCAAAACGTAATTGTGCGGGGTAGTGCAGTGCGCATGAAGGGCGATACACTGTCGTTTGTAGCCGATAGTTTTAAAGTGCGGGAAGGTGCTACCGTGGAAGACCTATTGAAAAAATTGCCGGGACTATCTGTAAACAGTAAAGGAGAGATAACAGCGCAGGGGCAGAAAGTGCCGAAAGTATTGGTGGATGGTGATGAATTCTTTGGAGATGATCCAACCCTTGCTACCCGCAACCTGCAGGCATCGGCCATTAAAGAAGTACAGGTGTTCGATAAAAAAAGTGACCAGGCCACTTTTACCGGTGTGGATGATGGACAAACTGAAAAAACCATCAACCTCAAATTGAAAGATGAATTCAAGAAAGGATATTTCGGAAAAGTAAAACTGGGAGCTGGGTTGCCCAACCGCTGGGAAAACCAGGCCATGGTAAATGCTTTCAAAGACAAGCGTAAGCTGAGTGTGTATGGCATTATGAGCAATACCAAAAACAATTCGTTGGGCTGGAACGACGAAAGCCAGTTTGGGGGCAATATGAATATGCAAACCGAAATAATGGAAGACGGAGGCATTGCCATGTGGAGCAGTGGTGATGAGTTTGGTGGAACCGGCGGTTATTATGGAGAAGGATTACCTTCTTCCTGGTCGGCGGGAACCAGCTATGGCAACAAGTGGAATGAGAACAGGAGTAATGTGACCGGTGCTTATCGCTACCAAAAAATGAAAACGGAAGCCACCAGTACCAACAACACACAGTATATATTGCCCGATACCATGTTCTTCAACAACCAGCGGGGCAACAGCCTTACAAACAGGCAGCGCCATAAAGCATCGGGCAAATCAGAAATATTTATTGATTCTTCGCAATCGCTGGTCATCACCGCATCTGGTGCAATGGGCCAATCGGAAATGTATAATAAGTTTATGAGCGAAGCCTTAACCGGCGACAGGGTTCCGGTAAACACCAGCGACCGCACCACTACTTCCAACGGTACCAACGACAAGTTTGATGGCAGCGTGTTGTGGCGATATAAATTCAAGAAGAAGGGAAGAACCTTATCAGCCAATTTTAATGGCGGTGTCATCACTACCGAATCTGATGGCTTCCTGCTTACCTATAATGATTTTTACAAACAGGGCAATTTGTTTCAACGCGATACCATCGACCAAAAGAAAACAGTGAACGACCGTGCTACCACTTTTGGAACAAGGATCGCATACTCGGAGCCTATTGGCAAAAACGGTGTGGTAGAAGTAAGCTATGGACACAATAGCACCAATAGCAAACAGGAGCGCCTGAGCTACGACGCAAAAAATGGAAAATACGAGGAACTGAATTCTGTGTACAGTAACAATTTTGAATTTAATACTGTTACCGACCGTACCGGTGCTGGCTATAGGTATAGCGGAAAGAAGTTAAGTTTTGGTGCCGGTGGCGATGTGGCTTTTACCAATTGGAAACAGCAGGATAAATTTAGAGATACCAGCAGGCTCTACGACTTCACCAACTTTTTCCCACGAGCTAATATCACTTATAAGCTGGGCATGTACAGCCGTCTTCGTCTCAACTACAACGGTAGTACGCAGGCACCTACAGCCGACCAGTTGCAGCCGGTGGCCAACAACAACGATCCATTGAATATTTCAATTGGTAACCCTAACCTCGACCAGGCATTCAATCACCGCTTCAATTTGAATTACAATTTTTGGCAGGTGCTCAAAAATACCGGCATGTGGATGGGACTCAATTTCAACCCTACCTCCAATGCATTCAGCAGTCGCGATGTGATAGATTCTGTGGGCAGAAAATATTATCAAACCGTGAATGTGGACGGCAACTACAGCTTTGGTGGATATGCCGGTTACAATTTTAAATGGAAGAAACCTGATATTAGTTTCGATTTCAACCTGAATCCTTATATCAGCCGCAATACCAACTTTGTGAATGGTGAGAAAAATGTAACCGATAATCAGCAGTGGGGTTTTGGTTACAGGGTATACAAATCGAAAGAGAAAAAATACTATGTCGATTTCAACCAGGACGTATCGTACAATGTAAGTAAGTCGTCCATCAGGCCCGATATCATTACCAAATACTGGACTTCGGAAGTAGGTATGAATCTTACGCTCGAGTTCATCAAAAACGTTACCACCGGTACAGACTTTAGTTATAACTGGCGCCAGGTAACCGAGCAGTTCCCCGACAATAACAATGCTTTTATCTGGAATGCATTTGCCGAAATGAAAGTGCTGAAGAAAAAAGACCTGAAGCTCGGTGTGCGGTTGAATGATATTCTGAACCAGAATATCGGGTTCAGGAGAAATGCCAACTCCAACTACATTTCCGAAAGGACCTATAATGTTATTCAACGTTACTGGATGATCACACTCAATTATACTTTCAACAAAGGCCCGCAAAAAGCGGATTAAACCTCAAGCATAAAATAATAACCATGAAAGCATCTAACCGTTATTTGAAATATTGGGCTGCTGCAATGCTGTTATTCATTGCCGGCGCTGTGCATGCACAATCTCGTTTTATACGGCAGGGAAAAATTGAATACGAGAAGAAGGTGAACATGCACAAAATGATAGAAGATAATTCCTGGACAAGGGAGTTCAAAGATAAAATGCCGGTGTACAGAACCACCTACTACGATATGGTGTTCAACGATAGCGTGTCTGTGTATAAAGCAGGCAAAGAAGCGGTGGACGATAAATGGAAAAACATGTGGATGTCGGGTGGTGGTGAAGAGAACGTGATGTATTCCAACTTCAACACAGGCAGCAATACTGCATTTAAGCAGGTATTCGAAAAAAAGTTTTTGCTGCAGGATAGCATGGTGCACATTGAGTGGCGCATTACCGATGAAACAAGAGATATTGCCGGGTTCGAATGCAGGAAAGCCGTAGGCAAACTCTACGATTCGTTGTATGTAGTGGCTTTTTATACCGATCAGATCACTATTCCATCGGGCCCCGAAATTTATAATGGGCTTCCGGGTACCATACTCGGACTTGCATTCCCAAGGTTTTATACCACATGGTTTGCCACCAAAGTAGAATTGATAGAACCCAAGCCCACTGAATTAGTGGCGCCCAGTTCAAAAACTAAAAAAGTAACCCGCAAGGAAATGATGGACCAGGTGAAAGAAGTATTTGCTTCGGAAGGTGGCAGCTCGGAGGAGCGACAAAAATATTTTTGGAATACGGTTTTGTAAAGACTATTTCATAGATAAAAAAATAGGAGCTCTTCACGGGCTCCTATTTTTTTGAAAAGAAATTGATTGCTATTTCAACTGAAGTATCGTGATAGATTGTGCAGGAATGCTTCGGTCGTTGGTAATGGACCCTGAAGTATTAGTGATCACATCGGTAGCAGTTGTATACCCTTTGGTGAGTGCTGTATATTTTGAAGCCACCCATGTTTTGTTGTCGGTAGTTTGATTGATGATGCAAAGCACTGTTTCTGTTTCATAGCTTCTGCTGTACACATACACGCCATCCTGCGGCAGGCAATCTCTGGTAGTGCCAATGGTAAGTGCTTTCGATCGCTTTCTAAAGTTGGCGAGTGTTTTTACATAATTGAATGCATCATTTTCATCTGCTGTTCTACCTGCAGTTACAAATTTGTTGACGGTGTCCTTATCAAATCCCCCGGGAAAATCGTTTCGTTTTTTACCATCGCCCGATACATCATCATTACGCATCAATATTTCTGTGCCATAATACAACTGCGGAATACCACGCATAGTGAGCAATAAGCCAATACCCATTTTATACTTTTTCAAATCGCCACCTATCATGGTTACAAAGCGATCCATATCGTGGTTGTCGAGGAAAATGCAGTTGCGTTTGGGATCTTTGTACAGTATATCCTGGCTTAGCGTCATCATCAGTTTGTTCAGCCCTTCTGTCCATCCATACGGCTGTTGAATTGCAGTGAGCATCGCACTTTGCATAGGGAAATCTGTAGTGCCGGGAAGGTTGTGTTTAAAAGCAACCTGCATATTGTTTTGTGCAAAGTAGGCACTGCCGGGAACGCTGTTGGCCCAGGCTTCGCCAAAAATGCTAAGGGTGGGATATTCGTTCAGCAAAGCACTGTTCACGTTGTTCATGAATTGCTCATCGCAATATTTGTAGGTATCAACCCGCCATCCATCGATGCCAAATTCTTCTGTGCTCCAAATGGCATTTTGAATTAAATAGTTCGCCATATACGGATTGCGCAAATTGAGATCGGGTAGGTGAGGTGTAAACCAACCTTCGAGCATTTGCTTTTTATCGGCAGCTACTGCATACGGGCTGAACAATACTTCTTCGCGGTGGTTGCTGGGTGTGTATGCTGGCCAATTGTTGAACATATCTGCAAAGGGTTTGTCCCTAAATAAAAAATGTTCATCGCCCACATGGTTGTACACAGCATCCTGTATTATTTTCAAACCAGCGGCATGTGACTGTTCTATCATTTTTTTATACATGGCATTGCCACCATAGCGTTTGTCAATGGCATAATGATCGGTGATCCAATAACCATGATACCCACTAATTGCACCGCCCGGTTCCTGTTTCCATGGCATATCATTTTCTACCACAGGGCACATCCAAATGCTGGTTACACCCAGTTCTTTTAAATAAGGCAGATGATCGATCACTCCTTGCAGGTCGCCACCATGATGGGCAGAAGGATTGCTGCGGTCGGCACGTTCATCTCTATATCCCGCAATGTGATCGTTAGTGGCATCGCCATTGGCAAACCGGTCGGGCATTATTAAATACACCATATCGGCCGATGTAACACCTTTTGCAAATGCAGTGCCCTTGCCGGGTTTCCTGCTTTTTATTTCAAAAGGTATGGTTTGCTTTTTTTCACCGGTTTGAATTTTGATCTGCGCAGTGCCGGGTTGGGTAGTAGGGGCAATTGCCAGATCGAGCACTATGTAATTTTTGCTTTCGGTACGTGTTGTTTTTTTGAGGGTAATACCGGGATATTGAACCGTAGCAACCGGGTTGGAATTATTGATGCCATCGGCATGTATCAATAACTGCACCTGGTTCCATTTCATACCTGCCCACCAATGCGTAGGATAAGTGGAAATAGTTTGTGCTACAGAAAATAATGGCAACAGTAATACTGCTGCCATGCAGCAGAGCATTGGAGAAGTACGCATGTTGTATGCTTTTAATTGTCTTTAATACGAAGTGTAAGCAATCCGGCTAGTATCATAGCTACGCCACCCACCACAATGGTGTAAATAGCTTCGCCATGAAAAATATTTTTGGTGAGAAATCCAAGCAGGGTAGCAGCCAATATTTGAGGGATGACGATAAAGAAATTGAAGATGCCCATATACACACCCATTTTATGCGGCGGCAAAGCTTGTGTGAGCATGGAGTAGGGCATTGCCAAAATGCTCGACCATGCAAGGCCAATAGCTGCCATGCTTACAATAAGCAGCATATCGTTTTTGAAAAAGTAAAAGGAGATCAATCCCAATCCGCCGAGAATCAGTGCGATCATATGTGCCCCCGGCCTCGAGTATTTTTTGGCCAATACCGGTAGCATAAATGCAAACAATGCAGAGAATCCATTGTAGCAACCAAACAATACACCTACCCAGTTGCCCATTTTGTTATAGGCTTCCGATTGAGGGTCGGTGGTGCCATACAGGTGTTGTGCCAATGCAGGCGTTGCAAAGATCCACATGCTGAACAAGGCAAACCATGTAAAGAACTGCACTACGGCTAACTTCTTCATGGTATCGGGCAAAAAGTTCAGGTTGTCCATTACTTCCAGGAATCCACTCTTATTGCCACTGCCCGCAAGGGCTGCAGCCACCAATTGAAATACGCCAAATGCTGCCAGGCCACCGGTGAGTACATACAACTCATCTTTCAACGGCTCTGCAGCATTGCTGTTGTACCACCACAATGCCAATGTGAGTAAGCCACCAATACCGAGCCATACCAGTCCCTTGCTGCGAAAAGATGCAGCAGGTGTTTTGATCTCCACTGCATGTGATTCTTCTGTAATGCCAAAGGACTTTAATTCTTCGGGTGAATATTCTTTGCTCGTGAGCACCGTATAAATAATGGTGACCATATACACCACGGCGCCAATGAGAAAAGAAATTTTTACCGATGCAGGAATCACCCCCGCTTCTGCAGTATTGCTTACACCCATTTTTGTAAGTAAAAAAGGCAACACACTACTGATAACAGCACCAATGCCTATAAAGAAACTCTGCATGGCAAAACCGGTAGTGCGTTGTTCATCGGGCAACATATCGCCCACAAAAGCCCTGAACGGCTCCATGGAAATATTGATGGATGCATCGAGTAACCACAATAGGATGACTGCCAACCAGAGTGCCTGCACATTGGGAAATATGAGCAATGCCAACGATGCTAGAATAGCTCCTACCAAAAAGTAAGGCCGCCTTCTGCCAAATTTTGGGCTCCATGTTTTATCGCTGAGGTAGCCAATAATGGGTTGTATGAGCAAACCGGTGAGTGGTGCTGCAATCCACAAAATGGGAATGGCATCAATATTGGCACCAAGGGTTTGAAAAATGCGGCTCATATTGGCATTCTGTAATCCAAAAGCGAATTGGATGCCGAGAAATCCCACACTCATATTCGCTATTTGCGTGGTGGTCAGTCGGGGCTTTCTAATTTTTGATGCGCCGGAAAAAAAGGCTGATTCATTTGTAGCCATAGGTCAATCGTTGTGAGGTACTGAATGTACAAAATCGGGTAGCCGAAGATAGTGAATTTATTAAGGTGTAAATTGTACACATTCTATTTCGGGCAAAAAAAGAATCCGACGAATCGGATTCTCCTATATAAGAAGTTGGGAGGTTATACCTGGAAACCGTTGGGGATAATGGCATTCTTTTTGAGCACCACCACACCGTCTTTCACGGTGTACAATGCATGGTCTGCCGCTTCCAGATGCGGGCCACCATTGATCTTTACATCATTACCGATGCGGCAATTTTTGTCGATGATGCAATTTTTGAGATAGCATCTTTCGCCAATGCCAATATTGGGAACGCCTTCTTTCTTGGAGGCTTCCATTTCTTCGATGGTTTCAAAATAGTCGGCGCCCATCATGTAGCAGCTTACTATAGTAGTGCCATAACCTATGCGGCTCCTGATACCAATGATGCTGTTTTCTACACGGCTGGCGTTGATGATGCTTGCTTCGGCTATGATGGTTTTCTCCAAAGTAGTACCGCTGATTTTGGCTGGAGGCAGCATCCTTGCACGGGTGTACACGGTTTGCGCCTTGTCGTACAAATTGAAAGGAGGGATCTCGTTGGTCAATGCGAGGTTGGCCTCGAAGAAGGAGTAGATATTACCGATATCGGTCCAGTAGCCATCGTATTGGTACGATACCACTTTGTATTTGGCAATTGAGTTCGGCATAATCTCTTTACCAAAGTCGGTGGACTTTTCATATTCTTCCAGCAGCAGGTCGAACAGGAGTTTGCGGTTGAAAATATAAATACCCATAGAAGCCAGGTAATTGCGGCTCTGCGCTTTCATTTCGGCGCCGGTATTGCTCACCCATTCGGGTAGTTGTTCTTTCTTGGGCTTTTCGATGAACGATGTGATGCAGCCCTCTTTGTTCACTTTCATGATGCCAAATTCGGGAGCTTCCCTGTCGCCTACGGGAATGGTGGCAATTGAAATATCGGCACCATTTTTCCTGTGCTGATCTATCATTTCCTGGAAGTCCATCTGGTACAACTGGTCACCACTTAGTATGAGTACATAATCCGATTCGTGCTGCTGAATATGGCGTAAACTCTGGCGTACAGCATCGGCAGTGCCCTGGAACCAACCCGGGTTGTCCGGTGTTTGTTCTGCTGCCAGTATATCTACAAACCCACTGCTAAAATTGCTGAACTGGTAGGTGTTCTTAATGTGTTTGTTGAGCGATGCGCTGTTGAATTGAGTGAGCACCCATATGCGGTTGATATTGCTGTTGATGCAATTGCTGATCGGGATATCTACCAATCGGTATTTGCCGGCAATGGGTACCGCAGGCTTACTGCGAGTGGCGGTGAGGGGGTATAACCGGGTGCCAGCGCCGCCACCAAGTATAATTGCTACTGTTGATTTTGCCATTGTGAAACTGTTCATACTGCTCGAATTTAAGCCTAAAATATTTTGTACTGATTCACTCAATATTAATTGGTGTAAATATCTACATATTGTTGTGCACTCGACTCCCAGCTATGGTCAATCTTCATCATTTTTTTTCTTGCAGCCAATAAGATGTCGGGTTTCTCCTCGTACCAGCCAACAGCACGGCCAATGGCATG
Organism: Phnomibacter sp.; assembly: GCA_035456005.1. Lineage (GTDB taxonomy): Bacteria > Bacteroidota > Bacteroidia > Chitinophagales > Chitinophagaceae > Phnomibacter. The sequence continues at coordinate 1,024,511 of DATIEA010000004.1, read as the reverse complement.
GTTCACATCTGCTACACTGGGCTCATTAAATACGAGTCCAAAGCCTGCAAAATCTTCAGCGCTGATATCTACCACGGTGTCGCGTAGCCCGCCTGTGTTGCGCACCATGGGTACTGTGCCATAGCGCAGCGCATACATCTGGTTGAGGCCACAGGGTTCTACACGGCTGGGCATTACCAAAAAGTCGGCGGCAGCGTATGCCTGGTGTGCCAGCACTTCGTTGTATCCAATATAGCAGGCGAAGTTTTTGCCGATCACGGCTTGCAGATCCTGTAGTTCAGTTTCCAGCTTTTTGTCGCCGCTACCGAGTACAATGAAGTTGAGTTTTTGTTTGTGAATGGCAATGGATTCTCCGATCACGGTAGGTAAAATTTCAGCGGCTTTTTCGCCCACCAGCCTTCCTATAAAAATGAAAAGGGGCAGGGCAGGGTCGAGATTGAAATAGTCGCAGATGGTTTTTTTATTTTGTTCCTTGCCCTCTTCTATGGTTGCCACAGAATAATTATGGGCGATCAGCGGATCGGTTTCGGGGTTCCACACTTCGTTGTCTATCCCGTTCAGTATGCCCACACATTTTCCTTTTTCGTATTCAAACAGGTCTTCGAGGCCATTGGCACTTTGCCGTAGTTCCTGCATATAGCTTTGGCTTACGGTGGTCACCTTGTCGGCGCATTTAATGCCCGAAGCCAACGGGTTGATATTGTCGTGCCAGTCGAGCATGCCGGTTTTCCAATTGTCGAAGTTGGGGAGGTAGTGGCTCTTGTTCCAGCCAATCCAACCCTGGTACTGGGCATTGTGAATGGTGAGTACGGTTTTAATGGCGCTCAGTTTTCCGTAGCCATAGCAGTACTTCATGATAAAGGGTAGCAACCCTGTATGATGGTCGTGCACATGCACCACGTCGGGCTTGTGCATCCAGGTGTTGAGCCAATGCGCCACCGCTATCTGGAAGCTGGTGAAGCGTTCCGGGTCGTCATCGTAACCATATACTTTTTCGCGGTCGAGTAGTCCATTAATATCGAGCAGGTAGAGATCGAAGCCCAGCTTATTGGTCTTTTCCTTGATAACAGCATAGCGAAACCAGGTATTGCCCAGGTAAGTGCCGCTTTCGTGCACTACTTCCCATTCGTTGTCGTACAAAAATTTGGTACGGTACATGGGCATCACCACTTTGGCCAGGTGCCCCAGTTTATTTAGGTATTTTGGTAAGGCACCCACCACATCGCCCAGCCCACCGGCTTTTGCCACCGGGTAACATTCGGCACTCACATGTAATATTTCCATAGCAATTGTTGTGTGTAGAATTTAAATAAAAAGCAGGGCAAGCTACTGAATGTGAAGTGTATTTAGTGCAATGGTAAATTAGTAAGAATAGTTATTAATGAGAATCTGCAAGTTTATTTTGCTAGGAGGCAAAAGCGGCTAATTTTACGCTACTCAAATTCAATTATTGCCACTATGAGTCAATCAGCCAAACCTACTAACCATGGTGCCCTGGGGACACTTGTCATTGTGTTTTTCTTTTGGGGATTTATTGCCGCATCCAACAGTATTCTCATCCCATTTTGTAAAACGCATTTTTCATTAACGCAATTCGAATCGCAGCTTATTGGCTCGGCATTCTATATTGCTTATTTCGTTGGTTCGCTCATCCTCTTCATTGTTTCCAATGTACTGGGTTATGATATTGTAAATAAGATAGGGTACAAAAAAGGTATCGTGTATGGATTAGGTGTTTCTGTAATTGGAGCATTGCTCATCATTCCTTCTGCCAATGCCAATTCTTACTATGCTATTTTGGGTTCTTTGTTTGTAGTGGCATTGGGTTTTTCGCTGCAGCAAACCTGTGCACAGCCATTTGCCATTAGTTTGGGCGATCCGGCAACCGGTTCGCACAGGCTCAACCTGGGTGGCGGTGTCAACTCATTCGGTACTACATTGGGCCCCATCATTGTGAGTTTCTTTTTATTCGGTGCTATTGGAAATGCCAACCACGATGTGACTGTAAAAAACATCAATAGCTTGTACATGATTGTTGCTGCTGTGTTTGCAGCTGTGGCTATTTTCTTTTCACTCTCTAAACTACCTGATGGCAAAAACGATGAGCCGTTTGAATCGGCAGGTAAAGCTTCGTCTGCACTCATCGCCATGACTGTAGCCATTCTCGGTATTATTTTGCTGGGCACGTTTACAGAAATTCCAAAACTGTATTTGTTGTTGGCCACTATAGTAGTGGTAGTAGGTATTTTATTTTATAGCAATGGCCAGGCTCGCAAGTCGGAAGCAGGATGGGGTGCTATGAAATATCCTCAACTCATTTGGGGCATGCTGGGCATTTTCGTGTATGTGGGAGTAGAAGTAACCATCGACAACAACTTCGGTGCTTTGCTGAAACAACCGGGTTATTTCAATGAAACAGGGTTGGATGAAAGCCAGATATCACAATACATTTCGTTGTACTGGGCTAGCCTGATGATTGGCCGCTGGACCGGTGCCATCAGCGTGTTTAACCTGAAAGGCACGGCTAAAACCATTGCTACCATTGTGGTGCCGTTCATAGCCTTTGGTGTAGTGTTGGGTGTGAATCATATTTACGGTAACCAAATTGATAACCTGTTGCCCTATGCTATTTGCGTAGCCATTGCAGTAGCAGCATTCTTCTTTGGCCAGGAAAAACCTGTAAAAACTTTACTTACGCTTTCTATTCTTGCCACCATCGCCATGTTGATCGGTGTATTCACCACCGGAATTATTTCTGTGTTTGCATTCATCTCCGGCGGACTTTGCTGCTCCATTATGTGGCCTTGTATTTTTTCGCTGGCAGTGGGTGGTTTAGGTAAATACACCAGCGAAGGTTCGGCTTTGCTCATTATGATGATTTTGGGTGGCGCCATTATACCCCCGTTGCAAGGTGCAGTGGGCGATGGTTTTATTGGCTTACATTATTCTTATTTAGTGGCTGCAGCATGTTTTGCTTTCCTGGCTTACCTGGCTTTGAAATTGAGAAGTGTGCTCAAAAAGCAAGGCATCGACTTCGATCAGTCGGTAGCATCTTCGCATTAATTCATTATCCCTTAAAAGTTATTTCACTTGGCTATTCAGAAACAAAACACGGTAGGTGCGGAACAGCCACCAGTGTCAAAATCTTTGCAGTACGCTATCGGTATTGATATTGGTGGAACCAACACCAAATTTGGATTGGTAAATACCCGTGGCGATATTTTTTATCGCGGTGCTATCAGCACCAAAAAGCATAAGACCATCGAAGCGTTCATTGAGGCTTTGTATGCAGCCATTCTTCCTGCTATTGAATCGCTGGGTGGAATTGGCGAAATAAAAGGTATTGGTGTGGGCTCACCCAATGGTAACTATTATAAAGGCACTGTAGAATACGCACCCAACCTTCCATGGAAAGGTGTGATTCCTTTGGCAGACATGATATCTGAAAAATTCGGCCTGCCCGCCAGTCTTACCAACGATGCCAATGCCGCAGCAGTGGGTGAAATGATGTATGGCGCAGCCCGTGGCATGAAGGATTTTATCATGATCACATTGGGTACCGGTGTGGGCAGTGGCATTGTAGCCAATGGCCAGTTGATATATGGCCACGATGGTTTTGCCGGCGAACTGGGGCATACCATTATTATTCCGGAAGGAAGATTGCACTGGGGCACCAATGCAAATGGTTCACTGGAAGCGTATGCATCTGCTACCGGTATTCGTCTTACGGCATTGGAATTGCTCGAGAAGCACCACAACAAAACTTCTTTGCTGCGCAACTATCCACCAGATCAACTGGAAAGCCGCCATGTGCATGAATGTGCTAAGGAGGGCGATGAAATTGCCATCGAAGTATTTGAGTATACCGGCAAAATTTTGGGAATGGCATTGGCCAATTTCGTGATGTTCTCTTCACCAGAAGCCATTGTATTATTTGGCGGCCCCACCAAGGCGGGCGACCTCATTATGAAACCCGTTCGCGAACATATGGAAGCCAACCTGCTGCCTATTTTCCGCAATAAAGTGAAATTGTTGTTCAGCCTGCTCAAGGAAAGTGATGCAGCCATATTGGGTGCCAGTGCACTGGTGTGGGAAATAAAGCATGCTCAATAGGGAAGCAGCAAATCGAAAACAACAACAGACCCCTTCTTCAAGGAATTCACCTCGTTCCGGTGCGTGGGACACGCACCGGAACGAGGCAATGCGAGGTTAGCAGCATACCTTTCATGTATCACAAAGGGCTTTAACGGGAAATTTATAGTATCCGAATATTTTCAAATGCTGGTCAAAGTCACCAAAAATATCTTCAAACCGCTCAAAGTTCTCCTCATATCCGAATGAACCTGATGCTTTGAAGCTGTCTTTAATTTTCAGAGTTCCTACCTTTTCAAATTGGTTCTTAAAATGAATAAAGTCTTTGTGGTCTACAGCCAACTGAACGAGTCCAAAGAAAAAGTAATTATCATTTGGAAACAACTTCCATAGTTCTGTTACGCCTGGCTGTTTTTGCTTTGTCGCTTCTATATCATAGCCAGAGCCAATTTTTAGCCCCGCAATTTCATAGTCCAACAGGTCGCTCGGAGTTGGTATTTGTTCACTCCTATAAGTTGTAGGAACAAGTATGTAATTACATTGTCCGCGGTATTGGTCAATTCTTGCGCAAACAACAGCATGGTAATAATTGTCCTTGAGTTTAAAAGCAAGTAGGTCGTCTGGATGAAAATACAAATTGGTTATTAAGCGATACTTTTTTCTTGCTCTGATTTTTGGGTTCGGCTGGCTAATCTTCTGCCAAAGTTTGTCTAACTCCTTTTGTCTGATTTTACCAGCTTTTGGGTCGGTCGCAGTCCAATCTTTCACACAAGTGCCTTTGTCAATAACAGCACGAACTTCATTAAGTATTTCGCTATTCATTGCTCCTATCTCCCAAAAGGCAAGAGCATAAGAGGTTACAAAAACTTCATGGTGAAAGTCATCGTCTATTCCGTAAACGTGTCTGGTAAAAGGGATTTCTTTTTGGATTGTGTCAATGCCAGCGTTGCTGTCATACAAGTCCATAATGCTCCAATAATTGTCATGAGCTATATCGCCATCTATGATTTTCGGTCCATCTGTTGCCATAAGGAAAGGTTGCTATAAGCTTGCTGCCAGCATTAGTATTGTACGCATATGCGTACCACGCAATATAGTATAACTCTTTAAATGCTAATGGGGGTGTTGTCGCTTTTTTATTGTTGGGCGTTAAAGCAATTCCTCCGGGGTTTGTTTGCGATTCGGAGTATCGCCGCATATAAACTTCGAGGTGCGCTACGCTAACACCTCGAAGAACTGGGAAGTATCGCATAAGGTGACGTACAACGGACAGAGCTTGGCGAAGTGCGGATAATAGCATTCCGTCTGCCTGCAACCGTTGCTGATTTTTGTTTGAAGTTCAAGATAAATTTTTTGCTGAGAAAAGTTCCGTCACACTGAAATCAAAGCTGATTAAAGATTTGCTGCTGATTGATCTTCTATCCAGCCCGCATTTTGCCAAACCCCATGTTGTATGCAGCCTTGTCAATTAGTAAGATTTGGTGACGTCAAAGAATAAAACGAAAGCCTACACCTAACAAACCTAATCCTGTATTATTAGTAAGATTAGAATAAAAAAGTAATTGCTCCTGTTTTGAATTTTGCACCTGCGATACTTGACTGTCTATCTTTGTTACTAAATACTGTACACTAAGAATATTTGGAATTATTATTTCAAGCTGTGTTTTTTTAAAAACTTGATATGATATTCCAGGTGTCAGGGAAATAAACCCACCTCTTTGACTTGCTTTCACGTCACCGGAAGCAATTTTATAATGTTCAGTTTGATTTGCTGTAATATAGGCGCCGTCAATTTGAGTAAAAAAGTAAAAATCTTTTGCAAGCTTTTTATATTCTCTGTAAAACGCGCCAATGTCAAAACGATTAAACGTTAAGTTAGTAGTGTCACCATTATTAAGAAAGTTTGATTGTCTTATCGGTGAAAAGCTGAAATTGATACCGATAACTTTATTCTCTTTAAATGCTTTGCCTATTGAAAGGCTGATTGTCCCACTTTCTGATTTTTGATTTAAATTATCAACTTGGTTCTTATTGTTGTAATAAAAGAGTTGTCCTCCTAATAAGATTGATTGTTTCTTGATTTGTCCATTTGCAGTTAAAGAAAAAAATAATAGAAGTGAAAAGAAGTAATATTTTGTCATAAAATAATTTTTGCTTTAAAGAGCCAAGACAACAAAAAATGAAACAATAAGGTTAAGGTTATTGTAAAGATTCTATTTTGAAGTTATCTGAAAAAGGTTGCATACAACATTAGTATTGTACGCATATGCGCACCACTGCAATGTAGTATAACTCTTTGAATGCTGGTGGGGTTGTTGTCGTTTTTTTATTGCTGGGCGTTAAAGCATGGCCTTGCTTACAACATCACCCAAAATTGTAATAATTGAAAAGGGCTTCTGTTGAAGCCCTTTCTTTATTTGATCTGAAGCGATGGAACTAATGTATACGATTCGGAAGATGTTTTGGCAATGGAATAGTAGGCATCAAAATGAATGGTGAGTGAATCTCTCGGAGGCGCCAATTGCTTTACTATCGGAATTTTAAAACCCAGCTCACTACCTGCTGGTATTTTTACGGGGATGGATTTTCCGCCTTCTGAAAATGAGTTGTTGTTGCCCAGTACCAATCGCAGTTCTTTTACCTGTCCACCCGGTATGCTGCCTATAGCCAGCAAGGCTTTTTTTCCGCTGGTCAATTCGAGCAGGTCGTACACCCCGGCTTTGGTATCGAGCCATACCCAGCCGTCGCTGTGGCCAATATTATTACTGGCTGAATCTTCTACTGTACCCTTGTATTTTACTTTTACGCCCTGTATCTCCACACTTAAGGAGGAGGCCACCAAATTCGGGTCGGTCATATATACCCTCAGTTGCACATCTCTATCCACATCCGTTTTTTGACAGGAAACCAGGCCTGCTACCAGGATGAGTACAAGAAGATATTTTGGAAACTGCATGGGCGTAAGTATGATTTTAAAAGCATGTACTAATGCAAAACATCAGTACGTAGCCAAAATCATACCAGCCTATAGAAAGGGGGGAAGTTATCGTGCATACACTTCGAATACAGCCGGTACCGGGCGTTGCCCTTCTTTGTCGGAAGGTTTTATGGTTTCCTTTCCATTCACCAGCAGGCAACTACTACCACCTCCATCGAGGTTGAGAGCTTCCCAGCAACCCAGCTGTTGCAGCATGCTGGCTTCCTGCAATAGGGTAGCACCTTCTGCTTTCCCGGGGTTACGACCTTCTACCGCCAGTATGATCAGTTTCCCCGATTTGGTATATCCCATTGCAGTGCGGGGATGGCGGTCGTTTTCACCGTTGATGAACATGCGTTCTGCCTGGTTGGTAATGGCCACACGGCCTGCTTGTAACAGCATGGGACCTCCGCCGATGGCCGTTTCCATTTTCCATCTAACTTTTTTTCGTCCACCACCGTTGAGGCCCCTGGCAATATCGGGCCATTCAGGATCGGCCTTGGGGCCGGTATGTGTAGCCGGGCCATTCAGCAGGGAATAAGCATACTTCATAGAAGTATCTGTAAACAACCAGGCCACATCGGCCCGGTTGTGTTTGTCGATACCAATAGCGCTGCGGGTGATATAGTAGTATTGCAGGGAATCTTTCGGGTTTTTAATCGTAGGCAAATTGTAAGCCTGCAGTTGCCCGTTGCGTATCACCAGGTTCAGGTTTCTATTGTCGGCAAAAGAGAAAAATGTGCCATTCACCACAATGGTCGGTTTTCTGTCCTGCTCAAAAAATTGTTGCGGTGTCCATCTTTTACCACGGCCTACCTGTGTGGTAAAATGTAGCGCTTTGCTATTGAGCTCGGCGCTAACATAAAATGCAATATTGGGTTTGCCATCCAAATAGGTTGTGGTCTTGTACACATGCATTCCCTCGGGCAATGGGGCATAGAGGGAATCTACATTTACCCAATTCATTTGCGCCCATGTAATTGCAGAACTACTCAACAGAAGGGAAGCGATCAACAAACACTTTATGCTCTTGTACATTTTACTTAGTTGATGGAAGAAGGAAAGTAAATAAAAAAGCGCTGCAACCCGTGCAACGCTTTTGAAATTCGTTATTGAAAAACTGAAACTAAACCAGTGCCAATCCTGCTTTTTCCTGCTCCCACATTTTTCGGCCATAGCCTTTGAAAATATGGTTTTCGCTGTGGTAAGAGCTGCGTACCAATGGACCACTTTCTACATAGTCGAAGCCCATTTGATAACCAGCTTCGCGGTATTCAGCAAACTCGTCGGGATGCACAAAACGATCAACCGGCAAGTGACGCGAAGTGGGTTGCAAATATTGTCCAATAGTAATTACATCTACCTGTGCATTGCGCAGGTCTTCTATGGTTTGCAATACTTCATTTTTGGTTTCGCCAAGGCCCAGCATAATGCCGCTCTTGGTGCGAATGCCTGCCTGCTTCAAGGTGCGGAGCACATCCATACTGCGCCAGTATTTGGCTTGTATGCGTACCTGCCTGCTCAGCCTTTCCACGGTTTCTATATTGTGGCTAATGATCTCGGGCGCAGCTTCTGCCACACGCAAAATGTTTTCAGTTTCGCCTTTAAAATCGGGGATCAAAGTTTCCAGCGTAGTAGTGGGGTTCAGTGTTTTTACGGCACGTATGGTATTGTACCAGATAATACTGCCACCATCTCTTAGTTCATCGCGGTCTACAGAAGTAATTACCGCATGCTTCACTTTCATCAGGTGCACCGCTTCTGCTACACGTTGAGGCTCATCCCAATCAACAGGGTCGGGGCGGCCGGTGGCCACTGCGCAAAAACCACAGCTACGTGTACAGGTGTTTCCCAATATCATGAAAGTGGCTGTGCCTGCACCCCAGCATTCGCCCATATTGGGGCAATTGCCGCTTTCGCAAATGGTATGCAGTTTGTGGTCGTCAACCAATCCACGCATATGCCTATAACTCTCACCAATGGGGAGTTTTACTTTGAGCCAGGAAGGCTTTTTTGTTTTCTGCAATTCAGGTTCTTGTGAAATACAACTCATGTTCTTTCTCTCTCTTCGTTCCCTTAATAAAATGATTAAAATGTGTGGCTGCTATTTTCGCCTGCCAAATTCAAAACCCACGTACACGTTCGCAAAAAAAGATTTTGGCTCGTTGTGTACCATCATGGGCATTTCGCCAAAATAATATTCTACGTTGATGCCACATTCAATGGCACTTACCAATTCATTGTAACGGCCATAGTCGAAACGCAAACCTGTTTTAGCAAAAAGGCCCGGTTTAATTTTTACTTCATTAAAACCCTTGAAAAATCCTGCTGAAGTAGAAATAGATCCCTGGTCTAAAAACAAAGTATCGTTGCGGCTTTCATCACCCTGCCATTTAATGGTCACTTCCTGGTTGGTAAGTGGATCCGTTTTTTTGATATAGTAAGGTTTCAGTAATCCTAACGATAATCCACCACCATACACAGCCATTACTGCCACACCGTTTTTATTGGCTTTGCCGCCAATAATGTATTGCTGGCCAAATCCAAATTTTGTAGTGAGAAATACATTTTGCTTGGCATAGATATACGGACGGCCAAACCCACCCATATCGTCGTAGTTGATCTTATATTGGTTTTCTGCCTTACGTGTGCCCAGTTCTACAATGTAGAAATTGCCGAGATAAGGCGTTTTCTTTTTGGCCCATTCATAAAAAACGGCGCCACCATCATTATACAATTTGCCGCCCATTACCCACTGCTTATTGTACACAATGGCTCCCTCTTCTTCAGCCTTGGCCAGCTGATTTACTTTTTCCCTTTTTTCTGCCTTGCGTGTTGACTTCAGTTTTTTAGGTGGGTCGGTAGAAACATCCTGTGCATCTGCACTAATACCCATCACTAACCCCAGGGACCCCATCCAAAAAAAACGCAGCAATTTTGTGATAACCATGAATCGAAGTTAGATGTGGAGTAAATTTAGCCCAAAAATAAGGTATGACCGCATCTATAATTTACAATGGCGCGTTAAGGTGCCAGGCTGTGCACAATCAGAGTGAAACTTCTATAGAATCTGATGCCCCAACGGATAATAAGGGCAAGGGCGAACGCTTTTCGCCCACCGATCTCACCTGTACTTCACTGGGGCTTTGCCTCATTACAACTATGGCCATAAAAGCTACAGATATGAACATAGAACTGGAGGGTGCCTCCGTTGATGTTCAAAAATATATGAGCAAAGAGCCACCCCGCCGTATTGTAAAGGTGGAAGTGGATGTAAAACTTCCGGCTATCAACATCAGCGACCGCGACCGAACTGTATTGGAAGCTGCGGGCAATGCCTGCCCGGTGGCTAAAAGCCTGCACCCCGAAGTGGAGCAGGTGATCAAGTACTCCTGGGGCTAAGCGCTACCGCAGTATTTTTTCTGAGTAAAGCATTTCCTACACCACATTCCAGGCACCTGCGGGCATCGCAATATTGTTTTCGAAGATGCAGCAGTGCCTGGCTGTCGTGTGCATGTGCCAACCCCGCCTGCATGGAAATAAATGGTGCGATCAACTGGTTTTTTTCTGCCGGAATTTGTTGCAACCACTCAAGCACTTTGATGCATTGTGCTTCCTCGCCCTGTTTTTTGCCATAGGCAAAAAGAGTTGGGATGATGGCATTGATAGCCAGTATATGCATGGTTTGCCTGCCAATGTTTTTTGAATTTCGTTCACTGGGTTCGTCGGGCTTAAAATGTTCGAGCCAATAATCGTTGGTGCCTGCATCCAGCAATTCCCAAACAGTTTGGAGCGATTCGGCTTCTTTCAGTTGCGAAAACAGGTGGCTGCTGCGATGTATGAGCATAGCCAGTTGTGCCAGGCGGATGGTAGGAAAATTGACGGGGCGCATCCTCAAAAAAGAAGGCGGTTTATTAATGACTCTCAGCCCATATTTTTTCTGCAAAAACTGGTACTCGTTGTAAAGCATAACCGGGTAAGATCCTGTAAATCCCTTGTGCAGCAACCCAGCCTGCCCCAGTAACAGCGCTTCTAACTGGTGGATCTGGTTTTTGTGCCTGGCCAATAATGTTACGGGTAGCGAAATCGCCAGTTGCTCAAAACTTTCGCCATTGACGGCACCGCCAAAATAGCGGCAGAGCATCCGCCAAAATACTTCTTCCCAATGTTGGTCGGTTTGTGCCAGGTGCTTTTCTATAGCGGCTATTTTGCTATGCAATCTTTCTGCCAGCATCCTGTCTTTCCATGCCGTCCAGGTAAGGGTAGATACTTCCTGCGCCAGGTTGCTGCACGGAACCGACTGTTGGCTGCTCATCCATTTTTCGTATTGCTGCAGCATCATCGCCGGCACCAGCGGCTCCAATACCAACACAGGAATATTGGCCGGCAACTCTTGCAGGTCGTGCTGCCACACCACGTGCAATACCAGTTTTTGATAACGGGCATCGCCGCTATGGCCATGCTTATGCCAATCGGAAGTTTTTACATGCAGTTCAACAGCACCTGCCCACAGTGTATCGTTGAGTTTGATACGGGCATTGGAAAAATCGGGCCCCTGGTCGGTATTGTATTCGCCTGTGTGTAAAATTTCAACAGCTTGCCCGCAAGTTGTAACCACCGAACGGGTATTGAAATAGCGAAACTGCCAGATATAATGTAAGAGTCGTTCGTTCATCAGAGGGGTAGGGTGTGTTCCTCTAATGTACCAAACTATTTACAAGCTATACAATGCCTGTAATACCCGGCTTACCGGCAAGCCCATTACGTTGTAAAAATCTCCTTCGATAGATTTAATACCAACGAGTCCTATCCATTCCTGTATGCCGTAGGCACCGGCTTTGTCGAAAGGCTTATAATGGTCAACATAAAATTCGATCTGGTTCTGCAGCAAGGGGTAAAAAGTTACAAGGGTAATGTCTGTAAAGCTGATCTCTTTTTGAGGGGTATAGATCACCACGCCGGTTATCACCCGATGGGTTTTTCCCGAAAGCATTTGCAGCATGCTGATGGCTTCGTTGCGGTTGCCGGGTTTGCCAATCATTTTGCCATCGAGTTCTACCAGGGTGTCCGCAGCCAGTATAGGATAATGAATGCTGTCTTCTGTTTGCCTTTCGGCCCAGCGCATCACTTCCTTTTTTACAGCCATCGCTTTTTCGTGGGCAATGAGTTCGGGTATTTTTTCTACCGGTGTGTCGGGTGGAATATTTTCATCTGCATGTTTTACAATTACCTCAAAGTCGAGGCCTATCGATTCCAGCAGTGCTTTGCGACGAGGCGATTGGCTGGCGAGTATTATGCGGGGTAGTTCAAGTTTGGTCATATGTGTTTTTTATCGTGTGTAGAGTAGAAAGAATAGCATGGAGAAAATGCCGGTGAGCATTACCCATTTTATTTGAGAGCTAATAGTATGGTAGGCTTTAATGTCGTTGGCGTCAAATAGTTTTTTGAACAGGTACACAAGTGGTATCACCACCAATATTGTAATGTACAAAGCGAAATACCACCATCCAAACAGGAGCACATAAACCTCCATGATCAGCAACATGGCCACGAGGATAAATAGCCAGGTGCCTGCAAATACTTTGGCGGCATTTACACCAAATACAATAGGTAGCGTTCTGCAATGTTCTTTTCGGTCACCTTCCATGTCTTCCATGTCTTTCACTACTTCGCGTACCAGCGAAAGCACAAAGGCAAAAGAGGCATATAAAACTCCAATGCGGGAAAGCCTGGCGGCAGAAGCCCTTTCAATTTCAAGGTATGAAGAGCCAATGAACCAACCGGGCACTTCTGCTATCAAAAGCACCAGTACCACCCAGGCTGTCATCAGCGAAATGAGTACGTTGCCAATAATGAGGCGACGCTTATAGGTAGTGGAATACACCCAGAGCAAGAGTACGCAGGCACAGTTGCCAATAAACAATATGGGGTTGCGCAGCTTGAAGCTAATGTATGCACTGATCGCTATACCAATGCCCGAAAACAACCAATGCCAAAAAATGGCTGCCCTTCGGGTGATGATCTTTTCCACCACCATTTTGTCGGGCTTATTTACCTGGTCGATATTGATGTCGAAATAATCGTTGATGATATAACCGGCACCGGCAATGAGCATAGAAGCGCCGCAAAGCATCCAGAAATATTGCAGTTGCAATTGTAGCGGAAAGGAAGTGGTTTGCCCATTGGCCGCAGGCAACACTACACAGAAATGAAACAGCACTTGTGTAATGGCAATGAATACAAGATTGGGCCAGCGAAGTAGTCGTAAAAAATGACCCATTAGTTGCATAGCTTAAATATATTGGAGATGCTCCACCGGGCAAAAATAATTATCGGCTTTGTACCGTGGTGTTATGGTGCCAGTGATCGTTCAGCTTCAACACTTTTTCAATCACATCTCTTGCTGCACCTTCTCCTCCTTTGCATGGAGAAATGTATAGGCTGGCTTCTTTCACTTCGGTGCAGCCATCTGCAGGGCTGCAGGGCAGGCCGGTGATGCTCATCACTTCCAGGTCGGGCATATCGTCGCCCATAAACAATACCTGCTCCTTGCTGAGCTGGTGCTTATCCATGAACTGTTGCAGCACTGCGGCTTTGTCGTGTACCTGCATGTGCACTTCGGTCACGCCCAGTTTTTCCAATCGCTCCTGCACCAGTTCCGAGTTGCCGCCGGAAATGATGATAACGTGGTAGCCTTTTTTTACAGCCAGTTGCAAGGCATAGCCATCTTTTATATTCATGCGTCGCACCATTTCACCTACGGGCATCAAAAAAAGTGTGCCGTCGGTGAGTACGCCATCCACATCAAATGCAAATGCTTTTATGGATTTGAAAAGGCTGAGAACGTTCATGCTGGCTTATCAATTTCGCAGCAGGTGGGCAACGTCAATGCTTGTTCGTTGGTCCACCTGCTGCTATGCCTGAAGATATTTATTTCTGGTTATCTCTCCACTCGTACACCCAGTTGCTCTGGATCATTTCGAGATGGCCTTCATTGCTCTCTTCCCGCTTACCCGAAAATCCGGGAAGCTCCAGCACCCATTCCAGCAGATCGGTAAAACGTATGCGGTAAATTTTTGCTTCAGAGAAGTCGTCGCCAAATTTTTCGTAGAGTTTAATTGCTATATCCTCGTAGTCGTTCCAATGAATCGGGGGTTCGTAATGCATAATTCTTTTTTGAAATGGGAAAATGAAACAGTTGCAGTGTAGTGCAATTATTCGCCAAGAAACTGGCTTTGGTCGGGTACCAATACTTCTATGGTTCCGCTACCATCTTCGAGCACACACTGGCAACCCAGGCGGCTGTTGAGTCTTGGGCTTACAGCCCTGTCAATAAAATCTTCTTCCCTGTCAGAAATTTCGGGCAGGTAGTCGTCGCCGGTTTCAATATACACATGGCAGGTGCTGCAGGCGCAAACACCTCCACAGTTATGGTGCAGATCAATATCATTCTTCAGGGCTATTTCCAAAATGGAATCTCCTGCTTCAATATTGGTCAGGCTAATGGGGGCCAATCCTTTCTCTTCAAACTTAAAATTGATCGTATACATGTTGCTTGTTTCGTAAATGCTTCGTTAAGCGGCCGCAAAAATAAGGAAGCCAACTTCCATTTAAGATGTAAGAACCCTCAAATCTGATTTTGGTTGGTTGGCTACGGGAGTTTTTCCGTTATTCAAAACCAATCCACTCAATTTTTTGAATCCATAATGCTGCTCGACATCATTTGGTACATGGCTTTCAGGTCCGGGTTGTCCTGTAACATGGCAAGGTGCCGGTCCATGGTGGACACATCTTTCCGGTTGGCCGGCCCGGTTTGCACTTCGGCAGGAGGGTAGGCCGATACTCTTTGGGCTGTTTCCTGTATGATTGGAAGGAGTAATTGAAAATCAAGGCCTTGCTGCTGGCAATAATCCCAGGCCAGCTTGTATAAATGGTTGGTGAAATTGTTGACCAGCACCGCTGCCAGGTGAAGGTGAAGGCGGTTGTCATCGTTGCAGGGCTGCACAATGGGCGAAATGGTTTTTGCAAAACGGAGCAACATTTCCAGGTTCTCTGTACTGTTGGCATGCACCATCAGGGGCACGGGGGCGGTAGGCAAATGGGGGGCTCTAAGGCTTTGCAACGGGTACAACACCCCATGGTTGGCCGAAATGGTTTGAAGCAAATGCAGGGGAACGCTACCTGCGGTATGCACCACCATGGCATCTTTCAGCCTTAGCTGATTGGCTATTTCGGAGATGGCCTTATCGGCCACGGCTATCATATACAGGCCTGCATGAAGGGAAATTTCTTCCAATTGCGTAGTGGCTTTGCTCTGCAGTTGCAGGGCCAGGCTTTCAGCTTTCTCAGCATTCCTTCCATACACCTGCACAATGCTATGACCCGCCTGCCGCATAGCATGCCCCAGTACAGTGGCCACATTTCCAGTTCCTATTATTACAATATCCATGGTGTCAAATTATATTATATGGAATAATGGGTTCCAGCTTTTCTTTGCGTTTCACATCATCCATACATGGCCAACAAAAAGCAAACACTTTCGGCAGCTCAAAAAATAGTGATCGAATACTACAAAGCTAAACTCAATTTGATGCATGTGCTCAATGCACGTTGGGCCGCAGCTTCTGCTGTCGACCTGTTTCAAAAACCATATAGCCGTCCCCGCCGCAAAGACCCGCCCATTTGGAAGCACGCCAAAAAGTTGAAACTGGCATCCGGCCCGAATAAGCTGGCAGGTTTTCATTGGGTGCCGGAGAAGCCCACGGGCAAAAAGTTTTTGATCGTACATGGCTTTGCAGGCAATGCCCGTTCTTTTGAAAAGTACATTCATCCCATGCTGCACAGGGGCTACGATGTGTTTGCCTATGATGCTCCAGGCCATGGCAAAAGCAGCGGCAGCAGGCTTAACCTTATTTCTTATAAATGGGCATTGGAAGATATCATACAGCATCATGGGCATTTTGATGCTTATATGGCGCATAGCCTCGGCGGCATGAGCCTGATGCTGGCATTGGAGCAACTCGGCTTTCAGCACCAAAACAATATTGTGCTCATTGCTCCGCTGATAGAAGTGCAGCGGGCTACGGTGAATTTTGGGCAATTTCTGCAACTGCCCAATGTGATGATGGCGCATGTGACCCGGGAAATAGAAGAGAAGGCGGGGCATCCGCTGGCCTGGTTTTCGCTGCCCCGCATTTTGCGCCAACACAAGGGGAAAGTACTGTGGGTGCACGACCGGCAGGATTATACAACACCCTTCGACGATATGACCGAAATATTGGCCCAACCGCCCACCCATATTGAGTTTTTGGTGACCGAAGGGTTGGGGCATAGCCGCATTTACCGCGACAACCAGGTACGCAAAAAAGTGTTGGAATCCTTGTAGTTAGCATAGTGCAACAAGGCTTCCTAAAACATTGTTTACAAAAGCTAAACCGACCGTTTTTCCAAACATTCCTAATATTGCTTCCTGTTAGTCCACCCAAAACGGCATGGGCAGCAGTGCTGAAGGAACACTCACTAACCAGCGACAAGCTCCAATATGGCAAAGAATTTATTGATAGTAGAAAGCCCGGCGAAAGCAAAAACGATAGAAAAATTCCTGGGGAAGGATTTCCAGGTGCGGAGTTGTTATGGGCATATCAGGGACCTGGAAAAAGACGATATGGGCATCAATATCGATCATGGATTTGAGCCCCGCTATATAGTGCCCGACGAAAAGCAGAAAGTGGTAAGTGAATTGCGCAAGTTGGCAAAAGACTCACAGGAAGTTTGGCTGGCAAGCGATGAGGACCGGGAGGGAGAAAGCATCAGTTGGCATTTGTGCGAAGTGCTGGGCCTTGACCCTGCTACCACCAAGCGTATCGTGTTTCATGAAATTACAAAGCCCGCTATTCAAAAAGCTGTGGCCAATCCCCGCACGGTAAACATGAACCTGGTAAATGCACAGCAGGCCCGCCGAGTATTGGACCGCATAGTAGGGTTTGAGATCAGCCCAGTGTTGTGGCGCAAAATTGGAATGCAACGCAGCCTGAGTGCAGGCCGTGTGCAAAGCGTGGCTGTAAGATTGATCGTAGAAAAAGAAAGAGATATCAATGCATTTACTGCCGAAAGTTCATTTGTAGTAAAAGCATTATTTACCGGAAAAGACCTGAATGGCAAGGATGTAAGTTTTTCTGCGGAAGGTAGTCGCTTTGCAACCGAACAGCAGGCAGAACAATTTTTGAATAGCTGTATTGGTGCCGATTACAAGGTGAAAGATATAACGGTGAAACCCGGAAAACGTACGCCAGCCGCGCCTTTCACTACTTCTACCTTGCAGCAGGAAGCGAGCAGGAAACTGGGTTATGGTGTGGCGAAAACCATGCTCATTGCACAAAAATTATACGAGGCCGGTCACATTACTTATATGCGTACCGACAGTGTGAACCTGAGCGACACTGCATTGGGTGCCATTGGAAATACCATTGAATCCAACTACGGAAAAAAGTATTTGCAGATAAGAAAATACAAGAACAAAAACGAAAGTGCACAAGAGGCGCACGAAGCCATCAGGCCTACTTATATGGAGCATTCTTCCATTGACGAACCAGATGGCCAGCGACTGTATGAACTGATTTGGAAGCGTACCATTGCTTCGCAAATGGCAGATGCAGAACTCGAAAAAACCATTGCAAAAATTGGGATCAGCACCAACGGCGAAGAGTTGACGGCCAGTGGTGAAGTCATTAAGTTCGATGGGTTTTTGAAAGTATATACCGAGGGTACCGATGATGAGGAAGAAAAGGAAGATGGCCGTTTACCCAACATCGTAAAAAACCAGGTGGTAACACTGGTAGAAATGACCGCTTCAGAAAAATACAGCCGCCCCGCAGCAAGATATACCGAAGCTTCGCTGGTGAAAAAAATGGAAGAGCTGGGTATTGGTCGGCCTTCTACTTATGCCCCCACCATTTCTACTATTCTGAAAAGGGGATATGTAGAAAAAGCCGACAAAGAAGGACAGCAGCGTACAGTGCGCATCTGGAAGTTGGTACACGATAAAGTGTCGGGTGTAAAGCAATCAGAAAATTATGGTGCTGAAAAAGCAAAGTTGTTTCCTACCGATTTAGGTTTTGTGGTAACAGACTTTTTGAATAAGCATTTCGATAACGTGATGGACTATGGTTTTACTGCCAGCATTGAAGGTGAATTTGATAAAGTAGCCGCAGGTGCCAAACAGTGGAACAGCATGGTAAAAGACTTTTACGATCCGTTTCATAAAGAGGTAGCCGAAACCCTGGAACATGCAGACAGGGCAACCGGTGAACGCTTCTTAGGCGAGCATCCGGAAAGCCGTAAGCCTATTGTGGCCCGCATGGGCAGGTTTGGTCCCATGGTGCAGATTGGCAGTAGCGAAGAGGAAGAAAAGCCACTATTTGCAAGCCTTCGTCCCGGTCAAAGTATTGAAACCATTACAGCAGAGGAAGCCCTCGACCTGTTCCGACTTCCCTTTAGCCTGGGCGAGTTGGAAGGAAAAGAAGTGACCGTAGGTATTGGCCGTTTTGGCCCCTATGTAAAACATGGTGATGCATTTATCTCGCTGCCAAAAGGTGAAGATCCTTTGTCGGTAGATATGGAAAGGGCCAAAGCCATAATTGCTGAAAAGCAGTCGGCAGATGCTCCTATTGCCATGTACCAGGATCAGCCGGTTACCAAAGGCAAAGGGCGTTTTGGTCCCTTTATTAAGTGGGGCGATCTGTACATCAATATTCCTCGTGCCTATAATTTCGACAACCTTTCGCAGCAGGATTGCGAGGAGTTGATACTGAAAAAACTGGACAAAGAAGCCAATCGGTATATTCAGCAATTCCCTGAATTGAAGATCAGTATCGAGAATGGCCGCTGGGGTCCGTATATCCGCTTTGGTAAAAAAATGCTGAAACTGGGTAAAGCCGGCAAAAGCAAATACACCCCGGAAGAAGCAGCAGTGGTTTCGTTGGATGAAGTGAAAGAAATTATCCTGGCGCAGGTACCCGGTGCATTTGATAAAAAAGCGCCAGCCAAAAAGGCGGCACCTGCTAAGAAATCAGCAGCCAAAAAAGCTCCTGCCAAGAAAGCAGTTGCAAAAAAGAAGTAGTCATTTTTTGTAAGATACCTGCAGGATGCAATAAACCTACAGGCATAAGAGTACAGCAGGCTTTCCAGCCTGCTGTATGCATAAATAGGAACATACAAAAAATGCTACCACTTTTTCAAGATGGCAGCATTGTAAAGTATGTTATGTATAAGGAAGCCGTGCCTGCTTAGCTGGCCGGCTTTGTATTAATCTATCACCAACAGGCTGTTGCTTCCGCCAAAAACATTGGCCAGCTCACCATCGGCTTCTGGTTCATTTACCCACTCCAGGGTGTTGATGCGGTACTTAAACTCGTGCTTCGAATTTTTAGGAAGAGCCACTTCTGCAGCAAATGAGCCGTCTTTTTTCTTGCTCATCACTATGCTGTTTTCCCAATCGCTGTTGAGGCCTACGATCTCAACAGTTTCTGCGTGCTCCAGGTTGAGGGCGAATTTTACTTTGGCGTAATCTTTCGTCTTGAAATAAGTCTTTGTTACCATGAGTTGGTTTTTTGTGTGGAATGGTTCAATCTGCTTTTAATACGCCTTGTGGAGTATGGTAACCCCTGTGCAGCAAGCGGTAACGATTTCTTCATGTGGAAAAACATTACAACCCTTTGAGTATAAATGCAGTGGGATAGGGGAAAACCGGAAGAAAAAAAATTAGCGGCAGTGCATCCATAGACGGCAGGCTACCGGAAAAGAAAAAGCCATTCCGAAGAATGGCTTTTTATAGAGAAATGGAATGCAGCGCATTACCATTTTTTGTTGTACGCAGGACGACCACCGCCGTTGTTGCTTCTCTCTTCTCTTGGACGAGCTTCGTTTACACGCATGGTACGACCATCAGCAACAGCGCCATCGAGTTCAGCAATTGCTTTTTCAGCAGAAGCTTGGTCAGGCATTTCTACGAAACCAAATCCACGGCTGCGGCGGGTTTCGCGGTCCATTACTACACGTGCAGAACTAACTTCTCCGTAGGCTGCAAAAAATTCTCTCAAGTCTTCGTCTTGTACAGCGAAGCTCAAGTTTGAAACATAAATGTTCATCTTAATTAAGATAAATGATTAAAAATACATGAGGCAGAAGCAGCGCAAAGAAGGAGACTAACTATTAGCGAAAAGCTTAGCAGATACACTATCTAATAACGGATGCAAATAACTCAATTGACGGTGCAAATGTAGGCCTTCTGGTTGGTTCATACTGTTAATTTATAATTATCAGTTACAGTCTTATGGGTTTTGCTCCATTCGTTGGATACGATAGTTGCAAACAAAAAATGGGCGCTCATGTAACCTTTAGGTACTGCAAACCGTTTCAAGAGGAAATTAACGCTATGAAAAAATTGATCACTTTGCTGCTGCTGGCAGTAGCCTCCCACAGTTTTGGGCAGAAAGTAATATACGATGCCAATGCTAACAAGCGGGAGATTCCCAGTTTTCATGGCATTTCTGCATCTACGGGAGTGGAAGTGATCATAGCACAAGGGGAAAAAGAAGGCCTGGCCGTAAGTACCAGTGCGGCTGAGTTTGATAAACTGGTGATCACAGAAGTAAAAGATGGTATCCTGAAAATTCATGTGGATGCAGATTGGAAAGTGTGGAAGCTACCCAAAAACTGGAAAGTAAAAGCCTATGTTTCCTACAAGCAACTCGATCAGCTAAAAGCCAGCAGTGGAGCTTCTATAAAGGGCGATATTCAACTGAGCAGTTTGTCGGCACACCAGAGCAGTGGCGGTTTTATGGTTTTAAAAGGCACAGTAGATAAACTGGAAGTGGATGCCAGTAGCGGAGGCATATTTAAAGGGTATGATCTTACTGCCAATACGCTTGAAGCCGATGCCAGCAGTGGTGGAGCCGTGCAGGTAACTGTAGTAAAAGAAGTAAATGCAGAAGCCAGTAGCGGCGGTTCGGTGAATTTTAAAGGCAATGCGGTGATCAAAAGTATAGATGTAAGTAGTGGTGGCTCGGTAAAAAAAGTTCAATAAGAAATAATACATGGCACCATATGCCAATGAGAAGGGGCTATCAGTCGATAGCTCCTTTTTTGTAGTACAAATTTTGCGAAGGCGATCAATCACTTTCTTCCAGGTGCAAGTGCTGGTGATGCGCCCCGGCTGCAACATGCAGCACAAATCCTACAATGGCAGTATCCTTCAAAATACTGATGAGTGCTATCTGCCTCATTTCTTTATCGCCTGCATCAAAATAGTTGGGCACATGAATGGTGAGCACAAAAAATATTAATAGCACGGCCAGCAAATAACCACAGAGTTTTACATATTGATTGGTAATGAATGAAATGCCTACCAGTACAAAAGCTGCACCAACAATATAGGCCCATGCAATATTGCCCAACCAGGATGTGGGCACGTACACAAACAGGTCCCTCGGAAACATAAAGTGATAAATACCTAAGGCAATGAGTACAATAGCCAATAAATAAATGGCAAACCGCGAAACGACATGATACTGTTTCATATGGCTTTATTTAATGAAAACAATGTAGAGAACATTCGAAGTAGTCATACTAAAGCCTTCACCAAAGTATGCTACACAAACGAGGAGAAAATAGTCATGTGGCTTTCAGGATTAATTGTTTGTAAAAGCTACAAAAAAACGGGCGCATTGCCTACCGAACAGGTGATGAATGGAATGTGCCAGCTGTTAAAAAAAATGAACATGGAGCGTGGTGGCGGGAATCGAAAACTAAACAGGGGCTGGTAGGTATGGGCTAAAAAAAAGTGAGTCCCCCAGTAGAGACTGGCGGACTCTTCAAAACCCTAAACCCTTAAACAGATACAAAAATAGGGGGATTGATTAACCAAAAAAATCTATTTAGGTACATTTTTTAAAAAACTTGAAACTATTTATTAAAATGGTTAAAGAACTAATGCGAATGAGGCTGATTAGCTCATAACAATAGTTTTTGATAAATTTTGTTCAATAAAAACGGGTTGAATTTTGCCCAGATTGAAGCCTTTTAGGCTGAAAAAAACAGGCTTTAAGTGTCAAATCAACAAGAAAAATGGAGTGAAGGGCTTGCTCAGATTTTTTTATCGATCAGGATATCCCAAAAATGGAAAGAGCTGACACGTATTCTGTATCAACTCTTTGCCTGAAACACACCCACATAATAAGTTCGATGATGCAAACATAGCGTGCCGGAAATAGTTGAATTATGACATCAGTCACAAGGCTGTATGTTATTGGTTATGTTTTGTATGTGCAATAACTCGGGTTGGTTTAAAGATGTAGGTTTATGAATAGAGTAGTAGTGTATTGAGCTTGCATTACTCATCTTAAGTATTTGCTGCTTCTATATCACGACAAAAAAATATCTCTACAAGGAAAGTGGAAGAGTGAAAAATATCAGCTATTCTTTTCAAGCCTGGTTACCATTTTCAGGAAGCGTTTGTTCAGAAAAATGGCTGCCATACTCAGGCCAAATACAAAACCCCACCATATACCGGCTGCACCAAAACCTTTGACGAAAGCCAACCAATATCCTGCAGGAATACCAATGCCCCAATAAGCAATGGTCACTAATATAGTCGGCACTTTCATGTCTTTAATACCGCGGCAGACACCAGCACCAATAGCCTGCAGGCTATCGCTTACCTGGAAGATAGCAGCCACCAATAATAGTTGTGCAGCCATGGCTACCACAGCAGGGTCGGTATTGAACAACAAAGGCAATTGATGCCTGAATAAAACGTAAAACAACCCGGTGCTGGCACCATACAAAAGCCCGCCCCACATGGTGCTGCGTCCAATAAGAGAAAGCCGGTGCATTTGTTTGCTTCCATAAGCATGTGATGTACGAATGCTGGCACCCATGCTCAATCCTACAATAGCCATAAATGTAGCAGTGGCACAATTCAAAGCTATTTGATGTGCGGCTTGTACCGTGGCGCCCAGCCAGCCCACCATGATACCACTTAAACTAAACGCACCTGTTTCCATGCTTAGTTGCAACCCACTGGGGATACCAATATGCAGCAATTCTTTCCAGGTTTTTCTACTCAGTTTCCATGCTTGTGCCCGCACACGCATGTATGCTTTGTAAGCATGGTGTTTGTACACAATGATGGCCATTACAATAGCCACCAAAAAACGACTGATAAAAGTGGCGAGTCCTGCACCCAACAATTCCATGCGGGGAAAACCCCAGTTGCCAAATACCAGCAGCCAACAGAAAAATGCATTGAGCACAAGACTGAAGAGTGCAAGCATCATACCGGTGCGGGTAAATTCCAATGCATCGCTAAACTGTTTGATGCTTAAAAACATGGTCATAGGCACCAGTGCCCATGCCATTATTACAAAATAGGGTTGGGCAATTGGAATGATATCGGGGTCCTGGCCTAAATGATAGAGTAGTGGTGTAGAGAAAGTACACAGCAACGCAATGGCAATAGAAGCCAAAGTATTCAGCACAAAACCATTGTAGAGATAGTTGCTGGCAGCTGTCTCGTTTTTTTGTCCACGCGAAATACTTACCATGGCGGTAATGGCAATGGTAAGACCAATGCATATTACCTGCGGGATAGCAACGGCATTAATCACCAGGCTACTCGCCGCCAGTTGTTTGTAATCAATACTGCCCACCATAGCACTGTCTATCAGTCCATGGCCTACCTGCGCAATATTGCTAATGATGAGTGGGATGGCAAGCCAAAGTGTTTTCTTGAATTCTTTTACCAGCATGTGTGTAGCTAATGTAAACGGTTGAACCAACAAAGATGCAGGTTCAACTCATGCTTAAGTGGTATTTATAGAGGGTTGGGTTATATTTTTTTCCAGCTACTTGTATTTGGCAATTCAAATACCAATTGCTCACCATAGCAACCTGCAGGTGTTTGGTATCCCGGCTTCCATTGCCCGTTCATTACTTTTTGGGCTATATGAAAAGACGCTAAAGCAGTTAATGTATATCCTTCAGGTGCCGAAAACCCGGCTTCAACAATTTGGCCTTCGGCATTGCTCACTTTGCCATAGATAAAACTTCTTGATCGTTGGCGTTGTTCGTCGCTTGGGCCTGCCGGACCTGCATCAATTCTTTTTCTCAATCGGTTTCGTATCCAATTAGTACGCAGTAACCAGTTGAAGAGGAATTGCGCTTTCAAAGAATAATACACCGTCTTGCTCATGCGGGTGTAAGTGGTGATGTTGGGAATGCCTGTGGTACGCCATGCAGTACTGAGGTCGCCCCATGGGATGGACATGGTAAACATGCGAAAGCCTTCTACTTCTACTTCCAGCGATCTTTCTCCTAATGGCGCTGGAACGAGTTTCCCATTTACGCGTTCTGCACCACCACCTCCTAATTTATTCACCATACTGGTAGCTGTTCCATGGCTAACACCTCCACCACGTGTGCCAAATGCCAGCTTTAAATGTGTAGCATCTGGCAGTGCTTTTTTCAAACTCAGCGCCATACAATCGGTGGGTACCACATCGAAACCTGTACCAGGCATCAGCATGATATTGGCTTGTACAGCTTGCTCATGCAATGCGGCAGCCATTTCAAATACATCTATTTCGCCGGTAATGTCGAGGTAATGTGTGCCGGACTTGATGCAGGCGTTCAGCATATTTTCTGCCGTAAAAATAAATGGGCCTGCTGCATGCAAAACCACTTGCACATCGGATAGTGCTGCAGCAACCTGGTCCACGTTGCTCAACGAAAAAGCTCTCCATGCAAAACCGGTTTCACGGCTCATGGCTTCCAGCTTTTGTGCATCGCGGCCGGCAAGGATAATGGTACAATTTTGTTGCTTCGCTATTTGCGTTATTAACCTGCCGGTATAACCATAAGCTCCATAAAGAAGTAATGCGTTTTTCATAGGCTCATGAAGGTAGTGCGGCGAATAGTAGGCAGCAAGCACAAGTTGACAATTGCCAACATTGGATTGATACTTGTAATGAAATAGTATCGAAATGGGGATGCTACTTGTGTACGGGCAATTCTTCGAAAATGCCGGATTGTTTATTTTTCCAAACATTATCCCAATTGAACCATCGGCCATTCATGGCTACATACACACCAACAGGCAAGGCCTGCACAAAAGCCATAGCACTGCCTAAATTGAATAGTCCGTCGCTGGAACCGAACTTATAGGGAATCATGGCGCCGGTAAGCACAATGGTCTTGTCAAGTTTTTTTGAAGCGAGCAATTTGGCAGTATCTACCATGGTGTCGGTACCGTGGGTGATCACAATTTTATCGTGGCCGCTGTGTAAGCAATTCTGGTAAATCATTTCCCGATCGGTGTCGGTCATTTCCAAACTGTCTATCATCATCAGCGTTCTTACATCTACCTCCAGCCTGCAACGGCCCAGTTTCAGCATTTCGGGCAAATGCGTTTCCTTAAAAAATAAATGACCGGTTATTTCATCGTATTCTTTGTCGAAAGTGCCACCGGTAATGAAAATCCTGATAGACATGATCAAAAATTGATGAGGTAAAATTATAATGTAGGGCCGGGACTGAAATTGAAAGATTCCAATGCCTGTGCCGGAATTCGAAAATTTCGCACCAGCCGCAAACATCCCTAAACGAAACGCAGCATACCTGTGCAGGCGCTAAATGTGATTTACTGCTTTTCCAAAAAAAATTGCCGTTCACGAATACAAGGCCTCAACAGGTACGCAACCTCAAGCCGCCACGGTTGCTGGCTTCACACGATCTTGTTTTTTGAGTGCAATGCAAAACAAACCTACAATGCAGGTGGCAGTAATAAAATAGCCATACAATACTCCATTGGCCAGTGGGCTATACGTGGAAATGCCAAACCAGTCGCCACTGCGAGCCATCCAGGCAATGGCCAGCATATTCTTCACTGTTTCGAATATCCATGCATTGGGGTTGCCATCCATTAATTCGGTAGTGGCATGCACACACAGGAAAATAAATGCACCATATACAAAAATATTAGGCGCTCCAATGCTGGCAATATTGGCAAAAAAGTAGCTGAGAAAAAGAAGGATCATGCTGAGTTGAAACCAACTCCATGCAGGCAATAACCTATGATGTGCCGGGTTGTATTTTTCAAAATGATAGGGGTCTTCAATTTTTGAAACAGGGTAACGCTCCATTGTATCGGCAGGTCGCCAGCCGGTTGGCATAAACCAAATTCGAAATTTATCTGCTATGTTTTTGGTGCGCCATGCATCTTGTATCAGCAACCATAGATGCTGAAAATTGATGCGGATTGGATTCCATGTAGCAGCAGGGCGAGTGATGCCATACACGCAGGCTACATGCGGCAACTCTTCCTGAAATGTGCCAAACCATTTATCCCAACAAATGAAAATAGCTGCAAGATTCTTATCTAAATATTCGGGGTTGATGGCATGATGTACGCGGTGATGGCTGGGGGTAACCAGTATTTTTTCGAGGAATCCCATTTTGCCAATATGCCGGGTATGATACCAAAACTGCGCAAACAAATGCAGCGGTGCAATTACGGCTATTACCTGCACAGGCACACCTAACAGAGCTGCGGGCAATAACAAAAAGGTAAACAGGTTTACAATGCTCGAAATGCTTTGCCGCAGCGCACATGCCAGGTTGAACTCTTCGCTGCTATGGTGTATGATATGGCGGTTCCAAAAAATATTGATCTTATGACTCCAGCGATGTATCCAATAAGATTGAAAATCGATGATGATAAAACCAACCACATAAGTGAGTATCGTATTGTTGATGGTAAAGATGGCGAGCTTATTCACCATCCAGCCATAACTAATAATACCAATGCTTAAGCCCAATACATCTTTGGTCACATTGGTAATACCCGAACTTAAACTGGAGATCATATCCATGGTGCGAACAGTATCCTGGCCTTTGCGCCAGCCATACCATTTCTCAAACAATACCAATACCAAAAAAACAGGCATTGCTATCAGTAGTATTTTACCGTAGGTTTCCATACATCAAGCACTCGGAACTAGCTATAAAAGTAGGCAGTTTCAATTGTTGCGCCTCATGAAAATTACTGCTGGCTTTTCCACCATTTTTCACGCAGTGCCACAGCTTCGGGGCTTGCGTTTGCATCTATTTGTAAAACAATGTCTGCCGATTCGCCTACAACCAATGTGGCTTTTACTTCTTTGTTGCGATGCAGGAAAACAAGAGCCGCTTTGTCGCCGGGTTTTTTTCCACTCAGCCAGGTATTGAGTGCCGCAGTAGTGGTCATTTTTTCGCCGTCAATAGAAAGCAGTTCATCATTGGCATCCATGCCTGCATTGTAGATCGAACTGCCAATGCTAGTGTTGCCGTTTACTACAAGTTTGCCTTGTTTTTCGGCCAACCTGTTTTGGCCAATATTGGCTTTTCCTGCTTCGCGTTGTTTGGTAATGATGCCAAATTTTGCAAGCTGGCTGGCATAGTCATAAGGTTTGTTTTTGTAGATATAGGCATCAAAAAAAGCAGCAGCGTGTTTGGCATCGCCGGTAGTAGTGGCCAGTGCATTTTGCAGGTCCTGCATGGTATAAGCCAGTTCGGGTTTACCATGTTTTGCCCACAGGGTTTTCATGTAATCGTCGAGGGTTTTGTTGAACCTGGTGCGCAGTTCCAAATCGATCGCCAACGCCATAGCAGCGCCGGTAACATAGTAGGAGCTGAACATGTTGCCAAAATTATTCGCATCAATGGCTGTTCCTGCATCGCTGTAAATAGCATTCTGGCTATTGGCGATCACGTTGTAGAATTCTCCACCGGGCCTATGTGTTTTTGTATTAATAAAACCGGCCATGTTATTGATCCACCCGCTTTGCTGCCGCAGCCCACTGCGCAGTTCAACCAGGTTGCCATAGTATTGGGTGAAACCCTCTGCTACCCACAAGCCATCGCTGATATTGCTATGTTCAAAATTGAAAGGCTCCAATGTTTTAGGGCGTATGCGTTCTACATTCCAGCAATGAAAAAACTCATGCGAAAAAGTGCCGAGCCCGGCTTCGATCATGGCAGGCTGCACGGGCAACGAGATCATGGTAGAGTTGCGGTGTTCCATGCCATCGCCTTCTGCCCAGGGGTGTAGGCTGGCCAAAAAAGTGTAGCGGCCTGTTTCGAAATTGGGATACTCACCAAATACAGCACCTGCTTCTGCTACAATCTTTTTCACTTTGGCGGTCATCGAATCCAGTTGTGTTTCCGATGCTTCTGTATCGAATGCAATACGCACAGTAAATGGTTTCCCATCTTTATTGCTGACTGGCCATTCGCGGTAACGCAAAGCACCGGCTTTGGTAGGAGCATCCATAAAGTATTGCAAGTGTGGCGCTGTGAAAACAGTTTTGTCATTCGTAGGAAATAACTGTGTAGCGATTGTCCAACCCGGGTCGGGTAACGAAAAGCGAATAGTGATCGGCGCTTTCTCTAATCCTTTCACCCACATAAAACTCGCAGGCATATTGAGATGGAAACCTGTTGGGTCAATGGAAGCATACGTACCATCTGCATGATTGCCATACAATGTGTATTGCAATTTTACGGTGCCATTGTGTTTGGCAATGGTGTACACGCCGCCATCGGGTTTTTCAATTTCCAGTGCTTTTCCAGTGCCATCTACTGCAGAAACTTTGTACACGTTTTTGCCAAATTCGTGAGTGGCATATCGGCCTGGCGAAGAGCGGCTCATTAAAAAAGTAGCCGGTCCCGCAGGTAGTTTGGTGGCAGTAACAGTAATAACGGCTTCATGATGCGCTGCATTGGGTGCAGTGAATTCGTATTGCAGGTTTTGTGCAACACCAATGAGTACTACAAA
This sequence comes from Phnomibacter sp., assembly GCA_035456005.1. GTDB lineage: Bacteria > Bacteroidota > Bacteroidia > Chitinophagales > Chitinophagaceae > Phnomibacter. The sequence goes on along the minus strand of DATIEA010000004.1, from coordinate 995,574 downwards.
ACTGGCAGATAAGAACAGGGCAATTTTTTTCACGCAGTATAGTTTTGAAATAGGTGAATGGTTAAAGATAGGGGTGGTGCTCATTCGGCAACACGGCATTCTATAAACGGTTTGACGTCGGTTGCTGCTGAAAGCAGCTGAATGCATTAATTTTAAACTTATGATTACAGATAGAGAACGCCATTTTATGCAACTGGCTATTGAAGAAAGCAGGCTGGGAGTGGAAGCCGGGCATGGAGGCCCGTTTGGCTGCGTGGTGGTAAAAGGCGATACCGTAATTGCCAGGGGGCATAACCTTGTATTGATGTCGAACGATCCCACTTCACATGCCGAAGTGGTGGCTATACGAAAAGCATGCGAAGCCTTGCAGCATTTTCAACTCACGGGCTGCGAATTGTATTGCAGTTGTGAGCCATGCCCCATGTGCCTGGGCGCCATTTATTGGGCCCGCCCCGATCGTATTTTTTATGCCAATACCAAAAAAGATGCTGCAGCCATTGGGTTTGACGACCAATTTATTTATGATGAATTGGAACTGCCTTATGCCGATCGTAGCATTCCGGCGGTGCATATGCACGATGCTGATGCCATCAAAGTATTTGAAGCCTGGAAGACCAACCCGGGCAAGAAATTGTATTGATGAAGTTTAAGGTTTAAGGTATAAGGTATAGGGTGTAAGGTTGGAAAGGTTTACAAGTTGACGGGTTGGAAGGTGAAGGTGAAAAGTGAAACGAACTACTCTGCTTAATTAACCCAATTACTCTTTCAAACCCCAAATCATCAATCAGAAATCATCAATCCACACTAACCTCATTCTTCCGAATGCTCAGATCCATTGCAGAAAATTATCGCCGGTCATTTACAGGCCTTGCTAAAGAGTCGTGGTTGTTGTCGTTTGTAATGCTCATCAACAGGGCTGGCACTATGGCTGTGCCCTTTATGAGTATGTATGTAACGCAGGCCATGCACCGCAGCTTATCCGATGCGGGCCTCATCATTACTTTGTTTGGCATAGGCTCCATTATGGGTGCAGCAGCCGGTGGTACATTGGCCGATAAAATTGGTTTTCGGCTGGTGCAAATATGTGCCAGTATTTTAAGTGGGGTGTTATTTATCGCATTCTCCTTTGTACACAATTTTTCGCATCTCTGTTTGCTCACCGTGGTGTTGAGTTTTGTAGCCGAGGCATTCAGGCCGGCCAACTTTACTGCAATAGCAGCCTACAGTTCGCCCGAAAATATTACCCGTTCTTATTCGCTCAACAGGCTGGCCATAAACCTGGGCTGGGCAATAGGAGCAGCGTTGGGTGGTTTGCTGGCGGCGTATAATTATTCATTGTTGTTTTATGTAGAAGGCGGCACCAATATATTGGCGGGGTTGCTGATACTGCTCTTATTGCCCTCTGCTAAAAAACGGGAATCCACGCATCCGAAAGAAGCGCCACCCGACAGAATTGTAAAACCCTGGCAGGATGCTTTTTTTGTACGCTTCATTTTACTGACCGCCATTTTCAATACTTGCTTTTTCCTGGTGTTTCGCCTGGTGCCTGTGTTTTGGAAAGAACAATGGTTGCTGAATGAATCGCTGATTGGGATGGTGCTGGGTATGAATGGCGTGATCATCGCATTGTTCGAAATGGTATTGGTAAACAAATGGGAAGGCAAGCGGCCGCCAATGCAATTTATCATTGCGGGATGTTTTGCGAATAGTATGGGCTACGTGTTTTTATTGCTCGGTGGATTTAGTCCATTGGTGCTGGCGGGTGCAAGTATGCTGATGATGACCATGGGCGAAATGCTGGCCATGCCATTTATGAATACATTGATCATGCGGCGCAGCAATGCATGGAACCGTGGGCAGTATGCTGCGGGATACACACTAAGTTGGAGTGTGGCGCAGGTAATTGGTCCGGGTGGTGGCGCCTGGATAGCACAGCATGCGGGGTACAATGTATTGTGGTTTGTAATGATCGCTTTATGTATAGGATGCGCCCTTGGTTTTCGCTGGCTTTCTATTCATCAAAAAAGATTTGAAAGCTATGTTTCTATTACGGGGTGAATTAGGTTCAAAAAAATCCGCGAAAATCTGTTTTCTCTGTAAAATCTGTGTCCTATTCTTTCGCCAGTGTTACTTCGTGTCGTCGAGTCTTCGTGGTTCAAAAAAATGTGCTGTGTTCGGCTTTGTTTTATTTGGAATCGGGCTTCGGGCTTTTTGAAATGATAGTTCTCATTAAGCCGGGAAACCATCGTTGTAACCATACCGATATTTTGCCGTGCGTAGTAAACAGATAATTTCTTTTTCGGTTTAAAATAGCTTTTATCATCACCCGGGCAGCCTTATCTGTTGGCCACATTAAATGAGCCGGTCGTGGATCCGCACGTTCAGGATGCCATACCCCGTTATTATCGATCCTGGTGATTTCCGATACCACAAACCCGGGATGCAAGGTGGTGCAACTCACACCGGTACCCATGAGTTCTACCTGTAAAGTTTGACCTATGGAGTGTACCGCAGCTTTTGAAGCCCCGTATGCTCCCAAATTAGGACCCGGTAGAAATGCTCCCACACTGCCCACCAAACCTATGCGCCCATTCGTTTTTTTTAAATGTGGCAGGGCATATTTCACCGTTAAGGCAAGGCCTGTTACATTGCCCTGCAGTTGCCTGTTCCAATCTTTAGCCGATAAATGTTCAATGCTGCCAAAAACCCCGAACCCGGCATTGGCTACCACAATATCCAAACGCCCCCAGGTATCGATAATTTGTTGCGCCGCATGTTGAATAGCGGTCTCTTCCATAATATCACAGGTAATCACCAATGCATCCCCTCCTGACAGCCTGATTTCATCCGCCACTTTATCCAGTAGCTCTTTACGCCTGGAGGATAGCACTACTTTATATCCTAATCCCGCCCATTCAACAGCCATAGATTTACCAATACCAGACGAAGCACCGGTGATCCATACTACGTTTTCCTGTGTATTATTCATTGCAGCATTTTTAGTGATTGGATGAGTTTTTTACAGAAACAGGGCTGCCACTGCACAGTTAAGCTAAAACGTCTTTCGTTGCTTTTACTTGTTCCCCACCGCCCAGGTGCGTGTCTCACGCACCTGAATTAGCCCTGCACCTGTTACGTGTCTCACGAAACAGAACTAAGTTACTGTCAAAGCCACTACCATATATCTCCAATATGAGTTAGTATTTTGAACTCATCTGTACCTTTCTCATAAAAACTGGCGGATGAAAAACGATACTCCTCCGGGGTAGCAGCAAGCCGCCAATGCTTCGCCATTGGGTTGTTGTGTATGTAGTTGATCTTTTGAAGTATTACTGCCCTGTTCCACAAAGGGGTAGCCAATGAATCACGCTGCCAAAATTCATGGCTTTTGTTCACTGCATTTACTTCAAAATCTTTCAGCAAATGAGGTGAAGATTCTAGCATTGTTTTTCTGAATCGGTGAGCTGTAAATTTCAGAAAGGAGCCCTGTGGCGATTCTTTCCCATTTTGGGCGTTTACTTTCCATACAAGATGGATATGATTGGGCATTACTACATATGCATAAATGGTAACCAACTGCTTTTGCACAAACCAATGCAAGGATTGCAACACTTCAAGTTTGAAGCGATTATCTGCAAGCAAGCGATTCCAATGGTGAATAGTAGCTGTCCAAAAATAGAGCGAGCCAGGTTCTATATGTGATTTACGGGATTCTATTGGGCGAACTTATTGTACCTAATATACAATAGCGGCCTCAATAATTATTTACTTATTGTTTGTTCAGGTGCGTGAGACACGCACCTGGGCGTCGAGCCGTGCTGCGCTAACACATCGAAGAACATATCCGATATTTTTTTAGGCAAGCCTGTGGAATTCTTATAACAGCTGGCAATAAAAAAACGACAACAACCCCATTGTCATTCAAAGAGTTATACTACATTGCAGTGGTATGTGTATGCGAACAATGCAAATGTTAGCCGCAACCACAAACTCCCAATTTAAGTATGCCATTCTTGAAGACATTTCTACTGATACTAACAACTTCTATTTTCTATAATTTTTCTTTTGGACAAAAGTTTTCTAGTGGCAGAATAGACAGTATTACAAAAGTTATAGACAGAGACACTTCTTTAAAAGTGTCTACTATTACACTTGACACTCTTTATGTCTACAACGGTACACCGATCAAAGTTGAAGTAACCTTTACTGCTGTAACTGACATCAAAACAAATCGTCTTAAAAAAGTTATTTGGAACAATCCAGGTGAGTACTACTCTTTTGTGACACTGTATTACAATAAAAATGGTGCAATAAAAGGACTAATCAACATCAAGCATAAAGCTACAGACACTAACCCTGAGAATGAATCCAACTCTATCTTTTATTATAGCGGTGAAAAAGTCTTAAAAGAAATAGTACTTAGTACTACGAACAACAATTACCATACAAACGGCTACTGGTATATGAGCACTGTGAATGGCTTTATTAAACTTGCTGGACTTAAATTTTAATCGACATGCGGCTAACATCATATTACTAAAATGCAGGCGGACGGAATACTAATATCACCACTTCGCTACGCCGTGGGCTGTTGACTGCAATACATTACTACACATGGTTAGACTGACAAAGACAATTTTTTTAGGGTTTATAGTGCTTCAACTACCCGGCTGTGCGCTGTTTGATAGTGGGTCAGACATCGTAGTTGGTGACTATGAAGTAACATGGATTGACTTACATGAAAGCCGCAGTTTGAATAAGGGTGAAGAATTAGTTCCAGCTTATGTTTTTGCAGTTGGACACAACTCAAAGTACATTTACGCTAAGCAACACCCCTTGTTAGTTAACTCACCTGAAAAGATTGATAAAAGCATTACAAACTATTTCATAATCGAACAGACAACGACTGAGCTTCAAGATAAACCGAAGTATGGACCATTGACTAAGCAATCATTTGACAGTCTTTGTATACAGCTTCAAATTGACAAGCCCAAGTTTGACATGACCTATCCAACAAACCTATACTGACAAACAAGTGCTGCAGCAATGCCTTAACGTTGGTGGTTCCTGCAATTCCATCCCATCCATTCGCCTTGTTTTCAGCAGTTCCTAATTGCTTTTTCTACTGGTAAAATAAATGAGCAGGCAAAGAGCAACTGTGCTCGCCAGCATTACCCACCATTGATTTCTTTCCCACCAATATGCCCGCCTTCGTTGTTGCATGTTTTGTTGCAACCGGGCAAGGGTTGCTGCATCATCGCGGCAGAGCTTTTTCAGTTGCGTAAAAACAGGTGGCAACCATTTGAATTGCAATGGTGCCGATGCTTGTAAAAGCCCGGTAGCAATTTGCCGGTTGGTGGAGGGTTGGTTGAAACTATGCAGCATGTCAATTTTATCGTCGGTAATTACGCCGAGCAGCATGCCGGCCAATGCCTGGTGGTCCATCCGGAAATGATCGAGATCGTTTACCATGTTGGCTACCTGTTTGGCTTCCTGTACCACGGTATCGGGGGTAAGGGGAGTAGGCTTATGCATGGCATGCCCCAATGTTTGCGATAGCCATCGCTCCTGCAGGTAAGCATCTTTTTTGATGGGGTCGGTCAGCACGGCATAGGCTTCCTGCAATTCCCGGAACCAGGCTTCTGAATACTTATTGCCACTATTGGTATCGGGGTGAAAGCGGAGGGCCAGTTTTCTAAAACTGCGTTTAATATCGGTTTCGGTAGCGCCGGGAGCCAGTTCCAGTATCTTATAGTAGTCTTTTACCCGCATGGGGCCAAAGGTAAGCAGGCCGCCTTCCATTTTTTTTGGGAACGAAAGATGCGCTACATTTCAACGTCCTACTGATTCAACCAGATTCTCCATTCACCAAAACCAAATTCGCATGAAAAAATTCCTGCTCTCTTTGGCCGCATTGCCCCTGTTTATGGCAGCAATTGCAGGCCCGGGAAAGAAGCCTGCTGCAGAAAAAGCAGAACCGGCAGTTATCGAAAAAATTAAAGACGAAGGAATCAACCGCAGCCAGGTGATGAATATTGCATGGCATCTTACCGAAGCCAACGGGCCGCGGGTTACCGCTTCCCCGGGTTTTATGAAAGCCGCTAACTGGGCTAAAGAAGAGTTGACGAAATATGGATTGCAAAATGCCCGTGTAGAACCATGGGGCGAATTTGGCAAAGGATGGATGCAGGAAAAATGCTACCTCGCTGTTACCGAACCTTATTATTTCCCCATCATTGCCATTCCTAAAGTGTGGACCTCCAGCACACCCGGCAAAGGAGCCCTCACCGGTAATGTAATTGTGATCAATGCTGCGGATACCGTAGAGTTTGCCAGCAAATACAAAGGAAAACTCTCTGGCAAAATTGTGATGATGCTGAGCAAAGACACATTGCGTCCATCCTTCAATGCCGATGGTAAACGCTTTACGGCAGAAGAGCTGGAGAAAATGGCCAATGCACAACCTCCTGCACCGGGCGGTAACCGCCAGGGTGGTGCACAAGGACGCCCCATGAACTTTGGTGGCGCTTTTGCTCAAACCAGGAGAATTGCCGAAATGGTGAATGAAGAAAATCCCGGGCTTATCCTTTCTATTGTAAGCCGTGGAAATGACGGAACCATTTTTGTGCAGGGTGGTGGCGCTTATGCAAAAGACAGCAAGCAAGCTCCTGCAAGTGTGGTGATCAGCAGCGACGAGTACCTGCGTATTCAACGTTTGGTGTTGGCAGGTGTTCCTGTAAAAATGGAAGCTGAAGTACGTACGAAGTTTTATACCAACGATACCCAGGGCTATAATGTGATTGCCGAAATACCCGGCACCGATTTGAAAGATGAAGTGGTGATGCTGGGTGCCCACCTCGATAGCTGGCAGGGCAGCACCGGTGCTACCGATAACGCTGCCGGCTGTGCCTCTATGATGGAAGCGGTGCGTATCATCAAAACCTTAGGCATACAACCCCGCCGCACCATCCGCATTGCTTTGTGGAGCGGCGAAGAGCAGGGCCTGCACGGTAGCCGCAACTGGGTAAAAAATAACCTGGCCGATCCTGTTACCATGCAGTTGAAACCAGAGCATGGCAAAATTTCTGCCTACTTCAACCTCGATAATGGCACGGGTAAAATTCGCGGTATTTACTGCCAGCAAAATGCTGCGGTGAAACCCCTGTTTGCCGATTGGTTAACGCCGTTTGCCGACCTGGGTGCCAATACTGTTACTATCAGCAATACCGGTGGCACCGACCACCAGGCTTTTGATGGAGTAGGTGTTCCGGGCTTCCAGTTCATACAGGACCCGATTGAATACGATACCCGTACCCACCATACCAATATGGATAGCTACGACCACCTGGTACCCGAAGACCTGAAGCAGGCATCTACCATCATTGCTGCGTTTGCTATGAATGCTGCCCAGCGTGACGAGAAATTGCCCCGCAAAGAATTGCCTGCTCCACGTCCTGCGCCTGCTGCACCCGGTGCTGTACCCGCAGCTGCACCTGCAAGGCAGTAACTGACTATACTTAAGTTTTGATTCTTATATCAACAATCCCCGGCATAATTGTCGGGGATTGTTGTTTATGGGCTGGGCGGAAATAGCTTCAGCTAAAGAATTACAGCGGATGTTTTTTTGACTAATGTCAAACTTTGAATGATGGTTCACTACATATATTTATGTCGTGGTTCTTTTTTGAGGCATTTTGCTGAACGTGGTTGGCAGATTCCTTTGTAATCCTTGCTGGCAATGGATTTGGCGGGAGTGTAGTGCATCCGGTTTTTAATTTTCACCCATAAACATATTTAAAATGAAATTGAATCAAACCCTGGGATATTACCTCATACTCAGTAGCATCTGTGGTTGCTTTTTTGCGTTTTGGGCCAATTCGAGCACCATGGGAATTATTACATTATGCATTCTGAATATTGCCGGCCTGAGCATTGGACTGCGGGGCGTATTACGCAACATCATCCAGCTTAAACATTTGTACCCCTTCCTGCTGTTACAGGTACCAGCCTTCAAATCGCAGCTCGCTACGTATATTTTCTCCAACGGGTTTTGTTATTACCTGTTTCCTTCGGCAATGAGTGAGCAGGGTACAAGCGGGGCGCAATTAGCATTTTCATTTGGTGAGATCTTTTTTTCAAACAACTACACCGGCTGGAGTATCGGCATCAACTTCGTACCCATCCTCCTGTTGATTGTTGTCCTCGCTGCAAAAAGAACAGGCCAATTCAATACGGGCAATAACAGCTGGGCTAAGAATAGCATGGCTTCAAGCTAACCTGATCGCGGTATTGCCCGGGCAAGGCAGTAACTGTTTGAAAAATAATTGATTTTACAAGAGTCCGACCGCTGCAAATGCCGGCCGGACTCTTTGTTTTGTCAGGTTTCTGCGCCATTACATGCCTCCAAGTCAGCATTTTACGGGCAAAAAATGCGGTTTCTATCGGGTAACTGTCAATTTTTCACCCCATTCTTTGGTGGCATAATCATTGAGGATTGATGTTCGGAACTGTCAAAAAGTTCCCTGGAACATTAAATAACGACTAAATAAATACCTGAAGACATGGGAAAGATTATTGGAATTGACCTGGGTACTACCAACAGTTGCGTATCTGTAATGGAAGGCAACGAGCCGGTAGTAATTGCCAACGAAGAAGGTCGCCGTACCACGCCCTCCATCGTGGGATTTTTGAAAAATGGAGAACGCAAAGTGGGTGATCCTGCAAAACGCCAGGCCATTACCAACCCTATTAACACCATTATGAGTGTTAAACGTTTTATGGGCCGCCGCTTCGATGAAGTAGGTGCAGAAATGACCCATTGGAGCTATAAACTGGAAAAAGGTGATAACAACACCGTTCGTATAGATATTGATGGCCGCCTGTATACCCCACAGGAAATTAGTGCGATGGTATTGCAGAAAATGAAAAAAACTGCCGAAGACTACCTGGGACAGGAAGTATCTGAAGCGGTGATCACCGTACCTGCCTACTTCAACGATGCACAGCGCCAGGCTACCAAAGAAGCAGGTGAAATTGCAGGCTTGAATGTTCGCCGTATTGTGAACGAGCCTACTGCGGCTGCATTGGCTTATGGCCTCGATAAAAAACACGTTGACCAAAAGATCGCCGTATTCGACCTTGGTGGCGGTACGTTCGATATCTCTATCCTCGAACTGGGTGATGGCGTATTTGAAGTAAAAAGTACCAATGGTGATACGCACCTCGGTGGTGACGACTTCGATAAAGTGATCATGGACTGGTTGGCAGATGAGTTCAAAGCTGAAGAAGCTATTGACCTGCGTAAAGATCCTATGGCATTGCAGCGTTTGAAAGAAGCTGCTGAAAAAACCAAGATCGAGTTGAGTTCTTCTTCAGAAACAGAGATCAACCTTCCTTATATCACTGCAGTAGACGGTGTGCCTAAGCACCTGGTACGCAAAATGAGCCGCGCCAAATTTGAACAACTGGCCGATACTTTATTTGCCCGCTGCCTGAAGCCTTGCGAAGCCGCATTGAAAGATGCAGGATACAGCACCAGCCAAATTGATGAAGTGATTTTGGTAGGTGGTTCAACCCGTATTCCTAAAGTGCAGGAAGTAGTAGAAAAATTCTTCGGCAAAAAACCTAACCGTGGTGTAAACCCCGATGAAGTAGTAGCAGTAGGTGCCGCTATCCAGGGTGCTGTACTCACCGGTGAAGTAAAAGACGTGTTGTTGCTCGACGTTACTCCGCTGAGCCTTGGTATCGAAACTTTGGGTGGTGTAATGACAGCGTTGATTCCTGCCAACACTACTATTCCTACCAAGAAAAGCGAAGTGTTCAGCACTGCTGCCGATAACCAACCCGGTGTACAAATTCATGTGCTGCAGGGCGAACGTACCAAATCGGCCGATAACAAGAGCCTGGGTATTTTCAACCTCGATGGCATTCCACCAGCACCACGCGGAGTACCTCAGATTGAAGTGACTTTCGATATTGATGCCAACGGTTTGCTGCATGTAAGTGCAAAAGACAAAGGCACCGGTAAAGAGCAGAAAATTCATATCGAAGCAGGTAGCGGTCTCAGCAAAGAAGAGATCGAAAAAATGAAGAGTGAAGCGAAAGTGAATGAAGAAGCTGATAAAGCAGAACGCGATCGCATTACTAAAATAAACGAAGCCGACAGCCTGATCTTCCAAACTGAAAAGCAGTTGAAAGAATATGGCGATAAAGTGCCTGCTGATAAAAAAACACCTATCGAAGCAGCTTTGGAAGAACTGAAGGAAGCGCACAAAAGCCAGGACCTTGCCCGCATTGAGCCTGCTATTGCCAAGCTGAATGAAGCATGGACTGCAGCATCGCAAGAGTTGTACAACGCCATGAACCAGCAGCAGGGTGCACAGCCCGGTGCTGATGCAGGTGCACAGCAACCAGGTGCTGGACAAAGTAGCGAAACCGTTACCGACGCCGAGTTTGAAGAAGTGAAATAGCAACTTTCATTCAATAGAATAGGGCCGTATCAGCAATGATGCGGCCTTTTTGTTTCTACAAATATTTATTAATGCAACTGCGTTTGGGTTTGTTTTTTCAAGCTTGCTTTCCCTGTAAATTGGCCGCTTCAAATGCTCGCCAATGAACAGTACAAAAAAATATTTGATGGCTGCTGCACTGGGTATATGCCAGTGTGTAGCAGGTTTTAGCCAGGCCAAGGTAGAAGACCCCGATAAAATGGAATGGTTTCAAAATGCCAAGCTGGGCATCTTTATTCACTGGGGAATCTATTCGGTAAATGGGGTAGATGAAAGCTGGAGTTTTCATAACAGGCTGATCAGTTACCCTGAGTACATGGCGCAGCTAAAAGGATTTACTGCCAAAAATTTTAAGCCCGAAGAGTGGGCTGCTCTCATTAAAGAAAGTGGTGCCAGGTACACGGTCATCACTACCAAACATCATGATGGGGTAGCGCTGTACGATAGCAAAGTGAGTACACTGGATGTAGTGAATGCAACGCCTGCCAAACGCGACCTGCTCGCCCCGTTTTATGCAGCTATTCGCAAGCAGGGCATCAAAGCCGGTGCGTATTTTTCGCTGATCGATTGGAGCTATCCCGACTACCCCGGATTCCTGAAAGACAGCAGCCGTTACAAAGTAGTGGAAGATACTGTGCGCTGGCAACGCTTCTTGAAATTCTGTCATACACAAGTGAACGAGGTAATGGACAATTACAAACCCGACCTGGTTTGGTTTGATGGCGATTGGGAACATAGTGCTGCAGAATGGAATGCGCCGCTGATTCGCAAAAACATTCTCGACAGGAATCCGAAAGCCATCATCAATGCAAGACTGCAGGGATACGGTGATTATGCCACACCCGAGCAACATATACCGGTAAGCCGGCCCAACAACAATGCATGGGAGCTGTGCATGACCAGCAACAAAAACTGGGGCTATCATCCCGACGATTCGGCTTATAAAACTCCCTACGAACTCATCTCTATTTTTGCAGATGTGATCAGCAACGGTGGCAACTTGCTGTTCGATATTGGTCCGAGGGAAGATGGTACTATTCCACCCGAGCAAGTGGCGTTGCTGAAAGCCCTGGGCAAATGGAATAAGAAACATGCAGCAGCCATTTTTGATACCGAAGCCGGCTTGCCGTATGGTCATTTTTATGGCCCCTCCACTTTATCGAAAGATTCATCTACGCTATATCTTTTCCTACCTTACCATGCCAACGGTAAAACGGTGATCAAGGGGTTGAATAACGATATTGAGTCGATTGAAGTAGTAGGAACCAATGCGAAATTGTTGCATAAAGTAGTAGGCAAAATTTCGTGGAGCAAAGTGCCGGGCATTGTGTTTATTGATGATGTGCCTGCAGCCAGCCGCGACGAGCACATGACAGTGCTGAAGCTGAAACTAAAAGGCAAGCTGTCGCTGTACCGTGGCAAAGGAGGGTTCGATTAGTCGAATTCAATGACACGGTCTCGGGCGATGGACTTTGTCCAGTGCCTAACTATTACTTGATTGGCTTGGCAGTGATTTCACAATTTGAGTATAGAATTCAGGTTACTTGAATAACCTTTTCAGTGAGATAAGTAACATTTGGGCACAGGCCGGGAGGCCTGCGCCAGTTGTGAATTCAATGGAGTGTTCACAACAAGGATAAGTTGTAAACTGTTGAATTTCCATTTTCTCAACATAGATTGGCACGAAATTTTATACTTAGTGTAAAAAGAATGTATATGAAACTAACTGGAAGGAAATTGAGATCGGGTGTATTAGCAGTGGCGTTGTTTGCAACAAGTGTGGTGATGGCACAATCAAAGAGTACAACCAAAGCAGCGCTTGAGCCAAAGTTGGGCATTAAGGCTGGTGCCAACTTCAGCAATTTTTTTATTGATGAAGTGGACGATGCCAATATGAAAGTAGGTTTTCATGGTGGGGTGTATGCACAATTGCCTATCTCGGCTTTGTTCAGCATTCAACCCGAATTGTTGTACAGCAGTAAGGGTTCAAAAATTACGTACAACAATTTCATTATGGGCAACGGCGAATACCGTTTCAATCTCAACTATATTGAAATGCCGGTATTGGCAGTGGTGCATTTGGGCCCGAGCATAAACCTGCATGCAGGACCTTATATCGCCTACCTCGCAGGTGTGAATGTGACCAACCTGGATGAGAACAATAACAGTGTGGACCAAATAACCAGCCTTGATGCGGATGATTATAACCGCTTCGATTATGGTCTTTCCGGCGGCGTTGGATTTACGGTAGATGCTTTAAATTTCGGTGCCCGCTATAGTTATGGCTTTAGTGCCATCGGTGAAAATTCGGACAATGTATCGCTGGCCAATTATGTATTTCGCGATACCAAGAACAGCAATTTTCAATTGTACCTCGGATTCTCTTTTTAAACGAATAAAATAGCAACGAAAAAATTACCCGCCCATGTTTGGCAAAAGCTAAGCATGGGCGGGTTTGTTTTGATATGTCTTCGAGGTGTTAGCGCAGCGCACTGCGAAGTGGTTATAAGATGATTCTTCGAATCGCAAGTTGATAAGTAACAGGATGGCATAGCATGATACTCAGCATCACGCAGCAAATTTTTATTCGCTCAGCATCTTTACGCATGCTTAATAAGCTTAGTCACTATCTCTTCAATGAGTGCATCGTTTTTGGCAACATAATACAGGCCGGCTTCGTGCAGGTTCTTTAAATTTTCAGGAGTTACATCATCCATCTCGCTGCTGGCATCCTGCAGAGCAGGTTCCAGGCGGTAATAGTCTTTTTCATCTTCTGCACTCAGGGTGTTGAACATTTTTTGCAGGTGGTAATCCACGGTTTCGCTGTTGCCACTCATCATGATGTCAATTACAATAGGTAGCCACGCAATAAGTCCTGCGTTTTTTACCTTGTCGTAATGGTAAGGGGTTTTTACAGTGCCCGTGCCTATGGAAATGATCATCATGTCTTTGGCGGTGGGGAAGTCGGGCTTGGTGGGGCCTATTTCCTGGCTAAACCGAATGGTACGTGCTTCGCTGTACGCTGCCAGTGCAGGGTTGTTTACAAATACGCCGCCATCCACCAGTGTATAGTCTGCACCTTGCAACGATTCAACCTTTGCAGGTTCAAAATAAGTGGGTGCTGCAGAAGTGGCCCTGCACACATCTTTCAGTTTGTAGTTGTAAATATTTTTTCCGGCCTTAGCATCAACGCTATTAAAAAAATGTGCTTTGCGGTTGCGGATATCATAGGAGGTAATAAGGCAGGGGCGAAGCAGGTCGTCTAACTCTGTATTGCCAAAATATTGCTCCATCAGTTTTTCAATATTCTCTTTCGGGTACATTTCGTTGAACACCACGTAGAGCTTGGCCACTTTGGATAAAAACTCCATTTGAAAAATGCTGTGGCCATTATCGAGGTACAAACCCAATGCTTCTTCGGCTGTGAATTTTGGCCGGTTTTTTTCGCCGGGGCACAAATACAACCCGGTAAGAATACCGCCGGTACTGGTGCCTGCTATCAGGTCGAAATAGTCGGCCAGCCGGGCATCGGGGTTGCCACTGCGCTGTTGCAGCCTTTGCTCAATTTCAACCATAATGGTTGCAGGAATAATGCCTCGAATGCCACCGCCATCTAAGGAGAGGATGCGAACCTTGGAGTTTGCCATAGCCGTTGTTTTTCTCCAAGATAATAGGAAGAATGCCTAAATAAAAGGGCAGCACAAAAACTATGCTGCAACAAGGCTACCCCGTTGGTTAGCGGGCCTGCGCACGTTCGAAGCCATCGTCTACACCCAGTGCCGAACTGTTGTCGGCAGCAGAAGTGGCAAGTTCATCGCAGCGATTGTTGAAAGGGTTATTGGCATGGCCTTTTACCCACACAAACCGTACCTGGTGTTGTTGGTAAATAGCATGAAACCTGCGCCAGAGATCGGGGTTTTTTTTATCGCCTTTAAAGTTGGAGCGCAGCCAGCCTTGCAGCCATCCTTTTTCTACGGCATCTACCACGTACTTACTATCGCTGTACACCACTACACGGGTGTTTGGTTTTTTTAATGCTTCCAATCCTTTGATCACCGCCAGCAATTCCATGCGGTTGTTGGTGGTAAGCCTAAAGCCCTCCGACATTTCTTTGCGCAATTGGCCGGCCATCAGTACAACGCCATATCCGCCGGGGCCCGGGTTACCACGGCTGCTGCCATCTGTATAAATAATTACCTGTGGTTGAAAGCTGTTCAAAAGAATACCTGTTTGGCAGCGAATGTAGGGAGTGAAGTGAAATGGCAGAAATTCCAAAGGGAGAAATTCCAAAAGGGTGGAAAGTGAAAGGTCAAGGTTAAGGCTGAGCTGAAAAGTGAAAAAAAAACATCAATCCAAAATCATCAATCATCAATACAAAGTCCTAAATCAGCCATCAGAAATCATACATTAAGAAATCTATTTCGCTCCTGCCTGCAATAACATTTTTTCAATGACAGCATGTTGCTTTTGCTGTGCCCATACAAGGGGAGTGGCCCATGCGGCACCTGCTGTATTGGGGTTGGCGCCTTGCTCCAGCAAATACGCCACCATGTCTACCTGTCCCCAACGGGATGCCATACCCAGTGGTGTGGATTGGTATTCTTCATCGATGGCATTGATATCTGCACCGTATTGCAACAGCAATGCTGCTTTTGGTATTTGTCCTTTTTGCGCCATATCGTGTAGCAGGGTTACATGGTGCCAGCTCATGATATTGGGGTTCATGCCTTTTTCCATAATGTAGGCAGCGCCATCGTAACGTTCGAAATAATAGAACTGTGCCCACTTGAGTACGGCTGGCACTGTGGCACCATAGCTGGTGAGCAAATCCATCATAGCATGGTTGTTTTCTTTGGCAGCAAAAGCCAGTATGCCTTCTCCCCAGAAATAAGTTTCATCTTTTGCAAACTCAGGGTGTAGCTGCAATATGTTTTCAGTCTTCGCTACGTCTTCTTTATCTACCCAATGCTCAAATGCTTTTTGCTCTGTTGTTCGCTGGTATAATATTTCACCATTATCGCCACTGAATTTTTGAGATGAATGGTTGGCAGCATAAGCATCCAACATTTCTGCAATTGCAATATGCCCCCTGTCGCGGGCAATGGTTTGCAGCGATTCCTGGAAGGGATAGATCTTGTACTCGGGATCGTGTGCTCCCAGGTCGAGTAGATATTGCACCAGTGCAATGTGCCCTTCGCGTACAGCAAAATGAATGGGTGGTGTGTAGTTGTATTGGGCATAGCACAATGCAGGGCATTCGTTCACCAATTGTCGCAGCTTTTGTAGGTCGCCATTTTTACTAGCCACCAGCACTTCCCATACTTTGGTAGTAGTGGAAGTGATGCCATTAGAAAGCACCATGGGTAAGTTCAGCTTCAATTCATGCGGCTGTATCATTCCAGTTGGGTTGACAATGTTCAATAATTACTTGCAGGTTCTTCCATCCATAGCCACCATGAAATTCTCCCTGCTTGCTCCTTAATTTTTCTGCACCCATGTGTTCATAAAATCCATTGCTGGGGTTGCGGGTATCGCCAAACAATAACATGGAGTTGATATGACGCTCTATAAATTCCTTCGCCACTTTGCAAATGAGTTGCTTGCCTAAACCGGTACGATGATAACGACGCAATAGGTAGATCTTGTTGAGTTCGCCTGCATAGTCGGGCAGGTCTGCATGTTGATAGGGTTGCCCTTTGGCAAATCCAATGAGTTGTGCGCTTGCATTTTCCAACACCAAACAAAACCAGCTATCGTCTTTTGCTTCAAACATTTTCTGCCATTGGTATGAACGCAATTCAACCGTTGGACCGTTGGGATTGAAGCCATGTGTTTCGTTGAAGGTTTCAACATGCATGGCTGCCAATGCGGGCACATCGTTGATGCCGGCGTGCCGAATAATGATGGCTTCGTTATGGGGTGGAGGGTTCATAGTAAACCTAAGTTACAATCCTTATCCGTTTTCCTGCTTCATACGCCTTATCAACAAATAGCTGCAAAACAGTAAGAGGAAAATGGGAAGAAAAGTAACTGCGAAAAACAGGAGATAGGAATTGGTTCGGAAATCGCCGGAACCAACAGGTACAAAAGTGCCAGGCCCGATTGGGCCATTGGAGAAGATGAAGATCTGCGTGAGATTCCAGCCAAAATGCAAGCCAATGGGCAGGTAGAGCGAATAGGTTTTGGCATAACCCAATGCCAGCACATATCCCATTAAACCGGTCATGATGAAAATGATGATCATAGGTACGGGGTTGCCTAATACACCCATCGAAAACCAATGATAGATGCCAAACCCAATAGCAGATATGATAATGGCGGTGGATACTCCGAGCCTTTTGATGAGTATATACAAGAGTACACCACGGAAAATCAGTTCTTCATACAAAACAGAATTGATATTCCATTCGAGACCTTTCATGATCAGTGAAAAATTGAGTTGAGGATTTATTTTCCAATGCTGGTTTCCTGCCCACATTTTCAACAGAAAACCCAATGCACAAAAGCCGGCGGCCAAGCAAAAGAATACAAAGAAATGCTGAACACGTTGCCGGTTGGGCATAAAGCCCAGCACGGATAAATGTTGCTTTTCAATCCACCAGATGATCAGCCATGAAATGGCTAGTTGAACGAGTATTCCCAGCATTTTGTTTATTAATGAGAGTAAGTAAAGATTGCTTTCTATCCGCCAATGGTACCGGTTTGCACATCGCCGGCCCGCAGGTAGTTGGCCAAAATAACACCTGTGGTTGTAACCGTGGTGCCTGAAAGTGTAAATGCTGCAGGGTTGGCCTTGTCGTCAAATAATTTCTTTCCCTTGCCCAATATCAATGGATGAATTTTCAGGCGCAATTCATCTACAAGATCGTGTTGCAGTAGTAGATGCACCAACTCGCTGCTACCCCAGACCTGTATGTTCATGCCATCGGTGTTTTTGAGTGCTTGAATGTCGGCAAGTGTGGGAATGAATTTCGTGTTTTTCCAATGTGTATGCTGCCTGGTGTTCGAATACACATATTTGATGCCCTCCATAATGCCCGGCCAAAAATCGGCATGTGCGGGCCAGTAGTTTTCCCAGATCTCAAATGTTTTTCTGCCCAGCAAATAATCGGCAGGTTTCAGTTCTTCCATCACGGCTTCGCCATAGGTATCGTCGTCGAAAGGTGCCACCCATCCGCCCCATGTAAAATCATTTTCCAGGTCTTCGGTGGGTGCGCCCGGCGACTGCAATACGCCATCCAGCGATATCATGGACAGTACAATTATTTTTCGCATGGTGTGGAGTTTGGCGAATGATGAGATAGGTGTATATGAAACTAATGTACTGAATCCATTCATAAACTTTAGCATCATTCAGTCAAGTGGATTGCCCTTCAGGAGTCTGCATTAAGTATCATCTCTGGTTATCGCGATCCTTTGCTGGCGTTTCAAGCAATGCGCTGCTTTCTTTTTAATTTGATGATCCTGAATTTTATATTGTCGTACACCAGACCAAATAGTAGCGCTATAGCCGCAATGAGCAGCACCCAAAGATGGAGTTTTGCATAAAATATGCCTCCCAATAATCCGCCGATAAAAAAGAAAGCAATAATGGTGAGACGCAATCGAATAGAGGAAAGCAATTTTGATTTTGCTTCTTTGGTTCTATAAAATATTAACTGCGACAATTCAATACCGAGGTCTGTAAACAAACCGGTTAAATGGGTGGTTCTTACCATTGCATTCGAAATGCTTGTAACTAAAGAATTCTGCAAGCCCATGGCGAATAAAAGCGAACAGGCAAGCAGGTCGGGCGTTTGTGTAATTAAATAGTCGCCAAAAAATGGAAGCGTGGATAGGATGGTGATCTCGATGATGGTTGGAATCACGTAAATGTACTCTTCGCTTTTCCTGGATATTATTTCAACGATGAGATTGGAGCAAAAGGAGCCAAGGAAAAAGAAGAAAATATATAAGAAGAAGATACAAGCCTTCCAAATATCCCATTTGAAAACCTCATCAATAAGGAATGCGAAATGCCCGGTAACATTGGTTGTGAGCCGCTGAACCGAAAGAAAGCCGGCTACATTTACAATGCCTGCTACAAAAGATAACAGGGATGCAATTTTCAGGTTATGAGATAGTGTCCTGGTTTTTCCTTTGTGCTTAAACATTCCAATTGTTTAGGTTCAATTAAATGGTAGGCTTAAAAACTTATGCATAACATTGATGTATTGTATCAATGCGTTTCGTCAGCAATTTACTTCGGGTAGTTAATATTAAATGGTTTCCTCCTGCATTTTTGTTGGCAGCAATGCATTGAGTGTCGTCTCCAATTGAGGAGATCCTGCGCTGCACCCAGGAAGACGGATAGAATAAATGTATTCTTGAATATAGACGATCTCTACATAGGCGGGATATAGCAGGGCTACCTTACAATTCGCAGTTCTCCCCATCTTGTGGTATGGCGGGGCGAACGGTATTCCTGCCGCATTTTCCAGTTTTTGGTGGTGCCGGCTGCGGCAAACTTCAGCACATCGTCCCGCATGCTGAAGTTCACATTGTCGAGCATATCCATTAGTGTATGCATGGCTTTTGAAGGAGCTGGCGTAAACAAATTGGACTGCACCTGCGAATTGGGATAAATGCCACTCAGCATTATACCGGCTTTCAGGTAGCTTGTACCTTCTTCAAATAAAGACTCCGCAAGTTGCAGTGCAGGTTTTATCAATTCGTGTGTAAGCGATGTGGCCATGGGCAGGTTGATGTATAGACTCTTCGATGATGGTCGATGATATCCTTGCTGGCTGTTGCGTTTTTCTTTAGGCACCACAAATACCGAAATGGTTTTGGCCACACTATCTTGTCTGCGTAGTTTTTCAGCAGCCCTGGTGGTATAAGTGGCCACAGCTTCTTTTATATCGTTCAGGTTATGTACAGGCTTGCCAAACATGCGTGTGGTAGCAATCATTTTCTTGCTGGTATGCTCTTCCTGTAAATCAATGGCAGGAACGCCTTTTAGTTCTCTTAGCAACCGCACACCGGTGATGCCGCCCAAAAATTTGGAGGCCCAGGCTTCCGTCACGGTGCTGAGCTCGTAAGCAGTGGCAATGTTCATAGCGTTCAACTTGGTAGCATACCGGTAGCCCACACCCCAAAGCTCATTTACCGGTGTACGTTGCAGTGCTGCCGTCAGTAATTTGTCGTTGTCTAATACCACTACACAACCGGTTTTTTGCTTGTTCTTTTTAGCCAAATGGTTGGCCACTTTTGCCAGCACTTTGCTGGGGCCCACGCCCACACTCACTTTCACGCCGGTCCATTGCTCCACTGTTGTTTTTAATTTTTTAGCAAAAGCGGGTATGGCTTCGGGGGCAATTTCCTGAAGGTCTATAAATGCTTCATCCACCGAATACACTTCTACATTGTGTACGCCTGCCATGCAACGAAGTGTTTCCATCACCCGCCAGCTCATGTCGCCGTACAAATGGTAGTTGCTCGAAAAAACATTCACGTTGTTTTGTTCGATGATGCGCTTGCTTTCAAAAAAAGGAACCGCCATGCCTACTCCCAATGCCTTGGCTTCATCGGTTCTTGAAATGATACAGCCATCATTGTTGCTCAATACCACCACCGGCTTATGTGCTATTGCCGGGTAGAACACCCGTTCGCAGGAGCAATAAAAACTGTTACAATCTACAATGGCGATCATGAGTAGGTTGGTAGGTTGGAAAGTTCACAAGTTCAAGAGTTCACAAGTTGGAGGAGTGAAAGGTGAAAAGTTTGCGAGTTCCAATGTTCAAAAGTTCCAGAGTTGGAAGGCACTTTGTGTTTCGACCATCAATTTCACCTTTCACCTTTCAGCATCTTTCCTTCCTCACATCGCATGAATGGTATAGGTAACCACACCCCACACAGAGAAGTCCTGGTCGTGCTGTACTTCCATTGGGCCAAGCTTTTTGTTATCGGCTAGAAGCCTGATCTTGTTGATCGTTTTTTCAAGACGACGTACCAGCAACTCGCCATTTACTGCGGCTATCACCACTTTCCCGTTGGCTGCATGTATCGATCTGTCTACAATTAGAATATCGCGATCGTAGATGCCGGCTTCAACCATGGCATCGCCACTCATGCGAAAGAAAAAAGTAGCCGGTTTGTTACGGATCAATTCTTCGTTGAGATCGATACCACGCTCGGCATAGTCGTCGGCTGCGGCACCAAAGCCAGTGGCATTGGCGGTGCGTACATCATGTTGCGTAAAATTTTTAGTGCCAGTATAAATGGAGGGAGTTATTCTTTCTGCGTCCATAGTATGTATGCTGATCTGTTAAGGAAGAAATTTTCTACGAACAAAGTTAGCAATAATGACTAATAATATTAGTATATTTGTGCTAAGGAATTTATCATTTCTAATATTCAAGCCTATGAAACAGCATGACGAACTGGTGGGCGATGATTCCCATTTTGTACCCGGGCAGGGTACGTATGAGTACTTGCTGGTGGCTAATCCCGACAACGAAATAGGCACCCGGGTGATGGCAGAAAAGCAATCATTTTCACAGCGTTATAAAGAAAGTATAGCCGTAAAGACGAGGCCGCATATTACGGTGGTCAATTGGCTGGCCGATGAGTGTATGGAAAAAAACATTGCCCGCTTCATTCAAATGATTTGCAATCGTCGGCAAAGTTTCCAGGTAGTGTTGCACAATTTCGGAGGTTTTCCCAGGCACACTTTATTTGTAAGGGTGCAAAACCCCGGGCCTTTCCAGGGCTTGGTAAAAGAATTAAGGGTGATAGACGGTTATGTAAGGATGTGCGGATTTCCGGCAGCCAGGCTGATCAGTAATCCTCATCTTACCATTGCCCGCCGGCTTGATAAGGACGTGTACGCAAAAGCAATGGTTGATTTTGCACAGCATGAATTTCATGGATCTTTTGTAGTGCAAAACCTGGTATTACTCAAACGAAAAAACCAGTTTGATAGATGTGAAAAGATAAATGTTTTCAGTTTTAAGCCCGGGGTACTGTCACAATCTTATAGCTCCCAGTTATATATTTTTTAATAGGACGAACAAAGGAACGCATGACAACAAAAGGACTGCAGAAAAGAACGGAGCGATATAAAGAATTGCAGGCAAACCTACCATCTACCTATCGGCACAGGCTGCACATGCACGAGTATATGCTGGTGTTGAAGCCGCATGAAGAACTGCGGAATCATATTAGGCAAGTGAAGGACGCATTTGCAGAAAAGTATGATGCGCCGATGGCCAGGTTTTTAGAACCGCATATTACGCTGGTGCGCTTTTTATGCTGGGATATGGTGGAAGCGAAAATTGTACAACGATTGCAACACATAGCTATTAGCACGGCGGCTTTTTCAATTGAACTGAAAGACTTTGGCAGTTTTCCATCGCACACTATTTATCCAGGTTGCAAGCAAAGTGGCTATCGTAAACCTTGTGAAAGAATTGAAGAATATACAGGGTTTAATGAAAGCAGATCCTACCCATGATCCACATTTCATTACCGACCCTCATATACCCATTGCCCGAAAATTACAACCCTGGCAATATGAGAAGGGCCGGCTTGAATATGCGCATGAGCATTTCAGCGGCATGTTTATGGCCAATGATATGTTGCTGTTAAAGCGGCCTGCAGGTGGAAGAGCATACAGTGTGGTGAAGCGATTCGAATTTCAAAACCTGCCGGTTGCTATGAAGCAGGGAGCATTGTTTACTTAAGCATTCATAGCAACATATCACTGTGTACTACAATAATGCTCACCATCCAAATGAGGGCAAACGGTCATGTATTGAACATGTACAATTAAATCAAAACCTATGTCTGAAAAACTGCAACAGGATCATTATAAAGTGATGCCTCAAAAAATAGAGAAAGCGGCAAAGGATGTTGCTGATGATGAGAAGCCGCAGCAACTCGGTGCGTATCTGGCAGGAAGAGGGGCGCAGTTCAACCCTGCTAACCGTTTTCTGAAAAATGAAATAACAAAGGAACATGTGGAAGCTATTGACGATTGGGATGAACCCAATGCGGCCACTGTGTACATGGAACAGGAAAGTAAATCGATTGTAAACAAAGTGGAAAGCCCCGATGTGGGCATGATGTACAGCATGAATCCCTATGCGGGCTGTGAGCATGGATGCATCTATTGCTACGCCCGCAATGTGCATGAATACTGGGGCTACAGTGCCGGCCTCGATTTCGAACGAAAGATCATTGTAAAAAAGAATGCACCCCAATTGCTGCGCAAGTTTTTGATGCATCCAAAATGGGATGCCACGCCTATTATGCTTAGCGGGAATACCGATTGCTACCAGCCCGCAGAGCAAACCTACAGGCTCACCCGAAGCCTGCTGGAAGTGTGTAATGAGTTTAATCAGCCGGTAGGCATCCTTACCAAAAATTCGTGGATACTGAAAGACAAAGATGTGCTGCAGCAAATGGCAAAAAAACAGATCGTATCGGCCATGGTGTCCATCACTTCATTCAATGAAGACCTGCGAAGGGTAATGGAGCCGCGGACCACCACTGCTCAACAAAAACTAAAAGTGATCAACGAGCTGAGCAATGCAGGTGTTCGTATGGGTGTGATGATGGGCCCCATGATACCGGGGCTCAACGAACACGAAATGCAGCGTATCATGAAAGCGGCCAGGGATAACGGTGCCAGTTTTACGGCCTATACTTTTATCCGCCTGAATGGTGCCATCAAATTGTTGTTTCACGATTGGCTGTATAAAAATTTCCCCGACCGGGCCGATAAAGTATGGCACCTGATCGAACAAAGCCACGATGGCAAAGTGAATGATTCAAGATTCGGGGTGCGTATGCGTGGCGAGGGACCCATGGCACAAATGGTAAACCAGCAATACAAAAAATATGGCAAGCTCTATGGCATGAATGCCGAAGAGTGGAGTCTTGACCGCAGCCAATTCAGAAGACCCGGTGAGCAGGGGAGGTTATTTTGAAACTATGGGGCAGGAGCATTTAAAACGCCTCTTTTACGATGTATTGCTCGGCAATGCCTAATGTTGCCAAATGCTTATCCAATGCCTGCATCATAGGAGGAGGGCCGCAGAGGTAAAAATAAACGCTGTTGTGGGTGATGTGTTTTTGTATCAACTCTGCTGTAATGAAGCCGTGCTCAAAACTTTCCAGTTGCTCATCCGAAAGAATGTTGATGAAGTGGCTGCCCAATAATGTGCTGAACCATTTTTCATGGATAATATCGGCCCTGGTTTTGTTGGCAAACAGCAGTTTGTTGTTACCGACCTTGCCTTCTTTTGCCAACTGTTTAAAGATGGCAATAAAGGGAGTGATGCCCGCGCCACCTGCTATAAAAATGCCTTCTCCCTTGTAGCCAATATCGCCAAATACTTCGCCGATCAATAATTCATCACCTGCGGTAAGCGCAAGCAATTGGTTGGTAACGCCATTATGTGACGGGTAGGTTTTGATCGTAAATTCTATATGTTCATCAGTAGGCAATGAGGTAAATGTAAAGGGCCGCAGCTCCTGTTCCCATCCGGGTTTGTTGATGGATACATCAACGGCTTGCCCTGCATGATACACAAGGCCTGCGGGCTTTTGCGCCACTATATGCAGCACATCGTGTGTGATGGGTTCAACTGAAAATATTTTCACTGCTTCTGCCATGGTTATTATTATTGGTGATGGATATAATGTAGGAGTTCCGGTTGTATGCTTTTGTTTTCAAGCCGACCACAATACTCGGTAGTAGTGGTTTTACTGTTGATATCGCGAATGCCCCTTGAAGCTACGCATAAATGATCAGCTTCAATAATCACGGCCACATCGTCGTGCATCCTTTGGAAAATTCAGGAAAGCTTGCTGCCTGTAATTGCAGATTTTAATTTCATCCGAATGTATTGTTGCAAAAGGTTGGGATATACGTTATACAGCAGGTTGGATATTGTCAAGCCCAATACCCAATAGTAATGCCCTTCGATGGCTGCATATATGGTGATGTATGTAAAAAACAGGAACAATGAAAAATGGAATTTCTCAAAAAAATAAGTCTGGTAGTATTGTTTTCTGATGGAGGTTTTTGACCTGGAAACCACTTTATAATTGGGGTACTTCCTTTTCAGGAATTTATTGAGGAGCGTTCCGTTTTGGGCCAAAATGTTTATATACCTAACACCAATTGCTTTGTAAAAATGAGAGCTCCTGCTGAGTTGGATCCTGTCAAAGAATGAATGGGGAAGAAAGATGGAACTAAGGCTAAGCCCCAACAGGATGTATATAGTTTTTGGGCTGATGTAAGTATAGCAAAATATGGTTATGGGTACCAGGAACAAAGCTGTCCAGAACAGGTTGGGGATCATATTATAGATTGCTGCAATCCTACTTATTTTTTGCAATTCTATTTGGTCTGGAGAGCCCGGCATTCATTCGGTTTGCTGCAAAGTTATGTCTGGCGCACAGGGCTAAAGAATTGGTTGTACTTGAATGAGCTATTAAGATTGAGATGAGTAACAGTTCTCTCTGGCGCTGGACTCTGTCCAGTGCCTAATTGTTACTTGATTGGGATTTTAATTTTTATTCCTATCTCAAGAGGTGTAGGCATAGTTATATTCGAATCTGCTGCTGTTGTGGGATAAGTAACTGTTAAGCACAGGCCGGGAGGCCTGCGCCAGTTGGGAACTAATCGTTGTTGGTCAAAAGACCAACAGCGGCTGGAAAGTTTCGAATAATAGGTAACTTGGTTGATAATTAATGCCAATTATTTGCCGATGCCAGAAAACAAAACAGATTCATTTCGGAGCAGGCTTCATGAGATCATATATGAATCCAATACCACCGCCGGTAAGGCTTTTGACGTTTCACTACTTGTATTAATCCTGGCGAGTATTTTAATTGTTATGCTTGATAGCGTTGAGAAATGGCATCTTGCATACGGGCAATTTTTTCTTGCCATGGAATGGATATTCACTGTAATCTTTACCATTGAATATATTTTACGCCTTGTCAGTATAAAACGGCCTTTAAGTTATGTAATTAGTTTTTTCGGCATCATCGATTTACTCGCTATTATTCCCATCTACCTGAGTATATTTTTTGTGGGTGCACAATCCCTGCTGGTGCTGAGAGCATTGCGCCTGCTTCGGGTCTTCCGGATTTTTAAACTTGCCCATTTTCTTACAGAAATGCAATTCCTTGGTGTAGCCATTAAGGGAAGCCTGAAAAAGATCAGCATATTCATGTTTGTGGTTTTAATGCTGGTAGTGATACTTGGTTCAGTAATGTACCTGATAGAAAAAGGCGAACACGGGTTTTCCAGCATTCCTGATAGTATTTATTGGGCTATTGTTACGATCACTACGGTGGGTTATGGTGACATTTCACCTGTTACAGCACTCGGCAAATTTGTGGCCAGCATCATCATGTTGATGGGTTATGGTATTATTGCTGTTCCCACAGGTATCGTAACAACAGAGATGGCGCTGGCTACAAGAAAAAAAGATATTAAGCATGAAGTTTGTCCTAAATGCGGCAAAGAAGGGCATGATAAGGATGCATTGTATTGCAAACAATGCGGTGAATTACTTTAATAGTAGGTAAAGTGATTCACCGAATCACAAGCTGATAAGTAACAGTTCCCTTCGCAGCAAGGTCTCTGGAACAGGACCTTGCGTCATTCAAGGAAACGAAGCTTGTGCTTTGCTGGCATTAGTATTCTTTTTCTATTTTCTCACACTTGTTTATGAATTCTTCTACGTTGTCTGACTTTAAAACCAATTCATAGCATGATTTACAAACCCAATCGTAATTATCAAAGTAAGCTTCTGAAAAAGAGTATTCGTTGTCAACTTCTGAAATAGTTGCCGAGCAGATTTGACAATGGTCACGTGTCCAGCCATCCTGAACTAATTCAATCAATTTAGGGTCGAAATTTTGTCCAGTATAGAGCCAACTCGTTTTTAGGGTTTTCTCAATTAATGCTGGCCTCGGAAACCACTTTGTGTATTTAAAATCGTTATTGTGAAGTTCATCATACATTTCTCTAATATGATCAATTTCAATTTTGGCTGTAGGAAGTTTTATAAACGTATGTTTCATTTGAATACTGAGTCTGATAGAATAGCTACTAAAATAGGATTGTAGCAATTTACTGCCGGTGACTCATTTCTAACCTAATTATTGTTAGGTATTGCTTGTTCAGGTTTCCATCAAACTAACCCAAACCTCACCTCACAACTGCTCATACCAACTTAGTATATGATCGGCTACTGCTTCCCATCCGGGTTCGCCACAAATGAAATGGCTTTTGTTGTCGAATATTTTCAGGTCAACCCGGCTATGGTGGTCGCTGTACTGGGCAGCAATTTTGCGGGTAAGTGTTACAGGAAATATATTATCCTCGCCGCCGCCAATAAATAGCAGGGGCACATGGGGCTTAGCAAAATCGATATTGGCATAAGAGTTCAGCACCAACTGGCGGCTCACTTTATAACTTTCGGGTACGGCAAAAGCGTCAAAGGCTGCTGCTCTTTGTGATTCGGGCAGGGTATTGAAAAAAGCTTTGTCGTACCATTTTCGGGAGCCCATATAATATTTTGTACCGGTAAAAAAGCCAAAAGCAGGCAGTGCAATTTTGAGTGTTTGAAAAGGAGGGAATACATTTTTGGGAGGAGCACCATCTATGCTTACGCCGGCAATGGCTTTGCCCAGTTCTACCAGTTTCATGGTAGCCATACCTGCCATGGAGTGTCCAATGATCAATGGCTTTTCGGGCAAGCTATCGCATAGCCGGGCGAGGTTTTCCACTATATCAATAAACCCGGTTTTTACCAGGTCGGGGTGCGCTTGTTTTCTCAATTCGGAAGGTATGCCCGCATGCCCGGGATTGGTGGGTGTGTGCACGGTATATCCCTTCGATTCATAATAGGGCTTCCATTGCGACCAGGTAGCTTCGTTTACAAAATTTCCGTGAACCAGGATGATGTGTTTAGATGTTGCCATGGTGTAATAGGTTGGTTTGTTTTTGTATAGATGTTTGTTTGAGTAGATGGACAGCACACAACGGTTAGGGCTTGGCGAAGAGCGTATTTGCGCTATTCACAAAGCTTGACCAATCGTAATGTTTTCGGGGAAAGCAACAAGTTATACATAAAATCCAGTAAAACAAATGGGGGCAACGGCGATAGGATAGGTGCATTATAACGCAAAGCCCCGGCATTACCGGGGCTTTATTGAAAAGGAATAATAAGTTGACAGTTACAATTTATTGGGCATATATACTTTAATCACGCCATCGTTTTCGCTGCTTGCTACCAACAGGCTTTGTTTGGTAGGGCTTTTGTCGGCAGCAATAAAAAGAATGCCTTCGGGTGCATCGCCCGTTTTCAGCAGTTGCAGGTATACAGGCTTTGTAGGATCGCTGATATCGTAAATAGCAACGGCATCAGTACGTTCCATGCCTACAAATGCAATGGTCTTTTTGCCTACAATGCCAATGGTAATGCCTTCGGGTTCGGCACCCTTGTCGTCACTTCTTGTATCGTCGTACACGCCGGCCTGCAAGCATTTGTTGTCCAGTTCATTTTTGCTGTCGAAAACCAATGCACCGGTATTGCCATTCCAAACACTAAAGGAGCGGGCTCCAAAACTGTACAAGCCATCGTAGTCGCCATTGCCATCTATGTCACCCAATGTACTGGTGATATTCAGGCGGCCGAGTTGTGCTTCCTGTTTTAAAGTAGCAGCATTGGGAAATGCAGTGGGGTCGAGCACAATATCCTTGATGCGTTTTGCTTCGGTCAATGCGGTGTATTCCCTTGCATCGCCTTCATTGGCCGTAAATAAGTAGGGGATGTTTCCTGATGGAAGCACTGCAATAGCATCGGGCATGTAAATGCCTTTTACCTGGGCTTTGGCAAATGCAACGGTACCGTCTTTGTCGCTAAGGTCCATAGCGTTGGCATCGGTGTTATAGTCTTTAAAACCCAGCGGGAAAATATCTGTGATGGTTTTGGATGCGAGGTTAATTTTTGCGATCGCATTGTTTTCCTGCAGCGTTACCCATGCAGTTTTAGAATCGGGTGCCACTGCAATGTATTCCGGCTCCATATCTTTTGCAAAGTTGGCGCCTACACCAAATACACGCAAACCTTTTGCAGTTAAAGCTGCCTGCTGCGATGCAAAGCCGCCGAAGTCGAGGTTGGTTACATCATAGTTGCCACCCACGCTAATGATGGATACAGAACCCACAGGATCGTTGGTGTATGTGGTGTTGGGTTCACCTTCGTTGGCAGTCAGTATCCATTTTCCATCGGGGCTAAATGTGATCATGTCCGGCAAGGCGCCTACCGTTATGGCTTTGATCTCGCTGTAGGTAGATGTGTTGTACACTACAACTCTTCCTGCATCCTGTTTATTAATGGCTTCAATAGCTGCGGCCAGTTTGCCATCGTGTGCGGCTACACTATTCACTGCACCATAAGCGGAAATGTTGATGGAATAAATCAGTTTCATATTGGTGGGATCGCTAAAGTCGATCACATCAATTTTGTTGGTGGTGCCATTGTTTACTACAAACAATCTTTTGGTGATTTCGTCGTAGGCTGAAATTTCGGCAGCGCCAACATCGCCAATATCAATACTGCCTACTTCTTTAAAACTGGCGGGGTATTCGTTTACAAAAAACTGAACATCATTTTTGGAACAGGAAAAAAGAACGGTTAGCAGGAGGGCAGAGCCCAATTTTTTGAAGCGCATAATTTTGGTTTATAGGGGCGCAAATTGCCTCCTGCATATTTCCAAAATATGAACGCTGCGTTATGGAATTATTATCGTGCTGTGCTATTGCTTTATCAAATAATTCGTTCTCTTCAATAATCTTGAATGATTTATGTACTTTTTTGCTTGCCCAAAAAAGTACCAAAAAAAGGCCCCCGAGATCGAATACAGCCCGATCTCGGGAGGGTACCCTGATTAAGCTTTTGTACTACTGTTGTGCCAAACTGTTCAACCCTGATACCGTTTACAAGTATCGTAGTCACTTTTTATCGTTACTTCTTATTATCATTTGTTCTTAATAGCTCAACACGTTAATTATTATTGTGTGATAGATTGATAATATCTGGCATCTGCTTCGCTATTGCAATACCAAAACATTTACAGTTTCCGACAATTGACCCATACGGCATTTCAAAAGGTATCGGCCGGGTAACAGGTTGGCGAGGTGCCAGTGCCCGCTGTTGCTGCCACGTGCAGCCATCATTTGTGTTTGCTGCAGCAATTTTCCATTTTGGTCGTACAGCGTCAATTGCAATACGCCTTGTTCCTCTGCATAAAAGCGCACCATGGCATGGCCTGCAGTAGTAAGAGGGTTGGGGCTGATGCTGGCGCCAATGGTTTGCGAAGCCTTGCTGATGCGATGCATAACAATGGACGAAAGTATAAGACTGCCGTCTTTATCTTCTGCCTGTACATAATAGTAGTAGAAGCGTTTGGCGGCTTGTACTTTTTTGTCAGTGTATTGGTAGTTGGCAGCACTGCTGCTATTGCCTTTGGGCACAAGGGTTCCAATGGTTTCAAAACTATTGCCGTCGGTACTGCGCATAATTTTATACCGGGCAATATTGGTTTCTGTGTACGATTGCCAGCGCAGCATTACAGACCCCGATGCATCTTCGCTGGTCAATAGTTCGCCAAAACGAACGGGTAGTGTGCCGCTTACATTAATAACGCCTGTCATAGAAGGGTGAAACTCGCAGAGGTAACTGTAGCTGCCCTCAACAGAAAGGGTTACATCAAAACTGGCATAGGTGGCATTCATGGGCGAGTTCCAGGCACTCACACCATCGGGTACAGTAACAGAAGTGGTGGTATGAAAACCCGAGGACCACTGAAACCGTACTACATCGCCTACAACGGCATTTACAGTGGAAGGGCTGAACTGAAAATCGGCCACTTGTACAACATAAGTGGTGGCCCTGGCGGCAAATGATAGTTCGCAAATGCCGAAGACAAGCAGGAATAGCTTTTTCATGGCAATAGCAATTGGTGTTGTCTTAAAATTACCCTTTTTTCTACCAAAAGACGACCAATGCCTATGCTGATTTAGACTGGGCGAAAAGCATTGTAGAAGGGGGTATGCAGAATATTGGATGGGTGTACATTTCAATTTACTATTTTCAACCATCATCATCTTACACTTAAATACTTGACTGTATGAACCCGGAAGTAGATTGGTTTTTTAAGAAGCCCGGAACCTGGCAGGAAGCTTACCTGGAACTACGTGATATCTTGTTGGGCACCGAGTTGGTAGAAACATTGAAATGGGGTGTGCCCTGTTATGTGTACAATGGTAAAAATGTGGTGTTGATTCATGGCTTCAATGAGTATTGTGCCTTGTTGTTTCACCAGGGCGCTTTGCTAAAAGACACGAAAGGAGTACTGGTGCAGCAAACTAAAAATGTACAGGCTGCCCGCCAATACAGGTTTACACATGTAGAGGAGATCATCGCAAACCGCAAGGCGATACTGGCTTTTGTGAAGGAAGCCATTGCCAATGAGAAAAAGGGATTAAAAGTGGTGATGAAAGCCACTGCCGAGTTTGAAATGCCGGAGGAATTTAGAAAACTGCTGAAAGAGATGCCGGACTTGAAGAAAGCATTTGAATCACTTACACCTGGGCGGCAAAGAGGTTACTTGCTGCATTTTTCGCAAGCCAAACAGGCTACTACCCGCATAGCAAGAATTGAAAAATACATGGACAAAATTCTGTCCGGAAAAGGCCTTGAGGATTAGCAGTTGGGTTTATTAAAACCCATTTGGTCTTTGTCTTAACCTTATCCTTTGCCTTCCCTTACCCAATTGCATGATATAAAACTTTAATTTATCTTGTTGTACCTGGTGAAAGCCAGTTCAAATCCCATTTCTACAAACCCTTTTATACTGCCATCATGAGAATGCTTTTATACTATGTTGCCATTGTTGCATGGGTATGCAGTTGCAAGCAGCCTGCCAGCCAATCGAAAGAGGAAGTATTGGTGAAAAAGAATGATGTATTGGGTTGTGCGCCTAAAACCACCGACAAGGATTGGTATTCGGCCGGTACCAAAGCTCCGAAATTAAAAGGGCTGGAAGGCATCAATTTCAAGATTTCCACTACCAGCAAAGAGGCCCAGGATTATTTTAACCAGGGCATGATGCTGGCTTACGGATTTAACCATGCAGAAGCGGCCCGTTCTTTTTTTGAAGCCACCCGTTTAGATTCAACTTGTGCCATGGCGTATTGGGGATTTGCCTACGTGCTGGGGCCTAACTACAATGCAGGCATGGAACCGGATAATTACGAAAGGGCTTATGCGGCCGTACAAAAGGCACGCAGCATATATGGCAACTGTACGCCCAAAGAAAAAGCGCTGATTGATGCATTAACGCATCGCTACACACCCGATGCGCCGGAGAGCAGGGGCCACCTGGATAGTGCCTATGCAGCTGCTATGAAAAATGTGTATGCAGCGTATAGCAACGATCCGGATATCAGTGCACTGTATGCAGAGTCGATCATGGATATGCACCCATGGGATATGTATGAAAAGAAAACAAAAGCTCCGAGAGCATGGACGCCGGAGATCGTGACGGTATTGGAAAAACTGATGCAGCAATTTCCGAACCATCCCGGGGCGTATCATTTTTATATACACGCTGTTGAAGCTTCCAGCAATCCTGAGCGTGGACTGGTAGCTGCGAATAAGTTGATGACCATGGTGCTGGGAGCTGGCCATTTGGTGCATATGCCTTCGCATATTTATATCTGGACTGGCGATTATCATTTGGGTTCCAAAGCCAATATAGAAGCTGTAAAAGCGGATAGTGCATATGTTACTACCTGCCATGCGCAGGGTGCTTATCCATTAGGCTATTACCCGCACAATTATCATTACCTCGCCGCCACTGCTACCTATGAAGGCAACTCCAAACTGGCGTGGGAAGCTGCCATGCAACTGCAAGAGAAAACAGAGAAAGACATTATGGTGCAACCGGGTTGGGGCACACTGCAGCATTACTATACCATCCCATGGTTTGTGGCAGTTAAGTTAGGCATGTGGGATACCCTTCTTGCAGTAAAGCCTTTGAAAGAGGATTGGATCTATCCACGTGCCATTTTACATTATGCCAAAGGCATGGCGTATATGGGTAAGAAAGACAGGGCGCATGCAGAAGCGGAGCTGATTGCTTTAACGCAGTTAGCCAAAGACCCTTCGTTGAAAGAGTTGAGTATATGGGGCATCAATAGCATGTTGGATATTGTAACTATTGCAAAGCATGTATTGAGTGCCGAAATAGATGCCGGTAAAAAAGATTATACAAAAGCGATCGCTGCCCTGCGAAAAGCCATTGTGGTAGAAGATAACCTGAACTATAATGAACCGCCGGATTGGTTCTTTTCTGTGAGGCATCACCTGGGCAAACTGTTGTTGCAGGCAGGCAAAAATGCTGAAGCCGAGAAGACATGGTTGGAAGACCTGGCTATCTCGAAAGAAAACGGTTGGGCATTGTATGGCTTGTACCTCTCGCTGCAAAACCAGGGAAAAGGCAGCGAAGCACAGGCAGTGAAAACCCGTTTCGATAAAGCCTGGCGCTATGCCGACTTTGATCTCAAACCTTCATTCAGCATGTAGGGTTTTGCACGAATCTTTGAAGGGATGGGTGAGTGATGGGAACGCAATGGTTGCTTACCCGGAAGCCGCAGAGAGTAGTTTGCTGCATACGTGCAAAAAAATGTATATTTAGAAAGGCATAAAACGAGCGTGGTCGACAAGCTTTCCGCCTCCTAAAACCTAATCCTTACATGACAGTATTGCAATGCACTTATGGTGCCGGCAGGCATACTTGTTGTAGTCTTCATTTAAATTGTTTGATACAATGATGGGTGAAGTGCAGACAAACCGGCAACTAGCTTGTGTGATGTTTACAGATATTGTGGGCTACACCCTGTTGATGGGTGACGATGAAGCCCATGCATTTCGCATTCTCAAACTCAACCGGGGTATCCATCGCCATATCATAAAGGAATATGGTGGCCGGCTCATCAAAGAGTTGGGAGATGGTATGTTAGCTACTTTTTCCAGCGTAACAGATGCTGTACTTGCTGCCGCCAACATACAAATGGAAGTGGCAAAATTGGAGTTATTTCAATTGCGCATTGGCATCCACCTCAGCGAAGTGATCTTTGATAACAACGATGTTTTTGGCGATGGTGTAAATATTGCTTCCCGAATTCAGTCGGTTACAAAACCGGGCGGTATACTCATTAGTGAAGCAGTGCAAAAAAACCTGTCCAATAAAAAAGGGATTCGTACGGAGCCTGCACCACCCGAAGCATTAAAGAATGTGCAATCGGATATTGGTCTATACAAAGTGATCATTACAGATGATTACGAGTTTGTACCTATACCTGCATCGCCTACTCTTGAAAGACACAAGGAAGAAAAAAGCATAGCAGTACTGCCTTTCAGGAATTTGAATACCGAGGCCGACGATGAATATTTTAGCGATGGTATTGCCGAAGAAATTATCATGAGCCTTAGCAGGATCAATGATCTGAAAGTAATGGGCCGAAGTTCCTCTTTTCAATTTAAGGGAGCTTCCATGAGTGTAAAAGATATTGGAAACCAACTGGGCGTATCTACTATTTTGGAAGGCAGTGTACGCAGGATGGGCAAACAGCTCAGGGTAAATGCAAGCCTCGTAAACATTGCAGACGGTTGCAATATTTGGTCGGAGAAATACGACCGGGAATTGACCGATGTTTTCCAGATACAGGACGACATAGCAGAGAACATAGCCCAGAATCTCAAAGTAACTTTTTTCAATTTCGAGAACAGGCGGGTGGCCATCAACATGGATGCGTATGAGCTGTTGTTGAAGGGCCGCTTCTTTATGGAAAAATATATTGAAGGGTTTGATAAAGCTTTGGCCTGTTTTACACGGGCACTCGAAATAGATCCTTTATACGGAGAGGCATGGTGCGAGTTGGCAAAGTTGAATTTCCTGTACACCATGCACCTTTTTTATACCCCCAAAGAAGGTTTCGAAAAAGCAAGGTTCTATGCAGAAAAGGCTTTGGCCATTAATTCGGAATTGGGAGGCGCACATTATGTGTTGGGGCAGATCTGTTTCTGGTACGACTGGAATTTCGACAAGGCAAAAGAAAAATTCATGCAGGCGCATGAATCAAGAGATGCATTTTATTTCTCTGGCATTGTGATCGATCCATGGTGGCGGGCATTTGGGTATGGCGATTTTGAAGGAGCACTTACTTCCGTTCGAAAAGTGATAGAGACTGATCCTCTTTCTTTTTATGCGCAGGTACACCTTGCCTATTTTTTCACATTCAGCAAGCAGAAAGAAGAAGCATTATCGGTATTGAACCGTATGCTCGCTATAGTTCCGGGATTTTCGGAAGCCGAGCGTTTGATCGCCTACAATCATTTATTGCACAATGAAAACGAAGAAGGTTTGTCGCATGCAAGAAAAGCAGCCGAGCTTTCGTACGGACTTGGATGGGCGCAGAATACCTATATCATTGCATTGGCTAAATGTGGTCAAAAGCAGGAGGCATTACAAACTTTAAAAGCCTGGGAAAACCAGAAAGGTCCACTCAACATTTCGCCTATAGGGGTTGGCCTTGTGTACACGCATTTGGGCGACCTTGACAAAGCATTCCAATATTTTAATGAGGGTATTGAATACAAGGATACATGGGCAGTAACCATGAAGTTCAACCCGGAGTTTGATATAGTTCGAAATGATCCGCGGTTTGAACAATTGCTCGAAAAAATACATTACCCATCCGTCGATACCCCATAAACAAAATCTCTTTCTTATGCCGCCTGCGCAAGCCCTGCCTAAGCAAATTGGCCGTGAGTATATATCGACCGATGAAGATGCTATTGCCGCTGCAATGGTGAATGAACTCGAAAAGCAACTCGATCGGTTATACAAGAACACCAAAACGCTGCGGCAGGTGCATACTAAAATGCATGGTTGCGTGAAAGCTGCATTTACCATCGAACCTCATTTACCTGCAGCATTAAGAGTGGGCGTGTTTGCAGAGGAAAAAGCTTACCATGCATGGGTAAGGTTTTCAAATGGCAGCACTGTTCCAAAGCCGGATGTTAAGAAAGATGTGCGGGGCATAGCCATTAAACTGATGGGTGTGCCCGGCGAAAAATTGCTAACCGATGAACACCTGCAATTGACCCAGGATTTTTTGCTGATGAATTCAGAAACATTTTTTTCGAAAAATGTGAAAGAGTTCAAAGGATTGCTGGCAGCAGCAACTGCTGCTTCAAAATTAAAATTATTGGGATATGCAGTAAATCCTTTGCATTGGAGTTTATTGAAAAGAGTGGCAGCCTCTAATAAGCGCTGCAGTAATCCACTGGCTATTGCTTACTGGAGTACGCAGCCTTACCAGTTTGGGCAAACCGATAGTGCGGTTAAATATTTTCTGAAGCCAAGGTGTACTAATGCCATCGTGGTAGAAAATGAAAGGGAGGAAGATTATTTAAGGATCAACCTGGCGCAAACCCTCAATGATCATGAGGCGGTTTTCGATTTTTTTGTACAGTTCCAAACGGATGCCGATGCTATGCCTATTGAAGATTCAACTGTTGCCTGGGGATCGCAATACATTAAACTGGCTACGCTTCGCATTCCACCACAAGAATTTGATTCGAAAGAGCAGATGGATTTCGGCGATAACCTTTCTTTTAATTCATGGCATTGTTTACCGGCGCATCGTCCCTTAGGCAGTTTTAACCGGGTGCGAAGAAGGGTGTATGAAGTGCTGAGTGCCTATCGGCATCAAAAAAATCAGTTGCCGGTATTTGAACCGCAGGATGAAACAAATTTCTTGCCGCCTTTTAAAGCAGAAACCGGAGCAATTGATTTTGCCGTACCGAAAAAACATATTGTAAAAGTGCAGGCATCTCAATTGGTGCACTGTTCCAAAGAAATTGCATTCAAATACATTTCCAGCTCGCAGAAGCTACAGGGTTGGTTAAAAAAATCAGGGCCGGTTGCATCTATTAAACAAGTGGTGGCGCTAACATCAGCTTACGATTATGTGGGCGCTAAGCGTAAAATCATTTTTGATAATGATGCTGTAGTACAAGAGGAATTGATCAGTTTTCATCCTTATGCAAACTATGCTTACCGTGTAAGCAAGTTCAATGATTTCCTGAAAAAAATTACGGATGCCGCTTATGGGCAAATATGGATAGACAGGGTAGCCGATACAACCCGTATCACCTGGGTGTATTCTTACAGCTATAAAAACTTATTAGGGAGAATTTTCCTCTGGTTCTTCTTGCAACTGGCGTTTAAGAAGTACATGCAAAACGGGCTAAGGAATGCTGCCAATGCCATTGAAGGGCAGAACGATTGACAACCTACACCGTAGTTAAATACCGCAGGAAAGTAATAGAAGGAAAGAAGAAATAGGCACCGCCTTTTATTCTTACAAATGGCTGTAGGCCTTTAATAGTTTTATTTACCGGGCAACCTTGTAAGGTAAAGTTCTGCTCCTGTCCCGGAAGCAATTCTTCTTTTACACCAATCAATGGATCGGGATCGTTGTACAGCTCTTTTATTTTGGTGGACAATGCCCATGTGTATTGTATTAGTTCAAATTGGCGGCTTATATCGGCATTAAAACAATTGAACAATAAACCCACTTCGCCGCCGGGAGTATAATTCACAGGGCTGCCTTCAAATGGATCGCCATACAATCTTGCCCGCCTGATGATGCGATGTCGATTGCTTAATCGTACGGATTCATTTTTTCCATCATCTTCAAAACTGTCTCTTGGATTGCAACGCCGGAGATGCGAACCAAGCGGGCATTTAGTGCCATCTGCATCATGCTCCTGGTAGCCAAAATCATTGTCGTCACTTACGCTGCCGGGATCAGCATCGGGGAACTTGGTAACAGGTGCGCCACTTGGCCAACGGCCTACCATTTTTGCAGCAAGCTTTGTACTCTCTGCGGTATTCAATGAGCCATCTTCATTTTTTGTTTTTTCATTCATGAAAGTCCAAAAGGCTTCCACATCCTGTTGCATTTGTCGTATCACCAGGTAGCTGCTATTGCGGCCCAGGTCTTTCAGGCCGCTACCCGCAGCATCAGATGGCAATAAGTTGGCATCGCCCAATACCTGCTTCAACAGCGGCGAATCGGGATATACATTGTATTCGTTTTTATATCCTAAAATAAATTCACCTGCATTGATCATATTCATTGCAGTGCCTTGCTTGCCGCTACCCTTAATGATGGGTTGTGAAATGCCATCCCTGAATCCAAAATGTTCTTTGTTTTCCGGAAGCGTTTGTCCATCCATTCCCAACAATTCTTCTAAAAATCCTGCGTACTCGTTTTTTAATTTTTCGTAATAGTCGTAGCAGGTTGATTTGTCTTTTCCAAATATCATCAACACACCATGCAGTTCTGTATTCAACGGGCCTCCCCAGTTCCATAGCTCGGGGGCACTGGAGCTTTCATCTCCCAGTATACGCCTTCTATGTGGCGTGGTCATGCCTTCCCTGAATTCGGGGTTGAAGGTTTGTACATTCTCTTCTCCCAAACCAAATGCTACCAATCCCTTTGCAGTAAAAGCAATATTGAGGTGGGTGGGTGGCAATGTTGTTTTGTCAACTACATGTGTGGCATTAGTGATATCACCTGTTATTCGGTACAACCATTGCTTGGCAGCTACAGCATTGGTGGTTCGGAATAGTACGAATTTTGAATACTGCATATGCGCATATCCCCTGATGATGTAGCCCTGTATGTCTGTTAGCTCTAAAACATTCATGCCTGTTGGTTATAGTAGTTTTAAAAATGTCGCTGCCTGTGCTGCTGAAAGTTGCTTGCTCAGCCCATTCCTGATGATGGAATTATTGTTGATGTTCTTGATGGACAATTGCGGGTAAGCATTGTACCATATTTGCGTTTGTATTTCTGAATGACGGCTCCATGCTAAAAAATGTTCTTCATCATAGGCGCCACCCATAATGAGAAATTTTGTTTTTGGAAAATTGGTCGTGTTGGAAAAAATGCCGGTCAATCCCCAGCCACTCTTATCAATAAAATCACCGAGGTATTGTTGCCAGCTTCCATCAAAATTGCTGAAGAACAAAACTCGTTTCTTGTTGTCGAACAAAACCCATCGGGCAAAATGAATGGAAGGGATGCCCATTAATTTTCCTTTTACAAATAAGTTTCGGATGAGCACCCTTGCAAAAAGCATCATCGAATTATAGGTGATCAATCGCACTTTTCCTGCCTTCATCACCACCAATTGCGAAAACTGGTTTTGAAAATCCAGGTCCTCGTAGGTTTCCAGTTTCCTGATGGCATTTTCATCCAGCTCACTGCGCTTTAATGTGAAGTAACTATCGTGGCGTTCGTATTTGAATTGTACTACCAGTATCCAAACAAGTATCACAGGCAAGAGCAACAACAATACAATTCCCATCAGTACAAGCCCCGGCCAGTTAATAGAAGGTGTGGGTGCAGGTTTCTTGGCCCATTCAAATTCGGGGTTCGCAAAAACTGCTTTTTGAATTTCGGCGTGTACCTGTTGGGATGATCGTCCATTCCAGTTTTTGCTGTCTAAAAAATTTCGGATGAAATTCCTGAGTTGGCTTTCCTGTTGTATTTGTGGCAGCGATCGGCCGGGGCTGCCTATATAAAATGCAGAAACCGGCACAGCCCATTTTTTTAAATATGCAATTTTCATTTCCGGGCTTGCAGAGGATGGATACCCCTCGCAACAATCATAAATTTTATCGATCACATCACCGGCTATCGTACACAGGTCTTCAATATGTTTACCCGGGTCGCCATCAATATTGGCACTGTACACCAGTTTGGGCATATCGCCCATAGACGAAGTGCCAGGTGATATTGTATCATCAATTACAAGCCATCGTGCATAGTGAATGGTACCAATATTCTCAAACGATTCATGTATATCTTTTTCAAGATCGATGCGCAACTGGTAAAGAAATTCAAACAGCGATGCTTGTTTTGAAAACTTTACCGGTGTTATTAATGTTACAGGGTTTTGTCGGGACATGTTTGGGGTTGCATTTACGCATTATAACGATTGCTCTATCTTCAACTCTTGCTGAATATATTGCCTGGTTGCAGTAGCTCCACTCTCCATCAATTGGCTGCATTGCTCGGGGCTAATGTTGAAATCGGTGGCTGCAATGCCAAGGTCATTGATCATTACAGAGCGTTGCATTTGTTCCCTGTCTTCTTCTATTATATAATCCTGTGTCACCATCAGGGCTTCAAAAACCTGGCGGGTGAAATACAAAGGCATATGAAAATTGAGTGTGTCTTTGCGGTTTTCGTTTTGAGTGTAGAGGTACAAGCCAATGGATTCAAAATTTACTGTGGGCATTTGATTAAAACGTTCCTTATCGAAAAACGACAATGGGTAATTGTACACTACTCCGCCATCGATATAGATATGCTTACTCGATTGCTCTCCTTCAAAACGCCATGCTTTAAAATAAAATGGAATAGACATAGAAGCACGTATCGCTTCTGCTACGGGAGCATTGGGAGTGCTGTCGGCCGAAAACTCAGTGACTGTATGCATGCTCACATTGCAGGCAAATGCGTAGAGGTCTTTGCATCCGGCATTGCGCATATCCATGAACGTTGCCCCGGGCTGCAGTTTTTTGGGCGAGTTGGCAAGCAACTGTTTTGTAAAGTCAACGATATAGCTTCCGGAAAACAAGCCATAACCGGATAATATTCTTAGTGGATTCCAGCCATTGTGAAAACGACGAAACTGGATGCTCAACATGAGTTTTTCAATTTCGTCAACCGTGTAGCCTGCACAAATCATACATGCCATGAGTGCCCCGGCAGAAGTGCCTGCCACTCTTTCAATTGGTGCCAGCAGATTGGCTTTGTCCAACTCCCGAATGGCACC
This sequence comes from Phnomibacter sp., assembly GCA_035456005.1. Lineage (GTDB taxonomy): Bacteria > Bacteroidota > Bacteroidia > Chitinophagales > Chitinophagaceae > Phnomibacter. Next base: position 955,067 of record DATIEA010000004.1, on the reverse strand, counting down.
CACATACGCTACACCACGTACACCTCCTCCTTTAATTGCCAGGTTTTTAATCATACAAATGAATTTTTACCGGAAATGAGGAGTGAAGGGTTGAAGGGTGGGTAGCTAAATTTAAATCATTTATACGAAATTTTCAACATGGGTTTTGTGTAATTGTAGGTAGGTGTAGGCACAAGTGTAGCAACTGGTTTAGTGTAAATATCCACCCCGTTGTATTGAATCGAAATTGTGTTTATCAACTTGCATGTCGCCTATGATCTTTTCTTACACCTGTATCACACCCGGGTTAAATGCATCGATATGCGGGTTGTTGTTGGCGGCTTTTATGCCTTCTGCAATTAGTTTCCGGGTATCGGCAGGATCGATGATTGCATCTACCCATAGCCTTGCGGCTGCATAGTAAGGCGATGTTTGTTTTTCGTAGCGGCCTTTTATTTCTTCCAATAACTGTTGTTCTTCTTCGGCACTTACCTGTTTGCCCTGCGATTTCATATTGGCCACCTGTATTTGCAATAAAGTTTTCGCGGCCTGTTCGCCACCCATTACCGCAATTTTAGCAGATGGCCATGCGTAAATAAATCTTGGGTCGTAGGCTTTGCCACACATGGCATAGTTGCCCGCTCCATAGCTATTGCCCACAATGATCGTAATTTTTGGCACTACCGAATTGGCTACTGCATTCACCAGTTTGGCACCATCTTTTATAATGCCTGCATGTTCGCTTCTGCTGCCCACCATAAAGCCGGTAACATCCTGCAAAAACACCAGCGGAATTTTTTTCTGGTTGCAATTCATTACAAACCGGGCTGTTTTATCGGCGCTGTCGTTATAAATAACACCGCCTAATTGCATTTCGTTCCTGCTGTTTTTTACCACTAGTCGCTGGTTGGCCACAATGCCAACTGCCCAACCTTCTATGCGGGCATAACCGCAAATGATTGTTTTTCCATAATCGGTTTTAAATGCGTCGAACGAATCTTTATCGATAATGCAATGGATGAGTTGTTGCATATCGTAGGGCCTGGCATTGCCCGGGGCTTGCAATGAATATAGCTGTTCAACGGGTGCATGTGTTTCGATGGATTCCTTTTTGTTGAAACCTGCACTGGCAGCGTCTCCCAGCTTTGCCACCAGGCGTTTCACCTGGTCGAGGCATTCCTGTTCTGTTTTGAATTTATAATCGGCAATGCCGCTGATAGCTGTATGTGTATCGGCACCGCCCAAAGTTTCATTATTGGTTTCCTCGCCAATGGCCGCTTTTACAAGGTAGGGGCCGGCCAAAAAAATACTGCCGTTTCCTTCCACCATAAGGGTTTCATCGCTCATGATGGGCAGGTAAGCGCCACCGGCTACACAGGCACCCATTACCGCAGCTATTTGCGGAATGCCCATGGCACTCATTTTGGCATTGTTGCGAAATATGCGGCCAAAATGTTCTTTGTCGGGAAAAATTTCATCCTGCAATGGCAGGTACACACCGGCACTATCTACGAGGTAAATCACCGGCAATCGATTTTCCATAGCCATCTCCTGCAAGCGTAGGTTCTTCTTACCGGTAATGGGGAACCATGCACCTGCTTTCACCGTTTGGTCGTTGGCAACGATTATGCATTGACGTCCGCTGATATATCCCATACCTGCTACGGTGCCACCTGCGGGGCAGCCACCTTCGGCTTCGTACATATCAAAACCTGCGAGGGCGCCAATTTCAATAAAGGGAGCATCCTTGTCGGTCAAATATTCTATGCGCTGCCGGGCTGTAAGCTTATTGCGTTCCTGTTGGCGGGCCACTGCTTTTTCGCCACCGCCCAGTGTAATGGTAGCAAGCCTTTCCTTCAGCAGGCCGATGGCCTGGCGCATGGCGGCTTCGTTGGGGTGCTGTTCCATTTTTTCCATAGCAGTGGTATCGGTTTATACAAATATAACCCCGGTGCATGCTTAGCAGAACAGGGTGAATGGCCTCTTTTACGGAACCCGGAAGTGGCGTGCAAACAGAGCATTCAACGCAATGGGAGAAATGCTTGTAAAAACCAGGAGTTTTACTCGATACCCATTTTGCGCATGAAATACGGATACAAATGCACGAGGATAAAAAGTAAGATGACCATGTAGATCAACAAACTCATCCTATTGCAATCGGCCATCAGTTTTTTTCTTTCGGCCTGGTAAGAACCATCAATATCCATAGCGGAAAAAAAGCCAAACAGGTTCAGCGGTAATGGCTCATCGCTTTTGTTGTTGAACCGGATAATGCGAATGGCTTTTACTATGGAAATGGCTGCAGCAATACCTGCCAGTGAAAATTTAATTGTATTGATGGTATCGGCGGGTAGCATATCGGTTAAGCCAATTTATTTTTCAAAATAAAGAATAGTTCACGATTCTGCCTCGCTTCAACGGAATTGCTGCAGGTTTCCATTGTTTTAATGTGGAACAAGGGGCTGAATAGTTGTTGATATTCTGCCTTCGATCCTCCAAAAGGTGGGCTGCTTTCGAACACTGCATCAAATAACAAACCTGCCAGTGTGCCCTGTGGGGCCAACAACGATAGTACATGTTGCGCATAGCTTTTTCTTAAAGAGGGATCTAATGCACAAAAGAAAGTTTGCTCCAGTATAAGATCCTGCTGCTGGTGAAATCGGAAGAAATCGGTATGAATAATTTGAATGGATGTACCGCTCAATTGTTGCTGTAGTTTGGCCACCAGTACTTCCGAAATATCTACCAGCGTTATATTCTTAAATCCTTTGTGGAGCAAATACTGCGCTTCGTAAGCATTGCCACAACCGGGAATGAGTATGCGCAAATTTTTATCGGTCAACTGGTCAATGTATGCTTTGAGTGGGGGAGATGGTTCTCCCAAATCCCATGCATCGGTATGTTGTAAATAGCGTTGGCTCCAGTATTCGTCGTTCAACTCGTTCATACAATCACAAATCTATGCGTTTGCAACCAGTGCCTGCCGTGGAATGATGAAAGCAATTACGGTATCGAGTTCGATAGAAGCCCGAAGGCAGGCATCTGCTATTTCGTCGCGGCTTACATTGGCAGCAAAACTTTTTTCTTTCAGTCTTTTCTTCACGCCTTTCACATCCATGCCTTCGTAACCACCGGGGCGCATCAGGCTATAGGCATGGATCAATCCACTCAATTCATCAAACACGAAAAGCATTTTGTCCATATTGGTTACAGGTTCCACGCCAAAATGTGCAGGGCCATGGCTGGCAATGGCATGCAGTATTTCCGGGTCCACTTGCAATGATTCCAGGTGCTCGATAATTTTTTTGCAATGCTGTTCGGGCCATTGGTCCCAGTCGGCATCGTGTAGCAAACCTGCCATTTCCCATTTCCATTGGCCTGTTTCGTCGAGGTTTTCCTGTTCGGCAGCCCAACATTTCATTAAGTGGGCTACTTGCCGCATATGCAATTGTAGTTTCGGATTTTTAACCCAATCTGTAAACAGGGCTTCTGCCTCCGGCCGGTTAAGGGTATTGCCTGCATGGGCAGCATTTCCAAAATCATTTCGTCCTAATTGTAAACTCATGCGTTGAAATTTAGTAACATAGCTCAATAAAATTATGAGAATGGCCTTCCCCTACATTTGTCTTGAAATTAAAACGATTGTTGCTTATGATTTTCAAATTAACTGAAGAGCAGGAAGCTGTGCGACAGGCTGCCCGTGATTTTGCCCGCACCGAATGCTTGCCAGGCGTGATAGAACGCGATGAATTACAGAAATTTCCCAAAGAACAAGTGAGCCAGTTAGCCGACCTGGGTTTTATGGGTATGATGGTAGATACGGACTATGGCGGAAGTGGTATGGATACCGTGAGTTATGTACTGGCCATGGAGGAAATAAGTAAAGTGGATGCCAGCACCAGTGTGTGCATGAGTGTAAACAATAGCCTGGTGTGCTATGGCCTGCAAAAATTTGCTTCAGAAGAAATTAAACAGAAATATTTAGTGCCACTGGCACATGGAAAAAAGGATGGCGAATTGTATATCGGCGCTTTCCTGCTCAGCGAACCCGAAGCAGGCAGCGATGCTACCAGCCAGCGCACTACCGCCATCGACATGGGCGATCATTATGTATTGAACGGCATTAAAAACTGGATCACCAATGGCAATAGTGCCAGTGTGTATTTGGTGATTGCACAAACCGATGTAGCGAAAGGCAGCAAGGGTATCAATGCATTTGTTGTAGAAAAACAATGGCAGGGTGTAACTGTAGGTGCCAAAGAAAATAAAATGGGCATTCGCGGCAGCGATACCCATAGCATTAGTTTTATAGATGTGAAAGTGCCGAAGGAAAACCGCATTGGCGACGATGGTTTTGGTTTTTCATTTGCCATGCAAACATTGGCCGGAGGCCGTATCGGCATTGCATCGCAGGCATTGGGGATAGCCAGTGGCAGTTATGAACTGGCTTTGAAATATGCCAAAGAGCGAAAGGCGTTTGGCAAAGAAATTATGCACCACCAGGCCATCCAATTTAAGCTGGCCGATATGGCTACCAAAATTGAAGCTGCACGATTGCTATGCCTGAAGGCAGCATGGGAAAAGGACAACGGGTTAGATTATACGCTCAGTTCTTCCATGGCAAAAGTGTTTGCATCAGAAGCTGCCATGTGGTGCAGCACCGAAGCTGTGCAAATTCATGGAGGCTATGGATATGTGAAAGAGTTTCATGTAGAGCGCCTGATGCGAGATGCAAAAATTACACAGATCTACGAAGGCACCAGCGAAGTGCAGCGTATTGTGATCAGCAGAAATATTTTGAAATAGCCCGGCGGGGCTATTTTTTTTATGAGTTAGTTTCGGCGAATAGTGTTTCTGTTCCGCAGTGTGCAGTAAAGGATAAGGATGTTGCTGAAATTTCCAATACAATGCTCACATTTGCAGGCCCATCCAATAGAAACTGGAGGATAGGGCTCAATACAATAAGCATAACATGTCGGTGAACAAAGAGAACTATAGCGCCATCAACCATTATTGCCAACAACGGGCTGTACAGCTTGTAGCGGTGAGCAAAACCAAACCTGTTGAAGATATCCTGGCTTTGTACGAGCTGGGCCAAAGAGATTTTGGAGAGAACTATGTGCAGGAACTGGTAGAAAAACAAGCGCAGCTACCTTCCGATATTCGCTGGCATTTTATTGGCCACCTGCAAAGCAATAAGGTAAAATATATTGCACCGTTTGTGCACCTCATTCATGGGGTAGATAGTTTCAAACTCCTGAAAGAAATCAATAAACAAGCAGCCAAAAACAACAGGGTAGTGGGTTGCTTGTTGCAAATGCATATAGCAAAAGAGGAAACAAAGTTTGGATTGGACGAAGCCGAGCTGCAGGAAATATTGGGTTCAACAGAATTTACTTCACTCACAAATGTGTATGTGCAAGGCCTGATGGGCATGGCATCTTTTAGCGATGATAAAACCCTTGTGCAAACTGAATTCAATCAACTGCAGAAAATTTTTCAGCAACATTCAGCAACACAAACGGCCAATTGCCATTTTCAAACTTTGTCTATGGGCATGAGCGGCGATTATGAAATGGCAGTGGACGCCGGTAGCAATATGGTGCGCATTGGCAGCCTGTTGTTTGGTGCGAGGTGAAGGTGGAAGGTGTGAGGTAGGAGGTCAAGGTCAAGATTAAGGCAAGTGAAATTGTAGTGTTCAATAGAAACCAGTTTTTCATGTTTCACCCGCCTAAGAGCTCCGTGCTTCCCAAATCATACATCAGAAATCAGAAATCCTACATCAGACCTCCTACATCAAAACGTATATCCCAGGCCCAGCACGGTGCCATAGTCGGCATGACTCACATTAACAGCAGTTGGCCGGGTATCGTAGTTGATGAAAAACTCCAGGTTTACTTTCAGATCCTTGTACACCGAAATGCCCAGCACAGTGGAATGGTCTACACGAATTCGATCGGACACGGTAATGCCTTTATAAAATGTAGTAGCCGATGTAACGGTAAAATCGTTGCTGCTCATTTCAAATACTTCCAGCCTTAATTGAATGGGCCATTCCCACTGGATATTCGATTGGGTTTTGTCGGTTCTGAATTCTTTGCTGAGGGATATACCTGATAACGTTAGCATGTTCACCCTGGCAGTATGAATAACCGGGTAGCCAATGATCTCGGTATTCATGATCCTCGAACTGATACCCAGTTCCAGCATGCGCTGGTATTCTAAGATGGCTGCTGCTCTCCAGTTCTTTTTCATTTTATAGATCACCATAATGGCCGCGTTCAGACGCTCCCAGGATGCCGTGGTATCGCTGAGGGTGTTGATGCCATTGCTGGTTTGTACAAAACTGGTGCGGTGCAAATTGTACATAAGCGAATTGCTCACATTGGTGCGAAGTATATTACTGGAACGGTTGTACGAAAGGCCAAATGCCACTTCGCCCTGCAGGTTCTTAAAAAAGTTTGGATTGATGACGCGTATGGTTTCGATGTCCAATAAATTCAAAGCCCTGCCACCTGCAAAACTGCTGTCTGTTTCATCGGTTTTAATAAATGCGGTGCCATTATTGGGCAATGCTTCAAAGCGGCCGTAGTACACATTTCCGTTGATCATGTCTACCCGAAGTGGGTTGAGGGGCGTAACCAGGGTGGCTATATTTTTCTTATCAATATTTACAGTGGTAAGCTTGTCGGCTTTGAAAGTAAATTGCCCATGTTCCATTTTTTTTAAACGGCCATCGAGGAATGATCCATTCACCAAATAGATCCTGTCCCGCTTTTTGGGTGGTGGCGTATTGGGTTGGGTGCTGTCTGCCTGCGCCATCGCAACCAGGGAAATGCAGCAAAACATGGCAATACACAAAACAAGTTTGTACCAACCTTGTGCGGGGGTAGGGAGGGGAAATTGTTTGGGAATGGAGGTGAGGTGCAACATTCTATCTGCAATATAGGCAAGGGGAATTTTTCCATCCAAGTGATAGGCGCTCATTTACAGCTTGTTAAACGGAATAGTAGGGAAATGGCGCTGAACGGGCTATTTTCGGCCTGCTGTTTCAGCAATAAAGGATGGCAAAGGGAGCGGAACGGCTCCCGATTTCTAAAACTTCCGTATTAATTAGGAATTGCTTTGCTGCCATTCAGCTACTTTTGCGCCTCAAAATTTTTGTAGTTCATAGTATGATTAGTGCAAGGAATATAACGCTGGCCTACGGCAAAAGAGTACTGTTTGATGAAGTGAATATCAATTTCGTCAAGGGAAATTGCTATGGCGTCATTGGTGCCAACGGTGCCGGAAAATCTACTTTTTTGAAGATTTTAAGTGGCGAAATAGAGCCGAACAAAGGCACTGTGGAAATTACTCCCGGCGAACGTATGGCCGTGCTGAAGCAAAACCAATTTGAATTTGACGATCAGACTGTACTGAATACCGTACTGATGGGTCACAAGCTCATGTGGGATGTGATGCATAAGAAAGATGCCATTTACGCCGACCCCGATGCTACTGAAGATGACTACATGAAAGCCGGTGAGTTGGAAGCCGAATTTGGTGAAATGGGCGGTTATACTGCCGAGAGCGATGCCGGCACCCTGCTAAGTAGCCTGGGTGTAAAAGAGATGTTTCATCAAAGTTTGATGAAAGATATTCCGGGCAACTTTAAGCTAAGAGTATTGTTGGCTCAGGCACTTTTCGGAAATCCTGATATCCTGCTGCTCGACGAACCTACCAACGGCTTGGATATTGAAACCATTAGCTGGCTCGAAAACTTTTTGGCCGATTACGAAAATATCGTGTTGGTGGTGAGCCACGACCGTCACTTTTTGGATGCCGTATGTACGCATGTGGCCGACGTGGACCGTGCAAAAATTAAAGTGTTTACCGGCAACTATACTTTCTGGTACGAGAGTAGCCAGTTGATGGCCCGCCAGTTGAGCGATAAAAACAAGAAGGTAGAAGAAAAGCGCCAGGCTTTGCTCGACTTCATTGCCCGGTTTAGCGCCAATGCCAGTAAGAGTAAGCAGGCTACCAGTCGTAAAAAGGCTTTGGAAAAATTGACCATTGAGGAAATTGAACCTTCCAATCGTCGCTACCCTGGTATTATTTTCCAGCCATTGCGTGAAGTGGGCAACCAAATTTTGAATGTAGAAGGACTCTCTAAAGCTGTTGATGGCCGTAAGCTATTCGACAAAGTCACTTTCAGTGTTCATAAAAATGAGAAGATCGCTTTTTACAGCAAAGACCCCTTGGCTGTAACGCAATTCTTCGAAATTCTGAATGGTAATGCAACTGCCGATGGTGGCAAATTTGAATGGGGAACTACCGTAACCAAGGCATACCTGCCATTGGAAAATGCGGAGTTTTTTCATAAGCCCGAGCCTATGATGGATTGGCTGCGCCAGTTTGTGCCCGAGCATGTAACCGATGCAGATGAACCCTTCCTTCGTGGATTCCTGGGTAAAATGTTGTTCAGCGGTGACGATATCAATAAGAAAGTGAATGTGCTGAGCGGGGGCGAAAAAGTGCGTTGCATGCTCAGCCGCATGATGTTGCAAAATCCCAACTGCGTAGTACTCGACCAGCCTACCAACCACCTCGACCTGGAAAGTATCCAGTCTTTCAACGAACAGTGCGTGGAGTTTAAAGGCATCGTGTTGCTTACCAGCCACGACCATACATTTATGGAAACCACTGCCAACAGGGTAATTGAATTGACACCTACGGGCATTATCGACAGGCTCACCACTTTTGACGAGTACCTGGAAGATGAAAGGGTGCATCAACTGAGAGAAGAAATGTATGGAGCCAAATAAGTTTTAGAAAAATTCAATAACAAAAAAGACGGTCAGCAGGCCGTCTTTTTTGTACATACCAAATAGGGCGCATAGGCGTTCAGTATATTGCAGCGCTAACTGGCTTATACCATTTGAGACAACGCATAACAATAACGCTGGGTGTATGGTGCTTCCTGTTGCTTGGGCTACAAGGATGGGCGCAAACGGCATCCAATTTGCGCAGCAAAAAAATTGCAGTGCAGGTATCGCCCGTGCAGTTGGACAGCCTGAGCATTCAGCCGGGTAGCATTCGCATAGCAGGCATAGATACCAGTTGGTATTGGGTGGATGCCGCATCTTCCGTATTGCGTTGGAAAAAAATGCCCGCCGGCGATAGTGTATTGGTTCAATACCGGGTATTTCCTTTTAGTATGAACAAACCCAACTATCGGTATCGGTATGATAGTGTGTCCAATTATTTTAAAGCCATGCCGGGTACAGTACGCAAGCCTGCTGCCCCCGCCAAGTTTATGGACTTTGGCAATCTTTCGTACACGGGCAGCTTTGGCCGAAGTTTGAGTTTTGGCAATGCACAGGATGCAGTAGTGAACTCCCTGTTCAATTTGCAGATCAACGGTATGCTGGGTGATAGCATTGAATTGTCGGCCGCCATTACCGACAACAATATTCCCATTCAGCCTGATGGTACCACGCAGCAGTTAAATGAGTTCGACAGGATTTGGATGCAGTTCAAAAAGCGAAACTGGCAACTGAGTATTGGTGATATTGATGTGCGGCAACAACCCACTTATTTTCTCAGTTTTTTTAAACGTCAGCAGGGCATTGCATTTGAAACCAACTACCGGGTAAGTAAAAAAGCTACCAGCAAAACTTTTGTGAGTGGTGCCATTGCCAAAGGAAAATTTACAAGAAATATTTTCCAGGGACAGGAGGGCAACCAGGGGCCTTATCGTTTGCAGGGCGCCAACAACGAATTGTATTTTGTGTTGCTGGCAGGCACCGAAAGAGTTTTTATTGATGGCGTGCAAATGCAAAGAGGCGAGGATCAGGATTATGTGATCAATTACAATACAGCAGAAATTAGTTTCACACCGCGGCAACTCATCAACAAAGACAAAAGGATACAGGTAGAATTTGAATATGCCGATCGCAATTATTTGAATTCGCTGTTGTACCTCGGCAATAGTTTTAATATCAACAAGAAACTTGATATCGACCTGGGATTTTATTCGAATGCCGATGGTAAAAATTCGCCCATCAATCAAACCCTCGATACACAACAAAAACAATTCTTGAGCGAATTGGGCGATAGTGTGCAAAATGCTTTTTACCCCATTGCAGTAAGAGATAGTTTCGATGCCAATAAGATACTGTATGTAAAAATTGATACGGTGGTGAATGCAGAAACATTCACTGTGTATCGATACCAGAATACGCCGGACACTGCCATGTATTCGCTTGCTTTTACAGCCATTGGGCCTGGCAAGGGAAACTATGTGTTGTTGTTGAACGGTGCCAATGGTACAGCCTATCAATGGGTGGCCCCCATCAACGGAATACCACAGGGGATCTATGAACCTGTAGCCATGTTGGTGACGCCCAAAAAGCAACAGATGCTTACTGCTGCGGTAAAATACCAGTTGTCTGCTACTACCTGGGCAAAACTGGATATGGGATATAGCAACACAGATGTGAATACCTATTCGTCCAAAGACAAAGACAACGATGGTGGGCTTGGCGTAAAGGCGATGGTAAAAGATCAGCGTTCGTTGAAGGGCAATGCCAACCCCAAAACCTTATCGACTGAATTGCGATTTGAACATGTAGATGCGAAATTTCGCCCGCTGGAAAGATTGCGCAGTATTGAATTTCTTCGCGACTGGGGATTGCCGTTTGATGTGGGATATGCTACTGAGCAACTCAAGGGGCTGACCTTGGGTTTGCAGGATTCGAAAAATTTCAAATTACAATACGATTATTCTGGCTACAAAAGAGAGGGAACCTACAATGGTAACCGGCATACCATCGAACATGCTATGCAATGGAAAGGATTTCAAATAACCGACCGCATTCAATACACCGACTTTGATGGCAGTAGTTATAAAGGAAAATTTCTTCGACCATTTGTAGAAGTAAGTAAACTGTTTCCCAAACTGGCCAACTACGAACTGGGAGCATCTTATGCTTTGGAGTACAACGAAATTAAATCCACAACAACCGATACATTGATGGTATCCAGTTTTGCTTTCTCCGATTGGAAGGCATTTGTGCGCAGCAATGCTGCGAAACAAAATCGCTGGTCTTTTCAATGGTTTCGGCGCGACAATCAATATCCCATGGCCGCTGGGTTTGTGCCGCTGGATGTAAACAACAACTACAATCTACAATTGGAATTATTCAAAAACCTGCATCATAAGTTTCGCATGAATGCCGGATACAGAACACTCGATGTGAAAACAAAAGGCGTGACTACGCAGCAGTCGGATAAAACTTTGCTGGGCAGGGCAGAATATTTGATGAACCTTTCGCGGGGCGCTATAGTGGGCAATGTGTTGTACGAAGCAGGTGCGGGCCAGGAACAGCAACGTGATTACAGTTATATAGAAGTGCCTGCCGGAAGAGGAGAATATACCTGGATGGATTACAACAGTGACGGCATCCCACAGCTCAACGAATTTGAGTTGGCACAATTTGCCGACCAGGCAAATTATATCCGCATATTTACACCCACCAACCGGTTTGTAAAAGCAGCATACAACACGTTCAATTTTTCGCTGGTGCTTTCTCCTGCCAATATCTGGCGCAAGGATAGTTCCTCTTTTAAACGTTTTTTGTCGAAGTGGAATGCGCAAACAAGTTTGCAAACCTCCAATAAAAAAGAGGATGATGGCGGCTTTCAACTGAATCCTTTTTCCGGTTCTGTGTCCGATACCAATCTTATTTCACTCAATACCAATATTGCCAACACTATTTCATTCAACCGGTTTAGCACCAACTGGGGGGCAGATATTGCACAGGTGCGCAATACCATTAAAGCCATACTTACTTATGGTTTTGAAACCCGTACGTTGAACGATTATTCAATTCGCCTGCGAAAAAATGTGGGTAAGTATTTCACCGTATTGCTTGCAGGCAAAACCGGCAACAATACTTTGACTACACCCAATCCAAAATTTGACAATAGAAATTATGTGGTGAATTATAAAAGTGTTTCACCCAGTGTAACCTATACCATGGGTACACGCTTTCGTAGTGCACTGGCATTGAAATGGGATAACAAAAAAGGAGAATCTGCTACGGTGCCCCAACTCACTACTATACGATCCATTTTATTCGATTGCAAATACAACCTGGTGCAGAGTGGTGTATTTACGGGCAAGTTGTCGATGAGTAATATCCAATTTGAAGGCACGGAAAATTCTACCGTTTCTTATATCATGCTCGAGGGTTTGCAACCGGGCAAAAATTATTTGTGGGGATTGGAATTTACCAAGCGTCTGGTGAATGCACTGGAGCTGAGTTTTCAATACGAGGGTAGGAAACCCGGTGATACAAGAGTGATTCATGTAGGAAGGGCTGCTTTGCGGGCTATTCTATAAAGTAAAAAGGCCAGCCCTATATTGGAGCTGACCTTTTACTAGTTAGAAAGTTGGACTATCCAAAAATGCCGCCTTTCTTCAGTGCTCTTACACCTTCGCCAATTTTGAATCCATTGTGGTAAATCTCAATTTTGTAATTACCGGTTTGGAATCCTTTATCATTTTTCCAGTCAAAGCTTACAGGAGTAGCTTTTCCTTGTTGGTATGGCACGGTCACTTTTGAAGTGAAAGGTTTTTCACCTTCTTCGCGGGTAGTGAATACAGCGTTGGTAGCAAGCGGTGTACCATCGGGAGCAGTTACCGTAATGTAAATGTCTTTGTCACCGGTTTTAGCCAACCTGTTTTCATCCAGTTGGAAAGAGATGCGCAGTTTGTCTGCACGTTTTGCGGTAGTTGTTTCTTTTTCTTTGCCGCTCGATTTGTCGTTGAGTGCAGCAATGCTGATGTTAGATGCTTTCAGCGTGCTGGCAACATCTGCAGTTTCTTCCAGCGTTTTCTGAATAGTTTGTTTTTCAGTTTTAGTAGCTTCCAGATCAGCTTCTACTTGTTTTTTCTCGTTGGTAATTTGTTGATTGGTAGCTGTCAATTGTTCGTTTTCACCTTGCAGGCGGTTTACTTCCATGGCCAAAGTTTCAATTTTGCCATTCAGTTCGTTGATCATACGGCGTGCACGTGCCAAATCGGCAGCAGTGGCATTTTTGTTATTCACCACTTTCCTGATCTCGGATCTCAGCTTTGCAATTTCCTTATTGCGTGAATCCAGGCTGTCGGACATGCTTGTGTTTTCTCCCATCAGGCTATCAAGGCGTGTGAGAGATGATGTGTATAATTCACGAACCTGATCTCGGTCAGATGTTACGGTAGCATTCTGGGAAGTAAGTGTGGTAATTTGCTCGCTAACCTTGTTTTTGTCATAAATAAGGTAGCCCCATGTAATCAGCAGGGCTGCTGCCAGCAGGCTGTAAATCAGCATGCGGTTATCCTTTTTTGGAGTTGGATTTGCGTAGGGGTCCATCTTTAAGTCTTCCATAGTAAAAGTGTTTTACACATACTAAAGCTAACACCGTGCCAGAACATTTTCCTCCTGTTGTTAAAAACTTTATAAAGCCCCCGTTTCAAAGTTTCATTGTTTTGTATGTGGCCGTAGATAAAATCATTAGTGACTGGAAAAAGAACAATTTCAAGCCGATATATTGGCTGGAAGGGGATGAACCTTTCTTTATAGACCAGGTATTGGACTATGCAGAACGCAGTATTCTCTCAGAGGCGGATGCAAGTTTTAATCTTACTATTTTCTATGGTCGCGATGCAGATTTGGCTTCTGTAGTGAATGCCTGCAGGCGATATCCCATGTTTTCCGAACGCCAGGTTGTGTTGCTGAAAGAAGCGCAATACATGAAGGATATTGAAAAGCTGGAAGCTTATGTTGATAAGCCCACACCCAGTACAATATTGGTAGTAGGGTATAAGCAAAAAAAAGTTGACGGTCGTGGTAAATTCTCCAAACTGCTGAAGCAAAAAGGCGAAGTAGTTACTACAAAAAAACTGTACGATAATGAATTGCCCGGCTGGGTTGTCAACTATTTAAAATCGCAGGGATACACCATTACGCAAAAAGCAGTATTTCTTTTGGTGGAGCATATTGGCAACGACTTGTCGCGTTTGGCCAATGAGTTGCATAAAGTAACCATCAACCTTGCCAATAGAAAAGAAATTACAGAAGATGATATTGAAAGCTATGTAGGCATTAGTAAAGAATACAATGTATTCGAATTGCAGCATGCGCTTACACAGCGCAATATGATGCGTTGCCTGCAAATTATTCAATACCTCGAAGGCAACCCGAAAGCGTTGCCCATAATGCAGTTGTTACCTACGCTCTATTCATTTTTCAGTAAAGCCTACCTGGTGTTTGGTGCAGGCACCAACGACGAATATGAGTTGGCAAAATTCCTGGGCTACCAGGGCCTCAATCCTTATGTGAAAGACATTATTAACTGCGCAAAAAACTACCGGCAAAAAGGAGTGGAACAGGCTTTGCTGCTATTGCATGAGTACAACCTGAAAAGTATTGGTGTGTATTCCAGTAATGTTTCGGATGCAAACCTGCTGAAAGAAATGGTGGTGAAAATGATCACACCATATTCCGAGTAAGTTATACAGCTTTCAAAACCAATTGCGCAGCTTTTTTATCTTCCAGTAATTGCGCTTTCAGTGCATCGAGCCCGCTGAATTTTTGTTCGGAACGTAGCCTTGCTACTACCTGTATGCGCAGGAACTCCCCATATATTTCTTCGTCGAAATCAAAAATGTTCACTTCAATGGTTTGGTGAGTGCCATTCACGGTGGGCCTTATACCAATATTCATCATACCCAGCATTGGTGGTTGTGCTGGTCTGTTTACTCTTGATACGTACACTGCGTACACACCATTGCCCGGTACTAACTTTTCAGCATCATTTATTTTAAGGTTGGCAGTGGGGTAACCAATAGTTCTGCCGAGTTTGTTGCCTTCGGTCACCAGGCCTTCAAAAAAGTAATCGTAGCTCAACAGCCCTTTTGCTTTTTCAATTTCCCCGGCTGCAATAGCCTGCCTTATTTGGGTGGAACTGATGGTGATCTCGTTCAGCAATTTTACCGGGATTTCAATGAGTCGGTATTTGTATGTGCCTTGAAGTGTTTCCAGCAATGCGAAATTTCCATGCCGGTTTTTTCCAAAACGGTGGTCGTACCCAATAATAAGGCAGCAGGGGTGAAAATGTTTTACCAGGAAATGCTGCACATAATCTTCTGCGGTCAGGTCGGCAAATTGCTTTGTAAAGGGAACAATGACCAGGTGGTCTATTCCTATTTCCTGCAGCAATTGTATTTTTTCGGGAATCGTGTTGATCAGTTTGAGCGTACCCTGCTGCCGGGCTATGATATAGCGGGGATGGGGATTGAAGGTTACCAGTACGCTTTCGCCTCCTGATGCTTTGGCTTCGTTTACTAACTGATTCAGGATAATGCGATGCCCGGCATGTACTCCATCGAAAGTGCCAATGGTGACCACCGCATTTTTAAAATCCGGAAGTTTTTCTATATCTGTGTGAACCTGCATGGGGCGCAAAATTGAATTACTGAAAGGCAAATTCCAAATCTGCGTGTGGAGCACTTATTTTTGCAGCATGTCTTTATATGCACGAAGGGGGGTTTCGGCCCAAAAAGAAGAAGTACATGCTGCCACGCAGCATCTCGACCAGGGGTTATTTCCAAAAGCGTTTTGTAAAATTTATCCGGATTACCTGGGTGGCGACGACCAGTGGGTAAATGTAATGCATGCCGATGGTGCGGGTACCAAGAGCATTTTGGCCTATATGTACTGGAAAGAAACAGGTGATATTAGTGTTTGGCGTGGCATAGCACAGGATGCAATTGTAATGAACCTCGATGACCTGCTTTGTGTGGGCATTCACGATAATATTGTGTTCAATTCAACCATAGACCGTAATAAGACCCTGATTCCGGGAGAAGTGCTGGAACAGATCATTGGTGGTTCACAGGAGCTTTTCGATACGCTTAAGAGTTTTGGGGTGAATATTGCCTACCTGGGTGGTGAAACTGCCGATGTAGGCGATGTGGTGCGAACCGTAGCGGTGAATGGTACCATGTCTGTTCGCTGGCCCAAGGATAAAATTATTTCCAACGAAAAAATTAAAGCCGGCGATGTAATTGTGGGCCTGGCATCTTCTGGTCAAAGCATTTACGAATCGGCTTACAATAGCGGTATTGGCAGCAATGGATTGACCAGTGCCCGTCATGATGTACTGAGCAAGCACTATGCGCAGGCATTCCCTATGACCTATGAACCCACGTTGAGCGACGATGTAGTGTACATTGGCAAATACAGGATGACTGACCTGGTAATGAATGAAAGCCATAATGTAGGTCAGCTCTTGCTGAGCCCCACGAGGACGTATGCACCTGTAGTGAAAGAATTATTGGCCAACCATTTCGATCGCATTCATGGTTTGGTGCACTGCAGCGGTGGTGGACAAACCAAGTGCCTGAAGTTTATACCCAACAATGTGCGCATTGTAAAAGACAACCTGTTCGAAGCACCGTATATTTTCCAAATCATACAGGAATGTAGTGGTGCCGATTTGCGGGAAATGATGCAGGTGTTTAATATGGGGTGCAGATTGGAAATATTTTGTGCTCCTGAAGATGCACAGGTGATGTTGGATACGGCTGCAAAATTTGGCATTGATGCCCGCATAATCGGAAGGGTGGAAGCTGCCGATAAAAAAAGTTTGGAGATACAGCATGCCGGCGAAACAATTATTTTTGAATAAATCAGTTTAAGGGATAGCCTACCGAACTGTCCTTATCATGAGGTTTTCGGGAGGCACAACTAATTTGCAATATGGCTGAGGAAATAGTAGTACAACTCAACGACGTTAGTATATACCAGGGAGGATCCTTAATTCTGAAAGGTGTAAACCTTGAGGTAAAGAGGGGGGAATTCATTTACCTGGTAGGAAAAACCGGTACCGGTAAGTCTTCGCTGTTGAAAACCATGTATGGCGAATTGCCATTGAACGATGGCTCGGGCAAAATTGTAGGTCATGAATTGAAAGGACAGAATTGGAAGACCATTCCATTTTTGCGCAGGGACCTCGGCGTAGTATTCCAGGATTTTCAACTGCTCACCGATCGCAATGTGAAGGATAACCTCCGCTTTGTGTTGAAAGCTACCGGCTGGAAAGATGAAAACATGATTGCAGCAAAAATTGATGATGTGCTGGAAAAAGTCGGGCTCAAAAGCAAAGGATTTAAAATGCCTTTTGAAATGAGTGGCGGCGAGCAGCAACGTGTAGATATTGCAAGGGCCTTGCTCAATTCGCCTAAACTGTTGCTGGCCGATGAACCTACCGGCAACCTCGACCCAGAAACCAGCGATGAGATTATGGATCTGCTCATCAACCTGAGCAAAGACTATGGAATGGCGGTAATTATGGCTACTCACGACTATTTGGTAATCAATAAATTCCCTGCTCGTATCCTGAGAACCGAAAAAGGGAAAGTGTACGATAGTGCCAGGCAGTACGCCGAATAAGCAGTTTCTACATTAAGTTCTACAAAATATTCTGTAGCCTTTTGGCTGCAACTGCACCGGGAATGGTGGGCTCGTGGTTAAATATCCAGTTAATCATCTGCTCAGCATTCCTTTTGTTATTAAAGAGGCTTTCAAGTAGCAACCGCCTTTCTTCAAATTGGCTATAATCGAAAGGCTGATGGAATAATGCTTCAATTGCTGTTTTCATTTCCTGCTTGCTGTTGGCTATTGCGCAGGTGCTATTGAGTCCGCTGCCTTCCACGCCGGCATCATTTACCAAACAATGCTTGCCCATATACAGGGCATTGATCAGTTTCAGTTTGATACCTGTACTGTTGAACGATGGTAAAATATTTACCTGTGCCTTTTTGATAAGCTCATGCATTTCCGTTTCATCGGGGTTGGCCACTAAGCAGGTATTCGAATATTGCTGTGCTAGCTTTTCGAGCCTTGCCGATGGGTTTTTGCCTGCAATCACGAAGGGAATATCCAACTGGCTAAATATTTCCTCCAGCAACCAAATTGCTGCATGCTCATTTTCGGGTACGCTCAGGTTGCCATGATACAGGCAAAATTGACCATCCTGGTTGTTCCACTCTGCCTGGTATTCCGGTAGGTAAAGCGGCAGGTAGTCGATATTTTGATAGCCAAACTCTTGTTGGTAAAGCTGCAGATCCTTCTCAGAAACGGTCCAAATGCCGGATACTTTGTCGCTTAGTTGAGCTTCGTAGGCTTTCAGGAGCCTACTTTCTCTTTTAAAATAAAGACGTTTTATAACGGAAGTGCTCGTATTGTAAAGTTGGTTATAATATTGATATTCAACATTATGAAGTCTAATGAAACATCTTTCTTTAGGTAAAATACCGGCCTGTACAAAGTTGGTGCAATGGATACCCTCCATCAGGATGGGGTAATTATCTTTCTGAAGATTGGCGATCAAATCTGCATGGCCCCTGCTGGCTACTATATAGGGTGTGCTACCTATAAATGATCTGATACCTTTCACCCTTGGGTAATAGTTTACCTCTACGCAATATTGGTTCAAAGCTGATTGCTGTCCGCGTCCATATTCAAAGCAATGCAAATGGATGTTTACCCCCGCTTCGTGCAGGGCTTTGATCTTGTAAAACAAGTCGAACACCCCGCCATAGTCTACCGGGTAGGGTACGTCCAGGCAAATAATATGTAAATGTTGCTCTTGCAAATACCAGTTTTAAATGGGTGAACTTGTAATGGGGAGTATCTTATTCCAAATTTTCTGAAGCTGTTCGCTTTCCTTTTCCCAGCACCATTCGGCTGCGGCCAGGGCTGTTGCCTGCTTTAATCTTGCGTACAAAACATCGTCATCAATCAATTTGTTGAGTGCTTCTGCAATAGCGTTCGGCTGCGTGGTTGGAATTAAATGGGCTACTTCGTATTGGTTATTCAAGGCTACGTACTCGGGGTATTGATTGCATAATTGCGGAATGCCTGCCTGAACATAGTCAAAAAAACGATTGGCCAATGAGTAATACTGGTTCAACCCTGTATTGTCAAACAGGGTAATACCTGCAAAAGCTTTGGGCGTGATGTTGCGTAGTTGGGAGGGGGGCAGGTAGCCGGTCATAATAACTTTGTGCTCCAATTGGTGGGTTTTGATAAGTTCTTCTACCTCCCTGTAATAATTTCCATGGCCGACAATTACCAACGGAATTCGTACATTTTTCATTGCGGGAATTAGGCTGTCAAACGCCCTTCCCTCATTTACGGCGCCTTGGTATAAAAAATAATTTTCTGGAAGCGTAATGTTTTTTAAATCAACTTGTTGTGAATGATATGTGTAGTGAAGCGGCATATTTCTAACCACTTCGTAATTTACTTTATATCTGTTATGTAATTCTTCTTTAATAAACTGATTTACAGTATATCCAAAAAGATATCTTTTTACATAGATTCGTTCAATCAGTTTCCATACAGCAGCCACGCCGGCTCTTCTTTTTACTTCGGTGAGTTCTGTAAAAAGTTCGTGGGCATCGTATAGCCTGGGGAGCCCATACTTCCTCGAGATATAGTAGCAGGGTACTATCGTATCAAGGTCAATAGCGCAGATGGCAATGCGCAGGTTGGGTTGAGAGGATACTTCCTGTTGCAACCATTTGTACAGTTTCCGATTGTAAGCCAGGTAAAATGCCTTGCCTTTATGGTAGGGGACTTCCAGCCTAACTTGCTGAAAAGGCTCTTCGGTCAATGGAATGGATTGGGGCGTTCGGCGTCCTACCAGTGTTACTCTATATCCAAAACTCACCAGCGAACGGCAAATGCGCTGCATGCGTTGGTCGTAACTGAGATCGTTCGTAACCGTAAGAATGATATATGGAGTAGGCTCAGACATAAGGAGTTAACAATGTGCAAACTAAAATCCTTTCGATTATATTTTTATATTTGGTTTTTTGCCCTACTTTTGCCGCCCATAAAATTGGATGATTTAATCGGATCACAAAAAACGAACAATAGGATGCCTTATTTAACAGTCGAAAAGAAAGCCAAAATTTTCGAAACCTACGGTGGAAATGCTAAAAACACCGGCTCAATTGAAGGTCAAATTGCCCTTTTAACCGAGCGTATCTCTGCATTGTCTGCTCACTTGCAGCAGAACAAGAAAGACTTTAGTACCCATCGCGGTCTCATGAAACTTGTAGGACAGCGCAAGCGCCTTCTTACTTACCTCAGCAAGCATAACCTGCAAGGTTATCGCCAACTTATCGAAAAGCTGGGACTAAGAAAGTAAGCATGCATACTTAGTTACGATATTATCCCCCAATTAGCAGCAAGCTGATTGGGGGTTTCATATTACAAGTATATGTTGTCTTGCCTCATTTTGCTCTTCGGGGCAAGTCTTTTCGCCTCCACGATTTTTCACGGCTTTCTTAGCAAAACAAAAAATTATGTTGACACAACCTCATTCCGTAGTTATAGACTTAGGTAATGGCCACCCCATTACAATTAGCACAGGTCGCCTGGCTCGCCAGGCCGATGGTGCTGCATTGGTGCAGTGTGGTAATTCATATTTGCTTGCAACAGTATGTGCAAGTAAAGAACCTCGCCCGGGTCAATCTTTCTTTCCGCTCACTGTAGATTACCAGGAGAAATTTGCAGGAGCTGGTCGTATTCCTGGTTCATTTTTCAAAAGAGAAGGCCGGATCACCGATTCAGAAGTACTCGTTAGTCGATTGATAGACAGGGCTTTGCGTCCTTTGTTTCCTGAAGATTACTTGTGCGATGTACAAGTTTTGGTAACCCTTATCAGCAGCGATGCTGAAATTATGCCCGATGCTTTGGCCTGCCTGGCAGCATCTGCAGCATTGGCTGTATCTGAAGTGCCCATCCAGGAAGTGATTTCTGAAGTACGCCTTGGTCGCATCAATGGTAATTATGTAGTGAACCCAACCCGTACTCAAATGAAAGAGTGCGATATGGACTTCATTATTGCCGCTACCGCCAAGAACATGATGATGGTGGAAGGTGAATCAAAAGAATGTAGCGAAGCTGACCTGGTAAAAGCCTTGGAACTGGCACACGATGCAATCCGTATTCAAATTACCGCACAGGAAGATTTGCGTAAGCAAGTTGGTGTAACTGGTAAGAGAGAATATGCAAAGCCTTATCGCAATGCTGAACTGGAACAGAAAATTGCTGATTTGGCAAAAGCTAAAATGTATGCCATTTCAAAAAGCGCTTCTGCCAAGCACGATCGTAGCGATGCCTATAGCAAATTGGCAACTGAAGTAAAAGAAGCTTTGGGCGAATTGGAAGATGCAGATGCAGCATTGGTTGGCCACTATTTCGGCGAATTGCAATATTATGTGGTACGCGATATGATTTTAGATGATCGTACCCGCCTTGATGGTCGCGACCTGGTAACCGTTCGCCCATTGGATATGATGGTTGGACCATTGCCTACTCCACACGGAAGTGCATTGTTCACTCGCGGCGAAACCCAATCAATCACCACTGTTACCTTGGGTACGCCCATGGATGAGTTGCTGATTGAAACTGCTGCTACCAGCGATTACACAAAATTCATTTTGCATTATAATTTCCCTCCATTCAGCACAGGCGAAGTGAAACCAATGCGTGGCCCCGGCCGTCGCGAAGTGGGACATGGTAACCTGGCTATGCGTAGCCTGAAGCAAATGATGCCTGGCAACGAATATCCTTACACAGTGCGTGTAGTGAGCGATATCCTGGAGTCAAATGGTTCCAGCTCTATGGCAACCGTTTGTGCAGGTTCGCTTGCATTGATGGATTGCGGTGTGCCTTTGCCTAAACACGTAAGTGGTGTGGCTATGGGATTGATTACCCGTGCAAAAGATGGTAAATACGCTATTCTTACTGATATCCTGGGCGACGAAGACCACCTGGGCGATATGGACTTTAAAGTAACCGGAACCCGCGATGGTATCTGCGGTGTTCAGATGGACATTAAAGTGGATGGCCTGAGCATGGACGTAATGCGTGAAGCGTTGGAGCAAGCCCGTAAAGGTCGCCTGCACATCCTGGATGCGATGTATGCAACCATTGGTGAAGCTCGCAGCGAGGTGAAACCTCATGCTCCCCGTATGGTGAAAATGTTCATCGATAAAGAATTTATCGGTGCAGTTATCGGACCACAGGGTAAAGTGATTCAGGAAATTCAGAAAGAAACCGGCACTACTATCACCATAGAGGAGAAAAACAATATGGGCGAAGTAAGCATCTTCGGTACCAATAAAGATGGTGTTGATAAGGCTGAAAGATGGGTGAAGGGCATTGTTGCCGTACCTACTGTAGGCGATGTATATGAAGCTACTGTGAAAAGCATTATGCCTTACGGTGCATTCGTAGAATTCCTGCCTGGTAAGCAAGGATTGCTGCACATCAGCGAAGTAAGCTGGAAGCGTTTGGAAACACTGGAAGGTATTCTTCGTGAAGGCGACCAGGTGAAAGTAAAGCTTACCGGTACCGATCCTAAAACCGGCAAATTCAAACTGAGCCGCAAAGTGCTGTTGCCAAAGCCTGAATCTGCGAAAGTAGAAGGCGGCGAGGAGCAAGCATAGTTCAACAAAATAATCATAAGGCTGTTTTCAACCCGAAGCCCCCATCATGGGTGTAGTACTTCGATGATTGAAAACAGCCTTTTTATTTAAGCATATTTAAACCGAAGAGGATGGCATTGAATGATCCTTATGTACAATACATTATTTCTGTAAGTGCTGACACCGATGAGAGTGCCATATTGATTGCCCAGCTAAGTGAGTGGGGGATGGAAGGATTTGAAGAACAGGAAAATACTTTGATCGGTGGAGCGAAAAAAGGGGAAATTGATGAGCTGGCAACAGATGAATTTTTGAAGTCGAGGAATGTTGTATTTGAGAAGAAAGAAATAATCAACCAGAATTGGAATGCCATCTGGGAATCTTCATTCGAACCGGTATTGGTCAATAGGTTTGCGGCCGTAAGGGCTCATTTTCACGCACCTGTGCCCGGTATTCAACACGAGATCATCATTACACCTAAAATGAGTTTTGGCACAGGGCACCATGCTACCACCTGGCTCATGATTGCAGCAATGGATCAAATGGACTTTGCGGGAAAAAAGGTGCTAGACTTTGGTACAGGAACGGGCGTATTGGCCATTTTGGCCGATAAATTGGGCGCCACAGAAGTGATTGGCGTAGATATTGACGAATGGAGTATTGAAAATGCAAAGGAAAATCTGGAGGTAAATGGAACCACTCACTGCTCTATTTTCCTGGCAGATAATATTGCGGACTATAATGGTGCCGATATTTTATTGGCAAATATTAACAGGCATATTTTGATCGAACACATGCAATCGATGAAAGCAGTTATTCAGGAGCAGGGAACCTGGCTTTTGAGTGGGTTGTTAGACGAAGACGAAAATTTAATCATCGAAAAGGCGGCAGAAGTGGGCATGCAATGGAAGCAAACAAACAGGCGTAATGGGTGGATTTCTTTGATTTTCGTTCCTTATGAATCGTAATGTTAATGTTGAAATCCCTATTTTCACCTTTCACCTACCTTTGCAGTATGCAGTAACTCACATGATTTCCAAGCACACACTAATATTTTGTGATTGATAACCAGTAGCAGTTAAGTAGTATTATGCAGGAATTTTTGTTGATTGTAATAGCCTACCTCATAGGATCTATTCCTACTGCGGTATGGGTAAGCAAATTCTTTTTTGGTATCGATATCCGTGATTATGGTAGTGGTAATGCAGGGGCAACCAATACTTTTCGGGTGTTAGGAAAGGGTTGGGGAACATTTGTAATGGTGGTAGATATTCTGAAAGGAATATTGGCCTGCCTCTTATACCTTCTGTTGCCTTACTACCTCACCAACGAAATGGACCGAACCAACCTGATGGTTGGTTTAGGATTGGCTGCCGTGCTTGGCCATATCTTTCCTATTTGGGCCAATTTCAAAGGAGGAAAGGGTGTGGCTACCGTTTTTGGAATGGTTATCGCTATCCAGCCGTTAGTGGCTTTGTATGTAGCGGGTGTTTTCCTATTGGTCCTTTTTCTTACCCGCTTTGTTTCCCTCAGTTCCATTTTGGCAAGCATTGCCCTCCCTGTATTGATCCTTGTAGTTTTTAATGAGCCTGAAACGCTGTATAGGGTGTTTGCCATAGCCGTGGCCTTGCTCGTTATTCTTACCCATCAAAAGAATATTGGCCGGTTGTTGAATGGCAATGAAAGCAAAGCGAGAATATTTCAACACAGGGATCGCAGAAAAGAAAGACAGGGCTGAGTTTAGTTCTCAACAGTAGAATATTTGATAAACCGACACAAAAGTGTCGGTTTATTTTTTGAAATTTGTTTTGACATATTTATTTCACACCTATCTCAAAATTTATGTTTATGAATAGACTACTGTTGGCCCTAATGGCAATCACGGTTGTTGTTGGTTGCAGCAATAACCAGGTTACCGGAAGAAAGCAGATGAACCTTATTTCAAATGCGCAAATGATGGCCTATGCAGAAAACGATTACGATACTGTATTGGCGCATAGTAAAGTGGTAACAAATACTCCAGTTTCTAATAATGTAATTAGCATTGGAAAAAGAATTGTTGCAGCGGTTGAACAGTATTATGCGCAACAAGGATTACAGGCGCAATTGAAAGATTATAAATGGGAGTATAATTTAATAGAGAGCACAGAAGCCAATGCATGGTGCATGCCCGGTGGGAAAATAGCAGTGTATACGGGCATATTGCCAATTACTCAAAACGACGATGCCTTAGCCGTTGTAATGGGACACGAAATTGCTCATGCCTTAGCCGAACATGGTAAAGAAAGAGCCAACCAGGAACTGGCCAAACAAGGCGGAGAGCTGGCATTGCAGGTGTTAACCGCTAAGCAATCAACTGCCAACCGCGAAATATTTCGCCAAGCATTTGGTGTGGCTTCAGAGTATGGGGTGATACTGCCTTTTAGTCGTAAGCAGGAGTTGGAAGCCGATAAACTAGGTTTGAAATTTGCTGCAATGGCAGGGTTCGATCCAAGAACTTCTATTGCCTTGTGGGAGCGTATGGAAAAACTGGGCGGAGCCAATAAGCCACCTGAATTTGCCAGTACGCACCCTGCAGAACAAACCCGTATTGCAGAGCTAAATAAACAAATGCCGGAGGCCCTGGCATTGTACAATGCAGCTAAAAAAGCAGCTCCCGTGAAAAAGTAGGAATTCTCTAAATGTGCGGCGGATATTACCAAAATATTTTTAAAAAATAGGGCTCTATAACGCTAAGTATTAGATATTTTTTTTACCTTTGCGTTTCTATTTCTTAACCTTCTTCGAACAGTTTTTTGAGAGATGTCGCAGCCAAGTATTGTTGAAAAACTCCGTTTGACAGATGAGAAAAACCTGCTGATTCAGGGGCTTCCTTCTTCCATTGAAAAGCAATTCGTAAAGTTATCATTTGCAAAAAATGTAACTCCATTACTCAAATCAAGAAAAATTGATTGGGCATTGGTGTTTGCAGTAAATGAAAACCAATTGCGTAACATTTTGAAAGATGTAATGCCAGCCTTACGTGAAGGTGGTAAACTGTGGGTAGCCTATCCTAAGACTACCTCCAAAATAGTGAGTGACCTCAACCGCGAAGGCAGCTGGACCTGCCTTACCTGCAACGGGTACGAAGGGGTAGAGGAAGTAGCTCTCGACCATGTGTGGAGTGCTATCTGGTGGAAAATAGGAGGTTTGGATGCTTCCGAAGTAGCAGAAATGGCAATGTCCGCAGTAGAGGAAGAAGCCGAAGTGAGCAATTAATTCTTCGATGATATTATTGAAAAAGGTGACCACGCTATGTAGTCACCTTTTTTGATTGGAACATACTCCCGGTTTGGGTTATTCCAGTATTGGCAATAATATTTTGCTGGGTAAGCCATCGGTATGGAATAAACTGATGGTGGCTTTTTCAAACGCATCTTGAGTGGCATGATAGATGTCGGTAAAGCTTTGAGGGTTTCGGTCTACCAACGGGAACCAACTACTTTGCACCTGTATCATGATACGGTGGCCCTTTAAAAAAGTATGCGCCACATCGGGTAAATAGAATCTGACTTTGGTGATCTTGTTGGGTACAAATGCTTCCGGCTCTTCAAAACTGTTTCTGAATTTACCACGCATTACTTCGCCGCGTACAAGCATTTGATAACTGTTCATATTGGGTTGATTCCTATAGAGGGAATCGGGGCCGGTTCCTCTTGTGCTGATGTCCTTCGGAAATTCATCAATTATTTTCACCACAAGGTCAATATCGGTGCTGGTAGTGCTTACCATGAGTTCGGCATACACAGGCCCACCCAGTGTAACGGGCTTTTGCAATACATCCGTACGGAATGTGATCACGTCTTTACGCTTTGCGGCAAAACGCTGATCGTTGGTCATGTACTCACGGGTTCTGTTGGCAATGGTATCGGTGCCTTCGTGCGGCACCGGTTGCATGGGGTCGCTTACATAACTGGTGAATGCATTTTTTCCATCAGGCTTTTGTAAAGCTTTGGGTGCTTTGGGTTTATTGAAACTCAATTTTCCATACGGTTGAAAGTAGAGTGGTGTTTCCACTAGCTGCGATGCGGGCCATGTTTCGAAACTGCGCCATTCATTGGCACCGGTAAAAAACACAGTGGCTTCTTTGATATCGGTCTGCGTTTTGTTGTTGAGGAAATGCTCAAAAAATGGTATTTCAATTTGCTGTTGATACCAATACGAGGTGTTGCTTCCAAACTGTACATTTCCCAGTTTGTCGCCTGCACTTCTGCCGCCCCATGCACCATGAAACCATGGGCCCATCACTATTTTATTGTATGTAGTGGAAGCGTTTTGTGCTTCTATGGCCTTGTATAAATTCCATGCGCCAAAGCAATCTTCTGCATCGAATGTGCCGCCTATCACCAGCATTGCCGGCTTGATGTTACCTACAAAATTTCTTGGGTTTCTTGCTTTCCACCAATCGTCGTAAGTGCCATGCTGCATAAGATCATTCCAAAAGGCAATACTGTCGCCGAGGTATTGATGCGTAAACTGCGGCAATGGTCCTGCAGCTAAAAAAAATTGATAAGCATCTTTTTCCTTTCTTACAAATCCCGGGTTGTACTTGGTTGTAGGATGCGGCCTGGGCACACCAAAGCCTTTGTAAAACTCAAAGGCATCTATGAGCATCAGCGCACCATTGTGGTGAAAATCGTCGCCCAAAAACCAGTCGGTTACCGGTGCTTGCGGCGACACGGCTTTCAATGCAGGGTGCTGGCTAAGTGCGGCCATTGTACTATAAAACCCGGGATAGGAAATGCCAAACACGCCCACATTGCCGTTGTTGCCGGGCAGTTGTTTGGTAAGCCAATCAATGGTGTCGTAAGTGTCGCTGGCTTCATCGGTTTGCGTGCCTGTTTTGTTGGTTATATGTGGACGCACATCTACAAAACTGCCTTCGCTCATAAACCTGCCACGTACATCCTGCATCACTATGATGTAGTTTTTCATGGCATACAATCCCTGGTTGGTATTCCACAATGCACGAAATGCATCTTTGCCATAAGGCGCACAACTATACGGCGTACGGGTAAGCAGTACCGGGTGTTTCTGCGATGAATCTTTGGGGAGATAAATAGAAGTGAACAACTGTGTACCATCCCGCATGGGAATCATTTTTTCCCACTTCACGTAGTTGTTCACGATATAAGCCGAGTCGGGCTTATAGTTTTGGGCACTCGCTATGCTCATTGCAACAAGCGATAGCAATAAAATGGTAGTTCTTTTGATGGGAGCAAGCATTCAACTGGAATTTCTATCAAGTATAAACAAAAAGGCCGGAACTAAATCCGGCCTTTTTGTTATAAAACTTTCCAATCTCCCTGTACCAGTTTTACCAGTCGAAGCTCTTTGGCTTCGAAGGCCTGGTGATAGGGTTGCTGTGTTTCAAAATACTGTTTTGCTTCCGATAGTTTCCCCTCGGGAATATCGCGGGTCGCAATGGTAACATGCGGATTGAAGGGGGGCTTCATTCCAAAAATGATAGAAGGAAATTGTCCTGCAAAATCGGCCATACAATCCTGCTCCATTTGCAGCAAACTATTGTTGGGCTGTACATCTACAAACAACACCCTGTCGCCAAAATTGCTATAGCCAGATAACACCACATCAAATGGCACAATGCCAAAATTGAAAGTAGAAACGAAATCGGCGAGGTTTTTTTCGAGATCATCTTCCGCCCTGAATGGGGGTACTACAGTAATATGGGCCGGCGACTTTGAAGCAGCCTTGCATCCATATTTCTGAAACATATAATCTTTAAAACCCTTGAATGTTTCGTTAATAGCATCGGGGCAAACCAATGCTATGTAGTACAATGAAAATCCCTCTGGCAATGGGTTTCTTTTGGGCCTGAATTGTTGATTACCGCGATTTTGAAATGGTCGTCTTCCACCACGGTTGCCATCTCTTCCGCCTCCGTAGTTTCCTCTGTTTTGGTTATACATGGTTAATTCACTCTGGTTACTTTAATGATATTGGTGGGTAAATGCTGATCAACCGGTGTGCTACCTGTATTAATCACAACATCGTTGTTCTTAATAAAGCCATGCTGTTTAAGAATTTCGATCTGGTCGCCGAGAATATCATCAAGGCTTTCTTCTTCGGCGTAGTGGAATGCACGAACGCCCCAGCTAAGACTCAATTGGGGTACCAACGAAGCTTCTTTGGTAAAAATAAACAGGGGAGCCTGCGGACGATAACTGCTGAGCATAAACGCAGTGTAACCACTTTGGGTCATACCAATCAGTGCATCTGCATTTACATCCAGGGCTAACTTACAAGCGTTGTAGCATATAGCATCGCTAAGGAATGATGGAGAGTGTGGTTGGGGTTTCATCATTTCCTCACGATCGTATTGGTAAGCGGTTGCTTCGATCTCCTTAATAATTTTTGTCATGGTCTCCACTACCAGTGTCGGATGCGAACCGGTAGCAGTTTCACCACTCAGCATTACTGCATCTGCACCTTCGAGTACCGCGTTGGCTACGTCGGTGATCTCGCTACGGTTGGGTTTCACATGATCGATCATGCTTTCCATCATTTGTGTAGCCACAATTACGGGCTTCGCACGGTGCATACACTTGCGAATAAGTTCCTTCTGGATCATGGGCACTTTTTCCACCGGCATTTCTACACCGAGGTCGCCACGGGCAATCATGATAGCATCGCTTTCCAGGATAATTTCCCTGATGTTCACGATAGCTTCAGGCTTTTCGATTTTTGCAATGATCTTGGTTTTGCTTTTCTTTTCATCCAATTTGCTGCGCAGGATCACGAGGTCTTTTACGCTACGAACAAAAGAAAGCGCCACCCAATCGAGTTTATGCTCAATAATAAATTCGAGATCTACCAGGTCTTTTTCGGTAAGCGCAGGCAGTGAAATTTTTGTATCGGGCAGGTTGATGCCTTTTTTACTTTTAAGTACACCACCAATGGTCACCTGCACTTTTACATCACCATTCTTCTCAATATTTTTTACTACTACTTCCAGCTTTCCATCATCGATCATGATCTTGTTACCGAGAATTACGTCACCGGCAAGGTTAGGATAGCTTACATAAATTTTCTCTTTGGTGCCAACGCATTTTTCGTTGGTGAATGTGAGGATATCGCCGGCTTCAATAGGAATGCCATTGTTCTCAATTTCACCCACCCGAAGTTTGGGGCCCTGCAAATCGCCAAGAATTGCAATGGTAAAAGGATGCTCGGAATTGATTTTCCTGATCTTTTGGATAATATCCAATTTGTCTTCGTGCGAACCATGTGAAAAGTTGAGGCGGAAAACATTCACGCCGGCTTTTGCCAGTTGAAGCAGTTGGTCGTATTCGCTGCATGCTGGTCCAACGGTTGCCACAATTTTTGTACGCTTGTTATTGTGCTCAATTCCGGCTTGCTTGTCCAGGCCCTTGTACACATATTTTTGACTGTGCTTGCTCATGTAGTTCTATTTTTCTGATTGTATGATATCGTAAGTGTTGTGAACGCTAACTGGCCAGGATTTTTACAATTCTCAACCAGTCTTTGTTGAATTTTTCTTTTGCCTTCACCGCGTTGTCCAACGGAAGATAATGCATCCGGTTGTTTACTATGCCAACCATCACATTGTGACGGCCTTCTATGAGGCATTCTACTGCGTGATAGCCCATGCGGCTGGCAATTAAACGGTCGAGGCAGGTAGGTGATCCTCCCCGCTGAATATGCCCCAAAATGCACACCCTAACGTCCGCATTTGGAAGCCGCTGTTTTACCAGGCGCCCTACTTCGGTGCCACCACCGGTTTCATCGCCTTCGGCCACTACTATCAGGTTTACCAGTTTTTTCCGTTTTTCCGTTTCCGTTAAAAGGGCAATGATCTCTTCGAGATCGGTTTTTGTTTCGGGAATCAGAATATGCTCGGCCCCGGTAGCAATACCGCTGTGTAGTGCAATGTAGCCAGCATCGCGGCCCATTACTTCTACCACAAACAAGCGGTCGTGTGCATCGGCTGTATCCCTGATCTTATCTATCGCTTCAACGGCTGTATTTACGGCAGTATCAAAACCAATGGTAAAATCGGTGCCTGCCATGTCTTTATCAATAGTGCCGGGGATGCCAATGCAGGGAATCTCGTATTCGTTGCTGAATACCTGGGCTCCTCTGAAACTACCATCGCCACCTATGATCACCAGTCCGTCAATTCCGCGTTTCTGTAAATTCGCGTAGGCTATTTTTCTTCCTTCCGGGGTCATGAATTCTTTACACCGGGCCGTTTTCAAAATGGTGCCACCACGTTGAATAATGTTGGCAACACTACGGCTCACCATGGGGTGGATATCATCTTCCACCATTCCACTGTATCCCCTGTGGATGGCAAATACTTCTAACCCATGATAAATGCCGGTACGAACTACCGCCCTGATGGCGGCATTCATGCCGGGGCTGTCGCCACCGGAAGTTAATACCCCAATCTTTGTTACTTTTTTGCTCATACTATAAAGGAGTGGCTTGGATTAACAAAAGTTGCGCAAAGTGTAGGCGTTACACAAAGGCAGGCAAAAATAGGGTATTAGGCTCGTTTGAAGGCAATTAGACACAGCCATGACATTAAAGGTTTTCTTTGTTTAAAAAGTACACCTGTAATGTTGGGATTTTGGAATATTTTTCAAAGTACAGTGTTAAAAAAATGGAAGCATGCAATGATCTTGTATTGAATATTTTCACCACCTAATAACCCGACTACATGAAACAAATTTTTGTAATGGCAACATTGATAACCGCAATGCAGGTAGATGCGCAGATCACTTACCCGAAAACAGCAAAGGGTACTCAAACAGATAATTATCATGGCAAAACTGTAGCCGACCCTTACAGGTGGCTGGAAGATGATAACAGTGCCGACACCAAAGCATGGGTAGTAGAAGAAAATGCAGTGACCGAAAAATATTTAGCAGGCATTCCATTCAGGCAGCAGGTAAAAGATAGACTGACCGAATTGTGGAATTATCCAAAGTATGGTTCGCCTTTTAAGAAAGGAGCCTACTATTATTTTTCTAAAAACGATGGACTGCAAAACCAGTCTATCATTTATCGTCAAAAAGGATTGGATGGAAAACCCGAAACTTTCTTAGATCCCAATAAACTTTCTGCAGACGGAACTGCTGCATTGGGAGGCCTCAGTTTTTCGCAGCACCATAAGTATGTGGGGTATATGGTGGCACAAAGTGGAAGCGATTGGCAGGAAGCTTTTGTAATGGATGCTGCCACCGGGAAAAAACTGGAAGATCAAATTGGTTGGATAAAATTTAGTGGCCTTGCATGGAAAGGTGATGAAGGCTTTTACTACAGCAGGTATCCAAAACCCAGCGAAGAAAATACGCTAAAGGGGAAAAATGAATTTCACCAGGTTTGGTACCACGCTATTGGTACTAAGCAGGAAAATGATGTATTGATCTACGAAGACAAGGCGCACCCGTTGCGAACAGCTTTTGCATCGGTAACAGAAGATGGAAGGTTTTTGCTGATCAATACTTCTGAAGGAACCAGCGGTGCAGAAATATGGGTAAAGAATCTCGTAACCGGAGCTAATGATCCATTCACTTTATTGATCAAAGGTTTTGATACCGAAGCCGGCGTGGTAGACAATGTGGGCGATCAACTATTGGTGCATACCAATGCCGACGCTACCAACTACAAAGTAGTGTTGATAGATCCACAAAACGCCGATAAAGCCCATTGGAAAACCATCATAGCCGAAAAGCCCGAAATGCTGGAAAGCGTTGGCACGGGCGGCGGATATTTATTTGCCAATTACCTCAAAGATGCTTCCACCAGTGTATTGCAGGTAGATTATAGCGGCAAGTTGAAACGTACCATTCAATTGCCCGGCATTGGAACAGCTACCGGTTTTGGTGGCGAAAAAGAAGACAAAGAATTTTTCTATACCTATACTTCGTTTACACAACCTCCCACAATTTATCGCTACGATGTAGGCAACGGCAAAAGTGATCTGTTCAGGAAGGCAGAAGTGAAATTCAACCCGGAAGAATACGAAACCAAACAGGTGTTTTTTAGCAGTACCGATGGAAAGAAAGTACCCATATTTATTTCTTACAAAAAAGGAATTAAACTTGATGGTAAGAACCCTGTGATCATGTATGGCTATGGAGGTTTTAATATACCCATCACGCCGGCATTCAGCATTTCCAATTTGTTTTTTATGGAACAGGGCGGCATTTATGCCAGCGTCAATTTGCGGGGAGGAAATGAATATGGCGAAGCCTGGCATAAAGCAGGTATGCTCGAAAATAAACAGCAAGTGTTTGATGATTTTATCGCAGCAGGCGAATACCTGATCCGCGAAAAATATACATCCAAAGAAAGGCTGGCCATACGAGGCGGCAGCAATGGTGGATTGTTGGTGGGAGCTTGCATGACACAACGCCCCGATTTGTTTAAAGTAGCGTTGCCTGCTGTGGGTGTACTCGATATGCTGCGCTATCACAAGTTTACGATTGGTTGGGCCTGGGTGGTGGAATATGGAAGTGCCGATAATGCGCAACAGTTTCCCAACCTGTACAAGTATTCACCGTTGCACAATTTAAAAGATGGTACAGCTTATCCTGCTACATTAATTACTACTGCAGATCATGATGATAGGGTAGTGCCTGCGCACTCATTCAAGTTTGCGGCCAGGCTGCAGGAAGCACACAAGGGTAACAATCCAGTGCTCATTCGTATTGAAAGCAAAGCAGGGCATGGTGCTGGAAAACCCACCAGCAAACAAATTGAAGAATCCACAGATATTCTTTCGTTTACCATGTATAACCTGGGTATGCGTTTTAAATAACAGCTTGCCAATCGACATAAAAAAACAGGCACCAATATTTGATGCCTGTTTTTTTATGCTGTTGTTGTAAAATGATTACATGCCCAACACTTCACGCATGGTATAAATTCCCTGCTTGCCTGCTAAAAATTCGGAAGCCAATACAGCACCCAATGCGAAACCTTCGCGGGTATGCGCTGTATGTTTTATTTCGATATCATCAATGGCTGAAGTGTAGGTAACGGTATGGGTACCTGGCGCCGGATCTTCCCGAATACTTTCGATTGAAATTTCGTTAGCCGCCGCATTCAATTCATTTACCCATTTGTTTTTGTGTGGCAATTGTGCCAGCACTTGTTCTGCCAGAGAGATGGCTGTACCACTGGGTGCATCCAACTTTGCAGTATGGTGCACTTCGGTCAGCTTTACATCATAGGAAGGATGGTTGGCAATTAATTTCGCCAACAGTTTATTTACTTCAAAAAATATATTCACGCCAATGCTGAAGTTGCTGGCGTAAATAAATCCTCCGTTGAATTCTTTGCAAACCTTTTCTACATAGGCTTTTTCCTGCAGCCAGCCTGTGGTGCCGCACACCACGGGAACGCCTGCTTCAAAACATTTGCTGAGGTTATTGATAGCACTTTCGGGATTGGTGAATTCAATGGCAACATCTGCTTTGGATAGAGCTTCTGTAGTGAGGTCAGATAAGTTGTCCTTATCAATGATCAACACCACCTGGTGCCCGCGGTCTGTCAAGATCCTTTCGATGGTCTTACCCATTTTACCATATCCCAGTAATGCTACTTTCATATTACGCTCTTTTATCTTGTGTTTACTAAAGGTTTTTTGGCTTTGTTGGAGGGCTTCAACACGATGCCCAGCCCTGCAGATTTTGTCATCGGATTTACCTGTGGTGTAATGCGCATCGAGATGTTGTCGCTTACATCAAAGTCACGAAGGTTGGCAAAAACAGTGGCATCCACAACATTGAGGCCCCAGGCCACCAGGAAAAACAGCACACTGTAATCCATGTTTTTCCGAAACTCATCGCGGTAAAACTTGATGGAGTTTGTACTCAGCGGTATTAATTCTTCCGGTATATCATTATCATTGGTGGGGTCATCGTCGGTTCTCAGTATGTAGGCTTCCTTACACATTTGATATTGTTCTTTGTTGTAAAAAAACAAATACCCGGGAATGCCAATACCCGCATATACCAACGGTACTTTCCATCCCTGCTTATTGGTGATTTGCCCCCATCCCGGTATGATGGCCGAACGTTTGGTGGCTTTCCTGATCTCTTTTTTGCGTAGCGAATCGGCTATATACGCCGAGTCCCTGATGACAGGAATGCTTTGCACACGACTGGTATCTGCCTGCTTTTTTTGAGCCATTGCAGGCAACGAGGTGCAACAAAAAAGCACCAGTGCCCAGCCCAACGGCAACCGAAAAATGACGCCTGGTTTATTGAACGGTAACGCCAACGAGATCCAATATTTTATTGAGTTCCTGCAATGAATAATATTCGATGGTAATACTTCCTGTTCCTGTTTTGGCATGCTTCAGCATCACTTTAGTTCCAAAATGGGATGCTAAGTTATCTTCTAATTTTTTGTAGGCAGGTGCCAGTGCTGGTTTTGCAGCAGGTTTAACAGCAGGGCGGTTGTTTTTGTACAAACTACGCACCAGTTCTTCTGTTTGCCTAACCGATAAACCTTTGCCTGCTACTTCTTTAAAAATATAGAGTTGCTTATCTACTTCATCTACGTTTACCAATGCTCTTGCATGGCCCATGCTAATAATGCTGGTGCGAACAGCCACCTGCAAATCGGGTGGAAGTTTCAGTAAGCGAACATAGTTGGCAACGGTGCTGCGTTCTTTACCCATACGCTCTGCCACTTCTTCTTGTGTATAGTGCAGCTCATCCATCAGCCTTTTATAACTCAATGCAATTTCAATGGCGTTCAGGTCTTCACGCTGCAGGTTTTCCAACAGCGATAGTTCAAGCAATTGCTTGTCGTTGCCATCTCGTACATATACCGGCACATCTTTCAGGCCAGCAATTTTCGAAGCTCTGAAACGACGTTCACCTGCGATCAGACGAAATTTTCCGCCGGATAATCTTGCAACGGTAAGGGGTTGAATGATGTCGTGGATCTTAATAGATGCCGCCAGTTCATTCAATGCCTGCTGGTCGAAATCTCTACGTGGTTGCTTGGGGTTTACCTCAATATCTTCCAGCGGTATGCGGGTGATACCGGTAGATTTTTGCACCACTTCTTCTTTCAGGTGGCCGTCCTTTGTTTTAAGGTCAGCATCAATATTCGATAACAGGCTTCTCAGGCCCTTGCCAATCATGGCTTTCTGGTCAGGTTTACTCATAGTCAAAACGCTTCATAGCCACCGGTGCAGCAGCAAATAACAATTGCGATGCACCAACGGCCTCATTAAATAATGTATCGGTCCGCTTCAGAAATTTTGGTCATGTTATTTTTCTGAAGTACTTCTTTTGCCAGGTTAAGGTAGTTGCTGGCGCCCTTGCTATCTGCATCGTAAAGGATAACAGGCTTGCCTACGCTGGGCGCTTCACTGAGGCGTGTGTTGCGATGTATGATAGTTTGGAAAACGATGGCTTCAAAATGACGACGCACTTCGCTTACTACCTGGTTGCACAGGCGCAGGCGTCCGTCGTACATGGTCATCAATATGCCTTCTATTTCCAGTTGAGGATTCAAACGGTTCTGAACAATTTTAATAGTGTTCAGCAATTTGCCCAGGCCTTCCAATGCAAAGAATTCTGTTTGTACAGGAATGGCTACCGAATCGGCGGCTACCAGGGCATTTACAGTAATAAGACCCAGCGAAGGGGAGCAGTCGATCACAATAAGATCGTATTTGTCCTGCAATGGTTGTAGCAATTGCTTCAATACATTTTCCCGGTTAGGGTGGTTGATCATTTCAATTTCGGCACCCACCAGGTCAATATGCGATGGTATAAGATCGAGGTTGGGAATTTCGGTTTTCAGTACCACATCAGAAGCCGGCACATTATTTACCAGGCAATCGTAGAGGCTGAGGTTTACATTTTGCAAATCGAAACCTACACCGGTTGTACTATTGGCCTGCGGGTCGGCATCTACCAATAATGTTCTGTACTCCAGCACAGCAAAACTTGCTGCCAGGTTAATAGCCGTAGTGGTTTTGCCTACTCCGCCTTTCTGATTTGCTATTCCAATCGTTCTTGCCATTTGTTCCCCGTTTCCCTTTGTTCTTATCTGATGAAATTATAATGCTATTGTTTCGCCAATGCCCGGCAATTCCAGCGAGATATTTTTGGCTGCAAATGTCGCTTTTGCCGCGTCTTTATCTATCACTATATAGCCGAAGGTATCGTAATGCACACCTACCACTTTGTTGGTTTTTACCCACTCGGCGGCTATGGCTGCATCATCGGCACCCATGGTGAAATTATCCCCAATAGGCAGTACTGCAAATTTCATTTTTCCCCACAGGGGTACCAATTGCATATCCATGGTGAGGGCTGTGTCACCGGCATAATAAAAGTCGCCCTCAGGGGAATTGATCACAAAACCCATGGGATTGGCACCGTAGCTGCCGTCGGGCAGGGCGCTGCTGTGCTGGGCTACCACGCATTTTACCGTACCAAAATCAAATGCCTTTTTACCCCCGGTATTCATGGGGTGCACTTTTTCGTGGCCCTGCTGTACAAACCATTTCATCAGCTCGTAGGCGCAAATCACGGTGGCGTCATTCTTTATGGCCAGTTCCAATGCATCGGCAATATGGTCCTGGTGGGCATGCGAGATCAAAATATAGTCAGATTCAATGCTTTCTACATCCACTTTGCCCGCCAGCTCGTTGTAGCGTATAAACGGGTCGAACAGCAGTTTTTTGCCGCCAACCTCTACCAAAAAGGTTGAATGGCCATAATAAGTAAGTTGCATACGCTAAATTTTCTACATTTTTCCACCAGAGGTAAAATCAAATGTGCTGCAAATATGCAACTTGCAGCCTGCAATATTAACGGCAACCAAAAATTATGCGAAGCATCGGAGGCTCATTGGTTTTTTTATTGATCATGCTATTGGTAGATTTCTACGTCTTCCATGCGCTGAAAGCTGTGTCCACAGGCTGGGCTGGCCGTACAAAGGTGATCGTGTATACCCTGTACTGGTTGTTTTGTAGCATAGGTTTCTTCTTTTTGGCTTCCACGCCTTATGTTAAATATGATTTTTGGCCCCCGGTGGTGCGCACCTACCTGTTTGCCACTGCCATTGGTTTTTTCCTTTCGCAGCTGGTGAGCCTGCCATTTTTTCTGATAGACGATCTGCGCAGGGTAGGTGTTTGGGTAATGCGGATGTTCAGTTCCAAAAACGAAACATTGGCGGCAGCAAAGCCCGCCGGTGATGCCATCAGCCGCAGCGTGTTTTTGAGCTGGGCAGGACTGGGACTGGGTGGGGGGCTGCTTACCACGCTTCTTTACGGTTACAAAAACAAATACAATTACCAGGTAAAAAATGTAAAGCTGAAATATCCCAACCTGCCTGCAGCTTTCAAAGGTTTCAAGCTGGTACACATCAGCGATATACATAGCGGCAGCTTTATGGATAAGGCAGCTGTAATGCATGGGGTGCAGTTGATCAACCAGCAGCAGGCCGACCTGATATTGTTTACCGGCGACCTGGTGAACGACCGGGCCAGGGAGATGGAGCCTTATATGGATGTGTTCGACAAGCTATCGGCGCCCATGGGTGTGTACAGCACTTTTGGCAACCACGATTATGGCGATTATGCCCGATGGAAATCGGAGGAAGAAAAGCTGCAGAACCAGCAGCAACTGCGCCAGGTGCATGCCAGCCTGGGTTGGAAATTGCTTTGGGATGAGCATGTGATACTGCAAAAAGGCGATGATAAACTGGGTCTGATAGGTGTACAGAATATTAGCGGCAAGGGAAATTTCCATAGTTATGGCAGTTTGCCAAAAGCAACTCACGGCATGGAGCAGGTACCCTTCAAAATATTGATGAGCCACGATCCCAGCCATTGGGAGTCCGAAGTAATTCCCGGGTTTGGAGATATCGACCTTACCCTTAGCGGCCACACTCATGGTATGCAGTTTGGGGTGGAAATTCCCGGGTTTAAATGGAGCCCGGTGCAATGGATGTACAAGCAATGGGCCGGCCTGTACGAGAATAATAATCAGAAACTGTACGTGAACCGTGGCTTTGGCTTTATTGGGTATCCCGGAAGGGTGGGCATTCTGCCGGAAATCACTGTTATAGAATTGTCGTAGTTAAACTGCAGCTGGTTTAGCTGGTCCAACCGGCTACCTTCGCCGCTGCATGATGAAACAACTGTACTCCATTTTCTTATTGGCAATATTGTTGGCTGTTGCTCCAAAGGCAAGGGCACAGGATAGTAGTTTCAGCCAGTTGCTGGCAGGCATTGACACTACGGCCATGTACGACTCGCTGCTACAGGAGTTGCGCATGCTGGGGCTTACCGGGGCCGGCCGCAAAAGTTTTTTTGATATCAACATGGGGTTTGGCAATGGCAGCTTTGCCTTGCAGAACAGCAATTACGATGTAAAGACCGATCATATTTTTTACAACTCCGGTCTGGGTTATTACCACAAATCGGGGCTTTCATTTTCTGGCGGATTGAATATGACCAACGACAAGGGGAGTTTTACGCTTTACCAGGGCTTCATTTCGCCCTCGTTCGATCATCAATCGAAAAAAATAGCTGCAGGCATTTCCTATTTCCATTATTTCAACAAGAAAGACCTTGGTTTTTATGTATCGCCGTTGGTGAACGAATTGTATGCGTATGTGCTGTACAAAAAGGGTTGGCTGGTGCCTAAGCTGGCATTTGATTATGGATGGGGCACTTACGATCAACTGGAAAATCTGAAACTGATAGACACTGTGCGTTTTCGCAGGCTGGCACCTATTGTGCGCTACCTCGGGAAGCAAGACAATTCCGCACCCGTACACGATTTTTCGACCATGTTAAGTGTGCGCCACGATTTTATTGTAATGGGCAAAGGCCGATCAAATGTTTATTTCAGGTACACACCCAGCTTGTTGTTGCTGGCGGGTACCAGCACGTATGGTACTAACACGCCATTGGGTTCATTAACAGGGCCGCGAATGTCTAATCTCACCGTGGTGCAACTATTTAGGTCGATGTATGAAGATGCTTTCAAGCCGGCAGATAATAAATTTGCCTTGCAGAACTTCAACATTTCGCAAACTGCAATGTTAGCTATACGTAAATGGTACCTGCAAGGCCTGCTTACTTTTTCCTATTTACTTCCGGAAGAACAATCGAAGTGGAATGTGTACTTCAATCTTTCTACCGGCATAAGTTTGTAAAATGCTAACATCCTGTATGTAAGTATTTGTGGTTTTGAACGTTTTACGAGCAAATTTTACCCTCATGAGAAAACTAATTGTGTGCGTTTCCTTGCTGCTGTTGGTTACTGTTTCGTTGCAGGCCCAGTTTCTTAAAGTGGGGCCCAAGTTGGGTGCCAATATGGTGAAGATGGACGGCAAGTCGTTTAAGGATGAATTTCAACTGGGATATTTTGCCGGGCTTTTTGCCGAATTAAACCTGGGGAAAAAGTTTTACCTGCAACCCGAAGTGCTGTGGGCCGAAAACAAACTGAGTACTTCCAGCGAATTTTCCAGTATTTACGAAGACCTGCTGGTGCTTGATACCCTCAAGGATATCAAGCTGCAATCGATGCTGATTCCTATTACACTCAACTGGCGGCTTGCCAATGTTTTTTCCTTGTCGGCCGGCCCGCAGTTTTCTATCAATACCCAAAAAGGAGAGAGCTTTTTAACAACGGCAGAAAAGGCATTTACCAAGGGCAATATTGCCATTGTGGCTGGTGCCAACCTGAATATCACCCGGTTTAGGGTAAGTGCCCGCTATTGCTGGGGCATTAAAGACATGAACAATATAGACGAACAGGACAGCTGGAAACAGCAAACCATCCAGTTGGGAGTGGGGTTTGTTTTCTAAATTGTCAGTGGAAAACCCTCGAATGGGGGCAAATACGCCATAAAGGCAATACTACCTGCTTTGGCACCAATATTGGAAAACTAAAATCTGCCGGAAGGCAGATTTTTTTTATCAAGATCATAGAATAGCAGAAGAATGAGTAAACCAGCGAATACATTTTTGTTCAATAGCGAGGAAGACGTTGATTTCATGCCGATTATACCCATTACCGAGGGCGAACAGGAGGACGATACCTCCGTGTATCCCGAAGTAATACCGGTTTTACCACTCCGCAATACCGTGCTCTTTCCGGGGGTAGTAATTCCCATTACAGTTGGCCGCGACAAAAGCATTAAGGCTGTAAATGATGCCTATAAAGCAGATAAACTCATTGCCGTGCTCTCCCAAAAAGACAGCAATGTGGAAGACCCTGAGCCAGGTGACCTGGTGAATATTGGCACCGTGGCCAAGATCATTAAGCTCATTAAAATGCCCGATGGCGGTACCACCGTTATCCTGCAGGGCAAGCGCAGGTTCAACCTATTGGAGATAGTGGAAGTTGATCCCTATTTCAAAGCCCGTGTGGCCTACCTCATAGAAAATGAAATGCCTACCGACCAGGATTTTGCAGCTCATGTAAGTGGCATTAAAGAAATAGCAACGCAGATCATTCAACTGTCGCCCAATATTCCAAGCGAAGCCGCTATCATTCTCAAGAATATTGAGAATGCTTCGTTCCTCATTCATTTTGTGGCCGGCAATATGAATACCGATGTAAAAGAGAAGCAGCAAATTTTGGAACTCAACGATATTCGCACCCGTGCCGAAGAGTTGAGTAAACTACTGCATCGCGAATTGCAATTTGCGCAGCTCAAAGACCAGGTGACCAATAAAACTCGTACTGAAATAGATAAGCAACAGCGGGAGTATTTTTTGCAGCAGCAAATGAAAAGCATTAAGGAAGAACTGGGCACCGATAATGTAGCCGAGGTAAACCAAATGCGACAAAAAGCGGAGCAGAAAAAATGGCCCGAAACTGCAAAAACTGCATTCCATCATGGGTTGGAAAAACTGGAACGCATGCACCCCAGTACCCCTGACTATAGCGTGGTGTACAATCACCTCGACCTGATGTTAGAACTGCCCTGGAATGAAACCACAGAAGACAATTACGATCTGAAAAATGCGAAGAAAGTTTTGGATGCCGACCACTATGGCATGCACAAAATAAAAGAACGTATTCTCGAATACCTGGCAGTGCTGAAACTAAAGGGTGATATGAAAAGTCCCATTCTTTGTTTTGTAGGCCCTCCGGGCATTGGTAAAACTTCGTTGGGAAAAAGCATTGCGCATGCTATTGGCCGTAAATATGTACGCCTTAGCCTTGGTGGCTTGCACGATGAAAGTGAAATACGCGGCCATCGCAAAACTTATATTGGCGCTATGCCCGGCAGGATATTACAAAACCTGCGTAAGGTAAAAACCAGCAACCCGGTGATGATACTCGATGAGATCGACAAAGTGGGCAACGACCACCGCGGCGATCCTTCCAGTGCTTTGTTGGAAGTACTCGATCCGGAGCAGAACAATTCATTTTACGATAACTACCTCGAGTTGGAATACGATTTGAGTAAAGTGTTGTTCATTGCTACTGCGAATAGTTTGCAAAGTATTCAACCTGCATTGAGAGACAGGCTGGAGATCATTGATCTGTCGGGTTATGCCATTGAAGAGAAAGTAGAAATTGCCAAACGTCACCTGGTGCCTAAGCAGCAGGAAGCACATGGCCTGGCAAAACTGAATTTGAAATTGACCGATCCTGTACTGGAAAAAATTATTGAGCAGTACACCCGCGAAAGTGGGGTGCGTGAGCTGGACAGGCAACTGGCATCGGTGATGCGCAATAAGGCCCGCGAATATGCGACCAACGGAAAAATGAAACCGCAGGTAACGGCCAAAGACGTAGAAAAGATTTTGGGTGTTAGCCGTTATAGCAACGAGATCTATAAAACCGTAAACCAGGCAGGTGTAGCAGTAGGCCTTGCGTGGACCTATGTAGGTGGCGATATCCTGTTTATTGAAACCCTGCTGGGCGAAGGAAAAGGCGAGTTGAAACTTACCGGCAACCTGGGCAATGTGATGAAAGAAAGTGCAGCAACAGCACTCAGTTATTTGCAAGCCAATGCCAAGAAAATGGATATAGATCCTGAAGTGTTTGGTAAGCGTACTATACACATACATGTGCCAGAAGGTGCTGTGCCTAAAGACGGACCCAGTGCCGGTGTTACCATGCTTTCCGCACTGGCATCAGCCTTTACCGGGCGCAGGATAAAACCTTACCTGGCCATGACCGGCGAAATTACTTTGCGGGGTACAGTGTTGCCGGTAGGAGGTATCAAAGAAAAAATTCTGGCAGCCAAGCGTGCAGGCATGAAAGAAGTAGTGCTATGCTGGCAAAATGAAAAAGACGTGAATGAAATTGATCCCAAGTTTATTGAAGGCATGGCATTTTACTATGTAAAAAATATGCAGCAGGTACTCGATCTTGCACTTGTATAAACTACAAACGGTATAGTTCATTAAAAAGCGCCGGGTCCTTTGTTGGAACCGGCGCTTTTATTTTTGGTTCAATAAGACGTTGCTATTTTTTGAAAACAAATGAGTTCATGATGGCATGTATTGGAAATTGTATTGGTTATTGCGAGGCAATATTAATGTACCACATGAAATTGCAATCAGATGCGGTGCTGAATTTTCTTCTCAGTAAGCAGCAAAAAAGGAGACCGTTCACCGGCCTCCCTCATATGTGTATTCATGAATGGTTATTTGCTATCAAATACCCGGGAAATACTTCCCTTGTAATTTGAATAGTGATGCAATGTAAGATGCCTGCTTATTGAATTTTATTCCATTCAAATTGCCCGTTTTGGTCAAATATGAATTTGGAGACTTTTCCATTTTCAATCACAAACTCTGCTGCTGCGTTTCTTACATTTTGCAACTGGAATTTTGTGGTTGTTTGAAATAGTATGTCGAATGAATCTTGTCCTGATACTTTGGCAATTAAATGGTCTTTCTCTTTTGTGATCACAATGGTTCGCTTAGGATCGAGTGATAGTGCGTATGTACCAATATAACTGTTCATGAGGCTATCGCTGATCCTGATGCCTGCTTGCAACGGTTGCCCTAAAACGATTTCTGAGATTTCTTTTGAGAGAGCATCTTTGGGTGCATCTTCCCTGTTGCATAAAATTGCTACAAACACATCCTGCTTAGGATAGTATATTTCGTTGGTAACAAACCCATTCATATTGCCGGCATGTTCAATGGATTTTACATTGCCTTTGTCTTCTATATACCACCCATAGCCGTAAGAAATGGTGTAGCCATCTTTTAACTTATACCCTGTAAATGCTTTGTCGAGCCATTCTTTGTTCAATATTTTATACGACAAAAGCCCGCTGATCCATTTGTAAAGATCTTCCGTATTGGAAAGCAAGCCTCCGGCTGCATAGGCAATGGTAGGGCTCCAGTAATCTGCGTTTCGAAACCCGTTTCCTTCTCTTCCATATCCATTTACACGGCCGGGAATAATATTGCCGTTATCATCAAAATAAGTATGCGTTAAGCCCAGTGGAGTTATAATATTTTCCTGCACATATTTTTGATAACGCTTACCGGAAACCTTTTCAATAATATAGCCCAGCAGGAAATAACCGGAATTGCTGTAGGAATATTTAGTGCCCGGCACAAATTGTAGCGGGTAGTTTTTAAAACTATCAATTAGCTGTTTGGGTGAAAAGTCCCAACGTTCCATGTTGATGCCCGCATATTCTATCTGCATATAGTCGCGGATGCCCGAACTATGAGTGAGCAGGTTTTCAATAGTGATGGTATTGCCTTTGAAAGGGAAGTCGGGAATGAATTTTTGTACACTGTCCTGCAATGAAATTTTTCCCAGCTGTACCAATTGCAGGATGGCCACCGCCGTAAACTGCTTTGTGATGGAAGCCAGTTTAAAAATCATATCGGGGTGCAGCGGAATATTTTGCTCAAGGTTGGCACTGCCAAAAGCCTTTTTGTAAATCACTTTTCCCTGTTTGGCTACCAGTATTTCGCAGCCGGGTTCAGTTGGCTTAAATTGACCACTCAACAGTTGGTCGAGTTGCTTCTCAATTTTATTATTTTGTCCGTTTGAAAATGATACAGTGAATAAAATGACCAGGAGAAGAAACAGGGATTTTTGAGTTTTCATATTCTAAATATTTCTTGAAGCAAGTTAGAGAACAATGGCAGCAGCAATCATGAATTTTACTGCCTGCAATCAGGATAGCAA
The DNA here is from genome assembly GCA_035456005.1 of Phnomibacter sp. Lineage (GTDB taxonomy): Bacteria > Bacteroidota > Bacteroidia > Chitinophagales > Chitinophagaceae > Phnomibacter. The sequence continues at coordinate 910,349 of DATIEA010000004.1, read as the reverse complement.
TGCAGCTACCCGTTGTACATCTTTATATTCGAACCAACTCACCGGTTGTAAAATAAGTTGGGCAACAAAGCCCGGGTTTTCAATTTTGCGGCCTAACTGCAGCACGGCCATATCCATTTGTTGTATATGACCACGGGTAGCAGTATCGTGTCCTTCCATAAAAGCCAGGGCTACTGCATTTGCCCAGGATACCTCTCTCGCTTTTTGAATACTAAAATTCAGCACGGCTTTTTCGCGGCCATTGCTAATGTTAGTCAACCATTTCATAGGCCACCAAATTTTGCTGAGTTTTTCTTGTATAGTACCTGACAATATTTCAATAGCATCATTGATTTTGTTGAAATCGTGTTGTAGTGCAAAAATGTTATTGCCCGGTGCAGTGGTAGCCGCTGCAATGGCTAAGTCTACATTGATATGAGTATTAATGCCCAGTAATAAATGCTGCATCACTGTGTGTGTTTGAGCAGCGGTGCTAAATGCATGTGCCCAGCTTTGAGTGGTGGGTTGTTGTATTTGAAAAGCTTTCCAGGCATCAATATAACGCTGTGCAAAAAGCACATCCAATTTTTCCATGCGCACGGCATCTTCAAATGCATTGGTTTTAATGCCGGCCTGAACAGCTACCGTCATTTGCCTATACAGAATAGCAAAATATGCCTGTCGAGAATGATTGGCAAGGCAGGTATGAATAATTGAGTCTAATTCAACAATTACTTCGTCAATGGTTTGCATACTTAAATATAAAGCATGGTATTGCTATTGAACAGTGGTAGATTATTTCACCATCATTCTTACCATGGTAGCCGTTTCTATAGCTTGCTTTTGGTTGTACTGCAACAGCATATCGTCGAGATTGATAAGATCAACGATAGTGCCGATGCCGCAAAAGCCTGCAGTTAGAAAGTAGAGGATGCCCATGCCCACTTCGCCAATTACAAATCGTTGGATGCCTGCTACACCAAAGAAACCCAGGATGGTCAGGATGAGCAGGTCATTTTTTTCTTTTCGTTTTCCTCTCAGGAAAGTGAAAAAATGTTGCTGCTGGCTTTCGGACATATCTTTTGTAAGATTCTGAATTGTCATTAGCTCATTGGGCTGTAAGCCGGGCAGCATCATGAACATTTGTTGTTGATCCATTTTTATTTGTATTGATTAGATAGTACAATGATTGAACAATTTGATACAGCAAGCCCAATGTGGCGGGTATGCCCATGATATGCTCCTGTATAGATTGTTTGAAATTGAAATGTAAGGCATGATGAATAGCATGCCCAATACCGCAGCCAAAACAAGACTTGAATCCGAAGAGTTTGAAAATGCAAAATGAAGTGGAGTCCTTGGATGGGTTCATGAAAAACAAAACCAATAGAGCAGCCGTCCATACAGAAAGCTCAACATATTGTCGCATGTAGATTTTGGTAGTCATGTCAATTATTCTATTCATCCAACATAGTGCAGGTTGACTTCGATACAATATTTTCAATTTAGTGCTAAAATCAATAGGAGGAAAAATAAAACGGCTGCTTTACCCGGTGTATGGGTAATTGGCTGGAGCAATCGTTCAATTTTCTTTACTGTCAAATGTAAACGGAACCCATCTGCTGTAACAGTGATTTTTGTCAGTCTCAGCTCACTGGGCAAAGCTTTATGGGCCTTACTGGTTACTTGTTTTCGCAGGGATTACGCATACAACAGCTATGCAATCATCAACTGCCTTTTATAGATCTGTATGGTGTTTTCCAACCCGAGGTACAATGCATCGCAAACCAGTGCATGGCCAATGGACACTTCATCTAACCAGGGTATATGTTTTTTCATAAAAGCCAGGTTATGCCTGTCGAGGTCGTGGCCGGCATTGAGGCCAAGCCCTAGTTGCTGTGCCAGTGTAGCTGCTTGTGCATAGGGTGCAATAGCTGCAGCATGATCGCCGCTTTCGTATATGCGGGCATAGCCTTCGGTGTACAATTCTATGCGATCTGTGCCTGTGGCTGCAGCGCCTTCCACCATTTTTTCAACGGGGTCCACAAAAATGGAAACACGAATGCCTGCCGATTGAAAAAGCGCAATGGTGTCTTTTAAATAACTATGGTGCGCAATGGTATCCCAGCCATGGTCGCTGGTAATTTGCCCTTCGGCATCGGGCACCAACGTCACTTGTGCGGGCTTTGTTTCCAGCACCAGGTCAATAAATTTTTGTTCCCTGGGGTTGCCTTCAATATTGAACTCTTTACTGAGCAGGGGCTTCAATGCCCGCACATCGGCATAGCGTATATGTCGTTCGTCGGGGCGGGGATGCACGGTAATGCCATCGGCGCCAAATCGTTCAATGTCCAACGCGGTTTTAATTACATCGGGGTTGTTGCCGCCGCGGCTATTGCGCAGGGTAGCTATTTTATTGATGTTTACGGAGAGCTTTGTGTTCATCATGTGTAGTCGAAAATGGTCGCCAAAGTTAGGCGCATTATGGGCAATTGCATGACGATTCGTTTCATTGGCCCGGCGGGCGCTATGGCCGGATTTATTTTGATAAAACTGTAACAATTGCAAGATGGCCTGCGTATCAAATTAAATTCAACACCATGCAAAAACTTCAAACTGCGCTTTTGTTTGCAGGCATACTGGCGTGTACGTCACTGCAGGCCCAATGGAAAAAAATTACCGGAAATGGAAACCAGGTGACCCGCGATCGAAGCCTATCGGGGTTTTCGGAGGTTTCGGTAGCAGGAGTGATGCAGGTGATCATTAGTGAAGCGGCTACCATTAGCGTGCAGGTGCAAGCCGACGAAAATTTGCAAGAGTATATTTTGACGGAAGTGAAGGGGAACAAACTCACCATTAAACACCCCAACAATGTTTCCATCAATAGCAAGGGTGTAAAAGTGATGATCAAAATGCCAAAGCTGGATGCAGCAGGCGTTTCGGGAAGCGGCAGCATAACAGGACAAGGCACGATGCCGGCGTCAGGTAATTTTACAGCCAGTATTTCGGGTAGTGGAAACATCAACCTGAAAACATCGGCCAAAGCGGTGGGCGCTCATATTTCGGGCAGCGGCGATATTGCATTAGGCGGCACTACCTCCGAACTCGAGGTAAGCATTTCCGGCAGCGGAAGTTTTAAAGGATTTGATCTGAAGGCAACCGATGTAGAAGTAAAAATTTCCGGCAGTGGCAGTGTAGAAACTACGGCATCTTCTAAGCTGGATGCAAAAGTGAGTGGTAGTGGCGATGTGTTTTACAAAGGCAATCCCAGCCTGAGCCTCAAAACATCGGGCAGTGGTAAAATAAAGAAATCAGACGGATAGCACAGTTTTGTATTAATAATGGGGACGGATTTCTATCTGTCCCTTTTTTTATGGGTGCATGCTCTTCCCCGCCGTTCTGCGTGTCTCACGCACAACGAATCTGCATATCGTTTGACAGTGTGACACGTCCTAAAAAAGTTTACAGGTTAATTGATTAGTCCTGTATTAGGTTGACAGGATGATTGTTCCGGTGCGTGGGACACGCACCGGTGCGTAGGCTTCGACATTGCAAATGTCGAAGAGCGGGGAAGTAGAACTTTTAGAAGCTAATGCCCAACCCCTTGTTGAGTGCATGCATTTAGATTTTCAGATATTCTGAAAGTTGCCCTTTTTCATCTGCTTCAATAACCTTTCTCAATTCCGAATTGATTTTGACTTTATTGTTTTCATTTTTGGCATATGCAATAATGATCTTCACGGCATTGAGCTTGATTTTATTCTGATCTTTTGCATCTGCCTTATTTTCTAAAACAAATTTTGTCATAGCCGCCATGTATAGACCCAATAGATCATCATTCTTTTTTGCAAATTTTACTGCCTGCTCGTCCAGTGTAAAATTATATTCAGGCGATCCTGACATCCACCTGATAACATACTGAAGTGATTTTAACCTGTTGATGTTGTTTGCCTCAAGCGGCGTTGACAGCAGATAGTTCGATCCTTGCAAAGCGGCATCGTTGGCTATCGAATCGTAATCTTCTTTTGTTTCCAATTTAATTGCATCAAAGTCTGGCAAGGTTTGGGCAAAAGAGATAATAGAGAACAGTCCACACAATAGTCCAATAAGTAACTTTTTCATTTTAATACTGGTTTTGCCAAAAGAAAATTTGTTTAATGAGTCGGGCCAGCTGCAGCTTAATTATCCTAAGGTCTGTGGGGTCTCTCTCCATCCATATACTTCTTTGAAAGCATAGAATATTTTTCTTTCTGAGATCAATGATAAAGCAACTCATTACAGATGCGCTCTCCGCCGGGCGTAGACCATGTCCAGTCAACATGTTTGTGATTTCCATTGTAAAAGCTGTATTAGTCAAATTGTTTCTATCTCTTATGAATCCTACATTAGATGTGCAGAAAACGTAATTAAATTTGGTTGTGTCAAAGAGAATCAGAATTGAATCTGGCAATTGATATTTTTTAATTTGACTCTCTTTTTTAAATTCATTATTGAGATTACATACAAAATTTCTAAGCTTTAATTTGTTGACCGAATCTGCAGAAAATAAAACTGTGCTTATAGAATCAGGAAAACTCTGGATTAATTGAGTTGATGTATGAAGAAATGCTTTTTGAGTAAGCACGCTGTCAAATTGTAGCTTGCTGCCATGAAATATTCCATATATCAAGGTAGCAGGAGGCAAAACCAATATCTTATTTACTTTAGTTCCCTTTCTAAAAAAAAACAGCGATTCTTGCGTAAAGCCTAGAAGCGATTGTCCAACAATAAAAATTGTGAGCAGTGTTTTCATATGGTTTTGGCCGGCATTAAAATTGTAGCAATGCGCTACCGCCAGCAATTTACTGCGGGTGGTTGATTGAAAACCTGATTTATATTACATTTTTATTATACAGGTTTCGCCAATTCTCAGACATTATTGCTAAGGCTGTGATTTCTATCTGTCCTTTTATGTGGTGGCTTGCAATAAACAAAACAGCCGGTTCAAATCTGAACCGGCTATTGTTGTAAATAGTTTGAATAGTAGCTGCGTTAAGGCTTGGGTGTTTCGTCGAAGTTGATCATCCAATTGATGCCAAACTTGTCGGCAAACATGCCGAAATAGGCGCCCCAAAATGTTGAGTTCATGGGCATGCTAACTTGTCCGCCTGCAGAAAGCCCGTTGAACAATTTGTCGGCTTCTTCGCGGCTGGCTGTATTAATTGAAATAGAGATGTTGTTGCCTACAACTGTGGGTTGTCCCATAGAAGGTAAGCTGTCGCTTCCCATTAAAATAGTTTCGCTGCTGATGGGCAACGACACATGCATAATTTTTTCTGCATCTTCTGCACTCAAGGGCGGTGCGCCTTCCATGGGTGGCATGTCTTTGAATTTGCCGATATAGGGAAATGCGCCGCCGAAAACAGATTGATAAAAGTTGAATGCGGCTTCACAAGTACCATCAAAAGTGAGGTAGGGGTTGATACTGGCCATGTTTAATTTTTTAGGGAGCTAAACTAAATTATTTCCCGTGTAGCGCCTATACCGCTTGTACCGAAAATGGAATTGTTTCCAAGCACATGTTCAGCGGAGTGGATAGAGAAATAGCATTCGCTTGCAATAGCATGTGGTGCTATGATGGGAATGCTATAAAAGATTTGAAAATAGTGACGGCAATGCTATTAAAATGCATTGCGCCACATCATGCTTTCTATTGGGCGGTTGGGTTGCCCGCTGTACTTGGCATTTTTCTTTTCGTTGTATTTAATTTCTATTTCGCCATCCACCGGGAAATAAATGAGTTGCCCAATAGGCATGCCCTTATACACTTTTACGGGTTGCTTCACCGAAATTTCGAGTGTCCAGTTGCCGCAAAAACCCACATCGCCTTTGCCTGCAGTTGCATGGATATCGATACCCAGGCGACCGGTGGAAGATTTGCCTTCCAGGAAGGGGACATGCGCATGAGTTTCGGTGTACTCCTGTGTTACGCCCAGGTAAAATACATGCGGGTAAAGCACAAAGCCCTCGTCGGGGATATCGAAATACTCTATTTCATTATGCTTCTTTGCATCCAGAATATGGTCTTTGTAGGTAGCCAGAGTAGCACCAAGGTGTACATCGTAGCTATTGCTGCCAAGGCATTCGCGGTTGTAGGGTTCAATTTTAATGGTACCCTTGTCCATTTCTTCCAATATCCTTTTGTCGCTCAGAATCATGTAGTGTAGTATTTTTACAAAGCCAGCCGCAATTTGCGGATTGTCTTTCTTATATGCCCCTTTTTTATTCACAAACTATTGACCCCTTCACCAAGCTGGCTATCTGGCATATTACGGAAGATGAATCTTTTTTCCTGGAATGGGTGCCTGTAAGCCGCGAGTTTACCCATCCGCACAAGCGTTTGCAGCATTTGGCAGGCCGATTTTTACTGCAACACCTGTTTCCCGATTTTCCACTCAGCCTTATCCAGATAGCCACTACCCGTAAGCCCTATTTGCCGCAGGAATCGCATCATTTCAGCATTTCGCATTGTGGCAATTATGCAGCAGCTATTGTAAGTACCCGGCAGCGGGTGGGTATCGATATAGAACAGCCGAGCGAAAGGGTATTGAAAATTGCACCCAAGTTTTTGCACGAACAGGAAGTGGCATTGCTACAACCCTTTGCTGGCAGCGAACTCGTTAAACGGGCCACATTGCTCTGGTGTGCCAAAGAAGCCATGTACAAATGGTATAGCCTGGGCGAAATAGATTTCAAACAACATCTGAGGGTAAACGAAATTCATTTGGAAGAACAGGGTACAGGCATCATGGATGCCAGCTTTCAAAAGTTTGCGCCACAAAGCTTATCGATGCATTATATGGGTTGGCCAAATTTGGCACTTACTTGGTTAGTGGCATAGCGGCAAATTTCGCCTTCATTTTGTTGATCACTTTTTCGGTAGCATGATCTACCGGGCGCAGGAATTTTTTCAATTTCGAACCCGGTATAAACCTATAGGCAAATGCCAGTCGTACCTGCCCGGCCCGCACATTGTATTTGAATGTAGGTGCTTTGGTAGTAAGGTTTTGATTGACCCATGTGGCTGCAATGCTCCATTTGGGATGTTGATATCCCATGGCCACCCTGCCCACCACATTGGGGTTTACGGTGGTTTGTGTATTCGCTATTTCGTTGTGTTCGCCCTTGGCAAAATTGATATTGATCTGCCCGGTGATGGCGCCTGTTATAAAAACTCTTTTGGCCATTACAACGGTGTACGCATATCCGGCCGAAGGTCCAAAGTCAACATTGCGCAACCGAGATACTGGTTGTAAGCTGTCGTAACTGTCGAAGCCGGGTATAAAACTGGAATCGCCCGATGTAATTAAATAGTGCAATGAAATGCCAACGAGAGGAGAGCCTGCCGATTTTAGTTGCCTTTCGCTTTGCAGCATAGATGCCCTGAACGAAAAACGCCGCCAATTGAAAATGTGTTCGTAGTTGAGGCCTACCTGTGTGATGCCAATATCTGGACGCAGATAGTAGGGCGGTGCTAAAATTTTGGTAGGCTTCAGGTAGAAGCCTTTATAGAACTGCGTGTTGAAATCAACAATGCTCCTGCGGCCATACAAATGCGTTTGCAGGTCGAGGTAGTTGGTTTCGCCACGATCCGATTTGTATTGGTTCAAAAACTTGAAACCAAATGCCAGGTTGATCGTGAGCCATTGGTAAGTGCCACCAATACCCATGGTAGTAGGGGTGTTGGGCCTGTACGAAATGGTTTTATCCTTATTGCCAATAGGAACCATATCGAACATGGAATACTTGTTACCGAAGTAAAACCTGCCCGTTAAAAAACCATCCTGTGTGCGGTAATAGGTACTATCCTGGAAACCACGGAAAGTAGAGTCCTGTGCACATACCTGCTGTGTGGCCAGTGCCAATAGCATTGTAAGCAAAAAATATTGGACTTTACCGGTGTTCAAAATTCAACAGGATTATTGGGTAATGTGTGTGCGAAATTAATTGATATCGTCAGTATCGGTTTCTTCCAGCAGGTTCAGCTCAAAATCCTGCCCGGCAATGCCTTCTATCGAACCTTTGAAATGCGCCATGTTCAGCAATACTTTTTCCAATTGCTTTTCGCGGCTCTTCCACATTTTTTCCATTTGATCCCTTTCTTTAATGATAGACTGGCGCATGCTCAGGAATCCTTCGCGTATGGCTCTCCATTGCTCGCTAAACTCCGTGCTGGTAAGATAGGAGTAGAGCATTTGCATTTTATCGCCTTTGTTTTCCTGGCTTTTGATGGCGGCAGCTACTTTAATAATACCTTCTCTCAGCACATGTACTAACGCTCTTACTTCAGGAAAAGTGCATATCCACACACCTTCTTTGTCGCCAAACCTATCCAGTTCTTTGGGCAATGTTTGCGTTACGATTACTGCCACATCTGCACCCTGGCCACGCATATCGGCTTTTAGTTTTTCTATCCACTCGTTGCTGAATGCCTGTGTGCGTTTGCTTTCGAAAATAATTTTGCCACAGTCCTGCCCAAATTTGTTGCGCACAGTTTGAACGCAGTCGGCCCCACGAACACCTTTGGCCACTTCGCTGATCACATCAAACGGAAATGCATTGCGCAGCATTTCTTCCAACATGAGTTCCTGCGCTTCGCCCTGGCTTTGCATGCTGCCCTGTTCGGCTTTTCGCTTCATTTCTTCCGCCAGCTTTTTTTGCTGCTCAAATTTTTCTTCCAGCTCTTTTAGTTTTAGCTGGTATTCGTTTTCCTTGTTCTTGTTTTTGTCTGCTTCTTCCTGTCGTATGGTTTCCGAAAGTTTGCCTCTTTCTTCCAAAAGTTTTTTCTGCAGGTTTATTTCAAGTTCCTGTTCTTTCGATTTCAGCTCCTGTTCCTTTCTTAAATACTCCAATTCTTTTTGCCGGGCTTCTTTTAGTTTCTCGGCATCGGCAGCTGCATTTTCTTCCAGCAGTTTCAATTTGTTTTCGAAATCGCCGCTTACCTGTTTGCGAATGGATGTTTCTATGCTTTCGGACAGTTTCTTCTTCTCTGCTTCCAACTGCGCTGCTGCATCCTGGTCTTTTTGATCCAGTTGCTTTTTAAAAGCCGCTTCCTTTAGTTTATAGTCCTGCTCTTTTTGCGTTTGCCATTCCTGCATTTTACTGCGTAGTTCTTTTTGAATTTCATCTCGCAGTGCATCGGTGGCTTCAAAGCTGTGGTTGCAATTGGGGCAAATAATATTGGCCATAGTAAATAGTTGGTAACGCTTGGAATGGCGAAAATACAAGTGATTGAGCAGTAGATGCTGTACAGTATGCGGCCTGCTTTTCAACAGACGGATAATAAGTAGGGGAGAGTAGCAATTGAAAAAGTTAGCGGTACAAAAAAAGGTTAGCATTTGCTAACCTTTTTGAGTGTGCCCCAGACGGGAATCGAACCCGTACTCGCGTTGCGGCGAACAGGATTTTAAGTCCTGCGTGTCTACCAGTTCCACCACCAGGGCAACGCTTACAATGGTACAATAAAAAAAACACCCCGCATCGCTGCGAGGTGAAAAAAAGAGCGGAAGACGAGATTCGAACCCGCGACCCTCACCTTGGCAAGGTGATGCTCTACCAGCTGAGCTACTTCCGCAAGTGTTGCTTTTGCAACTTGTTTAAGAACTGTCCCGTTTTTTTCGGGAGTGCAAAAATAGGAGTCTTACTATTTCTGCCAAATATTTTTTTCTTACTTGTATTTTGGTGTGTATTGAGTGCTCTCAGGAACTTCCACTTTTGGCTTTCCTTTATAACCGGCACTGCACATATACCCGCTACATCCGCCTACAAAAGCAAGAAATGTTAAGATCTGCAGGTAAAATAAAAACTTAGAAGAGGTTACCCAGTTAGTTCCAAATTCTTTTTCGTTGATGCCAACTGGTTCTTGATGATGGGCCATACTTGTTTATTTCGGCAGCAAAAATAGGGGGACGAATGTAAAAAAACAGCATTGATATACACTTATCAACAGGTTTTTATCCTAGCCCTTATTGCAGTAGCATTTCCTTCTAACTTAGGCGCATGTTTAACCGTTTTCTCAGTTGGCGTAGTTTTTTTTATGTAGTAGCCCTGGTCATACTGGTTGTCACATTATTCTATACCCGCTATGTAAGCAGGAAGATATTGGACGAAGAGCATCAGCGTGTGGAAGAATGGGTGCTGGCCAACAAAGCCATGCAGCAGGCAGAAACCCCCGGAAATATTGCGTTGTCGAATATGGTGATCATCAACAACGAGGATATGCCATTGATAGCCACTGACGAAAAAGGGCAAATTGTAGATTATAGAAACTTCGATAGCAGCAGGGTAAATGCCGAACCCGGCTATCTTGAAAAAAGACTGGCTGATCTGAAAGAAGAACATCCGCCTATAGATTGGGAAATTGTAGACAGCCCCAGGGTGGTGTATAAAGTGTATTACGGAAATACGGCTTTGCTCAAAGAAATTCAATATTACCCGTTGGTACAGTTGGTGGTGGTGGCATTGTTTACCGGGCTGCTACTGGCGCTTATTACTACCCGTCACAAAAGCACGCAAAACCAGCTTTGGGCGGGCATGGCCAAAGAGACCGCTCACCAAATGGGTACGCCTATCACCAGTCTTCGGGGTTGGGTAGAAATGCTGAAGGAGCAAATGGCGCACAATGATGTAGTAGTGGAGTTGGAGAAAGATGTGGAACGCCTGATGTTGGTGAGCGACAGGTTTAGCAAAATTGGTTCGCAGCCACAATTGGAAAACTACGACCTGGGGCGTTTGCTACAGGATAGCGTGGAGTATATGAAGCGGCGTGCCCCCGGGAAAATTCTGTTTGATGTACAGTTGCCGACTGGTTCCGTGGAGGCCCGTATTTCACCCACTTTGATCAACTGGGTGATGGAAAACCTGCTGAAAAATGCACTCGACGCCATGGAAGGCGTAGGGAAAATAACAGTAAAAATGAAAGCGGGCAGCGATGCCAATCTCATAATTGACGTGATAGATACCGGTAAGGGAATCAGTGCTGGCAACCTGCAACGGGTGTTTCAACCGGGCTTTACCACCAAGAAGCGGGGCTGGGGACTGGGGCTTACCTTATGCAAACGCATCGTGGAGCAATACCATGCAGGCCAGTTGTTTGTGAAGCAATCTTCGCCCGGAGAAGGCACTACTTTTCGCATGATTTTGCCCCGATAAAATTTCTGTTTGGAAGATATATGCTTAGCATAGATATTTGCACCCCGTTGCCCGGGTGTTGAAACTGGTAGACAAGCCACCTTGAGGTGGTGGTGCTGGAAACGGCGTGCTGGTTCGAATCCAGTCCCGGGCACAAAAAAGCCGCTGACAATTTTGTTAGCGGCTTTTTATTTGCAAAGTGGTTAATCTGCTTTTTTATGAAGTAGCCCAGGCTTTGTCGCCTTTGGTGTAGCTCACATTTCCATCGTACTTGCCCGGCACCGCTACATACCGCAATGCTTTGGTGGCTCCAATTTCAGAGGTGAAATAGCCCAGCAAACAGAGTTGCTTCATCATGGTGAAATAATGATTGGGCTCTTCTTTCTTTTTATTGTTCTGATATTCTTTCGCTTCTTTATCGATGGCGGTAAGCAGACTTGTTCTTTGCTCAGGTGTAGCTTTTATAAAGGTTGCATTATGCGCTTTTTCGCAGGCTGCATCCAATTGGCTTATACCTTCTTTAAATATTTTTTGATCGGCAGTGGTATAGCAATCATTCACCATTACGGTCATAAACGTGCCTACTTGTGCGGCCTTTGCACCCGGCGTACCGGTAGTGGGAATAATGGTTTCTGCCACTTCATCAAGAAAGGCAATATGCTCGGGTGTGAATGCACCTACTGTAGATGCGTCGTTGCCCGATTTGCAGCCGCCCGACAAAAACAATTCGCCGCCAATAAATACACCACCTGTGAGCAGTGCTATTTGTTTGAGTAATTCTCTTCTTTCCATATTGTGCAAAATTTCGGTGGTTTAAATATTTCCTTTTTTCAGTTCTTCTACTGCAAAATTTGCAGCACGAGCTGTGAGTGCCATATAAGTGAGCGATGGGTTTTGGCAAGCCGAAGAAGTCATAGCAGCACCATCTGTTACAAATACATTCTTGCAATCCCATACCTGGTTGTTTCCATTCAGTACACTGGTCTTTGCATCGCGGCCCATGCGGGCTGTACCCATTTCGTGAATGCCATGGCCCATGGCATGTCCCGAGTCCCAGGTGCTGATATCTTTTATGCCGGCAGCTTCCAACATAGCTTCTGCTTCCCGGGTAATGTCCTTCCGCATTTTCAATTCATTCTCCTGCAGTTCTGCATCCATGGTCAATACTGGCAAACCCCATTTGTCTTTTTGTGAAGCATGCAGGTAAATTCTATTGCGATGATCGGGCAAAACTTCGCCAAAGCCCGTCATGCCTACCTGCCAGTGGCCAGGTTCTGTAAGTGCTTCTTTAAAATCGGATCCTATATTCAGTTCTGCAATTTCGCGGCTCCAACCTTTGCGGCTTGCACTGCCCTGGTAGCCAAAGCCACGCAGGTAGTCGCGTTTGTCGCCATTTAGATTAGTGAATCTTGGTATATAAAATCCGTTGGCTCTTTTGCCAAAAACATATTTGTCTTCAAAGCCTTCTACACGGCCACTGGCACCCAGGTTATAATGATGGTCCATTACATTGTGCCCCAACTCACCACTCGAACTTCCGAGCCCGCCGGGCCAAATATCTGTTGCCGAATTCATAAGCAACCATGTACTGTTGAGTGCCGATGCACATACAAAAACGATCTTCGATTTGTACTCGATGGTGTTGTTGGTTTCTGCATCCAGCACTTCTACGCCAGTCGCTTTTTTATTGTCTTTGTCGTACAATATTTTGGTAACGATACTCAGTGGTCTTACAGTTAGGTTGCCTGTTTGTACAGCAGCAGGAAGGGTAGAGGACTGCGTAGAAAAATATCCGCCAAACGGGCATCCTTCCCAGCAGCGATTTCGAAACTGGCATTGGGTGCGGCCGGGTATGGGTGCAGTAAGATTGGCGGTGCGGCCAATGATCAAATGCCTGTTTCCCTTGTATTGTTTTTCGAGGCGTGCTTTTACATCTTTTTCAACTACATTCAAATCCATCGGTGGAAGAAAATTACCATCGGGTAAATGTGCAATACCTTCTTTGCTACCACTAATGCCTGCAAATGTTTCTACATGATCGTACCATGGTGCAATGTCGCGATAGCGAATCGGCCAATCAACAGCAATGCCATCTTTCAGGTTGGCTTCAAAATCAAGATCACTAAGCCGATAGCTTTGCCTGCCCCACAAAATAGAGCGGCCACCCATGCGATAACTTCTCCACCATGTAAATGGTTTGTCTTCTACATAGGGGCAATCTTTTTCGTTGGCCCATGCATCCATTATTCCTTCGTCGGCAGCCCAGCCCCTGTGAATTACGGGGTAGGCTTCACGCTGCCCCGCAGTAGTGCGGCCACGGTGCGGATAATCCCAGGGATTATTATTGGCCGTTTTGTAGTCGGTTATGTGTTTGTGGTCATGGCCTCTTTCGAGCATCAACACTTTCAGTCCTTTTTCGCAAAGCTCTTTGGCTGCCCATCCTCCGCTGATTCCACTGCCTACTACTATGGCATCGTAATAATTTGTCGACATGATTTCATTTTTTCATTGCTAACATTCAAGCAGGAATATTGATTGCGATTACAAATCGATCACAGGTTTCCTTTCTTCAATTCATTCACTGCAAAATCGGCTGCTCTTGCAGTAAGTGCCATATAAGTAAGCGATGGATTTACACAACCGGCACTTGTCATAGCAGCACCATCTGTTACAAATACATTTTTGCAATCCCATACCTGGTTGTTGCCATTCAGCACACTGGTCTTTGGATCGCGACCCATGCGTGCTGTGCCCATTTCGTGAATGCCCATGCCAAATCCGTATTCGTTATTGTATGCATTGATGTCTGTGAGTCCTGCGGCTTCCAACATTTCGGCGGCGTCATTCATCATGTCTTTTCGCATGAGCAGTTCATTGTCTTTCAACTCCACATCCATGGCAAGCACAGGCAATCCCCATTTATCTTTTACATTTTTATCGAGCGAAATTTTATTGTCGTGATAAGGAAGTATTTCGCCAAAGCCACCAATGCCCATTTTCCATTCGCCGGGTTCAGTAAGTGCTTCTTTAAATGCTGCACCAATATTCAACTCTGCAATTTCGCGGCTCCATCCCTGTCGGCTGGCACTTCCCTGGTAGCCAAAGCCACGCAGGTAATCACGTTTGTCGCCGAATAAATTCCTGTAGCGTGGTACATATACACCATTAGGCCTGCGGCCGAAATAATATTTGTCTTCGTAGCCTTTTACTCTTCCGCTGGCACCTGCACGCAAGTGGTGGTCCATTACATTATGTCCCAGTTCGCCACTGCTGCTACCCAATCCTTCTGGCCAAATATCTGTGGCCGAGTTCATGAGTACCCAGGTTGAGTTGAATGCCGATGCACATACAAAAACAATTTTTGCGAAATACTCGTAGGTCTGGTTGGTTTCAGCATCCAGCACTTCAACACCTTTTGCTTTTTGTGTGTCTTTGTCGTAAATGATTTTGGTAACAATACTGAACGGCCGCAACGTAAGATTGCCTGTAGCTACAGCCGCTGGCATAGTAGCCGATTGCGTGCTGAAGTAGCCGCCAAACGGGCAGCCCAGCCAGCATTTATTTCGGTACTGGCAATTGGTGCGGTTGTTATGAGGCGCAGTAAGATTGGCACTTCTGCCCATGATCATGGTGCGCTTATCGGGCCATTTTTGTTTAATGCGGGCTGCCACATCTTTCTCCACCACGTTCATTTCCATAGCAGGCAAATAATCGCCATCGGGCAATGATGGAAATCCATCGCGGTTGCCATTGATACCTGCAAACTTTTCTGCATAGCTATACCATGGTGCAATATCGCTGTAGCGAATAGGCCAGTCTACACCATGTCCGTCTTTTAAGTTGGCTTCAAAATCGAGATCGCCCAAACGATAGCTTTGCCTGCCCCATGTAAGCGAACGACCACCTACATGATAACCGCGAAACCAATCGAAGCGTTTGGTTTCCACATACGGGCAATCGCTGTCTTTTACCCAGTAATCGAGATTGGTTTCATTCAATGGGTAATCGCGTTTGAGAACAGGGTAGGCTTCTATCATTTTTTGTGTACGCCCACCACGGTGCGGATATTCCCAAGGATCTTTATTAGTGTTCACATAGTCTTTGATGTGTTCAATATTTCTGCCACGCTCAAGCACTATTGTTTTCAATCCCTTTTCTGTTAGTTCTTTGGCGGCCCACCCGCCCGAAATGCCACTGCCAATTACAATAGCATCGTAAGTATTTTTTGACATGAATGTTAGTTGGTTCGTTCGTTGTTTCTTAAGTTGGCAGGTTAAAAAGTTCATTTCACTTTTCACTTCTCTCATACATCGCATCTGCGCACAGCATCTTGCAGTACCGCTATTTTGTCGGTAGCTGTTGGTAGAAACTCCTGCGCTACATATCCTTTGAAGCCGGTTTTTACAATGGCTTGCATAATGGCAGGATAGAACAGTTCCTGTGTTTCGTCAATTTCGTGACGGCCGGGTACACCTGCTGTATGGTAATGACCAAAGTACTGGTGTGATTGCTGGATGGTCCTGATCACATCGCCTTCGTTGATCTGCATATGGTAGATATCGTATAGCAGTTTACAGTTTTCGCTGCCCAGCCGCTTGCACATTTCAATGCCCCATGCACTTTTATCGGCCATATAATCTTTATGATCCACTTTGCTGTTGAATAATTCTAACTGTAGTATCACACCTTTTTTCTCGGCGAGTCCAATAATTTTCTTCAAACCTTCAATGGTATTTTTCATACCGGTTTCATCGTCCATACCATTGCGGTTGCCGGTAAAGAAGATGAGGTTTTTGTAACCTGCTTTTGCTACCAACTCAATATGATCTGAATAGTTTTTGATAAGGGTAGCATGGTACTCAGGATTGTTCCATCCTTTGGTGAGGCCAATTTCGGCACCATTGCACATGCTGCTATCCAGTCCGTATTTTTTGAGAATATCCCATTCTTTAGGGCCTACAAGGTCAATGGCTTTTAGCCCTATTTTATTGGCTATCACGCAGAGCTCATCGAGTGTGTAGCTGCCATAGGTCCAGCGGCAAACGCTGTGGTTGATATTACCTTTTAAAGATGCTTCGCCCATTGGAGAAATATTGAGTGCTTGTGCGCCCGATGCAATGGCCATGCCGGTTGCACCTGCCGCAATGTTTTTGAGTAGTGATCTTCTGCTTGTCATGGTGAGTTGATTAAATCGTTTGCGGTTTCTTTTTGTTGCGCATGTATACAAACAACAACAAAAATGCTGCCGACAGTGCTACGGGTATAAGCATGGTGGTATTCAATATATCGGGGCCTGCAGCACTTTTAGCAGCGGTTAATGCATTGGCCATTTCGCTACCGGGTGCTGCAGCCATATAAGAAGTAAGATCAGCACCATCGGGTAATTTTTGTGTCAGTATTTTATCGTAATGCTTACCCATGAATATGGTGTACAACGATACGGCAAACATGCCGGCGCCACCCATCAGGTTTAAACCAACGGCTCCTGTTTTGGGTAAATTTTCTGCAACAAACCCGATCATGGTGGGCCAGAAATAACATACGCCCATACCAAATACCAATGCACCTACAAATGCCATATTGCCTGTGGTATGCCCCAATAAATAAATACCTGCAGTAGCCAGCAATGCCGAAATGAATAATACACCCTGCGGAGAAAGCCTGTGTACCACCGGCTCTGCAATGCCGCGGCCTACCACCATTACACCTGTTGTAAGTGTCAATATCAGCAATGGGTTGTCTGTAACATTTTTAAGCAACACATCTATCCACTGGCCTGTAAACAATTCTGTAATGGCAGTGCCAAACATGCAAATGATCATGAACAGGAATAATGGATTCAACAGGGATTTGTACATTTCTTTTGTGCTTACACCACTGGCCACTCTTTCTGTAACTGGAAATTCGAGTTTGGAAAAAAGATAACCGTACAACAGGGTAGGTATCAGCATGAGGCCCACTTGTATTTGCCAGCTCATACCAGCTTTGCTCAAAAAGAAAACGATGAGGGTGCCAATTACAATACCACCCGGGAACCAAAGATGAAAGTGGTTGAGCTTGGTGGTTTTATTATCGGGGTACAGTGCTGCTACCAGTGGATTGCAGGCGGCTTCTACTGTGCCGTTGGCGATGCCAATAAGTAATGTGGAAATGAATAAGGACCAGAAACCTGTGGCAAATACTGTAAGCAGTATGCCAGCCAGGTGAAACACAAATGCTGCAACCAGCAGTTTCTTCATGCCAATAATATCTACTACCATGCCGCCAATAATTACTGCCAATGGAAAGCCCCAAAACGCGGTGGCAGCAATGGTGGCGAGTTCTGAGCCATTGAGTGCAAACTGTTGGCCCAATTCATTTAAAATGCCAGCTCTAATGCCGAATGATAATGATGTAACTAATAATGCTAAACAACTGGCAACAAAGAGTTGCTGTTTACTCGTGTTCGTAAACTTCATATGGGTGTACTTTTTTCGTTGGGTTTAAAAATAGGGATAAATGGTACCCGAAAAATTTTAGCCATCCACAGTATGTGAACTAAAATGATCGTCGAACATTTTGGAGTATGAAGCCTGAGTTAATTAAATTATTTTGGAAATATGGGTGGATTAGTGAAATCCATACTTTTAACGGCATTTCAAAAAACTACTGTTTGCCATGGGTGATGTACAAATAAAAAAGACATCAAAGGAGTATGATGTCGTTATAGTAGGTTCCGGAGCAGGAGGTGGCATGGCTGCCTATGTGCTGGCCAATGCCGGCCTGAAAGTGTGCCTATTGGAAGCAGGGCCCAATTATGACCCGGCAAAAAATGTGACACAGCTTAAGAACCCATGGGAAAGCCCGAGGCGTGGTGCCAGCACCAAGTTCAGGCCCTTTGGCGATTTTGATGCCTGCTATTGGGGATGGAATATTGACGGCGAGCCTTATACCAAAGAAAAAGGTACCGATTGGGATTGGTGGCGGGCCCGCATGGTAGGTGGTCGTACCAATCACTGGGGACGCATAGCCCTGCGCTTTGGTCCCAAAGACTTTAAAAGAAAAAGTATTGATGGCCTTGGCGACGATTGGCCTATTGGCTACGAAGATGTAAAACCATTTTACGATAGGATCGATAAACTGCTGGGGATATTTGGCACCAATGAGGGATTGGAAAATGATCCGGATGGATTTTTTCTTCCGCCACCCAAGCCCCGCCTGCACGAATTGATGTTGAAAAAAGCAGCATTCACCAGCGGTGTGCCTGTTATTCCATCCAGGCTTTCTATACTTACCAAAAAGATCAACAATACCCGTGGCGCATGTTTCTTTTGTGCACAATGTGGCAGGGGATGCACAATACATGGCGATTTTTCTTCTTCATCGGTATTGGTATATCCTGCAGTTGAAACCGGCAATGTAGACCTGGTGGTAAATGCTATGGCAAGGGAAGTGCTTACCAACAAGGAAGGTAAAGCAACCGGCATTTCTTATGTAGATAAAGACACATTACAGGAGTACCAGGTAAATGGCCGCGTTGTAATATTAGCAGCCAGTGCCTGCGAAAGTTCCCGCTTGTTGCTCAATTCAAAAAGCGATCGCCATCCCAACGGATTGGCCAATAGCAGTGGAGTGGTAGGACGTTACCTGCACGATTCTACCGGTGCGGCAGTGGGTGGCGTATTGCCCGAACTGTTTGATAGAAAACGCTACAACGAAGATGGCGTGGGTGGTATGCACGTGTACAGTCCGTGGTGGGGCAACAATAAAAAACTCGATTTTCCCCGCGGTTATCATATTGAATATTGGGGTGGAATGCAGCAACCCAGCTATGGCTTTGGTTGGGGCATAGAAAAAATGAACGGGCAATTTGAAGTAAAGGGGCAGCAAAAAGAATCGGGTGGTTATGGTAAATCGCTGAAAGAAGATTTCCGCTTTTTCTATGGTGCCGGTGTAGGTATGGCCGGTCGCGGAGAAGCCATTCCCCGCTACGATAACTATTGCGAAATAGATCCGGATGTTGTAGATAAATATGGTATCCCGGTGCTGAAGTTCAATGTGAAATGGAGCGACTACGAAATAAAGCAGGCCAAGCACATGAAAGAAACCTTTAAGGAAATAATGCACAATATGGGTGCTATTGTAACCTGGGGTGGCGATGATGATGCGTCGAATAATTGGGGTTTGGAAACGCCCGGAAAAATTATTCACGAAGCAGGTACAGCACGCATGGGTAGCGATCCGAAAACTTCGGCGCTCAACAAATGGAACCAGGCGCACGATTGCAAAAACCTGTTTGTGATGGATGGCGCTGCTTTCACTTCACAAGCCGATAAAAATATTACCTGGACCATTATGGCACTAAGCATGCGGGCCAGCGAATACATTATCGACGAAATGAAAAAACAGAATTTGTAGAGAGGGGGAAGAGGTATGAGGCATGAGGTGTGAGGAGAAATTTTTGGAAGTCTGATGTCTGATATGGGAGTACGATAGCTCAATCAACATCATCACTCTTTTAAATCGCCACAATCCTAAATCATCAATCCTAAATCAGAAATCCAAAATCAGAATTCATCAATCATAAATTGTATGGACAGAAGAAAATCGCTGAAAGCATTGGCACTGGGTTCGCTAAGCGGAACCATATTTATTGATGCCTGTAAAACAGCAGACGATAAAACAAAAGACGCCAATGCCACTCTGGTCGATAAGTTTACTTACGACCGTATGAAAGAAGAGCGGGAGCGTGATGAGAAGCTGCTGGCATCGAAATTTTTTGATGAACACGAAATGGCAACCATCACTTTGCTGGCCGATATAATTATTCCTGCCGACGATATCAGCGGAAGTGCTTCACAGGCGGGCGTTCCGGCATTTATCGATTTTATAGTGCAGGATATGCCGCAACACCAAACACCCATGCGGGGAGGCTTGCGCTGGCTCGATCTGTATTGTTTAAAGACCTATGAAAAATCTTTTGTGACCTGCACCAAAGAGCAGCAAATGGAAGTAGTGGATGCCATTGCTTATCCTAAAAAAGCGAAACCGCAGATGGCACAAGGCGTTGCTTTTTTTAGCTTGATGCGCAACCTGACAGCCAGTGGATTTTATACCTCCGAAATTGGGGTGAACGATCTGGGTTATGTGGGCAACAGGCCCAACCAATGGAACGGGGTGCCCGATGAAGTGTTGAAGCAATACAATATTGCCTACACCGAAAAAGAATTAAAAGAATGTATCAGTTTTAATACCGAATCCTGATTCTTTAAAACAAAACACACTACTGAAAAACGATTGCTATGTCCACCACAAAATCATCCCGTAGAAATTTTATCAGGAATACCGGTATTGCCGGTGCAGGTTTCTTTATTGTGCCCCGCCATGTATTGGGAAAAGGATTTGTTGCCCCGAGTGATAAGCTGAATATTGCAGCCATTGGTGTGGGTGGGAAAGGCGCCGGCGATATTTCCGAATTTGCCAAAGGAGGCAAAGCCAATATTGTAGCACTCTGCGATGTAGATACGGTGCAGGCTGCAGGCTCTGTGAAAAAGTTTCCGAATGCAAAATTCTATTTCGATTTCCGCGAAATGCTGGAAAAAGAAAAAAACAATATTGATGCTGTATCGGTGTCAACCCCCGACAATACACATGCTGTAGCCACTATGGCCGCTATGCAATTGGGCAAACATGTGTATGTGCAAAAGCCATTGACGCATGATATTTACGAAGCAAGAATGATCACCGAAGCTGCCAAGCGTTACAAAGTGGTAACGCAAATGGGCAACCAGGGCGGTAGTGGCGATGGTGTTCGGCTCATGCAGGAATTGTACGCTTCCGGCGTTATTGGCGATGTAAAAAGTGTAAAGGCCTGGACCAACAGGCCGGTATGGCCACAAGGCATTGCTACACCCACTGGCAAGCACGAAATTCCCAACAGTTTGAAATGGGATCTATGGCTCGGGCCTGCACCATTTGTAGATTTCAATCCTGCATATCTTCCTTTTAACTGGCGTGGCTGGTGGGCTTTTGGTACCGGTGCATTGGGCGATATGGCTTGTCATATTCTCGACCCTGCCTATCGTATTCTTCCGATTCTTTATCCGAATGAAGTAGAATGCAGTGTGCCTAACCAGTTTACTGCTGCATGGCAGGAAGCCGGTTACGTAGACAGTTGCCCGCCATCTTCGGTTATACATTTAAACTATCCGCGAACCGATGGAAAAGGCAATATAAAAATTACCTGGATGGATGGTGGTTTGTTGCCGGAGCGACCCAATGAATTATTGCCCGACGAACCAATGGGCAATTGGGATGGCGGTATTATTTTCGAAGGCACCAAAGGAAAAATAATGGCCGATTGTTATGGCGCCAATCCACGTTTGTTGCCTACCAAATTGATGCAGGAAAAAAAGATGCCGAAACAAACACTGGTGCGTGTTCCCGAAGGACACTATCAGCAATGGGTGAATGCTTGCATTGCAGGATATGGTAATGGAAAAACAAGTTCGCCATTCGAGTTTGCCGGACCATTTACCGAAAGTATTTTGATAGCCAACCTGGCCATCAGGAGCTGGATGACGAAGAACCCTGCTGCAAAAGGTTGGGAGGATAAATATATTGGTCGTAAGAAATTGTTGTGGGATGCAAAAAATATGCGCATCACCAATTTTGAAGCAGCGAACCAATATGTAAAAAGAAATTATCGCGAAGGTTGGACATTGGGAGTATAATCTAAAAGAGGAAAACATGAACCGGAAATTGAGATTGGCCATGATAGGAGGCGGTGCTGATGCCTTTATAGGTGCGGTACACAGAACAGCCCTCAGCATGGATGGAAAAATAGAATTGGTAGCGGCTGCCCTGAGTTCGAGGCCGGATGTGGCCATTGCATCGGGCAAACAATTGCATTTGGCAGACGATCGTATTTACACCGATTACAAAACCATGCTGGAGCAGGAAGCCCTGCGTACCGAAGCAGAAGGCCGCATAGATATGGTGAGTATTGTAACACCCAACTCTGTGCATTTTGGACCTGCGAAACTGGCTTTGCAAAAAGGCTTTCATGTAGTGTTGGAAAAACCCATCACATTTTCATTGGAAGAAGCCAAAGAATTAAGTGCTATTGTAAAAGCCACCGGTAAGCGTTTGTTGCTCTGCCATACTTACACCGGTTATCCCATGGTGAAGCAGGCCAGGCAATTGGTGAAAAGCGGTGCCATTGGTAAAGTGCGCAAAATATATGTTGAATATCCGCAAGGATGGTTGAGTACATTGCTCGAACAAACAGGACAGGTACAAGCCAGTTGGCGTACCGATCCCAAGCGCAGTGGTAAAGCCGGTGCTATGGGCGATATTGGTACGCATGCATTCAACCTGGCAGAGTATATAAGCGGCTTACAGGTGACACAGGTATGTGCCGATCTGAATATTTTGGTAGATGGCCGTTTGCTCGACGATGATGGTGCTGTGCTCATGAAAATGAATAATGGTGCAAGTGTTGTGTTGATGGCTTCGCAAATAGCTGCGGGCGACGAAAACTGTATTAAAATAAGGGTGTACGGCGAAAAAGCTGGCATAGAATGGAAGCAGGATGATGCCAATTCACTATTGGTAAAATGGTTGGATAAACCTGCTGAACTGTATCGCACCGGCGGTGGCTACAACAGCAGTTTTGCTGCACATAACACCCGTGTGCCCGCAGGCCACCCCGAAGGGTATTTGGAAGCCTTCGCTAACTTGTATCGCAATTTTGCGTTAACCATTATGGCCGAATCAGACGGCATTACTCCAAAAGAAGAATGGCTCGATTTTCCTGGCGTAGAAGAAGGTGTGAGAGGTATGGCATTTATTGAAAATGTAGTAGCCTCCAGTGCCAGCGATAAAAAGTGGACGGCGTTTGAAGTGTGAGTGTGAGACGGTTGGAAAGTTCTCGAGTTTCAAAGTTTCAAAGTTCATGAGTTCACGAGTTTGGGAAATCATCAATCATCAATCATCAATCCCAAATCAGACATCAGACATCAGAAATCATAAATCATAAATTAAGCAATGACAACCTTAAAAGGACCCGGAATATTTTTAGCGCAATTCATGGGCGATCAGCCTCCCTTCAATGATTTGCGCAGCATTTGCCAATGGGCAAAAAGTTTAGGTTTTGTAGGTGTACAAATTCCCACATGGGATAGCCGTTGTATCGATCTGCAAAAAGCAGCAGAAAGCAAAACCTATGCGGATGAATTGAAAGGATTGGTGCAGGAGTGTGGATTGGAAATAACAGAACTCTCTACACACTTACAAGGCCAGCTTGTGGCAGTGCATCCTGCATATAACGAACTGTTTGATGGCTTTGCACCCGATGCTGTAAAAGGCAATGCAAAAGCCCGTACCGAATGGGCAGTGCAACAATTGAAATATGCTGCAAAAGCTTCTGCCAATTTGGGTTTGAATGCGCATGCAACATTTAGCGGTGCATTGTTATGGCATACGGTTTACCCATGGCCACAACGTCCCGCTGGTTTGGTAGAAACAGGATTTAAAGAACTGGCCAAACGCTGGTTACCTATCTTAAACGAATTCGATGCCAACGGTGTTGATCTTTGTTATGAAATTCATCCCGGTGAAGATTTGCACGATGGTGTTTCGTACGAAATGTTTTTAGAACATACCAATAACCATGCACGTGCATGTTTGTTATACGATCCTTCGCATTTTGTATTGCAATGCCTCGATTATCTTTCTTATATCGATCATTACCACGAACGCATCAAAATGTTTCATGTAAAAGATGCAGAGTTTAACCCTACGGGAAAACAAGGTGTGTATGGTGGATATCAAAGTTGGATCAACCGTGCAGGGCGCTTCAGAAGTTTGGGCGATGGCCAGGTAGATTTTAAGAGCATCTTCAGCAAGCTGGCCGCATACGATTACAAAGGATGGGCCGTAATGGAATGGGAATGCGCCATCAAGCATCCTGAAGATGGTGCGAAGGAAGGTGCAGTATTCATCCAGGAGAATATCATTCGCGTTACCGAAAAAGCATTTGATGATTTTGCCGGAAGCGGCAGCAACGAAACTTTTAACCGGGCAATTCTTGGATTGTCCTAATATTTAATTCACCAAAAATTAGTGCAATGAAAAAGATGATGATTCCCGCAGCATTCCTGCTGTTTGCAATTGCCTGCGGAAGCAACGAAGAAAAGAAAGCAGAAGAACCGGCCACTACTGCTACTGAGGAGAAAAAAGAAGACGTGTCTGCAAATCCTGATTACAAGGCAGGTTTAGCATTGATCGGAAAGAATGATTGCCTTACCTGTCATAAAGTAAGCGAAACCTCTACAGGTCCTGCGTACAAAGATGTGGCAGCTAAATATGCCAATGCAGCCGATACTACCATCGATCGTTTGGCGCATACCATTATTAAAGGTGGCTCGGGCCATTGGGGCACTATTCCCATGACACCGCATCCCAATTTGTCGGTAGAAGATGCGAAACAAATGGTGAAATACGTGTTGCTCTTAAATCAATAATTCATGCAATTTCAGAAAAGCATTCTCGCTGCAGCCACGGCTGGCGTACTGTTACTGGCAGGCTGCGCAGGCAAAACGCAGCAAACAGCAACCGGCAAAACCGATAAAGGATTTAAGGCTTTGTTCGATGGCAAAACAACCGCAGGTTGGCATTGCTTCAATAAAACCACGGTAGGCGCCGGGTGGAAAATTGAAGATGGCGCACTGTATTTGGATCCTGCAGCCAAAGACGGGGGAGATATTGTTTCCAACCTTGCCTATGAAAATTTTCACCTGAAGCTGGAGTGGAAAATTTCGAAGAACGGCAACAGCGGCATCATATTTTTTGTGCAGGAATCGCCAAAGTATGACTACACATTTCGTACGGGCCCCGAGATGCAGGTGATTGACAACGATGGCCATTCTGATGGAAAAATTGTGAAGCACCGTGCCGGCGACTTGTACGATCTGATTGCGTGCAAAAGGGAAACCGTGAAACCTGTAGGAGAGTGGAACCTTGCTGAAATTATTTCGGACCATGGCAAACTGGAGCTACGCCTGAATGGCGAAACCGTAGTGTCCACCGTAGTAGGCGACAATGCCTGGAAGGAAATGGTAGCCAACAGTAAGTTTAAAACCATGCCCGATTTTGGGTTGCTTGCCAAAGGAAAAATTGCCCTGCAAGACCATGGCAATATGGTTTGGTACAGAAATATCCAGATCAAACAATTATAAGTTTTCGAAGGGCATTCAACAGATTTGAATAGGCTTTTCACTCGAAAAGCCTATTTTTTTGGGGCAATGCAGCAATTTGTGATGGCAAAGTTGTCATTGGAATTGAAAGTTAAAAAAAGTTAATGCCCGGCGAAGGATTGCTATCCGATAGGCGTCATATGGACAATGCTTAAGGTGAATTGAGTTGAAATACATTGATATTGAAGCTTCTAGTTTGCCTTTGATGAGAATACACACACACTGCTTTTGAGAACCTAAACCTGGTAGTCCCGATATCTTTTTACTGGTATTGGTACGTGTTCGTACAAGACGAATATGCATTTTATAACTCCCTGAGTTAGCACCAACAATGGTTTACTACGTAGTTGATTTCCTGCCCAAAAGGCGGGGTGGAATATTTTTTTTTAATAACCAAAACAATGCTATGAAGAAGTGTCTTGTTTTATTCCTGGCCCTTGTGACCTGTACGTTGCAAGTATTTGCCCAGGAAAAAACCGTTTCGGGGAAAGTTACAGATCCCGATGGGTTGCCAATTTCTGGTGCCACTGTGGCCGTTAAAGGTTCCGGTACTGCTACCACTACCAATGCTGATGGTGCTTATTCATTAAAAGTGCCGGCCAGTGCAAAAACATTGGTGATCACTTATGTGGGCCATGCTCCACAGGAAGTGGCTATTGGTAGCCGTGAAAGTATCAATGTATCGCTTGTGAGAGCCACCAGCAATTTGGATGAAGTAGTGGTGGTTGCTTATGGAACAGCTAAAAAAGAAACCCTTACCGGTTCTGTTAGTACTGTTAGCGCCAAGCAATTGCAGCGCCGCCCTATTACCAATGCTACTGCTGCATTGGAGGGTAATGTACCAGGTTTGGTTACCACTTCTGCAAGTGGCCAGCCCGGTTCTGGTATCTCTATGCGTGTTCGCGGTTTTGGTTCATTGTCTGCTACATCTGAGCCCCTGTATGTAATTGACGGGGTGCCTTATTCTGGTGGAACCAGCAACATGAGCGCCGACGATATCGAAAGTATTTCTGTTTTGAAAGATGCCGCTTCTACTGCATTGTACGGTTCACGTGCAGCAAATGGTGTTGTAATTATTACCACCAAAAAAGGTAAAAGAGGTAAAGCCAATATCCAGGTGCGTGCTATGCAGGGTATTGCCTCTCGTGGTTTGAAAGAATATGAAACCATGAATGCACATGAATACTATCCTTTGCAGTGGGAAACATATCGCAACTCTTTGGTTTACCCAACATCTGGCGCAGCTATCTCTGTTGACTCTGCTAACAAAGTAGCGTCTGGTCTTACCAGTCGTACCGGTATTGCCAATTTGCTGGCGTACAACCCATTCAACGTGCCTGCCAATCAAATTGTAGGCACCGATGGAAAGATCAATCCAAATGCCCAGTTGATCTATGGTGATGACCTGGACTGGACAAAAGATCTGATGCGCAAGGGAAATCGCAGCGACTATTCAGTGAACATTAATGGTGGCGCTGATAAAAGCGACTACTATGTTTCTATGGGCTACCTGCAGGAAGATGGCTACACGCTGAAGACCGATTTTGAGCGTTTTTCTGCCCGTGCTAACTTGAACGTGCAGCCTAAAACCTGGTTCAAAACAGGTATAAATATTGCCGGTAACTATACCGTAAGTAATGTGGCCAACGATGATGGTAGCACCAACTTTGTAAACCCATTCTTTTTCAGCCGCAACATCGGGCCAATTTATCCTGTGTTTGCGCACAATATGACCACCGGTGATTACCTGCTGGATGCCCAGGGCAACAAGTTCTGGGATCTGGGTAATTTCGGAGGTACTAGTTTAGGCATACCTAACCGCCCATCGGGTGGCTTCGGTGGTCGTCATGCATTGGCCGAAACCCAGTTGAATGAACTCGGCTATACACGTACTGCCGTAAGTGCCCGTAACTACATGGACATCATGTTTGCCAAGTATTTCAAGTTCACCAACAACCTTTCTTTCGATTACCAAACCCAGTGGGATGCATCGTCTGAAAACACATTGGTAGGTGATGGTGCGCCAGCCGGACGTAGCCGTCGCGAAAGTGGATACAACCGCACATTTGTAGCCAGCCAAATTTTGAGCTATAACCGTGCATTCAATAACCATAAGGTAGACTTCCTGGTAGGCCACGAAAGCTATAACCAGGAGCTTACCGATCTGTATGGTTTCAAACAAGGCCAGTCGTTGAGCGGTAATACCGAATTGGTAAACTACACCACTGTAAACTCACTGACCTCTGCTTTGGATAAGTACAGGGTGGAAAGCTATTTCTCCAGGATGAGTTACGACTTCGCTGGAAAGTATTATGCTTCTGCCAGTGTTCGTAGAGATGGTAACTCTCGTTTTTCACAAGATGCCCGTTGGGGTACATTCTGGTCTGTAGGTGCCGGTTGGAATATCAACAAAGAAAAATTCCTGCAAGGTGTTAGCTGGGTTGACATGTTGAAACTCCGTGCCTCTTATGGTGTAGTAGGTAACGCCGATGGTATTGGTTACTATGCATACCAGGGTTTGTATAGCTTTAATAACAATGCAAACGAACCAGGTATTTCACAAAGCCAAACATCTTACCAAAACAATGACCTTACCTGGGAAACCAACCGCCAGTTAGACCTGGGTATCGACTTCTCTTTGTTCAAAAGTAGGTTGAATGGTAGCATCGACTACTACAACCGCGAATCGGACGATATGTTGTATGCGGTTCCTCAGCCATTATCAAGTGGTTATTTGAGTGTAAACCAAAACACGGCTACCATGTTTAACAAGGGTATTGAATTGAACCTGAATGGCGATGTAATACGCACTAATGATTTCACTTTCAACCTGAACGTTAACATTACTACTATCAATAATGAAGTAACCAAAATGCCTGGTACAACTACTGAAATCATCAACGGTACTAAAAAGTATTCAGTAGGTCACAGTATTTATGATTTCTGGTTGCGCCAGTTTTATGGAGTAGATCCTAAAGATGGTGCCATATTGTACTATGCTGACAATAAAAAAGCAACTACGGATATTCGTTATATCACCAACAAAACCGGTGCTATTGATACAGTATCTACTATTGTTGCCAATGGTAAGTTTGATTACAACGGTTCTGTAATTCCTGATTTTTACGGAAGTTTTGCCCCCACATTTACTTACAAAGGATTTTCGCTGAATGCTTTGTTTAGCTTCCAGGTAGGGGGTAAAACCTACGATGGTTTGTACCAGAGCCTGATGTCGGCAACTAACTATGGTGGTGCATTGCATAAAGATGCTGCTGCCCGCTGGCAAAAGCCTGGCGATATTACCAATACGCCAAGGATGGATGCCGGACGTGCTACCGATTTCAACGCAACCTCTTCACGTTGGTTAGTTGATGCATCATTCATTAACCTGCGTAGTATCAACTTCAGTTATAACCTGCCCCGCAAAGTGCTGTCAAAAGCGAGCATCGACAATGCTGTTGTATTTGTTGCTGCTGAAAACGTATTCTTCGGTTCTAAGCGTGTAGGCATGAACAATCAGCAAGCTTTCACCGGCGTTACTTCAAACGCTTATCCTCCTGCAAGAGTGATTTCTGCTGGTTTAACTGTAAATCTGTAAATGCATTCAACTATGAAAAAGATAAAATATAGCTTACTTATTCTTGTTGCAGGTTCGCTTAGTTTGGGTGCCTGTAAGAAAGAATTTCTCGACACCTATTCAACTACGGCTGTAGCATCTGCTGATGCATTGGCCAGTACCAAGAATGCATGGGCCGCCGTAAATGGTATTCACCGTATTATGTATGTGCAGTACGATGCACAGGGCCAGGCTGGTGAAGGTTCTAACAATATTTACCGCGACCTGATGGGCGAGGACATCGTATATCCATTGGCCAATGGTAGCACCGGTTTGGCTGGTTGGTTGCGCTGGCAGTCGCATCGCAATGTAAACGATGGATTCCTGCGTTATGTGTATCGCTACTACTACCGCCTTATTTCCAATGCCAACGTGTTGATCAATGGTATAGATGGCGTGCCTGGTGATCCTGCTGAAAAGAAATACATCAAAGGACAAGCCCTGGCTTACCGTGCATGGTCACATTTCCAATTGGTACAATTGTGGGGCAAGCGTTTCGATCCAGCTGGAGCCAATACCCAACTCGGTGTGCCTTTGTTGTTGACCAATACATTGGACGGACAAGCACGTGCTACAGTTGCGGATGTATATACTCAAATCAATAAAGACTTTGCTGAAGCAGAAACTTTGTTGAATGGATATACTCGCACCGGTACTGCTGCTAAAAGCAATTTTAATGTAAACGTGGTACGTGGCTTGCAAGCCCGAGTTGCATTGGCACAAGGCAAATGGACTGAAGCTGCTGCTAAAGCTGTTGCAGCCCGCACCGGTTTCAACCTGATGACCAATGCTGAATACCTGAGCGGTTTCAACAACGTGAACAACCAGGAATGGATCTGGGGTAGCCGCCAGATAGATGACCACAACACGTTCTTCTATAGCTATTTCGCATACATGAGTGCTAACTTCAACTCTACTGTATTGCGTACACAGCCACGTGCTATCAACGCCAACCTGTACAATGCCATTTCTGCAACGGATATCCGTAAGCAATGCTGGGATCTTACCGGTGCTACTGTACCTATTCCTCCCGGTGGAGCAAGAGTGCCTTACCAAAACAAAAAGTACATGGCACAAAGTAGTTCTGCAAGTATGGGTGATATAGTGTACATGCGTGCTGCCGAAATGTACCTGATTGAAGCAGAAGCTAATGCCCGTGCCGGTCAAAATACACAAGCACAGGATGCTTTGTTTACTTTGATCAAAAACAGGGATGCTGCTTATGTAAAATCAATCAGCACCGGTCAAACCCTTATCGATGAAATTATGCTGCATCGCAGGATTGAATTGTGGGGTGAAGGTTTCCGCTTTACCGATCTGAAGCGTTTGAACCTTCCTATGAGCCGTGCCGGTATTCCTAACAACGTGCCAGCGATGAGTGTGATCACTACAGTTCCTGCAGGCGATAAGCAATGGGAATTCCTGTTTCCAGTGGATGAAACCAATGCTAATAAAGCCATTGAGCAAAATCCGCTGTAATGTGAAAATGATATAGTGAAACAAAAAAAGGTGAAGCAACTGCTTCACCTTTTTTTTATGCTTTCATCTTGGTTATATCAAATTCGATTTTACATACCTGATGCATTTCTCCACGCTATCGTATGGTGAAATATCGTAGTTCTCCTGCTCTACAAAAAACTGTTCGAGGCCTGCTTTTTTCTTTGCTTTAAAAATGGCTTTGAAATCAATTTTGCCATTACCTACTTCTGTTTGTTTGTTCTTGTTAGTTTTGTCCATGTCTTTTACATGCCACATTACAAAACGGCCTGGGTGCGCATTAAAAAGTGCCAATGGATTGTAGCCTGCATTCACTACCCAAAACAGGTCGAGTTCCATTTTTACCAATGCAGGGTCGGTTTCTTTCAACAGGATATCGTAGCCTGTGCCCGTGCCCATTTTTTCAAATTCAAATGCATGGTTGTGGTAGGCAAATTTCAATCCCCTGCTTTTGCAAATGGTGGCCGCTGTATTCAGCCTGTCTGCAATTTTTTTGTAACCGTCCGCGGTTTTCCTGTACTCGGCATCGAGGTAAGGTACAGCCAGGTATTCGTTGCCAATGATGGCTGCATCATCCACGGCTTTTTTCCAAACATCATCGTTGCCTTTGTATAAGAAATCGGCAATGCCCACATGCGCACTGGTACTCTTCAAATTATTTTTAGCCAACAAGTTGGCAACGGCTTTCATATCATGGCCAAAATAATCGCCATTGTTGTAGCCATACATTTCAATATTCTGATAACCCATGCCGGCCAGTTTCGCCAACACAGCGGGTAGCCCGGTTTTTATTTCATCCCTTACCGAGTAAAGCTGAATGCCAATCATTTTTTTGGAAGAGGCAAACCCGAATGCATCGGCTGTAGCCAGGGCAGCGGTGGCCATTGCGCTTGTTTTTACAAAAGTTCTTCTGTTCATACGGCGTGTCATTATTTAGAAATCGTGTTTCTAAAAATAGGGATCAAATCCACACAGCGCAGAAAAATATAGAACCGAAGCTTTCGATTCTGGTCAACAGTACTTGCTACAACCTGCTTTGCAATTATTGTTTGCCAAACACTTTTTTCAGCAATGCTGTGGTTTGGGCGGCCGGGTCTTTGCGTATCTTTTTTTCCTCTTCACCCAGTTGCATAAAAATGCCTGCCAACGCTTTTTCAGTTACATAGGCAGACAAATCGGGATTTATTTTTTGGCGGGCCACTTTATTATAGCTCGTGAATACTGTATTCCAGTATTTGGTGGCATTCGTTTTTTGAATGGAACTTTCAATTACAGGACGAAATGCCTCTGTAAGTGCAGGTGTAGTTTTGCCACGCATGTAGGCAGTGGCGGCAGTGTCGGTGCCTTTCAGTATACCCCATGCATCCTGTAAGGTCATGCCTTTTACTGCGTTGATAAAAATAGGAGCTGCAGATTTTGCTGCATCTTCTGCCGCACGGTTCATGCTCAACAAAGCATCGTCCACCAGTTTTCCCATACCCAGGCTACGCAAAGTTTTTTCCACTTGTTTAGCTTCGGGTGGCAGTAAGATTTTGATGGCAGCATTCTTAAAAAATCCATCGGTAACAGATAGCTTGTCTGCACTTTTTTGTGCGCCTATTTCCAATGCCTGCTTCAGCCCGTTCTCCACATCGTTGGTGCTTACACTATCGGGTGCAGTTATTTTCTTGAAGATGGTGGAAATGGTATTAGTCTTTTGGGTGGTGTCAGAGGTTTTCTTTTTCAGCAGGTCTTTCAAGGTCTGCGCATTGGTAGAAATGGCTCCACAGAACAAGGCGAGAAGCACAATAGAAAATTTAGTATGCATAAGTAGCTTTTTTCTTCAGATTGTAAAGATGCCCATAGGTTTGTATTGGCTTACTACTTTAACGAAATATGCAGATATGAATATTGCGCCTTCTTATTGGGAAAAAAGCCGTTGGCTGATGCCCGCTGATGTGCTGGTAGTAGGTGCAGGGCTAGCCGGATTGTGGACGGCCTATGAAATAAAAAGGCGGAGCCCAAAAACCAGGGTGCTCATGTTGGAGCGATCTGCAATACCCACCGGTGCATCTACCCGCAATGCGGGCTTTGCTTGCTTTGGCAGCCCTTCCGAATTACTGCACGATGCAACTATAATGGGGGAGTCGGCCATGCTTGGTGTGGTTGAAATGCGCTATAAGGGCATCCAGAAAATTTTGCAGACATTTGGTGAAACTGCCATTGGGTTTGAACCCTGCGGCGGCTACGAATGTTTTGAAAACTGGCCACTGGATTATGCCGATCAACTGGCCTTACTAAATAAATTGTTGCAACCGGTGGCGGGAAATGCCAATAGCTTTTCCATCGCAAACGATCAGCTCGCAGGCTTTGGTATGCAAGGTTTTGCAGGCATGGTGGCCAGTAAGGCCGAAGGCGCTTTGCACAGCGGCATGTATGTGTCAGCACTGTCAAAGCTGGTAGCTTCTATGGGCATTGATATTTTGTATGGGGAAGAAGTGCTGGGGTACGAGCAATATGGAAATAAGTTTTCGGTAGCCACTTCAACGCATCAATTCGAAGCAACACAAATAGTATTGGCCACTAACGCTTACCTGCCTGCATTGGCGCCTTCGCTGCATGTAAAACCTGCACGTGGTCAGGTATTGGTGACTCAGCCTATCCCCGGGTTAACACTGCGTGGCACTTTTCATTTTGATGAAGGGTTTTATTATTGGCGACATTTGGAAGACAACAGGATTCTATTGGGCGGAGCCCGCAACGCCGATATTGCGGCAGAAGAAACTACGGAGATAAAAACATCGGGAACGATACAAACTGCATTGGAAACTTTTTTGATCAGGCATTTTCCACAGCATTTCAATGCGCAAAATATGCAACAGCAAGTAGCACTCCGTTGGGCAGGGCTGATGGCCATGAGTGAAACTAAATTACCCATTGTGCAACAGGTCGAGCCCGGTATCTGGGCCATGATGTGTTGCAATGGAATGGGCGTGGCACTAACGCCCATTATGGCCGAAAAACTGGCTGAACAGGTATTAACAAACACATGAGTATTCCTCCTCTATTTTTGTAAGCATCATGAGAAATCGAATTATTTATTTTGGATTATTGGCGGTTGTAGTATGGACTGCCTGCAAGTCGGACGATAGTAATACCGAAAACACCACCACCGTTGAACCAGAGCCGAACAATGCACCTGCTGCAATGGGGTACAGGTTGTTGAAATCGTACCCGCATGATACGGCTGCGTTCACGCAGGGCCTGGTTTGGTATAACCAGCAGTTGATGGAAGGCACCGGGCAATTGGAAGAAAGTAATATTCGCAGGGTAGACCTGGCCACAGGTAAAGTGCTGCAACAAAAAGACAACGCTAAAGAAATTTTTGGTGAAGGCATCACCATTTTCAACAACAAACTGTACCAGATCAGTTGGAAAAATGGGAAGGCATTTGTGTACGATGCAAAAACATTTAAACCCTTGCAGGAGTTCCCACTGAATACCGAAGGTTGGGGGCTTACGCACAATGGCAAAGAATTGATCATGAGTGATGGCAGCAGCAACCTGTATTTTATGGACCCCGATACTTTCAAAGAAATAAGAAGGGTAGGTGTGTACGATCAGTTGGGCCCCAAAGCCAATATCAATGAACTCGAATACATCGATGGATTTGTGTACGCCAATATTTGGCAAACCAATTATATCATTAAGATCGACCCGGAGAGTGGCAAAATTGTAGCGGTGGCCGATTTTTCGGACCTGCGCAGCAAAGCCGGTATAGCGGAATACACCGCTTCAGAGCATGGCCCCGATGTATTAAATGGTATTGCGTACGACTCTGTTGGTAAACGCATTTTTATTACCGGTAAATACTGGCCCAAGTTGTTCGAGATACAATTCGAAAACTAAAACGGTACTGAAACTTCTTCCAACTGCGCAGCATGGTACAATGCTGCGCAGTTTTTTTTTGCAATAAATGATTGTTGGTTTTTATATCCGCTTATCTTCCTCATATGAAGAAAATTATTTGTACCAGTACATTACTGCTATTGGCCTGCCAGTTGATCATGGCGCAAAAAACTTTGGTGCATTGCGGAAAGCTCATTGATGTGATGAAAGGAGAAATGCTTTCACAAATGACCGTAGTGGTGAATGGAAAAGTTGTGGAGCGCATCGACAAGGGGTACACTACGCCACAAGCCGGCGACCAGGTAATTGATTTAAAAAACCTCACGGTGATGCCGGGCTTGATAGATATGCATGTACACCTCGAAAATGAAACAAGAAAAGGCGCTACTGAAGACCGGTTTATATTGAACCCGGCGGATGTGGCTTTTCAATCGACCGTATTTGCCAAAACAACTTTGATGACTGGCTTTACCACTGTGCGTGACCTCGGCGGATCGGGCGTAAATATTGCGCTGCGTAATGCTATCAATAAAGGCATCGTAGTAGGACCACGCATTTTCACTGCGGGAAAAAGTATAGCCACTACCGGTGGCCATGCCGACCCCACCAATGGATACCGCAAAGACCTGATGGGAAATCCCGGCCCGCTGGAAGGGGTGATCAATGGAGAAGACGAAGCTTACCAGGCAGTGCGCCAGCGCTATAAAGATGGCAGCAATCTTATAAAAATTACAGCAACGGGTGGCGTACTCAGCCAGGCCAAAGATGGTGCCAATGCACAGTTTACGGAGGCGGAAGTAAAAGCCATTGTGAAAGCTGCTGCAGATTACGGTTTTAAAGTGGCTGCGCATGCACATGGTGCGGAGGGAATAAAAAGGGCCATTCGAGGTGGGGTTAATTCCATTGAACACGGCAGTTTTATGGACGATGAAGGCATTGCATTAGCCAAGCAATACGGCACATACCTGGTGCCTACTATCACTGCAGGAAAATCGGTGGCGGATAGTGCGAAAATCCCGGGATACTATACCGAGATCGTTACGCCTAAAGCGCTGGCTACCGGCCCACAGATCCAGGCCACATTTGCCAAAGCGTATAAAGCCGGGGTGAAAATTGCATTTGGAACCGATGCCGCAGTGTATGCACATGGGAAAAACTGGTTGGAGTTTGTGTATATGACAGAAGCCGGCATGCCTGCTATGGAAGCCATTCAGTGTGCAACCCGTAATGCAGCCGATCTGCTGGGCGAATCTGAGCGTTTGGGAAGCCTGGAGCCGGGAAAACTGGCGGATATTGTGGCTGTAGAGGGTAATCCCATTGAAAATATACAGGCCATGGGAAAAGTGAAATTTGTGATGAAAGATGGCAAAGTGTATAAAGAGAATAGTGGAAAATAAGCCTGCACAATAGCTTTGTTTTGCATTTCGACAAAATCACTTTTATTTGCACGAAATTCAACAGCCGGTGCTACAGTGCTGGATGGAGGATTGGTCCGGTAGCTCAGTTGGATAGAGCATCCCGCCTTAAAGCGGGAAGGTCATTGGTTCGAAAGCATCCAAAAAAAGCTTTCAAAGAAATTGGCTCTGTAACTTTTTGTATAGAGCATTAGGTCCGGTAGCTCAGTTGGATAGAGCAACTGCCTTCTAAGCAGTAGGTCATTGGTTCGAATCCAATCCGGATCACGGAAAGAGGTTGTCCTTTTTGGGCAGCCTTTTTTGTTTTCATTCCATCTTCATTTCATTTATCAGTTTTCCCAAACAGGCTTCTTACATTTAAATACACTAGTTTCTATTCTATGAAAAAATATATCCTGATTCTTTTGATGATGGTGAACACTGTTTTGCATGCTCAAAAAAATGCAACTGTATCTTTTGAAAAATGGATCAGCCTGAAAACAGTTAGCAGTCCTATTGTTTCGCCCGATGGCAAAACAATTGTGTACAATCAAAACAGTACAGACTGGGCCAACAATACGTACGACACAGAGTTGTGGATGATTCGCGAAGGTTCCGAACCTATTCAACTTACACGCACATCAAAAGGAAGCAGCTCCATGGCTGATTTTACGCCCGATGGCAAATACGTCAGCTTTGTGGCAAACAGGGGAGATAAGGCCCAATTATACCTGATATCCATATTGGGAGGCGAGGCCATCCAGGTGACCCGCGACGACGATGGTATCAGCAGTTATGAATGGAGCCCGGATGGTACCAAAATCATTTACGGCAAACCCGCAGCCGAATCAAAAATAGAAAAGGGCACCAAAGACCGGTATGGTGCCTATGCTGTAGAAGGAGAAGAATTTCGTCAGAATCATCTTTGGATATTACCCTTTCATTACGATTCGGTTTTCATGGCCGGGCAACTGCCATGCTATCCTGCCAAAAAGGATTCTTCCAAAAGCGCTGTTATAACTCCCTGCTTTGTGCTTCCCGTGGCCAAACCTCTTATTGAGGGTGATTTTTCGGTTGGCGGGTATTCAATTAGTCCCGATGGAAAAACGCTGGCGTTTAACCGGCAACCGAATCCCCTGATCCTTTCTTCGAGGACTTCAGATATCGTTTTGATGAATCTTGAAACAAAGACGATGACCACCGTGGTGAAAAATGCTGGCGGCGATTTTTTTAATGCATGGAGCCCCGACGGAAAGTTCTTTGTATATGGCAGCCAGGTGAATGATTCTACCACCGATTACTTTAAAAATAACAGGTTATTCATCTATGATATTGCTGCTAAAACCAGCCATGAAATTGCAAAGGATATTGATGAAAATAAATCAGTAATTGATTGGAATGCTTCCGGGCTGTTTGTTGCTGCACAGCAAAAAACAAAACGTAACTTCTATCGTGTAGACCCGGTGACAGGACATAGCAACGTGGTGCCCTTGTCGCTTGATCTACCTGCTGGTGCATCCTTCAGCAAAAAAAGTGAAGCTATTGTTGTAGTGGGACGCAATCATGCAGGCATAAACGAAATTTATCGCTGGAAACTGAACCAGCCTTTGCAGCAACTCACCAATGCAACTGCACAAATTGCAGCATGGAATACTCCTGTTAGTGAAGTAATCTCCTGGAAAAGTAAGGATGGTGCAATCATTGAAGGCATATTGCTGAAGCCGAAAAATTTTGATCCAAAAAAGAAATACCCATTGCTATGTGTGATCCATGGTGGGCCAACAGGCATTGACTTGCCCGACCCTGCACCAAGCGGTGTATACCCTATGGCTCAGTGGATTGAAAAAGGTGCCTTGGTGTTGAGAGTGAATTATCGTGGCAGTGCAGGTTACGGTGAAAAATTTCGTTCGCTGAATGTTGGCAATCTTGGTGTGGGCGATATGTGGGATGTAATGAGTGGTGTGGATTACCTCAATAGTAAAGGAATGATCGATACATCCCGGATGGGTTGTATGGGTTGGAGCCAGGGTGGTTATATCTCAGCGTTCCTGACCACTAATACCAATCGGTTTAAAGCAATATCTGTAGGGGCTGGCATAAGCAATTGGGTCACTTATTATGTAAGTACCGATATCACTCCATTTACACGCCAATACCTGGAAGCTACTCCCTGGCAGGATATGAATGTGTACCTGAAAACTTCGCCCATGACCAATATCAACAAGGCAAGTACACCCACCCTTATACAACATGGCGAGTTTGATAAAAGGGTGCCTATTCCCAATGCTTACGAACTGTACCGTGGATTACAGGATAGAGGGATTCCTTCCAAACTAATTGTTTATAAAGGATTCGGGCATGGGATCACCAAACCGAAGGAAAGGCTTGCTGCTCTTTGGCATAACTGGCTTTGGTTTAATGAATATGTATTTGGAGAAAAAGGAGAGACAATGCCGACAGAATGATCTTGTGGAGAATTGAGAAATAGGTGCAAACGTTTGTACTGAGAACCGATGCTCCGCAACTATATCTTTACTTACTTCCTCGAACTACTGTAAATGGTGGAAGGGATGGGAGAAAACAACCGAGAGCTATGCAAGCAATACTGGAGCAATACGGCATTCCATATACAGAAACGGATATTCAGAAATTTGGAACGGGACTTATCAATCATACATGGGTAGTCAACAGAGGGACTGAGAAAT
Organism: Phnomibacter sp.; assembly: GCA_035456005.1. GTDB lineage: Bacteria > Bacteroidota > Bacteroidia > Chitinophagales > Chitinophagaceae > Phnomibacter. The sequence continues at coordinate 871,864 of DATIEA010000004.1, read as the reverse complement.
ATATTTTGCAGCGCATCAACGAGCAGGTGTTTAAAGAGCCGATGGCCATTGTGCACAATATTGACCTGCTGGCCGAATATTTGGCTCATCATTATCCCGAATATCTTTTCGTAGCACCCCTAAAAACGAAGAATGGTAGTTCGGTTGTGAAAGATGCCGCCGGTGGCTATTTCAGGTTGGTCCCATTTGTGAAAGGTTCCTGTTCGGTAGATGTTGTTACTACCCCGGAGCAGGCTTATGCTGCCGCTGCGCAGTTTGGAAAGTTTACCAGGTTGCTCAATGGTTTTGATGCTTCAAAGCTCAATATCACGATTCCTGATTTTCATAATCTATCACTTCGGTATGCGCAATTTTTGAGAGCACTGAAGAATGGTGATGCGCAAAGGATAGCAGCCGCATCTTCGTTGATCGAATATTTACAATCCCAGTCGGGAATAGTGGAGACCTATGAGCAAATATTGCAGGATGATAATTTTCCTGTGCGTGTAATGCATCACGATACCAAAATCAGTAATGTATTGTTTGATGCGCAGGAACATGGCTTATGCGTGATAGACCTGGATACCGTAATGCCCGGATATTTTATCAGCGACCTGGGCGATATGATGCGTACCTACTTGTCGCCGGTAAGCGAAGAAGAATCTGACTTCGATAAAATAGAAGTACGGAAAGATTTTTATGAAGCTATTGTAAACGGGTATTACAACGAAATGAAAGCAGTAATGACCGATGCTGAGCCTCGCTATTTTTTTTATGCCGGCACATTTATGATCTATATGCAGGCATTGCGGTTTTTAACCGATCACTTGTTGGGCGATCCATATTATGGTGCCAAATACCCGGGCCATAACCTGGTGAGATCCGGCAACCAGGCTGTGCTATTACAAAAACTACAGACGAAGAAAAGTTTGCTGGAGGGGAGGGGGATGCGAAATAGCTAAACGCAGTCACTGCGTCAAAATGCTTTTATAGCCTTAAATATTTCGTATTGTGTATCTACAACTGATTGATTAAATTCATGCGCTGTTTTGGGTAGTAGAAAATATTTCTTTATTGGTGCTGTCAACTGATCGAAATACATTTTGGTTGTTTCTTTTGGTGTCAGAATATCTTCTTCGCCTTGAATAAAATAGACCGGGATCTTAAACTCAAGGTTGTTGGCCAGAAAATTAATAGAAGTTCGCATAGCTGCCACTCCCAGCCGTTTGTCTCCCACAAAGTTGACAAAAGAGTAGTCGTCGCCATCCCTTCTGCTCTGATCATCTTTTGCATTGTTATAGCCCGGCGATTCTACAAACCAAAACTCCGGTGCTGCTACAGAGCTTTCCCTTTCATACTTCTTTACAATTCTCCATAACTGGCCTACTGTTTTCGCCTGCTCATGCGGTGGCTTCCCAATAGTGTTGAGCAAGTCTAAAGATTGCTTGTCATTGTTGTTGATGGCTCTTTGATACACTTTATTGTATAGTGACAAATCATCATTGGGATTCACAATTTGCGAATGACCTACATAGGCATAAAATAGGTCAGGCCGCTTGGTAGCTATTGTTGCCCCCAATGCAGAACCCCAGGATGTTCCGAAAAGAATAAGTTTCTTTTTTTTCAAATGTTGCAGTAAATATTCCGACAAGGCAATGCCATCAGCGGCCATCTGCTCAATGGTTAATGGATGCGTTTGTAAATATTCAGGGGTTAATTCTTCCGGAGCCTGTTGTTGTTCGTAGGTTCTTCCTGCACCTCGCTGATCCCATTGCACGATCACAAAATCTTTCTCCCATTCTTTGTAGATATGCTCTGCATATGGACTCATGGTACTCCCCGGGCCTCCATGAAGAAATAAAATGACCGGCTTTGAACGATCTCCTTTAATAGTTACCCACTGTTTGAGCTCATTGATCTCAATAAACTGTTCCTCAGAAATTCGATTGTTTATAATAGCATCGGCAGAAGTAGGGTGGCTGATATCATTGTGTTGGGCACTGGCAGGGAGTGTAATGAATAATTGTATAATAGCTGCGAGGTAAGAGAATTTCATTTGGAGTGTATAGCAGTTTTAATATGTAACGCCGATGGGTTTAATAAAAACAGGTATGTGGCGAAGTGAATGGAATTGTGCTTGTTTAATTTTACTACTGGCTTTGCAATATTGTACCCAGATTAGTGTTTCTGCAGTTCTACTTCTAAAGAATCATATTCCTTTTGAAGCGGAATTAGCAGAACATTTTTTTCTCTTTCTGTTGAGACTAATTTTTCTGCAATTTCAATTTGCTTTGCTGCATTGGTGTCTGTTTTCTTTGCACTTTGAAAACTGTCTGTTGTCTTAAAGTAAGAATCCTTTACTTTTTCTATTTCTTTTTGAATAGCTTGTTGCCTGTTTACAATTGTGTCTTTTTTGTTTTCACAAGAAGAAAGTAAAATGATTGTTAGCAAAACAATAAGTCTCATATGAATTAAATTTTTGAGTGAGCTTTTGCCAATGTTAGTTTTTTGGTCAACATTATTTATTCAACTGTTATTCTTTGTTGGTCGTAAGGACAACAACGGCGAAGAAAATTTGTTAGCCGCCTTTTTGCAATCCTTGCCTTATAGCGAAAACTATTGCAGCGACAAATGTCAATATTCCTGGAACAATCATGGAATACATACCTATCGCAAATCCATAACCACCATTCCCTGATTTTGGCATACTTATATATCCAGCCACTAACCATGCAATTGTCACAATGTACAATGCAACAATAAACCAATAGAAAGTGGCTTTTCTACCTTGCCGAATAGTCGACCGTATGATAAAGAAAAGTGTAGCTATGTAAACAACCTGAATAATTAATAAAGTGCCAATGCCATCCATCTCTTAGGTAAATAATTTCTGTAGTCTTTTGTTCAATTTAAAGTTAATATCTGTTGTTGGTCATAAGAACAACAACGGCGAAAAAGCGGAACATTCGTAAGGAAGTTCATGCGCTTATGCCAGTAATATACTATGGCTACCTTAAATTAATTCGCTGGATGCAACAATTTTTATTGCGCAGGCTTTGGCATTTCTTTCAGTACATTATTTGCAAGGGGGAGAGGCACGCCAATGTTGGTCAAAAAACCTGCAACCAAGGAGGGAAACATAATCTTAGAAGAAAAGAGTTATAATAATTGTACTCCATACCAGCCAATTAAAGTAAATGCAATGCAACGGGTAATAACACCAATACAACACCAGGTAGCTAATTTTTTAATATTTGCATTTAAACCAACACCCACAGCTAAACTTATGGGTGCTCCAACTGAAATAGTTCCTAAAAAACCTAAACCAAAAATGCCATATTTGTTCCAAATGCGAAGTAGCATAGGATGCTTCTTTTCGGCAGTTTCTTTGGCAGGCTTCTTTTTGTGAAATAGTGCCCTTATTTTATCGCCTAAAAATGCTGCGACAAATACTCCAATCAAACCGCCAATAACGCTTGCGAAAAAAATGGTCCAGGGTGATAATCCAAAAGCGTATCCAGCAGGGATGGCTGCATAAATTTCAAAAGTGGCAAGGCCCGCTACAGTGAGTATTTTTAAAAACATGTTTTACCGGTAAAGACTGATTTTGAGAATGCGACGAAAGTACCTGTTTCACCTTGCTCTTCAGGGTTACTTAAAAGCTAATGTCTCGCCAATGTTGGTCTTATGACCAGCAACATCGAAAACGGTGGAAGTCAATAATACCCCGGTCAACATTTTTTGTTGACCATATAACAGTTGACCAGAACTGCTTGCTATTTACTCGCCTGGGCTTGATCAAGCTTTAAAGAAGAATATCCATTGTATGATATAAGATCAACTACGGGAGAGAAACAATATGTAAATAATGTTCTGCATTTTTAAGTTATCGCCCAAAAAATACCCCATACCATTTAAATAAAAATCACCCCTTTTTTAATTGCATTGAACATTTTCGGCCATTTTTGGCGCATATGTGTAGAATTAGATTACTCATTCTTCTAATATTCTTTCAATTCCAGGCTTTTGCACAAGAACAGGCTAAGCGGAGTATCCGTGTTCTTGTGCTGGATGAAAGTAAAAATGCACTTCCCGGATCCACGGTTTATTTATTGAACCAGGATTCCGTGGTGGTTCATTCAGGTGCGGCCAATGCATCAGGGATCATTGAATTTACTACGCTCAACAGGGCAATGTACCGGTTGCAGGCCAGCCGGGCAGGATATGAAGATGGCTATAGTGCATGGATCGATCTTGAAAAAAATGATTCCTTTTCTGATACCATCGTATTGAAGGCAAAAAGCAATGTATTAAAGGATGTGGTAGTTGTTTCAAAGAAACCAGCCATCCAGTTCCTGCCCGATAAAACAGTGGTCAACCCCGAAGCCAGTATTACCAATGCGGGAGCTTCTATTATGGATGTATTGGAAAAATCGCCCGGCATCACTGTGGCTAAAGATGGTAACCTTGTCATGAAAGGGAAACCTGCTGTTACTGTATTAATTGATGGCAGGCCCACCCAGCTGAGTGGCCAGGATCTGCACGCTTATCTTGCGGGCCTCAGCGCCTCGCAGGTAGAAGTAGTGGAATTGATCGAAAACCCCGGTGCTAAGTACGATGCGTCGGGCAATGCAGGCATTATCAACATAAAACTGAAATCCAATAGGCTGAAAGGATTTAATGGTTCGATGAATCTAAGTGTAGGCCAGGGCTACTATCCTAAAACAGGCAACTCTCTCAACCTGAATTATCGCAATGGAAAACTAAACTGGTTTCTGAATTATGGCATGCGTGCCAGCAAGGAGAAGCAGGACATGTATACACTTCGGAAATATGTGAATGCCAATAATGAAGATTCTGTTTTATTGGAACAGCCCAATGTAAATAAGTCCCTGCGCAGCGGTCATAATATTAAAGCAGGTTTCGACTTTTTCGTAAACAATCGCACCACTGTAGGCCTTATCTATAACGGTGGAATATTTGATAATACATCGAATGCATTCGCCGCTATCGATTGGATGGGACCTGATTATATAATCGATTCATCTATTAATACCTGGGGTGAAAATAGCTCTCGATTTAAAAGAAATGGATTGAACATAAATGGCAGACACAAGATTGATGAGCACTCTGAACTGATCGTTGACCTCGATTATGTAAAATTTTCGATCAATAGCGATCAAAATTATCAAACGCAGTTAGTGGAACCCGGTAGCGACATATCGGCTACGAAAGGAAGTTTTCCCTCCAGGCTCGATATCATTACAGCAAAGGCTGATTACTCCAGACGCTTCGGCAAGTACATGCTGGAAACCGGTTTGAAAACAGCCATCAACAAAACAGACAATATTGCCGACTTCTATTTTCATGATGGAAGCAACTGGCAAATGGATTTGAGCCGCAGTAATCATTTTTTATATGATGAAAAAATTAGCGCAGCCTATGCCAGTGTGGATGCAGAGCAAGGCAAATGGCATTGGCAAACTGGCTTTCGGTACGAATACACTTCGTATAAAGCGGAGCAATTGGGCAATGCCGTTGTAAAAGGCTCAACCTCCAGTAAAAATTATGGCAGTTTGTTTCCTACCGGGTTTGTTTCGTACAAGGCAGATAGTAATAACATGGTTACATTCCGCCTTGGAAGAAGGATCGACAGACCTCCGTTTCAAAACCTCAATCCTTTTCTGCGGGTGTTGAACAAATACACGTATGAAGCCGGTAACCCATATATCCAGCCGCAGTATAGCTGGAATTTTGCGGTGGCGCATGTGTATAAACAAAAGCTAACTACGGAAGTTTCTTACAGTTATCTCAATGATTATTTTTCGCAGATATTTTTCATCGATTCCAACAGCAGCAATGTAAACGGGAACATTATTATTTACACACGTGGAAATGTAGGTTCGTTTCAAAACTTTGGCATCTCAGAAACCTTTCAGCAACCCATTACAAAATGGTGGAACCTCACAGCAGTGGCTGTATTCAATCACAAGATCATAAAAGGTGTGGTATGGGCCCCGCTTGAGGCGCGAATCAATCAGCTGAATATAAGTATCAACAACCAGTTCCTGTTGAAGAAGGGTTGGAGTTTTGAGCTGAGCGGCTATTATCAAACGAAAAGCCAGATAGACTTGCAGGAATGGCTGAAACCACAAGGCGAACTGAATGCAGGTGTTTCCAAACAAATAATGAAGAATAAAGGCACATTGAGACTAAACATCAGGGATATCACTTATTTCCAGAACTACTCAGGTTCTTCCATTTTTCAAAATGCGTATGAACCCTTCACTGTAAAATGGGATTCAAGAGTGGTGCGATTGAGCTTTGCCTGGCGGTTTGGTAAAGCTATGAAACCGGTAAGTCGCTCTGAAGGGGGAGCTGCTGAGGAGATTAACCGTGCAGGCAATGGTGGTTAAACGCGACTGAAAGTAGCGCATTGTAAAAGGAATCAAATTGGCAAATTTCGGGTCGGCAAACTTTCAGCATTTGCCAATGATTTTTCTGCCAACTTTATTTTTTCGTCATCCCGGTGATAGTAGGGATCTCCATCATCTGGAAGCTAGTCTCTGATTGGTGAGATGCATCGCTGCGCTCTGCATGACGAGATAGAAGAAGCGTTATTGAATGCCTGATATAATCGAGCTGGTTTGGGTTGACACAAGTGGCTGCTTCGCTGTATACTTTCGCTAGTTGGTTTTTGATTTTTTATTTGCCTTTTTACTTTTCTTAGTTGGTTTGCCTGTCGTTTTAGCCGGTTGCTCATCGGGAGAATTACCTGGGGTAGCTTCCTGTGGATATATGTATTCGGAAACGTCAAATTGTAATATTGAGCCGGTATCGGGGTCAGCACAAAATGATACCGTAGTATAGCCGTTGTCGCTTTTGATCTCAATTGTTGAATATTCAGCATTGGCATTTCCTTTTTTTGTCAATGCCTTAAACTGTGATCTACCATTTATTAAATAGTCCTTCCAATCACATATAGAAATCTCATTGATCTTACCTTCTACTGTTTCTGTCTGGCCATTCATAGTTGCCGTTAAAAACATTTTATCCTGTTTGAATTCAATAGTAGCGTCTATAGGCAATTCCTGACCCACATTGCCACTTTTAAGGTTCCTGGCTTTATTGCATTTAAACGTTATTGGCTTGTCACATTGTGCATAAGAAATTTGGTGTAATACAAATACTCCAACCAACAGAATTATTGTTTTCATTTTTTTGAAATTAGGATTAAAATGCCAGGATATATGGTGTTTGACGTTGAGTTATTGGCACTAAGATAGCATTCCGAGCTACACCTGTCGCTCTGATCAAAAATATTTTCCCCACCGCGTCCCACCTTAGTGGGATAATACGATTGGCTGTTTGTGTAGTTGTATATTAGATAGGGGAAATGCGGATATTGGATTGAGTGGATTGTAAAATATATCATTGTTTACTATGCCGCTACAATCGGACGAATTTGTTAAGACACAAGTGGGCTGCTTCGCAGAATACTTCCGCGAGTTATTGTCCTGCTACACTCATTAGGGGGGCGTTGCTCTTCACTACAATATTTGAATCAGGAAGTACCGAGAATGGACTGATAAAGAAATATAAATACCCAATTTTTCTTTTCTGCCAGGTACTTTTTCACAACATTTCCCGAGCTACCCTCTTTTAATTATAATAAGGTGAAGCTGCCCTAACTTGCCACATAAAACGATCTGCTTTGCATGAAGGGATATAATCAATTGGTTTGGGCCATTTTTTTTATTTCATTTTTAAGTACAGGCTTACTTGCCCTGGCACAAACCAGTGCTGACGGCAACACTCATGCGTATGTAGGAGGGCAATCGTTTCCGTTATTCAATGCCCGTTCCGTAGCATCCATTATTATAGATGATCAAGAAGCGAAAGTAGTATCCATTGCTGCAGATGCATTGGTGGCAGATGTTGCATTGGTTTCGGGTAAACAAATGCAACGGAAAAATCAACCAACAAATTCCACCATACAAATTATTGCAGGCACCATCGGGAATTCTAAAATAGTGGATGAACTGGTACAACAAAAGGGGATAGATATTGCTGCCATAAAAGGGCAGTGGGAAACTTTCATGATCAAAGCGATCAGCCCCACACAACTGCTGGTAGCCGGTAGCGATGCAAGGGGAACCGCTTATGGCATTTTTCATTTGTCAAAACTCATGGGTGTATCACCCTGGGTTTGGTGGGCCGATGCATTGCCTGCCAAAAAAACGCAGCTATACATTTCGGGAACATACGTGTCGAGGACGCCATCGGTAAAGTATCGTGGAGTTTTTTTAAATGATGAAGACTGGGGCCTGCGCCCATGGGCTGCCAAAAACTTGGAGCCCGAAACCAATAATATCGGTCCCAAAACCTATGCAAAAATTTTCGAGTTATTGCTCCGCTTAAGAGCCAATCTTATCTGGCCGGCTATGCACCCGGGGACCACGGCATTTTTTAATATCCCGGGCAATACGCAAATGGCTGCCGACTATGCTATTGTAGTGGGTAGTTCGCATGCCGAACCCATGCTGCGCAACAATGTGGGCGAATGGAATGAGAAAACAATGGGGGCGTTCAACTACCTCAGCAATCACGATGCTATCTACCGATACTGGGAGGAAAGAGCAGTGCAAAGCAAAGGAGTGAACGCAGTGTATACTTTGGGACTAAGGGGTGTACATGATGGTGAAATGCAAGGTGCTAAAACCTTGCAGGAACAAAAGACACTGATGGGTGTAGCGGTAAAAGAGCAAAGGGAAATGTTGGCGAAGCATATCAATCCTTCCATTGAAAAAGTGCCTCAGGCATTTATCCCGTACAAGGAAGTGCAGGATATTTACGACTATGGTTTTGAAGTGCCGAAAGATGCCACCCTTATTTGGTGCGATGATAACTATGGTTATATCAAACATTTTCCCAATGAAAAAGAAAGGGCACAAAAAGGAGGAAATGGTGTGTACTATCATATTTCGTATTGGGGAAGGCCGCACGATTATCTCTGGCTGGCAAGCACCCATCCTGCACAGGTGTACACGCAAATGCGCATGGCATACGAGAAGGGTGCAAAAGATATGTGGGTTGTGAATGTGGGCGACATTAAGCCCGGCGAATATTTAAGTGAGTTGTTTTTGGATATGGCCTGGAATATGGATTCCATTGCGAATAACAGGAAGGGATTAGAACAACATTTGCAAAGCTGGATTGCAAGAGAGTTTGGCGCTGCAAATGCAAAAAGCATCGCATCGGTGATGAACGAATATTATCGATTAGCCTATATCCGCAAACCGGAATTCATGGGAGCTACGAGAACAGAAGAACGTGATCCAAAATATAAAATAGTAACAGACCTGCCATGGACCGAAGATGAGATACAGCAACGGTTGAAGGCATATAGTGTGTTGGACAAAAAAGTGATGCAGTTGGCACAAAGCATCCCGGCAAATAAACGGGATGCATGGTTTGAATTGGTTGAATACCCGGTAAGAAGTGCTGCTGCCATCAACAAAAAATTGTTGAATGCGCAACTGGCCAGGCATGGTAAAGCGGCATGGTCATTGAGCAATGTAGCTTACGATACCATTGTTGCATTGACCGATCGATACAATGCACTCGCCAATGGAAAGTGGAAATACATGATGGATCATCAACCCCGCAAATTGGAAGTGTTCGACAAAGTAGCGCAAACTACAAGTGATAAACCTTTGGTGCAGCCTGTACTACCACTGTTTGCTTTCAATGGAACAGGTTATCGTAATTATATCGGCGAAAAGCCTGTTGCGCATGGTTTGGGTTATGCGGGGGAAGCAGTGAGTGTGGCGAAAGGAAGTTCAGTTCAGTTCGAGGCTATGATCAACAAAACAGATTCCATTCGTATCCAATTGGCTTTGGCGCCTAATCATCCTGCAGCAGGTACAAGCATTCGCTACTCCATACAGGTAGGAACTGGACCTGTGCAAACTATTGATTATGCCACGCAGGGCAGAAGTGAAGAATGGAAGCAAAACGTACTCACCAACCAGGCCATACGCAGCACCAAGCATTGGGTGGATAAGCCGGGTAAACAACTGGTGAAAATATCGGCCTTAGATGAAGGCGTGATCATCGACCAGGTGAAAATATACGCTCAATAAACGTGTTGTGCTATTAAGAATTACTGATTATTGAAACAAACGAACTATTTGATAAAGCAATAGCCCTCACGTTCTCTGTTGGCTGTTGGTAGCGGTTTGATAAAAAGATAAAAAATTTATTAATCAAACCCCGAGCAGATTTGAAAACAGGAAGCAATAATCCACCTATTTTGCCTTGTAGGTGAATTATGAAAATGAAAATTGCTGCGTGATGAAAAAAAGTTGGTTATGTATTTTGTTGATGTGCGGTACTGTCGTCTTTGGGCAGCAAACTACCACTAAGCAAAAGCTCGACAATGGTTGGAAGTTTTCATTGGGCCATGCTGCCGATCCTTCCAAAGATTTTCATTTTGGTGAGGCGCTTACTTTTTCCAAAACAAATTACCTGCAGGAGAATACATTGTTAACAGTTGGTGCAGCGCTGAGATTCAGCCTTCCATATATGCCCGCTTTTAAAGACAGTGCCTGGGAAAGCATAGATCTCCCACACGATTGGGCCATGCGATTGCCAGTTGCGGAAAACCAAATCAAGATAAAGGGATATCGAACTATTTCCGGTCGTTCGCCACAAAACAGTGTTGGCTGGTATCGTAAAAATGTGTTGATACCCGCCACCGCTAAAGGACAAAAACTCTACCTGCAATTCGATGGTATTTTTAGGGATGCCCGCATTTGGGTAAATGGCGTGTATATCGATAGGCAGGAGAGTGGCTATACTTCTTTTTCTTACGACATCAGTGATGTAGTATCGTACGGAAAAGATAATTTGATATGCGTAAGAGTGGATGCCACACACTCCGAATTGTGGTCTTACGAAGGAGCAGGTATCTATCGCCATGTATGGTTATTGCAAAAAGACCCGGTGCATACCAAGCAGTGGGGTACACAGGTGATTGCTAAACTTTCGGCTAACTATAAAGAAGCATTGGTATCTGCTAAAGCAGCCATAGAAAACACATCATCATCTGCAAAAAAACTCACTGTAAGTTCTGCTATTGTGGATGCCGATAGAAAAACTGTTCAACAAAAAAATAGGAACATTACTATTGAACCGTATGCGGAACAATTAGTGCAGGAAGAATTTTCTTTGAAGAGTCCTCAGCTATGGTCTACTGAAACGCCGTACAGGTATACATTGGTCACTACTATTCGTGAAGGCGAAAAAGTACTGGACACCTATGCTACTCCATTTGGTATTAGAGCTGTAGAATGGACAACCAATGATGGTTTGCATTTGAATGGAAAAAGAATACAGGTGCAGGGTGTGTGTAATCACCAGGATCACGCCGGTGTAGGTATTGCAGTGGCCGATGAACTCAATATATGGCGGCTGCAACAATTGAAGCGTATGGGTTGCAACGCCCTTCGTACTTCGCACAATCCTGTGGCACCCGAATTGCTCGACGCCTGCGATAGTATGGGTATTATGGTGCTGGATGAAGTGCGCATGATGAGCAGTAGCGAAGAAGGGCTGCGACAATTGGAAAGCACCATCCGGAGAGATCGCAATCATCCATCTATTATTTTATGGAGCCTGGGCAATGAAGAACCCGCGCTGCAGGAATCGGAACTCGGCACACAAATCATGAGCAGGATGAAAGCCGTGCAGCAACAGCTCGATCCATCGCGACTTTGCACTGCTGCCATGAATGGTAGTTGGGGCAAAGGTTTATCCGATGTGGTAGATGTGCAGGGCTGCAATTATTTTGTACTGGGTAATATGGATGAGTTGCATAGCAAGCGGCCTCATCAACCGCTGCTGCTTACTGAAGAAGCCAGCACGGTTTCTACAAGAGGCATTTATACCACCACAAAAGAGAAAGACTATCATACTGCTTACGATCATGATAAACCCGGTTGGGGTGCTACTGCCGAAAAATGGTTGCGTTATGTAGATGCCCGGCCTTTTATTGCCGGTGCTTTTGTATGGACAGGGTTGGATTATGGTGGCGAAGCCTATCAATATTATTGGCCCGGTATTGCATCCAACTTTGGCATCATGGATTATTGCGGTTTTCCTAAAGATGCATTTTATTATTACCAGGCTGCGTGGACAAAAGAACCTGTGCTGCACTTATTGCCGCATTGGAACTGGCGGCCAGGCGATACCATTGATGTGCACTGCTACACCAATGCATCGCAGGTGGAATTGTTTGTAAATGGAAAAAGTTTTGGAGCACAAACGGTGAACCGTTTGGATATACCCAAGTGGAAAGTTCCTTATGCATCCGGTAGCATCAAGGCTGTGGCCAATATCAATGGCCAATTGGTAACCGAAGAAATATTCACTTCAGGCACAGCAAAAGCAGTTGTGCTCGAAGCCAATAGAGCCGAAGCATTTGCCGATGAAACCATTATTGTGAATGCAAAATTGCTCGATCAAAACGGTCGCTTTGTGCCGGATGCTAACAACAGAATTGATTTTGAAATTATAGGTGGTAAAATATTGGGCCTGGGAAATGGCGACCCATCCTGCCACGATCCGGACCAGTTTGCACCCGGTGTACAACCTTGGCGTAGTGCTTTCAATGGGTTGGCACAGGTCATTATCAAAGCAGAGAAAGGGAAGGAGCTTGTACTAAAAGCAAAGGCAGAAGGACTGAAGGAATTTGAATTGAAGATTCCTGTACATTGATCAATAAAAACGATTGCATTTATAGAAACCAGGAGAACAAGTTTTTATACTTCCATATAAATTAGGTCAACAAAAAAGAAACACCATGTCCACCAATCGCAGAAAATTTTTACGCAGTATTTCATTAGGGGGTAGTATGATCGCCGCTGGCTTACCCGCATTTGCAGGTGAGCTTGCAACAACCGATGAAGAAGTAGAACGTTCGGGCTTGTTTGAAGCAGGTAGTCAACGATTTAATATGAGTGGCTATGCTGCTCCTAAATTGCCGGTAGTGCGTGTGGGTATTGTAGGCATTGGTATGCGTGGGAGTGGTGCAGTGGAAAGGCTTAGCTATATTGATGGAGTAGAAATTGTGGCGCTTTGCGATAAGTATCCCGATCGTGTTGCAAAAGGACAAAAAGCTTTGGAGAAAAGTGGCAGGCCTAAAGCAAAAGAATACAGTGGTGAAGAGGGTTGGAAAGCATTGTGCGAAAGCAACGATATCGACCTGGTGTACAATGTTACTCCCTGGCATTTACATGCGCCCATTTCCATACTCGCTATGAAAAATGGTAAACATGCGGCATCAGAAGTAAATGCCGGCTTATCCATTGACCAGTTGTGGGAGTTGGTAGAAACATCAGAAACCACCCGCAAGCATATGATGATGCTGGAAAACTGTTGCTACGATTTTTTTGAATTGCTTACGCTCAATATGGCCCGCAATGGTTTGTTTGGAGAGATCGTACATGGCGAAGGCGCATATATTCACGACCTGAGCAAAAGCTACCTGTTTAACAAGAATGCATATGCCGATATGTGGCGGTTGAAACAGAACTACCAATTGCATGGTAACCTGTATCCCACACATGGTCTTGGCCCGATTGCACAGTGCATGGATATTAACCGGGGCGATAAAATGGATTATCTGGTAAGCATGAGCAGCAACGATTTTACACTGAATGCTATTGCAAAAGAAATGGCTGCCAAGGATACTTTCTTCAACGAGTATGTAGATAAACCTTATCGTGGCAATATAAGCACCAGCATGGTACGTACCAACAAAGGGAAGACCATCATGCTGCAACACGATGTGTCAACTATTCGCCCGTACTCAAGGTTGCATACCCTCAGTGGCACCAAAGGCATTGCGCAAAAATATCCCGGTCCGGAAAAGGTGGCGTTTGGCCATGACTGGATAAAAAAAGAAGAACTGGACGAACTGTATAAAAAATATACACCACCCATTGTAAAACATATTGGCGATATCGCGAAAGAAGTAGGAGGTCATGGAGGAATGGATTTTATCATGGACTGGCGATTGATCGACTGCCTGCGCAATGGCCTGCCACTTGACCAGGATGTATATGATGCTGCAGCATGGAGTTCCATCATTCCATTGAGTGGAAGATCGGTAGCCAAAAAATCAATGGCTGTGGATATACCAGATTTTACAAGAGGTGCATGGAAAACCAACAAGCCTGTTGATCTTACTTTAAATGGCGGGGGTACCACGACTGTTCGTAAAGTAAACAAGTAGACTGCCTGCCAAAGCCGTTTTTGCTTTTTTCAACCAGCCCAATTGAATGGGAAAAAATGATGCTTCATCTTTAGTCATGATGCATGCTAAAATGGTGCGTGCATTTGCCAATGAGTGGGGCAGTAAAGGAATTTGCGTAAACGGTATTATACGCTGGCACATTGCGGGAAGATCCGGAGCGAAGCAAAGCCATACTGGATAGCATTCCCGTTGGCCGCTGGGGGATTCCGAAGGACATTAAAGGTCACGTTACCTTCCTGTCATCATCGGCTTCCGATTATGTGAACGGAACTATCCTTTTTGTGGATGGCGGCTGGATGGCGAGATAGGTTGAGTTGATTAGATGGAAAGCAAATAATAGAGAAAGGCTGTCAATGTTACTGACAGCCTTTCTCTATCAATAGAATGACACGGATTAGGTAACTCGCATTTACTGGTATATAGAATATTGTTGTAGGTGTCTCGCCAATGCCTTATAGGAGCTTATTGGAAGATGATTTCCTATTGGCAGTTTGGGAACGTCCGATAATATTATCTCGCAATTTGTCAGTATTGATCATGTAAGCCTGTTGTAGATACTTTAGTAAAATGAACGGCTCAATTTATTCAATAACCTACTCGCTTCTTTTGGTACCTGAATACAGTTCGTATTCCAGTAACCTGCAGTCGATGGTGCTATTATAAAACTCGATTCGCCGTTTGGCTTTCAAGCCTATTTTTTTGGCGAGTTCCATATTGCCGGTGAAAATATACCCGAAGTATCCGCCGGCTTTTTGTTTCATGAAATCACCAATTCGTGCATAGGTAGTTTCCAATGCCTGTTGTGTGCCCAACCTATCGCCGTATTCAGGGTTTAGAAAAACAACACCGGCTTCACCCTGCGGTATAGGTGTATCTGCAAAATCACAAACCGAAAATTCAATGAGTTTGTGTACGCCTGCAGCAATGGCATTTTTCTTCGTATTCTCAATGGCTCTTGCACTGATATCGGTAGCAATGATGCGAAGGTTCTCGCAATCTTTTATCTGCGTTTCCAGTTGTGCGTCTTCCTGGAAGTACACGGTTTCATCATAACCCTTAATATGCATGAAGGCATAATAGGTCCTGAACAATCCCGGCCTGCGGTTGGTAGCTATGAGGGCTGCTTCAATGGCCAACGTGCCCGAACCACACATGGGGTTTACAAAAGCCGATCGCTGATCCCATTGGGTTGCAAAAATGGTGGCTGCTGCAAGACCTTCCAGCATGGGTGCTAATCCCGGAATTTTTCTATAGCCATGTCGGGCTAAAGAATCGCCGGATGTATCTACAAAAATGGCGGCATCTTCATTTTTCCAATGCAGGTGAACCACTGTTCCGGTCAGCTCTGCACCGGTTGCAGGCCGCTTACCTGTTTTCTCTCTTATCCTGTCAACAATTGCATCTTTTACCCGAAGGTTGGCAAACATGCTGTTGTTGATGGTGTCGTTATGAACATTGCTTGTTACCGAAAAATAACCTTCATCGGGCAATAAATTTTCCCATGCAAAATGACGCAGCCGATCGTAAATATCATCGGCATTCCTGGCGCTAAATGTTTGGAGTTGGTAGAGTACCTGGCTTGCACAACGGAGGTTGAGATTGAGTTTTATGCAATCATTTACGGTGCCTTTGAGTCGAACACCGGTTATAAAAGTTTCTTCCACCACAAAACCCAATGCCAACACTTCCTGCTCTAAATACGGCGCTATTCTTTTATGACAGGTAATGACAATAGGAGCCGGTTTTGTAAATACACTCATGTGATGGAACCCAAATTGAAGCGTGATGAAATAGGATACAACTATTTTGCAACAGCGATCTTTACTTTTTTGTTTTTTATTTTTTCGTCTTTGATGGCATGCAGTGTATTGTTGGCTTTCAATTTTCGAATGGCCACAAACGAATAGAAATCCTTTACTTCAATTATGCCTATATCTTCTTTTTTCAACTGCCCCTTATTGGTTAAAAAGCCAACGATATCCATTTTGTTCACTTTATCTTTTTTGCCTGCGGCAATGAAAAGTGTTGTCCACTGTGGCTTTCCGGGGATAATGGCAGTTTCGGGGAGTTCAACTTTTTCAGTATCTGCGGGAATGTAGTCGGGCAATCTTTCTCCCGGCCCTACTAACATAATAGCTGTGCCGCTTGCTTCCATGCGGGCAGTTCGGCCATTGCGATGCGTAAATATTTCCTGTGTGGATGGCAGGTGGTAGTGAATGATATAACGAATATTGTCGATATCAAGTCCTCTTGCGGCGAGGTCGGTGGTGACGAGTACATTCGAAGTTCCATTTCTGAACTTGCACAAAGCCGACTCCCGTTCGCGTTGTTCCATGGCTCCATGGTAAAACACATTTAAAATATCTTTCTCCTTCAGCAATGTGCTGGTGCGTTCCACAGCATCTCGGTGATTGCAAAAAACAATAGTAGAACGATTGCCGAGTTTGCAGATAAGCCTGAACAAAGCATCCAGCTTATCCTTATCGCCGCTGTGCAGCACCTGTATGGCTAATTTATTTTCCTCAGGTACTTTGTTCGAAACATAATCCAATACCACTGGTTCGGAAATACCTACAAAAGCCGGTACTTCTGAAATAGGAGTAGCAGACGTAAGTATTCGGCTGTTCAGATTGGGTAATGAGCTGATCACAAAAGCCATTTCCTCCTGGAAACCCTGTTCCAGCGATTTATCAAATTCGTCGAGCACCAAAGTCTGGATGGTGTCAGTAGTAATATTTCCCCTTCTTATATGATCGCCCAATCTGCCGGGTGTGCCAATAATGAGGGCCGGTGCCTGGCGCAGGTTATTTTCTTCTATTTCTACTTTATGCCCCCCGTAGCAACAGGTTACTTTTAGCCCAAGCCCCATCGATTTAAAAACAGATTCGATCTGCAACGCCAGTTCACGGGAGGGAGCAATGATGAGGGCCACCGTTGTTTGTTGGGCAGTTTGCAATAAGGGGACGAGGGGGAGCAGGAAGGCAAAGGTTTTGCCGGAACCCGTGGCTGACAAAAGCACCAGGTCGTTATGTTGCTCCAGGGTTTGGAGCGACGCTAGCTGCATTTCGTTCAACGCTTTGATTTCCAGTTTACTCAGAATCGGGTTTAGCCACTGTAGGTTATTGTCCATGGCGCCAAAGGTAACCAAGTATGCCGGAGACTTGCTTGGCTTAACAATTTAAAAGGTAGTGGGAAATTCTTCTAAAGTATTGATAGCCATATTCAATGTGCTGCCTTTGAGTTTCCCACATTTATAGACTGAATTTATTAATGTGACAACATTGATAAATGTTTCTGGAGCTGAAATTCGGAGATTAAGCCTTGATTAGCAGGAGTTTGGCTGGGTTTATCCACAATGGGAGGGATTTGTATAATGTTGCAACATTGATTGACGGTTTAGCTGCGTTCACTAAGGGCAGCATAACCCAGGATAATAGACATTTTAGTGGGGCTGCTAATGAACCGCCGACAATAGATTTGAACTGTAGCTTTGTATTGTGAAATGAGCACCATGGGAATTATGCGCCAAATAGGAGAGTATCTCTACATCAAAAAGAAGGACCCCAGCCGGGAAAATACCCAGTGGATGAAATACATGCACGGCATCAACCGGATCTCTATTTTTCTTTTTTTACTGGCGCTCGTTATACTGGCCATTAAGCTGCTAAGGCAGTAACTACCATTTTATTTTCCTTGTAAAAAATCCTGGATCAACTGGGCTGCTTTTTGCGAAGCATTGCCCCCCGCAGAAAGTAATTCGTGCAGCGATTTGTAATCTTCACTCAGGGTTTGTTGGCGTACCGGGTTGTCCAATAAATCTTTCAGTTCGGTTGCCAAATTTTTACTGTTCATTTCATCCTGGATCAGCTCTTTCACAATTGGCTTATCCATAATAAGATTGACCAGCGAAATATATTTTATGGTGATTAGCCTTTTGGCAATCTGGTAGCTGATGGCATTGCCTTTGTAGCAAACCACTTCCGGCACACGAAAAATAGCAGTTTCTAATGTAGCAGTACCGCTGGTGACCATGGCTGCAGTTGATGTTTTGAGTAAGTCGTACGTTAATCCGCCTACACAACTTGCATTGGGATATTTATCGGTAAACTGTTTGTAGAAATTTTCATCCATACCAGGAGCCATGGCTACAATAAAATGCAGGTGCGGAAATTGCAACGATACTTCGAGCATCACCGGCAATTTCACAGCGATCTCCTGCTTGCGGCTACCGGGCAATACGGCCACAACGGGTTTATCGGAAAAATGAGTAATAGTAGGTGTAAAGTCATTAATGACCTGCACCAGCGGATGGCCTACATACTCCACATCCCAGTTCCATTTTTCTTTGTAATATTTTTTTTCGAAAGGCAGTATCACCATCATGAGGTCGATACATTGGCGCATCATTTTTACGCGGTTCTCTTTCCAGGCCCAAACTTGCGGCGATATATAATAAATTACTTTAAGCCCATTGGCTTTTGCCCATTTGGCAATGCGCAGGTTGAACCCCGGGTAGTCCACCAATATCAAGGCATCGGGCCTGTTTTGTAAAATATCCTGTTTGCAAAATTTGATATTGCTGAGAATGGTTTTCAGGTTCATCACCACTTCTGCAAAACCCATGAAAGCCAGGTCTCGAAAGTGTTTCACCAGCGTGGTGCCTTCTGCTTCCATTTTGTCGCCACCCCAACCCCTTAGCTCTGCTTTAGGATCATTGTACTTAATGTATTTTATGAGATTGCTGGCATGCAAATCGCCCGATGCTTCCCCTGCTATGATATAATACTTCATTCCCGGTTTTATTAATCATTCTTGCAATTGCTTGTACACGCTTGCAAATATGATTGTTGATTACGCTAAAAACTTTACCAACAAAGAAACGATGGCATAGATAAGTGTGATGGTGAAAATACCCTTGGCTGTTTCATCACGTCTGGTATTTACATACGCAGTAAACACTGCAATATTGAGCAGTAAGCAAATAACTGTAATGCTGGAGAGTAATCGTTTTTCTGTAGTAAGGAAACTCAAAAATGTAGACCAGGTGTTGGGATAAATTTTCCAATAGTAATACAGCACTACACTTATAAGCGGTAGTAAAAATCCCAGTGCCAGTCCCAGGCGGATATTGTTCTTTTTAAGAAGGCTTATTGCCATTGTGTTTCCAGTTGTTTTTTTAGGGTATAGTTGGTAAAGTCAATTGCCACGGGCACCACACTCACATAGTGATTTTCTAAAGCCCATACATCGGTGTCGTTGCCTTCGTCCATATTTACAAACTCTCCGGTAAGCCAGTAATATTTTTTGCCATGCGGATCGGTTCTTTCAGCAAAATCTTCCTGGTATTTTGCATAGGCCTGCCTGCAAATTTTAATGCCCGCCAATAATTCTTTTTCTCCTTTTGGGATGTTCACATTGAGCAGTAAATGCCGGTCGTTTTTTTGCTGCAATAATTTTATCACAATAGAACGCACCACTTCTCTTGCTGCTGTAAAATCGGCCTCCATGCTAAAGTCCATGAGGCTAAATCCAACAGAAGGAATGCCTTCAATAGCAGCTTCCATAGCCGCCGACATCGTGCCACTGTAAATAACATTGATGGAATGATTGGCACCATGGTTAATGCCGCTGAGGCAGAGGTCGGGCTTGCGGTGCAGCAGTTTATCTACAGCCAGTTTTACACAGTCGACCGGTGTGCCGCTCACCTGCCAGCTATCCACACCTTCAAACATATTCACCTGTGTCATACGCAGGGGATGGCCAATGGTAATGGCGTGTCCCATACCGCTTTGTGGCTTATCGGGTGCCACTACTATCAGTTTGCCCAAATCTTTTACAGCTTCAACCAGGTTGCGGATGCCCGGGGCGGAAATGCTATCATCGTTAGTGATGAGAATGATAGGCAAGGTAGAATGCTCTTTGCTCATATGGCTGTAAAAGTAATTCGACTTATCATGCTATGGACCAATAGGGTTGAATATGTTTTTAACCGGGGTGTGAAAAATAAAAAAATAGCAAAAAGCCAAAAAATGTAGTATTATTGCCAAAAATAATAGCAATGAGTTTTGCCGGTAAAAATTTCAAATATCTCCGCAAGTTACGGGGATGGACACAGGAAGACTTTGCCAACAAAGTAGGCATCAAACGTTCGTTGGTGGGAGCTTACGAAGAGGAGCGAGCCGAGCCCAGGTTAGAAATTATTGAGTCGGTCTGCTCCATTTTCAAACTTTCTCTAGAAGATGTTTTCCTGAAAGACCTTTCGGATGAAGGCGAAAGCTATTTATCGAAGCGCCGTAAACTGAAGATGGGGAATGAACGTTCCAATATCCAGTTTGTGCCGGTAAAAGCGGCTGCTGGTTACCTGGCAGGTTACAACGACCCGGAGTTTGTAGATGAACTCAATACATTCACCTTACCAATGCTGGGCCCCGGTGAATACAGGGCATTTGAAATTATCGGCGACTCCATGTTGCCTACGCCCAGCGGTAGTGTAATAGTGGGCGAAAAAGTAGAAGACCTGGAAGATGTAAAAGCCAATATGGCTTATATAGTGGTGAGCCGCACAGAAGGCATTGTGTACAAGCGTATTCAAAAAGCTGCTAAAACAAAAGCAACACTTACCCTGGTTAGCGACAATCCTAACTACCCGGCGTACACCGTGAACACCGAAGATGTTGCTGAAATATGGCGTGCACAAATGGTGCTGAGCCGCCCGCAGGAAAAACCCGTGTGGGATGTGAACCAATTGGCCAATGTAGTGACTACGCTACAACAACAAGTGAACTCATTGAAAGCAAAATAAATAATGGGTTAGTAAGTAAAGCAAAAAGCTGCCGTTGTACAACGAGCAGCTTTTTTTATGCATTGATGTTTTACTTCAATTAGAGAATCAACATAGCATCTCCATAAGTAAAGAAACGATACTTGTCTTTGATAGCTTTTTTGTAAGCTTCCATTACCAGGTCGTAGCCAGCAAATGAACATGCCATAATGAGCAGGCTGGTTTTTGGCAGGTGGAAATTGGTAACCAGTGCATCGGCAATATTGAAATCGTAGGGTGGATGGATGAACATATTGGTCCAGCCTTCAGATTCTTTCAGCAGTTTTTCGGCAGTGAAGGAAGTTTCCAATCCACGCATGGTGGTAGTTCCAATTGAGCAAATGCGATGACCGTCTGTTTTCGCTTTGTTTACAATGCGGCAGGCGGTATCATCAATTTTGTAATATTCTGCATCCATTTTGTGCTTGCTCAGGTCTTCCACTTCAATAGGGCGGAAAGTGCCGAGGCCAGTGTGCAGTGTTACTTCTGCAAAACGAATACCCTTGATCTCACAACGCTTAATTAATTCGCGGCTGAAATGCAAACCTGCAGTAGGTGCTGCAACGGCGCCTTCGTATTTCGCATATACAGTTTGATAGCGTTCTTTATCGGTTTCGTCGGGTTTACGCTTAATGTATTTGGGGAGTGGGGTTTCGCCCAGGAAATCGAGCATTTTACGAAATGCTTCTTCTGAATCTTCCCACAAAAATTTGATAGTACGTCCGCGGCTGGTAGTGTTGTCAATTACTTCTGCCACCAGTTCGTCGTTCTCTCCGAAATAGAGTTTGTTGCCCACGCGAATTTTTCTTGCGGGATCAACAATTACGTCCCACAGGCGATTGGGGCGGTTCAATTCACGCAGCAAAAACACTTCAATTTTCGCACCTGTCTTCTCCTTTCTACCATACATTCTTGCCGGGAAAACCTTGGTGTTGTTTACCACAAAAACGTCTTTGTCGTTGAAGAAGTCCATGATTTCGTAGAAATGACGGTCTTCCATATTGCCGGTTTTGCGATTGATCACCATCAGGCGGCTGTCTTCGCGGCGTTTCAATGGGTTTTGGGCAATAAGGTTAAGGGGCAGGTCGAATTTAAACTGCGAGAGTTTCATACTTGTTCTATTCAATTTACAGATGAACGATAGCGTTGGCGTGTACCTGCAAGATGGGATAGTTCTACAATGTAAAGCATCATAGAAAACCAGGACCCAGCTGGCCTTACGGCGCCAATTGGTTATCGCATGCCATATAATAAAGTGGCAGGCGGCAAAGGTAAGTGGATAGAAGCGGTAAAATTGCAGCCCTCGTAAATTTTAAAAAAATTACCGGATGCTACTGCTGGCAATACTGGCAAATACGAAAATGCTAAAACTTCAGGTGCCGAACCGTGAGTCCGTTGTTCTGCAATTGCTTGAGAGATTCGATACCAATTTTTAAATGCGTTTCAACAAATTTAGTGGTCACTTTTTTGTCGGAAGCTGCGGTCTTTACACCCTCAGGCACCATTGGCGAATCACTTACGAGCAGCAATGCACCCGTGGGAATTTTATTGTAAAAGCCCACCGTGAAAATGGTGGCAGTTTCCATATCGATGGCATAGGCCCTTACTCTTTCGAGGTAGGTTTTGAAAGTTTGATCGTGCTCCCATACCCTGCGGTTGGTGGTATAGCAGGTGCCGGTCCAATAGTCAACCCGAAAATCCCTGATGGTGGTTGACACTGCTTTTTGCAAAGCAAAAGCCGGTAATGCAGGAACCTCGGGAGGAAAATAGTCGTTGGATGTACCCTCACCTCTAATGGCAGCAATGGGCAGAATAAGATCGCCAATTTTATTGCGCTTTTTCAATCCACCACATTTTCCTAAAAACAAAACGGCTTTGGGTGAAATGGCAGATAGCAGGTCCATGATGGTAGCGGCACCAGGACTTCCCATTCCAAAATTGATGATGGTAATATTGTTGGCAGTGGCGCACTGCATGGGTTTATCGTGGCCCACAATTTTTACATTGTTCCATTCTGCAAACAAGTGTACATAGTTGCTGAAATTGGTGAGCAGAATATAATCGCCAAAATTTTCAAGGGCTTCGCCGGTATAACGGGGCAACCAATTATTTACAATGTCTGTTTTTGTTTTAAGCGATGTTGCAGAAGATCTTGTAGCCATATAATGATTAATGGGTGAATGTAATTAATACTTTTGGCATATGCTTCAAGTGCAATTTCCAGAACATGATTTTCGTACAAGGCCCACAAATGGTGGTACAGAAATATTTGATACCATTAGAAAAAAATGGATACTGCTCACACCGGAAGAATGGGTGCGTCAAAATATGATCCATTGGTTGCATGAAGTGCATAAAGTTCCGATTGCTTTAATAGCAGTAGAACGATTGCTGATAGTGGGAGAGAGCAGGCGAAGATTTGATATTGTAGTGTATACAAAGCAACATACACCGTGGTTGCTCGTAGAATGTAAATCGATGGATGTGCAGTTGAATGAAGCGGTATTGCAACAGGCGCTGAGTTATTATTCAGCCATGCCTACTGCATTGCTGATGGTTACCAACGGGCATCACACTTATGCCTGGCAGCAATCGAACTTTCAGTTGGAGATGTTGCAAACTTTACCTGTATTTCCGGCATAAAAAAAGCTGCTGCACAATGTGCAACAGCTTTAGAATTTTGTGGTAGCCAATTATGGGAAAATACCTAGTTCGGAATAGCTGGTCGCTACTTTGTTGATAGCTACTGCATACGCTGCAGTACGCATATCAGGAATAGCAGGATTACTCAGCCACATAGCCATTACTTCGCGGGTAGCATCCACCATGGTTTCTTCCAACCCACTATGCACCAGGTCTACTTCTTCTGCACCATGCAGTATTTTATCTTTTTCAGCTTTGTTTACAAATTTTCCTGTCAGCTCTTCCATTTGACCAAGAATGCTGGCGTTCAAATTTTCGGTAAAGCGTTTTTCCATACGGCCATAGCGAACATGGCTCAGGTTCTTTAACCACTCGAAATAGGAAACCGTTACCCCACCTGCATTCAGGTACATATCGGGCACTACAATGATTCCTTTTTTAGCGAATACTTCATCCGCTTCAGGAGTACATGGACCGTTGGCGGCTTCTGCAATCAATTTTGCTTTGATGCGATCAGCATTGCTTCCATTGATCACATTTTCCAATGCAGCAGGGATCAGGATATCGCACTCCAATTCGAGTGCTTCCAAACTGTTCTTGATATTGGTTGCACCGGGGAAATCGAAAATGCTGCCATTCTTTTTCCTGTAGGCTACTACTTCATCTTCATTTAATCCTTCAGCATTGTAAATAGCACCTTCGTATTCTGCAATGGCAATGATTTTTGCCTTGCCTTTTTCTCTAAAGAATTTTGCGCTGTGGTATCCCACATTTCCCAGTCCCTGTATCACTACAGTCTTTCCTTCCAATCCTGTTGTAAGGCCAAGTTTGCCTACCACATCTTTCATTTGGAAAACTTCGCGAATACCGTAAAACACGCCAAGGCCGGTTGCTTCTTTTCTTCCTCTTACACCACCTTGCGAAACAGGTTTACCTGTTACACAACCCAGGCCATCAATTTCACCGGGTTTCAATGTAGTGTAGGTGTCCACTATCCAGGCCATTTCACGTTCGCCGGTTCCGTAGTCGGGAGCGGGTACGTCAATACCGGGGCCAATGAAGTTTTTCTTCACCAACTCAGAGGTATAACGGCGGGTAATTTTTTCCAGTTCGTAGGCCGATAATTTACGGGGGTTGATTTTGATACCACCTTTGCCGCCACCAAATGGAACATTTACAATTGCACATTTGTAGGTCATCAATGCAGCCAGCGCCATTACTTCATCCTGGTTTACTTCGGCGGCAAAACGAATACCACCTTTGCAGGGCGCTTTATGGTGGCTGTGTTGAGCCCTGTAGGCTTCAATCACTTCGATGCGACCATCGTCCATCTTCACTGGAAAACGCATGCGATACACGGAGTTGCACGCTTTAATTTGCTCGAGGATACCCGGATCCCACTTTGTAAACTGGGCAGCTTTGTCGAAGCTTTTGCCTACACTTTCAAAGAAACTGTACTCAGCAGACATAAAAAATTTGTTTAGTTAACAATCGTTGATATATGGCATGCCATTTTAAAAAAATGGCAGAAAAAAAACTAATTCGTTGCAGCGGATTTTTCCAGCTGCTTTATTCTTGCTTCGAGTCTTACTAAATAAAATATGATGCCCACAAAAATGATAGTGAGCACTGCTACTACCACATAAATTTTTCCGTTGCTACGCATGGTGTCAGCCATTTCTACGGGCTTACGAACAAGTGTGTCGGCTGATTGTGCATCTACTGCTACTGCCACTGCTATCATTACCAGTACCAGCGTGAAACATTTCCAAATATTAGTCATGAAGTATACTCCTGTCTTTTGCAATTTGTAATCGAATGTACAGCGTAGAAATCCAGACACCAAGCAGGGTCCAGCCAATAACTGCGGGCCAAAAAATTACACGCATTAATGGGTCAATATCTTTTTGGCTCATGGCTGGGTTGCCTTCACCACCCGGGTGCAAACTGTCGTACATTCTTGGAAGAATAAAGAGAGTAGGGAAGAGCATGGTGTAGGCAAAAATGTTGTACACCGCAGATACCCTTGCTTTTTTATCAATATCATCAATAGAAGAACGCAGTATGAAATAGGCTGCATAAATCAACAATGCAATGGCTGCCAGAATTTGCTTGATATCATTGCTCCAGGGTTCTCCCCAAGTGTAGTTGGCCCAGGTAGCGCCGGTCACAATTCCTAAAACACCAAAGAGCATTCCTGTGGCAGCAAAATAGCGGCTCTTGATATCGAATACCAATTGCGAACTGCGCAGGTGTTTAATGGAATAAATGACAGATACCGTCATCAGGATGATCATACCAAACCACATGGGCACATGGTAATATAAGTTGCGAATGCTTTCGTTTACAATGGCACGTGCCGGCACAGGTACGAGTAATCCTGCTACAAGGGCATATAGCAATAACAATACGGAAAGTATCTTCCACCAATGTTTTTTCATGTATAGTGTGGACCCACCATGTAGCAGGCATCCTTTGAGGTCGCAAAAATATGCCGAATAGCCAATCCCGATACGTTTAAATTATCCTAAAGCGGTGGGTAACAATTGCGTGCAGGCCTGTTTTAGAAAGTTTGGAAGTATAAGGTCGTGGGTAGACATTATTTTATCGGGATCTCCCAGGTGTTCCAGCATGCTTTGCCATTTTTCTTCCCCATGGTTTTCGATCACCGTTTTCTTCTTGTCTTCTTTTTGCAGGTACATGCTCATACCAATGGCATCGGCTTCGGGATGAAACTGGGTACCAAAGAAGTAATCGTTGAACCTGATAGCCATTATAGCTCTTTCTAACGGGATATGCGGTCTTGCTTTTTCGATGCAAAGTATGGAAGCGCCCATCTCAGCCAGTTTTTGATGGTTGGGTTCAATTACCTGGTAGTCGCGGCTGTCCACAGCATAAAAAGGATCTTGCAGGCCTGCAAAAATTGGGTCATTCGTCTGTCCCTGCAGCATGTGAATAGGGAATACGCCAAAAGAAGTGGACTTGCGTTCGCAGACATTCGCTATTTCAAAATGCCTGCAAGCCAGTTGGAAACTATGACAAATAAAGAAGACATGCTTCTTCGGAAAGTTGGCTGGCTGCGCATTCCAGTCATGTATTTTTTGCAACCATTCCATATATAGGTTATCCCACTCGCTGCCTTTGCTATCCAATGGACTGCCAGGCCCGCCAGTACTTATATATATATCATAAGTTAAGTCGGGGATTTCGTTGTTTGAGCGTACGTCAAACTCGTCTAATTGAAAACTGATGCCGGCGTAATCTTCATATGCATGAATGATTTCCCTGATCCCACGCATACCCTGGTTGGCAAAACCCTCGTACAAATCCAATATCGCCAGCTTCAACATGTGCTTTCTGTAAAAAATTTAGAATGCGGCAAACTTATAAATAATGCTTGGTTGCCCTATCCGAATGCATGTTATATGTCATATAAAAACAAAAAAAACTATATAGCTCAGCGTTATTCCTGCCATTTTGAAAAAAAATAGCTTCTACAAAATGTTTAGGTTTATAACGTTGTCAAAAAATTTGACTCATATATTGAAAGAATACTATCTGTTTTGTGATAATTTGAAAAAATCTATACATCTTAGTTGTAAAGATTGATATATTTCAAATTGTGCATTCAAAATCGGCGATTATTAAATTTTTGTAATAATTGCCCAGTTAACATCTTGATAACATTCTCCTATATTCGAATCCTAACTAACAATTTTCGAAAACCAAAAACTAACAGCATGAGAAAACTTGTAACAGTTTTTGCAATGATGCTATGCTTCGGCATAATGGCATTTGCTCAAACCCGAACTGTTAAGGGAGTAGTCAAGAATGAGCAAGGGGCCCCAATTCCCCTGGCAACAGTGACCGAAACCGGCACTAAGAATGCAGTAACAGCCGATGACAATGGAAACTTTGTTATCACTATCGGCCAAAATTCAAAAATCACAATTTCTGCCACTGGCTTTGCACCCATTACCCTGGCTGCAAATTCTGGCGTAGCAAATGTGAATTTGTCAGTTGCAGCATCTGAACTGCAGGAAGTGGTGGTATCTACCGCATTGGGTGTGAAAAAACAGCCACGAGAGCTGGGCTATTCTATTGCCAAAATAGATAACAAAGAGATGAACGCTGCCCGTCCGGTGAATGTGCAGAATGGTTTGACCGGTAAAGTGTCTGGCCTCAACATCGCAACAGTGAACAACGGCGTATTTGCTGACACACGTATTACACTTCGTGGTATTCGTTCGCTTACTGGTAACAACCAACCTCTGTTGGTGTTGGATGGTTCTCCGGTTGCTTTGGCTCAGTTGAACCGCATAAATCCAAATGATGTGGATGATATCACCATCCTGAAAGGTGCTTCTGCAGCTTCGCTATACGGCCCCGACGGTGTGAATGGTGTGATCTATGTGAAAACAAAACGTGGTTCTAAGAATGGCACGCCGGTGATTACCGTGAGCAACTCTACCCAATTTGAAACCGTGCAGTTCATGCCAAAATTCCAAACCCAGTTTGGTACCGGTTCAAGCGTAGATGCTAATGGTATTGGTGTATATGATCCTTACGAGAACCAACAGTATGGTGATCCTTATGATGGATCTGTTCGTGAAATCGGTCGCCCATTGCCCGATGGTACTATTCAAACTGCTCAGTATGCATATAACAAAAACGGTCGGAAAAACTTTTTCGAAACCGGTGTTACCATGCAGAATGATGTAAGTTTCTCAGCCAAAGATTTTTACCTGTCTGCACAAGATGTCAATATCAAGGGTACACTGGGTGGCGATGAAAATCGTCGTACAACATTTCGGTTTAATTCTGGTAAAGAGTTCGGTGCTTTCAGAGCCAACTTTAATGTGAGCTATACCAAGGGAAAATACAATGTAGCCACTACATCTCCTTACTGGGAAGTATTCAACACTGCAGGTAATATTGATTTGACCAAGTACAAAGACTGGCGTAATGATCCAGCTTCAAGCCCCAACCATTACTACAATGAGTACTATCAGAATCCATATTTCGTAAAAGACCGCCAGAGAAGTACCGGTCTTTCTGATGATTTCTTTGCTCAGTTGGAACTTACAGCAAAAATTACCAACTGGTTGAATGTGGTATGGCGACCAAGTGCTACCATTACCACCTCTGATTATAAAAATACGAGTGAAGCATTTGCTTTCTCAGATTATGCAAAAAATGTATCTCACAAATACAACGCAGCCAGCGACTTTTTTGCAGGGGTGTCTGATGGAGCTTCAAGAGGTCAGCGTATCACTTCTGATCTGTTCATTAATGCTCAGAAGGAGTTTGGTGATTTCTCCGTGGATGGCTTGTTAGGACAATCATACAGGCATACTTACTCGAAGTCTGTAGCAGTTTCTGGTAGCAACCTTGTGGTGCCTACTACCTATAACGTATCTAATAGAACTGGTGAGCCAGGGGCTTCTGAAAGTAACACAACTACTCGCCTGATGGGCCTGTTTGGTAAATTGGCTTTTGGTTATAAGAACTGGGCATTTATTGAGTTTACTGGCCGTAACGACTGGGATTCTCGTCTTCCAGCAGACAATCAATCTTTCTTCTACCCAGGAGCAAGTGCTTCAGTGGTATTAAGCGATGCCATCAGTAGTTTGAAAAATAGCAATTTCCTTTCTTATTTGAAATTGCGTGGTTCATGGTCTAAGTCTGGTAACGTAAACGTTAATGCATACGCATTAGAACCAGCATATACTGCTGCTGCAGGTTTCCCTTATGGCAGTTTACCCGGTTTCCAGGGACCCAATATTATGGGTGATCCTCAAATTTTACCAGAGTTTGTAAAAAGTACTGAAGTTGGTGCTGAAGTTTCTTTCCTGAAAAACAGGATCAATATTGAAGTAACTGCTTATACACAAAATAATACCAATCAAGTATTGGAGGTAGGTGTTTCCCAATCTACAGGCGTAAACACTGCTAGAGTAAATGCAGCTGATTTTGACAACAAGGGACTGGAATTTGACCTACGATTAACTCCATTGATTAACCTGGGTAATTTCAGAATTGATCTGAAAGCCAACTATGCATTGCAGGATAGTAAAGTAAAATCTGTATACCAGGATTTGCCTGAAATTCCTGCTGGAAATGGTAACTATGCGATCATTGGATATCCTGCATTCATGTTTAAATTAACCGATTACAAACGTGATCCTCAGGGACGAATCATTGTTGACCGTCTTACTGGTTACCCTTCATTAGAACCTCAACTCAAAATGTTTGGCAGAACTATGCCTAAGCATCTGATAGGTATTAACCCCACTTTCTCTTTCAAAGGATTTGCATTAATTGCAACCATCGACTACCGTGGTGGCCACCAGGTGTATCATGGTATCGGGCCCGATATGGACTTTACGGGTAGCTCTGCCCGTAGTGGTTCAAATGGTCGTCAACGTTTCATTGTACCTAATTCTGTATATGATGATGGTACTGGAAAACTTGTAGCCAATACAGATGTGTTGACTGCTAATGGCGGCTATGGGTTCTACGAATCTTCTGCCAACAACCGTTCAATCAACTCTAATTATTTGTCATCTGCTGATGCGTGGAAACTTAGGGAATTGACTTTGGGTTATACTTTCCCTGCTACAGTGTTGAAAAAAACCAAAGTGCTGAAAAACGCGATGGTGGCGTTGACCGCTCGTAACCTGGTAACCTTGTTGCCCGAATCTAACCAGTGGACTGATCCTGAGTTTTCTAATACTACCGGTAATGCTTTGGGGGTAAACAATAGTTCTAATTTGCCTCCCAACAGATTGTATGGTTTTAATATCGTACTTGGATTCTAACCCTATTTCGCTGAATTAATTATTATTATTCGGTGCATTAAAATTGAAACAGATGAAAAAATATATTTCACTATTTGTAGTTGGTATTGGGTTGGTTGCCGGAGGTTGTAAAAAAACTTTTGACATCAACCAAAACCCCAACCAGGTTACAGAAACTTCGGTAACGCCCGACCTGGCCCTTGCAGCACAATTGAACGGTTCTGCTTCCCGTAACTCTGGCACATATGCCGTGCTGAACCGTTGGATGGGATACTGGAGTGCTTCCGGATCTTATTCACGTTCTACTGTTGAAATGTCTTACAATATTGACAACAACTTTGGTACAGGTGTATGGAATGGTATTTACTATACCGTAAATCAGTATAAGTCCATTGAAAAGAAAGCCAATTCTTTGGGTTGGAAATTTTATGAGGGTATCAGCAAAATAATGCAGAGCCTGGAAATGACAACATTGGTCGATTTTTATAACAATGCTCCTTATTCTGAAGCTTGGAATCTTTCTGCTCATGTAACGCCTAAATATGACAATGCAGAAGATATTTACAAGGAATGCTTCAAACAGATAGATGAAGGTTTAACCTTGATAAAAGGAGCTGATTTGGACAAAAGTATCAAGACGCAAGATATTTTGTTTGGTGGTGACAAAACCAAATGGGCAAAATTTGCCAATACGCTGAAACTGCGTTTGTTGCTCCACTGCGTAAAAACTAACACTTTTAATCCTGCTACTGAAATTGGTAAAATTGTAGCCGAAGGTTCAGGCTTCTTAGGTAACGGTCAGGGTGCAACAGTGCAGCCCGGTTTTACTGCCGACAAGGGCAATCCTTTCTACCGTGCACATATGTTTGCGCAAAATGGTAACGAAGCAGATAACTATAACAGGGCTAATAACTTCACCCTCGATATGATGGTGGGCTTGGCTGACCCGCGTTATAAGCGTTTGTTCCGTGAAACTAAATCAACTCCGAACACATGGAAAGGCACTGTTTACGGTCAGAATCCTTCTGATGATGTAAACTCAGATAAAACTTCTGGACCCGGTTATGGCCTGGTGTCATCGGATGCTGTTCCTATGTGGATCATGAGCTCTACAGAAGCTATGTTCCTGGTTGCTGAAGCTACAGTAATTGGTTGGTTGTCAGGTGATGCCAAAACTGCTTATAGAAATGCAGTAAGAGAATCGTTTGTAACCTTGGCTGTTCCTAATGCTCTTACAGAATATGATACTTATTTGCAGGGCATGAATGAGAAAGTGGCCTGGCCCGATGCTGGTACTCCTGCGCAAAAACTTTCTGTAACTATTTGGCAGAAATACTTTGCACTGTGTGGCATTCAGCCCAACGAAACCTGGACAGATGTTCGTCGTTTGGATATTGTAGCCCCACCATTGTCAATAGCTCCCGAAAGAGGTTCCAACCCAATTCCTGTTCGCTATCTCTATCCTCAAGCTGAATACAACGTAAATGGAGAAAGTGTAAAGGCCCAGGGAACTATCAGTCAATTTACCAGCAAGATTTTCTGGGATAAATAGGTCGATTCTTCACAATTAAATTAAGACACATGCGTAAAAATATTTTTAATATTTCTCATCTTTCTATGCTGGCCCTGAGTGCAGTTTTGCTCACAGGTTGTTTGAAAGATGCTGGCTTTGACGATGGTACTCACGGTTCTATTACCAGTAATACCGAAGGGGGGACATTCATTAGCATACCCAAAGCAAATAATCGTCCTAATACCATGGGGCTCGAATCAAAAACCGGAATGCAATCTGTTGATTTGTTCCAGTTTTCTTATGACAATGTTAACCCTGCGCCGGCTGGTGTAAGTGCAACCGTGGCAGTGAACAATGCATTGGTTACCGATCCTGCAGTTACTATTTTGCCAACCACTGCTTATACACTTCCTGCACTCACCACAGCATTTACTGCAGGTGAATATGTAAGTGATATGTTTAAGTTTAATATCAATACCAGTCTTCTTGATCCAATGAAGAAATACGGTATTGGTTTTACTTTGACAGGTGTTGTGGGTGGTGCAAAAATTCCGGCCAATCTAAAAGACGTAGTATTTGTATTTACCATTAAGAACAAATACGATGGTATCTACAATATCCGTTGCCATATGCTGGCTGCTGCTGATCGAGACCCGAATTGGGTAAGAACGCCGTTTGATTATGCGTATCAAATTCACCTGGTGACTACAGGTCCTAAAACAGTAAAATGGATCAACACTGCATTTGCTGGAAATGTGGGGTATCATCCTTTGATGACTCCTGCAGTTAGCGGTTTTGGACAAACCGAACCAACCTTCGAGTTTGATGCCAGCGATAACCTAATTGCTGTAACCAATACCTTCACTCCGGTTACAAATGGCCGTTCATTTTTAATCAATAGTGGTGTTACCGGAAGTAAGTATACATCCGCCAAAAAGATCTATGCTGCATTTATTATGAAGCAGACAGGATTTTTGGATATGCCAATTTATGATTCGCTGACTTTTTCAAAAGCTCGCCCATAGTGGTATAAGGAGAATTAAAAAAGGGCTGCCGATGCATTTCGGCAGCCCTTTTTATGTATAACATAAATTTGAAAGGGTTACAACGTTGTTATATAAGTTGTTGTATTATTGCTGTTTCAATATTTGCTTAAAATTATTTGTTACGTTATGAAAAAACTTGTCACCCTCTTTTTGATTGTGTTCCCGGTTTCTCTTTTTGCTCAGATAGATCCTGTAGGGGCTTTTAATAGATATGTTGTTGAAAACTGGTCCGGCCAATTTCAGCGGATAGGTAATTATAAAGTAAA
This sequence comes from Phnomibacter sp., assembly GCA_035456005.1. GTDB lineage: Bacteria > Bacteroidota > Bacteroidia > Chitinophagales > Chitinophagaceae > Phnomibacter. Next base: position 838,477 of record DATIEA010000004.1, on the reverse strand, counting down.
AGGTTCTCCTTTTTTATTGGGTGGGGCTATGCCTGGCGAAATAAAACATCAGGGAGGAGTAATGGTGAAAAACCAAAAGATATTGTACAATCTGCATGAACAAATAGTAGGGCCAGATATGAATGGGGCCGTTTTTCAAGCAGACCAGGTAATTGAGGAGTTTGTATTATATTTTCCTGCAGAATATAGTGGCGAAAAAGCGCATTTTGTAAATGCATCCAGGTATGAAGCCCCCAAAGGCACTGCAGCATATGTACAGGTAATGTCAGAGGGAAAAGCTGTGAGTTTACTGAAAGGATACAGAATTAAAATAGTTCCTGATCCTACCAATATGATGGATAAAGAATTTCGGTTGTTTGAGCAATATACGGAGTACTATTTATTTGATGCTGCCAGTAAAACTTTCACTAAGGTGAAAATTAGCAAAAAAGACTTTGCTACTGCTTTGAAAGCAACACCTGCACTTCAGGATAAAGTGAAGTCTTATTCTGGTAATGTTGAAACTATGCAAGATGCAAGGGTATTGGTGGATATGCTCAATCTCTAATTGCAGAAAGTAAAAGCATCGCCGCAACTTGGTACGCAACAAAAAAGGAACTGCTCAACAGTTCCTTTTTTCCTTTTAATAGCTTTAGATGTACGGCAGGTGATATTTATATCAGGAAACTATCTTCAATATACTCCGTCACTTTTACAAGATCGCCGCCGGTTTCTTCATACACTTTCAGTTGGCGATCGGCACCAGTGCCTGTTTCAAGCATGCGCCTAACATGATCGATGGAATGCCTGCTACCCAGGTGGTCCACTACATCCTCTACAAAGTCGAGCAGTTCATAGATGAGTGCCCGGGTGTTTACTTCATCTTCCTTACCAAAATCGATGAGCGTGCCATCAATGCCATAGCGACTGGCCCGCCATTTATTCTCATTGATCAGCGGTCTTGGATAGGAAATAAAATTCATGTTTTGGCAGCGTAGCTTATACAACTTAGCACAGATGGCTTGGAAGAGTGCTGCAATAGCAATGGTTTCATCTACGGTCATGGGTATATCGCAAATGCGAAATTCAACCGTGTTGAAAAATGGATGCACCCGCAGGTCCCACCATATTTTTTTTGCATTGTCTATACAGTTGGTTTTGATCAGCAGGTTTACAAACCGGTCGTAGCTTTCTACATTCTCAAAATATTCTGGTAGACCGGTCCTCGGAAATTTGTCGAACACTTTGGTGCGATAACTTTTGTACCCGGTTTTTCGGCCTTCCCAAAATGGCGAGTTAGTAGATAATGCATATACATGTGGCAAAAAATACCTGGCACTATTGGCAATATGCATAGCAAGGTCGCGGTTTTCCATGCCTATATGTACATGCAATCCAAATATGAGATTGCTCCTTGCTGCATCCTGTAGTTCGTCGATCAGTTGGCTATACCGGGCGTGTTCGGTAATGAGTTGTAATTCCCACTTACTAAACGGATGTGTACCGCTGGCGGCAATGGATAAGCCCATTTCGCCGGCGATGCTCTTAATAGTTCTGCGCAGTGTATAGATATCCTTATAGGCCTCTTCTATGTTTTTGCAAATGTCGGTGCCCACTTCCACTACCGCCTGGTGCATTTCTGCTTTTACTTTATCCCGGATAATCTTTTGTCCTTCGTTCACTATTTTCTGATCATGGCTTTTCAATTCTTTGGTAACCGGATCAATGATCATGTATTCTTCTTCAATACCCAGTGTAAATTGTTTATAGGAAATGTTCATAATGCAGCAATTGAAATGAATAGGAAAGTTGAACTGCCTGTTTTGCACGGTTCATTGAAATGTGGTCCATTCTGCGAATCACGCCCGTTGTTTAGTATCTCAATGAACATCCTGTTATGATAGAATGGTGAATTAAAACAATTGCTTTTTCGCTGCGCCTCGTTTGATATATTCTCCCCAGGTAAGATTGTCTTTGCCGGGTTCCTGTGCCAATGCTCTTTCAATAGCAAAGTCGGCGGCAGTTTCAATTACCCAATCAAAGTTTTCCTGGCCTACACTTTTCAGGTCGGCATCGGGAGCGGGGTTGCAAAAATCAATTGCATATGGTACTCCATCACGAACGGCTAATTCAACAGTATTGAAGTCGTAGCCCAGATAGGCGTTGATCCGCAATACAATTTCTTCCATTTGCTTATAACGCTCGGCACTGGGCGAAAAGTTGGCCACATAGCGTAGATGATGTGGGTTGCGGGGTTCGTAGGGCATAATGCGTACATGCTTGCCTCCAATGCAATAGCAACGGTAATATTCTTCGAACACAATTTCTTCCTGCAACAGCATCACCAATTGTTCTGTTTCAGGGTGCTTTTGATAAAACTCATCGAGGCTATCGAGCCGATACACGTTTTTCCAGCCTCCGCCGGCAAAGGGTTTCATGTAGGCAGGAAATCCCACATAATCGAACATGGCCTGCCAGTTCATGGGATAAGCGAGGTTGCTAAACGATTCGTTACTGGTATCTGTTGGTAATTCGTAGGAGGGAAGTATCACTGTTTTCGGCACCGGAACGCCAATTTTTGTAGCCAGGCAATTGTTGAAGAACTTTTCATCGGCACTCCACCAAAAAGGGTTGTTGATAACGGCTGTACCACATAATGCCGCATTTTTTAAATAGGCCCTGTAAAATGGTACATCCTGCGAAATACGATCGATGATGACCGCATAATCCGATGCTTCACCCTGCACCACTTTGTTGATGTTTACCGGCTCGGCCACCAGGCCACTCACTGACTTACTGTTTATTCTTTCAATAACGCCAAATGGAAACGAACGCTCTTTGCCAAAAAGCACACCAATTTTTTTCATACCATGTTATTTAGAGTGAATACATATCCTGTTTTCCCGCCTGCGCTTCTCTGCCACACAATCTGGTGAATGACAAGCTGCGTGCATGAAGGCAAAAGATACCAAAATACTATTGCCTGAAAAAAAATCATTTGCGGAAATCGGTGGGCTTCTCTTGCAGAAATTGCAGGTTGCGACGGATGCCACTGTATTTTGATCTTTTAATGGGAGAGTTTTTAAACACCAATTTGAAATTTTCTTCTGTCAATTCCTCCCAGTCGCGGGTAGTGAAATTGAGGATGGCCGGAATGGGCTGAAATGCGGCTTCGCTATGCGGTTTCGAAAAACGGTTCCATGGGCAAACATCCTGGCAGGTATCGCAGCCAAACATCCAATTGTCAAATCGACCTTTCATCTCGTCGGGAATGAGCATATCCTTTAGCTCAATGGTAAAATAACTGATGCACCGGCTTCCGTCTATCACTTTATTGGGCAAAATGGCATCGGTAGGGCAGGAATCAATGCAGCGGGTACAGCTTCCGCAATAATCCTGGTTGAAATTACTATCTGGCTGCAATGCCAAGTCCGTTATGAGGGTGGCAATAAAAAAGAAGGAACCTTGTTGGCGGGTGATAAGGTTGCCGTTTTTACCTATCCAACCCAACCCGCTCCTGTTGGCCCAGCTTCGTTCCAGCACGGGGGCACTGTCTACAAATCCCCGACCGTTAATATCACCAAATTTAGCTTTCAGCTGGTCGAAAAATTGGTTGAGCTGGCCACGGATCACATCATGATAATCCTGCCCCAATGCATATTTGCTCACCTTGGGCGACTCGTTGTTTTGGGTGGTTTCCGGGTAGTAATTTTTTAATACTGTGATCACTGAACGTGCGCCGGGCAAGAGTTTCGAAGGATCTACCCGCAAATCGAAGTAGCGCTCCATATAACCCATATTGCCATTAAAACCCTGCCGGAGCCAATTTTCGAGGCGTTTGGCGTCTTCGTCTAAATAGGTGGCTGTGGCAATACCGCAAAAATCAAATCCGCATGTATGAGCAAGTGTTTTAATATAAGGTTCTGCGCCATTCATTAATTTGATTTTCGTCAACTATCCGAATGGTCAAAAGTAATAGATTTGGCGCTCAAATATTTTTCATACTTACTAATCAAAACGATGCTTAAGAGGATTCTGTCTGTAGTGACGGTGCTGTTCTGTATGCAGTTGCATGCCACAGCACAAGCAAAACCTGAGAAATTCGATTTTAAATTTGGCTCTGTTTCTAAAGAGGACTTTGTATTGCCGGCCGATGCTATTGAAAAGGACGCAAATGCCTTTGTTATTTGCGATAAAGGCTATACTGAGTTTGTGGGTAACAACAAGGGCTGGTTTTCGCTGCGGTTTAAACGTAAGGTTCGCATCAAGATCAATAATGCCAATGGTGTAGATGCAGCCGATTTCAAAATTTACTTGTACAAAAGCGGTAGCGATATCGAAAAAGTAATGGGACTTAAAGCTGTATCGTATAATTTGGAAGGCGATAAAATCGTAGAAACAAATTTAAAAAGCGACCAGGTATTTTCAGACAAATACAGCAAGAACAGGGAGCTGAAAAAATTCTCTGTACCTGGCGTTAAGGCCGGCTCGTTGATAGATGTTACCTACGAAATCGAAAGCGACTTTTTAGGCAACCTGCAACCGTGGGAATTCCAGGGCGAATACCCTTGCTATTGGAGCGAATATTTTGTGGCATTTCCCTCTTTCTTTCGGTACATCCATTTATCACAGGGGTATCAGCAATTCTTTTACCACAATGTTTCGGAAACCAGGGCAGATTATAATATAAGAGTGCCATCGAATGGGCCAATGGAAAATGCTGCCGGCAGAATGGAGAATGTAAGAGAATCTGCCAATGTAGCGAATACAACATGGGTAATGAAAAATGTACCTGCATTAAAACAGGAGCCTTTCACTTCTACCTTGAGTAATCATATTGCAAAAATCGATTTTCAGTTGAGCCAGTATAGTTTCGAAGGAATGCCCACTCAGGATAGGATGGCACGTTGGTCGCAGGTAGTAACGGCTTACAATGGGGCAGAATCTTTTGGTTTGAACCTGTACAAGAATAACGGATGGCTGGATGATGAACTAAAAGGCGTTGTTGCTGGTACAAAAGACAATACAGAGAAGGCAAAACGCATTTATAAGCACCTGCGCGATAAATATACCTGCAACAGTGGTGGCGAATTTTTGACCAGCAATTTGAAGTCGGTACAAAAGTTGAAAAACGGGAATGTAGGTGATATCAACCTGATGTTGGTGGCCATGCTGAACCATGAAGGAATAAAAGCCGTACCGGTGTTGCTTTCCACCAAAGAACATGGTTGGGTACACGATCTATACCCGTTGATGGATAAGTATAACTATGTAGTGGCACAGGTGCCATTGGATGACAAAATAGTGTATTTGGATGCAACCGAACCCGGTTTGCCATTTGGTGTGTTGCCTGCCAATTGCTACAATGGCCAGGCCAGGATCATTGCTGGAGAAGGTCCTGCCGTGTATTTCGAAGCCGATTCAATTGTAGAAAAAAAGACCTCCACCTTTATGTTAGTGCTCAACGACAAAAAAGAATGGGTTGGTAGATTTTCCAGTGCATTGGGCACCTACGAATCGCTGGAGCTTCGCCAGCGCATCAAACGCAAAGGAATTGAAGCAGAACGCAACACGATAACGAAAGCCATTCCTGCCGAATTTAAAATAACCGAGCCTGGTTTTGAAAATCTCGATACATCCGACAACAACATTGTAGTACGCTACGATATTACCCCGGTAATGGAGGAAGATGCAGATGTGATCTATATCAACCCCATGCTGGCTGAAGCCTACAAAGACAATCCGTTTGCATCGGCCGAAAGAAAATATCCTGTTGAAATGCCGTATGCTTTCAACGAAATGTTTGTGGCCAGTATTCAAATTCCAGAAGGGTACGTACTGGATGATAAACCGAAGAGTTCGAGGGTGAGCTTGTTTGAATCGGATGGCATGTTTGAATACCTCATCAGTGCCGATGATACACGTGTAGAGATGCGCTGCAAGCTGCAGATCAATAAAGCAAATTTTGTGGCAGAAGAATACGAAGTGCTGAGAGAGTTCTTTACATACGTAGTGAAGAAGCAGGCAGAAACGATTGTGTTCAAAAAGAAAAAAGCTTAGCAATGAAGAAGATATGGATGCTAATGATGGGGCTTGGAGTTTTTTCAGGCCAGTTGCTGGCGCAACAGTATGCGGTATCACTTATTCCCGATAGTTTAAAAAAGGGCGCCAATGTGGTGGTTCGTGTAGATAAATCCGTTCTCACTATCGACAGCAAGGCTAAAGCCACGTACAAAACTTTAGTGGCGATCACTATTTTAAATGAAAAGGGAGATCAATTTGCAGGTTCCTCTGAGTGGTACGACCAGTTTCGATCCATTGAGTCGATAGATGGCAATTTGTACGATGCCAATGGGGAGAAGATCAAAAGCCTGAAGAAAAGTGATATCAAAGATTTAAGTGGCATGGGTGGCGGAACTTCTGTAAGCGACGATAGGCAGAAGGCGTTTGGTTTTTACCATAAAGTATATCCATTCACTGCAGAGTTTGAAGTAACCGTTAAGCTACATGGCTTAATGTTTTTACCCGATTGGTATGGTATAGGCGGAGAAAATATGGGTGTGCAACAAAGTAGTTTAGAAATTGTATGCCCCAATACAATTGAACTGCTTACCAAAACATTCAACTATCCCGGGCAGGCAGCAGTGCAGCAAGTGGGTAGCAATAAAGTTACCAAATGGGAAGTGTCGAATTTAAAACCCATGACCCGCGAATATGCAGCACCACCATGGTACGAAATAACACCTGCTGTGTTTTGCGCATTAAAGGAGTTTGAAATAAGCGGCTATAATGGTAGCTACGAGAGCTGGGAGAAGTTTGGCAATTTTGTGTACACACTTATTGCCGGTAGAGATGTGTTGCCTGCCGAGCTGAAAACAAAAGTGAAAGACCTTGTTGCAGGTAAAAGCACTACTTCCGAAAAAGTGGCGGCGCTCTATACTTTCATGCAGCAAAATACCAGGTATATCAGCGTGCAATTGGGTATTGGTGGATGGCAGCCTTTTGATGCAAATTATGTGTACACTAAAAAATATGGTGATTGTAAAGCCCTCACCAACTACATGTATTCGTTGTTGAAAGAAGCAGGAATTCCCTCCATTTATACCTTGGTAAAATCCGGTTCAGGCATCACCCGCTTTATGACCGATTTTCCTTCTTCGCAATTCAACCATGTTATTTTATGTGTACCCAACGGCAACGATTCTATTTGGTTGGAGTGTACCAGTCAAACCATTCAGCCGGGTTATTTGGGCGACTTCACCAACAACCGCCCCGTGTTGCTGGTAAAACAGTCGGGTAGCCAATTGGTAAAAACACCCATCTACAACGCTATGCAAAACTCACAGGTTAGAAAAATTGATGCTGTGGTGAATGAGGATGGATCACTCAAATGCAATGTGGCTACTACATATAGGGCGCTTCAGCAGGACGATGTGCATGGCATGATTCATGCTTTACCGGCCGACAAACAAAAAGAAGAATTGCAGAAAAAATTTAGCCTGGGTACTTACGTAGTCAATTCAATATCCTACAAAGAAGAAATGAAAGATGTGCCTGAAATTGTAGAGGAGTTACAACTACAGGCTTCGCATTATGCACAGGTAACCGGCAAGCGGTTGATGATAACGCCCAATATGTTGTCGCGGTTCAACTGGCGCCTCGATAAAGATTCTGTTCGTGCATTCGATATTGTTTTTACTTACCCATATACCGATATAGATTCGGCTACCATTACTGTGGGGAAAGCATACAAAGTAGAGTCGATGCCCAAGCCGGTGAAGATAGTTTCCGAATTTGGCAGCTTCGAATCCAATATTGATGTGCGGGATGGTGTAGTATATTACTATAGGAAAATGGTGCGCAAAGATGGCCGCTACCCACCCGAAAAATGGGAAACCCTGGTGAAACTAATGGAAGACATTACCAAGGCAGATAAAGCAAAATTGGTGCTGGTGAAATCTGAATAGCAGCGCTTATTTCTGCAAAATTTTCAGCAATTTTAAAAGCAGCCTGACTTTCAGGCTGCTTTTTTCGTTTTAACCTGACAGGATAGCACCGATACCCGGCTTGGTTTGTAGTTTGATGCATATAAGCGAACAACAACCTGAAAATATAGAGTATATGAACCTGAATAATTTCACTATAAAGGCACAGGAGGTAATTGCTGCCAGCCAGCAAATTGCTTTCAACAGCCAGCATGTAAATATTGAAACAGAACACCTGTTGCAGGCATTGCTGCGCCAGGAGGATTCGCCTGTAGAATTTTTGCTGAAGAAAAATAATGTTACGATCCAATTGCTGGAAAGTAAACTAGAAGAAGCGCTGAAGCGATTGCCCAAAGTAACCGGCAATGCAGATGCTGCGCAATCCATTGGCCGCGATGCCAACAATACTATTCTCAGGGCAGGTTCTGTATTGAAAAGTTTTGGCGATGAATTTGTAGCACCCGAACACTTACTGTTGGCGCTATTGCACAACAAAGACAATACTGCAAAATTGCTGATGGAATCGGGCCTTACCGAAAAAGGTTTGATAACTGCCATCAAAGAACTGCGCAAAGGCGATACCATTCAATCGCAAACACAGGCAACGCAATTGAATGCGTTGAACAAGTATGCAAAGAACTTACTCGAAATGGCAAGGCAGGGCAAACTGGACCCTGTGATTGGCAGAGATGAAGAAATTCGCAGAACCCTGCATATTCTTACCCGTCGTAGTAAAAACAATCCCATTTTGGTGGGTGAGCCCGGCGTGGGTAAAACCGCTATTGCCGAAGGCCTGGCCATGCGTATTGTAAATGGTGATGTGCCCGACAATTTGAAAAGCAAGATCATTTATGCACTGGATATGGGGCAACTCATTGCAGGTGCAAAATATAAAGGTGAGTTTGAAGAACGCCTGAAAGGGGTGGTGAAAGAAGTGAGCAGCAGCGATGGTGAGATCATTTTGTTCATCGACGAAATTCATACACTGGTAGGTGCAGGTGGTGGCGATGGAGCCATGGATGCAGCAAACATTCTCAAGCCAGCATTGGCCCGGGGTGAATTGCGTGCCGTAGGCGCCACTACTTTGAACGAGTATCAAAAGTTTTTTGAGAAGGATAAAGCATTGGAACGCAGGTTTCAAAAAGTAATGATCGATGAACCCGGTACCGATGATGCTATTTCCATTTTACGTGGTTTGAAAGACCGCTACGAAACGCACCACCATGTGCGCATCAAAGACGAAGCTATTATTGCTGCTGTCGAATTATCGCACAGGTATATTACCGATCGTTTTTTGCCCGACAAAGCCATCGACCTTATTGATGAAAGTGCTGCCAAACTTCGTTTGGAAATGAACAGCATGCCCGAAGAACTCGACAAGCTGGAAAGGCAGATCCGTCAATTGGAAATTGAACGGGAAGCTATCAAACGTGAAAACGATGAAGCGAAGCTGAAAGAATTGAATACAGAGATCGCCAACCTTGCTGTATCCCGCGATACATTCAAAGCCAAATGGCAGCAGGAAAAAGAGATAGTGGAGAAAGTGCAAAATGCAAAAGCTACCATTGAGCAATTGAAGCTGGAAGCCGACCAGGCAGAACGCAACGGCGAATACGGACGTGTGGCAGAAATTCGCTACGGTAGAATAAAAGAACAGGAAGCATTGATTGCCTCCAACACACTGTTGTTGGATGAGATCAGCGAAAAGCGTATGCTTAAAGAAGAGGTGGATGCTGAAGATATTGCAGAGAATGTGGCGAAGGCAACCGGCATACCGGTAACTAAAATGCTCCAGAGCGACAAGGAAAAATTGTTGAACCTTGAACTCGAATTGCATGAACGTGTGGTAGGACAGGATGAAGCCATTACAGCCGTTGCCGATGCAATTCGCAGAAGCCGTGCAGGTTTGCAGGATCCTAAAAAGCCCATCGGCTCATTTATCTTTTTGGGTACTACCGGTGTGGGTAAAACCGAACTGGCAAAAGCCCTGGCCGAGTACTTGTTCGACGATGAATCGATGATGACGCGGATAGACATGAGCGAATACCAGGAGAAACATACTGTGAGCCGACTGGTAGGTGCTCCCCCGGGATATGTGGGATACGATGAAGGCGGTCAACTTACAGAGGCCGTACGCCGCAAGCCGTACTCCGTTGTATTGCTAGATGAAATAGAAAAAGCGCATCCCGATGTTTGGAACGTATTGCTCCAGGTGCTCGATGATGGAAGGCTTACCGATAACAAGGGCAGGGTGGTGAATTTTAAAAATACCATCATCATCATGACCAGCAACCTTGGTAGCCATCTTATCCAGGATGCGTTTGAGGATGTGAATGAAAGCAATATTGACGAAGCAACTGATAAAGCCAAAGAGGAAGTGATGCAATTGCTGCGACAAACCATCAGGCCTGAATTTTTGAACAGGGTAGATGAAATTATCATGTTCCATCCGCTATTGCGCAAAGAGATCAGGAATATCATCCATATTCAATTGCAACAATTGAAACAAATGGTGGCGGGCAGTGGAATGCAACTGGTGTTTAGCGATTATGCCATCGACTACCTGGTAGAAAATGGATACGACCCACAGTTTGGTGCAAGGCCGTTGAAACGCCTTATTCAAAAGGAAATTGTAAACCAATTGAGCAAGCGCATACTGGCGGGCGATATCGACAAATCGCACCCTGTGTTGGTAGATGTGTTTGATGGGGTAGTGGTATTTAGAAACGATGTGCCCGAACACGCGTCTTAACGCATATACTTTGTAGTAACTATTAAAATCCCTGCTGGAACAGCAGGGATTTTTTTGTAAATGAAGATGAGATGAAGTAGGGAATGATGCCTGGTGTAATTGAGCGTGGAATGCTTGTATAAATGAGGATTTTGGACAATATTTATTGTAGCAATCCCAGATTCAAAAATTAAATCATTACACATGCCTACCACTCACCATCTTTTTTGGTGGAATCTCGAAAACCTCTTTGATGAGGAAAACTCCACATCCCGTACAGAAAAACTACAACGTGTTATTAAGGGGGAGCTGAGTGGTTGGACACCGCAGGTGTTGGATAAAAAACTGGATCAGTTGGTGAGTGTAATGCGTCGTTTCAACAGCGACAAAGGCCCGGACATAATGGGTGTATGTGAAGTGGAGAATAAAGCTGTACTCGATAAGTTGGTGTTGAAATTGAATGCAGCCACTTCGCGGGTGTACCATGTGTTGCACCACGATTCGAGAGATGAAAGAGGCATTGATGTGGCCTTCTTTTTTGACAGCACAAAATATACGCGACAAGGAGAGTTGTATTCGCTGGAAGTAATGCGCCGCAATGCAACACGGGATATTGTGCAGGTACAATTGAAAACTGCCGCCGGCAATACATTGGTGCTTCTGGGAAATCACTGGCCATCGCGGAGTGGTGGTCAATATGAAAGCGAGCCGTATCGAATGATGGTGGGTGAAGTACTGGGTTATTTTGTACAACGCATTCACGAAGTAAATCCGAGTGGTGCCCATATTGTGGCCATGGGCGATTTCAATGATCAGCCTTTCGATCGGTCGCTTACTCAGTATGCCAACTCGACTCATGTGTTGAAACAGGTGGAAAATGCAAGAAGCATCGACTATTTGTACAACCTGATGGCTAGTAAAATTGATGGGAAAACCGGAACCTATGTGTTTGGGTCTGAAGTAAGTATTCTCGACCAGTTTTTGATCAGTAAGGATATTGCTGTCAACACCAGTCGCTCAAAATTTTCTGTACAGTCGCCAGCTTCCATTCTTATTTTTCCCGGTATGGTGAAAGGTGAATACAACACGCCTGTAAAATTTGGCCGTCCTTCAGAACCATCCACCCACAATTTGAATGGCTATAGCGATCATCTGCCAATTGGCTTGCAGTTGACGGAGAAATGATTCCTTAAATACTATCGCTGTAAAACTCTTGCAGGCAACATCACGATTGATCTTAGTAATTGAAACACGCCTTCCACTGCTATGCCTACCAGCCTGAATGGAATGGTTAACAGCCATACAATTGGATAGAGCACCAATGCCAACAGGGCCAGTGGCCAGCAAAGCAAAAACAGGATTATCCAAAGCAGGAAACTGATCATGCATCAAAACTAAACTGTAGTTGCAAAAAGGCACTCGTCTTTCCTACAAGCGGCTGCGGGTAAATATGAAAGGTGCCAAAGCTATCAATCCACGGTATCAATTTTCCCTTAGTACATTCGTTGCTTAAACTATTTCCATGGAACTAGGTGTAGGCATGTTTGGCGACAATCATTTTGGTAGCAATGGTGCTGTGCAGGATGTGGGTGTACGACTGCGTGAATTGTTGGAAGAAATAAAATTGATGGATGAACTGGGGCTCGATTTTTTCGGCATCGGCGAACATCATCGTCCCGATTATGCAGTATCAACCCCAGAAATTATTTTGGCTGCGGCTGCATCCATCACTAAAAATATTAAGTTAGGCAGTGCTGTTACAGTATTAAGTTCTGCCGACCCGGTGCTAGTGTACCAGCAATATGCAACTATAGATCAGCTGAGCAATGGCAGGGCCGAACTCTGTGCAGGCCGAGGTAGTTTTATAGAATCATTCCCGATTTATGGATACGACCTTAAAGATTACGATGCCCTGTTTGATGAAAAACTGGACCTGCTGGTAAAGATCAACCAACAAAATCCTATCAACTGGAAAGGAAAATTTCGGCCAGCTTTACAACAACAATCCATACTGCCAAGAGCAGTAGATGACAAGCTGGATATTTGGGTGGCCGTGGGAGGTACACCTGAATCGGTAGTGCGGGCTGCCAAACATGGATTGCCTGTGATCTTTGCCATCATTGGCGGAAACCCTGCACAATTCACGCCGCTATTTCAATATTACAGGGATGCTTTTACGCATTTTGGTCACGACGTCAATGAGGCACAGTTGGGAGTGCATATGCATTGCTTTTTTGGGGAACATAGCCAAACAGTGGCCGATGAATACTATCCCTATTATGCAGCGCAAATGACCAGGGTAGGAGCCGATAGGGGGTGGCCAGCGTACCAACGCAGCCAGTATGATCATGGACGTAGCAATGAAGGGGCACTCATAATTGGTGATGCCAATGAAGCCGTAGATAAAATATTGAAGATGCAGGAAATGTTTGGCCTTATCCGTTTTTCAGCACATATGGATGTGGGCGGACCGTCGCATGCATTGCTCATGAAATCCATAGAAATATTCGGAACTAAAATTGCACCCAAAATTCGGGAAGCCTTGAAGTAACGTACTCCTGCCAACATTTACTCATCACATCACATTCTTTCCTGCATGGATATTTTTTCTTATTACACTTTTGTTCAGTGGGCTTTCATTTTTACTGCTGCATTTATAATTGGTTTGGGCAAAGCCGGACTGAAGGGCGTGGATATGCTTTCTGTAACCATAATGGCACTGGTGTTTGGTGGCAAATCTTCCACCGGCATTGTATTACCCTTACTCTGCGTGGCCGACATTGCTGCAGTGTATTATTATAACCGGCATGCGCAGTGGGCGCATTTTTGGAAGTTGGTTCCATGGATGGCTGTTGGAATTTTGTTGGGCGTGTTTGTAGGAAAAGATTTGAATGAACAGGTGTTTCGACGCATCATGGCGGTGATAGTTGTGCTCACCATCATTATAGTATTGTGGATGGAACTGCGCAAATCTCCTACGGTGCCGAAGCATCCAATGTTTGCAGCTTCTACTGGATTAGCAGCGGGGTTCACTACCATGATCGGCAATTTGGCTGGTGCATTTTCCAACCTCTATTTCCTCGCCATGCGGCTTTCCAAAAATGATTTTATTGGCACCGCGGCCTGGTTGTTTTTGGTCATCAATCTTTTTAAACTTCCCTTCCAGGCGTTCTATTGGAAAAACATCAACACTCATACTTTGCTGACGGATGCAGTATTGATACCTGCATTGGCACTGGGTTTTGTGCTGGGTATTCGCTGGGTAAAAAAAATGCAGGATACCAGTTACAGGAAAATTGTAATTGTATTGACGTTGATTGGTTCTATCATCATGCTGCTGAAAAGTTAGCAGCAATGCAGTGGCTACCTGATGAATCCCGGCAGGTCTTCAAAGTCTTCTGCCTGCTGTTCGTCGAGCAATACATCTTTTGCAGCCATAGACAATGATTTTAGCCCTGTTGTAATTTCACGATTTAGGTTCATGGCTGTAGTTACTTCTACTTCCCGTAAACTGGATGTAACAATGCCACCATAAATGGTTTTGATATTGCCACGGTACTGTAGTTGCAGTTCCCGATGAAAATCCATGAGAGCATCGTGCTTGTTGGCATCATGTGTAAATAGCAGTTGCTCCATTGCATGTGTGCAGGTAGCCATTTGCCTGGCGCATACCCTGTACATGTCAAACTTTTGATCTTTGCTGCTGTTGCTAAACTCCTGCACATCAGCAGCACAATCTTTAAAATTCTTCGCTGCGTATGTAGCATTGCGGGCTGCATCCACCAGTCTTTCTGATTCTACAATATCCATTGATTTCAACGTGCCATCCTGCATACGGATGTAGAAATTGTAGATCTCGCCGTGTTGCACTTTTATATAATTGTATTGCTCGTCGGTGGTCAGGTTTTCAAAATCTTTTTGAAAATAGCCTACATGTTTTGCAGTGGTTTCCGACCCAAATAATTTTCGGCTGAAAATGAGTACATGCTGTAGTAGCGACATCACTTCATTGCGTAGCGTTTCTATAGCTATCAGCTTATCTGCAATGGCCAGGTCGGTAAGGAAGATGGATTTTTTTTCGCCTGCGGTAAATTGTTCGTTGAGCCATTTGGCAATGGGATTAAGAAAAGGCAGGAACAGCAGTATGCCAACAATATTGAACAGGGTTTGAAAAACAACCACTGCAATTACCGGTTCGTGTACGCCGCAAATGGTAACGATGAAATATTGGATGGGAACCAGGAAAATAGCGAGCAGCAGCATGGTTATAACACTGAACAAAAAATCGGCGAGTGCCACACGTTTTTTGTCGGCACTGCCCCCTATGGCTGCAAAAAGCATTTTAAGCGTGGTGCCTACTTCGGCGCCCAACACAATGGCCATGGCATGTTGCAGGCTTAGTGCATTGGCCATTACTACACTCATCGCCAATGCTATTACTGCTGAGCTTGACTGTACAATGGCTGTTAGTAAAAATCCAACGAGTATGAATACTACATGCGGGTAATCGGCAATAGCTACAAAGTCCACTTTTGCTGCCAGCAAGGATGCGCTGTTTTTAATGAACCCCAACCCTGAAAAGAGTAAGCCAAAACCTAATAGAAATAAACACCATTTCGAAATAGCAGATTCCTTGTTGAAAGCATTGTACAAAATGCCGGCAATGCCCACCAACGGAAGTGCATAGGCTTCAATATCCATTTGAAAACCTACCAATGCCATGAGCCATGTAATGGAAACCGCACCGAGGTTGGCGCCCAATATCAACGCTAATCCATTTTGCAATGCGATTACACCCGCACCCACAAATGCCAGTACCAGCAGGTTTACAATAGAGCTGCTTTGTAACACCATGGCAACAACGCTGCCACTCAATAATCCTCTTAGTTTTGTTTGCGAGTTGCGCTTTAAAAAAAGTTTGAACGAACGGCCTGCCAGTCTGCGCAAGGCCTCTTCTAGAAAACGCATACCCATGATGAAGAGGGTAATACCTGCTAAAAATTTCCAAAATTCTTGTCCAGCCATACCATGGATTGTTCTACTAATTTCAGGTATTTTCTGTGGGCGAAGTTGTTTTTTTGACAAACACAGCCTTCATCCACAAAGGATTGTTGCAGGTTGGGCAACACCAATGTTGCATCAATTTTCACATATTATAGATTTTGGGCAATGTGCCGGTGCAGGCTTGTTACAGCCTAAACGCTAACTTTGCCCGCTCATTAAAAAAGCTTGCCATGTCTGTTGTTTTTAATTATGGTGCCCAACATTTATCCGTGTCTCATGCCATTGCTCTTGCTTCGGGCGGCACACGGGGCGTACTCCATCCTGATGTAGTTAAGCGCATTGAAGCATCGCAGCAACATGTGCAGGAGATAGTGGATACAAACAGGACCGTGTATGGTATCAACACAGGCTTTGGCATATTGGCCAGTTCTCCCATCTCGGCAGAAGATACCCGTACCCTGCAATATAAAATTCTGCAAAGCCATAGTGTCGGCGTAGGCGAACCCATACCTGCTGAGGTTGCCAAAATAATGCTCATCACCAAAGTGCATGCATTGGCACAGGGATTTAGTGGCGTACAGTTAAGCACCATTGAAAGGATCATTTGGCATATAGATCAAAACATTATTCCCGTAGTACCCGAAAAGGGTAGTGTAGGAGCCAGTGGCGATTTGGCTCCGCTGGCGCATTTGTTTTTACCCCTCATCGGGTTGGGCGAAGTTTTTTATGAAGGTATGCGTCAACCCGCGGGCCGTGTGTTGCAGCAATTGGGTGTAGCGCCAATAGCCCTGGGGCCTAAAGAAGGGTTGGCATTGATCAACGGTACACAATTCATTTTATCCTTTGCAGTAAAAGCAGTGCAGCGCATGCACAATTGCCTGGAAGCTGCTGATATAATTGGTGCCATGAGCCTGGAAGCATTGACCGGTACACAGGCTCCATTTGATGCAAGGTTGCATGAGTTGCGGCCTTATGCCGGCAACAAACTGGTGGCCCAGCGCCTTCGGTTGTTATTGGCCGAATCTGAAATTATGAGCAGCCATATCGATTGTGGCCGTGTGCAGGACCCTTATAGTTTGCGTTGTATGCCACAAGTGCATGGCGCCAGTCGCAATGCCTGGAAACATTTGAAAGAACTCACCGAAATTGAATTGAATTCGGTAACGGATAACCCCATTATTTTTAATGCCAACGATACTATCAGTGGTGGCAATTTTCATGGCCAACCCTTAGCGTTGCCATTGGACTATGCCTGCTTTGCTGCGGCTGAAATTGGCAATATCAGCGATCGTCGTTGCTATCTTTTGCTCGAAGGAAAATGGGGGCTTCCCATGTTGTTGATGAAAGACGTAGGGCTTAATAGTGGTTTCATGATTCCGCAATACACCACTGCTGCATTGGTTACCGAAAATAAAACGCTTTGTTTCCCGGCCAGTGCCGATAGTATTCCTACTTCGCTGGGGCAGGAAGACCATGTGAGTATGGGCAGCATCAGTGGCCGTAAACTGAACCAGGTGCTCGATAATCTTGAATTTATTCTGGCTATTGAATTGCTGAGTGCCTGCCAGGCCATTGAGTTCAGAAGGCCGCATAAAAGCAGCGCCATTCTTGAGTTTGCCCACGAGCATGTACGCAAGTATGTGGGCTTTGCCAGCGAGGATCGCATTTTTGCAGAAGATATCAATGCAGTAGCGGGGCTTATTAAAGACTTCACGTTTGTAGCGCAGGTAAACCATTTTGCTTCAACACATGGTATGCAACTCAACCAGGGTTTTGAGGCATTTGCCTGATACACCCTGCAAATGAATGAGACACAGCTACGAGACGTTTAAAACAATGGTGCGATTTACAAAGTACCATTATCCTATGAATCCCGAATGCTGTGTCCCATTGATAATTTTACTATAGAGCTTGTATTAGTTTATCGAAGTTTAATACGTGAATAGTGTTCTACTGTTTGTGATCCGTCGGGTAAATAGATGGTTTGCTTAAACTTGTCGGTGCCCAACATTTCAAGTGTTACTTCTACGGTTTTATTTACGAACATGTTGTACGTGGACACCAACACATGTTCTTTCAAATTGTCTTTGCCTTCAAAACTGAATGATCCAAATCCTGCGGCGGTATGCATTTTTTTCTGTGTATCAAACCAAATTTGCCCGTATATAAAATAACCCGCATGGTACATTTTATACTGGGTGGCTTTAAAGATCGATGTGTCCTGGTCTACTACGAAATACGCTTTATCTTCTTTCCAAAGTCCATCTAAAGGCGAAGCCAGTGTAATACCAACAGAAGTGTAGGTTTCCGACAAAGTTCTTTTCTTTCCCTTGCGCTTATCAAAATCCGGTATCACCTGTTTAAATCCTTTGCCCTCTTTGGAAACGAGCAGGCGGTATTTCTTATCCATGCTACTCATTACCGTATTCGATGCACTAAAGAAAATCGCTTCTGTAATGGTATCGCTTCTTACAGAGTAGGTGCCTACTCCAAAACTGCAGGTAGAATCTCCGGGGGCAATGCCTGCATACATTACAAAATCGCCATTGTACATTTTCAACTGCTGCACCCTTGTGAAAACGGTATCTGCACCTTCCTGCATGATCCACTGTTGCTGCAGGGTATAGGCACCCGACATTTGAAATTGCTTTACTTCATCATCGTGCATGCAGCCTACGATCAACCATAAAAAAAGAACGAGTGTGTTGTTGCTGATTGAACGTGTCATTGCCAGGGTCTAAGGATTGAGCTGCGATACATTTACAAGGGTTTGTATTGTTCATCAGTTCACGCTCAACATTCGGTACCGGCGGGTGTGGAAACACCGGGGATGAATGTTTTTAAAAGGTACTCATTGTTTTTAACAGATACAAGAGCGCCGAACTGTGACAACCATAACGTTACTTCAAAAAAAGTGCCTGAATTTCATTTCTTTCACAAAATTGAGCGGCAGCTTTACTCTACTTTTGGCCCCACCAAAGGCCGGGCTTTTACGCTTTTTTTGTACAGGCTTCGGCCCATATAAATAACGATTGATTTTGGCTATCAGCAAGTTGAACCTTGCCTGACGGCCAGTTTTTTAATTAAAAGAAGAATTGTATGTCATACGATCCTACCAAGTACAAAACACCAACTGGCAATCAATTATCCTGCAAAGGCTGGATCCAGGAAGCGGCGCTGCGTATGCTGCTCAATAACCTTGACCCCGAAGTGGCAGAGCGCCCTGAAGACCTGATTGTGTACGGTGGCCGTGGAAAAGCAGCCCGAAATTTTGAAGCCCTCGATAAAATTATTGCCGCACTCAAAGTGTTGGAAAACGATGAAAGCCTGCTTATTCAAAGTGGAAAGCCTGTGGGCATTTTGCAAACACATAAAGATGCTCCGCGGGTATTGCTCAGCAATAGCCAGTTGGTACCCAACTGGGCCAATTGGAAAACCTTTGATGAGTTGGAGAAAAAAGGCCTTCTCATGTATGGCCAAATGACTGCGGGTAGCTGGATCTATATCGGCAGCCAGGGCATTGTGCAGGGCACTTATGAAACCTATGCGGCCATTGCCGAAAAACATTTTGGTGGTACGCTGAAAGGAACACTGAATGTAACTGCCGGACTTGGCGGCATGGGTGGCGCTCAGCCATTAGCTATTACCATGAATGAAGGCGTAGCACTCGTGGCTGAAGTGGAAGAATGGAGAATTGACAAACGTATTGAAACAAAATACCTCGACGAAAAATATACCAGTATAGATCATGCTATCAATGCTGCATTGCATTATCGCCGCGAAGGCATTGCCAAAAGCATTGGCGTAGTATGCAATGCGGTTCACTTGCTCGATCATTTGCTACATCGCGATATAATACCGGATACGCTCACTGACCAAACCAGTGCGCATGATCCACTCATTGGCTATATACCGCATACGCTTACCAACGATGAAGCCAATGCCATGCGGAAATCGAATGAAGAAGAATACCTGCATCGTAGTTACCAGTCCATGCACTTACATGTACAACTCATGATGCAGTTGCAGGCCAAAGGTGCTATCACTTTCGATTATGGCAACAATATCAGGGCGAGAGCATTGGAGTTTGAATCAAAAGACAGTGGACCATTTGCGTTCCCTGCATTGGGCAATAAAGACGCAGCAGAGCTCTTCCCGGGTTTTGTACCGGCTTATATACGCCCATTGTTCTGCCTGGGTAAAGGTCCCTTCCGTTGGGCGGTACTGAGTGGTGATCCTGCTGATATTGCTGTAACGGACGAATTGATCATGGAAATGTTCCCGGAGAATGAAGGGCTCATGCGCTGGATGCATATGGCCAAAGAGAAAATTGCATTCCAGGGGCTACCTGCAAGGATATGCTGGTTGGGGCAGGGCGAACGAGAAAAAGCGGGACTGGCTTTCAACGAACTGGTACGTACCGGGAAAGTAAAAGCACCCATTGTAATAGGACGCGATCATCTCGATACCGGTAGTGTGGCTTCACCTTACCGCGAAACAGAATCGATGCTCGATGGTTCGGATGCAGTGGCCGACTGGCCAATCTTGAATGCACTGGTGAGTACCGCAGGTGGCGCCAGTTGGGTGAGCCTGCACCATGGCGGTGGTGTGGGTATGGGCTTTAGCATTCATGCGGGTATGGTGATAGTAGCCGATGGTACTGTCGATGCCGAACAAAGATTGAAGCGGGTATTGCGCAACGATCCGGGCATGGGCGTCATTCGTCATAGCGATGCCGGTTATGAACTGGCAAAGCAAACTGCTGCAGACCATCATCTTGACCTGTCATCGAAACTGAACAAGTAAGAAGATAATCTGTAAAAGAATTGCCGGCAATCTATCTTTAAGCAAACAGCACATCATGAAGTTTCTTGCCTTACAACCGTTTGTGCCTTCGGGTGCCGATTTCCAGCTATCCAAAGCATTGTTCCAGGAACTGGGTTTTAGCATTGCATGGGATGGCGGCGATTATGTGGGTTTTGAAAACAATGGCTGTCGTTTTATTCTCCAAAAATTCGACAACAAAGCTTTCGCAGAAAATTTTATGCTTACGGTAAATGTGGAAGATGCCAAAGCTTTTCGCGATGAAGTATTTGCAAAACAATTGCCGGAAAAATATGGCATTCGCATTGGCGAGGTTGCACAAATGCCTTATGGTATTGAAGTAAATATTATAGACATAGCTGGTGTGTGTTGGCATTTTGTACAGTAAGAAAGTTACTCCTTGGCGGTAACGCCTGTGCATAAAAAAAACGTTGGACGATATAACATCATCCAACGTTTTTTTATTTGACCTCGTAAAGGTTATTTGTCTTTGAACAGCTCGTCCAGTTTGGCTTGCAGTTCTTCTCCTCTCAGGTCTTTGCCAATAATTTTTCCTTCGGTGTCCAGCAGGTAATTCTGCGGAATGGCTTGTACACCGTAGAGTTGGGCCACTTCGTTTTTCCAGTATTGCAGGTCGCTTACATGCGTCCATTCCAGTTTGTCGTCGTGAATGGCTTTCAACCATTTTGCTTGCGCTCCGGGTTGGTCAAGAGAAACGCCCAGTACGGTAAAGCCTGCAGCTTTATGCTTGTTGAAAGCTTTTACTACGTTGGGATTTTCTGCACGGCAGGGTCCGCACCAGCTTGCCCAAAAATCGATGAGTACATATTTGCCTTTAAAAGAAGCCAGGCTAACTGCTACACCCGATGTATCGTTTTGCGTAAACTGTGGAGCTGCCTGTCCTACGGCTACTGTTTTGGCAATATCCAATTTCTGCTTGAATAAAACACCGGAAGGCAGTTCTTTCACTTTCTCATCGAGGCTTTCGTAGAGAGGTTCTATTTTTTTTGCATCAATAGAGTACCCTGCATATTGCGAAAGGGCATACAATGCTACCGGCGAATTTTTGCCCTTGGTTTGAATGAATGGCAGATACACGGTTTCTTTAATTACAGCATCGAGTGAGTCGATAGAAGCTTCTGCTTTGTCGGCTGCTACATTGTCTTTGTTTTTGCGGGCCTCACTGTATTTGGCGTACAACAGTTTGTTGGCAGAGTCGTATGCAGTTACATTTTTCCTCAGCTCCTGGAATGCAGTTTGTGATTTAGAGCCTTTTGCAGTGCCTTTATTCAACAAGTCTTTTGAAGTAATGCTGATCTTACCGGGTTCCAGGTAAATGCTATATGCATCACGCAACACATCCATTTTTGCTTTTAGTGTAGTGTCCTTTTTTACATCAGGTACGGCTCTTACACTGGCCAAAAGCGGTTCGGGAAGTGCCACCTGGAATACGGCTTTGCCTGAAGGGCTTACTTCCACACTGTCAAGGTATCTTTCCTTGGAGAGGGTATTGTAATACGACAACATTATTTTGGTTACAGGGTAGGAGATTGAAGAGTAATCTACAGTGAGCTCAAGATTGCTTTTTGGCTTAGCTGGTGTTTGTTGTGCTTGTGCCATGCCTGCCAGCAGCGATAGGCACAATGTGATGTTTGCAATTTTAGTCATGGTATGGATGTTTTAGTACACTAAATAGATGAACTTAGTCTTCCTTCCAAATGTAACGGAAGAATGAGCGAAAAATCAATAAAAATATTTTTTAATTAGGTTGTTGTCTGTGAATCACATGCCGTCCAAATGCTGCTTGAGAACGATTTGAACCCTACGTTTTACGTTGGATTCTGCAGCTTTACAGCGTTAACGTAGTGGCCAGTGCCAGTTCTACCATGGGTATCAGCGCCTGCTCTCTTTCCACCGCAGAAATTCTTTCGCGGGTGGGAATGATATCGGAAACGGTGAGCAGGCAGGCAGCGGACTTCCCGAGTTCTTTAGCTGTATTGAATAATGCAAAAGCCTCCATTTCTACGGCCTTGCACTGATGCTCGATAGCCACCGGCGGCAGCCCGGTGATATTGCTATAAAAATAATCGCTGCAATGCACAGCGCAGGTGGTGATAGGTTGTCCAATGTTTTTGGCAGTGGCCTGCAGTTGATGAAACGTGTTGCCTTCCGGTTGTATCGAATTGGCTTCGTATCCATAAGCAGCCCTTGCAAAACTGGACTCGCTGGCCGATAATGAAACATTCAGAATATCGAACAATTTCAGTTCGGTAGTATATGCGCCACAAGTGCCGATGCGAATAATATGTTGCACATGGTACTCGGTAAAAAGTTCGTAGGAGTAGATGCCGATGGAAGCACATCCCATGCCACTGGCACCAATGGTAAGCGGCCTGCCCTGGTAGGTGCCGGTATAGTAAAACACATTGCGGGTAGCACTCACCAGCCGGGGTTGCTCCAAATATTTTTCGGCAAATAATTTGGCACGCAGTGGGTCGCCGGGCATTAGTACAATGGGGGCAATATCGGTAGCGGCTGCGCTTATATGTATGCTCATGCGTATGTGTTGAGCAACAAATATAAATGCTGCATGTGAAGTGATGCCTTGTCAGCTATGCGTTTTTGCAGGATGAACGGCTGCTTTGCGTGATTGGTAAACAGGAGAGTTGTGTGCATTCATGTAACTTTTCCTTTTCAATTCTTGCACCAAATACTACACCATGCACCTGCATTTTATAACCCGCAAAACAATAGCTATTACTGCATGTATCGCAGCATCTTTCTTACAAACCGCTGTTGCACAAAACCTGCATTTGCCCGATGGTGGTGTAAACCTCGTGAGCAGTGCCGGAAGTAGGGTAGGTGTTACCGATATTGAAGTGCATTGGAATGCACCCGGAGTAAAAGGGCGTGAAGGAAAAATCTGGGGAACCGATATAGCTCCATTTGGCTTCAATGTATTGGGCTATGGTTCCAATGTTGCATCGCCCTGGAGAGCCGGTGCCAACGAGTGTACCACCATCTCTTTTTCAACCGATGTGTTCATCAACGGGAAGCCATTGTCCGCGGGCAATTACGCATTTTTCATTGCACTGTATGCCGATTCTTGCACACTCATTTTTAATAAGAATGTGAAAGAATGGGGCAGTTATTTTTACGACCAAACTGCCGATGTATTGCGTGTTGGCACCCATCAGCAAAAGGATATGAAAGAAAGCAGGGAAAGGCTGGCGTATACTTTTTCGAACGATAAACCCAATACAGTAGAGCTTGCATTGGAATGGGAAAAATGGCGCATACCCATATCGGTAACTGTCGATCTGAAACAAACAACACTGGCCTCTATCCGTTCGCAAATGAGTGGAGCTTTGGGTTTCGATCCACCAAGCCTGGAAGCTGCAGCTGGCTGGTGTTTGCAAAATGAAGTGAATGAAACAGAAGCTTTGAACTGGATCAATTCGGCAGTAAACCCATCGCTGGGAGGTGTAAAAACTTTTGCAGCATTGAACACAAAAGCAGGTTTGTTGAATCGGCTAAACCGTAAAGCAGAAGCCGACTCTTTAATGAAGCAAGCAATGGAGAATGCTACTGTGGTTGAGTTGCATCGCTATGGTCGCCAATTGCTGGCTCAACAAAAAATACCGGAAGCATTGGCCGTGTTTCAACAAAATTTTGCAAAGCATAAAGGAGCATGGCCAACGCATGCCGGCTTGATGCGTGGTTATTCTGCTGCGGGCGATTTCAAAAAAGCATTGGAACATGCTAAGCTTGCATTGCCGCAAGCGCCCGATGAGCAAAACAAAAAGATCATAGAACAGGCTATCAAAAATTTGTCCGAAGGAAAGCCGATGTAGTTAGCAGAAAATACTGCGCATGTATGCAAACGTTTATCGTATCAATGTAAAACTTCCCTTCATGGGTTTGCGTTTGCTGTTGGCAAAAGAAATTTGGTACACATAAATCCCGGTGGGCTGCTCCATGCCATTCAATTTTCCATCCCAATCTACTTTGGCACTTTGTGTGTGGTACACGGGTTGACCAAAGCGGTTAAATACTTTCACGGTTGCATTGAATGCGGGGTCGAGATAGGGGATACGCCACCTATCATTTATGCCATCGCCATTGGGAGTAAAAGCGGTGGGCACAAAAATATCGGCCACTACAAAAATTTTCATGGCATCGCTGGCGCTGCAACCTTCGCTTGTAGTAACCTTCAAAGTGTATTGTTGGTCGAGCGGTGGATTGGCCGAAGGGCTCATCAATTTCGGATCATTTAAAAAGTTTGCGGGTTGCCATTCGTAAACAGGGTTTGTAGCAACCACGGTTGGCAACAAGGTAATGGCATCACCTGCCAGCACCGTTCTGTTTTCGCCGGCATCCACTTTGGGTAATGGATAAACAGCTACTGTAAGTGTGTTGGACGCAACGCGGCAGGATGCAATGCTTGCGCCATTTTGCTCGGCAATGGTGAGCCTGTATTTGAATATACCGGTGTCGCTGCCCGGCCGGTGATAATTGAGGGAATTAGCGCCGGCAATATCTTTCCAGCTGGTACCTCCATCCAAACTTTGCTGCCACTGATACACTGGCGATGCAAATCCTGCAGACACGATGGTTTCAAAATCATAATCGTTGGCTTGTCCCTGGCAGGTGCTGGCTTTATCGGTAAACCCGTTTATTTGCGTTACAATATCGGGTCCACAGGGTCGGAAAGTAATATCATCTAAACCAATATCGTTGCCATTGCCACCTGGTGCATTGTTGGTAAGGCGTAGCACAATTTCCGATTCGGTGGGTGGCGTTACAAAATAGAAACCATATTGTTTCCATTCGGGGCTGCTGGTGTTCGGAATATTACCTGAGTTGTATTTCTTTAATACAGTGCCATCCGTGCTTTCTATGCTGAATGTAATATCAGGCAGGATACCCGGTGTGGATTTTACATTCACCAGCCAGGCAGCAAATTCGTACGTGGTATTAGGGCAGAGGCCGCTCACTTTGGTTACCATAAAATCGCCGGGCGTATAAGTGGCATTCACCAACAGGAATGAGCCGCCATTGCCGGTGTGGTCGCTGTTGACGGTATGCCAGGAATTATTGAAGCAATTGCTGGTAGCATTGGTAATAGTGTAGTAACCATCGTTGGGGCAAGGGGAAGAAGTATAGGTGTAGGCATTGGTAGCTACATAAGCCGTGCTGTTGCCACCGGGACCAAACGTAATATTCACCACGGGGTCGCCAAGGCTTCCCGAACACAACTGCGCATGCAGGGTGCCCGAAACGGGTAGCAGTAAAAGCAGGAAAAATAAAGGCAGCAATCTATTTTGCTGCACCCATCTGTATAGGCACATTGTTATTGGCAAGAAATTTACGGTCGCTAAGCTAACTGTTTTGGCCTTACCTAAAACTGATTTTGCCTATCCTGCCAGGTGAATGGTATGGTAAACAAAAAGAGCCCGAAGGCTCTTTGTAGAATTCAGTTATTGAGAAGATGATTATTTGCGTGGCAATTTTTTCATCATCATAGGCAGGTAAGTTTTTACCGCCACATCAGGCGCCAGTTTCTCTGTTTCTTTTTTAGAGCCTTCTGCCACACAGCGCCAGGCTACCCGTTTGGAAGCAGCATCAAACATATCAATTACCAATGTGCCTTCGCGAAGGGTGTCGATAGCAATTTTTCCCTGGTAGCTATAGGGCCTGTTGTCGCTGCTAAAACTGTAGTAGCTGGAACCGGGTGCTGTGCCGGTGCGCATGGTATTGCTGCCATAAACACCTCCTCCGCCGCCACCAATGGTTACACCGGGGTAAGTGCCTGTACCATACCCGTAGCCATACATAGAAGTGGGCATGGATGCTGCAGAACTCACCTGCTGGTTGTACACTACTTTTTGCTCAGCACTGGCATCGTAGTTGCGGGCCAGCACCAAATGATAGGTAAATAATACGTCCGGGTGCAGGGTGTCGAGTTTAAAACCTTTTTTCTCCAGTTGTTCAGTAGCTTCTTTAATAAGTGCTGGCACAAATACTGCACGATTCAGCATTTTGCCATACATGGTATCGGTGGTGGGAATAAATGCATAGGTTTTATAAGA
This sequence comes from Phnomibacter sp., assembly GCA_035456005.1. GTDB lineage: Bacteria > Bacteroidota > Bacteroidia > Chitinophagales > Chitinophagaceae > Phnomibacter. Next base: position 811,862 of record DATIEA010000004.1, on the reverse strand, counting down.
ACCATATCCTTTATCCAACATTTCTTCAGAAGTGATCTTGATAGCAGGTGCAGCACAGGCTGCCAGTAAAACTGGGAGTGCAAATAAAAAGCTCCGGTAGCGATTCATAGTCAGGGGTGATTTTGGTTGCAATGTAAGGTAAATGACCGGGCTGTTATAAATATGCAAAACTCCCCGCTGCTCAACATTGAACAGCGGGGAGTACAGTAAAATAAATAACCCGATTATTGAAGCACCAGCTTTTTCATTTCGCTGATGGTGCCCATTTGCACTTTTACATAGTAGATGCCTTTAGCTATTCCCGAAAGGTTGATGGGATGTGTGAGTACATCCTGTGTTTTAGAAATAGTGATGGTTCTAATGGTAGCACCTGCATTATTCAGCACGGTAATATTCGTTTGCCCGCGATACGTATTCACCAATTGCAAATGGCTGTTGCCCGTGGTAGGGTTGGGCCAAATTTGCACCGTGTTTTTTGACTGCGCATCAATTTTTGAGTCCAAAGCAGGAGCCACTGTAGGTGCTGCTGTGGCTGTAGTCGCAGCAGGTTTCACACTGAGTATATTGGCCTGGACTGGCTGTGCAGGATTGGTATAGGTCACAATATCTATCACGCTAATGTTGCCATAGGTTTGGCCCGGTTTTACCCGCATGTTGAATACTACTTCGGTTACACCCGTGATGCCGTTGAAATACATGGCTTGGTTGTAATTCTTGTTGTTCACTGCATCCGACTCTTGTGTATAATCGGCATCGGTCGATTTTTTGATCTGCAATGTTCTCGTGCCTGTGCTGGAACGCGTACCCCAGAATTTGAAATTGTAGGTCAACTTTGGATCGAGTCCGTAAATTCTCCATGTACCGGCGGTTGTGGAGTTATGTCCGAATGCATTATCATCTGTGGCAGATGATGGGTAATCGCCCACATCTCCAATAGTGTTGCCACCATTCATGCCATTGCCACTTGTGCTAAATGTGCCATCGATCCTGGTGATCACTTCCACACCCAATGTGGTTGGCCTGTTGGCAGTATCTACCGCATTGGTCAATCTTACACCTGCACGGCCATCGGTCACGTTGTTCCAATATTTACCCCACTGATCTTTTTCGGTGGTTTTGCCCACAGAGGGCGTTGGGCCTGCATCTATCAGTATCCTGTTTCTTACATTTTCAACTACAGGAGCTTCGCCACCACTACCACTACCACCACCGGCTTGTGTACTGGTTACGTTGATGCGTACGGTATCGGCGCCGGTTAATCCATAATCATCTGTAACCACCAACTGGAATACATGCATGCCCACTTCCAGTGTAGTAAATGTTGGTGTTGCTGTATGTTGATTTTTGATATCGATTGTTGCAGGGCCTGAAAGTCTTGTCCAGGTATAACCAACTATAGTACCATTTACATCATAAGAACGATTGCTGCTGAAAGTGAAATCGCTGACAGGGGCTTTAATGCTCAAATCGAGCCCTGCAATGGCAACGGGTTTTTCATTTACTACCAGCAGCATTTCATCGCTGGCGCTGGCACCGCGATTGTCTGTGGCAGTCAATACAGCTTTGTAGCTGCCTTTAGGTAATGTGCTGGGGAATGCAGCAACACCTGCATACAATATTTCGCCGGTTTGGCTATTGCTGATGGTCCAGCTTTGGCTGGCAATAGAACCATCGGGATCGGATACTGTTGCACTAATAGAAATAGTACCGCCTATAGCAAACACCCTGTCGATACCGGCATTTACCACCGGTGGTTGGTTCACTGTTATTTGCAATGTGTCTTTGCCGGTAGCGCCGCCATTATCTGTTACGGTCAATTGAAATTTGTATATACCTGCTTCCAGACCTGATGCAGTACACTGCAAGGTGTTGGCATTGGATAATTGTGCTGCCGATGGCCCACTTATTTGCGTCCAGGATCCACTGGAAATAGTGCCATCTGTGTCCGATGATCCACTGCCATCCAACACTACAGAAGCCGTAGGTAAATGAATGAGTTTATCGTTGCCGGCTGCGGCTTTTGGAGCGTTGTTCGCCGGTGTCATTTGTTTTACGGTAAGTATCATTTCATCGGTAGCAGTAGCACCCATATTGTCGGTTACTTTCAACACCACCCTGTATGTGCCAACCGGCAGGGTAGAAGGAAGTGTAGTAGCTTCATTTTGCACCACACCACCGGTAGCTGTATTGGTGATGGTCCATTTTTTGGAAGCAATGGTACCATCCGGATCTGTTGAACCATTCGAGTTGATATTGATGACAGTTCCTTCTTCAATTGTCATATCGGGACCTGCATTGGCCACGGGAGGTTGGTTTACCGGTGCAGATGCTCCCAGCGATTGCTTCAACATCCATTCATAAATATTTTCTCCATTTTCTGTCCATGTAGGATTGTACCAGGTATTCCAGCAGCAGTGCCCGCCAACATATTGGGTGTACCTCGCCGAGCCTGGAACTATCCTATTCATGGTATCCCTTATCAGGTCCATTTTTCTATAATCTGTTGTACCCTCGAAGCCCCACCATTTACCGCCATTCAAAGCATAGGGGCGCAGGTTGGTCAATGGAAAGTTGGGTTCCACTGCCGACATGGCTACAATGGCCGCTACTTTTTTAGCATAGTTGGCATTGCCGGTAATATAGTTATCGGCCGAAAATCCGCCCATGCTCAAACCGGTCAGGTAAAGCCTGTTGGGGTCAATGCGCCAACGTTTCATAATTGAATCGATACGGGTATTGATCACATCAGGATTAGGCCAGGAACTTGCAGGCTGCAAACTAATGACGATGGGTTTTTCCACAACGCCGTTTACAGTAAACTGCATTTTGTTGCCCTGCTTTATGTAGTAGCCAGGGCCATACACCAATAGTTTTGAAGCATCAGTTCCTATTTCGCCCAAGCCGGGAATAAACACGATAACGGGATACTTCTTTGTGGGGTTAGCATCATAGTCATCCGGCATATGCACATAGGCATTCCAGCTTGCAATTTTGGTCAATTGCTGATCGCCTACCTGGGCAATCGCAAAAAAGGAGGCATGTAAAAGACATACCATAGTGAGCAGGCGCCGCATAGGCCTGCCATTGAATAAAAATCCAGCCATTATAAATGGTTTACAGTAAAAAAATGAGGGCGCCAGGTTCAACTGGCATACACCTGTCTGCAGGTATTGGGGTTGCTGTTAGTTGCCATCAAAAAACGGTGTAAGGGCCCGTCAAAAAAATTGCATGGCCTGATGGCAGAAATCTTGTGTTACATATACTGATCGGTGTGGGTTGACAAAAGCCCTATAGTTGCTTTCATCAATTGTGAAGATGATTATTTGAGGAGGCAAAGGTAGTTTGAAGAATTGCGGATGTAAAGAGGCAAAACTGGCTTTAGCATTTGGTGTTTGCCAAAAATCACATACAGAAAAATAATATTGGGTGAAATTTATGAGAGAAGTACTGTTCTCTGAAATGCCTGTAAATACAAGTGTTTCAGCAAATAAGGTTGCAATAGTTGTTGTAAATATTACTTGGTAAAATGATCGCTGGTTATATCCTGTTGTTGAATTGAAAGTTTAATCGTGCCCGGAGTTTTTGCAATTATTTAGGCAATGAGAGCTTCAAATCATAAAGTATGTTTTTATGGAGCTGATCTGCTTTTTTGTGCGATTTGTCATAGCACACGAAAAAGTTTTTGATACATTATAGCTGCAACAATTTGGCATGAAAAAAGTGCAGGCCGAAAGGAGAAATCTCCGATGCAGACCTGCACTTTTTTTAAAAGGAAAATGAGCTTGATATGGATTAGCTCATTCGTTTATTTCTTTTTTACCACTATCAGTTTCCCGGTATCTGTAATGGCATACAATTTTCCATTGAGGTAAGCCACATCGCGGATCCGTTCATTTTTGTCGGCAATAATTCTTTCTTCACCCACTACTTTGTTGTTTTCAATTTTCAGGCGGGCAATATGCATGCCGCTGAGGCAACCAATAAACAAATCATTCTTCCATTCAGGAATATCATTGCCGGTATAAAAAGTCATGCCGCTGGGCGAAACCACGGGGTCCCAGTAGTACACCGGTTGTTCCATTCCTTCTTTCTGCTGTATGCCATCGCCCACTGCAGGACCAGCATATTCAATACCATACGTGATAGTGGGCCAGCCATAGTTTTTGCCGGGTTGTACCAGGTTGAGTTCGTCGCCACCACGGGGGCCAAACTCTGCCTCCCATAAAGCACCGGTTACAGGGTGAATGGCCAGGCTTTGGGGGTTGCGATGGCCATAGCTCCAAATTTCGGGCATAGCATCTTTTGTGTTAGCAAAGGGGTTGCCGGGTGCGGGTTTTCCATCCTGGGTAATGCGGAATACTTTACCCAAACCGGAGTTCAGCCATTGCGCCTGCTTACGTCCTTCCAGTATCGAACGTTCGCCCACGGTTACAAATAAATATCCTTCCTTGTCGAATGCCAGCCTGCTTCCAAAATGCATATTGCTTTGCAAAAACGGGGTTGCACGAAATATAACTGTTGGGTTTTCTATTGTGGTTTCGTCGGCCGACAATTTGCCTTTGGCAACAGCCGTAAGATTGCCCTCGCCGTATTTTTCTGAATAGGCCCAGTAAATGATCTTATTGCTTGCAAAATTGGGATCGGGTGCTGCATCCAGCAGTCCGCCCTGTCCCTTGCTTTCTACCGCAGGCAGGCCGGTGATTTTCTTCACCAGGTTTCCATCTGCCGTACGAATTTGCATTGTTCCCGATTTTTCGGTGATCAGCAGCCGGCCATCCGGTAAGGGAACAATAGCCCACGGTCGGGCAATCCCTTCGGCCAATACTGCCGAAGTATAAGGAGTGGTGGTACTGATGGCACCAATGCGGGTTTGCCCTGCAAAAGCCGGTTTGTAATTGGTATTGGGACTGTTCTTTTCTACGCTGGCTTTTTGCGTGGTGTCGGCTGTGGCTTTATCCTCGCCGCTAAAATTGGCGCAGGCCAACAGGGTGGAGCAACTGGCTAGCAATGCCAAACTAACATGATATTTCATAGAAGTTATTTGTTTTGGAATACAGTAAATGTAGTGCAATGCAGCACCAGTTGAATAGGGCAGGTTGTAAAATGCCGGCCACTGCGAGTAGTATCGCAACATGCCCGGCATTCACTCATAAATTTTATGTAGGGGGATGTTCCTCTGAATAGGAAGCTCAGTTTCCTGATTAGCTATGTTGCTTGCGCAGGTACTGGGTGAGTATCACAATTTGCTGGCCTTCTATACGGCCTTCTATTTGTTGTACATTATCTTCTACCAGGCGAATATTGCGCACCACCGTTCCCATTTTAGCATTGAGGGTAGAGCCTTTTACATCCAGCGATTTGATCAGCACTACGGTATCGCCGTTCAGCAATTGGGCACCGTTGCAATCACGGTGCAGTTCTACGGTGGCATCGTTTTCGTGATCGCAGGTGGCTTTGGCCCAGGCTAGTGTGTCGTCTGCCAGGTACATCATGTCCAGGTTGTCGGCGGCCCAGCTTTCGTTGCGCAAGCGGTTCAGCATACGCCAGCTTACTACCTGCACACCGGGCAGTTCGCTCCACATGGCTTCGTTCAGGCATTGCCAGTGGGTGCTGTCCAGTTCTTCCTTCTTGTCTATTTGCGCTATACATTTCGGACAGATGAAAATGCAGTTGTCCTCGTAGCGGGTGTCCTGTGGCTGCACTTCGTAGAGTGCCAGGTTGCCTTCGGCCTTACACAGTTCACATTGGTTATTGCTCCTGTTTTTGAGTACATCTTCCAGTTTCATAGTCGTCTTTTTTGAAGGCTGCGAATGTATAGTTTTTGCAAGTGAATGAAATGGCAAGGTTGCCAACAGGCAGATTTGTTACACGAAGCTGACTTGGAAGCCTGGTTGAAATGGGGTAGGGTGGTGGAAAAATAGCACGGTATTCAGCCTTGTGATATTGCCGGTTGGAAAATTTTATTTGTTATATTGTAACTACTTAAAACCAAAAAGTTATGCGTTCAATTCTTTGGCTTATCGCTGTGATTTGTATTATCGTTTGGCTGCTGGGTATACTAGGTGTAGTTGGTGGCATTGGTACAAGCAAGCTTGTCCACATTTTATTGGTCATTGCCATCATTGTAATTCTGTACAATATCATTACGGGCAAAAAGCCACTTTCTTAAATTCAACCGATCATCACCCCAAAGGTGTAAGAGTATGCTTTGCATCCTGCTACCGCAGTAGTAAAGCATACTCGTTTTTGTATTCCTGCTATCTGAATTTCGATTTCATTGATAAAGAGAATCAGCGTGCAATTATGCAACCCTCAAAATCTTTTCCATCTTTTTGCCTTTGGCTAATTCGTCCACCAGCTTGTCGAGGTAGCGGGTTTGTTGCGTTAGTGGATTGGTGATCTCTTCTATGCGATAGCCGCAAATAACACCGGTAATAAGATGGGCATTGGGGTGAAGTGTAGCCTGTTTGAAAAAAGATTCGAAGCTGGCTTTTTCTGCGATCAGCTTTTGCAATTTCTTTTCATCAAAGCCGGTAAGCCATTCTATTACTTGGTAGAGTTCTGCCAGGGTTCTGCCTTTCTTTTCCACTTTGGCTACATAGTGCGGAAATACAGAGGCAAATGACATTTGCGCAATTCTTTCGTCGTGGTGACTGGTATTATTCATAATGGTTGAAACAATTGTGGGGCTAATTTATTTCAACCGGAGCAACTGACCTTTTCTTTTTACAATGTTTATATAATCCCATTGAATGGCGATCGATTTTTTTAGCCAGCGCTTCAGCGCCTTGGTGTCCACCTCGGTTACGTTATTGTAAAAAACCGAAGCATCTTTAAATTTTTCGCCCAGCACCTTCAGTCCTTCTTCTTCGAAATCGGCACCGCTCCAAAACATCAGCCTGATACCCGGCTTTTGGCGGCTATATCCCACTATGGGATTGCCTTCGAGGAACCATACCGGGTGTGCATGCCATACTTTGCTTTCTGCTTCTTTCAATTCCTGGTCAATGGTAGTAGCCAACAATTCGCAGATGGCCTGGTCTTCCGGGGTTTGCTTTGCGTGGTAGGAGATGATGTCGGGGTGCATGTTTTTTTGGGGGTTGAAAGGTTGAAAGGTTTACAAGTTGGAAAGTTCACATGTTCACGAGTTCACATGTTCTCAAGTTGGAAAGACAGAGTGAAAAATCAAAGGTCAATGGTCAAAAGGCATTATCAACAGCAAGCTTCCCTTTCATCTTTCGCCTTACACCTCTCACCTTATTCCTTTTTCGGCGGTTCCATCATTCCTTTTCCTTGCAGCAATATGCCGGTTGCGGTTCCTTGCCAATGCACAAATTGCCATTTTTTATCGCGGTACACCCAACCGCCGGTATATAAAAATTCGGCAACAAGCTGGCCGTTGATGTAGGCCTTGCCTAAACCGGTTCGTACAGCAAAATCTCCATACACCCGTTGCATTTGCTGGCTTAGCGATACGGTAGAGCCTTTAAACATTTTTACAAAGGGCAGGGCTTCTTCCAGTGTCTGTGCATTGCCCGACGAGTTGATGGTAAAATAATCGGGGCCACATATTTTTCTGAAAGCTGCAGAGTCGCCATTGGATGTGGCGGCAAACATTTCCAGTTCGGCAGCATCTAATTGTTCCTGTAATTTTTTCGACAGGGTTTGTGCAGTGGACGAACCGGCCCAAAGAAGGGCCAATGCAATGAGGAAGGTGGATGTTTTCATAGTGTGTGGTTGAGAAGGAGTGAAAAAAAGTTTGAATTGAATTCAGTGTATGGCATAAAGCTATACTGTTGAAGTTATTCTTCAAAGCTTCTTCATTATGTATGCAGGTTTATTTTCCTGCACGCTTCAATACTTTCCAGGCTTCCAGGGGGCGGTCGGTGCTCATCATGTCTGCACCCATCGTGTACCATTTATTGTACAAGCTATCGCCCCGGGCCGCCGCCATCTTATCGAGGTTGCCCAGTGTGCCCAATATGCAGCGAATGCCTTTGCTGTGCAGGGTTTGCAGCCAGTTGGCATCGGGTTCGCGGGTACCCACAAAGGCGATCATCCTGTTGTCGGGGATGCCCAGTTCGTGGTGGCGGTTGTATTCTTCCTGGTTGCGTATAGTTACCGATAGCATGATATTTGGGTCCAGTTGATGCACTTTGGCAGCGTCGTTGGCATTGTAGGTAATGATGGCTGCATAACGGTGCGCCTTTTGACGTTGCAGTTCTGCCACTACTTTTTCAAACGGCACATTCTTTTTTACATCCAGTGTGAAAGCCGCTTTATCCTTACCCCATTCCAGTACCTGGCTCAGTGTGGGAATGCGATAGTTGGTAAGGGCTCCGAAATTATCTTTCAGCATCAGTGTTTGGCTATATGCGAAGGATGAGTCGCTGATATTACCTTTGCCGGTAGAAGTTCGGTTAAAACTATCATCATGCATCATAATGAGCACGCTGTCTTTTGTTAGGTTGATATCGCATTCAATAACAGTCGGCATTTGTTTAGCGAGCCATTGAAAAGATTCGATACAGTTTTCGGGATATTGCGGGTAGTCGCCACCGCCCCTGTGAGCACTCAGGGCTACGGTAGTGCCTTCATGATATTGAAAATAATTGGCAGGTAAATGCCGCAAATAGTGGTGGGTACTGCAGCCGGATGCAATAAGAAAAACCGCAATGAATCCTACTGTTATCCTTCGGAAATTGAATGGAAGTTTCATAGACGCAAAGGTATGGTATGGGGAGTTGTTGGTACATGATGGATGGGTTGGTAAGTTGGTAGGTTGAGAAGCTGAAAAGTGAAAATTTCCCGCCTGCCAACTTGTGAACTGTGAACACGTGAACTTTCAAACCTCCCCCAAAACATTCCTTTTGGAATTCTCCCTTACACTGTTCACATTTGACATTCACCAATCACAATCCACGTCTATGTTGTCAAAATTGCTTGCCCCTGCATCTCGTATGCGTTTGTTTGGATGTTTATCTATCATCTTTTGTGCATGTGCTGCCAATGCCCAAGGAAATTCGAAAGAAGGAAAAGGTATTGAAGGACGTTGGGATATGACCGTGAATGCAAACGGAGAATTGCTGCCATCATGGTTAGAAGTGTCGCATAGTGGTAACAACAGGTTGTTTGGGCGTTTCGTGGGTTTTGGTGGTAGTGCGAGGCCTGTGTCGAAAATCAATTTTGAAAACGGTCACATGATCTTTTCTGTGCCTCCGCAGTGGGAAAAGGATGATTATGATTTTGTACTGGAAGCCGATTTGCAAGGCGATAGTTTAGTGGGCTTCATTGTAACTCCCTCCGGAGAAAAATTGAATTGGGTAGGGCACAGGGCACCTGCATTGGTTCGCAAAGGCGAGCCCATCTGGGATAAACCGATCCAATTGTTTGATGGCAAAAGTTTGAAAGGATGGCATGCAACGGGCAAAAACCAATGGGTGGCAAAGAATGGCATTTTGCGTAGCGATAAATCGGGCTCGAACCTTATAAGCGACCGAAAGTTTAGCGATTTCAAATTGCACGTAGAGTTTCGTTATCCCGAGGGCAGCAACAGTGGCGTGTACCTGCGTGGCCGTTACGAGATACAGGTAGAAGACAGCTATGGCAAAGAACCCGGATCCATTTATCTCGGTGGATTGTATGGGTTTATTTCACCGCTGGAAATGGTAGCCAAAAAAGCGGGAGAGTGGCAGTCGTTCGATATCACCCTTATGGGCAGAAGAATTGAATTGGTGGCTAACGGCAAGAAAATAATCTACACACAGGAAATACCCGGCATCACCGGAGGTGCGCTGGATAGCTACGAAGGTTTGCCCGGCCCCATCATGTTCCAGGGCGATCACGGCCCGATAGAATACCGGAATATTATTATTACCCCGGCGAAATAATTGCTCCATTTTTTTAACTGCTATGGCCAATGTTTAGCAATAAGCATTGGCCATATTTTTTGGGAATAAAAACTTGCTGTTTCTTTTAGCATGTATGCTTCATTTTTGTATCCTGTAAACGGTCAATATGAAAATCATTGCACTGGGCGACATACATGGAAGAACCGCATGGAAACAAATTGTTGCTAATATGGATTTTGATAGGGTGGTTTTTGTGGGCGATTATTTCGATTCGCGGGATAATCATACCGGTGCAGAACAGGTGCAAAATTTTAAGGAGATCATCGCCTATAAAAAAGCCAACATGCAAAAAGTGGTATTGTTGTTTGGTAACCACGATTTCCATTATTTAAACATGGTGAATGAAACCTATAGCGGCTTCCAGGTAGTGCATCATAAGATCATTCAAAATTGCTGCACAAAGCCCTGGATAAGGATTTGCTGCAAATGTGTTTTGTACACGAAAATTTTATGTTCACGCATGCAGGTGTTACAAAAACCTGGCTAACTAATAATGGCTATGCAGCCGATGGCTCCATAGAATCGTTTATTAATGACTTGTTTAAAGCCAGGCCACTGTCATTTAAGTTTACCATGGGCATCACTGAATCGTATAGTGGCGATGATATTTGCCAAACACCCATTTGGGTTCGGCCTGAAAGCTTGTGTATAGATGCTGTTGATCATTTTATACAGGTAGTAGGGCATACGGTGCAGGAAAAAATAAGAGCTGTCTGCCATCGTATTGTGTTAATAGATACCCTGGGCATTTCAAGGCAATTTCTTTGTATAGAAAATGGCGAAATGGAAGTGATGGAACTGGTGTTGGATACCGATAAATAATTTCACAATGAAGTAGTATTGGGTGAGTTACCTTAGTGCGCTTCGCAATGAACTGAGGCGTTTAATATGGCTATGCTTTTTACAAATATTCACCAACTGGTCGGCACGCATGCTTCCAATGCAGTACTGAGAGCAACGCAATTATCCCATCTGCCTATTATTGAAAATGCTTTTCTATTGGCAGAAGATGGAAAGATAAAAGCGTTTGGTCCCATGGATGCAATAGGAGAGTTGGCAACTAATCATTCCTTTCAACAGGTTGATTGTACCGGCAAATTATTACTGCCTGCCTGGGTTGATTCGCATACGCATTTGGTATTTGCAGGAAGCCGCGAAAATGAAATGGTAGATAAAATCAACGGGGCTACTTATGCCGAAATTGCTGCAAAGGGTGGCGGTATATTATCGTCGGCAAGCAGGCTGCAACAGACCAGCGAAGACGATCTGTTTGCTATGGCATTGGCCCGCCTGCAGTCCGTTATTAAAATGGGTACTGGCGCCATTGAAATTAAAAGTGGCTATGGATTGACTGTAGATGCAGAATTGAAAATGCTGCGGGTGGTGAAACGATTGAAGCAGGTATCACCCATACCCGTGAAAGCAAGTTTTTTAGGTGCACATGCATTGCCCACCGAGTATCAGCAGAGTCGTGGTGCTTATATTCAACTCATCATCGAAAAAATGTTGCCGGCCATTGCAGCTGAACAATTGGCCGATTATATCGACGTGTTTTGTGAACAAGGATTTTTTACAGTAGATGAATGCAGAGCAGTGATCGAAGCCGGTAAAGCTATAGGACTGCTGCCAAAAATTCATGCCAACCAGTTGCATGTGTCGGGTGGTGTAGAACTGGGCGTATCCACCAATGCTATTAGTGTCGATCATCTGGAAGCAATGGATGAAGCAGCTATTCACGCATTGGCAGGCAGCCCAACCATTGGCACTATGTTGCCGACGGCTGCATTCTTTTTGCGTATGCAATATCCGCCTGCAAGGCAAATGATCAACGCAGGTTGTGCGCTTTCGTTGGCCAGCGATTATAATCCCGGTTCATCGCCCAGTGGCAATATGAATTTTGTAGTGGCGCTTTCCTGCATTCAAATGAAAATGACTCCGGCAGAAGCTATTAATGCAGCCACTATTAATGCAGCCAATGCTTTGCAATTGGAAAATGAAGTGGGCAGTATTGCTGTTGGTAAAAAGGCTAACCTGTTGCTTACACAAAAAATGAATTCCATCAATTACCTGCCATATGCTTTCGGCGAAAACTTAATTGAACAGGTGTTTGTAAATGGTGAAGCCGTGTAGCCCGTAAAAAGTTGTCTTACTTTTTTTCGCCGCCAATGGGACCATAAAAAAATACCCAGGCGCAAAAGTCTTCTGTAAAATCCATGAAGCGGTGTACCTGTCCTGCAGGTACAAATAAAAAATCGCCGGCATGAAACGCCGATGATTGCCCGTTGTTGTGAAATATACCCGAACCTGCAAGCACTACATAAATTTCATCCCGCTGGTGTGGTTGCTGAAAATCGACCCTCGAGGGTTTGTAAATTTCCACACTCAGCGAACCATGCTCAAAGAGTGTTGTAAAAAGTTGGCCTGAAACCTTCAGCTTTTCCAGGGCCTCCGATACAGTTAGTTGCATACGTGTGGTTTGTTTACCTAATATACACAATATGAATCAACACTTTGCAGGTGATGGTAGAATGTTTATGTTCACCATTCATTTAAAGACTGCCGGTATAACCCACCGAAAATTTTTCAACTATGCGTTTTTTTAATTGTCTTTCCCTGGTTTTTGCAACGCTGTTTTTAGGCTCCTGTAGCCAAACCAACCAAGCCGACCTGGTGATCAAAAATGCTGAAGTATACACCGTAAACGATGCACAGCAAAAGGCAGAAGCGGTCGCGGTATCTGCCGGTAAAATTGTGTTTGTGGGTTCGAATACCGAAGCCGAAAAATGGATCGGCAACAAAACCGAAGTGGTTGACGCGAAGGGAAGTTTTGTAATGCCGGGTTTTATGGAGGGGCACGGACATATACATGCGTTGGGCGATTTCCTGCGGGATATCAACCTCATGCATGTAAACAGTTATGATGAAATTGTTTCGAAAATTGGAGAAGCCGCTGCAAAAGCAAAGCCCGGAGAATGGATCGTGGGCAGGGGATGGCACCAGGAAAAATGGACATCCAAACCCGCTAAAAATTATTTGGGTTATCCCTATCACGATGCATTGAGCAAAGTGAGCCCCAATAACCCCGTGTTATTGATCCATGCAAGTGGTCACTCTTTTTATGTAAATGCAAAAGCCATGGAGTTGGCAGGTATTACCAATGCTACGCCCAATCCCAAAGGAGGCGATATTGTAAAAGATGCAAAGGGCACCATTGTTGGTGTGTTGGAAGAAACGGCCATGGGATTGGTTCGCCAGGCTTATGGTGATTTCTTAAGTAAACAAAGCGAGGAGCAACGCAAAGCTGTTTGGTGGGCAGGTATTCAACTGGCAGAAGCAGATTGTTTGAAGAAGGGCATCACTTCGTTTGTGGATGCCGGTACTTCATTTGAACAAATTGGTTGGATGAAAGAAATGGCCGATAAAAATAATTTGCAATTGCGCCATTGGATGATGATACGGGACGGCAATGCTGCTTTGCGCAACAATGCTTCGGTGTTTCCCATTATCAACGCAGGCAATGGACACCTTACCATGAATGCCATTAAAGTTTCGCTGGATGGTGCATTAGGTTCTTATGGTGCCTGGCTGTTAGAACCCTATGCAGACCGCAGTGGATTTATGGGTCAAAATACTTTTGATATGGATTCGCTGCGGGCCATTGCCGACTTTGCCTGGCAGCACAAAATTCAACTTTGTGTGCATGCTATTGGCGATCGTGCTAACCGGGAAACTGTCAATATTTTTTCGGAGCAAATTGGAAAGGATACAACAAGGGATCATCGCTGGCGGGTAGAACATGCACAACATGTAAACCCTGCCGAAATTTCAAGATTCAAACAGTGGAATATTATTGCCAGCATGCAGGGGGTACATTGCACAAGCGATGCGCCTTTTGTGCCTGCACGCCTGGGTGAAGAACGCAGCCGTACAGGTGCTTATATGTGGAAGGCATTTATGGAAGCAGGTGTGCTGGTGAACAATGGTACAGATGTGCCCGTGGAAGATGCTGATCCCATTCCAAACTTTTTTGCCAGTGTAACCCGCCAGATGAAAGATGGCCGCACATTTTACCCCGAACAAAAAATGAGCAGGGAAGAAGCTATTTATTCTTACACCATGGCCAATGCCAAAGCGCAATTCCAGGAAAAAGAAAAAGGCAGCATTGAAGTGGGTAAATACGGCGACCTGGTGATGCTGTCCAAAAACCTGTTGACTTGCACAAACGAAGAGATATTGCAAACCAAAGTGCTGATGACCATAGTGGGAGGGAAAGTGTATCAGTGGTAGGGGGATTTTTGATGTATGATTTCTGATGTATGATTTCTAAAACTTGTGAACTTGTCAACTGTCAACCCTGGAACTCTGGAACATTGAAACATTGGAACCCTGGAACTGTTAATTCAATCACTCTAACAAAACATGCCCGCACAAGCAGTTTTTAATGCCATTATCCAAAGGTTTCAAGCCGCCGGAGAAAAAACCGGCTGGACCTATATTCTTATTCCTGAAAAGGAAGTGCTGAAAATGCATAGCGCCGACCGAAAGGGTTTTAGGGTAAAAGGTTTTTTGGAAAATGTGCCGATTGATAAAACATCTGTGATGCCCATGGGTGGAGGTGAAATGATTTTGGCCATCAACGCCGGCATGCGTAAGGCATTGGCATTGCCCATTGGTGCCACTATTAAAGTTCGCTTGAGTAAAGATGAAACTGTGATCGCTATTGCACCCGACCTGTTAACCTGCCTGGCCGACGATCCTAAAGCATTGGCTTTTTTCGAATCGCTTTCACCATCGCATCAAAAATATTTCAGCAAATGGGTCGAAGATGCAAAAACAGAAACCACCCGTACACGTCGGCTGGCCCAAGCAGTAGAAGGATTGAGCAGGAAAATGGATTATGGTACTATGCTCAGATGGACAAGAGATGAACGGTCAAAATGAGAAAACGGTTTTACCACCTTACACTCAACTTCAAATTGATCAACCTCGGCGTTAGCCTGTTGGGAATGGCAAATGTGTTGTTCTCGAAATCTTTGATAAGTGTGTAACTGATAATGTTCGCTTTGTCGAGCAGGTTAAACACTTCGAGGCTTACCCACATGTCTTCCAAATTTTTGAAAGGGTCGTGACTTCTGCGCAGGCTTTTGTCGCCACCAATGATGCGATAAGTGAAGCCTATATCTACACGCAGGTAAGCCGGTATTTCCATGGCATTTCTATACTTCACACTACCGGGAATATTGAAGGGGAGGTTAGTGCCGTACAGTGTTTGCAAATACACTTTGAAGTTTTTGTTGGTAGTGAGGTAGTCGGTAAAATACAAACCAACATTCAGCCTTCTGTCTGTAGGGCGGCGCAGCCAGCCAACGTCAACCCGTGCACTGTCGGTGGGTATTTTGTCGTCCGTATCAATGGTAATGAGTTCACCGTTTTGATTGTAGTAGTTATAATAAAAATCGTTGTTGATGTTTTCCATGGTTTTCATGAAACCCACACTCAGCCAGCTTTCTGCATCTTTTACCAACTCGCCAAACAATCTTCCTTCTACACCATAGGCATAGGCTTTTGCATTGTTTTCGCCATAGTAGCGCATTTGCACATTGTACACATCGTAAGGCACTACGTCCCGCATATTTTTATAATAGGCTTCGCCGCTAAATCGAAAAGAACGATTCAACATTTTGAAAGCGTAATCGGCACCGGTGCTGAGTTGCCAACTGCGTTGTGCTTTCAATTCAGTATTCACCGTTCCATCGGGGCGGCGCATTTCCCTGTAAAAAGGTGGCTGGTCGTACAGGCCCGCACTGGCTTTGAAGATCACATCTTTTTTCCAGTGTGTGGGTGTATAGCTGGCGCCCACTCTTGGCGAAATCAACCACTGTTGGTTGAGGGTATTGTAATTGTAGCGAACACCTGCCTGCATCATCAGGCCGGGCGTATTATTAAAACGCAAATTGTCCTGCACAAAACCTGAAAAGCGTGTAACGTTAAATGATTGGTTGCCTTTTACGTTGTAATACAAATTCAGCGGTCCGGGTTGGTTGGGTAAGCTGTAGCCGGCACTATCCTGGAACTTAAATTCATTGAGCCGGTCGGTAATATCATTTTGCTCTACACTGCTGCCAAACTGGATATAATGATTCCCCTTATCGTACGTGCCTTTAATGGAGGCGTTCAGCACTTTCATGTCCAGTTCGTTGCGGGCATAGTCGAGAAAAATACCTGCACCCAGCGGGTTGGTAATTAGCCCGTATTCGGGTGAGCCCTTGTCGAAATTTCTTTCTCCAAATAAATAACTTCCTTCTATGTTGATGTTCTCTTCTTCCCGGTTCCTGAAATAATTCAGCATGCCTTTCAACTTAAAATGATCGTTGAAATAGCGGGTAGCCGAAAGGCCGACCATTTGAGTATTGTATTTATCTTTTTCAATACCGGTGAAATACACATCGAGCCCAAGGTTGGCCGAAAACATAGGAGTGAACACCGATGAAGTTTGTTGGCTTTCCTCCGGCTCCAGTTGAAATTTGGTATTGCTGAAATTGCCCATCAACTCTACCAGCCATTTAGCATTGGGTTGCCAGCCAATGCTGCCCTGCAGATCGTTGCTCGATGGAATATAGTTTCCTTTTGTTTCCTGCTCCTGTAGCAGGTTGCGCAGGTTTCGGTTGCGAACGCCCAGCAAATACGTGAGTTTGCTTTTGGCGGCACTGCCTTCCACATGAAAGCCTTGTTCCAATAATCCCACATAAGCACTGCCCTTAAATGTTGTTGGCTTTTTGTATTGCACATCGAGCACACTGCTCATTTTATCGCCGTATTTGGCCTGGAAACCACCATTGTAAAAGTTGACATTTTTTGCCAGCTCGGGGTTGATAAAACTCAAACCTTCCTGTTGTCCATTGCGTACCAGGTAGGGTCGGTACACTTCAAAATCGTTTACGTACACCAGGTTTTCGTCGTAGCTGCCACCACGCACATTGTATTGGCTGCTTAGTTCATTGTTGCTGCCCACCAACACTTTTATCATGCTTTCGATACCTGTAATAGGAGATGGATTTTGAATGGCTAGCTTAGGGTTGATGGTTACAAGGCCCGATTCCTGCCGGTCTTTTTTGGTAGTTACTGCTACCGGTGCCAGTTCCCTGCTGCCCGGTTCGAGGCGAACCAGCACATGTTCCTGCTCGCCCGAAAGCAGCAAAAAGTTTTGCTGGTGCGTTTTGTAACCTGCATAGCTAAACAGCAATTGAAATGCTTTACCGGCTTTGAGCCTGATCGTAAAAGTGCCGCTGTCGCTGGTACTGATGCCGCTTTCGCTGCCCAGCACCACAATGCTTACACCGGGCATGGGCAGGCCTTTTTCGTTGATCACTTTACCCGATACCGTACCCTGCTGCGCAGAAGCTACAGCAACACTCGCCAAACAAATCAAGAAAAACAGCAGCCAATTTTTAGTCATGCCAAATAAAAAAAACGATGGGCGAAAATTAGTAAAGAAACACCAACCGGCGCTCAATGTTATCTGTGGGCAGGGTAGCCTGCAAACCTACTTGCCCACAAATCCAGGGGTTTTGTGAATTTGCGGATTTCAAATGCAGAAAATAATGGCAGCCCCACGAAGTTCCTGGTGTGGCTTGTACATTTGTTGATTAGAGAGAGGTACATTTTTTATGCAGGATTTAGAACCCTTTTACCGGTGGAGAGATTTGTACGTGAGTGAAGAGGACGAGCGTAGTCCCTTCTATGGCGTGGAGCACAACGAGTTTCAGTACACCACTGCCATTTACAACTATTATATACACCCGCAATGGGATGATATGGGTAGCAAAACACTTTTCTTAAAAGTGCTGTATGCTGATTACAAAAAGCATTTTGTAATTATTGAACTCATAGGAGAGTGGAACGATGCCATTGAAAACGACATCATGACCCTGCGCCGCGATGTAACGGATATTTTTGCAGCAGAAGGCATTACGAAGTTTATCCTGATCGCTGAAAATGTATTGAACTTTCACAGCAGCGAACGCGACTACTATGAAGAATGGTTCGAAAATGTAACCGACGAAAATGGTTGGATCGTTTGCCTGAATATGCCCGAAAGCAGCCAGTACGATTTCAGGAAAATGAAATTGAATTACTATGTAGAGCTGAAGCAAATAGACGACTGGCGCCGTTATCAACCCGAGGGTTTGTTTAAACTTATTGATACAGAACTAAAAAAAAGGCTGGCATAATTGCCGGCCTTTTTTGTTGATGCGTTTATGCGTTGAAAAGTGCTTTTAACTCTGTGGCTTCACCGGGTTTCATTTTTCCACCCAGTATGAGTCGCAATTGACGGCGGTGCATGGCTCCTTCGTGCAACTTGATCTCTTCTTCGGTTTCAGGTATTACCTGTGGCACCGAACGTGGATTGTCGTTGGGGTCCAGCGCTACAAACGTAAAATAGGCTTCGTTGCTTTCGTATTTAAACTGGTGCAACGTATCCTCTCCCCACACTTTCAGATAAATTTCCATGCTGGTAGTGAAGGCCCTGGTAATGCGGGCTTCAATATGCACATAGTGGCCCAGCTTAATGGGATTTTTGAAAGAGATATTATCTACCGATGCTGTAACTACGGGTGTGTTGCAATGTTTGCTGGCGCAATAGGCGGCGGCAATGTCCATCCAATACATGAGGCGGCCACCCATAAGGTTGCCAAAAGTATTGGTATCGTTGGGTAGCACCAATTCGTTCATATGGTTGATGCTCTCTATTACTTTTTTCGATTTCATGGCGCAAATGTAGCGGGAAACGCCAAAGTCGCACCATGATTTGGATATGGCCATATTGCCCTACACGGAATACTTATCGCATTGCGCTAAAAATGTAGGGTCCACGCTGGCGCCAATGCCGGGCAGTTGGGGCAGCTTTAGTTTCATGCCGTCAAATTGCACGCCATCCAACACCGGGTCCTGCAGGTGCCCAAGCAGGCAGGTATCGAGGTCGTAGTATTTTATATTGCTGCAACTGAGGGCAAGATGCACTTTGGCACTCAGCGCCAACCTGCTTTCGAGCATACCGCCCAGCATATTGGGAATGCCGGCATTTTTACTCACTTCATGAATCCGAAGCGCTTCCTGGATTCCACCGGCTTTGCTCAGCTTAATATTTATTGAATCGCAGGCATTATTTTGAATCAGTCTTTCAGCATCGTGGTGGTTAAATACACTTTCATCGGCCATAATGGGAATTTTGGTGCGGCTCCTGAGCGACGGAAGCTGAGTGTCGAGATATTTTGGCATGGGTTGTTCGCAAAATTCAATTCCCTGCTGTTCCATACCGGTAAGTGCCTGCACGGCGGCTTCAAAATTCCAGCCCTGGTTAGCGTCAATGCGAAGGCCGATGCCGGGGCCTACCGCTTTGCGAATGGCTGCTATTCTTTGTATATCCTCGGCCGGGTCTTTACCCAGTTTTACTTTCAGTATATGCGCCTGTTTGTTTTGTACAAAATCAATGGCTTGCTCTGCCATGGTTTGGGTGGTGCCAATGCCAATGGTCAGGTCACTTTCGGGTTCAAAATAATTACCTCCCAAATATTGATAAAGTGGTTGGCCGGCACGTTTGGCCGCCAGGTCGTAGAGTGCCATATCAAAAGCACTTTTGGCAGTATGGTTGCCTGCAATATAGCTATCGAGTTCCTGCAGCCTCGCTGCAATATCCGCAGCGTTTTTTTCCTTCCATATAGCCGCAAAATCTTTGGCCAGTACCAGGCAGGTTTCCTGCGTTTCGCCAGCTATCATGGGGAAAGCAGAGCATTCGCCCATGCCGGTAATGCCCTCGTTGGTATGCACATGTACCAGCATGTTTTGCGCATAATGCATGGTGCCGGTAGCTATGGTGAATGGCACCATAGGAATGGAATACCGGTATATGTCGATCTGCTCAATCGTCATGGCGGAGAATTTAACAATGTAATATCTACAATAATAGGAAGGGATAAGCGGTTGCCACCTGACATTTAGCAGGTCGGCGAAATAATTTTAAGAAAATAGCGTCCAACTAACATTGGTCAATTCGGTACCTTGCAAAAAAATGTTTGCCGCATATGATTCAGACTTCTACAAAAACCTCGCTCAGTTTCGATAATACTGCAAACGCCTTTCATTACAAGAGTGATAAGGATTTAAAACAAGCACATTTCCTGTTTAGTAGCATGGGGTTCCAATGGTTGGTCGACCTTGGTACACGCCTTACGCCATGGGCTATCAAAAGAGGATTGCCGGTAAAAAACATTGTGCGTAAAACTATCTTTAAACAATTTGTAGGAGGCGAAACGCTGGAAGAAACCAAACCGGTAGTGGATATGCTGGCGCAATACAATGTGCAGGTAATATTGGACTATGGTGTAGAAGGCGGCGACATGGGCGAGTTGGGGTACGACCAAAGTATGGAGCAGTTCATTAAAGTGATCGAATACGCCGGCACCCAATCGAATATTCCATTTATGAGTGTAAAAGTAACCGGCCTTGCCAGGTTGCCTTTGCTGAATAAACTTGATGAACTGATGCACCGCTCAACCAATACATTGGTAGACCGTTACGAACGTGCTTTGGAACAATTGAGTGCAGAAGAAAAAGTACAGTGGCGCAGGGTGGTAGACCGTATGGAAAGAATATGTGAGGAAGCTGCAAAACATGAAGTAGGTGTATTGATAGATGCTGAAGAAACCTGGATACAAGACCCTGTGGATGCATTGGTGTGCATCATGATGGATAAATACAACCGGGGCAGGTGTATTGTGTACAACACTGCTCAACTATACAGGCACGACCGCCTTGCTTTTTTCCGTAATATGCTGGAAGCAGCAGTGGAGCGTGGGTTTATACTGGGCATAAAGTTGGTACGCGGCGCCTACATGGAAAAGGAACGCGAAAGAGCAGCAGAAATGGGCTATCCTTCGCCCATCCAACCCGATAAGCAAAGCTGCGATGCCGACTATGATGAAGCGGTGCAACTGAGCATCGATCATCTTGACCAGTGTTCGCTGATACTGGCTTCTCACAATGAGCACAGCAATAAACTGGCCGTGGACCTGCTGCAGAAAAAAGGATTACCACTCGATCATCATCATGTGCACTTCAGCCAGTTGTATGGCATGAGCGACAATATCACTTTCAACCTTGCGAAAATTGGTTGCAATGTGAGCAAGTACCTGCCTTTTGGCCCCATTGACGAAGTGATTCCTTACCTGATGCGCCGTGCGCAGGAAAACAGCAGCGTGGGCGGACAAACAGGCCGCGAACTATTGCTGATAAAAAAGGAATTGAAAAGGAGAGGAGCGTAAGGAATAATCAATATTGGAATAACCTGTTATCGTTGTTGTGAGTAATAGGTCAACAAAAGCTTACTGCTAAGGCGGTAGGCTTTTGTATTTTGGTAGTCTTTGTAAAGTAGTACAGTCAAATTATTTCCCCGATAGCGCATGAAGTTGCTCGTTATCTGGTTGTATGTTCAGCCCATTTTGAAAGATTGCTTCTAACACGGAAGCGGTAATGGCCACTACAATAGTTATAAAAGTGGTCGCTATACAAATGGCAATAAAACCCGCAGGGTCGTCGTCCTTGTGGTGGAATATTACTACGAATAACCCAGCTAACATGATTAATGCGCCCAGTATGATGGCGCAATATTTTATACTCTTTAAAGCCTGCACAGAGTTTTGTGAGAAGGCTTTATTCTGCCCGATAAATCCGAGTAATCTGAACACCTTATACAAAGCAACAAAAAATGCAGTGGATGCTGCGTATGCGTACAAGATGAAAGGGTCAAGATAAATACTCAAAAGGTCCAGGTTTTTGGCCCGGCCTTCGGTCATGGGAAACCGGATCATGATGGCAAGTGCCAGAATGCCAATTAGCACAACGACAGCCTGAAGAAATACTGTTGAACGCCTGTTGATGTTTTTCATATGTCACTTTCACTTGATACAACGCTCGCCGATGATTTTAATATGCCTGCACCAGTACTTCTGTCGGAATATTTTTTTGCCAACAATATCTGCTAAGTCTGTATGGGAAGATTTTATTCTTTTCGGATAAGCCTGGCAATAAAACCCGCCAACGCTGCTCCTGCAATAGGGAAAACAATAAAAACCCAAAGCTGTGCCAATGCCCAATCGCCAACAAAAATGGCTTGGCTAATGCTTCTCGCAGGATTCACTGAGGTATTGGTAACGGGAATACTTACCAAATGAATAAGTGTTAACCCAAGCCCGATGGCAATTCCTGCAAACCCGGCGGGTGCTTTTTCATAGGTTGAACCTAAAATGATAAGCATGAACATGAACGTCATTACAAATTCGGTAACTATGCCGGATAGCATACTGTATTTTCCGGGAGAGTGTTCTCCATATCCATTAGCTGCGAAATCACCAATTGAATTGCCATTTCCAGTGGCAATAATGTACAGTATTGCCGCACCTGCTATGGCTCCGGCAATTTGAGAAGCTATATAGGGTAAGATCTTGTCAGCAGTAATATTGCCGCTGGCCCAAAATCCAATAGTTACTGCGGGGTTCAAATGTGCGCCCGATACATGTCCTAAAGAATAAGCGGTGGTTAATACAGTTAAACCAAATGCGAGGGATACGCCGACCAATCCAATTCCAACCTGTGGAAAGTTTGCCGATAACATGGCTGATCCACAACCAGCCAAAACCAACCAAAACGTTCCAAGAAATTCTGCTGAATAAGTTTTCAGTGTCATGGTTTAAATTTTTAGATTATCGTTCTCGTCTGGCCTTTCGGTCGGCCTTTTTTACGTGGATTGACGTCCCACATTCTACTCTCAAGTTTACAAAATATCTTTCAAATATTTTTAATGTAATTGGAGGCTATTGTCATTCCTTTTCTACGGAGTGTTGGTGCAGCGCAGATCGAAGTGGTAATAAAGTGATACTCCGAATCACAAGTAAGGTTCGTGAGACACGAACCAAGGCTGCAGAGTAGCCTATCAAAAATCGATATTATGTTGAGTCAGTCAGTTCTTTGTCTGAAAAACAATTTCTTGAATTAAGGGGCCATCTGTAAAGTCATCACTACGAATTGTTACTACTGCCTTTATTATCTGCTGAGAGTCCTGCAATAAAATAAGACTTTGCTCAAAAATATCTTTTATTTCAGAATTTTGAGGCAGTGTAATTGCAGTCCTGTTTTTCATTGCATTTCGAACAATCTTTAACTCAGAATCATTTTCCGAAATCGAAACATGAAGAAAATTAATATTCGGAGTGTCAATGGATAGGTTTCCAAAAAGGGAGTCGGTTCTTACTTGTTCTTTAAGCTCTCGCTTAAAGTCTGTCTCTGAAAGTACAGTAAATTCCTTTGCCTTGGTTAATTGCATCTCAATATCAAAGAAATCAATTGATTTCTTTGATTTGTTTACAACTGCAATGTCTAAATATTGGATATCCAAATTTGAAATTTCTTCGTCAGTCGGGCATCCGATTATTGGTAGAATTTCTAAATCACTTCGCCTATCAAAATATTTTTTTAAATTCTTTGCATTGTCATCCAGTTCTTTTCGTCCAATTTTTTTTGAAGAAGTTCCTATACGGATAAAACCGTCACCGTATTTGAAGTCTAATTTTCCTGTTACTGGATTTACGACATCTTTCTTAAAAAGATAGGGGCGGTCAATGTTTTGAAAAATACGGAAATAGCATATTGTCCAGTCTTTGTATTTGCAGGTTTTGTATTCGAAATTAATTTTTGGCTCAATATTGTCTTGAACAAACTGTCGATAATTTGCATCATCTGTTGGATACCCAACATCAAAAATCTGTTTGTTCAATCCGTCAATTTCTTTTATTCCAATAATTATGTACTTGTCATCATCGGAATGCTGGTTTGCAAATGCAATAATATCTTTTAGTAGTTCATTCTTTTTAGCATTCTTGCCTAAAGGGTATTCTTCCTTTTTAAAATCTACTTTGTAGCTCTCGCTTTCGTATTCAATTATCTTATCAATTTCTGGAATCATAAAAAAATTGCAGACATCATTTTTATTCTTGCAATGCTCTACCGCCAGCAATGTACTTAATGTGCCCGATATACAACCCGCCATACTCACAAAAAAAGCTTTGGTTTCCCAAAGCTTTTTTTATACGATCCAGTAGTTGGTGAATCTTATTTTTTCAATTTGCCTCCACCAAATATTCTCCAGTACAAGCTCAACTGGAATACGCCATTTTTATACTCGGTTTCGGGAATTACCTGTCCGCTGCCGGTTTGCAATTCACCGGCTTTGCCGATGCCTATATTATACCGGGCACCCACGCCAAATGCCGATTTGGTGGGTTGAAATCCTAAACCCACACAGGCGGCTACATCCGAATTTTCGACAGAGCTTTTAAAATTGTCAAAATCGAGATCGCCTACATTGAATCCGAATTGTGGACCTGCTTCCACAAAAAAGCCGCTGTTGGTCAAAAATTTCACCATTAGCGGAATATTAAAATAGTTGAGATTCAGGTTTTCCTCGTTGGTGGCATTTTCCATTTTGGCACCCTGGGTGCTATACACTACTTCGGGCTGAATAGCAAAGTTTCGGCCCAGGTTGAATGTGGCATAACCACCTACATGAAATCCTACCAAAGCCTTGGTTTCGAAATTGTTGGCGTCAATGCCATTGAGGTTGCTCAGGTTAAGGCCGCCTTTTGCGCCGATGGAAATTTGGGCTTTGGCACTATGGCTCATGCATAATAAACAGAAGGAGGCTAAAAGAATACCTGCGGTTTTTTTCATAGGAAAAAATTTGTGTGAATAAATGGTGAGACTGTATTGATCTCTTAAAGTTAAACGATAGTCTTTGGGTTTTCTTGTTCTTGTGTATTTGTGGAAAACCGAAACGGGCAAAATGGCCTTACACCCGGCAAAGCCAATAACTTGCGGCCATGCAGCAATACCTCGATTTACTGAAGCATATTATGGATACCGGCACCGACAAAAGCGACCGTACCGGCACTGGTACCCGCAGTGTGTTTGGCTATCAAATGCGTTTCAACCTGGCCGACGGATTCCCGTTGGTGACCACCAAAAAAGTGCATCTGCGTTCTATAATTCACGAGCTGCTTTGGTTTATAAAAGGCGAAACCAATATTGCCTACCTCAAAGAAAACGGCGTAAGTATTTGGGACGAATGGGCCGATGCCAATGGCAACCTGGGCCCAGTGTATGGCAAACAGTGGCGTAGCTGGGAAGGGGCCAATGGCCAAACCATCGACCAACTGAACTGGGTAGTGAACGAAATAAAACGCAACCCCGATAGCCGCCGCCTTATTGTAAGTGCCTGGAATGTGGCCGACCTGCCGCAAATGGCGTTGATGCCCTGCCACAATATGTTCCAGTTTTATGTGGCCAATGGCAAACTCAGTTGCCAGTTGTACCAGCGCAGTGCCGATGTGTTTTTGGGCGTGCCTTTTAATATTGCCTCTTATGCATTGCTCACATTAATGATGGCACAGGTTTGCGATTTGCAACCCGGCGATTTTGTACACAGCTTTGGCGATGTGCATTTGTACAGCAATCATTTTGAGCAAGCCAATTTGCAAATGAGTCGTACGCCATTCGCTTTGCCGCAAATGAAGATCAACCCTGATGTAAAAAGCATTTTCGATTTTGCATTCAACGATTTTGAATTGGTGAATTACCAAAGCCATGCAGGCATTAAAGCACCGGTGGCTGTTTAGAGGGATTTTTTGATTTCTGATGTATGATTTCTGATTTATTATTTGATTTCTGATTATTAATTATTGAGGATTGACGATTTTTCAAACTCGTGAACTTGTCAACCCGTCAACTCTGAAACTCTTGAACTCATCAGCCGTGCATAGCGAAACAAGCTGCCTAATCTAATTACCCATTCATCATGACCATATCCATTATAGTAGCTGCAGCAGAAAACAATGCCATTGGCAAAAATGGCCAGTTGCTTTGGCACCTGCCCAACGATATGAAGTTTTTTAAAAACACCACCTGGGCCATGCCGGTGATCATGGGGCGTAAAACCTGGGAGTCGCTGGGTAAACCGCTGCAGGGCAGAACCAATATTGTGATCAGCCGCCAGCAGGAGGGAACTTATGAAGGAGCCGAACTGGTGCCATCGCTACCCGATGCACTGGCCCTGGCCGACAGCTTACAAACGCATGAAGCATTTGTAATTGGTGGTGGTCAAATTTATAAGGAAGCCATACCACTGGCAGGACGAATTTATCTTACCCGTGTGCATGCTACTATTAACGATGCCGATACTTTTTTTGAAGGCTTAAACTGGGCCGAATGGCATAAAGTAAATAGTCTTTACTTCGAAGCCGATGCCAAAAATGCGTTGGCGCATAGTATTGAAGTGTGGGAGAGGAAGGTTGAGGGGAAAGGTTAAGGTTAAGGTGGGAGGGCAAAGTTCCAAAGTTCAAGAGTTCACAAGTTGGAAAGACAAAGTGAAAAGTCAAAGGTCAAGGTCAAGGTCAAAAAGTTGGAAGGTTCGAAAGTTCACGAGTTTACAAGTTGAAAAGCATTACGTATTTCAACCATCAATTTCACTTTTCACCTTTCTCGTTTCTCAAAAAAAGATAGGCAATAGTAAAGTGATGTACAATTCTTTCCAGTTAGCTAAAAAATATATTCAGTATTGGTGGAATGCCAGCAATGGCAAGGGCCACGGCGTGCATTCGCCATTTGTGTTCGAGTTCATCATTAAAGTGCTGAACGATGCAAAGTCTTACGATGGCTTTGATGCGATCGAAAAATTGCGCAGCCAATTGCACCACAACAATACCCTGCTTATTATTGAGGATTTTGGTGCGGGTAGCCGTACAGGAGCTACCAAACAGCGCAGTGTGCAAAGCATTGCCCGGGCTGCTTTAAAACCCAAAAAGTTTGCGCAGTTATTGCATCGCATTGCAAGGTTTTACGAGTGTAAAACCATTGTGGAACTGGGAACTTCATTAGGCATTACTTCCGCTTACTTAGCACAGTCACCTGCCACGCAAAAATTGTACACGCTGGAAGGGTCGCCTGCCATTGCTTCGGTAGCCAAACAAAATTTTGAGGCATTAACACTCACCAATATTGAACAGGTGGTCGGCAATTTTGATGAAACGTTGGCACCACTACTGCAACGCAGCGGCCCGGTCGATCTTTTGTACATCGACGGCAACCATCGGTACGAACCTACCATCCGGTATTTTGAACAGGCATTTCCGCATTTGCACGAATACAGTATTGTAGTGTTCGACGATATTCACTGGAGTGCCGAAATGGAACAGGCATGGCATCAGGTGATAGCCGATGAACGGGTAACCATGTCTATCGATCTGTTTTTTATCGGCCTTGTTTTTTTCAGAAAAGACTTTAAAATAAAACAGGATTTTGGAATACGTTTTTAGAGTTCCAATGTTCCAGGTTTCAAAGTGCCAAAGTTGATGGGTTTATAAATTGACGGGTTGAGCTGTTAGAGAAATAATCAATAATTCAATAATCAATCACAAATCATCAATCACAAATCTGAAATCAGATTTTCCAATCCACCACCTCATTCGCCCACTCGGCTCTGTTCGGCGTTTGAATGCGGATATAGTTGTCAGTATAGCCTTCCATCATGCCTCCTTTTTCGTGCCCTTCAAAAAGCACGGGGCGGGTTTGGCCTTTGTGTTGCTCGGTAAAATATTGCAGCTTCATGTAGCTCAGGTTGCGCAGGGTTTTATTGCGTTCGTTGCGCACATGCATGGGTACCACATCACCAAACTCCAAAGCCTTGGTATTATCTCTTTCGCTGTAGGTGAACACGTGCAGGTAGCTCACATCCAAACTATGCAGGAATTCGAATGTTTCTTTGAACAGCTCATCCGTTTCACCAGGGAAACCAACTATCACATCCACGCCAATAGCGCAGTGGGGCATCAGCTCTTTTATGCGGGCCACACGATCGGCATATAGCTGCCGCTTGTAGCGCCTGCGCATCATGCCCAGTATTTTATCGCTGCCACTTTGCAGCGGCACATGAAAATGCGGCATAAACGCACGGCTCTTGCTCACATAATCTATTATTTCGTCGGTCAGCAAATTGGGCTCAATACTGCTGATCCTGTAACGTTGTATGCCTTCAACAGCATCCAGCGCTTTCACCAGGTCGAAGAAGTCTTCTGCGTGTTGCTTATTGCCATCGGCACCTTTGCCAAAGTCGCCAAGGTTCACGCCGGTCAGTACTATTTCCTTTACACCATTGCTTGCGAGTGTTTGCGCATTGGCCACCACGTTGGCCACATTGTCGCTGCGGCTTTTGCCGCGAGCCATGGGAATGGTGCAAAAACTGCAATTGTAATCGCAGCCATCCTGCACTTTCAAAAAAGTACGGGTGCGGTCGTGCTGGCTCCAACTGCTGTTGAATCCACTTACATCATCTATATCGCAACTGCTAATGCGGGTACTATCGCCCTTGCTCAGCTCGGCTATATGTTTGCTGATATTAAATTTTTCGGCAGCGCCCAATACCAGGTCCACGCCGGGTATTTCCGAAATTTCTGTAGGCTTCAGTTGTGCATAGCAACCGGTGATCACCACCAGACTTTCGGGGGCCTTGCGCTGAATGCGGCGTACCAGCATCCGGCATTCCTTATCGGCGTTGTCCGTTACACTACAGGTATTAATTACATACACATCTGCCAGGTCGGTAAACTCTCTTTTCTCAAAACCATCGGCCTCCAGTTGGCGGCTCAGGGTTGATGTTTCAGAAAAGTTGAGCTTGCAACCCAGTGTGTGAAAAGCCACGGTCTTCTTTTTGGATACTGCCAGCATAAGGGCGGCAAAAATAAGCTGCTACCCGCAATAGCCCTGTTTTTTAAGTTTTTTTTGGGCAGGGGAGGAATGAGTGTTCCATAGTTCCAGGGTTTCAGAGTTCCAAGGTTCCAGAGTTGACAGTAGACAAGGTTGAGAAATCCTCAACCATAAATCAGACATCATAGATCAGACATCCGACATCATCTTAATATTGTACCATGGCAACTCCTTCTAAAAAAGCGAACCGATATGCTCCCGTAGTGGCCCTGGTACTCTTGCTGGTAGCCTGGCTGGTGGTAAAACAATGCAATCCCAATGGAACCGAGTCCAAAACAACCACCCGCAAAAAAGCCAATACTACCCAAACTACCACCCAACAGCAGGGGCTCAACCGGCACCCGTCGCAAATAAACTATAGCAAACATGCCCGCTGCCGTATGGATTGCCGCCATATTTCCGTAGCCGAAGTGCAGGGTATTCTACAAAACGGTACCATCAACTATGGCAAAAGCGAACTGGGCAATAACCCCGATTGCCAACGCAAATACGCAGTAGAAGGCAAAACCAACGATGGCCAGAAAGTGCGGATCATTTTTGCACCATGCGCTTCCGAAGTAACCGTGGTTACCGTAATAGACCTGGGTAAAGACTGGGAATGCCATTGCGAATAGCCGTCCTTCGGCCCCGATGGAAATGGCTGCAGGTGCGTAGTCTTCCAATCTTCTGAGGGCCAGCCCAAAGCATCAAAAACCTATGGATTTCAAAATATTGACCAGCGGTGGATAATCCTGCTACGCTAAGTGCAGCAGTTGTTTATATTCGCCACCTCAATAACCAACTATTGCCGGCAGTTTTGGCTGCCCGTTAATAACGCTAATTTGAACAGTTTATGAAGTTTAACCGGTTGAACAACCTTGTAGGTTGGATCGTGTTCCTGATTGCGAGTGCCGTGTACGTAATGACGGCCGAAAAAAATGGCAGTTTGTGGGACTGTGGTGAGTTTGTGGCCAGTGCTTTCCGACTCCAGATTCCGCACCCGCCCGGTGCACCCATGTTTGTGTTACTCGGTCGCTTTTTCATTATCCTGTTTGGCGATGATGCCGCTACCGCAGCCAAAGCGGTAAACATCATGAGTGCTTTGGCCAGCAGTTTCACCATCCTGTTCCTGTTCTGGACCATTACCCATTTTGCCCGCAAACTGGTGAACCCTATTGTAGAAACCATTACCGATACCCAGGCTTTCACCATTATGGGAGCAGGTGTTGTAGGTGCATTGGCCTATACTTTTTCCGACTCATTCTGGTACAGCGCTGTAGAAGGTGAAGTGTACGCATTGAGTTCATTCTTTACCGCCCTGGTATTTTGGGCCATGCTCAAGTGGGAGCACCAGGTAGATAAAGATGCCCGCACCGAAGCCGGTACCGGCCATTTCAACGCCGACCGCTGGATCGTGTTCATCTTCTTCATGATGGGACTGAGCATTGGTGTGCACTTGCTCAACTTGCTCACCATTCCCGCCATTGTACTCATCTATTATTTCAAACGCTACAATGTAACCAGCAAGGGTACTATCTGGGCGCTGCTCATTGGTATCATCATTACCGGTGTGGTGCAGAAATTTTTGATCCAGTATTCTGTAAAAGGAGCGGGCCATCTCGACATTACGTTTGTCAACGATTTTGGTCTGCCATTCTTTAGTGGCTTCACTACCTTCTTTGTATTGCTGGCCATTTTAATTTTTGTGGGCTTGCGCATTGCCAACAAAAAAGGCTGGTACTATTTACGTATCGGTTTGTGGTGCTTCGCCTTCATGCTCATTGGCTATTCTTCTTACCTCACTACCATGATCCGCAGTAGTGCAGATCCCGGTGTAGATATGTACAACGTGGACAACCCCATGAGCCTTGTGGGCTACCTGGGCCGCGAACAGTATGGCGATTTCCCATTGCTCAAAGGCCAGGTGTTTACTGCGCAAAGCCGCAACGTGGGCCGCGAAGATGGTGGCATGCGTTACCAAAAAAGCAAAGAAAAATACATTGAGCTGGGACACGATACCAAAGAAGTGTACGACCCTGCCGATATGATGTTCTTCCCCCGTGTATGGGACCGCAGCAACGATCAGCAACATGCCAACTACTATGCCGATGTGTTGGGTATTGGCCGTACTGATGACCCCAAAGCACAGGACCCTGAAACCGGGCCTTACGAACGCAGACCTACGTTTGGCGATAACCTTCGCTTCTTTGTAGGCTACCAAACCTATTGGATGTACCTGCGCTATTTCATGTGGAATTTTGCTGGTAAGCAAAACGATGTGCAGGGCGTGTATGCCAGCAACGTAAGAGATGGTAACTGGAAGACTGGTGTACCCTTCATCGACAATTTGCTATATGGCCCGCAGGATAAATTGCCTGAAACTATTAAAGCCAATAAAGCCAATAACGGTTTGTTAGCCCTTCCGCTCATTCTCGGTTTGTTTGGTTTGTTCTTCCATTACTATCGTCACCGCAACGATTTCTTCGTAAACATGTTGCTGTTCTTCTTCACCGGTTTTGCTATTGTGTTGTACCTCAACCAGGCAGGCAACCAGCCACGTGAACGTGACTATGCGTATGTAGGAAGTTTCTATGCCTTTGCCGTGTGGATAGGTTTGGCTGTACCTGCATTCGTACACATAGTAACCAACCTCGATAAAAAATTGCTGCAGCGCATTTTAATTGGCGCAGGCATTGTGTATTTCATTGGTGCTACCTGCGGAAGTGTTGCTACCCGCGACTTCAATACCTTCCTCGGCCTTGCATTGCTGGGCGTGTTTGCGACACTGGTAGTGCTGGCTATTTATTATGCACTCAAATTCCTGAAAGGAGAAAAAACAATTGCCATGGGTGCAGTGGTGATCTCACTGCTTGCAGTGCCTGCTTTGATGGCTGCCAAAGAGTGGGACGACCACGACCGTAGCCAAAAAACAATGGCCCCAGACCTGGCAGTAGATTACCTGCAAAGCTGTGCGCCCAATGCCATCCTGTTTAGCTTCGGCGACAACGATACCTACCCATTGTGGTATGCACAGGAAGTGATGGGTATTCGCAGGGATGTAAGGGTGATCAACTATAGTTTGTTGGGTATCGATTGGTATATCAACCAGCTTCGTTACAAAGTGAACGACAGCGATCCCATGGATGTGATCTGGAGTACAGAGCAGATTGAAGGTGATAAACTCAACTATGCTTTCTACGACCAGCGTCCCGGTTACGAAGCCCCACAGAATTTATATACTGTAATGAAAGATTGGCTCGGAACCAGCGATATACAAAAGATGTACAATGCGCAGGGTGAATTCATTCCTGTGTATCCTGGCAATACATTCTTCGTACCGGTAGATAAAAATGAAGTAGTGAAGAATGGCACTGTAAAAGCCACTGAACTGGGCAAAGTAGCTGACTCTGTCACTTTCCAGGTACCAAAGCAGGTATTGCTGAAAAATGACCTGGCTGTGCTCGCAGTTATTGCAGGCAACAATTGGAAGCGTCCTATCTACTTCACTTCTAAGTTCGACGAATTAGGATTCCAGGGCTACCTGCGTCGCGATGGTATGAGCTATCGCCTGGTACCTATACCTAATGAAGATGTGAATACCGAATGGGCTTACGAAAAAATGATGAAGGAATTCAAATTTGGTGGTGCCGATACCAAGGGTGTTTACTTCGATGAAGAAAATCGTCGTCACCTCAACAGCCTGCGCCAGGCTTATGCCGAAGTGGCTATCAATTTTGTAGCCAAAGGTCAAAAAGATAGTGCACGCCAGTTGCTCAATAAGGTTGATAAGTCGATGGATCAAACCAATATGCCTTATGGCCTCATTAGCCGCTATAATATGCACAACCAAACCAGCCTGATGTTGCTGGAAGCTGCATACCGTGCCGACGATGCTGCACTTGCTACAAAAATTTCTACTGCAGTAAGAAAAGAACTGAATGAAGAAATGAATTACTATGCATCGATTGGCGAGAAGCGTGCAGAAAATATGCAATTCGAAATTCAGCGCAGCCAAATGATGTTGCAAATGCTCGATCAAATGGAAGCATCTTTCAAACCTGCCAATCCGGAAAAGCCGATGCTCATCAACGACAGCGGATTGCCAGTAGGAGATTCAGGAAAATAACTTAGAACATCTTTCCAATAACGAAGCCGACAGTACGATCACTGTCGGCTTTTTGTTTGCAGACAATTGATGTAAGCAAGGAACAGTTTTTGCAAAGAAGGGAATGGAACCTATTCACCGAGCCACATTATATTTTGTGGTAACTTAGAACGCAAATCCTGCGAACATGCTGGGGCATCGTTTTTTACAGTTCGATCCTAATGAATCGGCAAAGTCAACCTTCGACAGGTTGCTGGATCTGTTCATGCAAATTCTCACCTATACCAATGGCGATGTAAGCGAAGCCATGAATTGGATGAATGAACTCGACCGGAAGTTTCAACTCACCACCGACGATTATGGGATGGGGGATTTTATTGAGGATCTGAAAAACCGGGGATATTTAAAAGAAGATGAACAAGACGGCACTGTAAAAATTACACCCAAAACAGAACAGGGAATCCGGAAGAACAGCCTCGAAGAAATTTTCGGAAAACTGAAGCGAACCAAATCGGGCAACCACCATACGTACAAGCCGGGTATGGGCGATGAAATTAATCCCGAAACCAAACCCTTCCAGTTTGGCGATACCCTGGAGCAAATTGATTTTACCGAAAGCATCCGCAATGCCCAGATCAACCACGGCATTGATAGTTTTAGCATGCAGGAAGACGATCTGCAAATTCGGGAAACCGATTTCAAAACGCAGACATCTACCGTGCTCATGATAGACATTAGCCACTCCATGATACTGTATGGTGAAGACCGCATAACACCTGCCAAAAAAGTAGCTATGGCATTGAGTG
The DNA here is from genome assembly GCA_035456005.1 of Phnomibacter sp. Lineage (GTDB taxonomy): Bacteria > Bacteroidota > Bacteroidia > Chitinophagales > Chitinophagaceae > Phnomibacter. The sequence goes on along the minus strand of DATIEA010000004.1, from coordinate 778,194 downwards.
AACTTATTACTACTAAATATCCAAAGGACACATTGGATATTGTAGTGTTTGGCAACGATGCATGGACCGTTGAAATTAAAGACCTGCCTTATTTACAAGTAGGCCCATACCATACCAACACCGTAGCAGGCTTGCAACTGGCCATGGAAATTTTGCGTAAGCGAAAAAATCCCAACAAGCAAATTTTCATGATCACCGATGGTAAGCCCACCTGTTTGAAAATTGGAAAACGTTACTACAAAAACAGTTTTGGCATCGACCGAAAAATATTCAGCCGCTGTTTGAACCTGGCAGCGCAATGCAAAAAATTAAAAATTCCCATCACCACATTTATGATAGCTACTGACCCATACCTGCAGCGTTTTGTAAACGAGTTTACCGAAACCAATAATGGCAAAGCATTTTTTGCATCGCTGGATAAACTGGGCGCTTTTATCTTCAAAGACTTTGAAAGAGGAAAGCGAAAAACCGTGTACTAATTAAGCCATTTCCTATCTGCCATCTTACCTTGAATCGCGGCACTACATCCGCATGTTTTGAAAACAACCAACATGAACCATCCTAATATAGCAACACTCGGACAACTCAAACAAAGTGGTTACCGATCCAGGAGTATAAAGCAAGAAATTCGTGAAAACCTGGTACAAAAGATCAGCAATAAGGAAGATAGTTTCCCGGGCATATTGGGCTACGAGGATAGTGTGATTCCCGATACAGAACGTGCATTGCTCAGCAGGCACAATATTTTGTTTTTAGGATTGCGTGGACAGGCCAAAACCCGCATGGCCCGCCAAATGATCGATTTGCTCGACGAATATATCCCGGTGATTTCCGGCAGTGATATCAATGATGATCCTTTAGCACCAGTGAGCAAATACGCACACGACCTGGTGTTGGAAAAAGGAGATGATACGCCGATCACATGGTTGCATCGCAGCCAGCGCTACGGCGAAAAACTGGCAACACCCGATGTAAGTGTTGCTGATCTTATTGGCGATATAGACCCAATAAAAGCGGCGAATTTAAAACTCAGTTTTGCAGATGAACGAGTACTGCACTACGGAATTATTCCCCGCAGCAACCGCAGCATTTTTGTAATCAACGAATTGCCCGATCTGCAGGCACGCATACAAGTGGCGTTGTTCAATATTTTACAGGAAGGCGATATTCAAATACGTGGATTCAAATTGCGTTTGCCTTTGGATATCCTTTTTGTGTTTACTGCCAACCCCGAAGATTATACCAACCGTGGCAGCATTGTAACGCCACTCAAAGACCGAATAGAAAGCCAGATATTGACGCACTATCCTAAGAGTATTGAAACGGCGCTGGCCATTACCGAACAGGAAGCGGAGATATTGCCCGAGCAATTGAGCAGGGTAGATATCAGCGATTTTATGAAACGCCTGATAGAACAAATTTCTTTTGAAGCCCGTGCCAGTGAATTTGTAGATAAGAAGAGTGGTGTATCGGCGCGGTTGTCGATAGCCGCATTGGAAAATGCATATAGCACTGCAGAGCGCAGGGCCATGATGCATCACGAGGATCATACACAGGTATGGATGAGCGACCTTGTGGGCATTATCCCGGCCATAACAGGTAAGATTGAATTGGTGTACGAAGGAGAACAGGAAGGACCTTACCAGGTAGCTATTAATTTATTGGAGAAAGCCATTCGTACTTTGTTTGTACAATATTTTCCAAACCCCGAAGCACTCAAAAAAAGAAAGAGCAGCAGTAAGTCTTTACAGGTAAAAGAATTTGAAAATCCATACAAAGCTGTGATCGCATGGTTTGATGCCGGCAATAAAGTAGATATGCTGGCCAACACCACCGAACGCGAAAAAATCAATTGCTTATATGCGGTGGATGGTTTGCATGCATTGGTACAAAAGCATTTCAAAAATGCCAACGAAAAAGAATCGGCATTGCTGATGGAGTTTGTGCTGCATGGTTTAGCCGCTTATTCATTGCTGAGCAAGCGCATCATTGAAGGCAGGGTGGAGTTTAAAGACCTGATGGGTAGTATGCTCAATTTTGGCAATTCTGATACTTTCGACGATGATGATGAATTGACGGATGAGGACATTTAGCGCTATCCTCTTTTGCCGGGAAGTGCAATAATACCATACACATTGTTGCGGATATTCTCCGAAATTTTTGCCATAGGCAAATCGTTGGTGTCGTTGCCAAATGGGTCTTCTATTTCTTCTGCAATTAATTCGAGGCTCGCCAATACATAAAATATAAACCCCACCACGGGAACAGCCACCCATCCGAGTGAGATACCAAAACCCAGCGGAAGGGTAATGACATATACTGCGATAAACTTTTTGATGAAGGCGCTATACGAATAAGGGATCGGCGTGTTTTTGATACGTTCGCAGGCGCCGCATATATCCATGAACGATTGCAGCTCTGCATTGAGGGTAATGAGTTGATCGCCGGTTATCGTATTGTTTTTGTACAAAACCTGTATGCGTTTCTGCAAGGCATTGGAAAATTGTGCAGGCATATGCGAAGCCCTGTCAAACCCTTGCAATTCGGGATGTTCGGCTTCGTCCAATGCATAGCGTGTGGTTTCTTTTTGCAAATGAAACTGCATTTCCTTCGGAAATAATCCGATGATCTTTCGGAAATAATTGCGGTTGTCAAAATCGTCTTCTGCTAAAATAGCATCCAGTTTTATGGCCAGGTTCCTGCAATTGTTTACCAGGCTGCCCCATAGTTTGCGGCCTTCCCACCAGCGGTCGTATGCGCTGTTGGTACGAAACACCAGCAGCATGGAAATGGCAAAGCCCAGCAGTTGGTGCATCATCGGGATGTTTTTGAGATATGCCTCGTCGCTGAGTTTTAAATAATGGACTTCGAGATAAGCTACTATGGCCGTATAAACAGCAATGATGCATAGCAAAGGCATGAGTTTGCGAAAAGTATCGGCCTTATGAAATTCAATGAGCGGCTTAAACCAGTCTTTAGGATTATAGTAAACCATGTAAGTAGCAGTGTAGTTGTGTTAGGGCAAAGAAAATGGATATGCTGCGTTTTTCAATCCGGTTACTTCAATGGTGCGTTTTTCACGGCTGCTTTGCAGCGCCAGTTCAATAATGCGGATGGTATTGTAACCATGTTCCGGTTTTTCAGACAGTGGCTGTTCATCTGCAATGGTTGCATACAAGCGTTGATAATAGTCGCCAAAATTTCCCTGCTTACTGGCAAGCAGTTTTCGAACTTCCTGGCCATCTATGAGTGTGTGCAATATGCCTTCTATACCATCGGGCTCTTTGCCCCAATGTTCACCAATTGGTATGGCGCCTTCTTTGAGCAATGCTTCCTGTGGGTCGTCGCCCGATTTGATGAACGAACCCAGTGTGCCATGCACCATATACCTTGGCCCCATTTCGCGTACCAGCATGCTCGATTTTAAAATGGCTTTTGCGTATCCAAAATCGAGTCGTATATCGAAATAGTCGTCGATAATAGCATGTGGCCTTTGCATTTTTATTTCGGCAGTAATGGCTTTGGGTAAGCCAAATAAACACAATGCCTGGTCTATTAAATGCGAACCCAGGTCGTATAAAATGCCACTGCCGGGAAGTGGCTTTTCCCGCCAGGCGCCGGGCTTTGCTTCCGCCCGGTATCTATCAAAATGGCATTCGTATTCGTGGACTTCGCCCAATTGTTTTTGTTGCAAAATCTGCACTATGGTCCTGAAATCGGACACATACCTGCGGTTGTGGTACACACTTAGTATGCGGTTGTATTGTGCGGCTGCATCCAGCAATTGCTGCGCTTCGGCAGTAGTATTGGTAAAGGGTTTTTCGAGTACCACATGTTTGCCTGCTGCCAATGCCTGCAACGTAAATGGAAAATGGGTTTCGTTGGGCGTGGTCACTATTACCAGGTCTACAGCATCATCCTGCAGCAATGCATCGAAGCTTCGGTAGGTAATGGTACCTGGGTATTTGGTAGCAGCCAGCGAAGTAGTTCTTTCTACCACTGCATGCAATTTGTATCCCGGGATGGTATGGATAAATGGTGCGTGAAATACCTGCGCCGACATGCCAAAACCCACAATGCCAACATTGATTATTTTTTCCATCAAAAAAGGTTTGAGCCGCCGGATATAGGCGGCTAACAGCAAGATATGGCTTTGAAATTTCATAGAAAAAGGGGATATTCAAGAGAGTAAGGCACGGCTATCTTACAGTTCAACTAAATGCCTATATCTGTATTCTTCTTTACACCTCCAAACCCCTTTTTTATGAAAAACCTTGTAGTACTCACAGTGGCCTTGTTGGTATGCGCTTTTAACGCCCAGGCAAAAATTTGGCGTGTTAACAACAACAATGGTTTGACTGCAGATTTCACCACACTGCAGGCTGCGCATAATGGCGCCGTTGCAGGAGATACCATTCATTTGGAAAGCTCCGCCACATCGTACGGTAGTTTGACCTGTACCAAAAAATTGATCATCATTGGAACGGGTTATTTTTTGGCTGAAAACCCCAATAACCAGGCGCTTACACAGCCGTCGTATATTGATAATATATCGTTCAATATTGGGTCTGAAGGATCGGTAGTAATGGGATGTACTTTTGCCAATACATCCATTAATGTGTTTGCCAGCAATATTGAAATACGCAGGAACAGGTTTACTTCGCCAAATGGTGCAACAGTTGATTATTATGTTGGAGTCGTGAATCTCTATTACCAAAGCAATAACTCCAATCTACCTGTCAACAATATTATTATTACCCAAAATTTTGGGCTCATTATTAATGGTACCAGCAGGGCTAGTACAGGCATCCTCATCACCAATAATTATATAGCGAGATACGGGTATGAAGGCGATGCCACCGCAAACAACAGTATCGATTTAAACAGTGGTACTGTTGCATTAATTCAAAACAATATTTTCCGAAGGGGCCGCATCAATGTGTACAATAGCAACCTTACCAATAACATTATGGTGGCAGGTAGCATGGGCGGAAGCGGCAACCTGGTTTCCAACAATATTGGTAGTGGTACGCAGTTTGGCAGTACCAATGGAAACAAGGAAAACATTGATATGTCCACTGTTTTTTTAGGAACAGCACCCGACATTTCTCCTGATGGCGTATGGAAATTAAAAGCTGGTTCACCTGCTATTGGAGCAGGCTTTGGCAGTACTGCAGGTAATGTAATTGACTGTGGCATGTTTGGGGGCAATTTCCCATACGTGCTTGCCGGGTTACCTGGTATTCCCTCCATTTATTTCTTCGAAAATCAGCCGGTGGGAAGTAGCAGTGATCCGATTGATGTGAACCTGAAAGTGAAATCCAATAACTGATCAAGTTAGGCTGGTTGTGTAGCCGGGTTGAATGTAGTAATGCATTCGGCCGGGTTGTTCCCTGTTTTCTGCATCCTGATCAATCCTTATCATTTCAAATCTACCGTCAAATGCGCCGGTCACTGGTATTAACAATAGCAATACTCACTATTGGGCTTGCATCCATTTGGATGCCTGTGAATGCTCAAAATGTGAGCCGTGTCGAATATTTTTTCGATGCAGATCCCGGTTATGGAAATGGCACAAGCGTGCCTGTTTCGCCGGCTGCAGATGTTACGGTCAATTTCCAGGCCAATATCAATGGCCTGCCCGAAGGTTTTCATATACTGTATATCCGTTCGTATGTGCCCGCATTTACGCAGGTAATTGATGGTACGACCATACATGGAGGTGGATGGTCGCATGCATTGCCTCGTTCTTTTTATAAAGTGAATGATGCGTTAGGTACAGTGGTGGGCAAAGTGCAAAGAGGTGAATATTTTATTGATACTGATCCCGGGCATGGAAATGCTACAGGTATTCCTGTTTCGCCAGCAACCGACCCTGGCAACCTGGCGGTGTCTGTAAATATTTCATCGCTCAACAACGGGTTTCACAATTTATATGTGCGTTTTGCCGACGACATACATGGATGGGGACATACTTCGCACAGAACATTTTACAAGGAAACACTGGAGGCCGGCACTGTAACATTGCCCAACATAGTATCGGGCGAATATTTTGTAGATACCGATCCTGGATTTGGAACAGGAACTGCACTCAGCGTGGTGCCCAATAGTAACATCAACAACTATGCGTTTGCATTTCCGGTAAATGCCTTGAATGCCGGGTTTCACAATGTGTATTTGCGTTTCAAAGATGCCAATGGTCAATGGGGCCATACCATTGCAAGAACTTTTTATAAAGAAAACCTGAATGTAGGTAGTGGTGTATTGCCCAACATTGTGGGTGGAGAATATTTTATCGATACAGATCCAGGCTTTGGAAATGGAACTACCATACCAGTAGCTCCGGGTACCAATTTGACTAATGTTTCCCTGCTGGCAAACATTAGTTCCATTTCTGATGGATTCCACCAGATCTATTGTCGCTTTAAAGATGCCAATGGCTTTTGGGGCCATACACAACAACGTGCATTTTACAAACAATCGACCACCGCTGTTAATGGCAACGCTCCACTGCTTACAAGGGTGGAATATTTTGTTGATACAGATCCCGGCTTCGGCAATGGCAAACCTGTTGCCATTACGCCGGCTTCCAATATCAACAACCTTTCTTTTTCCATTGACATGACCGATGTTACTATTGGCAATCACCAATTGTGGGTGAGGGCACAGGATGCCAATGGAAAATGGAGCCTTACCAATATCGGCACATTTAAAGTAGATCCTCCGGAAGCATTGTACATTATTGTAGGCCAGGTGCCTGCCAGTATTTGCGCCGGATCTTCCCTCAAAATTCCATTTACAGTCAATCTTCCTTTTGGAAGCAATAATATTTTCACAGCGCAGCTTTCCAATAGTGCAGGCAGTTTTGCAAACCCGGTAAATATTGGAACACTCAGTGGTAGTAATTCGGATAGTATTGCTGCTGTGATACCTGCGAATACAGGTGCTGGTACCAATTACCGCATTCGTATTCTTGCCAGTTCTCCATTCGATACCAGTGCGGCCAATAATCAACCCATAGCGATACAGCGCAAGCCGGAAACATTTTTTGCTATCAATGGTTTGAATAGTACCTGCATTGGTGCACAACCATACCAGGCCAGCAATATTGTGACTGGGGTGCAATATACCTGGACACTTTCAGGAGGCGGCACCATTGATTCTTCCGGTGCAAATGCAACTATTAATTGGACAACACTGGGTACCTACACACTTACACTTACTTCGTCCAACGAATGTGGTACAGGTTATATACAGACACTTCAGGTAAATGTGTTTGGAGCAGCACCATCGGCCACTCCTGTTATTACAGTGAGTGGTAATGGTTCTGTATTTACATCCAGCCCGGCAGATGCAAGTAATTCTTCAACAGGTTACCAATGGTTCTTCAATGGCACACCAATTGCAGGAGCAACCGCAAGAACCTATGATGCGCCAGATGCCCAATTTGGAAATTATGCGGTACGGTTTACGAATCCATGTGGCAATGGCCCGTTATCCAATCCATTTAATTTTACAGGGCTTCTACAAACCCAAACCATCTCCTTCACATTACCACCTGTAGTAACATTTGGAGACCAGCCATTTAAATTAATAGCAGCATCGAGTGCAGGACTTCCTGTTGTGATTACTAAAGTATATGGACCAGGTGTAATTTTTGGCAACGACAGTTTGCAAATAAATGGTGCGGGAATCATCAGGTTGCAGGCAACGCAAGCAGGCAACAGTCAATACAACCCGGCAACAACAACGGTGGATATTGATGTGGCAAAAGCTGCTGCATCCATATCTATCAGCAATCTCAATTGGGTGTATAACGGCCTTGCTAAATCTGCAACGGTAGTTACCAACCCGTTGAATTTGCCGGTTACAGTGTTGTATAACCTGCAACCAACATTGCCCATTGCGGCTGGTACTTACAATGTGGAAGCCACCATCAATAGCAACAACTTCGCAGGTTTGGCTACGGCTCAACTGGTGATAGGAAAAGCAGATCAAACTATACAACTCGAAGCTGTTGCAGATAAAGCGTTGGGCGAGCCAGCCTTCCAGGTATCGGCTTCTTCTAGTGCAGGATTGCCTGTTAGTTTATCCATCACTACAGTGCCTGCTACAGGTGTAGCAAGCATTGCAGGAAATACCATTACTCCGTTGGGTGAAGGTGCAGTTACTATTTCTGCCGATCAGCCGGGTAATGCCAACTACAACCCCGCAGCAACTGTTCAACAACTCTTCCAGATAAAGCCTCCGCTCAATAATGACTTAACAGTAGAGGCATTAACTGCACCTGTAAACACCTGCGTGGTGGGCGATTCATCCACCATAGCTTTCAGGGTGCGTAATGCAGGCGCTATTGCAAAAAATAATTTCACAGTAGGTTTTGTGCTCAACAATGGAACACCGGTTACACAACTGTATGCCGGAACTATTGCTGCAGGCGGAACAGCAATTATCAATTTCCCGAATGCTGCTTTGCTGCATGCAGGAGCGAATCCGCTTAAACTGTTTACTGCATTGGTGGGAGATGAGCGCACTGCCAACGATACACTTCAGTTGAACCTGTTCAGCGTAAGTTCAAATGCGATGGGCGTTTCACCAGAAGTTTCTATCTGTATGGGTAAATCAACTGTGCTGAGTGCATTTGGTGGTATTAGCTACACATGGAGCAATGGCATTACCAATGCATCCAATACAGTATCGCCTATCACTACTACACTTTACAAAGTAACTATTGTAAGTGCCCAGGGATGTACCACGCAAGATTCAGTAAAAGTAAACGTGCTGCCTGCTATTACCGAGCCGGTAATCACTGCAGTGGGTAGTGCCTCTGCCTGCTTTGGTGCCAACGTTACTTTGAAAACCAACTACACAGATTCGCTGTCTTGGTTCAGACGTGTGGGCAATGAAGTAATTGCTTTGGGAAGATTTGTACAATATACCACAGGCATTGCCGGTGAATATTTCGTGAAGGTTAGCAACGCATCCGGTTGTGAAAGTAGCTCGGCGCTTTTTGCAGTAAACATTTTACCAAAAATTACGGTGACAGGTTTGCCTTCATCTACTATTTGCCGTGGCGATTCAGTAGTGCTCCAGGTAAATAATGCCAGCACCTATTTGTGGAATACAGGAGCGAATACTAAAACCATAAAAGTATCACCGGCATCCAACACTGTTTACTATGTGTCTGGCACTAACAGCAACGGTTGCAATTATAATGATAGCATAGCTGTAACTGTTATAGAAGCTGTGGCTCCGGGTATTGTATCGAACCAGATACCATTGGATAATAGTGTGAATATAGAGTCACCTGTTTCTCTCTCATGGGCTCCGTCATCCAATGCAAACTTGTACGATGTATATGTTTGGAGTGCAGGTGGTGTGCAGCCATCCAGCCCTGTATTGGCAAATACAGATGCCATCGCAATGAAATATTCAGCTACACTTGCTTCTTCTTACCAGTGGTATGTGGTAGCAAAAAATAGCTGTTTCTCCACTGCCGGACCTGTGCAGACTTTTACCACCAGTTATTTGCCTGACTTGCTAATAGATTCTGTGACTATACCACAGAGTAGTATTTCCGGAAATAAGATCAGCGTATCGTGGGTAACGAAGAATAACGGGCAAGGTGGCACGGGCAGCAGAACATGGTCGGACAGGGTATTCTTATCTCAGGATCTTGATTTAAGAATTGGAGATGATTACGAATTGGGCCGATATGACAATTTAAGTTTCCTGAACCCTGGCCAATCTTATAAGCAAACAAAAGAAGTGATATTGCCTTCCAATGTAGTGGGCACCTGGTACATATTCGTGATTGCCGATAATGCAGATGCATACTGTTGGCAACTGATAGGCGATTCTTGTGCTACAGCAAGAGGCTCGCATGGAGGCACTGTTTCAGAAACTGATGAGCAGAATAATTTCCGTTATAAAACTGTTGTGATCAACAGGGCACCTGCACCAGATCTTCATGTAATTACAGCAGGCGCACCAAATGATGTATTTAGCGGAGATAAAATTGCAGTGCAATACACTGTACGCAATACCGGAGATGGCACCGCAGTAGGTACACTGAGTACGCCTTTCTATTGCAATTTTCAAGGCAATAGTATCATGCAGTTGCGGAAATTATGGCGCGATGGAGTTTACTTATCTCCTCAGCCGGAGTTCAATACTACTACTTCCAAATTGCTATCGCAGTTTGATGTACACATGAGCACCATTGATCAAAGCAACTGTGCTAAAACCAGCGATACGCTGCGCATTGATAGTGCGTATAGCAGAACGGTTGAAGTAACCATTCCATACAAAGTATCTGGTACTTACTACCTGCATGTAGCCGCCAACCTGGAAGGTTTGAAAGAGAATTTCTACCTGAATAATATTTATACTATCGGTCCCATCAACATCCAGTTAACGCCTCCTGCAGATCTTGTGCCTATCAGCATTGCAGCAACACCGCCGGTATTTTCCGATCGGAATACTACCGTGCATTGGTCGGTGTCTAATGCGGGCGTGAATAAGCCTGTCGAGACTTCGTGGGAAGACAATATCTATATGAGCAGTTCTTCTGTATGGAGTCCTGTAACTGCAACATTAGTGGCTACAAAACGCCATTACCAGCAGACACCGTTGCTCAATAATGAGAACTATTCTGATTCGGCTACATTTAAAGTGCCCAGGAAATTTACCGGCACTACCTACCTGTATATTCAAACCGATGTAAACAACGAGGTGTTTGAATTTAACCAGGAATCGAACAATGTAAAAGGTAGTCTTCCATTCAATGTGCAGATTGATGCACAATCTGATCTCATTGTTCGCAATATTGTATTGCCTGATACCATAACACGTGGTAAAGAATTCCCGATCAGTTATCACCTGGTAAATATTGGCGCAGTAGCAAGACTGGTAAAAACTACTGAAAGGATAGCGTATTCCGATGTGCCTACTTTTGGCGCTACTGCTATGAATATTGGCAGCAATTCTACGGCTGCTGCATTGTTACCCGGCGATTCAATATTGGTGCAGGCTGTTGCAAGACTGCAATTGAATGCTGTGTCCAATGGTTACTTCTTTGTAGTGGCCGATATTTTTGATGAAGAGTTTGAATCCAATGAAAACAACAACATCACTACGCAGGCAGTAATTGCTGGAAAACCATTTATCAGGAACCCGGCACCGGTGCCACCACCAATAGCTACTATAAAACCCGGTATCGATTTACAAGTTGAATCTATTACAGCAAATGCTACTACAAATTCGGGCAGTGTGCTGAATACTTCCTATGTGGTGAGGAACAATGCAAGTGTTGGAACCAGCTCAAACTGGTATGACTTTGTATACCTCTCAACAGATAGTATCATTTCTGTAAATGATTACCTCCTTACAAAAATTTCAAGGAATACAATTGCTGCGAATAGCACCTATTCACAAGCGGCAGCGCTGAATATACCTGAAGGTATACAGGGCAAATGGTGGCTCATTTATTTGGCAGACGCCAACAATGTGGCCAACGATACCATGCAAGCAAATAATGCAGGGTATAAACCAATTGATATTACATTGGCTGCTCCTGTCGATTTGATTGTAAGTGTATTCAACGTTCCGGCAGGTTTGTTGTCCGGTCAGCAGGTAAAACTGGGATACACCGTTACCAACAATTCCGGCACTGATATTCCTGCTGGAAAGGCATGGTCCGATGGGCTATTGCTCAGCACTTCACCTGGCATAGCCAGTGGCTCATATCCCACAAACCTGATCACAAGATTGCATACCGGAGGTTTGGCTGCTGGCCAATCGTATACAGATTCAGCAGTGGTCATTGTGCCTGCTAATGCAAATGGCAATTACTACCTGGTGGCTGCAGCCGATTATGGAAAATCGCTGTATGAGCATATGGCGGAAGACAACAATACCCGTTCTGCTTTCACAAGTATTACGCAGCCAGCCCCGGCCGATCTGATTGTGAAAACAGTGACCGTACCGGCCAGTGGTGCGCTTGGCAATGCCATGCAAACATCCTATGTGGTAAAAAACACTGGCACCAATCCTGCTATCGGTAGTTTGTCAGATGGATTTTACCTGTCGAAGGACCAGTCGCTTTCTTTCACCGAGGATGCGTTGTTCTTCAATCAACTCAGGGGAGTGGTGATCAATCCCGGTGATGAAGTAACAGTCAATTCGAATGCCGTGGTACGTGGTGTTGATCCGGGTGGATATTATGGAATTGTGCAAACCAATTTAACCAACCAGATCCCTGAATCGGATCTCAACAACAATACAAAAGCCTCCGACAATTTGGTGGAAATATCGGTGCAGGAGTTGATCCTGAATGTGCCCACTGTTGTACCGCTCAATACAGGAACAGTTCAATATTTCAAACTGCAGGTAGGAGGTAACCTTGATCTTGTTTTGGATATAACCGGTTCAAATGGTTTGGCTTCTAATGAACTGTACATGTCGTTTGGTTCGGTGCCATCTATGCTCAACTACGATTTTGCTGGCCTCCAGGCGCAAAAGCCTAACCAACGAATTATTGTTCCGGGTACAGAAGCCGGCACTTATTACATTTTCATGCAACCGCTGTATGATGCCGGTGGACAACAGGTAACTGTGCTTGCAAGAACACTTCCGTTCGGTATTACAAGTGTGAGTCCGCACAGGATAGGACAGGGTAAAGTTTCTACCTACATTGAAGGTTCCGGTTTCAGGGATGGAATACGATACGAGCTAAGAACGCCAGGCACTGCAAACACAGTTGCTATTTCGCAAACGGCGAATCGTATCAATAGCATGGAAGCTGATCCATTCTGGGATCTTGCGAATGTAGCATTGGGTACTTACGATGTAGTCGCTATTAATCCTGATAATGCTGAAGTAAAATTGCCAAACGGTGTTATAGTAGAAGCATCCTCTGGTCTTAAGTTGGATTATGTAGCCAATGTTCCGGACCTGATCCGAAGGGAAAGAAATGCCTTCTACAATTTCACTATCAAAAACGCGGGTAATATTGATATTCCATTTGCCCATACTGAAATAGGATTCACCAAACAGGTTTCTATTGATGCTATAAAAACTGTAGGCAATTTGAAGACCCGTCAACAAATGAATACCTATGGAGGCGATACACTGAAATTCCTGGAATACATAGAAGTGCAGAATAACAAGATCGTTCCCCTTTTCAGCAAAGATCTGAAGCCCGGTGAAGAAGCAACTGTGAGCTTGTTGATGAGTAATTATGGACTAGGTACATTCTCTGTAAGTGTTAGGATGACCGCATTTGGCAGGGAGGAATATGTAGCGAAACAATACAGCAGTATAGAACAAGTAAGGCAAATGGTATTGACCGAGCCTGCAATGTATCCTGATCCTGCTTTGCAGGGTACAGCACTCGATCCGGCGCTTTTCAGAAGCAAGATGTTGGAATCATTATTCAGATTCCAAATACTGGAACCCCAGGATACTGTAGGTGTTGCTCCGGGCTGTACAAGTTGTGGCATACCCAACGTAAAGAATCCTGATGTCACTTTTGATCCGGGATTAAGCCCTGGCTTAACCATCCTTCCTAATAATGTTCTATTTGGACCCGGCCAGGTATACCTGTGGGAAATCAATAATTACCAGGGCCATGCAGGGGTAGATCCGGGTTGGGACCTGATAAAAACACAGGGCACTATTGATGTAACTGCAACTTCCATCAACCGGTTTGTAGTTCGCGTAGCTTCTTTGTTGCAGAGCAACCTGCCCGGCTATCTTGCCAACTGGTACCCTGCAGTGGATTCAGCATGGCCTATTGCCATAGCAGCCGGTGGAGTATTAGGATTTGATACCAGCAAGTTTGCTATAGATGTCTCTGCGTTTACTGCTCATAATCAATTGTATGGCGGTAAATTCTACCTGCGACTTGGGGCCAATAATGATACCATTTTCCTATGCTTCAGGGCATTTGTACCGGGTGTAGGTCAGCCGGGTGTTCCAGGTGGACAAGGTGGAATTGGCCAGCCCGGGACACCGGGTGGACAGGGCGGACCGGGTAATGGTACTACGGCTCCTGGCCAGGGTGGACAAGGCGGACAAGGCGGTGCCGGAAACGGAACAATTCTTCCGGGCTCGGGTGGTCCTGGTGGTCAGGGCGGAACCGGAGGCACCGGTCAAAATGGAGGCATTGGAGGCGCCGGTGGTGTAGGAGGTAACGGAGGAAATGGACAATCTGGTGGCACTGGTGGCACAGGTGGTACAGGCGGCTCATCAGGCACCGGTGGAAATGGTGGCTCTGGTGGTACAGGCGGCACCGGAGGTACCGGCGGTAATGGCGGCAATGGTGGTAACGGAGGCAATGGTGGCAACGGCGGTGGAAGCTCCGGTGGCAATGGAGGTAACGGAGGTAATGGTGGCAACGGTGGCAATGGTGGCGCTGGCGGTGGATCAGGAAACGGTGGTAATGGCGGCGGTGGCGGCACAGGCCCTGGTGGTAATGGCGGCGGTGGCAATCCAGGAAATCCTGGAGACCCAGGCGGCCCAGGAAATCCTGGCGGTGGATCAGGTGGTCCTGGTGGCCCAGGCGGCGGTGGTCGTTGCGGTCCTCCAAGCTCTAATTTCCTCAGTTGCGAAGCTATCCCATGGCTCGTGGGTTGCGGACTTACCGGATATGGTTGCTATACATTGTTTGTTTCCGGAGGAGCAGCTGCGGGTGCAGTAGGATTTGGTGTAGGAGCCATTTTTGGTGCAGCAGCAGGAGCAGTAGCGGCAGCATTTGTATGTGGCTATGGAGTAGGCACATGCGTGCAGGGAGAAACAACATTGCCCGGAAAAATTGTGAAGAAACTGATCTGCAGACCTGTCGTCGCATCCTGTGATCCGAATGAAATAGAAGGACCTACAGGTTATGGCACGGCGCGATATGTAGCAAAAACTGAAGTGATGCCTTATACCATCATGTTCGAAAATGATCCGGTGTTTGCAACAGTTGCAGCGCAAAGAGTGCGGATAAGCCAGCCGGTGGATGTGGATGCAGACATTGCTTCATTCAGAGTAGGTGATTTCGGTTTCGGACCATTTATCATAAAAGTTCCTGTGGGCTTGTCTCAATACACTACAAGAGTTGATCTGCCAGATTCATTGGGATTTGATTTAAATGCAACAGCCGGAATTGATATTGTAAACAGGCAATTGATATGGGTACTTCAAACCATAGATCCCGCAACAGGATTGCCACCTAATAATCCATCATTAGGATTCTTGCCGGTGAACGATTCTACAAAAGGCGGACAGGGTTTTGTATCGTATACCATCAAGCCCGGTAATGCTACGGTAACCGGTGATTCAATCACTGCAAAAGCGAACATCGTGTTTGATGTAAATGCGCCAATTGAAACAAATACCACTTTCAACATTGTAGATGCAGTGGCACCAACATCGCTTATCCTGCCAAATGTGGTGGTAGAAAACAACCTGACCATCACTATGGAAGTATCGCCACAGGATGATAATGGTGGTTCGGGTCTGAAATACTACAACATGTATGTAAGCGAAAATGGTGGAGCTTTTGTAATGTTCGACAGCACCCTCACCACATCAACTGTTACATATGTGGGCAAACCCGGAAATAGTTATTGTTTCTTCAGCAGTGCAGTTGATAATGTTATGAATACTGAACCGCTGAAAAACAGTTGCGAAGTTTCTGTAACACTTAAAGGTGGAGCGTTGCCAGTAACCTGGTTGCAGTTCACAGGCAATCAGCAGCAATCGGATGTGTTGCTCAATTGGTCTACAAGTTCCGAACAGGGTTCCAAAGAGTTTGTGATTGAACGTTCTGAAGATGGTACCAACTTTATAGAAATTGGTAAGCAGGCAGCCGCAGGCAACAGCAGCACCATCAGGAAGTATGCATTCCGAGATGTAAATGCCGCACAGCTTACAGTAGCACGACTGTTCTACCGGCTTCGCAAAGTGGACGTGGATGGTTCAGTAAGCTATTCAGTAACCATCAGCATTCCTTTGAGAACTGAGGCAGCGCCAATTATTGTAAAGGCATATCCTAATCCGTTTAGGAATACGATCTCTCTTGATCTGTCAACGCTAACTGCCAATGACCTTGTGCATTCAGTGGAAATGATAAATGGAGAAGGTAAAATAGTGTACACGAAAGCTTTGGGATTGCGCAGGCCGGGAATAGTTGCATTGACCAACTTGCCGAAACTGCCCGGAGGTATCTATCTCATGCGGGTAAATGTGAACAAGCAAACCTTTGTGATCAAGCTGCTCAAAGAATAGTGGCAAAAGATAATGGGCTACATGTTGAAATCATGTAGCCCATTTTTTATCCTTCATTTTGTCATCAACGAATGAATGTAATTTGCTTTTTGTACTAATTACGGCCAGGCAATAAGTGCTACAATTTCTTCGAGCCATTGCAGGTCTACTTCGTCGAAGCTGGAGAGTTCTGCGCTATCTACATCGAGCACTGCTACCACATTCCCGTTGTTAAAAACAGGCACTACAATTTCGGAGCGACTGGCACTGCTGCAGGCTATATGCCCTGGAAATTTTTCTACATCGGGTACTACCAGGGTTTTTTCCTGTGCCCAACTGCCGCCGCAAACACCTCTGCCTTTTTTAATGCGGGTGCAGGCCACAGGTCCCTGGAAGGGGCCGAGGACCAATTCATCGGGTTTGTCCACCAAATAAAAACCAACCCAAAGCCAGCCAAACTGCTCTTTTAGTGCGGCGGCTACATTGCCCAAATTGGCAACCAGGTTGTTTTCTCCTTCGAGCAGCGCCTTTATTTGCGGTACCAATGCAGTGTATTGTTCGGCTTTGGTGCCCGTGCCCAATACCAGATCTTCAGCCATATTTCCTCTTTTTTTGGCGAATGTACCACCAATTGATGGGTATACCCTGTGTATAAAATCTGCATAAAAACGGGGTTTTTCCCTATTCTTGCAGCCATCTTTAAGGATGGGTTCGGGTACTTTTGGCAGCTACGCCTGTGGCAAGCTATTGCCCATGTATTTCAGATGGCCTTTATCAATTAAATAGAGAAACTGTGCGTCTTAAGAGTTTGGAAATCAAAGGATTTAAAAGTTTTGCCGATAAAACCGTGGTAAACTTCGACGAAGGTATCACCGGTATCATTGGGCCTAACGGCTGCGGCAAAAGCAATATTGTCGACAGTATTCGCTGGGTAATTGGCGAGCAAAAGATCAGCAACCTGCGAAGTGAAAACCTCGACAGCCTGGTTTTCAACGGCTCAAAATCGCGGAGTGCCAGCGGTCTTGCCGAGGTAAGTTTGACTTTTGAAAACACCCGTAACCTGCTGCCTACCGAATTCAATACGGTAACTATCACCCGCAGGTTTTACAAAAACGGCGATAGCGAATACCGACTGAATGATGTGCAGTGCCGCCTCAAAGACATCCACAATTTGTTTCTCGATACCGGTGTAAGCACTGACAGTTACGCTATTATTGAGCTGGGCATGGTGGACGATATCATTAAAGACAAGGAGAACAGCCGTAGAAAAATGCTGGAGCAAGCGGCTGGTATTTCCATCTACAAAACCCGGAAGAAAGAAGCCAAATTAAAACTGGATGCCGCCGAGCAGGATCTTGCCCGTATCGAAGACCTGTTGTTCGAGATCAACAACCAGTTGAAGGCTTTGGAAAACCAGGCAAAAAAAGCAGAGAAGTATTACGAAATAAAAAAGGACTATCGCGAAGTAAGTATTGAGTTGGCCAAAGCTGCACTCGAAGGTTTCAACGTGCAGTACCGTGAATTGAACGAACAGCAAAATACTGAAACCGATAAGCGCCACGAACTGGAAGCTATCATTGCTACGGAAGAAGCAGCCATTGAAGCAGACCGTCTTGGTTTTATTGAGCAGGAAAAAGCCTTGCAAAGCATGCAGCAGGCTTTCAACCAAATGGTACAAAACCTAAGGTTGAAAGAAAACGATAAGAACCTTGCACAACAGCAATTGAAGTTCTTGTCGGAAAAAGAAACCAGCCTGCAAGACTTTTTGCAAAAGAGCGAAGGCCAGTTGGAAAGCCTGCGTGACTCTGTTATTTATACCAGCGAACAAGCTGATAATGAGAAAGAACAGTTGGCAGGTCTGCAAAAACAATTAGATGATTTGAAGTTGGTGCTCGAAGAAAAGCGCACCGTTTACGATACCAAACGTGCTGAGCTTGACGCAAGCCGTTCCTCTTTGCAGGGGTTGCAACGCCAGCAGTTTGACGCAGAGAAACAAGTGGCTGTGGCCGATACTTCCATTGCCAATTTGCAACGCAGTATTATTCAACTGCAGGACGAACAGGAGCAGCGCAAAGCTGAAATTCAGAAAGTAGAAAGAGAAAGAGAGCAACGCGAAGAAGAGGAGAGGGATAAGAAGAATTTCTTGGATCAACTGCAGCAGCAGCATGAGCAAACCAAAGAACAGATTTTGGCAGGCCAGGGCGAAATGGAAAAGCTGCGCAGCCAGTTGATAGAGGAAAACAGGAAGTTTGATCAGAAGAAGAACGAATACGACCTGCTGAAAAGCCTTATCGATAATATGGAAGGCTATCCCGATTCGGTGAAGTTTTTGCACAACAACTCGAATTGGAATCACAAGTCGCCCATCCTGAGCGACATTATTTATGTAAAAGAGCAATACCGTTCTGCGGTTGAAAATGTGCTGGAGCCATACCTCAACTATTATATCGTTGGCGATTTGAGCGAAGGCTTGCAGGCTGTGCGTTTGTTGGATGCCAATCAAAAAGGTAAAGCCAATTTCTTTTTGCTCAACCAGATCAACGCATTTGTAGAGGCAGATAGAAAAAACACCAACACTGCGCATGGTTTGTTTTTGCCCGGAGCCATACCTGCCATGGATGTGATAGAAGTAGATGCACGTTATCGCAACCTTGCTTTGCACCTGCTGGGCAATGTGTTTATTGCCGAAGATGAATCGGTGCTGGAAAACAGCAGCGGCCATGTGGTATTGGAAAAATCGGGCAAGTACGTAAAAGGAAAATACACCCTTACCGGTGGTAGTGTTGGTCTGTTTGAAGGCAAGAAAATTGGTAGGGCAAAGAATTTAGAGAAGCTGCAAAAGGAGATTGAAAACCAGTCGATTATTGTAGATGACCTGAAGCAACGGATTAGTAAGAAACACGCCGAGGTTTTGGGCTTCAATGAGCAACTGAAAGAAAACGCCATCCGCCAAACCGAGCAGGAAATACTGCAACTGACCAATGCTGTTTTTGCTGCGCAGAATAAAAGAGAAAACCTGGTGGCATCGCAAAATACTGCCAGTTCCAGGTTGGAAAATTTTCAACTGCAATTGGAAGAGCAACAGGAGTCTATTGCGGATGTTCGCGAAAAACTGGGCTTGTTCAACGACCAATTGCAGGAGTTGCTGGCAGCCATTCAAACCCGTGAAGATTTTTACAAATTGGCCGAAGCTGAATATCAACAGGCTGCTGGTCAGTTCAACGAAGGCAACCTCGGCTTCACACGCCAGCAAAGTAAGATTGCATCGTTGGAGCAGGAATTGAATTTTAAACAACAGCAGGTATTCAACCTCGAAAAGCAGATTGACGAAAGTGGAGCACAGCTCACACAGGCTGCCGAGGAAATGATCAGCAACAGGAATACGCTGGAAGCCTTGAATGCCGAGCTCACCGAATTGCTGCGTAGCAAAGAACAGGATGAAAAAGCGTTGAACGATGCCGACCAGGCTTACTATAATCACAGGAATACTTTACAGGAAAGAGAAAGCGAACTGCGCCATAAAACAAAGGCAAGGGAAAATGTAGATCACCTGTTGAATGAAATTAAAGACAACCTCAACAACCTGAAACTGCAGTTGGCAGGTATGAAGGAAAGGTTGGATGTTGAATTTAAGATCAATATTGAAGAGGTGATAGATCAGCCACGCACCAGCGAAACGCCACAGGAAGAATTGCAAGCGAGTGTGGACCGCATGAAAAAGCGTTTGGAAAACCTTGGCGAAGTAAACCCCACTGCTATTGAAGCATTCCAGGAAATGAAGAAACGCTACGAATTTATTTTGGAGCAAAAGAACGACCTGGTTGATGCCAAAGAAAGTTTGCAGCAAACCATCCAGGAAGTAGAAGCAACTGCCAACCAGCAATTCCTCGATACGTTCAATGCTGTACGCGATAATTTCCAAAAAGTGTTCAAGGCATTGTTTACCGAAGATGATACTGCTGATATGATATTGGTAGATCCGGAAAACCTTGCTGAAACCGGAATTGATATTGTAGCGAAACCAAAAGGCAAGCGTCCTTCATCCATTGGCCAGTTGAGTGGTGGTGAAAAAACATTGACCGCAACTGCACTGCTGTTTGCTATTTACCTCATTAAGCCTGCGCCTTTCTGTATTCTCGATGAGGTGGATGCTCCGCTGGATGATGCCAACGTAGGTAAGTTCACCAACATGATTCGCCAGTTTAGCGAAAACAGCCAGTTCATTATTGTAACCCACAATAAGCAAACCATGGGTGCTGTAGATGTGATCTACGGTGTTACCATGCAGGAAGCCGGTGTAAGTAAACTGGTACCGGTTGACTTTAGAAGTTTGAATTAATACTGAACGCACAACATGTTATTACAACACAGGCTGCCCATAGAGGCAGCCTGTTTGATTTTACGTGCAAATTGTTTCACCTGCTGAACAAAAAGCGATTTAGTATTTTAGTTTGAATGCAATGAGTTTTTGAATATCGGGCAACAACTCCTTGTTTGTTATTTCAAGCTTCCAAACAATATGCCTACGCGAATGCCGATACAATTATTCTTTGCTGTATCGTCCATATCATTGCCAGGCAAAATATTGATGAGCCCGGGAGAATAATTGGCCGACACAAAGAGCCCATTCGCAAATTGGTAGCCGAGTAGCATATTCAGGCCGAAATCGAATGGCTTAATGTCGTCAGTATCCTCGCTTCCAATTTCAAGATCATGTTCTTCCGAAAAACCGGGTCCAGACAGTTTGCGTTTTCCACTAACAGCAAAGCCAAAACTCGGTCCTGCGCCTACAAAAAAATGTCCCTGGCTTACATCTTTGGTCCGGTATAAAAAATTAACCGGCAACTCAATGTAGTTCTGTAACATCACTAATTCGGCACCAGCCCCAGATTCCTTCATGCCTTTTTGCGTAAAGTTCAAAGAGGGTTGAAGCACAAAATTTTTGCCCAGGTCGAAATTGGACAGGACTCCTGCTGTAAATCCTGTTTTTAAATCCGTGCCTGTAGAGCTGCCATTCACTTTGCCGGTCCAGGTGCTAAATGTGGCACCGGCCTGAACACCAAATGTTGGTTTCTGGGCAACGGCAGGTGCCAGCATGCTGCAGAGTGATACTCCACACAGCAGAAGAAAAGAAATTCGCTTTTTCATGGGAGCAGTTGAATTGAAAATGGAATGATTGAATGCTATCAAAGCTACTCATTCAGCAAATTGAATAACTGTTGATGCTACTCTTTTCTTTCAGTGGACTTCTTAAGTTGATGCGGGGCGAATAGTATTTTCCTGCACTTATTTTTTGGGTGTAGGAGCAGGAGCAGTTGGTTTAAAATTAAAGGGAAGCATATTGCCCATGCGTTCCGTCCACGCCCAATAACCACTCGATAGAATATCCAAAGGGTCGAAGTAGGAGCCATCTGCCATTACTTCCATAGGACGGTTGGCTATCATTTGCAATGTGGTCACTTGTGAGCCCGGCTCCCTGTTAATGAGGTTATTGCTGAGATAGATAGGATCCTCCTTGGCAAGAAAGTACGTGATATGTAAATAGTTGGGAAAATAGAAACCTGCAGTATGTTCGTTGATGGCATAACCAATGCTGTCGCCCGGCAACACATTGGAGTCTATAACGTCAAGGAGGTCCGGTTGCCTCATCACTTTTCGGTAATAGTCGGCAGAATCGCCCTGTAAATTTGTACTGGATGCCATGGAGCCATTGTTGTTGATGGTGATGGTAGTTTTACCATCGGCGGCAAGTACTGCATTCAATTGCTTCACTCTTTCTTTCTCGGTATTGGGAATGCGTTGCATGAACCGCACTTCAAAACCATTTTCTACTAAACGGTTCCTGAACAGGCTGCGCATGAAATGCAACTTGGAGCCGTAGTAGGCTTCGTTCCTGTTTTGCTCCCAGCGATGTTTCGGTTTTTCACCCGGTTTTTCATACGCTTCAAACAATGGATATCCTGAAAAGTGAAAGATCTTGGTTTTGAAATTGTAATTGAATAACTCCAACTGGTATTTGATGCGGTATCCCAATGCCCGATTCTCAATAATGAGTGGCTCATCGGCTATGGCTTTTAATTCATTTCTTTTCTTGTAATTTCTAAACTGGATAGCTTTTTCGTTTTTGATGACACAGCTATTGGCAAATGGTGTGGTGCCTAAAAAGTTTTCGAGAAAAAACTTACCCCATTTGGCCCATGTTTCCTTTGTATAATTTCCTACCACTACTTCGGGTAGTTCGGCGGCTTTTGCAGCCAGCGTTATCACCAGGTTTTGCGGCCATTGCGCAGTGTTGATCTGTTGCACATGGGTTTCAAATCCAACAGAAGAAACCACGAGGTCGTATTTACCCGCTGCTATGCCATCGAGTATAAAATTCCCATCCCGATTGGCAACGGTTCCCATACTTGTATTACTCAGGAAAACACTGGCACTCGGAATGGGGCTTCCATCTTTGCCCTGCACTTTACCTTGTAGTACAAATTGAGCAAATACGGATGGGCTGCAAATGCATATCCATAATAGCAGTAGTAGGCTGGATTTCACACCACCATATTAGTACAAAAATCAAAGGCGGCAGGTTAAAGAACCTTAAATACTACTGAAAATTGTATGAATGGTTTTATGCCTGAGCTATTGCATTCAATCATTGTCTGCAAAAATTACCGACAATGATTAGTCACCATTCATCCTGGTTACTTTGATATCGAAGTTGGGATTTTCGGCCAGGTAGGTTGCCATTTCTTCATTCAAACTATACCCATGGCTGCTCATCATTTCTACTTCGAATTTGCGCAGCGGATCTCTCACCACGAATTTTAATTTGGTGCTTCCTGCACTCTTGTCCAATTGCTCCGACATAAAGTGGATCATGTTTCTATTCACCTGCGACCCATCAATTCCAATTTCAATTTGTTTGGTGGCTTGCTGCCGTATGGTTTCGAGCAATTGTATTCTTGAAATTTTAAACTCCCATCCGTCCTGCACTTTTTCCTGGTTCACATAGCGCATCCTGGGTGCAAACTGCCCGGTAATGTACAGGGCAAGTCCCACCACAGTATAGGTGCTGAATAGTGTAGCTTCATTGCTCCAGAGCATGAACTCTGCCTTGCCGCTATAGTCTTCAATATTGAGTACGGTAAAGTTTTTACCAAACTTAGTAACACCTTGCCTTGCACCCGTAACCAAACCTGCGAGGTAAACTGTTTTTCCACCCGGTGTTTGGCTCAATGCCAATTCGTTGTAGAACGACAAAGGCATGATATCGTAGTACTTCATTTCGAAACGAAAATGATCGAGCGGGTGGCCACTCATAAACATGCCCGTCACTTCTTTTTCGTAATCGAGTTTTTCGGTGAGTGTCCAGGGTTCGCAGGTAGGCAGCTTGGGCAACTGGATGTCCAATGCTTCCGACAGGTTGCCAAACAATGTATTGGCTGTGCTGTTTTGCTGTTGCTGCAAACTATTGCCGTAGCGAATAATTTTTTCGAGTCCTGTTTGATTTTCCCCTTTGGCAATATAGAAATATTGTGCACGATGCAGGTCTTCGAAGCAATCGAATGCACCTGAGTACACCAGGCTTTCCAGCGATTTTTTATTCACAGTGCGTTGGTTCACCCGCTTTATAAAATCGAACACATTTTGAAAGCGCCCGTTTTTCTCACGCTCTGCTATCAGGCTTTCAATGGCTGCTTCACCCACGCCTTTTAGTCCAGCAAGTCCAAAACGTATCTCGCCATTTTTATTTACAGCAAAACCATTTTTCGATTCGTTCACATCGGGGCCCAGCACTTTTATACCCATGCGTTTACACTCCTCCATGAAGAAGGTGATTTTTTCCAATGCGCCTGCATGGTTCAGCACGGCTGCCATGTATTCGCTGGGGTAGTGGGCTTTTAAGTAAGCTGTTTGGTATGCAACAAATGCATAGCAGGTACTATGACTTTTGTTGAATGCGTATTGCGCAAATGCTTCCCAGTCGGTCCATATTTTTTCAAGCACTTCAGCATTGTGTCCTTTGGCTACAGCACCTTCCAGGAAAGAGCCTTTCATTTTGTCCAGCGTCTTGCGGTCTTTTTTACCCATGGCTTTGCGGAGTACGTCCGCTTCGCCTTTGGTAAAGCCAGCCAGCTTTTGACTCAGCAACATCACCTGTTCCTGGTACACGGTAATACCATAGGTTTCCTCCAGGTATTCCTTCATTTCTTCCAGGTCGTACTCAATGGGTTCGTGCCCGTGTTTACGGGCAATGAACTTGGGGATATACGCAATAGGGCCGGGGCGATACAATGCGTTCATGGCAATAAGATCACCAAATTGGTCGGGCTTTAATTCACGCAAATGTTTTTGCATACCCGGACTTTCAAACTGGAAAGTCGCATTGGTTTCGCCGCGTTGATACAATTGGTAGGTCTTCAAATCGTCCAATGGAAGATCATCAGGTTCAATTTCAACGCCATGATTTTCTTTAATGAGTTCAAGTGCAGTTTTTAAAATGGAAAGGGTTTTCAAACCCAAAAAGTCCATCTTAATTACACCAGCTTCTTCAATGGTACTTCCTTCAATTTGTGTCATCCACAATTCGGAGTCTTTTGAAGTAGCTACCGGGATGAGTTCGGTAAGGTCTTTAGGTGCAATGATGATACCTGCAGCATGAATGCCGGTGTTGCGCACCGATCCTTCCAAACGTTCGGCCTCTTTTAATACCTGTGCACGCAGGTCGGTGCCATGGTATATTTCACGCAGCTTTTTTACGTTCTCAATATCCTCGGGTCCCAGTTGTTCTTTTTCTTCCAGGCTTTTTTCACCTTCTTTTTTGGTGAGTGGTGCCTGTAACACTCTGCCCAAATTGGTGCCGGGTTTATCGGGTACCAACTTGGCCAATCCATTACTTTCGGAAAGGGGCAGATCGAGCACACGGGCCACATCTTTAATACTCATTTTGGCAGCCATGGTGCCATAGGTAATAATTTGTGCCACCTGCGACTTGCCGTACTTATCTACTACATAATCTATCACTTTTTGCCGGCCTTCATCGTCGAAGTCCGTATCAATATCCGGCATGCTCTTCCTGTCCGGGTTCAGAAAACGTTCGAAGAGCAAATTGTATTTAATGGGATCGATATTGGTGATGCCAATACAATAAGCCACCACGCTACCTGCTGCAGAACCACGGCCCGGGCCTACAAACACGCCTAAGTCGCGGCCGGCTTTTATGAAGTCGCCAACAATAAGGAAGTACCCCGCAAAGCCCATGGTTTTGATGGTAAACAATTCGAAGTCGATTCGTTCGCGGGCCGTTTCATTTATTTCGCCATAGCGTTTGTGGGCACCCTCGTAGGTAATATGTTTTAAATATTCCCACTGGTTCACTTTATCGTCGTCGTGTATTTTGAACGAATCGGGAATGGGGAAGTTGGGCAGCAGGATATCTTTCTTCAGGTTGAGTACTTCCACACGATCCACAATCATGTTGGTGTTGTCAATGGCTTGCGGAATGTCTTTAAACAATGCACTCATTTCCTCGCCGGTCTTAAAATAAAACTGGTCGTTCGGAAATTTGAAGCGACGATTTTTCATCTGCACTTCATCATTCGTCATATCATCAAAGCCCGGTGTACTTTGTTTTTCGCCGGTATTGATGCAGAGCAAAATATCGTGGGCGTTGTAATCGTCCTGGTCGGTATAGTGGCTATCGTTGGTAGCAATTACCGGTACATTGTATTTTTTGGCAAAGCGCAGCAGGGTTTCATTGATCTTGTCCTGCTCCGGCATATTATGCCTTTGCAATTCGATAAAATAATCGTCGCCAAATATTTTGTGCCACCACTCAAATTCTTTTTCAGCTTCAGCTTCGCTTTTTCTTAAAATGGTTTGCGGTACGTAGGCTCCAATACAACAGGTAGTGGCTATCAATCCTTCACTGTATTTTTCGATCAGCGATTTTTGTACACGTGGATATTTGCTATACATACCCTCAATAAAACCGATCGATGTAAGTTTAATGAGGTTCTGGTAGCCTTGTGCATTTTTTGCCAACAGCACCTGGTGAAAACGTTCGTCCTTTTGCTCTTTCGAAAAAGTTTTGCGGTGCATGTCTTCCACCACGTAAAACTCGCAGCCCACCACAGGTTTTACCACGGGCTCTAGTATGTCTTTACCATTGGCGTCTTTGCCTACAATTTTTGTTTTTTTCCAGGCCTGGCTCACAAACTCAAAAGCGCCGAACATATTGCCATGGTCGGTAATGGCCACTGCAGGCATATTGTTCTTCTCCGCTTTTTTGAATAGCGAATCTATACTGGCGGCACCGTCGAGCAGGGAATATTGGGTATGGCAATGTAAATGGGAAAAAACCGGCATATATGAAGGGTAAACTATACTATAGATCGAAAGAAATTCTGGCCTCAAAATTGGAGTAAAAGGCGGGAGCAAACGCATTTCATTTTCCACAGAGCGCCAGCATTTTATAACTGGCATCACCCGATGGGTTAAAACATGTAGATGAATATTAATTTGTTTTGTAAATCAAAAAAATACGGCGCTAATCCGTCTCGGTTGGGGCCTTTCCGGTATTTTCGCCCGCATCCAAAAAAGGAGTTGATGGGCCACATGAGTAAACGATTGTTTCGCATACTGTTTCTGCTACTATTTGTAGCCGGTGGCACTATGGTATGGGCTCAAAAAAAGAGCAGTTCCAAAAAGCCAGTTAAAAAAACTACGACCACCAAAAAAGCGCCGGTTAAAAAGGGCACCAGTTATAAAAAAGGATCAAGTAAAAAGCCGGTTGCCAAAAGAAAAACCAACAGTGGGCTTACCGCTTCGCTGCCTGTGCTGAAAGATTCGGTTTTGGAAAAAGATGTGCCCGTAAAAAAATTCGATTCTATTATCCTGAATGCACGTAAGCTGCAACATTCCATCAAGAGTGAGGATTTCAATTTAGGCAAAACCTTTGGAGCTGCCGTTGAAACCTTAATGCCCCTGCAATTCAAATACGCCATACTACTGAATGAATCGGTAGAGAAATTATCCAACATCGTGCTATACCAAAATATTGACAGCTGGTATGGCACCCGCTATCGTTATGGTGGCACTACAGCCAAAGGCATAGACTGCTCGGCTTTTATGCAGGTGATCTCATCGTATAGTTACGAACGCAGTTTGCCCCGCACTGCAAGGGAACAGTATTTGGCCATGGAGGGCATTCGGAAAGAAGACCTGCAGGAAGGCGATTATGTTTTCTTCAATACCACGGGCGGTATTAGCCATGTGGGCATGTACCTTACCAACAATAAATTCATTCATTCATCGTCGAGCCAGGGAGTAAGCATCGGCGATCTCAACAGTAAATACTGGAGCAAAAGATTTATTGGTGCCCGCAGGGCAGTGGAGAAATCTGAAGAATTGCCCGCTCCACCTATTGTGGAACCTACCAATTAATTTGTTGCTGCCATTTCAGTGTACACGATGTACAAATTCCTGTTCCATTGATTGGTGATATCTGCTGCATTTAATTGCGTAGCAACAGTGGTCCAGCTATTGGTTTGTACTTTTTTCCAAATGCCTTTTCCTTTTTGCTGTGGCATATACACCTGCATGTAAAATGCTTTGTTGCAGTTATTGAAGCGAGCCATCAAATTTCCCTTTTCCAGTTTCCATTCAAGTACTGGAACACTAACCGTCCTTAAGTATTGATCGAAAATGGGGGTGCAATCGAAGCCTGCATATTTTGAAACAAAAGTTTCGATCTCTTTAGTGGTAACGGTTTTGTGATAAAAATTGCTGTTCATGTTGCGCAGCATCTTCTTAAACACCGAATCATTTTGCATAATGGTTCGAATGGTGTGGATCATGTTGGCGGCTTTGGGATACATGTCGCCGCTGCCTTCCTGGTTTACACCATAGTGGCCAATGATGGGTATGTCGTTTCGGATGCCTCTTCTAACCCCTTGTATATATTCCTGCCCGGCTTGTTTTCCAAACTGGCATTCGGTATAAATGGTTTCGCTATAGTTGGTAAAGCCCTCGTGCACCCACATATCGGCAATGTCTTTGGTGGTAATGTTGTTGCCAAACCATTCGTGCCCGCTTTCGTGGATAATGATAAAATCCCATTTGCTACCCCATCCGGTGCCACTCATATCTCGACCGAGGTATCCGTTCAAAAATTTGTTGCCATAAGCCACTGCGCTTTGGTGTTCCATACCTAAGTGCGGTGCTTCAACCAGCTTATATCCATCTTCATAAAAAGGATAGGGGCCAAACCAACTTTCGAAACATTGCAACATGGGTTTTACCTGCGTGAACTGATCTTTTGCTTTTTGCAGGTCGTAATCCAATACCCAGTAATTGCAGGCCAGGTCGCCGTCTT
This sequence comes from Phnomibacter sp., assembly GCA_035456005.1. Taxonomy (GTDB): domain Bacteria; phylum Bacteroidota; class Bacteroidia; order Chitinophagales; family Chitinophagaceae; genus Phnomibacter. The sequence goes on along the minus strand of DATIEA010000004.1, from coordinate 749,570 downwards.
CACCTTTGAACGTTTCGCTGAAGTTTACATATTTACCAATGTAGGGAATGATATTGTAGTTGTTGATGGGGTTTCTTACTTCCCAACGCCATGCAGTTTTTTTATCGATGTTTATTTTGCCAACGAGTTTTCCATTACCAATAGCTACTAGCGAATCGGGTACCAACATGGTAAGCGATGCGCCCTGGTCGGGTTCGTCGCTTTGGTGGTCTTTGCAGGGATACCAAACTGAAGCGCCCAGGTTTTGACAGGCTACACTCATCCAGGGCCGGTTTTGCGCATCTTTCGTCCAGATCCATCCGCCGTCCCATGGTGCTCTTTTGGCTTTGCGGGGTTTGCCATGGTAGTACACCTGCAATACAAATTCTCCTTTTTTCAAAGGTTCTGACCATGGTTTGGCTGTAAAGTCTATCAAGAAAATATTATCGGTTCTTGTGAAAGCCAGCGACTCGCCTTCGAGGATCACACTATCTACTATCAATGGTTGCTGCAGGTCGAGCTGCATGCGCTTTCCACCGTTGGACTTGATACGGATACTGGTTTTTCCCTGTATGGTTTCAGTTGCAAAATCGGGCTCAACTTCCAGGTCGTAGCGCAGTACATCCCACCAGGTCCTGTTGGCGTTTAGCGTGCCACGAAGGCTATCGGCTTTTGTAAATTTTGGCGTGGTAGCGGGCAAGTTTTGTGACATGGCCCAATTGCCAATGACCATCATCAGCAATAGCAGGTAGATTGGTTTTCGCATATGCAATATTAATGCTGGCGCCAATACAGCCCACCAATGCCATAAAAAAACCAGGGTTAATTTCCCTGGTTCTTATTGCGGAGTTTATCCTTAAATACTTTCTGAAACTTGTCCAGCTTAGGCCTTATCACGTAGGTGCAATAGCCATAGTTGGGGTTGTTCATGTAAAAATTCTGGTGATCTTCTTCGGCCGGGTAAAACTTTTTAAGGGGGCTGATCTCTGTAACAATAGGGGCGTTGAATGCGCCGCTCTTGTTTAATTCTTCCTTGTATTTTTCGGCTTTTTCTTTTTGGTTGTCGTTAGCATAAAAGATAGCACTGCGATATTGCGGACCCACATCAGCCCCTTGCTTATTCAGCGTAGTGGGATCATGTGATTGCCAGAATACTTCCAGCAATTCATCGTAACTAATTTCAGCGGGGTTAAAAATAATTTGAGTGACTTCTGCATGGCCGGTAGTTTTTGAACATACCTGGTCGTAAGTAGGATTGGCGACATGCCCGCCGCTATAACCACTGGTTACTTTTTCTACACCTTTCAGTTGTTGAAAAATAGCTTCGGTACACCAGAAGCACCCCGATCCAAAAACAGCAGTATCTGTGCTCATAATTTTATTGAGTAATTGTGCATTCAAGCTTTGTGATTGAACACTTGGCTGGTTGCATCCTGCCACTGCTGCACTGCCCACAATTAAACCAAGTATCAAGGCTTTCATTTTCGTATCCCGATTTGAAATTCAAATTTGAAGCTATATGCATTACCATATAGATGCAAAAAAGCAAATTAACACTAACTGCACACAAACAATGGTTTGGTCCCGGGCAGAATGCAAAAAGATTCTTAAAATATTTGCATCTTGAAAACTGTTTTGCTTATTACATTGTGTATCGCATTCTAAAACAATTGCCTGCATGAGAACAGACCATTATAGCACCGAACTCGCTTTTGCACAGCAAATGGATAGGGCCGATCCCTTATCCGAATCCAAATCGCAATTTCATTTTCCACAGCATTTCGGAAAAGATGCTATTTATTTCTGCGGAAATAGTTTAGGGCTTCAACCCAAAAGAGTGGAAGCGGCCATACAGGCCGAATTGAAGAGTTGGCAACAACTGGGCGTAGGTGGCTATTTAGCAGGTGCTAATCCATGGTTGTATTACCAGGATTATTGCAAGCCTGTATTGGCCGGCATGGTAGGTGCATCTGTTGATGAAGTAACAGTGATGAATGCACTGACTGTAAACCTGCATTTGATGATGCTGAGTTTTTATAAACCTACAGCAACTCGATATAAGATCATGATGGAAGCAGGTGCGTTTCCCAGCGATCAGTATGCAGTGGAAACACAGGTGAAGCATTATGGTTTTGATCCTGCTGATGCCATTATAGAAATAGCACCAAGGCAAGGGGAGAAGCTGTTGCGCATAGAAGATATTTTGCAAGCCATAGCAGACAACGAAGATGCATTGGCGTTGTGCATGTTTAGTGGTATGAATTACTATACCGGGCAGTTGTACGATATGCAGGCTATTACTACTGCTGCGCATGATGCAGGTGCCATGGCCGGGTTCGACCTGGCGCATGTAACCGGCAATGTGCCGCTAAGCCTTCATGCATGGGATGTTGATTTTGCAGTTTGGTGCAGCTATAAATATTTGAATGGAGGGCCTGGTGCAGTGGGTGGTGTGTATGTGCATGAAAAGCATGTACAAAATGTATCGCTCAACCGAATGGCTGGGTGGTGGGGCAATGATGAAAAAGAAAGGTTCAAAATGGAAAAGGGTTTTAAACCCAAAGCGGATGCCAGTGGTTGGTGCCTCAGTACTTCACAGGTGTTTAATACAGTGTGCCTGAAAGCTTCGCTCGAAATGTTTGAGGAAGCGGGCATGCAAAACCTGCGGGAAAAAAGTATAGAGCTCACGGGCTATCTTGAATACCTGTTGCAGCAATTGCCACAAATTCCATTTGAAATAGTTACACCTAAAGATCCTGCACAACGTGGGGCGCAACTGTCGTTGTACTTTCAGGAACAGGGTAGGGAAATACATGAAAAAATGGTGGACTCCGGTATTATTGTTGACTACCGCGAACCAGGTGTGATACGGGTGGCGCCTGCGCCACTGTTTTGCAGTTTTGAAGATGTGTACCGTTTTTACGAAATTTTGAAAAACAATTTTTGAGTACAATGATGCCCGCAGCATGAATGCAGCATGGCCATTAAATTGTATTTTAGAGTAATGTCACGTCATACTATTTCACTACTGTGCCTGGGCGATAGCTATACCATTGGTGAAGCTGTTTCGTTGTATGATTCATTTCCCTACCAATTGGTGCAATTGCTACGCAAGCAACACCTGCAGGTGCATGCACCGGAAATAGTGGCCCAAACCGGCTGGACCAGTTTTGAGTTGGCAGACTATCTTATTAAACATGCCTTCAACGATCATTACGATTTTGTAACGCTGCTGATTGGTGTAAACAACCAGTACCGTGGTTTGAGTGTGGAAGACTTTGCAGAGGAGTTCGAATTTCTATTGAAGAAAGCCATTCATTTCGCCGATAATAAAGCACAACATGTATGCGTGTTGTCTATCCCCGACTGGGGTGTGACGCCTTTTGCAAAAGGGAAAGATGCAACTACAATTGAAGCAGCCATCGACCAGTTCAACGAAGTGAAAAATACCATCGCTGCTAAATATGGGGTGTATTTTATTGATATTACCCCACTCACCAGGAAAGCAAAACAACAAAAAGAACTGATCGCTTCAGATGGTTTGCATCCTTCTGCCATGGCATATACAGAATGGGCAAAACTGGTTGCGGCATGGGTATCGAAGCAAGTGTAATGGGGAGTAGAGTATTAACCCATCAGTTCGCTCAGCTCGAGCCAGCGCAATTCTTTTTCTTCTAGTTCCTGGGTGATCACAATAAGCCTTTGCGAAATTTGTTGCAGTTCGTCGTAGGGGATATTGCTACTCATTTTGCCGGTGAGTAATGCCTTTTCTTCTTCGAGCAATGGCATGTCTTTTTCCAGGGCTTCAAATTCGCGTTGCTCTTTGTACGACAGCTTGCGTTTAGCAGTAGAAGGAGCAGTCACAACTGGTTCTGCTTTCTTTTCTTTGGATGTTTCTGTTTTGGCCTCCTGCAATTTTTCCTTGGCCATTTCGTCAATGCGGTACTGTGTATAGTTCCCGGGGAAATCGCGTACCACGCCTTGGCCTTCAAATACAAAAAGGTGATCTACCAGGCGGTCCATAAAATAACGGTCGTGGCTTACAATGAGTACGCAGCCCTGGTAGTCGGCAAGGAAATTTTCGAGTACGGCAAGGGTAGGTAGATCCAGGTCGTTGGTAGGTTCGTCGAGAATAAGAAAATTGGGATTGCGAAAAAGTATGGTCAGTAATTGTAGCCTTCTTTTTTCACCACCACTGAGTGCCGACAAATAGGTGTACTGCTTTTCGGGAGAAAACAGGAACAGTTCCAAAAACTTACTGGCAGTAAGTGCACCGCCGCCCGCCAACGGAAACGTTTCGGCAAATTGTTTTACATATTCTATCACCCGAAGGTCTTCTTTCCATTGCAAACCATCCTGGCTATAGTTGCCAAATACAACGGTATCACCCACATTTATTTTGCCACTGTCTGCTTGTTCCAGGCCTTGCAAAATATTCAGGAAAGTAGACTTGCCTACACCATTCTTACCTACTACACCAATGCGTTCACCTTTGGCAAATGTGTAGTCGAATGATTTCAGGATCAGGTTATCGCCATACGATTTATTGAGCTTTTTTAGTTCTAGCACTTTGCCACCCAGCCTTGTCATTTTCACCTGCAATTGCAGTTGTTCATCCACCACTTTTTTATGTGCCCTGGCTTCCACATCTACAAATGCATCGATCCTGCTTTTCGATTTGGTGGTTCTGGCTTTGGGTTGTTTGCGAATCCACTCCAATTCTTTGCGGTATTCGTTCTTCGCTTTATCAATACTGCTCAGGTCGTTTTCGATACGTGCCGCTTTTTTCTCGAGATAGTTTTCGTAATTGCCTTTGTAGTTGTAAATATTACTCTTCTCCATCTCCCAAATTTCCTCACACACTGCATCGAGGAAATAGCGGTCGTGGGTCACCATCAGCAGTGTTACATTTTGCGAGCTCAAATAATTTTCGAGCCACTCGATCATTTCAATATCGAGGTGGTTGGTGGGTTCGTCCATGATGAGCAATACATGGTTCGATTCAAAACCAGCGTCGATCAATGTACGGGCCAATGCCACACGCTTGCGTTGACCACCACTTAGCGAAGCCATGCGTTGATCTAAATAATGCAGGTTGAGTTTTCCCAATATCTGTTTTACATGCGCATCAAAATCCCAGGCACTCAATTCGTCCATGCGTTGAATGGCCTGCATTACAGCCTGCTCGTTGGTTGATTCGGCAAGGGCTTCAAAATCGCGGATGGCATTCAGTACCGGGTGGTCGTGGTTGAAAATATTTTCAGCAATGGTTTTGCCTTCCTCAAATACAGGTTCCTGTTCAAACAATACCACTTTCACTTCCTTGCTTATCCAGAGTTTTCCGGTATCGGGCGTTTCCTTTCCGGCCAGTATTTTCAGCAAAGTAGATTTACCCACACCATTGCGGGCCACCAGTGCTATTTTGTCGCCCTCGTTGATATGGAAAGTTATATTGTCGAACAATGGCGTAATGCCATAGGCCTTGGTCAAATTCTCTGCTGATAAATAATGCATGATGGTATCCTGTATGGAGTAGGCGACGAATAAGATAAGTCTCCAGCTTCTCCGATTTTGGTGCAAATATGTGAAAAAAAATACCCCGTCAATAGACAGGGTATTTACTGTTATTTTTTACAGGTTATGCATTATACATTTCCTCGTAGTATTCATGTGCCATCCGGTTGCTGTCGAACTGAATGCGTACATCCCGCATACCATTTTTGATAATATGGCGCCAGGTGTCTTTGTTTTGATAGTACATCGGGATGATCTGGTCTTCGAACAGTTTGTACAATTCATCCAGATCGTAAGCATCCTGTTGCTGTACGTTCATTGCATGGTAATCAACAGGAGGAACAATGAAACCATTATTGCCCTGCTTAATGAATTCGCAGATCCAACCATCATTGGTGCTCACATTCACCGAGCCATTCATTGCAGCCGACATACCGCTGGTGCCGCTTGCTTCGCGTGGTACTCTTGGATTGTTGAGCCACACATCGGAAGCTTGCTTCAATCGCTTGCTCAGCGACAGTTCGTAGCCAATGCACACTGCCACATTTTTATACTTCTTACTCAGGTTCACCAAATGGTTGAAATCGCTGATAGCAGGGTAGTCCAATGGGTAAGGTTTACCAGCCCAAATAATTTGCACGGGCATATTCGGATTGCTGATGAGTTTTTCAAATCGTAGAATATCGCGTGTCAGCAATTCAGCTCTTTTGTATCCTGCAAAACGACGGGCCCACACAATGGTAAATACATCGGGGTCGAGTAGTTTACCGGTTTGATCGGCCACAATATCGAAGGCTCTTTTTTTCAGGTGACGTTTCCTGTCGTCAAAGCCATAGTCGTTGTTTTCTTCCATGAAGCGGTATAACTGCTTATCGGCCCAGTATTTCCAGTTTTGCGCATTGGTGATGGCTTTAATGGGCGCAATATTTTGGTACTGGCCCCACATATGCCTGCTTACTTCACCATGCAACTGGCTCACACCATTGGCTATGCGTGCAAAGCGCAGCGCTACCAATGAGTGGTTGAAAAGATTATCGGTAAGCCCGGTAAGCTGGCGCACTTTTTCGAGCGGCATTCCGTAGAAATAGCTCATTTTTTCGCAGAGGAAAATATCATGCTTTTCGTTGCCTGCTTCTTCGGGTGTATGCGTTGTAAACACCAGTCTTTTCCTGATCTCTTCTACGCTGCCCCATTTTTTATACAGATAGAAAACACTGCTTACTGCGTGTGCTTCGTTCAAATGATATACTTCGGGATTGAAGTTGAGCTCGTCTACCAGTTTAGCACCACCCACACCCAGCAAAATGAACTGCGCTACTTTGGTAGCCACATTGCCATCGTACAAGCGATGACAAATAGTTTGGCTTACATAATCATTTTCGGGAAGGTCGGTACTCAGCAAAAACAGCGGCGCTGTATTGAATGTAGAAGGCTTAAGGTAAAATGCTTTTACCCATACCGGGTGATCGTGAATGGGGATCTGGAATTTGATACCGGTATCTTCCAGGAAGTTGTAGATCTTTTCGTTCCACTGCACCTGCAGGGTTTGGTCCTGGTTGCGGGCCTGGTCGTAATACCCGTATTTCCAAAGGATGCCTATGCCTATTAAATTTTGTTGTAGTTCGAAAGCACTTCTTAAGTGTGAGCCGGAAAGAAAACCTAAACCACCACTGTAAATTTTGAGCGGCTGGTGTATGGCAAACTCCATACTGAAATAGGCTACTTTTTTGCTATAACGATCATTAACCTGGTAAGGAACTTTGTAATTCGTGAAATCAGTGTTTTCCATTTTGAATTTTGCTGTTTTCTGTGTGATGATAGTTTGAAAGTATGCAATGTAATGTTGCAAGTACAAGCTCTTACAATACCGTATTCTGCATCATCGCGTTTTAAAATGAGGGCGCAATTTAAATAAATAAAAGGGGCCTTTGTGTAATAATAACACAATTGTGGAAAGCTAAGGGGTAAATTCAATTATTTGTGACAACCGTCACTTCAATCTCTACTAAAAGGTCGGGATGAATGAGGTTGCTCACTTCCAAAAGAGAAGCGGCAGGTTTAATTTGAGCAAACCAATGTGCATGGGCTTTGGCAAATTCTTCCCACCTCGAAATATCAGTAATAAAGGTTCGGGTCCTTATTACATCCTGCATGCCGACGCCGGCTTCCTGTAATACTTTTTCTATTTTTTCGAAAATATACATGCACTGTGCATACACATCTCCCTTGCCAACAATAGCATCACCATTGGTGGCCGTGGTGCCCGATACTTCAATGATATTGCCCACTTTTACAGCCCGGGAATATCCTACTTTATCTTCCCAAATTGCACCACTTGAAATAAGCTGCCTGCTCATCATTATTTTATTTAGATGATTTCTTCTTTGACTTGGGTGGTGCCATTTTAGCAAATGTTCCATTGAAGCTGCAGTCGGCCGGCCGGCGACCCAGGCAACCATCAATTTCGGTGACGGTTACATTTTTGCCCTTGAAGCGAAATCCCACCCTGCAACCATCTACACTCGATTCGCAGATGGCACTGTCTTTATTCACCCATCGGGCTTCGCCCTTGAGTTCGCCTTTACATTTAGTGCTTTTGTTCATGTTCAGGAAGAACAATAATTTCTTCTCGGTATCGGCATCTCTAAAGCTGATGAAGTTTTGTTTGTTGCGGCCATAATCGCCAGTATGGGGGCGGGTTTGCGGAAAAGTATCAATGGGGTTTACAAACTCTGCCACTTCACCTTTTTTCAAACCATCGTTCATGATGACCATGAAAACACCCACATTATTATATGCATACACGGTGGCATATTGTGCCAGGTCGCCATTGGGCATTTTGTATTCATCGGTGAGTGTAATTATAAATCGCTTGTCGATGCTTACCTGGTTTATTTCGGTCGATTTGCCTTTGTTGGACAATAGCAACATGCTGGCTTTTGGTACTAACTTTTCGTCCAGTGCTACCAGGTAAATTGCGTTTTGCGAGCCTTTGGTTTTGATGGCCAAATAGGTTTCTGCATCGCTGTTTTTAAATTTTCCCAATGCATAGATCTTGGGTTTTTCCTTCTTGTATTCGGCCTTGAAAATGGTATCGCTCAAAAACTGCTTGAACACTTTGTATTCGATAAGGCTGCTATCGTTTAGCTTTTTGGAAAGCAGGGTATCGTTAAATGCAAAAGGGAGTTTAATGTCGTCGAAAAAAGCTACGAAGTCCTTGATGGTCACATCCACATCGCCCTTCATACTTTTCTTATCGGTGCCTTTACAGGCAAATAATACGCAAACCACTACTACCAGCCACCAGTTATTGAAACGCATACGCATGAAATCGAAATTTTCGATTAATCGAATTAAAAATTTAGTTTTGGCTAAAATAGGAACATGTATTCCATAGCCGAGGAAAATTACATTAAAAGCATATATCACCTTCAGCGAAGTAACGATAATGTGGGAACCAATGAGTTAGCAGCCGATTTAAAAACCAAGCCGGCATCGGTTACAGACATGATAAAGAAGCTGCAGGCAAAGGGTTTGCTGCAGTACGAAAAATATTATGGATGCCAATTGACCGCTTCTGGAAAAGCGTTGGCACTGTCCATTATTCGCCGCCACAGGCTTTGGGAATACTTTCTTTCTGAAAAGCTGGGGTTCGGTTGGGAAGAAGTGCACGATGTTGCAGAGCAGCTGGAACATATAAAAAGCAGTTTGCTTACCGAAAAGCTGGATGCCTACCTGGGATTTCCCCGTTTCGACCCGCATGGCGACCCCATACCGGATAAACAGGGCAAAATGATTTCGGTGGAATGGCAAAACCTGAATGAAGCCCCGGTGGGTAAAACGCTCAAAATAATGGGTGTGGCCAGCCAAACACAGGAGTTGCTCGAAATGCTGAGCCGTAAAAATCTTTCCATTGGCGCCCAACTAAAAATTACTCAGCGTTTCTCTTTTGATCAATCTATTGAAATTGAACTGGACGGCGCATCCGGGTTTAATATCAGCGAAAGACTGGCCGGTGAAGTACTGGTGAAAACAATATGAACAAAAGCTTTAAGCACGCCGGCAACAGCCTGAGTGAAGTGCACGAAACAGTGGATGTAACCCAGCAAAAAAGAGGATGGAGAAGGTTCCTGGCTTTTGCAGGACCTGCCTACCTGGTAAGTGTGGGCTATATGGACCCCGGCAATTGGGCCACCGATTTGCAGGGTGGTGCCCAGTTTGGCTACCGGCTCATTTGGGTATTACTCATGAGTAACCTGATGGCTTTGCTGCTGCAAAGTTTAAGTGCCAGGCTGGGCATTGTACGCCGCCGCGACCTGGCCCAGGCCAACCGGGAAACCTACCCGCCGGCGGTAAATTTTTGCTTATACATTTTGGCTGAATTGGCCATTGCCGCCACCGACCTGGCCGAAGTATTGGGTATGGCTATCGGTATCCATTTGCTTACGGGTATTCCCATTTTATGGGGCGTGGTCATTACCGTGCTCGATACATTTTTACTCCTCAGTTTGCAGCGTTATGGCATACGCCGCATGGAAGCTTTCATCATTTCATTGGTGGCTATTATAGGTGTTTCATTTTTAGTGGAGATCATTTTTGCAAAGCCCGACCTGGGTGAAGTGATGACGGGTTTTGTTCCCAGTTCTTTATCGGGAGATTCGTTGTACATAGCCGTGGGCATTATTGGTGCCACCGTAATGCCGCATAATTTGTACCTGCATTCGGCATTGGTACAAACCCGGAAAATAGATGGAAGTAATGCCGGAAAAAAACAAGCATTGCGCTACAATTTTTTCGACAGTTTTATTGCACTCAATGCTGCGTTTTTTGTGAATGCAGCTATACTTGTTTTGGCAGCTACCGTGTTCTTTAAAACAGGCAATACGCATGTAGCAAAAATTGAAGATGCACACCAGTTGATGGCACCGTTGCTGGGTACCAAACTGGCTCCCATATTGTTTGCCATAGCGTTGATAGCAGCAGGCCAAAGCTCAACAGTGACGGGCACTTTGGCCGGGCAAATTGTAATGGAAGGATACCTGAACCTGCGTATCAATCCTTTAATAAGAAGGCTTATTACCCGCATCATTGCCATACTACCCGCGGTAATTGTAATTGCTATTTACGGTGATCAGCAACTGGATGCATTATTGATATTGAGCCAGGTGGTATTGAGTCTGCAACTGGGGTTTGCCATTATTCCACTTATTCATTTCGTGAGCGACAAAAAAATGATGGGCGTTTTTGCTATCAAATGGCCTGTGAAATTGATGGCATGGAGTATTGCATTGGTACTTGTTTTTTTGAATGCAAAACTGGTAACAGGAGAGTTATTAGAAGTGTTTGAATCGGGCGGCAGCATTTGGAAAATGGGTTTGCTGGCGCTTGTTATACTGGCATTTATCTGGTTGTTTTGTATGATGACTTTTTACCCACTAACGGCGGCGGGTAAGCGTCATGTACACAAATTTTCCATGGTGCATAAGGACATTACAGTTTTCCCATTACCCCAAGTACCTGCCATTCGTACAATTGCAGTTACCCTCGATTTTACCGAGCGGGATAAAACCGTGCTGGCGCATGCAATACAGCAGGGCAAACAAGATGCACAATACCTGTTGATCCATATAGTGGAAAGTGCCGGGGCAAAATTGCTGGGTGCTGCTACCAACGACCTCGAGTCGCAGGACGACCTTAACAGGCTGGAAGCTTATGCCGAACATTTGCGTGGATCAGGATACAACGTGAATACCGTATTGGGTTTTCAAAACCGGGTGAAAGAAATTATCAGGCTGGTGCAAGAAGGGGAAGCCAATATGCTGGTAATGGGCGGGCACAGGCACAAGGGCATTAAAGATTATATCTATGGCGAAACCATTGATGCTGTGCGCCACGAACTGGATATCCCGGTACTCATTGTGAATCCGCTGAAATAGAAAAGCCATGGGCAATCACGGGCCCATCCGAACCGGGTATCGAATAGCTGTTTTCGGCATTGATTTGCCTGCAGGAAATGCTAATTGACCATAGGCAATGGCTATCGATAATTGCATTAAGTTACATTTGCAGCCTTTAGGGCCAATAGCGCTGGCATGTTGAACTGGAATAACAGGTAGACATGCTGGATTCCGTTGCCAAAAATCGATCTAAATATGAGTGAAGAGAAGAGTTTAAATTTTATAGAAGAGATTGTAGAAGCTGACCTGGCTGCCGGTAAACACAAAAGTATCCTTACGCGTTTTCCGCCGGAGCCCAATGGCTATTTGCATATTGGACATGCTAAAAGTATCTGCCTCAATTTTGGCCTCGCAAAAAAATATGGTGGTAAAACCAATCTTCGTTTCGACGATACCAACCCTGTAACGGAAGACACAGAATATGTAGAGAGCATTAAGGGTGATGTACAATGGTTGGGTTTTGAATGGGCCAACGAGTTCTATGCATCCGATTATTTTGACCAGTTATATGCCTTTGCTGTATTGCTGATCACCAGGGGATTGGCGTATGTGGATGATAGTACTTCTGAAGAAATAGCTACACAAAAAGGTACGCCTACCAGGCCAGGTGTTCGCAATGCATTTGCCGATCGTAGCATACAGGAAAACCTCGAATTGTTTGAGGGTATGAAAGCCGGCAAATACGCCGATGGCAGTAAAGTGCTGCGGGCAAAAGTGGATATGGAAAGCCCCAACATGTTGTTGCGCGACCCTATCATTTACCGTATTAAACATGCACACCATCACCGTACCGGCGATAAGTGGTGTATTTATCCCATGTATGATTTTGCGCATGGACAAAGCGATAGCATAGAAGGAATCACCCATAGTATTTGCACATTGGAATTTGTGCCGCATCGTGCGTTGTACGATTGGTTGATTGAAAAGCTGGATATTTTCCCAAGTCATCAATATGAGTTTGCACGCCTCAACATGACGTATACTGTAATGAGTAAACGCAAGTTGCTGCAACTGGTGAATGAAAATCATGTAGAGAGTTGGGATGATCCTCGTATGCCTACTATTAGTGGTATGCGCCGCAGGGGATATACGGCTAAAGCCATTCGTGATTTTGCCGATCGTATTGGTGTGGCCAAACGCGAAAACATGATCGACCTGAGTTTGCTGGAATTTTTTGTAAGGGAGGACCTGAACAAAAAAGCATTGCGCCGCATGGCCGTACTCGACCCGGTGAAACTGGAAATTGTCAATTATCCGGAAGGAAAATTTGAGATGCTGATCTCGGAGAACAATCCTGAGAATCCACAAACCGGTGAACGCTTATTGCATTTTGGCAGGGAGCTTTGGATAGAAAGGGAAGACTTTATGGAAGAAGCTTCCAAGAAATGGTTCAGGTTGGCGCCTGGTGCTACAGTGCGTTTGAAAAGCGCATTCATTGTACGCTGCCTGGGTTGTGAAAAAGATTCTGATGGAAAAGTAACCAAAGTATTGGCCGAATACATTCCTGAAAGTAAAAGTGGCAGCGATACCAGTGGCATTTCAGTAAAAGGTACCATTCACTGGATCAGCGCAGAATATGCAGTAACTGCTGAAGTGCGTTTGTACGACAGGCTCTTCAAAGTGGAAGATCCATCAAGCGAAGAAGGTGATTTCAAAGAATACATCAACGAGAATAGCCTTACGATAGTGGAACATGCTTATATAGAACCTGAGTTGCTGAAAGCCACACAGGGCGAGCAGTTCCAGTTTATCCGCAATGGTTATTTCACGCTCGACTCAGTACATAGCAACGATAAAAAACTGGTGTTCAATCGCACGGTTACGTTGAAAGATAACTGGGCTAAGAAAGGGAAATAGAGTTTCATTTCAATTGTGTAAATATTAAATGGCAACGCACTAATGCGTTGCCATTTTTATTTGTGTGTAGTAGTCGCAAAACAAAAATGGCTTCCCGAAGGAAGCCATTTTGTATTACCCATTGAATGGGAGATATTGCTTTTAGTTGAAGATGTAGCGGAAGCCCAACTGCATGCTCCAGGTACTAGCTGTAGAGATAGTATTGTCGAATGTTTTGGTGAGCAACTGGTTGTTGCTTGCTGCATTCATTTTGTAAGTAGGAACGCCTGCAGCGTTGATACCTGCTGCTACCAATGGTTGGTTCTGAATTACGAATTGACGAATACCCCAATCGCGGTTCAGCATGTTGGCAAAGTTGAAAATATCTGCAGTGAACTGCAAAGTGTTTTTGGTTTTGCCAATATTGGTAAACACATCCTGGGTCAATTTGAAATCAAGGCGGTGGTACCAGGGCAACAATGCACCATTTCTTTCAGCATAAGCACCACGGGTTTTGTCCAGATATTTATCCTGGCTGATATACTTTTCAAATGCATCTGCTTGTTGGGCAGGTGTGAAGGTATTAGTACCGTAAGTAGCACTTACAAAGATGAGGTCAGATGCTTTGGTAGGTACAAAAAGGAGGTCAGAACCGCTGTTGCCGTCGTTGTTCAGGTCACCATTCACCACATAGCTGAAACGTCCCTGGTTGCTTGCTTCATAATACAGGGCAACTGTAGTAGCCAGGTGCTTCAGGTATTCGTGACGGTAAGATGCAGTGGCAATAAAGCGGTGCGGCAATGCATCTCTTGAAGAACCATATTCCTGGGCATTTTGTCCACCTATTGCAGGGTTGCCACTCCAAACCGAACCGGCAGTAGAACCTGGGTTGGTAGTAATATCGGTAGCATGCGTATAAGTATATGCTGCCATTGCAGACCAACCGTTAGTAAACGATTTGGTTACCTGTGCAGTCAAGCTCATTTGTTCACCTTTCTTTGCATTTTCCAAAACAATGGCATTGGTAAGAACGGTAGATGGATTCAGACCACGATCGGCAGCAGCCAAAAAGCGGGGGCGTACATCAACACCTGTAGTAGTGCCGTTGAATGGCTTTTGGTTGGCATTGCGCATGTACACTGCGTTGATGTCTTTACCAAATACACCTTCCAAAGTCAGCAACCATCCTTTACCCAGGTCTTTGTCTACCGCTACGTTCGTTCTCCAAACTTGGGGGAAACGAAACTCGGGATCAGAGAATACCAGGTTGGTAGGCACTGAAGTACCGGCAGTGGTAGGCAGCAAAGGATCTCCTCTTTTAATATGATAAGTAGGATCAGGATTGAACTTGAACCTTTCTAAATCTGCAGCATTTTTTATTGTTGCTGCAAACTGGTACATACCACTGTTCTGCGTAATATTCGTTAACCATACAAATGGCATTCTACCGGTGAACAAACCTGTACCACCACGAACGATGGTGCTCTTGTCTCCCAATACATCATACCTGAAACCAACACGGGGAGAGGTATAGATTTTAGTGGTAGGCAATACAGTGTTGTTGTAGTGAACCTGTTTGCCATTTTTGTCATACAACCACAATGCGCTGATGGCTTTGTTTTCGAGTGGTGTTTCAGGGAAGCTGAATTTGTCGAAACGGATACCGGCAGTCAGTTTGAATTTAGGGCTCACTATCCATTCGTCTTGTGCATAGAAACCAAGCTGGCCCACTTTTACCTGCGAAGCATATACGGCAGATTTGCCGGGCACCAATGAATAGGTAGTTGAGAATACCGCTGGTGCTTTATTGCTTATGAAATCCTGTAAAGAGTTGTACACGTAGTAGCTCTGAGAACCCGGCATAAACATGTTGCCGATTTCCTGGTATTCGTAAGAGACACCACCGGTCAATGTATGCTTGCCTGCATAGTAGGTGAAGTTGTCTACCACGCTATAAATGTCGTTCACCACTTCGTTGTTATAAGAGAACGGCTCGAAACCAGCACTCATGTTCGAAGTAGTGATACCGGCACCGGTTGCATTACGGATATCAATGAAGGGGAACAAAGAACTTGGTGAAGTACGGATAGCACTGATATTGGTAATGGTAGCCAGCAATTGGTTGCTGAATTTATTGCTGAAACGGCTGTTCAGTTCGAAAGTTCCGTTTTTCACGATGTCTTCAAAACCGTAGTTGCTATTGGCATACGACATACCGTTGATGCCAAAACGTGCCTGCAATCCAGTCTGCGCACCATTTGGCGAACTAGTGGAATTGAGAGCTACGTCGTTGTTACTTTTCAGGATACTGTACTTGGCAGTCACTTTATGGTTGTTGCTGATGTTCCAGTCGATACGTCCAAGGATCTTTGAGTTTTCAGCACCAAAATTTGGGAAATTGTCGTAGGCTCCTGTTTCATAACCGTAGGTATTTCTCAGGAAATCAGACAGCCTCTTCAGGGTATCGGCAGATACATTGGACACGTTGCCAGATCCTGAACCACCTTTAGGTGACCACTGGATACCTGCAAATGTTCTTGATTCATATTCATAAGAACCGAAGAAGAACAATTTGTTTTTAAGAATGGCGCCGCCCAAAGTGGCTCCAAAAATATTGCTTTTGGTAGCCTGTTGTGCGCCCAGTTTCACATCACCTACACGGGCACCGTTGAACGATTCGTTGCGGAAATAAGTGTAAGCGCTTCCTTTCAGTTTATTGGTACCGCTCTTGGTAATGGCGTTGATACCGGCACCGGTAAAGCCCGATTGACGAACGTCGTAAGGGGCAATATTGATGGATACTTCATCAATCGCATCCAACGAAATAGGTTGGTTACCGCCACCGGGTAGCGGGTCGCTGCTTATACCAAAGTTGTTATTGAGGTTAGCGCCATCCACCTGGATATTGTTGTAGCGGTTGTCGCGGCCACCAAAACTGTTACCGTTTGATTGGGGGGTAAGCCTTGTGAAATCGGAAAGACTACGCGAAATGCTCGGCATAGTCGTGATCACTCTGTTGTTGATATTGGTAGCGGCGCCGGTTTTATCAACCGCTGCTTTTTTGCGACTTCCACTCACCACCACATTCTCCAGCACACTCTCATTTTCCTTCAACCCGGCTACTACGTTAAAAATTTCACCCAGTTGCAGTGTAATTCCTTCAAACACGGCAGGTGCAAAACCAGTATAAGTAATCTCTACTTTGTACGGACCGCCAGTACGCAAACCAGGGAGTGTAAAGGTTCCTCCTTTGGTAGAAAAAGTTGAATAAACGGTTCCGGAAGGTTGGTGCTCCGCTTTAATGGTTGCACCTTCTAACAATTGTCCTTTAGGGTCTTTCACTGTACCTGTAATGGAGCTGGTCGTTACCTGGCTCATTACAGTGTTGGAAACCAAGGCAAAAGCTATAACAGCAATTAGCTGGCATAATTTTCTCAACATGTGTTTTGGTATTGTTTTACGCTGCAAAGAAACAGTTTCGAGTATTACATTGTGCGGATTATTGTTAACAATTCGTTACCCGATTTTCACATCTCCACTTCGCATACAGGGGGGTTATTAGGCGGAACCTGTGTAATTTCGCTCTTCAAATTTCTGTATGCTCGATACTATTGAAAGTGCTATTGAAGACATTAGGCTGGGTAAGCTGGTAATTGTGGTAGATGATGAGGATCGTGAAAATGAAGGCGATTTTATTTGTGCTGCCCGAACTGTTACCCCCGAGATCATAAATTTCATGACGAAGTACGGAAGGGGATTGGTGTGCGCCGCCATTACTGCCGAACGCTGCGATGAACTCAATTTGCACGCCATGGTGTCTTCCAACACTTCCATGCACGAAACTGCTTTTACAGTTTCTGTGGATTTATTAGGACCCGATTCCGGTACCGGAATTTCTACTGCCGACAGGGCCAAAACCATTTTGGCACTGATTAACCCTGCTACACGCCCAGCCGACCTGGGTCGCCCCGGCCATATTTTTCCATTGAAGGCAAAGCCCGGAGGTGTACTGCGCAGGACTGGTCATACCGAAGCAACCGTTGACCTGGCACGATTGGCAGGGTATGAGCCCGCAGGTGTGTTGGTAGAAATTATGAACGAAGATGGTAGCATGGCCAGGCTGCCCCAATTGCGGGAAATAGCCAGCCAGTGGAACCTGAAATTGGTTTCCATTAAAGACCTGATCGAATACAGGCTCAAACGCGATACCCTGATTGAAGAAATTGTAAGGGTTGAAATGCCTACTAAATACGGCCATTTCCAAATGATCGCTTTTAGAGACAAGAGTAACGATATGGAACACCTGGCCATTGTAAAAGGAAGCTGGCACGCCGATGAACCTGTGCTTACAAGGGTGCATAGCAGTTGCTTTACCGGCGATATTTTGGGAAGCCTGCGCTGCGACTGTGGCGATCAACTGGCAGCCGCTTTGCAAAAAGTAGAAGCAGAAGGCAAAGGGATAATTGTATATATGAACCAGGAAGGCCGTGGTATAGGACTCACCAATAAATTGAAAGCCTACAAACTACAGGAACAGGGTGCCGACACACTGGATGCCAACCTCATGTTGGGCCTTCCGGCTGATGCAAGGGACTACGGTGTTGGTGCGCAAATACTGCGTCACCTGGGGGTTTCTAAACTGAAGCTAATGACGAATAACCCTAAAAAAAGGGTAGGGCTCATGGGCTATGGTTTGGAGATAGTGGAAACCGTGGGATTAGAAATGTTGTCCAACGAACATAATCATGCATACCTTGTGGCCAAACGCGATAAAATGGGGCACGACCTTAATTTAGAAGCCGCCCAATAATTGGTGGTTTTTACATTAACCGGATTCGGGGCAACCTGCGTTTTGATGCGTAATATTTAAAGGAAAACATAGTGTCAATTTTCAGGTCAGTTATTACAGGTACAGGTTGTTTCATTCCGGGTTTTGTAAAAAACAATCTTGATTTTACAGTCCATCATTTTTACGATGAAAACAGCCAGCGCATTACCACTTCGGCTCTTGAAGTAGTCAATAAGTTTAAAGACATTACGGGTATTGCAGAACGCAGGTATGCCGATGTAGAAATGAACTCTTCCGACATGGCTACGCTTGCAGCCATAGAAGCCATCAAAAACAGTGGCATCGATCCCGAAGAGCTTGATCAGATAATTGTAGCACACAATTTTGGCAATGTAATTAAGCATACCATCCAAACGGATGTGTTGCCTGCATTGGCCAGCCGTGTGAAGCAAGCATTGGGCATTAAAAAAGCATCCTGTATTGCACACGATATTTTATTTGGTTGCCCGGGTTGGATACAAGGCATGATCCATGCCGATGCTTTTTTTAAAGCAGGCATAGCTTCCAAGGCATTGGTGATTGGTACTGAAACACTCAGCCGCGTACTCGACGATTACGATAGGGACAGCATGATCTTTAGTGATGGTGCAGGTGCCTGTGTATTGGAGTACAAAGAAGTGGAACCGCAGGGCGCAGGTATACTTGCGGCTACAGTAGCTTCCCATTGTGTAGACGAAGCCTATTATTTGTACATGGGTAAATCTAACTTCCCGGGAAGTGATCCACGCATTCGCTATATAAAAATGAAGGGCCGAAAAGTGTATGAATATGCCATGCAATACGTGCCTCAAGCCATGAAAGAATGCCTGGATAAAAGTGGGGTGCAGATCAAAGACCTGAAGAAGGTTTTTATTCACCAGGCCAATGAAAAAATGGATGAAGGCATTATCAAGCGTTTATACAAATTATATGGTGAAAGTGTAGTGCCCGAAAATATTATGCCTATGAGCATCCACGAATTGGGGAATAGCTCAGTAGCTACGGTGCCTACATTATTTCACAATGTGCTGACGGGTAAATTAGCCGACCATAATTTACAACCCGGTGATGTGGTTATGTTTGCTTCAGTAGGTGCCGGCATGAATATTAATGCGGTGTGTTATAGGATGTAAGGTTATCCATCTCTTTAAGAAAGATCTCACTACTTCAACCGTTCGCACCAATAAAACGAAAAGCCAACCATATCGGTTGGCTTTTCGTTTTATAATTGAATTTCTTTTTTACCAGGTTTTTTGTCCCGCTTTCATTTTGGTGAGTGCTGCTTCAAAATCGGGAAGGTTAGCATGTTTCATCGATTTGGCCAATGCCACGGTGGCTTCCTGTGCTTTAATGGCTTCGGTGCGTTTACCCGATTTGTACAGTAAGTTGGCGTAGGTATCGTAGTAGTTCGGCTCCTTTTCTGCCATGGCTCTTTTAGCCCATTGCAAAGCTTGCTCCACGCAATTCATGTCGGCACAGTTTTCAAAAATGGCCCATGCAAAATTGTTGAGTTCAATGGGGCTCACATCGGTGCCGTATTGACGCATGTAAGCAGTGATGGCCGGTGCAAAATCGTCCCAGTTGCCAATGGACATGAGGTAGTTCACCTTTGCATACGCTGCATATTCTTTACCATTTGCCGGGTATTTGGCTGCCAGCTTTTTTTCCAACTCGGCCCAGTTAGCAGGTATGCCTTCGGGGTTCCAGATCACAGGGTACACTTCTTCCTGCATAACGATCATTCGCGAAGTGGTTTTGGCATAACCTTTACCCAGTACGGCATCAAATGCTGCAGGGTTTTTCATCATCAGGTCAAAGCCTTTGTCTTTGCTGGTAAACGTAAGCTTGCTCATGAAGCGGATATTTTCTTCGGAAAGTAAATTGGTTTGTGAAGCCAAATAAGCGTTGGTGTATTCCGAAATATGCTCCTGGTCGTAGGCTTCAACAGCCGCTAATGCCAATGCTTTCAACAGGGCAGGATCTTTTTGGCCGGCTTCGTATTTCTCCTTTAAGCTATAATACTGCGTTTGAGGGTTGAGTGCATTTTTCCCTTTGGCAATAAAAGTAGCAGCATCTGAAGCGCCTACAGCACGATGCAGCAGTTTGCCATCAGGTGCAATAAACAGGTATGTCGGAAATACTCTTACCGAATACTTTACCATGATCTCATGTGCATCGGCATACCATTTTACCACATCGGTATTATCGTTTTTCGTGGTATCCAACTGCACTTTTACATTGATGAAGTTGCTATTGTAAAAATTGCCCACGCTTTCCATGGGAAAGATTTCACTGGCCATCATTTTACAGGGGCCACACCAGGTAGTGTAGGCATCTACAAAAATGTATTTGTTTTCTTTTTTTGCTTTGGCTAAAACGGAAGCCCAGTCGGCTTCGTGTTCAAATTGCATGCCTTTTGCCGGTCCCGTTGGTGTTTGCGCTATGGCTCCCATGGTGGCCAACATACCAAGCATCACTACTAATTTTTTCATAGCTGTGTTATTTGTAACGTAAATCTACCATGCTCAGCAGATTGTTACCCACGATTGATGGTAAAGATTTCCCAATCATCGGGGCTTGCAGGTAAGGCGCCTGTGTACATTTGAATTATATTGCAAACCCCTCCGGGCAATTGTGTAGATTATGAAACAAATTCTTTCTGAAAAAGAAATGCCGCTGATCATTAAGCGGCTGGCGCATCAAATAGTGGAAGATCATGCCGATGTATCGAAAGTGGTATTTATAGGTGTGCAGCCAAGAGGGGTGCATTTGAGCGATAGGCTGGTGCCGGAACTGAGTGCCCTGTATGGAAAGACCGTGAGTTATGGAATGCTGGATATTACATTTTACCGCGATGATGTGCGCAAAGAAATAATGGTGCCCAATCAAACACATCTCGACATGAGCCTCGAAAACAAAGAAGTAGTGCTGATAGATGATGTGCTGTACACCGGCCGCACAACCCGTGCCGCTTTGGATGCCCTACTCGATTTTGGCCGACCTTCCAAAGTAAGCTTGTGTGCTTTAATAGACCGACGTTTCAATCGTGAAATTCCTATTCAGCCCGATTACACCGGCAAAATTATCGATACCATTTTTTCGCAAAAAGTAACAGTACACTGGAAGGAAAACGATGGAATAGATGAAGTGAGATTGCACGGGTAAACTGCTTCTTTTTAGAAGTAGTGAGTGGGTTTTACCTATGATTTTTTTATTGCAGTATGAATAAATTATTTATTCAGCAGATGCGGTTTTCGTCTATACATTTTCAATACAAATTCGCCGAACATAGAGTTGGCCCATGCAAACCATTTGCGGGTAAATTTTGTGGCATCGTCTTTATGAAAACTTTCGTGCATGAAGCCGGTGCCTGCATGTGTTTTCTGGAGCATCTCCAGGCATTTTTTCATTTCCGTTTCATCTACACTGGTGATGCCTCGCATGGCAATGCTCATTGGCCAGATATAGTCGAGGCCGGTATGTGGGCTACCAATGCCTTCGCCTGCAGTGCCACTGAAGTAAAATGGATTGGATGATGACAATGCATATTTACGGGTGTTTTCCCAGGTGCTTTGCCGGGTACTGGCAGCCAGGTTTTCGCCCAGGTAGGGAATGCTGAGCAGGTTGGGGGAGTTGGCATCGTCCATCAGGTTGCAGCTACCCCAACCGTTGGTTTCGTACACCCATATATTGCCAAATTTTTCGGTGAACACAATGGCTGCATCCCATAGCACTTTCGCCAGCGAATTCCCCATTTCAAATGCAAGACGGGCTAATTCATCGTCGCGAATGGCTTGCGCAATATCGTTCAACCAGTCGAGGGCAAACACCGCAAACCAATTGGAAGGAATGAGGTATGGAAAAATGGTGGCATCGTCGCTGGGGCGAAACATGGAGCAGATCAGGCCATTGGGTTTGGCAGGATAGCCGTATCCCGACAGTGGTACGCCGTCGGTGGCCCAATAGGTATTACGCTGAAATGAATAGGGGCCTTTTCCATCCATCCGTTGCTGTTCTTTGAAGGTTTGTATCACCAGCCTCATTGCCTGCCGCCATTCGGCGTCAAAAGGCTTTGTGTCGCCGGTTTGCTGCCAATAGCCGTAAGCAAGTTTGATTGGATAGCATAAGCTGTCTATTTCCCATTTCCGTTCATGAATGCCGGGTTTCATTACGGTGTAGTCGCTTTTCCATTCGCTTACCTTGTTGATGTCTTTATAAAATGCATTGGCATAGGGGTCGAGCAGTATGCATTTGGTTTGGCGGTTGATAACGCCATGTATGAGTTCTTTTAAATGTGCATCTTCTTTTATCAATGGCAGGTATGGCCACACCTGTGCCGAGCTGTCGCGTAGCCACATGGCATCAATATCGCCGGTGATCACATAGGTATCCGGCTTGCCATTGATGGTTTCTAATTCAACAGTTGTGTCGAGAGTATTGGGGAAGCAATTGTTGAACAGCCAGGCTAATTCTTTATTGCCAATATCTTTTTGCACTTTTTGAATGAGCTGCTCTACAGCCGCACTTTTAAAACGCCTAGCACCTTCCGGAACCCGAACGGTGGAAAAATCGTTTTGCTGTCCAAAGCCATATTTGGAAACAATAAACGCTGTACCCGCCATGGAACTTTGCAATAGAAATTTTCTCCGTTTCATCATCCTCTTTTTTGTAATACACCAATTGACCGCTTCATTAGTTGTTGGAACAAACCCGGCTGTTGAGTCCAATGTTATTCTTACCAATTAAACGAATGCCCAATGGATTGATGTATGCAATTTATTGGCAAGGGCATTACCGCAGGTTTAGGATGGACCATAAGTTACCCCCATGTTGTTATTTGGCATTTGCTACACATTTTTGGGTAAAAAAGATGGAGATGTTGACAAGTGGAAAATGGGGCTAAACCCTTATGGGTTATGCGTTTGCGTGCAGTTCTTTTTCATGAAAAATGGGTGATGGAAAAAATTTCACAAATCAATTTTGGGTTGAATAGTTCAGCCACCTATTTTTGCGCTCCAATTCGGGATTGACCCATGGTGTAACGGTAGCACTACAGATTTTGGTTCTGTCTGTTAAGGTTCGAATCCTTATGGGTCAACACGGTAAAAAGGTCAGCAATATGCTGGCCTTTTTTATTGCTAATACTTTAAACAGATAGAGTTTTCTTTGTTCGCTATCCATTGAGCATGGCATCAATAAAAATCCCCGACCTGCTGGCCGGGGATTTTTGGATATATACTAAAATGTCGCTTATCGAATTTTGGTCAGCTTCAACTGGTGGTTGAAGTTTTCGCCCACTACGCTTACGGTATATTCTCCTGAAGACAGTTCGGCAATATTGATATCATGCTGGTTCACACCCTGTATCACCTGGAAATTTACCTGCTTCACCAGTTTGCCGTGCATATCGCGAACAATTACTGAAGCTTTTCCCGGAGCAGCTGCATCCAGCAATAACCTCGTGCTGCTTTTGGCAGGGTTAGGGAATATAGATGCAGGAACACCATTGCGATCGGCATTCAGGTTCCTGATATTGCTAAAAGTTACTTCACCGTTCTTATCTATTTGCTTAATGCGATAGTAAATAACCGGGGCACCTACTTTGCTCAGGTTGTAATCAGCTACTTCGTAGGTATTGGTGCTTTTGCCATTGGCTTTTGCAGGTACGGTGGCGTGTGGTTTAAAATTTCGGCCATCTGTACTTCTTTCTACATCAAATTGCTTGTTGTTATCGTCACTTTCTACTGTCCAGTTCAACTTGGCATTATCGCCGTTTTTAAGGGCATAGAAAGAAAGGAATTTTACGGGGAGAATCACATTGATTGGGATGAATGAATAACCGGAAAAACCGGAAGCACTATTAGTAGCACCGGTGCCATAAAAAAGGCTGCCGCCATTGCCCACATTAGTGCCACCAATTTCTAAAGAAGTGTATCCAATATTAGTTGTGCCTCCATCTGGTATACTCACCAAGCGTAATTCAGATGCTAAATCACCAGGATACCCAAATGTTACTTCCGCCATTTCATATTCCGTACTGGCAATAATTGAACTGGTAGAAGCCCCGGCATAGGTGGTATAAAATACATACACATAGGAATTTACACCGTTTACTACCTCGGTGGATTCTTGTAATGTTGGAGTGCCTACATAGGCATAGTCACCTTTATACACCAGACTTGCCACAGGTCTTGGTGATATGCTTGCAGGCAAAGTAAATGTGGTAATTGTTTGACTGGCTGTACCTGTTTTAGCAACAGTAGATCTTAGAAATACTTTGGCAGAACTGGGGGTACTACCAGCTTTCAAAGTAAAACTTACTACCGGGTCCTGTGCAAAAACAGCAGTGACACCTGATATGGCTATGAGTATGAAACTTACAATTTTCTTCATAACTGAATGCATTGATATTGGGAGTTAGTGTAGAACATGAATCGATCAAAAATCTATTGTGGTAAAACTTGCACTTTCGCAGGGGAAGGATTAGTTACACCACCCAATGGATTGCTTAAAAGGTAGGCCCTGTCTGGAGATAATCCAACATAATCTACTTTTCTGTCGAAGTTCAAATCACCGGCACCATAAGTCATATAATCTGCGGGGCTACTTATAAGCCTTGCCGGAGTAGCAGCACCACTTGGGTTGCCCATAATCAACAAAAGTTGTGCTCTGTCTGTACTTAGACCCACATAAGAAACGCCGGTGTTGATATTAGCATTTCCAGCCAACAATACATTTTTGGTATTGACCACTGCATAATTGGGACCTGCTGTTCCAAATATGCCTGAAGCGCCAGATGTAGTAAAATCGTAAACCGAATTATTCAGGCTTAATGCTACTGGTGATGCAGGATTTGTAGACATTGCCAGATGGTTTCTATGTCTTACTGTTACTGCGTAGTTCCCGGCATCTACATTTTTAAAATACAATGGGCTTACACCGTCAACATCAACAATATCACCATCACGTTGAATGAGGGCAGAGCGTGTTTGCAAAACGGGTGCAATTGTAGGAGAGCTAATGCTTCTTAATTCAATGAATACCCAGTCAACTATGTCGTTTCCAGGATTGGCCTGGTTATTCAGCACTGAAGCATTGATGGTTTCAGGAACTGAATTGTTAACATGAGAAAAAGCGGAATTGTAAGGAGCACTCCTGTACGGATCAGAAGTTGGAATAAGTGCGGGAGCAGTTCTCAAATTGTCGTTCATGAGGCCTGTGCCAGAATTGTAAGCACCTTGCAGAAACACT
The DNA here is from genome assembly GCA_035456005.1 of Phnomibacter sp. GTDB lineage: Bacteria > Bacteroidota > Bacteroidia > Chitinophagales > Chitinophagaceae > Phnomibacter. The sequence goes on along the minus strand of DATIEA010000004.1, from coordinate 724,205 downwards.
TTTGGAGTATTCAGGATAAAACGGTTCATGGCAAATAGGTCCGCTGTGTTGCCGCCAATGTTGCCGCTGATTGTGTTTGTGGCATTGTCCTGCCCTGTGCCCATGCTCCAAACACCACCGCTATAGGTCATACTACGTAGGTCTGATTCAATACCTGTTACATCTGATGGATCGATATAAGTACCTACTGCAGAAACATTGCCCGTAACACCGCTACGGTTAAAAGACCAGTATTGATTGAGATAGTCGGTAGTGCGGGGATGCATAGCCGGGTGTCCGCCAGAAACAGCCTTGCCACCAACATAGGCATTCGTAAATGTGCCACCTGCAATGGTTACTTCCAATGGGGTATAATCGGCGCCAACACCCAGTGGCAAAATATATACGCCTGCAGCACTCAGTTCTTTGCGAAGTTCCCCTGTACCGTTGGCTTCTACAAATTTGGCTGCACCCTGGCCTGAAAAAGTGGCAACAGAGTCAAGGATCAAATTGTAATTGCCCATCTGAATTTTGCCATTCACAAAAACCAGGCTGTTCTTTACTTCGGTTAAGCCGGTCAGCAAAACATTATTAATGTTATCTACTTCCAGATTGGCGATCTGAAACCCGTTCATGTTCAGATTCTGAACAGCAGTTCCTTTCAGCACCAATTTTCCCGTACCGGTAATATTGGAACTGCTGGTGACATCACCTTGAACTGTTACCGAAGCGCCGGCATCAATAAAAAGTGTTGCGCCACTTTGCACCACCAACTGTGCCTGTGCTGCCAGCGATAGCAAAGTTGTTACGCCAAGCGTGAGTAAATGTTTCATAATCAAACGTTGATATATAGGTTTCGATTCCGTTTTAAAGATAGTGTCATCCCTGCAAAATCAGGAGAGTACCAGCCATAATATTACAATTTCCAGCCCAAACTTGCTATTCCAATCCCGTGTTTTACAAATATTGAGCCAAATGTAATTTTCACAGTGAAAATAGCACCTCCCTTGAAAATAGGATTTTCCTGAATATACAAAAGAACAGTATAATAGGCGTTTTTCCCATATTCGGAAGAATAAATGGAGGCTATTTTGCTTTTTTTCACACCTTTGGCGCCTAAAATTTTCATTTTCAATGCTATTAGAAATCAAAGTTCCATCAGTTGGTGAAAGCATAACCGAAGTAACACTGGTGAAATGGACAAAACCCGACGGCGCCTTTGTTGAACAGGATGAGGTGCTGGCAGAACTCGAAAGCGAAAAAGCCACATTCGAGATCAATGCCGAAAAAGCCGGGGTTTTGAAGCAAATAGCTAAGGAGAATGACACTTTATTGATCGGTGACATTGCCTGCACCATCGATACCGCCGCAGAAAGACCTGCCAGTGCTCCAGAGCCGCTTGCCACCACTACCAAGCCTGCTGAAGTTGTCGCTGCTACACCAGCACCAACGCCTGCCACCAAAGCCGATGTAAAAGCTACACCGGTTGCAGCCGCTATTATTGCCGACAAAAAGATCGACCCCTCCACGGTTACACCTACAGGGTCAAACGGTAGAATTTTTAAAAACGATGTGCTCTCGGCCATCCAAAACCCGGGTAGGGCGCCACAGAGCGTTGCATTTACCCGCGAAGAAAACGCGGTTAAAATGAGCAACCTCCGCAAAACGGTAAGCCGCAGGCTGGTAGAAGCAAAAAATACCACGGCGATGCTCACCACTTTCAACGAAGTGGATATGGGCCCAATCATGGAGCTTAGAAAAAAATACAAAGAAACTTTCCAGAAGGCACATGGTGTTGGACTGGGCTTCATGAGCTTTTTCACCAAAGCCTGTAGCTATGCACTGCAGGAATGGCCTGCTGTAAATGCTTATATAGATGGCGACTCTATTCTCTATCACGAATACTGTGATATTTCGATTGCGGTAAGTGCTCCCAAAGGATTGGTAGTGCCGGTGATCAGGAATGCGGAAAGCCTGAGTATGGCAGATATTGAAAAGAAAGTGGTAGAACTTGCCGGTAAGGCCCGCGACAACAAACTCACTATCGAGGAAATGACCGGTGGTACTTTCACTATCACCAATGGTGGCGTATTTGGCAGCCTCATGAGTACGCCTATCATCAATATTCCGCAGAGTGCCATACTGGGTATGCACAAAATACAGGACAGGCCTATGGCCATTAATGGTAAGGTAGAAATTCGCCCCATGATGTACCTGGCTTTGAGCTATGACCACCGCATTATTGATGGACGTGAATCGGTAAGCTTCCTGGTACGGGTGAAAGAACTGCTCGAACATCCGGAACTGCTGTTGTTTGGTAAGGACCCGTTGAAGGCCTTATTGGAACTATAACTACACGCTACTAAAAAATCATCTGAAGGTGCCGGAATTTTCCGGCACTTTTGCTTTGCATGAGTCGCTTTCACAGTTATCTATCTTCTTCTGAACGCATACTGAGGCGTTACCAGGGCGAAATGCCTTTGGCTATTTACCTAAAACAGTTTTTTTCAGAAAACAAACAAATGGGCGGTAGGGACCGCAAAGTGATCAGCCGTCTTTGCTACCAATATTTCAGGTTGGGCCATTACGGAAAAAACATGCTGGTGTTCGAAAAAATAATACTGGCTGCGCAAATATTCCCTGAGCAGAACCAGGATTTTTTAGATGCAGTATTGCCGGAGCAAGCACAGCACGACGAACGTGTAGAAAAATTGAAAAGCAACCAGGAATGGGAACAGGTATTTTCCTTTCATCATTTGCTAAGCGAGCAGGTGGACAAAGCCGCATACGGTGCAAGCATGCTGCAGCAGCCACACTTGTTTTTACGTATTCGCCCGGGTTGCGAAAAGCGTGTAACCAAATTGTTTGATGAAGAAGAAATTCCTTACCAATTGATAGGTGATAACTGTTTGCAAGTGCCCAATGGTACTGCTGTTAACACTATTGCTGCGCTTGATAAATGGTTGGTGGTGCAGGATAGAAGTAGCCAGCAAACAGGTGAGATCATCTGGCAGGCCAATTTGTACAAGCCTGCACAGGCATTCAGCATGTGGGATTGTTGCGCTGCCAGTGGTGGTAAATCGATGATGCTAACCAATCTGTTTGAAAATATTTCTATTACAGTTTCTGATATCCGGGAAAGCATTTTACAAAACCTGAAGCAACGTTACCGTACTGCAGGAATTACCCAATACCATGCATTTGTAGGCGATATTTCTTCGCAACTCAAAAGCGTTCCCAATGCGCCGTTCGATATGGTGTTGGCCGATGTGCCCTGCACCGGAAGTGGTACCTGGTCGCGTACTCCCGAACAGTTGTATTATTTCAAGCCAGAATCGTTGCAGGCATTTGCAGACCGACAGTTGACCATTGCGTCAAATGCCTCGCGTTGGTTGAAAGTGAATGGCTATTTGGTGTACATCACATGCTCGGTGTTTGCTGCAGAAAACGAAATGGTGGTGGAGCAGTTGATGGAAAAACAGAAACTGTTGCTGGTGAAAATGTGTTATATACCCGGTTACACGCACGGTGCAGATTCCATGTTCATGGCCATACTGCAAAAGCAATAAAAACTACATGCATTAATTGTGATCGATGATGGATAATACTACGCGGTAGCTTCCATCTTCCCAATAACCGGGACGTGAATCGGGTGGGGGAACCGGCGGCTGCCACACTTTGTGATCGAAGTTTTTGTAGATGAGGCCAATGCCTTCCGCATATACTTCCACACTATAATTCCACTGCTTGTAATACGCAGGGTTATATGGGCCTTCGGGCAATACTTCATCCCGCTGCAGAATAGTAATCGTGTTAGGATATGTTTTGCCCCCTACACTAAATGGCTGTCCTACGTTTTGATAGGTGTATTCCCACTCTGCCAAATAACGCACCGGCGAATTGAGCGAAGTGGCATCTATAAAACTATTTCCTCTCCAAATAAATCCCTCCTGGATGGGAAACCGCAATTTCATAAACCGAAGATTGTTCTCGGTCCATTCCATCCAATCTTCTGCTACGGGTGTAGCAGAAAAGGTGCTGCTGGGTAAATATGGCAAGGTACCAGCAACGTTGCTGATGGTTCGGAATACTCTGAATGCTTTTCGTCCCAATCCATCTACGATTTCGGCATCGTAGCTATCACGTACCCTATAACTGTGCACGGTGGTATCCATACCAAATTGAGTAGGCACTGTACTATCGAGCCTATAGGTAATATACTTGCCAACCGTGGTAGGAAAATAAGATGCGATGGGTGGAGATTCTAATTCGAGCTTGCTCTCATCGCAACTGTGTAGCACCACTGCCAACAAACACAGCACACACAAAAATGGAATGGATCTCATGTATGGGGTAATCGCCTTTATTCGTAATAATGTTTTGGTTCCTCTGTTTCAAAAATAGATGTAACCCACCATAAATCGTTCGAACGAAATTAATATCGCTGAATAATGCCGCCGCCGATTACTTCGTTGCCTTCGTAAAACACCGCACTTTGCCCGGGTGCAATGCCTTTTACATCTTCGTAAAATCTTACGCCAATATTTCCGTTTTCATTGTACAGGTTGCTTAGGCTGCCCTTGTCTTTGTATCGAATTTTAGTGATGGCTTCCATGCCATCGGTAATGCCATCATATTTCAGCCAGTTCACTCTTTGCACCAGCATTTCGCTGCGGTTCAGGTCTTCTTCATCGCCCAGCACTACTGTGTTGGTATCGGGGTCAATATGCGTTACGTACACCGGTTTTCCCAACGCAATTTCGAGGCCTTTGCGCTGGCCAATGGTATAAAATGGATAGCCCTTATGCTGGCCCAGTTTTTTGCCTTCTTTGTTTACAAACCAACCGCCTGCTACTTTTTCCTCCAGGCCATCAATTCTTCTTTTCAAAAATCCGCGGTAGTCGTTGTCGGGCACAAAACATATTTCGTAGCTCTCCGCTTTTTTTGCCAGTTCGGGGTAGCCATAGTCGGCGGCCATTTGGCGGATCTCGGTTTTATGAAAACCACCCAAGGGTAAAATTGTACGGCTCAGCAGATCCTGCTGCAACCCCCAAAGCACATAACTCTGGTCTTTGGTTTCATCTAAACCCTTGCTGATAAAATAGCGCCCATTGCTATGTTGATGAATATTGGCGTAATGCCCGGTGGCAATAAACTCGCAATCCAATGCATCGGCCCGCTTGAGCAAAGCCCTCCATTTGATATGGGTATTGCACATCACGCAGGGATTAGGCGTACGGCCTGCCATGTATTCTTCCACAAAATTTTCGATCACAAAATCGCCAAACTCTTCGCGGATGTCTAAAATAAAATGTGGGAACCCATGTTGAACGGCCGCCATGCGGGCATCGTTAAAACTATCGAGGTTACAGCAGCCGGTTTCTTTTTTGCCTTTTGCACCGGTACCGCTACTGGCATAATCCCAGGTTTTCATGGTTATGCCTACTACTTCGTAACCCTGTTCGTGCAACATCAACGCGGTTACGGTACTGTCTATGCCGCCACTCATGGCAACAAGCACTTTTCCTTTTTTACTCATATTTCAAACTGTACGAGCCGGGTTCATAGTCCGGATACAGTGGCGCAAAAGTACAGGTTTGGAGGCTCTCAAATTGTTAAGAGCGGAGAGGATTGTAAAGGCGCAACAGGAGTTGACTCATTCTTTTTCACTATGACACCTCATTTTTTGTAAAATAATTCCCCGATTTTCTGAGCGTCAAAGTTTACCCCGGCCTGCGCATTGGTCAGTACAGCCACCACCATTTCGTCATCAGGATAAATGAGCAAATGTGCGCTGCTGCTAAACGAATCGCCCGAATGATACCAGATGCGATGTCCATTCATATCGGTGCCAATATACCAGCCAAGGCCGTAGCCGGTTGCCACGCCATCTGTGGTGTGTTGAGTTTGAAAAAGGAGCTGTTTGGATGAAGGAGAAATAGATGAACCCTGCAGTACTTCATTTCCGAGTTTCAGTAAATCATGGCTGGTGGATAGTAGCCCTCCGCCGGCATATTTGTAACTCAAATCACCCAGGTCGTTAGCTTCTCCTGCAGCATCGTAAAACCGGCTTCTGTTTGTAATGCTGCTGCGAATATTATCGCCACAGGTGTTGTGTAAGCCAATGGGATTGAACACATGCTGCTGCATATATTCCAGGTAGGTTTGGTCGCTTAGTTTTTCGATGATCGCTCCAATTACATTCCACCCAAAACTGGAATAATAGAATTGGCTGCCGGGCTTAAAAAGCAATGTGTCATCCTGGAATATTTTTAAGGCCTGCAATGCATTTTCGAAATGTTCAGTGCGGATATAATCGTTCGGATCATCTTCCCGATAATCTCTAAAACCCGCCAAATGCCCTGCCAGTTGCCGGGTAGTAATGGGGTAGGGCTTAAGTGGAAACTCCGGTATATAGTGCTGAATGGGACTGTCGAGGTGTAGCTTTCCCTGCGCCACCAGTTGTACCAACGCCAGCGATGTAAACGATTTGGAGATACTGTTGATTCTGAATTTTGTGGAATCTGTTACCAGCTTTTTGTTGGCCACATCTGCATAGCTCATTGATGTAGACCAAACGGTTTTACCTTTTTTACTTACCGCTATTTGTAATCCGTTGGTTCCCGATTCATCTATAAAATCACGGCCCATTTTTTCAGCCTTACAAATCAAAGTGTCGGTAATGCATGCTGCATTGGATGTTTCGCTTTGGCCTTCGTAGTTGCTAAGCGTAACGGTAGCGGTAACAATGCCTCTTACTTTTTCCCATGCACCAAAGCTGGTGGACCGCACATAACAAACATGTTGTTCGCCTGCCGCCACTGTGTTACTGATGCCTATAAAAGTGCCCGCAATATCAATACCCGAACCAGTCATGGTTTTGCGCTCTACTTTCTTCCCCTCAAATTCTATCGTATCGGTTTTAATCTTTTCCGGATGCTCTGTTTCAAATTTTTTATACGCAGCCGCAATGCGACTCCTATCTGTAAAATCCAGTATTTGCTCGAAGGCAAGGAAGAATGGCTTGTTCACTTCCATACTCAGATCTGCCAGGTTAAATTCAAGCCACCCGTTTTTCATAGTGGATTGCATCACCACACTTTGCGCCAACAGATCTTCTGCGGGCTGATTGGTGGTTTTATCTACTGCCAGTATTCGTATCCTGAATTTGCAGGTATCGAGATTATTTCTAAAAATTCTTAGCCTGGCTTTTTCAATAAATGCCGGGAAGATATTTTTACTTTTTCCTGGTGCCTTTCGATTGTCAATTAGCAATGCAATGGTACGCCCGGCATACAGTGTGTCCGACTCTAATGTGCCACCTCTGCATTGAGTATTGCCCAATTCAACTATGGTTGGCTTTTGTTTTTTTGAGAGAACTGAAACAGGTGCCAGTATCGCTATTTTTTCATTCAGGTAAATGATGATTTCTTTTTTCTGTAATAAAAAAGGAACAGTCATTTTTTTGCTGCCAAATCCAATGGAAGAAACCCACAAACTGTCCGCCTGTAAGCTTTTGGGAATGAACAATTCAAAGCTTCCATCCGTATTCGAAATGGTTCCAATATTCGCTTTTTCAAATCCAATATTGGCGTATTCAATAGGCTGACGGGTTATGCTGTGCAGCACTTTGCCTTTAATGATGAACTGCCCCCGGCACAACCCACCATGCACCAGCAGTAAGAGCAATATGACTGTTCTGAAACCCATGCGATGATTTGAATTGAAAATAACAGTTGTACGCTGGATACGCTGTTAATGGAATGAATAAGATTTGTACCAAGTGTTATGGCCTACCACTATCAAGCTACACTTGTTTTCGTTCATGACGGGGGTAAGTATTTTGATATTTTGAACACAGGGATCATTGGCTGGCTGCACATACCTGCTGCTGGAAAATTTGATCCAATACTTGTTTCCGGGCCATTCTTTCCGCCTAAAAAAAACCTCGGAGGGCTGAACGATTGGTACCCCTCATCCACTATCTTTAAATTTCGCCTACAGAAAAAATATTAGTACCTCACAAAACAAGTTGTAAACAATGATTAAGCTTCAAGTCATCGGAAATTTGGGTAAAGACGCCCAGGTAAACCAGGTAAACGGGAAGAATGTAATAAACTTTACGGTAGCACACACCGAACGCTTCAGAGATAGCGCCGGTGGCCAAAAAGAAAAAACCACCTGGGTAGAATGTGCTTATTGGACAGATCGTACCGGTGTAGTTCCCTTTCTGAAAAGAGGAGCACAGGTATATGTAGAAGGCACTCCAGAAGTAAGACAGTTTAACAGGACCGACGGCACCCCGGGTGCTTCCTTATCACTGCGGGTATTGAGCCTGCAATTGGTGGGTAACAAAGCCGAAGGTGGTTCACAAGGACCATCGGGTCAGGAACCTTCTGCCAGCCAACCCTCTAACTTCGGTAGCAGCCAACAGCCTGCAGATAGTGAAGTGGGCGATGACCTGCCTTTTTAACCAACACATGCATCTTATTTTCAATAAAACCCTTCCAATTTGGAAGGGTTTTTCCATTAATGCCGCCTAATACAACACTTAATTACGCTTATGAAGAAAATTGCTGCTTATTGTTTACTGTTTGTTTTATTGCTGGCATCCACCGTGGTGAAGGCGCAAACGCTTTCCTATTATTTACCCGATAGTGTGCAGTATGATGCCGCTATTCCTACACCCCAAAAAGTGATTGGGCACGAAGTAGGCGAGTGGCATGTTACCCACGATAAGTTGGTACTGTATATGAAAACGCTGGCAGCTGCCAATCCCAAGCGCATCCGTATTCAATCCACCGGCACTACCTACGAAGGAAGAGAACAACTGCTGCTCACCATTACTTCCGAAGCCAATCATGCCAATCTTGAAAACATTCGCAAACAACATTTGCAATTGCTCGATCCCAAACAATCGGGTGGTATGAATATTGCCAACATGCCCGCTGTAGTTGTAATGGGATATTCCATACATGGCAACGAAAGCAGTGGCGCCAATGCGGCATTGTTGGCTGCCTATTATTTAGCGGCAGCACAAGGCAAAAACATTGACGACCTTTTGCAAAATACCGTGATACTGTTGGACCCATCGTTTAACCCCGATGGGCTTAACCGCTTTGCAGGATGGGCCAACCAACACAAGAGTAAAAACCTGGTGGCCGATCCGCAGGACCGTGAGTACAACGAAGCATGGCCCGGCGGCCGCTTCAACCATTATTGGTTCGATCTGAACCGCGACTGGCTTCCGGCTGTACACCGCGAGAGCCAAAACAGGTTGCAATATTTTCATGCATGGAAGCCCAATATCCTGACCGACCACCACGAGATGGGTAGCAATTCCACTTTCTTTTTTCAGCCGGGTGTACCCTCGAGGGTGAACCCATTGACCCCTGTAAAAAACCAGGAGCTTACCGGTAAAATCGGCAATTTCCATGCTGCATTCCTCGACCGTATCGGCAGCTTGTATTTTACCAAAGAAGGGTATGATGATTTCTACTATGGCAAGGGAAGTACGTTCCCTGATATGCAGGGCGGCATTGGAATTTTGTTTGAGCAGGCCAGTAGCCGTGGGCATGTGCAGGAAACAGAAAATGGATTACTCACTTTTGCGTTTACCATCCGCAACCAATTTGTAACCACGCTTTCTACTTTGGAGGCAGCGAAAAATATGCGGGTCGAATTGCTGACCTACCAGCGTGATTTTTTTGCAGACATGGCCAAAGATGCTGCGGCATCTGCCGAAAAAGCTTTTGTATTTGGCGACTCTGTGGATGAAAAAAGAGGAAGCATTTTGGCGACCATGCTAACCCGTCATGGTGTAGCAGTGTACAAACTCAACAACGATGTGCAGGCAAATGGCAATAGCTTCAAAAAAGGAAAAGCTTTTATTGTACCTGTACCTGCCGACCAATACAAACTGGTACGTACTGTGTTCGACAAGCAATTGAAATTTACCGATAGCTTGTTCTATGATGTTACTACCTGGACCATGCCATTGGCTTTTGGTTTGCCATACAGCGGTTTAACTGCTGGTGCATTTCAACAAAATTTGCTGGGTGAAAAAGTGAATCTCAACACTGCATTGACCGGAGTGGTAGAGCCTGGTGCTTCCACCTATGGTTACCTGATGGATTGGCGTTCATTTGATGCGCCAAAAGCCTTGTGGCAATTGCAACAGCAGGGTGTAGAAGTAAAAGTGGCCGGTAATGATATGACCTTTAATATGAATGGTCAATTGCGCAGTTTCCCCCGCGGCACTATTGTTATTCCCATCCAAATGCAGCGGATAGAAGCAAGCCAACTAGCAAGTATTGTGCAAAAAGTTGCAGCATCCAATGCGGTGAAATTTACTCCTATCAATACCGGTGGCGTAGTTGCTGGTAGCGACCTGGGTAGTAAGTACATGCAAAAGGTGGCGAAGCCTTCTATTGCTATGTTGGTGGGCACTGGTGTTAGCGCCACAGATGCCGGTGAAGTATGGCATTTGTTGGATCAACGCCTGGATATACCGGCTACACATTTAGACCTCGCACAATTTAATCGTGCCAATATCGATCGCTATAACACCATCATTATGGTGAGTGGTTCTTACAGTGCTATCAACAAAGAAAAATTGAAAGCATGGATAGATGGTGGCGGTGTATTGATAGCTTGTGAAGATGCTGTAAGCTGGCTGAATGATAACGGGCTGGTGAAACTGGAAATGAAAAAAGTGCCATCTGCTATTGATAGCCTGGACAAACCCAATTATTTCGCCAAAGAGCAAATAGATGGAGCGCAACGCATGAACGGCGCCATCTTTCGTGCCGATATGGACCTGACACATCCGCTGTGTTACGGCTATCAAACTGCGTATGTCGATTTGTTTAAAACCAATAATGTATTCATCAGGCAACCGAAAAATGTATATGCTGCACCGGTGGCGTATGGTTCTGCTCCTTTGCAAACAGGATATATCACCCGGCAGAATTACCAGGCATTGAAAAACTCAGCATCGGTAGTGGTACAAACTTCAGGAACGGGCCGTATTGTAATGATGGCCGATAATCCCAATTTCAGGGCGTTTTGGTTGGGCAGCACCAAACTGTTTATGAATGCTATTTTCTTCGGAAAGTTGATAGATGCAGCTTCTGCAAGAGCAGATGATTAAAGAGAGCTAAGGAGCTTTTGCTTCATCATTTATTTCATTGGCGATGTTGTGCTAGTCACAGCATCGCCATTTTTTTTGATAGCTATTCCTTATAATTTTCGTTGATAGTTTTTGCTGAAAATTTGATAGAGCATCCACAGCGCTGCCAATTGTAAAACAGTGGTACAAACCGAGGCTTCCAATCCAAAGTTTCCTCCTGTGATCCATGATGGCCCCAATAGTTGAACCCTGTACAAGGAAGGCAGCGCAATACCACTTACCGGGAACCCCAGCAGGCAGCCTTGCACAAAATTCCAACACCAATGCAGTCCAATGCCAAACCAGAGATTGCCGGAAAACATATAATTCACACCCAGCAAAAGCCCACCTATAAAAATGCCCGGCATCGCCAACAGGTTTTGGCCGGGGTTGCCCATATGCATCAACATAAAAATGGCTGCGGTTAGCAACCACGCTCCATAGGGTGGAAGCATATTGGCAAGCTTGCGTTGAATGCATCCGCGTATAAAAAGTTCTTCTGCCAATGCTACCATGCCCATTATCAAAAAAGCAGGTACAATTTCAACCCGGCTATCGGCCGATCTCGTAAAGGAAATATGGCCGGCACCAATGAGTATGCCTGCGCTAAGGCCCAGTATACCCAGTGCTACTGTTATGCTCAGCGGTATGTTCTGCGCAAATCCTTTCAATTGAAACCCTGCTGTTATCAATGTTTTTTTGTACAACCATGCATACAATATCCAACTGGCGAGTAGCAACCCAATGGAAGATGCCGCGGCTTTTACCAGCATTTGTTTTTGCAGTGCGTCTTCGCCAACGGCGGAGGGGAAAAATGCTTCACAGGCTATACCCGCCCACTGCAAAAAAATCCATTGCATTACCAGGGCCACCAACAAGGCCACCAGCAGGTGCAGTAGTATTTTTTTTTGCAAAGCCATACACAACATTACAATGCAATTTTGTTTTGCAGCCCGCTTTTTCGCACAAACTGCATGAACTGTTGGAATGTACCTGTACATTGCCACAAATTTTTTGAAATGGCCAGTTCATATGCATACACGGTACTCGATCGGTTTCTTCGCTATGTGCAAATAGATACCCAGAGCGACCCGAATAGCCAAAGTTTTCCGAGCACCGAAAAGCAGAAGAATTTGAGTATGCTGTTGGCCAAAGAATTGCTCGAGATTGGCCTGACCGATGCACATATGGATGAGCATGGGTATGTGTATGCAACCATCCCTTCCAATAGCGATAAAGATGTGCCCGTTATTTGTTTTTGCAGTCATGTGGATACTGCGCCCGATTGCAGTGGCACCAAGGTGCTACCGTTGGTGCATGCACAATACAGCGGTGCCGATATTGTGTTGCCCGACGATCCTGCTCAAATTATTTCACCAAAAGCCTATCCCTATTTAGCCCAAAAAATTGGCGATGATATTGTAACTGCCAGCGGCACCACTTTGCTGGGGGCCGATGATAAAAGTGGTGTTGCCATCATTGTGGATATGGCCAACTATTTGGTACAGCATCCCGAAGTGAAACATGGCACCATTAAAATTCTGTTTACCCCCGATGAAGAAGTAGGCCGTGGCACTGCCAAACTGGACCTGCAAAAATTGGGGGCTAAGTATGGCTATACCCTCGATGGAGGTGAAGCCGGCGATTTTGAAGATGAAACTTTTAGCGCCGATGGTGTTGAAATTGTGGTGAATGGGGTAAGTGCCCATCCCGGTGCAGCAAAGGGTGTAATGGTAAATGCGCTGAAACTGGCCGGTGAAATATTGGAAGCTTTGCCAAAAGATAGCTGGAGCCCCGAAACCACCGAAAAGCGTGAGGGATTTGTGCACCCGGTGCAGCTAACTGGTATTGCAGAAAAAGCTACGCTGCAATTCATAGTGCGTGATTTTATTACTGCCAACCTTGCCATATTCGAAAGCAGGCTGCAGAAATTAGCTTCTACCGTAGTGGGAAAATATCCCGGTGCTACCATGGAGTTTCGGGTGATGGAGCAATACCGCAATATGAAGGAAGTGGTGGACCTGCATCCGCAAATTTCTGCCTATGCAAAAGAAGCCATTGAAAGAGCAGGACTCGTTGTAAAATCGGAAGCGATTCGCGGTGGTACCGATGGCAGCAGGCTCAGCTTTATGGGTTTGCCCTGCCCCAATATATTTACCGGTATGCAACAACTACATGGCAAGCACGAATGGATCAGTGTGCAGGATATGCAGAAGTCGGTGGATACGCTGGTGCAGTTGGTACAGATTTGGGAAGAAAAGGGGTGAGGTTAAGGAGTTGGAAGGTTTGAAGGCAAAGTTCACAAGTTCCAATGTTCACAAGTTGACGGGTTGACAAGTTGGAGAAATCGTCCATCAGATATCAGACATCAGCCATCAGACATCAGACATCAAAAAATCTCTCAGCTACACCAAAGGTTTATACCTCGAAGCCAGCCAACTGTTTTTAGCTTCTACCATCCATTTTTCCAGCCAGTCTTTTTTGGTTTGCACCAGGTTGTTGAAGTAGATGGTTTCCGGCGTAATGAATTCTTTTTCGATAGCATACTGCAAATGTGCCAGCGGCAACATTTCCACTTTCTCTTTTACTAGGAAAGCCATGGATAACCTGTCGAACATATTTACACCAAATAGCTTTTCTATTTCTTTGATCATGCGCATGGAACTATCGGTACTGCAGCCTCCTACAGTGGTATCTGTTTCGTCGGCCATGATGATGATAAACTGACCAAAAAACAAATTGGCATATCCTTTTACACCTGCACCATGGCTTTGCCAATTGGCTACAAAGTCTTCCAGCAGGCTTTCTACCTGTAATGCTTCAGTAAGCAAAAACATGCGGCTGCTTTGATAGATCCAAACCCGGCTGTTGTCCGAAAATTCTTCCGGTACCAACGACTTCCATTCTGTAAACACTGATGTTTTCATAAGATGCAAAATAAAGAAACCTACAGGGCATTGCAGCGGCCTGTAGGTTTTTAGGAAAATGTATGCAAGCGGAGCTTACATATGTTGTTCGATCTTTTTTACAAAGTTGCCTTTGGGCTGAGCGCCTACCAGCTTGTCTACCATTTGGCCGTTTTTGAAAAACAGGATGGCAGGTATAGAAGTAATACCATAGTTGATGCTTACCTCTGGGTTGTGGTCAACGTTCAGTTTGCCCACTTGTACTTTTCCGGCATATTCTTTACTCAGGTCTTCAATGATGGGTCCGATTGCACGACATGGTCCACACCATTCAGCCCAAAAATCGACCACAGTAAGTTTCTCGCTATCCAGCACATCAGATTTGAAGGCTGCATCTGTGAATTCTAAAGCCATTTTGATTCCTTTTATTTAGTTGAATAAATGATTTCTGTAACGTAGAGTTGTCAAAAATAAAGCCATTTGGATATTCCTGCCATTTGGCTTATCCACCAAGGGTGCACATGGCAGATTTGGCAAAATTATGCCGAAGAGACAGGAAAAACCCTAAGCAAACGTTAAGGCAGCCAAGAAAGAACAAGGGGGAGAATGCCGCAAAAAATTGAGTCCCGAGAGTATTTGGCCAAAGGCTTATTTCCCGGGATAGGTGCGTATTGGAAAAAATAAAGGCACCGCAATCATTGCAGTGCCTTTATTCATGGGGTTGAAAAATCCAATTAGAGGGTCTTCAACAGGTCGTTGGCCATTTTGATATAGTCGTCATTTTTGGCAGTAGTAGCCAGTTCAATGGTTTTTTGAGCCATGGTTTTTGCACCTGCTTTGTCACCGCTTTTATTGCAGATACGGGCACAAAGCAAAGTCATCCAAAAAGCATTGGGGTTAGCTGCGATGGCTTTATCCACCCAGGTCTTGGCTTGTTTCAAATCTTTTCCGTTGTCGTAGTAGTACTGTGCGGCTGCATAATAAGGGCGACTGTCTACGTTCATGGCGTTGTTGATCTGGTTCATTACTTTACCATCTACATCGGTAGTAATAGGTAGGGCTACCATTGCATTTTCCCAGCGCAATACCAGGTCGATGGTGCTGTTGGCCACATTGGCAAACTGCATGGTAAAGGTTTCTACTTTCATTCCGGTAGAGGTTACCGCCGATTTTACACGTACCACATCGTTGGCTTCGTTGTAAGCAGATGGGCTGGTAATATTCAGGTCTTTGGTAATGATCAAAGTCCACTCTTTAGCATCGGGAATGGATAACAAACCGTATTTACCGGCTTTCAGCAATTTGCCGCCAATAGTAACATCGTCGCTGAAAGTAAGGGTGGTAGCGCTATTGGCCCCGGTACGCCATACTTTTCCATAGGGTACCAAATCGCCCATTACCACACGGCCTTTGGCACTGGGGCGGCTATAACTCAGTTCAATAGTTCCCAAACCAAATTCTTGTTTAATAGTTTGAGTAGTAGATGGAGCAGGTGTTTTTAGTGCTTGTGCATTCGATACAAATGCAATGCTCATTAATAAGCAAGCAGCGATAACCGTTTTTTTCATAAGTGAGGTTTCTTTAGGGTTTCAAAAGTAAGGTTACCAAATAACAAAAGCGAATGAACTATGGCGGCCTGTTCATTTGCGAATAGCATTCTTGTGTTGGTTATTTTTTGGTAGTCAATCCTTGAATCCAGGAACGTTGCCACCCGATGGAATAAGTAGAAAAGTCCTGGCCAATACGCACCACAGCACCCGTGCTGGCTGCCAGTTTCAGCGAACTTAAAGGCCCGGTGGGAATAACGCCTGTAATGCCTACACGCATGTTGGATTGACGGTCGTCTTTCACCGTATGGTCAATGGCAGAAGTGCCGCCCATATAGTATGTAGTATTGATAGCCACCCAGGCTTTGGGGCTGATATTGTAACTAAAATGCCCTTGCAAGGTGGCCATTGGTTCCTGTGTTCGTAAAGCACTGCCCGGGTAAAATGAATTGTTGTTGGTGAAGAACCAAACTCCTGCATACACATCTACCATAAACCTTTTTCCTACCGCCTGCGATAATGCCAGTTCGGGGCGAAAAGCCCAGCGGTTAGCACCCAGGTTGATAAGTTTGCCCGTTTGAAATTCGCCGGTAGGAGCCACAACGTTAATGCTGGCGCCCAAAATGGTTTTTTGTGGTTTTTGTTGGCGCATTTCGGCCAGGGTAGCAGCGGGTGCACCCAAGAATAATACCGAAAATCGCAGCCGCATATCGGCAAGTCCCGAACGGTGAACTTCTTTTTGCTGATTGCCCACTTCGCCTGACACATTGGCCCACGAATAGGGCAGGGCTACCAATGCCTGCGAACTAAGTCCGAAAAAGTTGAAACTATGTGCCAGTCCTATGGATACAGCTTCCACATGTGCTTTTATATTTTGTACCGGCAGCGTAGGATCGGTTACCACACCACCCCGTGAATACGCAAAGCCGCTTACAACAGTAGTAGTATGTACCGGCGTTTTTACATAGGTGCGTGGGTCAAGGTCTTGCGCAAAAATTGTTTTGCACGCAAAAACAACAACCAATAGTGGTAACCAATAAGCAGTTTTGATGCGATGCAGCAAAGAGTAAAATTTATAGGTTGTAATATAGTTAAGCCAGGTGTTTTTACAATAAATGTTCTGCTGCAATAGAAGGCCAATCCAATTTATTTTTTGGTGTATTTATTATCCTTCCATGGGTTGGTGCCATTTTCACTATTGGCTATTAAAGTTTGTAACCTGCTAAGCTTTGTCTCTTCTTTTTTTGCACTCATTACCCAATGCACCGAAACCTTTTTGTACGATGCTGCCAGCGCATCAAAATATTGCCATGCTTTTTTGTTGGCCTTAAAAATGGCAGTGAACTCTTTTGAAAGGGTTATTGCTTCCGTTTCAAATGAGTACACTTTCGATTTGGCTTCGGTACGTTTTTCAAAAACTTTCAACCCGGCTGCTTGCATGCGTCCCGCAGCTATCAACTCTTCCATTTTCTTTATGTTTACGTTGCTCCAAATGCTATCGGGCCTTCGGGGGGTAAACCTGATCTGGTACCGATCGGCATCAATGGAAGTTCTTACACCATCAATCCAGCCAAAGCAAAGGGCTTCGTCTACCGATTGCGACCAGCTCATGCCAGCTTTGCCTGTATGTACTTTGTAATAACCCACCAGCAGTTCGGTTTGGGATGCATGGTTCTTTTGCAGCCATTTTCTAAATGCAGCGGGATTGGAAAAGAATACAGGCTCCATGGTGTAAAGGTTTGCAGTGTTCAGCAAGTTTAATTGTTGGATACATTGATCCTATACGTCAGGAATTCTGTATCAACCGCTTGTTTATTGAAACCGATCTGTTCGTACAGGCTTTGTGCAGTGTAGTTATCAGTAGCTGTACAGAGTTCTACAAAACGGGCTTCGTTTTGTTTGGCAAAAGCCAGTGCTGTTTGAATAAGATTTTCGCCCACGCCCTGTTTGCGAAAATCGGGATGTACATATAGATCGTTCAATGTCCAGTTTTTAATGGTGCGCACCGATGAGTAGTTGGGATACAATTGGGTAAAGCCCATGGGTGTTTGGTTGTCGGCAGAGAGTGCTACAAAAATCACCGACTCCTTGTTATCGAGTCTTTCCTGTATATAGTTTTTGGCCCTTTGCAAATCGGATGGCTGTTTGTAAAATACCCTGTACTGGTCAAACAATTGAAATACGAGTGCTCCTTGTGTGTTGTCGATTTGAATGATGTTCATTTTCGGATAAAATAAATGGCTCATAATGCAGATGGCTTATTGCGAACAGGCAACAAGCCAATCAAATAAAATGGAAGATAAGAAGAAATGTAGGGAAGGATGGATGCGTGGTGTACTGCTTCGTTTCGAATAGAGTACAGAGATAGAACAAAGATGTATTGGGATTTTTTTCCGTTATCTCCCCAGTTTATTGCCGGGGTTATATCCAAATCTTTTTTTAAACTCGGCTGAAAAACTGCTCAGGTTTTCGTAGCCAATGAAGTAAGCTACCTCAGTTACATTCATGGCATTTTCCAGCAGCAACTCTTTTGCTTTTTGCATGCGCAGCCGGTAAATAGTACCGAAAACTGTTTCGTTGAAAAACTGCTTATAACCTTTTTTCAATTTAAACTCGTTGAGCGAAAACCTGCGGGTGAGTTCCTGCAGGGTATGTGAATCCAAATAGTTGGTTTCAATAAAACTGCGTATTCCGTGTAGTTTATCTATATCCGTTGCCGACCATTTTTGTTGAGCGGAAGTTTTGCCAATAAACGATTCGAGTTGTGCGGTCTGCAGGGCAAACAATTCGAGCAGTCTCCCCTCGATATACATAAAACGCGTAGCGCCCTGGAACGGGCAATTGCGAATAGCATGAATGGTTTCAGCAATGGCGGCAGCATAGGGTAGCGATTCGGCACTGGCCAGGTAATTTTTCTTTTGGCCGAGGCTTTGGTTGAGTGCAACCAACGGCGCCGATTCGTTGTACTGCAACAACTCCTGCAAATAAGCGGGGTTGAAGCTCATGCTGAAAGCTTCAAAGCGAGGCGTACGGATATAATGATCGGCCACAAAACGGGCATTGTATTGCAGGTTGTGCTTGCCTCCATCAAAACTTACCCGCTTGTTGTTTTCGTAAAAATGCGATTCCATAGTACCATGCAGTACAAAGGCAGAGCCCGCTTCTTCCTGCCCTCCGTAATCGAGCAACTGCAGGTTGCCGGCCGATTGAAGGGCAAACTGGGTAAGCGAAATAGTAGGCGTAACCAGTGTATTGATATGACCCGATGCCAGCCCTTCTTCTTCAAATTGAACATGCACATTGGTGTAACGCTCACCGGCATGCACAATATCCTGGTTCACCAGTCCAAAGTGATTGTGCAGGTTGCTTACATCAATTTTATCCATTTAGCCAAAGTTTTAATCCGCTTGTCTAAACAGCAGCGGGAGGGTAGGGTTGCAGCTTTGCATAAAAATACACATCCATGAAAACTCTCGCACTCTTAAACGAAAAATCCCTTGAAATGCCTGTACAAACGGCAAAAAAAGCCAGCATACCCCTGTGGTTTTGGTTGATATTGTACCCGGCTGGCTTAATATTCATCTGGAAAACCCGTGTCCGATTTGTATGGAAACTGCTGTACAGCCTGGTGGCAGCGCCGCTCACGCTACTTAGTTTGCTGTATGCGGGCATTCTTGTTTTCTCCGCATTTCTGCCTCCGCTCGACCGCAGCGTGGGCAACCGCACCGACCGCACCATTGTCAATTCCGAAGGCAATTACTCTGCCACATTTATCAAAACAGCCCGCGAAACCAATAACGCTTATGAACTGGTGCAGGTGGAACTGGAACCCCATGGCGGCAACGATTGGCATTACCATAACCGTTTTACCGAAGAATTTACCGTACTGAAAGGAAGTGTAAATATTGGGCACGAAGGGAAAGTACAGCGGATGGAACCCGGCCCAACTTATGCAGTAACGAAAGACAATATGCATTATTTTAAAAATGCACTCAACGAACGTTCGTGGTTGATGGTAAAAGTTATTCCTGCCGGTGGACTCGAAAAAACATTGCGGGTGGCTTATGGCCTTATCAACGATGGCTTGCTGAAAAATGATATGACCCAAAATCCATGGCATATGTGTTTGCTGCTGGCGTACAGCGAATCGTACCTGCCAGGTATGCCAACATGGTTCCAGGAACCACTGATAAATGCACTGGCAAAAATTGCCCAATGGAAGGGCGAAGACCGGGCTTTGTATAAATATTTCAAGTAATGCTTTGATCGGTTCTCTTTAGCCGGTTGTCGGCCCCAACGCAGCGGTATCTGATTTTTGCGCACTTTTGCTGGGCTAAAATCATATCAAATAAAGAGAGCGATCGGGTTATGAGGCTTTATCCGGAAAGTGCATTGGTTCAATTGGAATTCGACAAGGTGCAACAATTATTGCTGCAGCATGTGAAGACGGAATATGCGCATCAGAAAGTGAACGATATGCGCATTCATACGCATATTCAATATATCGAAACCGAATTGCAGCAAACCCATGAATTCAAATTGCTGCTACAAACCAGCCAATATTTTCCCGGCGATTTTCAGAAGAACCTGGCAAAAGATATTAAGTTGCTCAGCATTCCGGGTGCGGTGCTTAGTGGCGAGCAATGGGTGCTGATGCGCAAAATGCTTGAGACCACCAGTAATATTTTTCGCTGGTTCGATTCGGAACGAAGACTGGCTTTTCCTGCACTCACCAAAGTGGTGAACGAAAGCTATTATGAAAAAAGCATTCGCGAAACCATTGATGGAATTGTGGATGATATTGGTGTGGTAAAAGACGATGCCAGCGAAGAGTTGCAGCGCATTCGCATGAGTCTTTTCAGGAAGCGTGGCGAGTTGCGCCGACTGTTTGACAGGCTGGTGCAAAAAATGAATAAGCAGGGGTACCTGGCCGATATTGAAGAAAGTTTTTTGAATGGCCGAAGAGTGTTGGCCGTGTTTGCTGAAAACAAACGCATGATAAAAGGCGTATTGCACGGCGAAAGCGATAGCCGCCAAACTGCCTTTATTGAGCCCGAAGAAACCACTGCATTGAACAACGATATTTTTTCGTTGGAGAATGAAGAGAGCAAAGAAGTGTATCGCATTTTGCGACAGCTTACTGCCGATCTGCAACCTTATGCGCCCTTGCTGCAAAACTACCTGCACATTATTGGCGAGTTCGATTATATACGGGCCAAAGCAAAGCTGGCGGTAGATATGAATGCACAAATGCCGGAACTCATCAACCGTGCGCATATCGATCTAAAAAAAGCATATCATCCTTTGTTGTATTTGTACAATAAGCAAAGCGGGAAAAATACCATTCCACTCGACCTGAAACTGGATGAGAAAAACAGGATACTGGTGATCAGTGGCCCCAATGCAGGTGGCAAGACCGTGACCATGAAAACCATTGGCCTCAGCCAACTCATGGTACAAGCAGGTTTGCTGGTACCGGTGCAGGCTGGTAGTGTGATGGGAATTTTTAAGCAACTGTTTATTCATATTGGTGATACGCAGAGCCTCGAGTTTGAGTTGAGCACATATAGCAGCCATTTGCAACACATGAAATATTTCCTGGAGTTGGCCAATGGCAAGACCATGTTTTTTATTGATGAGTTGGGTAGTGGCAGCGACCCCAGTTTAGGTGGTTCGTTTGCAGAAGTGATCATGGAAGAACTGGCACGCAAACACAGCATGGGAGTGGTGACCACGCACTACCTCAATTTGAAAGTGATGGCCAACCG
The DNA here is from genome assembly GCA_035456005.1 of Phnomibacter sp. Lineage (GTDB taxonomy): Bacteria > Bacteroidota > Bacteroidia > Chitinophagales > Chitinophagaceae > Phnomibacter. The sequence continues at coordinate 702,835 of DATIEA010000004.1, read as the reverse complement.
GGTGCCGGGTATTGTGAATGCAGCCATGCAGTTTGATGAAGAAAACTTATCGCCACTGTATAAACTGGTGGTGGGTAAACCGGGCAGTAGTTACACATTCAGTATTGCAGAACGCATTGGCCTGCCCAAAGCAATGATTGCCCGTGCCCGCAAGCTGGTAGATGAAGACCATTTTACGCTCGATAAATTATTGAACCGCACCGAACAGGACCTGCAAAGACTTGAACTGCGTGAAGCCGAACTGCACAAGTTGATGAAGGAAAATGAACGGTTGAAAAAGGAAATGGAAAAAGTGCTGCACCGCGAAAAGCACGATCAGCAGGTGGAGTTATTGAGGCAGCAAAATAAGTTTAGAGAAGAGCAGTTGGTGTACCTGAAAGAAATGGAACGCAAGCTGAAAGCCCTGGTGATTGAATGGCGCAAAACAGATCATAAAGACGAAGTGATTAAGCTGATGCAGGCCCTGCTTTTTAAACAAAAAGAAAAACAGGTGGCACAAAAGCAAAACAAGAAAATAGACAATCGATTTACAGAGCTGGAAGAACCCGTTGCCGAAGGCGATAAAGTGAAAATGAAGAAGAACCGGCAAGTGGGTGTTGTAAAAGAAATTCGCGGTAAAAAAGCGATAGTGCAAGTGGGAGTGATACCTATCACTATCGATTTGAGTGAATTGGTGAAAGTAATGGAGAAACCCGTGGAAGATGGGGAGAACTGATTTGTTTGGCTGCTGCGATAGTGCATCTTAACTTACCGGTAAATGATAGCCATGATCCGGATCTTCTTGTTCTTCAGTTTTATTTTTCTGTTAGGTGCAAATGGAGCAACGCAGCAAACGCCAACTACAGATCAAAAAGCGATGCAGGCATCGGTCATTGGATTTTTCGATGGCCTGGCAAAGCTTGATACCGCTACAATGAAATCATTTTGCACAACAGATATACTGTTGCTTGAAAGCGGTAAAATCTGGAATATTGATTCTTTGACTGTAAGGATCGAAAAGCGAAAGTCGACTATAAAAGATTTTAAACGCGTCAATAAGATCGACTTTATTGAAACCAAAACTGCAAATAATGTGGCCTGGGTTTCCTACTATAACCAAGCTACAGTATATGCCAATAACACCACTACAATCATCAACTGGCTGGAGTCGGTAGTGATGCGCAAAGAAAAAGGCGAATGGAAAATTTGTTTGTTGCATTCTACTGACCTGAAACAGTAGGCATCAAACCATTATACTCTACTCAAAGTTTGTAGTCGTATCGGTTCGCTGGTGCTAATCAACTATAAGTAGGGATGCCTGAATTGCGGGAATTGCTGCTTCCTTTCATTTAACGCCTTCATCATGGCTTCGTTTTCTGTGTCGTCGTACACTTTGTCCTTACCAAATGTCAACTCGTTTTCGTGGAAATAAAATAGCGTCCAGTTCAGGGTATGATCGAACACAACTGTATCGCCTGAAAAAAGAAAATGGGTGCAATGCTTCACGAAAATTTTCCAGGTGGTGAGTACGGCATTGTCATGGTCTTCCGATAAAATAAAGATCCATTGTTTGAATGGGATGCCCCGGTTGAACAACCATTTTTTGAGTAGCTGGTTGTCCGCTTCATCGTTGCACAAATGGCTGAACTTTTCAATGGTTTTGAAATTGCCTTTTGCAAATGGATCCCAGTTGCCGCTGGTAAACAGATGTGCCGAAACACCTGTAAAACTCCACAGGTATTTTGTGGCTTCGCTGTTGAGGAAATGAACCTGCTCCTTATGCGTTTCGGGCAATGCATTAAAATGTTGCGCATTGCCAAATGCACTGAATCCCTGGAAATCGGGAATGGCGAAGTCGCGGATGTTTTCCAGATCGATCATGGGCTATAAGAATTCTTTCTTTAGTTATTGCCCAATGAGCAGGTCGCCGTTTACGAATAATTTTTTGCCCGGCATTACTGTAATAGTGCTGCCTGCCATCATGGTTTGTTTGCCGGGTAATACTACAGGATTATTGTCGGCAGGGTTAATGATGATCTGGTAACAGTTTTTAACCGCCGAGGAAGGGATCATACCATTGGCCCAGTTGCCTGCAATGCGCCAATCGCCGCTGCCAATAAAAACAAAAACTGAGCAACCGGTATTGTCGCAATCATTAGAACTGGCGCAGGCCGGTGTAGTGGATCTGCCTAATTCCGAAGGCCCAAAATAGGATTGCCCAATGTTGTTAGAGCCGCCGGGATGGGAGGCTCCAATTTGTGCATGCAGCGTTTGTGCCATACACAAGAGTATGGCTAAAATAAAACACTTGTTCATGGCGATTATTGTATGGTCATTTGAGCAATATTCCAGCTAAGCTTGGTGTTGGTTATTTTATCTTCCATCACTATGCCTTTCGACACAAAGCTGAATTGTTGTTCCAATCCTACACAGGTGGGGCATTCGGGGCTCAGCCATTTAGCTTCGGTGAGAAACACACCTTGCAGCGCAGCGTCTGTTGCACTACCCAGTGTAATGGTGTAATAGAGTACATTTTGCTTATCGTAGTATTCAAAAACGATATAGTTAAAATGGGTGCCCTTAACAATGTTCTTGAAAAAGTCATCTGTCGATTGACCCACTCTTTTTTTGATAGTGAGTTTGCTAGGAATAGGTTTGCCCACGGCCGCTCCCGCTCCGTTCAGGTAACTTGTCTCGGCTTCAATGCCGAATTCAAGCGCCAATATTTCCTCCCCGGCAGTAGGTGTTACCGCTGGGATCTTCATTAAAATTTTTTGAGCATTCGAGAGTAGCGTAAGGCACATAAATATGCCCAGCAGCAAGGTAAATTTCCCTTTCATGGGTTAGTGTTTGATTATGTAGGTGAATTCCAAAAATAGGGAAACATCCGTTTTTCTGAACAGGAAGAAAGAAATGAGGCTGGCAGGGTTACCAACAGAAGGACACCCGCCTACTACCTGTTTTTAAATAATAATAGTGTTGCTAAAGCAATGCAAAGCAGTCCAAACATCCATAGAAAAGCGTTTCCATAATTTTTTGGCGTCCGTGGCAAAAATGCTTTTATCATCTTTTCTTTTGCAGTTTGCTTACGAAAGGTATAGTAAAGGGATAACAGTCCTACAAACATTAGCAGACCTGCAAATACGTACAAAAGAAATTGTTTGTTCATTCAAGATCAAGTCTTACAGCTCATTTATAGTGTGCTAGTCTAATAATGTGTCCATCTTTAGCACTTAGGATAAGTTCAAACCCTCCGCCCTTTGAACCCTTAGGTATAGTGCCGGATAGATACCAATAACCGTTAATAAGATAAACTTCATATGGTCTTTCAGAAAGTATTTAGTCTTTGCCGAAAATGTCAAACAGTAATGGTTCTGCCATAGAAACTGCAATTGAAGAGTCCTTAATTAAGGTGTCCCATGTAAAAGGTTGTCCTTTTTCGCTTAATATTTCATCTAACTGTTGTCTGGCAAACTCTCTTCCTAAAGTGTCATGGTCTTTCGGCATTGATAAACTAGCAAATGACAGGTTTAAACTGTCGGCAGACTGTCTTGAGTGGTCTTTAATGGAAGGAGAGTGGCAAGCTGCAAATAGAAACAAACAAGCCTGAATAATTAGGATAGGTTTAAAAATAAATCTTACTGTATTCATTTCGATTGGTCCGTAGAGTGGAATACAACTTTTGGATTAGTAATATCGCCTATGTAAATGTAACTGAATGTTGGGATCTGTATCCTCATGCAGGATGGAGAGAGTTGCTCACTCTGAGACAAAGAAAAAGCGCCGACAATCATCAATTGTCAGCGCTTCATTCTTGCAGCGGAGAGAGGGGGATTGGCTACGCCGATCCTTAATGGTGGGGCTTCAACAAACATAGTTGCCGGCACTGCGTGCCTTCCAATTTTTATTTGTTCCGTTTTGGCAAGCAAACTTGCCATACTGCACAAACAAAAATTGCCCCTGTTGGGGCAACTATGCTTGTTGGCGGAGAGAGGGGGATTCGAACCCTCGGTACAGTTGCCCGTACAACGGTTTTCGAGACCGTCCCATTCAACCACTCTGGCATCTCTCCGGATGTTCAAATGTAACGGCTGATATGGATCGTATCACTGACAGGCATCAGAAATTATCGACACCTGGCTTCAACATACCGGTGGCTTATCCCCGCGGTTCAGGAGTTTTTTTTCTTTCCAATTTGATGGGCTCATTCCCGGTGCCGCCCATTATTTCATTTCGGATATTTTTCGATTTTGTTTTTTACCGGAGTTACAGTTCTTAAGTAAGCATACATGGCCTTCAAATCATCATCCTTAATACCCGCGAAATCTACCAAAGGCATTATGGTGTTCGACTTTCCCGGGTTATAATCATATCTATCTTTGTTGCGACAAGCTGCAAATTTTTCGATAAAGGCGGCTTCCGACCATGCGCCAATTCCTGTGGCAGAATCAGGTGTAATATTGGCTGATGTCACTTTGAAAGAAGGCAGATTAAATGTATTTCCCCCAGCAAAATGCAGGGTCATATCCGGTTGCCCTTTTACAAATGGCGTATGGCAGCCGCCACAATCAGCCATATTCACCAGGTAGCTACCATAATTCACGATGTCGCTTTTCAGCGGTCGTTTATTTTGTTCGATAGATGGCTGTAGGACAGCTGCAGGGTATGCGGCGCTTATTGGAATCATCATCATCCTTTCAGGAACTTCATTTTTTATAGGCGTCAATGTTCGCAGATAAGCCACAATGCTGAGCAAATCATCTTTCGCCATTCGGTTGAAACTTGCATAAGGCATTAATGGAAATAGGGTGTCTCCATTTTTTCGGATGCCCTGGGTGATGGCACGTATTATTTCTTCATCAGTCCAGGTTCCAATGCCCGTTTCAACGTCGGGGGTAATGTTTTTAGCATAAAAAGTTCCTGGTAGCGCTGCCAAAATTGTGTTGTCAAATTTTTGCCCACCACCTCCTTCTGTGCCGGGCAAAACAGGTCCGGAATACTTGCTTAAATCCCGTTTACTATGGCAGTGTATGCAAGCTGCTACATGCACCGCAAGGTATTCGCCTCTTGCAATAACAGCTTTTATGGAATCTTGTTTATTCTCAGCCGTTGCATCTGTAGCGTTATTACCGCAGGAAGAAAAGTAAAGCGCAACAGGTACCAACACGAAAATGGATAAAAAAGTAAAAGACTTTTTCATAGCAAGACAATTTAAGGGTGGGTGGAATGGAACTGTCCTGTACAAAATAGGCTATTGGAACTTTATATCACAGCCTTCAATAGGGATTATTTACAAGTGTCCTGCGCATTTCAATTTTAGCAGGCAAACTTGCCACACTGCACAAACAAAAATTGCCCCGGTAGGGGCAACTTTTGTTGTTGGCGGAGAGAGAGGGATTCGAACCCCCGGACCTGTAACAGTCAACGGTTTTCAAGACCGCCGCATTCGACCGCTCTGCCATCTCTCCGCGGCAAAAGTAACTTTTGAAACCAAATGGCAAAAAAAATCTTGCGGAACTTTAAAAAATTATGCGCCAATGCGCCGAAACCCTTGTAAACAGGGCATTGGCGTTTTGTGAACGTTTTACAAAAACGGCTTGCATGGCAAAAAACGTGGGTAAATCAGCCCTGCACTGGTGCGCACATGTTTGTCTTATGACCAACATGGATGGATGTCGGAACAATCATCCCATAGGCTCGTAGAGCCGAAACATTAATAGAAGGATAGAATTTTATGATGCCGTGAGTCCCATCGGGACGGAAGATATGTATCGCCCCGATGGGGCTCACAAACTAATAACGGGCAATTTTTTCTAACAATGTTTCGCCGCTCTGCGGCTACAAACAATTTTCACTCATCCTGTCAACCTAATGCAGAACTAAACAATAAACCTGTAAACTATTTTTAGGACGAGTCAAATTGAGGCTTAGCTGTCGCCCGCCATAGCAGCAAACACCATGTAAGGGGCAGAAGTCATTCGTATGCTATTTGGTAAGTTGTCGTATGTGGCGTTTTACTGATTGAACTCTCCCATATGTCGCTTATCAACAGACCATTGTCATTGTACTTGTATAATGTTGTGGATGATACACCATTTGAGGATTTCTCAAACAGTTTGATCAGCTTGCCTGTTTCATTATAGGAGAATGTCAAAGTAATAGTCGTGTTGAAATAATAAGCCTTTGTCTTTTTTTCTATTATTTGTCCGTTGATGTTGTATTTATAATTAACTCGTTCCTCTTTGCCAATTGTATTATTTGATTTGTCTTCTTGAACGAGAAAACCTTTGTCGTCATACTTGTAATTTGTCAATGTATTGCCCATTGTTCCTGATGTCTGTGTCTCAGAAATTTTATTGCCCTTATCGTCATACTCAAATGTCCATGTGCCAGAAACCTCACCAAACTGGATGTACTCCCGTTTAGAAAGTTGATTTTTGGCGTTGTAGTAATACTTTGAAGTTGCGTTAACGTCGCCGTTACTTGTGTATGTCCGTTCTTCAATAAGCTGCGAAGAGTCGTTATAAGAAAGCTCACTGTCAGTCTGAAGTTGCTTACTGTCATTTGGTGAACTTTGTTTAATGAAGTCTCCTTTGTCGTTATAGAATTTGGTGTACTTAGTTTTTCCGTCACCGTCAATTGTTGTAATTGATTTGACTTTAAATCTTACAATGTCGCTCTTGCTAATTTCCTGTCCAATAGTAGCCTTAACAAGAATGAAGGAAAGCAGAAGTAAAAAGAGTTTCGAATTCACGGGTTGTTAATTTATTGCACCTAACATTAGTAGTGTACATATATGCATACGACCGCAATGTAGTATAACGCCTTGAATGCTAGTGGGGGTGTTGCCGTTTTTTTATTGCTGGGCTCTTCTACATAAAAAAGCATCGCCGTGTTGACGATGCTTTTTTATATGCTAGAAAATCCAGGTTTTATTTGATCTCCCGCTGCATGGGGTTGGGCAGTGCAGCACCGGCATTGCGGTTGCGGAACCCACCTTTAAACAATTGAAAATTGCTGGGGGCGGCAATGGCAGGCCAGCGGTTATTGCTTTCGTTGATGTCGGCAGTTTCACGCATGGGGTCCAGTTGCACTTTCACCACTTCTTTATCTTTCATGAACGATTTTACTACCTGCAATTCATTCTTACGCCATATTTCGGCAGGTATGCGATCTACTTGTTTGGTGCCATCGGCAAATGTCCATTCAATAATAAGCGGCATTACCAAGCCACCCTTGTTGCTAAAGCGCAGCTCGTAGAACCATTTGTTTTTGTAAGGAGCCATGTCTTCGGCAGTTACGGCTTCAGGCGCTGCTCTTTCGCGTACAATAGGAGTAGTGTCCACTTTTTTCAAACCACGGGCATAGTACCAGTAAAAGTCGCGAAGCGTAGTATCGGCGTCTGTCTGGAACACAATATTCTTGTCTTCGCGGTTGCGCACTTTCGAAATGTCTTCAAAAGCATTCAAGGTTGGCTTGGCTACATACAAGGTATCGCTACCGCCACGGCGTTGGCCCTGGGGCTGTGCTTGTGCTTCACCCAATTTAAAGGCACGTACAGTGTCGAGCGAAATATCGCAGGGCTCAATACCATAGAACCATCCTCTCCAGAACCAGTCGAGGTCTACAGCGCTGGCATCTTCCATGGTGCGGAAAAAGTCGGCAGGTGTAGGATGCTTGAAAGCCCAGCGACGGCTATACTCTTTGTACGAGTAGTCAAACAGCTCACGGCCCATAATGGTTTCCCGTAAAATATTCAAACCTGTTGCCGGTTTGCTATACGCATTGGGACCAAACTGTACAATGTTTTCGCTATTGGTCATAATGGGTTCCAACTGGTTTTTAGGCAACTTCATATAATCCACTATGCTCCATGCCGGCCCACGACGACTTGGATATTTGCTATCCCACAATTCTTCGGTGAGGTATTGTGTAAATGTGTTGAGGCCTTCATCCATCCAGCTCCACTGGCGTTCGTCGCTGTTCACGATCATAGGGAAGAAGTTGTGTCCCACTTCGTGAATAATAACGCCAAGCATCGAATATTTGGTAGCTTCGGTATACGTGCCGTCGTCAGCGCAACGACCGTTGTTGAAACAGATCATAGGATACTCCATACCGTTGCTGGCTTCTACGCTAATAGCCACAGGGTAGGGATAAGGGATAGAAAACTTACTGTATGTTTTAATGGTATGTGCCACAGCTTTGGTGCTGTATTTGCGCCATAAGTTGTACGCTTCTTTGGGGTAGTAGCTCATGGCCATACTCTTCTTGCCTTCTACATACGCAGGCATGGCATCCCAAACAAATTTGCGGCTGCTGGTCCAGGCAAAGTCACGCACCATGCTGGCTTTGTATTTCCAGGTTTTGGTTGCAGTTGCTTTTTTGGGTTCAGCAGTTTTGGCTTCGTCAAGCGTTACTACTTCCACTACATCTTTGGAAGTTTGTGCAGTTTGCCAGCGTTTCAATTGTGCGGCGGTCAATACTTCTGCGTAGTTCTGGCATTCGCCGGTAGCACCCACTACGTGGTCAGCAGGTACGGTCATGGCTACATCGTAGTTGCCAAATACCAGTGCAAATTCGCCACGGCCTGTAAACTGGTGATTCTGCCAGCCCTGGAAATCGCTGTACACACATAAGCGGGGAAACCATTGTGCCATGGTAAATACATGGTTGCCATCTTTCGGGAAAAATTCATAACCACCACGGCCACCTACGGTCATGCGGTCCGAAATTTTATAATGCCAGCCAATGTTCAAAATATACTGCTGACCGGGTTTTAGTGGGGCAGGCAGATCTACACGCATCATGGTTTGGTTGATGGTATATTTCAGGGCTTTGCCTGTAGCATCTTTAATGTATTCTATCTTATCGCCAAGGCCCGCCAGCATGTTGGTTTTATCCAGTGCGTTGAGCTCTCCGGCGCTCATGCCGGCACGCATACTGCTTTCGTCGAAGTAAGTACTTTGTGAAGTGGGGTCATGTTCATTTTCATCCAACTGCAACCATAAGTAGGTGAGTACATCGGGGCTGTTGTTGAAATAGGTAATGGTTTCTTTACCCCGCAATTCCAGTTTGGCTTCATCCAACTCCGCCGTGATCTTGTAATCGGCACGTTGCTGCCAATACTTAGCACCGGGTGCGCCACTGGCTGTACGGTATTCATTGGGCGTGGGCAATATGGTTCCCAACTGCTCAAACTTATTGCCATGGTTGCTGGTAGGATTGTTGCGGATATCCTGTGCTGTTACACCCAGGCCGGCCAACAAACCCATGCATACCATTTTCCAATTTTTCCTCATGCTGTTTTTGATTGAAATGTAAATAAGTGGGTTATTAAAATGGTTTTCTTTCCAATGCCATAATGAGGGCAGCCATAAAAGCACCACCACTCAAAAAAAGTACCCAGTCTTTCCTGTTTACTTTAAAAATGCCCTGACCAATAGCAGCTAATAGCAGCAGTGCAAATACTACTACGATCTGTCCTGCTTCCAACCCAAGGTTGAAACCCAGCAAGGGGATGAGTATGTCCGAGCTTTTGCCGAGCAGGCTACGCAGGCCGTTGGCAAAGCCCATACCATGAATGAAGCCAAAAAACAGCGCCAGGAAATAACTCACTTTCACCGTTTGTGGCGTAAATTTTTTCATCAGCGTATTGATAACCGCTGTAATTACAATGGTTACCGGGATCAGGAATTCGATCCAAGCCGATTTGAAATGAATGATGTTGAGTGTGGCTAAAATGAGGGTAATAGTGTGCCCAATGGTGAAAGCTGTAACCAGGATGAGTACCTGCTTCCAGTCTTTAAAAACGAAAACTGCAGAAAGCGATAAAATAAACAACAAGTGATCCCAGGCCCCGATGCTAATGATATGTTCCCAGCCGATCTTGAAATAATCCCAAAACATGAATGAATAAATAGATTTACCTGTAAAAAATATGTGACGATAATACGACCTAAATCCAGCATGGCCATTTTTTTTGCCCGCAGGTTTCCCAATTCTTATGCAGTTGGTGTTGGTAATTGATTCGGTATCCTGACATTTGCCCCCATGATTGGTATACAAAGCCTGTTGGCCATAGTGTGGAGTATCTGGATGCACCCGTTTTTTGTATCGGTGGTGGAAATAAACCATAATGCCGCCGAACGCAGCCTCGAAACCAGTGTGCGCATTTTTACCGACGATTTTGAAAACACGCTGAAAATGCGTTTTCCCGGTAAGAAGATAGACCTGTACCACCCGGCTGCCAATGGCAGCACCGATAGTTTGATCAGCCAATACCTAAAGGAAAAACTGGTGGTGTCGGTAAATGGCAAGCAGGTGCAGTTCAACTATATCGGCTCCGAAAGAGTGGAGGAAAGTACATGGTGCTACCTCGAAGCAACCCAGGTGGCTTCGGTGAAATCGCTACATGTCTCCAATAAAATTTTGTACGAATACAAGAAGGAACAGATCAATATGCACCATGTTTCGGTGCAGGGCGAACGCAAAAGTTATAAGCTCAATAATCCCGATACCGAAGCAGATTTTAGTTTCTAAGCAGATTACTCGGTAGTTTCTTCTTCGGCTCTATCCTCGTCCGGTATCAGCGATTTGTCTTTGATTTCCACCAGAATCTTATCAATACGGGCGCCGTCTTTATCTACTATTTCAAAGGCAAATCCACGCCATTCAAAAATATCGCCGGTAGCAGGAATGCGTTCGAGGTGGTGAATAATAAAGCCACCCACGGTATCATATTCCTGGTCGTCTTCTATCCAGTCTTCTTTGTCGAAACGGCTCAGGAAATCGTAGAAGGGTAGGCGTGCATCTACCAGGTAGCTGCCATCTGTACGGCGCACCAGTTCGTAGTCATCATCGCCTTGTTCGGGAATATCGCCCACAATAGCTTCCAAAATATCGTTGAGGGTGATCATACCCTGCAGCGTACCATATTCATCCACAATAAATGCAGAGTGTACTTTGGTTTTCTTAAACTTCTCCATCAACTGGTAGGCAGAGTTGTTGTCGGGTACGAATACCGGCTCCCGCATAAACTGGGAGAGTTTAGAATTCCTGTCGGCCAGTATAATATCCTTCAATTGCAGGATGCCTTTGATATTGTCGATGTTTCCATCGCAGAGTGGATACACGCTGTGGGTAGTTGGCTGCAGCTTGTTCATCAGGTCACCGATGGTGCCGTCCGATGGCAACCAGAGTATATCGCTGCGGTGCGTCATCAGCGAAGTGATCTTGCGGTCGCCCAGGTGAAATACCCGCTCAATAATTTCATGTTCGGTTTCATCTATCTCCCCGCTTTCGGCGCTTTCGCTTACCAAGGCCTTTATCTCTTCTTCTGTTACAATAGAAAGCTTGGTATCCTTAATTCTAAAGAGGCGGAAAAACAATCCTGACAATTCGTTGAGCAACCAAATAACAGGGAACGTGATCTTGCTGAGAAAAAGCATGAATGGCGCAGAAGAAAGTGCAATTTTTTCTGAACGGATCATGGCCAGTTTCTTAGGCACGAGTTCGCCAATGAGTATGGACAAAAATGTAACCACAATTACCACCAGTGTAGTGCTGATGGATGCTGCATACGGCTTTAGCACCGTTACGCTTTCAATGAATGGTTGAAGGTCTTTGCTGAATTTTTCGCCGGAGTACAAACCGGTTACAATAGATATAAGGGTAATACCCACTTGCACGGTACTCAGAAATACCTCGGGCTTTTCAATCAACTTGAGGGCAGCGGCAGCATTTTTGTTTCCTTCTTCGGCTAAATGTTCCAGCCTGCTTTTTCGGGCAGATACAAGGGCTATTTCACTCATTGAAAACAGCCCATTCAAAATAATTAATCCAAGTAGAATAAAGATCTCCTCCATGTAGGGGGTAAACGATTGGTATGGCACAAATCTATGGGAATTGTAACAATTGAGATTTATGCCCATGCGGTTGGTCAATGGGTGGGCTCCTATATATTTGCCGGCCTGTGTTACCAACAACTCCAAAAATTGCCATAATAGGCGCCGGTCCCGCCGGGCTTACCGCTGCTTACCTGCTTGCGCAGCACGGTGGATTCGAGCTTCATATTTTCGAAAAGCATCCAAAACTGGTGGGCGGCATTTCGCGTACAGAAAGCTACAAGGGTTTTCATTTCGATATTGGAGGGCACCGTTTTTTCAGCAAATCGAAAGAGGTTGAGGACTTCTGGACCGAAATATTAGGCGACGAAATGCTGGAACGTCCACGCAGCAGCAGGGTGTATTACAACAAAAAATTCTTCAGCTACCCGTTGGTGGCCATGGATGCATTGCGCAAACTGGGTTTGGTAGAATCTGCCTTATGTATGCTCAGCTATGCAAAAGCCAGGCTGTTTCCAGTTCGCGACCCGAAGAATTTTGAGCAATGGGTGATCAATGAGTTTGGCGAAAGGCTTTACCGCATTTTTTTTAAGACCTATACCGAAAAAGTGTGGGGCATTCCCTGCAGCGAAATAAGTGCCGACTGGGCAGCACAGCGCATCAAAGGGCTTTCGATGAGTAGTGCTATCCGCAATGCATTGATACCAGCCCGCAAAAAAGGCAACGGCCAACAGACCATTAAAACACTGATCGATTCTTTCCGGTATCCCAAATACGGGCCGGGGCAAATGTGGCAGACCACTGCACAAAAAGCGGTGCAGATGGGGGCGAACCTGCATATGGATACCAGCGTGCAGGGGTTGCAGTATGATGCCGTTGATGGCAAATGGACCATCCAATTGCAAGGACAGGAAGCTGCGGAGGGGTTTGATTATGTTATATCCTCAGCACCGCTGAGAGAATTGATAGGAGGGCTGCAGGCCCCGATACCGCAATCTGCCATCAAAGCTGCCAATGCGTTGCACTACCGCGACTTCCTCACCGTAGTGCTGATACTGAAAGACAGGAGACTGTTTAACGACAACTGGATCTATATACACGACCCTTCAGTGAAAGTGGGACGTATTCAACATTTCAAAAGTTGGAGCCCTTACATGGTGCCCGATGATAGCATGGTTTGCTATGGTCTCGAATATTTTTGCTCTGAAGGCGATGGGCTCTGGTCCAGTAGCAACGAGGCATTGGCTGCCATGGCCATAAAAGAGTTGGAGCAAATAGGTCTTTGCCAACCCGGCGAAGTATTGGATAGTTATGTGGTTCGCCAGCCCAAAGCATACCCGGTGTACGACCAGCAATACCAGCAACACCTGCATACTATTCAGGAGGGAATTGCAGATCTAAAAGGATTGATATTGGTTGGCCGCAATGGCATGCACAAATACAATAACCAGGATCATAGCATGATGACAGCTATGCTGGCTGTGAAAAATATTATTGCAGGAAAGGAAATCTACAACCTCTGGAATGTAAACCAGGATGCAGAATACCACGAAGCCGGTGAAAGAGGGAAAGAAGAGGGTGGAAGAAAAGTGCCGGGGAGTGTTGTGTAAGAAAAAACTTCGCCAGCAAGCAGTTCGTCAACTTCAAGACTACTATTTCCCAAAAATATGGAGTACGATTAATCGAAGATGCATTGCAGCTTAACGCTTTTGCTATGGACTAACTGTTGCCATACTGAGAGCTATTTATGATGGACCAGGTCGAAAGGTTTTTTGTTGAAAACCTCCACTACATCAATAATCTCTATTTATATGATAAGATTTTGGTGAAAGCATCGCAAATAGATACATTTATTTTTTTCATCGCCAAATTGAAAAGCCCATTAATTCAAATAAGTGCTATATAACTATCAGCAATAAGTTATGTATGTGCAGCGCAAAATGGATGTATGGCAAATAACGGTTGTGGTGATTTGTAAAACGTGCCAAAATGGAAAAGACTGACATTCAACTGACCTCAGAATTTAAAACACAAACGTTAAGGGCAATATTTTCAATAGTTGTCTTTGTGCTGGTTTACTTAATCATCCTGGTACTGGCTTTAGGCCTTACTGCATTATGTGTTGTAGGTGGATTGTACCTGATTGCTGCAAGACCCATGTTTCTAACAATAGTTTTAGGAGCCGGACTCGCCAGCCTGGGTATACTTGTTTTGATTTTTCTGATAAAGTTCATGTTTCAATCACATAAGACGGACAGATCTCATTTGGTAGAAATACATAGTTCAGATGAGCCTGAGCTTTTTAAAATGATCGATGAAATAGTTTGTGCAGTAAAAACAAGCCGGCCCAAAAAAGTGTACCTGTCTGCAGATGTAAATGCAGCGGTCTTCTACGATTCCAGTTTTTGGAGTATGTTTTTTCCCATCAAAAAGAACCTGCAAATTGGGATGGGATTGGTGAATACTGTTAGCCGGGAAGAGTTGAAAGCAATTTTATCACACGAATTTGGGCATTTCTCACAAAGAACAATGAAAGTGGGAAGCTATGTGTACAATGTGAACCAGGTAATATTCAATATGCTTTTTGACAATGACTCCTATACAAATCTTGTTCAACGCTGGGGCAGTGTGAGTGGCTATTTTTCAATATTCATTTCAGCAGCCATTAAGATTAATCAAGGCATACAATGGGTGTTAAGGAAGCAGTATGAAGTCGTAAATAAAAGTTATTTGAGCCTTTCAAGGGAAATGGAATTCCATGCTGATGAAATAGCGGCGAATATCACCGGCTTCGAACCTTTGAAAAGTTCCTTGCTGAGAATGTCGTTGGCCGATGCTTCTTTTGATGCTGTTTTGAATTATTACAATGGCAAAATTGAGGATAACCTGAAAAGCGAAAATTTATACCGTGAACAAACTGGCGTAATGAACTTTCTTGCAGAAAGAAATGGTTTTTCGATCAAGGGCAATCTGCCTGAGATCTCGATGGAAGAGCAAGGGAAATTTGATAAGTCTAAATTGGTGATCAAAAATCAATGGGCTTCGCATCCAAGTACGGAGGAACGAATAGAAAGACTTGAACGATTAAATATATCAGTTCCAGGCAAATCAAACCAGCTTGCAAATGATGTGTTTAAGAATATTGAAGAAACACAGAGATTGCTGACCAATAAAATTTTTGAGTCAGTCACATATTCGGGCGAGACCAAGTTTGTTTCAACCGAAGAATTTCAAACTGAATACAATTCGGAGTATTTAAAGAAAACCTTCTCTAAAATCTATAATGGATACTATGATGACAAAATTCCAAATCACTTTGATGTAGATGGTGAATTGTTGGAAGAAAATGGTATAGCATTCCCCAGCCTTTTTTCAGATGAGAAAGTAGGCCTGGTCTATACTTATAAAGCTTTACAGAAAGACATTGAAACGCTAAAAAATATTGCAAACAACCAGGTCGAGGTAAAGACATTTGACTATGATGGAGTAAAATACACAAGAGAAGATAGCCAGGAGCTGTCGCTTACACTTGAGAAGGAGTTAGAAAAAATCAAAGAGCTGATACAAAGGAATGATATCAAAATATTTGAATTCTTTAGAAAGCTCGAGCAGGACCAGGACAGGCCATTGGTCATTAAGAATTTTTACCTGGAGTTATTTGAAGTTGATAAAGCCTTTGACGCCAAATATGAAATTTATGGCCAATTGTCGGGTGAGTTGGAGTTTGTAAACGTTGAGACACCTTTTGAACAAATACGTGCCAACTTTGAGAAGATAAAGCCGATAGAAGAACAATTAATGACAGCCATTAAAGAACTGTTATCTGATAGTAGGATTCAATCTGAGATCACTGTAGAAATGAAAGCGAGCTTTGAGCTTTACCTGTCGGAAACAAGGAGTTACTTCGATGGAACGGCTTATGATAATGATAACTTGAAAGTGCTTTATGAAGCAATGAATAGTTATGTGGACTTACTGTCACGTGGATATTTTTTCATAAAGAAAAGATTGCTGACATACCAGGAAGAGTTAATTGTTGCGAACTCACTACACGATAAGGATGCTATAATGACCAGCGGCCAATTATTACAAGTGTGATTTTATAATGGATATGCGCTTTTGCGGATGAGGTTTTCCTGAAAGTCTATGAGACAATATAGTACTGTCATTGCGTTTGTTGGTTTCCTGTTGTTATGCAACCCATTGTTGGCGCAACTGCGTGGCAAAGTAGTGGCAATTGCAGATGGCGATACTTTCACTTTATTGATCAGTGGAAACAAACAAGTGAAAATCCGTTTGCACGGCATTGACTGTCCCGAAAAAAAACAGGCGTACGGTATGGTGGCCAGGCAGTGTTTATCCGATAGCATTTTCGGCAAAACCATTGAAGTAAAAGTTTTTAATAAAGACCGTTACGGTCGAAGCATTGGCATGGTATACACGCCCAAGGGGACCAACATGAATGAGAGTTTGTTGAAGGCGGGGCTTGCCTGGCATTTCAAGAAGTATGATAAAAATCCGAATTGGGCTGTGTTGGAAGATAAAGCCAGAAAGGCAAAACGTGGCTTATGGGCCGATGCTCATGCAATAGCGCCATGGGAATGGAGGAAGTAAAAAATATTCTTAGAAGTTGCAGATAGTTTTTCTGCGGGAGATGTATTTCAACGAACCGGGTTTTGAGTTTAAGCAGCCAGGTTCGGCATCTTGCTGTTGAAATATTTGCCGGTACACCAGCCGAGCGCCATTCCAAGGAATGCTCCCACCAATACATCGAAGGGATAATGCACGCCTACATATACCTGGGCGTAGGAGACAACAGCCGGCCACAGGAATATCCACGCAGTTCTTTTACCCAGTATGGGCGACAGGGTGATGTAGATAAACATGGCCATGCCAAAATGATTGGCTGCATGCGAAGAAGTAAAACTGTATCCACCCGAGCAATGCGGCACACGCAGATCGATAAGTGGCAGCACATCGGGATCGTTGCAGGGCCGCAAGCGTTGTATGGAATTTTTGATGAGCCTGCTGCTGGTAGTATCTGTAATGCCAATGGTGAGAATAAAAGAAGCGATCCACCATGCACCTTTCTTGCCAAAATTGTACAGGGCAAATGCAATCAGGAAAATATAGAAAGGATACCAAACCTGTTGGTAGCGCAACCATGGTACAACAGCATCAAAAAATGGATTACTCCATTTTTGGTTGACGGTGTGCAACCAAACGATATCTATATGTTTCAGTTTCTCTAGCAAGTACAAAAGCAAATATGAATCAAGGAATCTGATGTAGCAGTTTTTTTGTTTGAACGGCTTAGGCGCTAAGGTCAAGAGCTTTTGGAAGTATCCATTCAATACCAGTTTATTAACAAAATATTGTAGAATTGGAATTTGTGTAGCACTGCTTTGAAAAAAGCAATTTTTAATTTTTAAAATATGGATGATCCTGCCCTTCGATGCATGAAGACATGCAATTCACATAGTTGCATGAACAACATAGTACAAGCAACCGGGTTGATCAGAAAGTAATTTCAAACGGTTCGCCATGCACATCAAACTTGATTACGGTTTCTTTCCCGGGGTTTACAACATTCAGAACAACGCCATTGGGTAACCGTACTTCAATACTGCCGATTTTCTTTTCGGCTTGCTTCTTTTTAAATTTTGAAAGAAGCCAGGAGACGGATTTTTCAAGGGCTGTGTCAATGGCTTTATCGGCAATTTTTTCAAAAATGTATTTGGCGGCTGGTATCAATACATGATTGGTGAAAGCTGCAGATCCAATGCCAATAATGATGCTAACAAATTCATGTGGACCTGTATCGTTTGTTTGTCCCCAATCAGTCACCTGGATTTCCTGCTGGTTGTCGAATATATCGTGCATGGCCAACTTCCTGTTATCATGCAGTTGCTGCGCAACAACATGGTCAGGAACAGGTTGTTCCAATTCATTTCCAAAAATTCTGAATACACCAATTGAAATGGATTGCATAGGGGATTCATTGAGAGAGTGAAGAGTATGTAGTAAAACAATGCTGCGTATCAAAACTAAAATAGCTTTTCACCATTTGTTTACATAGCAATTGCCACAATAAATTTCTCCTCAAGTATTGGTCACTCCCACCAGGTTGAAGCAATGGCTGTGCTTTCTGAGTGGGGATTCTCAGTGTAAAGCCAACAGTTAACTTACCATGTCGTCAACCAATTCATGGCAACCTCTTTTATTTAAGCTTCTACTGCATTATTTTAGGAAAAATGCATCATTATGAAGAAGCTATGGCTAATGTTCCTGCTGTTGATTGGCTTTGTTGGCGCCCGTGCACAAACTCATGCACCCATCGGCCCAAAACAAGCAAAGTATAAATTGGTAGATAAAGACTCTGTGCTTGCTGTGCGTGTACCTGCAAGCCTGGTAGCAGAACTGCGTAAGCAAAATAAATCAATTGAGGAATACCTGGGAGCTGTTGGTGTGGTTGCCATGAAACCCAATACTGGCCAGCATTCAGAAAGCAACCAGACAACTGGCAATAGTGCTGTTAACCCTGATAGAGTTGCACAAGGTTTGAAATCGAAAGGTAAAACTGATGGTGTGATACAACCTTTTTCCCTTCCCAATCCTGCAGCCAATTCGGGACAGTATATTCAACGAATGTTGATGATGACCGACCAGGAATTTCAACGTTTATTCAATACTTCCACTCAACAGGCATTAAAAAACACCGAAGCAAAAGAAGGCTATAAAGACCACGAGAAAATTGCTTTTCGATTTATGGTACTCTCATCCGCATTAAGTCCAAAAAAATGAATACCACTATGCGCTTTCTGATTGTGATGCATGTGCTTGTTTTGATGCTTTGCTGTTCGGCATTTAGCCAGGACAATGGTCAAGGCAGTCTCAATATAGACCTGGGTGCAGTAGCCCGAAAATTTGACAGCAGCATGCTCAAAGGAACGCCACCATCAGTGGCTACGCAAGCTGCATACGATAGTGCCTATATCAGCCTCATGCATTTTATGATACGACAACAGGCACGTACAGAAGAAGTGCTTGCCTGGCAAACTACATCAAGTCGCATCATTTTTGCAGTGGTATTGCTCATTGTTTTCACAGGGCTGGTGTTTTCAGGCATTCAATTTTATCATTCAGCAAAATCAAAATTTAATACCCCGGCCAGCGAGCTCGAAATGTCTGTGAAAGGCCTCAAGCTTCATTCCTCCGTACTTGGCTTAATGATATTGGCAATGTCTGTTGCCTTTTTTTATTTATACCTGCATTATGTGTACCCGGTAAGCTTTATCAAATGATTAGGGAATCCTAAGTAGAAATGCAGCACAGCATCAAACACAAAACATAGTAGCAGTTGTAATTTTTGTATCAGCGAAACAAAACCGTAAAAGAAAAAAGCAGCTACAACTTTCGTTATAACTGCTTCTTCTTTGTGGGAGCACACGGGTTCGAACCGCGGACCCTCTGCTTGTAAGGCAGATGCTCTAAACCAGCTGAGCTATGCTCCCTTCGTTGTTTGGGAGTGCAAAAATAGGAGTATGATTTTAACTGCAAAATTTTTTTTCGCCAGAATGAAAAAAAATTTTTTCGGCTAGTTCGGTTGCAATGCAGGCAACCTGTATGGCTGGCCATCTACCACGTACAATTCATCAATTTCAATGGTCCAGTATTTGAACAGTGGAGATTTTTCGAGCAGGCCCATTACTTCGGCTTTTGTACTTCCATTGATCACTATCCAGCTTCGCATACTTTCTATGCTTACCGTGTAGCTGTCTATCACGCCTTTATTGATCAGGTAGTTGATATACGTTCTATGCGCTGGTACCAGTGTCATAAATTCCTGGTCTACTTCAAAGCGAAGTGTTACCTGGTACTTCATTTGCTTCGGCCCTGTTTCTGTTTCGTCCTTTTCCATACATTGAAGTTTTAATGCCTGCACACAGAGAGAATTAAATGTAAGAGGCGATAATGAATAATTTCGCTGCTTTACCAATATTTTACCATCATGGTTATTCCGGCTGCGTTGTTGCTATCCATTCAGAATGTTCAGGGCTTTCACGAAGAAAGTTTCCTGCAGGTACATGCCGCGCAACAGCCGCCTACATCTATACGCATAAATGCCGCTAAATGGGATAAAGTAACCCTTCCATTTGCATCATCGGGCATAGTGCCCTGGTGCTCAACAGGATATTTTTTGCCACAGCGTCCTTCGTTTAGCCAGGACCCGCTATGGCATGCAGGTGCCTATTATGTACAGGAAGCCAGCAGCATGGCGCTTCAACTGGTGTTCGATCAATTGGTTCCGTTTGCACAGCAATCCTCGTTGAAAGTGTTGGACCTCTGCGCAGCACCGGGTGGCAAATCAACCCACGTATTATCCATGCTGCGGCCAACCGATGTGTTGGTGAGCAATGAAGTGATTGGGAGCAGGGTAAACATCCTGTTGGAAAATATTACCCGATGGGGGGCGGCGCATACCATTGTCACCAACAACGATCCGGCAGATTTTACGCCATTGCAGGGTTTGTTTGATGTGATGGTGATAGATGCTCCCTGCTCGGGCAGTGGCCTATTTCGCCGCGATCCACAAGCCATTGAAGAATGGAGTGAACCTGCAGTAGAAAAATGTCGCCAGCGGCAGGAACGCATTCTCGCAGATGCATGGCCAGCATTGAAAGAAGATGGAATATTGGTGTATACAACCTGCAGTTATTCGCCTTCCGAAAATGAGCAGATGGTTGATTGGATGCACGATCATTTTGAATGTGCTTCGTTGCAGGTACAGACAGATCCATCCTGGGGAATTGTAGAAACAGCGTCACCCAAACATGGGCATAAATGTTACCGATTCTTTCCGAACCTGGTGCGGGGCGAAGGATTTTTTATGGCCATTTTTCAAAAAAAGGAACCGGTGCAGGAAATGATATTTCCCAAAAAGAAAGTTAACGCAAAGCAGGAAATACCAACGGCTTCGCTGATGAAGGAATGGGTACAAGAAACAGGAGCGCTACAACTGTATAAACACAAAGACACACTGTATGCAATGCCTACGGAAACTTACGAGTTGTTCCTGGGCTTGCAGGATGCGCTTCGTATTCGCAAAGCAGGTGTATGCCTCGGCGAATGGATGCACAACGGTCTACAGCCCGATCATGCACTGGCTATGAGCCATTTACTACATCCGTCTATCCATCGTGTTGAGTTATCGCTACCCGATGCGTTACAATTTTTGCGCAAAGAAACCGTTGTGGTAGAAGCAAGTACAAAAGGATGGATGCTTGCAACGTATGAAGCAATTCCATTGGGATGGATAAAGCACCTGGGCAACAGGACCAATAATTATTATCCCAAGGAATGGCGGTTAAGAAAATAAAATCCATCTCAACGCTTTAACAATTTTTGTACAAAACAATGTGCCAATTTGCCTTGCCTAAGATGAGAAATATGAAGTTTGGATTGCTTGGTTTGGTGCTTTGTTTTTTTAGCAGCCTGCGTGCACAACAGCATATGCAGGTGTTGCTGCGCAATGGAGAACCGGCAATTGGTTATTCATTAAAACCCAACGAATCATCCGTAGATGTGTATCGAAAATTTGGCATGAGCGATTCGTTGTTTATGCGTTTGAACCAACACGACAGTACGCAGAAATACGACGACAATATTATCTACCTGGCCGTAAAGGGAAATATGCACCATACCTGCAATACAGGCCCGTGTACTGAACTTTTTTATCTGGCAGCAGCGGGCGATAATTTTAAATCGATAGGAGGACACTTCGTGAATCTTTCCCCTTTTGCAGTAAAAGAGTTGAACCCCATGTTGGAAAGTGTAGCAGTAGGTGACCCAGTGTTGGTTGGATATTTGCCCACCGGTCTTTTGAACAACGGTTCCGTAGCTGTAGCTGCACAGTCTGCGCCTGCTTCTCCTACAAAACTGTACAAGGGTACGGGCATTTATGCCGATGATTACAGGCAGGAGGATACCACAAGTTTTCGTGGCAAAGCTTCCAATTTCAAAAGCCTGGCAGCATGGTACGATGGCAAATATTATTGCCTGAGCAATGATGTAGGAGTGGGCACAGTTGTAAAAATTACCAATACGCAGAATGGTCTTTTTGTGTACGCCAAAGTACTGGGCCCCATGCCTGTAATAAAAGGGGAAAAGAGTTTGATCACCAGGCTATGCAATGCCGCCTGTGCTATGCTCGATATTTGGGATGATAATGATTTTGATGTGCGGATAGAAAAATAGCTTAGCTATTCTTGAAACGATAACCCCGCAAAAAATCTGCTGTATTCATGCGTTTCTTTCCTTCCAGTTGCAGGGAGGTAATATGCACCCATCCATCTGCCGCTGCGTATTTCAGGTAACTCTGCCCATCTGTTTTTACGGTGCCGGGTTTTTCGCCGGTGGTTTGTAGTTCTACCGTGCTGCCAAATACTTTCAAAGTTTTGTCGTCGAGTGTGGTAAATGCACCGGGAAAAGGCGAGAGCCCCCGAATAAGATTATGTACAGATGCTGCAGTATTTCCCCAATGGATCTGGCAGGTATCGGTAAATATTTTGGGAGCATGTTGTAGCTGGGCCTGGTCAAAATTTTGAGGCTTTTCCTGTATGCTGCCCTGCGTCAATCCCACCACCGTTTTTACCAGCAGGGAGGCGCCCAATTCTTTCATGCGGTCGTGTACCTCGCCTGCAGTTTCGTTTTCACCGATATCCATTTTTTCCTGTAGCAAAATATCGCCGGTATCTATTTCGTGTTTCAGTTTAAAAGTGGTAACGCCTGTGGTTTTTTCGCCATTGATCACCGCCCAGTTAATAGGCGCTGCACCCCTGTACTGGGGCAACAAACTGCCATGCACATTGATGGTGCCCATGGGCGGCATATTCCAAACTATTTCGGGTAGCATGCGAAAAGCCACTACTATTTGCAAATCGGCTTCCAGATTGCGGAGCGTTTCGAGAAATTCGGGGTTCTTCAGTTTCTCAGGTTGCAACAGGTGCAGCCCTTTTTCCACCGCATATTTCTTCACTACACTTTCTGTAAGCTTCATGCCGCGGCCGGCCGGTTTGTCGGGTGCAGTGATGACGCCCACAATATTAAATCCTGCTTCTACCAATGCCTGGAGTGATGCTACTGCAAACTCAGGCGTTCCCATAAACACAATACGTGGACTCTTCATGAATATTCTACTAACGTGGATAAGCTATTGTAATTTTTATACTCAGTAATGGACGAATATTATTGCGCTACAAAATCGGGGTAGAGCAAATATTTCTTCCGCATTTTTTTGTAGGCTGTTAATCCTGGTTGCCAGCTTTTCCTGATTTCGGCTTCCGACTTTCCATTCATCAACTGCCACATTACGGTGTAGTTGCCTGTGAGTTTATTAAAGAAATAATCGGACCACTCCGGGTTATTCTTTTTCGGACGAAGGAAGAAACTGTCTTTATTGGGAAACAGCTTATACGCATGCATGACATAGCTGAGTTGGATCTGCTGCCATTTTTTTTGACGGATATCTATTTTTTCATGGCTCAGGTCCACACCATAGCATTGCTGATCTTGTAGCGGTGGCGTTTTGGCCCCGGGGGTGCTTACGGGTGTAAAACTAAACATGGTGTTGGGCAGCGAGGGGTGGCCATACATTTGGAAAGGAGTAGGGGTTCCTCTTCCCAGGCTAAGGGCGGTACCTTCAAAAAAGCAAGTGCTGGCATAGAGCAATACACTTTGCATATCCGGGATGTTAGGACTGGGTTTTACCGGCAATTCATAATAGCTGCTATGGGTATAGCCCGAGCATTTTATCACCAGCATATGAAAGGGAGTATCCCTGGTAGGAACTGTTTTTTTGAACGCTGCCATATTGCTGTTGGCTTTGGCACTCAGCCATTTTTCGCCCGCCAACATTTGCGCATATTCGCCAATGGTAAGGCCATGCACTACAGGAATAGCCTGCATGCCAATAAAACTTTTGAAAGGTTTTTCCAGCACGGGGCCATCTACATAAAAGCCATTGGGATTGGGGCGATCGAGAATGAGCAGGGGTTTGGCATTTTCGATACAGGCATTCATATACACTTCCAGCGAAGAGATATACGTGTAATACCGAAGGCCCACATCCTGCACATCAAACACCATTATATCAACGTCGGCCATATCGGTGCTATCGGGTGCCCGCTTGGGGCCGTAAAGGGAAATGATGGGAATGCGGGTAGCAGAATCGACAGTGTTACCCACTTTTTCGCCGGCATCGGCAGTGCCCCTAAACCCGTGTTCGGGAGCAAAAATTTTGACGATTTGGATACCTTTTTGCAGCAAGCTATCCACCAAATGGGTCTTCCGGGGTCCCACCACCGTGGTTTGGTTGGCAAATAGCCCAACCCTTTTTCCCTTCAACAATGGCAAGTACACATCCATTCTTTCCGCTCCCGTTTTGATGCCGGCACTGGTTTTGTTCACCGGCTGGGCGTTCATACTGATAGCAATCGTCAGCAATGCGAAAAGCACCTTAATTTTTTGTTGCATTTTCCTCATAGGGCTGCAAGATGCGATTTTCGGCTTGCAAAACCCAATCTAAAAGCTACCTTGCAGCCTCAAAAAAAATCACAAGATGTCTGTAGTAAAAAATGGCGATGTAGTGAAGGTTCATTACACCGGTACATTAACAACCGGAGAGCAGTTCGATTCATCTGAAGGCCGCGAGCCCTTGGAGTTTACCGTGGGTGCCGGTCAAATGATTGCGGGTTTTGACGCCGGTGTACAAGGCATGACCATTGGCGAAAAGAAAACCATTAATATTCCTGCTGCTGAAGCCTATGGCGAATGGAGCGAGGAAAACGTGATCGAATTTCCGAAAGAAAACATTCCTGCCGATATGCAGTTGGAACTGGGTATGCAGTTGATGCTCCGTGACAATATGGGCCGTCCGCACCCCGTAACTGTACACGAAATAAAAGAAGAAATATTGCGCCTCGATGCGAATCACTCATTGGCCGGTAAAGAACTGGTTTTTGCCATTGAGCTGGTTGAATTGAATGGCGAAAAAGGTGGCAGCAAAATTATTTTGCTCGACTAATAGCATTGAAATTTTTAAATAGAAGCCGATCCCACTTAGGGTCGGCTTTTTTTGTTGTAGGAAATGTTCGCTAATTTTTGTAGGTTGATTTCCGTTGATGAAATGAACGAAGTTCTCTTTGTTGAAAGGTACACAAAGCAAACATCGACCAGCCTTTCGATTTGATGTTACAAACCCCTGCATGCAATTAAAAACTGCTTTTTCAAAATATAGCAATTACTTATTGGTGGTGGCAGTCATCTTTCTGCTCTTATGCTTTTCTTTCCCCGCCAACCGAAGTGAGAACGATGACGGCTATTTTTTTGCGCATGCTATCAGTCATTCTACTTACCCTGAGTTACTGTATCCCCGGTATTTTCTCTTTTTACCATTCATGAAATTTTGCTACGAGCTTGGCAAAATTGTTTACCCGGCATTGGATGCCTACCGCATGATGTGTATGATGAGTAGCCTGTTTGCAGCCCTTAGCATCGTATTGCTATTTCGCATACTGGGTAAAAAGTTGGGTGCTTCGCGCAGCATAGCCTGGTTCACCTGCATTCTGTTGTTGGTTTCGTATGCTTTTTGGCGATATGCAGTAGAAGCCGAAGTGTATATGCTGAGTTTTTTTGTGTTGCTGCTGGCTTTTGATTTCTTGTATCCAGGTGTTGAACAAAAGCAGCCCATTCCTTTTGGGCGAATATTGCTGGCTGCTGCTTTTGCTGCACTCGCAGTAATGTTCTATAAACCCAATCTCATTATAGTAGGCATTGCGTATGGCTGGCCTTTGTTGGTAAAAAAACAATGGAGAACGCTTTTGGTATATGGCGCTGCCATGTGTTTGTTGTTGCTCATGGGCTACTATATGGCATACAAGATTAACCCACGGGAGTTTGCCTCGTTAATGTCGTACCTCCTCGGTGGTAGCAGCCATTCTAAAGGAAATGCATTGCTGAGTATTTTGGTGGTGGGCTCCAATTGGGCAAGCATCAATTTTGTGTTTGGCATACCGCAGTTCGCAGGTTTTATTGCCACTCATTTTCCGAACAATATTATAGTGGAAGAAGTGTATGCTGCCCGCAATCTTTACACTTTGTCTGTGATAGCATGTTGCACTTTTTTGGCGCTGGTCGGCTTGTTGTTATGGATATTATACAAGGCTATTCCTAAAGTGGATTGGAAGCAATGTTGGGCCAATCCGTTTGTTGTTTGGGTACTGGCATATAGCATCATGCTGATGGTGCTGGAGCCCAATGCTCCCGAAGCCTGGCTCATGATAATGCCACCGCTGATAGTCCTTTTCGGCACATTGCCCGCAACTGCCTATCAACAATTATTTGGCATGCGTAGCTTATGGCTATTGGCTGCTGTGTTATGCCTGCATAATTTTTTAGGAGGCTATTTATTTATTCAATCAAAGCAGGGCGATTACCTCTCTTACCAGGGTGCATGGATATTGAAGCATGCCCGGCAAAAAGACCTGGTGGTATCCATGGGGAGTGGCTCGCTCATACGGTATTTGAAATACTATGCTACTGCACCGCTTTGTGTACCTGAGCAGCAATACGACTCCTGCCTTGTACAAATTGATGCAACATTGGCCAGGGGAGGAAATGTGTATTTATTGAATGATATACTGCACCCATCCGAGGCCGTTGCCTTTCGCGATAAACCGGCATTTGATAAAGTGGTGGCATTTGTACAAAAAAATAGCGGGCATATCATTCCCGTAAACAAAGGCAGTCATACAGAAGGAATAGTGTACCAACTGGTTTCGAGAGAACCCTAACCAGCAGTCAAATGCTAAAAATCAAGCAAGTGAACTGCTTTTCGTTTTGCTGGTTATCCTTCCAATTTCCCTCGTTTCGTACCTTGCGCCGATGGATACTGTTTTTTCTTACGATCATTTATTTCAATATACGAAGGCCGTTTTTAGTAGTATGGGTTGCTGTGCAGAAGATGCAACACTGGCCACTACCGTTTTGCTGAGTGCCGATCTGCGAGGCATCGACAGCCACGGCATTGCACGACTTACCGGGTACATGCGTTTGTACGAAGCTGGCCGCATCAATCCCCGTCCCGATGTGAAAGTGGTGTACGAAACGCCGAGCACGGCTACCGTTGATGGCGACAAAGGACTGGGCCTGGTGGTAGCGCCAAAAGCTATGGCCATTGCTATTGCCAAAGCGCAGCAGGTAGGTACCGGTTGGGTGAGTGTAAAAAACAGCAATCATTTTGGCATTGCAGGTTATCATGCCATGATGGCTTTGCAGCAGGATATGATCGGCTGGGCCATGACGAATGCATCGGCGCTGGTGACACCTACTTTTTCCAAAGAAAAAATGCTGGGCACCAACCCCATTTGCGTAGCCATTCCGGCTGGGGAGGAACCTGCATTTGTTGCCGACTTTGCCACTACTACCGCGGCCAATGGCAAGCTCGAAATATTGCAACGCAAAAATGCCGAAGCGCCTTTGGGCTGGGTGCAGGATGCCGATGGTGCGCCCACTACCAATGCAAATGCGCTAAAACAGGGCGGCTCTTTGCTACCGTTGGGTGGCGACCGCGAACATGGTAGCCATAAGGGTTATGCCCTTGGCAGTATTGTAGATATTTTTAGCGCTGTACTCAGTGGTGCCAGTTATGGTCCTTGGGCGCCGCCTTTTCCTGCCTACGTTCCCATGCCCGACAATATGCCCGGCGAAGGACTGGGACATTTCCTGGGAGCCATGCGGGTAGATGCGTTCAGACCTGCCGAAGAATTCAAACAGCATATGGACAATTGGATCCGGCGTTTCCATGCTGCAACACCTGCCAATGCCAATCAGCCGGTATTGGTACCCGGCGATCCTGAAAGGCAAATGGAAGCCATCCGGTTAAAGGAGGGGATTCCATTGGTGGAAGCAGTTGTTAAAGACCTGCAGGCATTGGCGGATAAAACAGGAATAAGCCTTTAATTTGCACGCCGATTTTTTGAGTTTACTGATGGTCTTTAGCTGTCAGCATTTTTTCGAAATGGATTTTGGCGATAATCAATCATTAATAACAGAAATGAAAGTCTTTCATGTAAATGAACTGGCTTTAAAAAACAGGGACCGGGTGTTATGAAAATTATGAAGTTTGGCGGCACCAGCGTAGGCCGTCCGGAGCGCATGGCGCAGGTAGCGCAACTGATCACAGCAGACAGCGAACCTACCATCGTTATTTTGAGTGCATTGAGTGGTACTACCAATGCATTGGTTGAAATTAGTAATGCAATGGCTGCAGGCAACCGAAAGGATGCCAAACAGTTCATCGATAAACTGGAAGCACACTACCATGCATTTATTGCAGAGTTGGTGCACTCTGAAACTGCTACTGCCAAAGCGAAAGCTGTAGTGCTGGAGCATTTTGAATTTTTGAATATCATTTTGCGCATCTCTTTCAGCGATGCACTCAACAAAGACATTCTTGCACAGGGTGAATTGCTGAGCACCAAACTTTTTTCTATTTACCTCGACGAAAAAGGAATTGATCATGCATTGCTGCCTGCATTGGAGTTTATGTCGATCGATGCCAACGATGAGCCACAAGTGGCGTCTATTCGTGTGAAGCTGAACCAGCAACTCGAATTGCAAAAAGGAAAACAGCTGTTCATTACCCAGGGTTATATCTGCCGCAATGCAAGGGGAGAAGTAGACAACCTGAAACGTGGTGGCAGCGACTATAGCGCATCGCTGATCGCAGCAGCTATCAACGCTTCTGTTTGTGAAATATGGACAGATATTGATGGCATGCACAACAACGATCCACGCATCTGCGAAAAGACTGTAGCCATTGAACAACTATCGTTTGAAGAAGCTGCAGAGCTGGCTTATTTCGGTGCAAAAATTTTGCACCCAGCTTCCATCTGGCCTGCGCATCATTATAAAATTCCTGTGAAGTTGCTGAACACCATGCAACCTACTGCCAAAGGCACCATTATTGTGGAAGAAGCCGGCAGCACAGGTGTAAAAGCAGTAGCTGCAAAAGATGGCATCATTGCTATCAATATTCGCAGTAGCCGCATGTTGTTGGCCTATGGCTTCCTTCGCAAGATTTTTGAAGTGTTCGAAAAATATCGCACCAGTATCGATATGATTACCACTTCCGAAGTGGCGGTTTCACTTACCATCGACAATGCCACGCACCTGAAAGATATCTTGAAGGAACTGGAACCATTTGGAACCGTAAGTGTGGAAGACAATCATACCATCGTTTCTATTGTTGGTAACGAAATTGCCAGCACCGAAGACATTTTGGTAAAACTGTTTGATGCAGTAAAATCTGTACCAGTACGTATGGTAAGCTATGGTGGCAGCAAACACAATGTGAGCCTGCTGGTTCCATCTGCTGCTAAAAACGATACGTTGAAAGCATTGAATAGCGGCCTGTTTGGATTGTAGTAAACCCTTGCAATTCTTCCTCCGCAATTAGTTGGTGCTTCGGGAGGGATGCAAAGATCTATACGCCAGCCAGGCACTCAACAGCAGCATAAAAGCTGCTAAAAAGAAAGGCGCTCCGGGTAAATACACCGGGGCGTTTTTTTGTGTAAAATGCGCAAAGGTATTGGTCATAAGTGGCGGCCCAACAATAGAAGTGGCACTCATTAAACTGGCCAATGCACCCTGCAATTCGCCCTGCTGGTTGGGCGGCACCTGTCCACTGATAATGGATTGTAACGCCGGGCCGCAAATACCACCCAGGCAATAGGGTACAAGGAATACAAACATCATCCAGGTTTGCGTGGCCAGGCCAAACAATACCATGCCAATGGCGTACAACAATAAGCCGGTGTATACACTTTTTTCGTTGCCGATCTTTGGGTTCACTACTCTCACCAAACCTCCTTGCACCAAACCTACAAGTAAGCCCACCAGTCCCAGCGAAATACCGATCATGCGTTCATTCCACCTAAATCTTTCGATGCCATAAAAACTCCAGTTGCTTTGGATAGCATGGCCGCCGATATACACCAGCACCAGCGAAAAAATGAGCCCGACAATGGAAGGATATTTTCGAAGATTTAAAAGCGATTTGAATGGCACTGCACTTTTCCAGCTAAAAGGCCTGCGATGATCTTTGGACAGCGATTCGGGCAATACAAAATATCCATAGAGCCAATTGACCAGGCACAAAACAGAAGCTACCCAAAACGGAACTCTTGGCCCAAAGGAACCTAATAATCCACCGAGCACCGGGCCGAGTATAAAACCCATACCAAATGCGGCACCGATCATGCCAAAGTTTTTGGCCCGCGTTTCTGCATTGCTGATATCGGCTATATACGCAGATGCCGTGGTAATGCTGGCGCCCGTAAGGCCTGCAATAATTCTTCCTGCAAAAAGCCAACCAATACTTGGCGAAAGCGCCAATAAAATATAGTCGATACCAAAGCCAAATAAGCTGCAAAGCAAAATGGGGCGGCGGCCATATTGATCACTCAAACTTCCTACAATGGGTGCACATATAAACTGCGTAATGGCATAGGCAAATCCCAACCAACCCGACCAACGTGCTGCAGCCGAAACATCGCCATGAATTAATTCCTCGATCAATTTGGGCATTACAGGAATGATAAGACCCCAGCCCGTAATGTCGATAAGAAGGGTAATGAAAATGAAGCCGATCGCCGGTTTTTTTGCTTGTGCCATGTGGTAGGTGGTGATAAATCAGGTGGCGTAAAAGTAAGGAGTGGCGGTCAACGCTTACAATGATTTTCGGAATCAGTAAAGCCACCAACCATTTCCTCATTGGGCTATAGGCCTCATACAAAAGGAGGAACATAGCGTTCCCCCTTTTGTATTTTCTTCGGTATTGCTTGTTTATTTTTTTGCTTTCTGTGCTGCGTAGTCGAACACAATATTGCAAAATGCTTTTACACCCACATCCAGCATGCTATCGTCTATATAAAAATCGGGGGTATGATGTGGCGCTGCAGTTTCCGGGTTTCCACCTTTGGGCATTCCACCCAAAAAGAAAAACAGGCCCGGCACTTTGCTGCTGAAAAATGAAAAATCTTCGGCCCCGGTTGTCCATTCTTTTTCAACCAGGTATCCTGCTCCCGTAGCTTTTTCCAATGAGGGCGCCATCAGTTTGGTCAATGCGGGATCGTTGTAGGTAACCAGTGCTTTGTTGGTAATGTTCACGGTAGCAGTAGCGCCATGTGCTGCAGCAATACCTGTCACTACTTCCTGCATGCGCTTGTACACTTTCTCTTGCATTTTGGCATCCAGGGTTCGGATAGTGCCATCCATCGTAGCTTCTTCGGGAATGATATTGCTTCTTACGCCACTGGATATTTTGCCCACAGAAATTACCACAGGCGCTTTAGTCAATTCGCTTTCGCGGCTTACGATGGTTTGCAATCCATCAATAATAGCGGCACTTACCATAATGGGATCAATGCCAGCCCAGGGTTGAGATCCATGAGTTTGTTTGCCTTTTACTTTTATGGTAAACCAATCGCTGCTGGCCATGGCGGCTCCACTCTTGTAACTGATGGTGCCAATAGGCGTTTGCGAATTGATATGCAGTCCAAATATGGCTTCCACTTTCGGGTTATCGAGTACACCCTCTTTTACCATAAGCGGTGCTCCACCTTCTTCATCCCCGGGAGGGCCTTCTTCTGCAGGTTGAAAAATAAAGACTACGGTACCTGGTACCTCTTTTTTCATGGACGCCAGTAACTGGGCAGTACCCATTAAAATACTTACATGGCTATCGTGCCCGCAGGCATGCATTACAGAAACAGTATCACCGAGGTATACGCTTTTGGCTGTTGACATAAACGGAATATCCACTCTTTCTTTTACCGGTAGTCCATCCATATCGGCACGAAGGGCAATAACGGGGCCCGGCTTGCCGCCACGCAAAATGCCTACCACTCCGGTCAAGCCTACTTTCTCTTTTACCTCCAACCCAAGGCTGCGTAAATGTGCTGCAACAAATGCTGCAGTCTTAAATTCCCTGTTGCCGAGTTCGGGGTTTTGGTGCAGGTGCCTGCGCCATTCTACCAGCTCGGGTTGAATAGCAGTAGCCTGCTGGCTGATAACGGCAGGACTGGGAGCTTGTGCAAACACAGTGGCTACTGTAAGGCACATGGCCCCGGTAAGTAAACGATGCATCATGAGAAGCGGTTATTTGGTTTTGGTGAATATATAGGAATCGTATTCTACAAATGGGTTCACTGTAATTTTTAAGCTCATCGGTTGCCCCGGTGTAGCTGTAAAGCTGGTGGGGAAAATTCCATACTCAATATTGTTGTACTCCAACAGCCAGGTGGCGTTGTCGAGATAGGTGAGTGCCGCCGTAAGTGTTGGATGTTTTGAAAAGCGAACCAGCAGGCCGGTAGCTGTTTTGGTAACAGTAATATTTCCATACAGTTCATTGGTATAATCTCCCACATAAGCGTCGAAAGCCAACGGGGGCGCATTGCCTTTTACCCTGCTGCGCAATGAGGCTATGAGCGCCAATTCTTCTTTTTGTGCTGCCAGGAATTGCGGCAATGCAGCAGAGCTTCTGTCCACATATTTAACACCCAGGAATGCATCCATAATTTGGTAGCGCAGCATTTCAAAAAAGTTTTGATTATCGTTGTTGGTGAGAATGGCTATGCCTAGTTTTTCGTCGGGTATAAAACATACATTGCTCACCATGCCCGCAGCACCGCCGGTATGCCAATACACTTGCCTTCCGTTGTAATCAGCAATGTTCAACCCCAGGCCATAACCACGAAAGTTCATAGGATATATAGCAGATTTTCTGCTGTTGGTTACAATTTGCATGGCCCTTGTTTTAGCCAGCGTTTCCCATGGCATTTTGCGTTCGCCATTTACACGGCCACTGTCCAATTGAAACAGTAGCCACTTGCTCAAATCGTGCACATTGCTCACTACACTTGCAGCAGGGCCCAGGTTATCCCAGGTATCGTATGGCACTGTCTTCAATGTGCCGGAATACGAAGTAGTATAGGGAACTGCAATATTACTGCTCCGGTTTTGTATGCCGTTTGACGATGCAAAACTTTCGCTCATACCCAGCACATTCAAAATGGAATCCTGCACATATTGCTCCCAGGTTTTGCCAATCACTTTGGGTACTATTTCACCGGCTGTCATAAAGCAACTATTGCAATAGCCATAGTCTTGCCTGAATGTTTGCGAGGGTTTCAGCAAACGCATTTTTTGCATGATCTCTTTGCGTGTAAGCGTTGTATTCCAAAAAGTAAAATCGCCCTGGAATGTTTTGGTACCTATGCGATGGGTAAGCATATCCCTGATGGACACTAAGCTGGTACTGGTAGGCGTGTACAATTTATACTCGGGAAAATACTTTGAAATAGGATCGTTGAGGTTGAGTTTTTTTTGTTGTTCGAGATTGGCCAACACGGTGCCGGTAAATAATTTGCTGTTGCTGGCTATAAAAAAATGGGTGTGTTCATCCACCGGCGATTTGCTTTGAATGTCTTTTACACCATAGCCCTTCATGGCTACTATTTTTCCATCTTTCACTATCACTACGGCAAGGCCGGGCACCTGCCATTGTTCCATTCCCTTTTGAATATAGCTATCGAGGTTGTCCTGTACAAAAGATGGCAATGATGTTTGTGCATTTGTAGCAGCACTTGCCATACAACCGGCGAGCAGCAGCTTGTAAAATATTTTCATGAGCAGATGATTGAAAATTTTATTTGGATTCTATATGCTTTGTGTATTCGATAGGGGAATCTAAAATTCATGAACATGTCGTTTATTTCGTCTCCGTTAGAGGAGATCCCTCGTTCCTCGGGATGACCATTTTTTACACGTTTGATCTTTCACTTTACATTCGATAGAAACTCTGAAACATTGGAACTATGGAGCTATCAACTTTTCTCCAATTAGCCAATCAACATAATCATTGTTTCCTCTAAATCAGAAATCATACATCAGACATCGTTTTCACATTTCCATGTTATCGGTATTCGCCAAATACGTTGCGGAGGGTATCTGCAATTTCTCCTAAGGTACATTTTGCTTCCACAGCGGTTATCACCAACGGCATCAGGTTGCTGCCATCTTTTGCTGCCGTGTCAATGGCTGCAAGGCATTGCAGTACTTGTTCATTATTGCGGGATGCCCTCAGTTTCGCCAGTTTGTCCGATTGCACCTGTCGAATGCTATCGTCTATTTTTAATAACGGCGGCAAAATATCATCATCCACCTGGTACTTATTGACACCTACAATGATCTTGGTATTTTCTTCAATAGCCCGCTGGTATGCATAGGCACTCCGTGCAATTTCGTCCTGCATAAACCCGGCTTCAATAGCTGCAACACTGCCGCCCATGGCATCCATTTTTTGTATCAATGCCCATGCTTTGGTTTCTACTTCGGCAGTAAGAGCTTCTACATAATAGCTGCCGGCCAATGGGTCCACTGTATCGGCAGCCCCACTTTCGTGTGCTACGATTTGCTGGGTGCGCAATGCAATGCGTGCTGCTTCTTCAGTAGGTAAACTCAATGCTTCATCATAGCCATTGGTATGCAGGCTTTGCGTGCCGCCCAGTACCGCCGACAAGGTTTGCACCGTTACCCTTGCAATGTTATTAAGTGGTTGCTGTGCTGCCAACGTGCTGCCACCTGTTTGGGTATGAAAGCGCAGCATCATGGCTTTGGGATCGGTAGCGCCCAGCTCTTTCATAATGGTGGCCCACATTCTGCGGGCTGCTCTAAACTTGGCCACTTCTTCAAACAGATTGTTGTGTGCATTGAAAAAGAAGGAAAGCCTTTTACCAAAAACATTGATGTCTAATCCCTTTGCCTGCGCAGCCTGCACATACGCTTTACCATTGCTGAGGGTAAATGCAATTTCCTGCACAGCACTGGCGCCTGCTTCGCGAATATGATATCCGCTAATGGAAATGGTATTCCACTTGGGTAGCTCTTTACTGCACCATTCAAAAATATCGGTGATGATGCGCATGCTGGGTTTGGGAGGATAGATATAAGTGCCCCGTGCTGCGTACTCTTTTAGAATATCGTTTTGTATAGTGCCGTTGAGTTTGGAAAGATCGGCACCTTGTTTTTTGGCCAACGCTACATAGAGGCTCAGCAAAATAAACCCGGTGGCATTGATGGTCATACTGGTGCTGATATCTTCCAGTTTAATTCCTTTGAATAGCAGTTCCATGTCTTCAATGCTATCAATGGCTACACCCACTTTTCCTACTTCGCCTTCGGCCAGTGCATGATCGCTATCGTAGCCTATTTGTGTGGGCAGATCAAATGCCACACTCAACCCGCTTACGCCCTGGCCCAGCAGGTAGTGGTAGCGTTTATTGCTTTCCTCTGCAGTGGAAAAACCTGCGTATTGACGCATGGTCCATAAGCGCCCACGGTACATATCGGGTTGTACACCACGGGTGTAGGGGAAAGCCCCCGGCGCTTCCAAAACAGGAGTGGCATGCGGGCTTTGTGCATCATACAAGGTATCTATCACAATACCGCTATCTGTAGTGCGGGTGTTCTGATTTTCCATGGCCAAAAATTTAACCGATCAGTTGTTTCACTTCAAATTGCAACGCATCCAACACTACTTTGTTCATGGTGGTGTTTTCATCCTGTGCCAGTAGTTGCAGCAATTGTTTGTTCAATTCTACAGCAGGTGCATCGGGTGCAATAAGTGAACCGACCTGGTTGATGATAAAGATGTTTTGATCTTTCATGCGTACCACAGCATCCCAAATGGTGGGGTTTACATACAGTTGCTGCGTTACGTTGTGATCGAACTCATCTTTGATGGAGTTGATGAGCAACTGCCTTGTATTGCCGGCATGCATACCCTGCGAACCTATGCGGTGTACAAGGTTGTCGAGCTTGTTTCTTTCGGCAAATAATGCCAGTCTTTCGTAGGCAGCCAGCTTTAGTTTAATGGATTCTGTTTGCTTCAGTTGCTCCCTTTCGAGGGCTATCATTTTTCGGTGTACCCAGGATGCATAGGCTGCAAATGCACCAATCAGCAAGGCAATGATGCTGCAAAGCAGGATCATAGTATTCGTCATAACCATGTGGCTAAGGTAAGGGGACGGCCGATTTTAACAGTGGCCCAGTTTGTAGAATCAAACCTTGCGAAAATGGTAACATTTACCGGCCCGGAGATTGCAGCCCTTTTTAATTGAATGTTTGTAATAAATTTGCTTAGAGGATAAAAATTATGGAAGTACTTGAAAAATTGCCGGTAACATTTACCGAGAGTGCTATAAAAGAGCTGAAACGTTTAATGCAGGAAGATAGTGCTGCACAAGGCAAACAACTCCGGGTAGGCGTGAAAGGTGGCGGCTGTAGCGGCATGACCTATATTTTGGGATTTGAAGAAGAGCAGGCGGGGGATAAAAAATTTGATATAGAAGGCATTCCCTGCATCATGAATGGCGGGCACGAAATGTATCTCTACGGTATCGAAATTCATTGGGAAGGTGGATTGAACAGCCGTGGCTTTACCTTCAAAAACCCCAATGCCAGTTCTACCTGTGGCTGCGGAACCAGTTTTGCCGTGTAGTGTATAGCTAAATAGATTGTATAGAAAAAGCCAGGGTTTGACCCTGGCTTTTTTATGCTTTCTGCAATTCGAATATTGTTATTTCGGGCCTTACATTAAATCTTACTTGCCATAAATGTCCTAATGCTCTATTGATATATAATGTTCTGTCGTTGCTTAATGCAATTTGACCTGCTGAATATTTGTTGTTTTTTACCGGCAACATGGGTGGAGGAAGAAATGGTGGTTTGACTTGTCCACCGTGTGTATGCCCCGACAATATCCAACTGTTGTAGTCGCCCCAAACATGTAAGTCGCAAACATCGGGATTATGACACAAAACGATGTTTGCCCTGGATTTGTCAAAACTCTGCATTGCTCTTTCCGGATTGAAATTAAGTCCCCAAAAGTCATCGAACCCTATAAAGTTGAGTCCTTTTACTTCAGCACTTTCATTTCTTAATAGTTGAATGCCTTTCCGCGTAAGCATTTTCGAAATATTGTCTGCAACTTCCTTTTGCGACCAATTTCGCCCGTAGTCGTGATTGCCTAAAATGCCAATGGTCGCCAATTTTCCTTTGACGATGTTGTTTAATGTTTCCTCTAATTTGTCATACTGCACTTCATCTTTATAAGTGCTTACATAGTCGCCCGTATAAACCACAAAGTCAGGATCAAATGCTTTTGCTTTTTCGAATGAGTCAATTACAAAATGATGGTCAAAGCGATTTCCAATATGAATGTCGCTTATTTGCATCAGCGTTTTGCCCACCAGGTTAGCTGGCAAATTCTTTATGGGCATTTTCACTTTCACAAACTCTAACCAAAATGGTTCAATTTGCCAGGCATACAAGCCGCTGAGAAGACCGGTACCTGTTAATCCCCAAAATGTCCTTTTTATAAATTTTCGTCTATTCATTGGGTATGTCTAAAAATGCGGCAAGCCTAATGTTAGGCATATTGGTGTCAGTCTTTTTTTACAATGCCACCCCAACCAACGTCATCTGAAATTGTATAAACTCCACTTTGTAAGTCTGCCACATAATTATTTATCCAATTTTTAAATGATGTCGCAAGTAAGTCTCTGCTTGGCATGTCATGCCACATCCTTATAATTTGTCCACGAGTGCCATCACTTGTCGGGTCTAAGTCAATGCAATAGTTGTCGCCACAACCGTTAGATGTAATAGGAATCCAAGAGGAACTCCACCAATAAGATTTTATTCCTTGGTCTGGCGAAGAACTTGCTGCTTCACCATACATCTCTTTGCAATTTTTGTCAATGTCTGGCAAAACTTCGTTCCAAAGTTTCCACGCAGAAATAATCTCGTCAGTACTTAATAATCTGTCACCGTCAAATAATTTCAAGTGTGTAAATGATTGACCGTTGTGGATTTTATAAAATTCAATAAAGTCGAGTGGTAGCTTTAAGCTAATAGCATTTTCTAAATTATTAAGGTCTTGCTCGGAAGCACCCGCATTTAAAGTATCAAGGATTGGCGGGCAATTTGCAAGAATCCATGTCTCTATCTTTTCCCAATATTCTTTCAAGGTAATGTTTTAAAAAACTGTCGCACGAGTCGTACCTGACATTAGTATTGTACGCATATGCATACCATTGCAATGTAGTATAACTCTTTAAATGCTAATGGGGTTGTTGTCTTTTTTTTATTGTTGGGCGTTATGACAATTCCTCCGGATTTTGTTTGGGATTCGGAGAATCGCCGCATTTAAACTTCGAGGTGCGCTGTGCTAACACCTCGAAGAACCGGTCATTCTGCTGTCCATGTTATTTCTTTTTCTGTTGTCGGGTTCCAGTCCCTAAGTAACTGTCCGAGTTTGTTTAACGATGCAGGAACTGTTGTGATATAAAATTCACTTTTGTTTGTATAAGGTCGTTTCCCATTATTGTCAACTATAACATGAATTGCTGAATGTCCATTGTTTTCGTGACAGAACACGTCCAAAAGAATATAATAAGCCCAGCGTTGACCACTTTCTCCAAGTTCATACTTGACATTGTCGGTTATCATCTTTGGAAA
Organism: Phnomibacter sp.; assembly: GCA_035456005.1. GTDB lineage: Bacteria > Bacteroidota > Bacteroidia > Chitinophagales > Chitinophagaceae > Phnomibacter. The sequence goes on along the minus strand of DATIEA010000004.1, from coordinate 664,367 downwards.
TGAAAGTAGTCCAGTTGCAAACTCTTTGAAATTGTCTGCATAACCATAGAAGTCTTGGGATGTCGAACTAACTCCATTTGTAACTTCCATTTGGAATTGAATAGTGTCATCTCCTTCGTCAATGCTAAGAACCGATATTTTTATTTCTTGTTTAAGCATTTAGTCTATTGTCGCAAAATCAATGTGGTCGTGGTCTGATATTATTTCTACTAACGTGTCAATTAGTTCTTGTCCCAAAGTCTGTGTGCTATTTGAAAATTTTGTCCAAATAAGATTTATTGGTTCACCATACTCGTAAACACCAAAACTGCCTCGTAATAAGTCGTTAAAAGCGTCTAAGTTATGTCCAGTCTGCCAACCCAAATCTTTTGTCAGCACATTATCTATTTCGTCATAGAAAGTTTCTAAGTCCGAAAAGTTATCCCCGTTAATTGTAATTGTCTGTTTGTTCATTGCACTTCAGTTTCGAGTTTGCTCTGTCGTCCTAGTATGACCGCTAACATTAGTGTTGTACGCATACACGTACCACTGCAATGTAGTAACTCTTTGAATGCTATTGGGGTAGGCTTAGTTCGAACTTTTTCACAATGGCATCAATTTCCTCCGGGCTTACCGGTGCTTGTTTATCGTCTATATTGATCACCATCATATAACCCTGTGTGCCCTGGGTTTCGATGAATGTATTCACCAGTTCCAGTTGATCGCTGTACTTGATTTTGCCTGTTGCTCCATCCCAAATTTCGCGGCCACAGAGGCAACCCAGTGTGGGAGAAATAGGATAAAAACTTTTGCCGCTATACCATGATGGATCAATGGTGGTACCATGTGCAATGATAGCGCCCCTGCCAATTTTGCCGGCATCGTATGCTTCCATCAGGCCCGCCCAGTTCTGCCAGCTTTCCGGAAAATAGCTGCGGTAAATTTTTTCGGGTGGTGCATTAAACACAATAGGGAAGTAGTGCGTGAACTTGGGCGTATTCACTTCATGCATCATCGACATCTGCAGGTTGGGCGTAGGCCCAATAAATACATTTTGAGAAATGCCGGTACCGGTGATGGTGTACAGTCCCTGTGGTGTACTGCCATTGGTGAGGAAGAAAGGAAAATTACTCGCACTGCGTGCCAACTGCACAAAGGTTTTCAGTTGGCCGTTTTCTTCGCGGGCAAAACGTCCATCGGCTTGCTGTACAACAGCCAGCCCGGGGAAATCCCTGTTTTTTCGCTGAAAGGAATACACCACTTTATACTTGTGAATTTGCTGGTAAGCAAATAAACTATCGAAGGAGGGTACTGCGCTGTTGCTGGTAGCGTTTAAATATTTATCCAATGCCAGCAGCAGATCGTTTTGTGCATACTCTGGAAATTTCGACACCATTTGCTGGCGTATCCAACCGGCTTGCTGTGGTTGATTGCGATACAGGTACACAGCAGCCTGCGAAAATGTTTTGGGATGATCGGTAGTAGTCAAAATATTTTTGACTGCTGCACTGTATTCGGTAGGATACATGCCGTACAATATTTCGAGCAAACTACGCTGCATACCACCGGGCATGCGTTGAAACTGTTGTACCAATTTGGCGATACCCGAATCGCTTTGCGGGGTTCGAACCAAAAACTGGCTCACCGCCCATAATGCCGATTCTATTTCGCTTTCATTACTATCCAGCAAAAGTGTATTCAATGAGTTGGCCTGGGCAATCAATTTTGCTTTTCGCTGGGTGGCTTTTTCATTTTGCAGCGTATAGGCCGAATAAATTTTCTCCTTCGGATACATAAGCTGTGCATGACTCATCATGCTGCACATTGCCCCCACCACTGCCATGCAAAAAATACGCTTCATCACTATTCAAAATATTGAAACCCCAAAGTTGAGCAGTACCCATAAAAGATGGGCAGCAAAGAAATCAACAGGATGTGATTGTATGTTGGTAGGTTTCAGAGTTCCAAAGTTTCAGAGTTTCAGAGTTCGCAAAAAACGTGAAAGGTCAAAAGTGAAAGGTGAAAAATTGGCGGTCGCTAAGGCAAATACCTAATAACTTTTCATCGTTATAAATACTGCCCTCTTTTTGATAGTGAATTTCACCTTTGACCGTTCACTTTTCACCCTGTCTTACCAACTTTGGAACTTGTGAACATGTGAACTCTTGAACCTTCTTAGTGCGTCACCTCTCTCGACAATGCTTTGGCCTGGTCGATAAGGTCCTGCAATTCTTCGACAGAAGGTACACGGCCGGAGAGGCCGAATTGCTCATTTACCTGTACCAGCTTGGCATGCAGGTTGGTGGCATTCCTGGTTTTCAACTCAGGTACGCTATCAATACCGGCGGCTTCCAGCAACTCACTGATTTGTCCGGCTACGCCTTTCAAACGCATCAGGTCGGAGTGGTTTACCCAGGTAAGAATAAGTGACTCTGGTATATGGGTAAGTTCAGCAATCTTTACACGGCCCTGTTTGGTGCCACAACGTTCCAGCAAGTCGGTGGTGGTAATAATGCCTTCTTTATTGAGTTTGGCAGCATACGTTGATCCAATTCCTTCTATCTCTTCAATCTTATAACTCATGGCAATTTCTTATTTACTGGAAACAAGTTAAGACCAATCATAATAACTGGATGGAATTGCCAAAAAAAAATTAGTTAAGCATTCAACGGGGAATAGAATGATTAAGCCGGGTAGGAGATGGAGCCTTGGTAAATTGTAATCTATTGGCAGTTATTGAACACCCCGAAGGTTTACCTACTGATATCCAGGCCATTAATTTCCCGATTGCTAAAATGTAAATTCCCAATACAGAAACCCTACTCTGTGGGCCTTTGTACTTTCGCCACCCAATATGTAGGTATAAGCGCTGCTTATGAAACAAGCTACACCCGGGCATATAGACCACTGCATCGCATCGTTTTACACAATGAAAAACAGTACACCTTAATGAAAACTTTAGTAACCTGTGCATTCCTCGCATTCGGCCTTGCATCATTTGCGCAGAATGCAGCGCCCCGTGGCGGACAGCAGCAATCGGGCAACTCGCTGCTGACCCCGGCATTTTGGCAAACCAAACCCGCCATTGATGCTGTAAAAGCAGAAATAGCAAAAGGCAATAACCCTTCGGAATTGAACGGGTCTTCATTCGATCCCATGGTATTGGCCATTAACAATGAGGCGCCAACTGAAACGGTTATTTTTTTGCAGCAACAACCGGGTAATGAAGTGAACAAATTAACCCACGATGGACGTACCTATATTTTTTGGGCTGCTGCCCGGGGAAACGTTGACCTGGTGAATTACTTTATTTCGAAGGGTGCCAAAATAAATATGGAAGATAGCCATGGTGCTACGCCTTTCACTTTTGCCGCTTCCGGTGGGCAGCAAAAAACTGAAGTGTATGACGTGCTCATTAAAGGCGGAGCCAAACCAGCTACCGAATTGAACCACGATGGTGCCAATGCTTTGCTGATGGCCATTGCTTCCGATCCGGAATTGAAGCTTACAACCTATTTCCAATCTGTAGGGCTGTCATTGGAAAGTAAAGACGCAGAAGGTAGAAATGCATTTGACTATGCAGCACGTTCTGGCAACCTGGAATTACTGAAAAAACTACACGAAAAAAATCTGAAACCTACCAGCCAGGCCATGCTGATGGCTGCGCAAGGTTCCCGTAGAGGAGGAGCAACATTGCCGGTATTCCAGGCATTGGAAAGCTATGGCGTGAATCCAAAAGCCACTTCAAAAACAGGTGATAATGCTTTGCACTTTGTGGTACGCAGACCAGACCAGGCTGATATCATTCAATACTTCATTGGCAAAGGCGTTGACATCAATGCGGTAAATGCGGATGGAAATTCTCCGTACATGAATGCCGCCGCCACTAACAAGGAACTGGCTACTTTGGAATTGCTACAGCCCCATGTAAAAAACATCAATGCAGCCAACAAAGCGGGCGCAACCGCATTGGCATTGGCTGTGCGTAACAATTCACCGGAAGTAGTTACCTATCTGCTGAATAAGGGCGCCGCAACCAATACGGTGGATGCAAAAGGAAATTCGCTGGTCAATTATTTGTTCGAATCGTATTCGCCCAATGCAAAACCTGCATTTGAAGCCAAGCTAAAACTGTTGCAGGAGAAAGGCGCCAACATGGCTAAGCCATTGGGAGATGGCAGTACAGTCTATCACTTAGCAGTTGCGCAAAACGATTTGGAATTGTTGCAACTGGCCAACACGTTGGGTGCAGATGTAAATGCAAAAAACAAGGAAGGATTAACCGCCATGCACAAAGCTGCAATGACGGCAAAAAATTGCAACCTACTGCACTACCTGCTTTCTGTGGGTGCTAAAAAAGATATTAAAACTCCTTTTAGCGAAACAGCTTACGACCTGGCTGCAGAAAATGAAATATTGACCAAGCGTAAAGAACCCATTGATTTCTTAAAGTAATGAATAGAAGAATGAATAAAATAAGTAAAGTAATTGCAGCCCTGGTATTGCTCGCTATTTCTTCTGCGGGTTTTGCACAGGCAAAATATAAGTGCATGGTGCAACTCACCAATTATACCGGTGAAGGCGCCTATATCGTGATTTCATTAATCAACAAAAGCGGGGCGTACGAAAAAACTTTGTACATGATGGGTCCCGACAAAAAATGGTATAACAGTTTTAAAGAATGGCACAAATCGCAAAAGAAAAAACCGGAAGATATTAGCGCCATCAGCGGAGCATCGGTAAAAGGCGGAGAGCGAAATGTGGTGACCATTGATATTGATCCTAAGAAAATAAACGCCGGTTATAGCATTCGGTTTGAATCGGCAGTGGAAGACAAACCCTACTATGCAACCGATGTGGAAGTGCCGTTGACCACCGAGGGATTGGCTGCAAAAACCGATGGCAAAGGATATATACGCTATGTTCGATTTAGTGCTAATTAAGTAAATAGAACAATGATCATTTCTGTGTGGAGATACAGCCATTTAAGCCTGGCTGTATCTTCTTTTTTACTGCTTATTCTTGCTTCGGTATCGGGCATTATACTTGCTTTTGAGCCCGTGGTTCAAAAAGCGAAACCCTATAAAGTTGATGGGTTCGATCAAATTACTCTTGCACAATCGCTGCCGGTTTTAAAAGAAAAACTGGATGGATTGCAGGAAATTAAAGTGGATGAAAATGGTTTTGTGATCGCTAAGTTTTCCGACGAGGAAGGCAAAGACAAAACAGCCTACATCCATCCATTGACCGGAGCCGTACTGGGCACACCGGGAAAACAGGCACCCATTTTTGAATGGATGACAGCCCTGCACCGCTCCTTGTTTTTGCACGAAACTGGCCGCTTCATTGTAGGGATTGGTGCATTCTTATTGGTGCTGATTGCCATTTCAGGTTTTGCATTGATCGTAAAACGGCAAAACGGCATCCGAAACTTTTTTGCCAATATTGAGAAAACAAGTTTTGCGCAGTATTACCATACAGTATTTGGCCGCATATCACTCATTTTCATTTTGGCATTAGCACTTACCGGTACTTGTTTATCGGTTTCGCGGTTTGTGCTGAAACCACAAAAGGCCAAAGCTATTGTGAACGAAAAGGATTTGACGGAGGATGCACAGGTAAACTGGAGTGATTTTAAAGTGTTCCGCGATACCAGGCTTGCTGAAGTAGATCGTGTTGTATTGCCCTTCTCTGATTTTCCTGAAGACTATTTTACTCTTGCATTAAAGGAAGGAGAGCAATGCGTGAATCAATTTTCGGGCAAAATAATTGCCAGTGAAAATAACACGTTCGCTTATTCCATTACTGCATTCAGCATGCAGTGGCATACAGGCCGATCTAGTGCTGTATGGGCCATTATAATGGCTATCACTTCTGCGTATATCCTGTTCTTTATTTATTCTGGATTCATCATCACATGGAAGCGTATTGGCAACAGGTCGAAAAATAAATACACTGCTAAAGAAAGTGTAGTAATTATTTTGGTGGGTTCCGAAAATGGCAGCACCAATAAGTTTGCCAATAGCATTCATAAGCAATTGCTGCGCAAAGGCATTAAAGTACACACTGCCGACATGGATACTTACACGCAGTACCCGCAGGCTACGCATCTCATTATTATGGCCAGTACTTATGGTGAAGGCGATCCGCCGTCCAATGCAAGGAAGTTTTTATCCTTGCTCAATGAGCACCCTCAATTGCAGTCCATTCAATTTTCGGTGCTGGGTTTTGGCTCCAGGAACTACAATCATTTTTGCAAGTTTGCGTACGATGTGCAGCACAGTATGGAGCAGCAAACCTGGGCCATAGCAACAACACCAGTTTTTACTGTGAATGAAAAGTCGCCGCAAGATTTTAGTGTTTGGCTCGATGCGTATGCAAAACAAACCGGCTTTCAATTGAGCATGGCAAAGGAATTGTTGCCGCACCATAATCCCGATCTGCAAAGCTTTACTGTGTTGAATAAAACAGACATTCAGGAAGGAATTTTCAATATCCAGCTCAAGGGGAGAAAGAAAGTCCATATCGCCTCCGGCGATTTGCTGGCTGTGTATCCCAAAAACGACCATCGAGAAAGATTGTACTCCATTGGAAAACTGAATGGAACTGTACAATTAAGCGTAAAACATATCGATAAGGGATTAGGCTCTTCTTACTTGTTTGGGCTCGATACAGCACAGGAAATAAAAGCCCGGGTGATCAGGAATAAGCATTTTCATTTTCCCCTGCATGCAAGGCAGGTGCTCATGGTTTGTAATGGTACCGGCATTGCGCCTTTCTTAGGTATGCTTTCCGAAAACACGAAAAAGGTATCCTGCACTTTGTATGCGGGTTTTAGAACACAGGCCGCTTTTGCACTCTATGAAAACTTTTTAGAGGAACAGGTACAGCAGCAACGACTACAACATTTGAAACTGGCGCTGTCGAGAGAAGGAGAGAAGCAATATGTAACGCATTTGCTACAAAAAGATACAGCACTTGTAATTGATTGCTTGCGCAATGGGGGCGTGATAATGATCTGTGGTTCGCTGGCTATGCAACAAGATGTGCTGGCGATGATCGAGTATTTGTGCAGTCCCAAACTGGGCAGATCGGTGGAAGATTTACTTGCAACAGGAACTATCGTAACAGATTGTTACTAACGAATTGATAAGGAAATACAAGCTATGTTAGCCACTATCATAGCTTGTATTTTTTTAATTTAAAACCGGGAGAGGAGATATAGTTGCCTTTATCGTCCACCATAATGCAACTGTATCCTATAAACTTTTTCAGTAATTGCAGGCCTTCCCTTTTGCCCAGTACCATTAGCGATGTGCTCAATGCATTGCAGGTTTCCGTGCTGGGGCCAAACACGGTAACACTTATTAAACCGGTAGCAGGATAACCTGTGGCAGGATTTATAATATGCGAATAGCGGACTCCGTTTATTTCCGCATATTTTTCATAGCTGCCCGAAGTGGTAACCGAGCCTTTTTTCAAAGGCACTACAGCAAACACATTGAGTGGATCAAATGGGTCGGTAATGCCAATGGTCCAGGGTTTGCCATTCGGCCGGTGACCCCATGTACCAATATCGCCGCTACCATCCACTATACCGGCTACTATGCCTTTTTGCTGCATCATAGCACGACATTTATCGGCAGCATATCCTTCGCCCAATGCGCCGAATCCAATTTTCATTCCTACTTTTTGTAAGAACAGGGTGGAATGAACGGTGTCGATTATGATGTTTTGATAGCCTACTTTTTCCACTGTTTTTTTTACTGCTTCGGGTGTTGGCAGTTCAGTCATGCTTCCATCAAAACGCCATATTTTTTCCATGGCTGCAAAGCTGATATCAAAAGCACCATGGGTAAGATTCGAAAAATACAATGCACGCCGGGTGATGTCCAATAATTCCTTGTCCACTTTTACCGGTGCAATTCCTGCATTCCTGTTTACCTGCGAAACCTGCGTTTCGGCTTTCCAATCGGATAGCAAGTATTCGATACGGGTAGCTTCTGCAATAACTGTATCAATGTATTTTTCTGCAGTGATGGAATCGGCCGCCACAATGGTGATGCTCCACCTGCTACCCATTAATGTAGTGACCCTGGTAGCTTTTTGTTGCGAATAACCTGTTAGGCAAAACCCGATGCTGCACATCAACCACATCGCCAGTTTGTGTATCATTTTCATGCGCTTTATTATTCAAATAAGTAGTAGCCAATAAGCATTCAAAAATAGTCCCGATGGTTACGCGGCACCTGGGTAAAATTGGTATTTCCGCATTGCACAAAAATGATTCTTTGTTTGATGCCATCGCAAAATTTCAATGTTGAAGTGAAATAAGGGAACATAAAAAAAGCCACTCCAATTGGAGTGGCTTATAGGTATCACAAGCAATCGTATCTTATTTTGCTATTGCAGCTTTAGCCTTCGTAGCAGAAGGTTTTTCGCCCAATGGTTTTCCTTTTGCAAAGTCAACCAGGATAGGAGCGGCTACAAAAATGGAAGAATAGGTACCGGTAACAACACCAATCAACATGGCAAATGCAAAACCACGTGTTACTTCGCCACCTACCACAAACAAAATGAGGATGGTGAGGAATACAGTGAGTGATGTCATAATGGTACGGCTCAATGTATCGTTGATAGATTTATTGATGATGGTTCCGTTATCTGCACCAGCCATAGAATGACTGTTTTCACGAATACGGTCGAATACGATGATGGTATCGTTCATAGAGAAACCAATTACCGTAAGTATCGCCGCAATAAAGTGCTGATCTATCTCCAATGAGAATGGTACAATGTTTTTCAGGAAGCTGAACACTGCCAGTGTCACCAACACGTCGTGCATGAGCGATACAATAGTACCCAGGCTATAACGCCAATCGCGGAAACGAAGGAAGATATACCCCACAATAATGAGGATAGAGAAAATGGTAGCCAGGATAGCACCACGTTTCAGATCTTCAGAAATGGTTGGCAATACAGTTTGTGATCCAACTTTGTAGCTACGTTCAAATTCTTCGAAGCTTACACCTGCAGGCAAAGATTTTTGCAAACCGGTGTACAACACTCTTTCTACAGTGCTGTCCACATTAGCGCCTACTTCTTCAATTTTATAAGCAGTGGTAATATTCAATTGGTTGGTAGCACCAATGGTTTTTACAATGGGATGTTCGCCGAATACTTTGTTCAGGTCATCCGAAACTTCCTGGGTATTCATGGGCTTGTCGAAGCGTACAGTATAGCTACGTCCGCCTTTGAATTCCACACCATAATCGAAGCCATTGAAAATGGCGCCTACACCCAACAATGCTACAACTACAGAAATGATGTATGCAGTTTTGCGGAATTCAATGAACTTGAATTTAGCATGCTGGAACACTCGTTTACCAATAGTGGTAAAGTATTCGAGATGGCGTTGCTTGTTGGTAAACCAGTCAGTAAGTGTACGGCTGATAAGGATACCACAGAACAGGTTGAGCACAATACCCCACATTTGAACGTAGGCAAAACCACGTACAGGACCCAAACCGAAATAGTAGAGGATAGCCGCAGTTAAGAAGGTAGTAACGTGAGCATCCAATACCGGTGCCAACGAACGACGATAACCGTTGTTCACTGCAGTTTGGTAACCTCTGCCCAGCGACAGTTCTTCTTTAATACGTTCGAAAATAATTACGTTGGTATCTACCGCCATACCAATGGTGAGTACCAAACCGGCAATACTTGCAGCGGTAAATGTGGCACCCATTGCAGTAAGAATGGCTACGGTAAACAGCAGGTTAAGGATCAAAGAAATATTGGCGATCCAACCACTGTTGTTGTAGTACAACAGCATGAATACGAATATTACAAAGAAGCTGATGATGAAAGCCAGTGAACCACCGTTGATAGCATCTTCACCAAGGGTTGGTCCTACTACTTGTTCCTGTACAATTTTTGCAGGTGCAGGAAGTTTACCGCTTTTCAGCATTTCTGCCATGTCCTGTGCTTCCTTGATTTCGTAGCTACCGGTAATTTCTGAGCTACCATTAGGAATTACACCGTTTACAGTAGGAGCGGTCTGAACAAAATCGTCGAGTACAATGGCGATGCCTTTACCAATATTTTGTTCGGTCATAGTGGCCCAAACACGAGCACCTATGTTATCCATATTCATTTTGATGGCTACACGACCTCTTTCGTCGAAGTCTTGTCCTGCATCGCTGATATGATCACCTTCCAGTTTAGCACGCATGCCATCCACGGTTTTCAAGGCATACAATGCCAGGAATCCGCTGGTTTTTTCATTCTCACCACCTGCATATCCAAATGCAAATTTGAGGTTAGATGGGAACTGACCGGCTACAATTGGATCACGAAGTCTTTCGCCTAAAGCAGCAGTGTCTTTGGTTTGTACAATAGCAATGGCACTGGGGAAAACCACTTTGCCACCTTGGTCTTGTGATGGTTGCAATACCTGCGCCAGCAAGCTTCTGATAGGAGCTTCTTTAGCAAATGCTGCAGCAGAAGTATCTTTTTTAGCAGCAGAATCGGCTTTTGCCAAAGCTGCAGTATCAATTTTACCGGTAGAGTCTTTGGCAATCGTAGCACCTTTAAGTGTAGCAGCCAAAATTTGCTCAGCCTTCAGCAGGCTTTGGTCAATTTCATTAATGCTGTACAGTTCAAAGAACTGGAGGTTGGCAGAGCTCTGCAAGTATTTACGTACTCTTTCCTGGTCGGTTACACCTGCCAGTTCCACCGTGATAATTTTCTTTACATTATCGGGGTTGATGGTAGGAGAAGCCACACCAAAACGGTCGATACGATTGCGCAGGATATTGAATGTGTTTTGGAAAGCCACATCCGATTCTTTGCGGATATAAGTAATTACAGCTGCATCGCTGCTTTCGAGCGAAATGCGCTTATTACTATTGGCAATGAACAACGGAGCCAGTTTGTTGGCAGGAGCAATTTCCTTGTAGTTCTTTACAAACAGGTCGATCATGTCCAGTCCGGTAGTAGCTTTTTGCTGTACGGCTTTGGCCAATGCTTCGTTGAAAGCTTTGTCTGAAGTATAACCAGTCAGTGAACGCAACAAATCGGCCATACCTACTTCGAGGGTAACGTTCATACCACCCTGCAGGTCCAGTCCGAGCTTAGCTTCCTGGTCTTTAGAATCTTTGTAATTGAAACCCCAGATACCAACTTTTTGCTGAGAAGTGCTGTCCAGCAAGCGCTGGTAGCGAATGGCAATGGCGTTGTCGATGCTGTCCTGGTACAGAGCCTGCAATTCTTTATTGCCGGGGTATTTAGTAGCAGCGGCGGGCATTAAGGCATGAACCTGTTTTACCGCCTTTTCCTTCATCTTCTTTTCATGGCCGCTTACGATCCAGGTGAATGACAACTGGTATAGGCTAAACACAACCAACAGTGCGGCAAACACTCGCACCAATCCTTTCATTTGCATACAAACAGAATTAACCAGATTTTAAATGGGTGGCAAAAATAGGGGAATTGATGTCTATTAGACGGCTTTTGGGCATTGGGGGAAAAATAGCTTTTGAGGCAGGCGTGATAAATGTTACGGAAAGGCGGGCCAATTCGGCAAATCGGTGCCATTGCTGAGTTGTAGTCGCCCGGCTCAGCTCGTTCTGCAAAGGCGATTTCCAGTACATTTTTTCGCGATATGTTGAAAACTGCCGGTAGCCGATAGGCAGGATGGCTGTCCACAGGGCTGCAAAACTTCCCTTTCTTCAGTCCAAAATCGAAAGCTACTATTGCGGATATGAGCATTTTTTCCCGCCTGGCTGGCCTATTATTTTGTTTCTCCCTACTTATAACGAGTTGCTCTGCTTCACGAAAAGCGAAAGCGGACAATACCGAAACCGCCAGCACCACTGCAACAGAACTACTTTCCCAAAAGTTGGGCACTGCTGTGCCGGCTACTGCCAATATCCAATTGGCAGAAACAGTGCTGGAGTGGAAGGGAACGCCCTATAAATATGGCGGCACTACCAAGGCCGGGGTTGATTGCAGCGGGTTTATTGGCCAGGTGTACCCGGCGGTGTACCATATCCAGGTGCCCCGCTCGGCTGCCGAAATGCATAAGAAAGCCCAGCCCATAGATGACAACAACAGGCAGGAGGGCGACCTCGTATTCTTTAGTATTGGCAGCACCAAGCCCAGCCATGCTGGTATTTACTTATGGAATGGCATGTTTGCCCACGCCAGTACCAGCAAGGGCGTAATGCTCAGCAGCCTCGAAGAAGCGTATTGGAAAAAATACTTCACCGGCTTTGGCCGATTAGTGCCCGAAAAACCGGTGACCAGGCTTCCCTGATAAGGGATTTCATTCCTGGCCTTAACCTTGACCTTGACCTTCCTGACTTCTATTCCTTTCCCACACATTCATTTTGTAAACAATCTATAGCCATTGAAGGTTTTTTAAGAATGCCGTAAAATGTTTAGTAGAATGCCAATAAACTCAATAGTCGATTAGATTACCTTCGCGCCGATTTTGAAACAACAAATAGAAATACTTTACCATGGAATTTGCTAGCAGACTTCAAAAATTCAACGAACCAGAAACTTTGAAAATGGCCAAACTGGCCAGGGAATTGCGTGCCCAGGGGCACGATGTGGTAGGCCTCAGCCTGGGCGAGCCGGACTTTGATACCCCTGACCATATAAAGACGGCTTTGATCGATGCTATCAACAACAACTTTTCGCACTATGCTCCTGTAGCCGGTTACCCCGAGCTGCGAGATGCTATATGTGTGAAGCTGAAACGCGACAACAACCTCGACTACAAACCTGAACATATTATTGCAAGCACCGGGGCCAAGCAAAGCATTGCCAACCTCATTTTCGCAACAGTGGAAGAGGGAGTTGATGTAATTATTCCAACACCATATTGGGTAAGCTATAGCGAAGTAGTACGCATGGCCGGCGGTAATCCTATTTTGGTAAGAACCAGTTTGGAATCGGGCTTTAAAATTTCGCCTGCCCAGTTGGAAGCTGCTATTACACCTGCTACCAAAATGTTCATGTTCTCTTCGCCCAATAACCCTACCGGTACCGTGTACAGCAAAGAAGAACTGGCAGGACTGGCAGAAGTATTCCGCAAGCATCCTAATATCTGGATCATGAGCGATGAGATCTATGAATACACCAACTATGTAGGTAAGCATGAATCCATTGCACAGTTTGCCGATATCAAAGACCGCGTAGCCATCATCAATGGTTTGAGTAAAGGTTATGCCATGACCGGCTATCGTCTGGGCTATTTGGCTTGCAGCAATCTCGACCTGGTAAAAGCCTGCGAAAAATTGCAAGGCCAGTTTACCAGTGGTGCCAATGCCGCTACGCTCAAAGGTTCTGTGATGGCCCTTACCGGCGATATGCAGCCTACTGCAGAAATGGTAAAAGAGTTTTCTGCCCGCCGCAAAATGGTGATGGAATTGCTTGCACAAATTCCGAACATCCGCATCGACGAGCCGGCCGGAGCATTTTATGTGTTCCCCGATGTGAGCTACTACTTCGGTAAAAAAGATGGCGACACTGTTATTCCAAACGCAGATGCATTGTGTATGTACCTGTTGGAAAAAGCACATGTAAGCACCGTAACCGGCGGCGCATTTGGTGAACCTACCTGCATTCGCATCAGCTATGCGGCCAGCAGGGAAGATATCATCAAAGGTTTCACCCGTATTAAAGATGCATTGCTGGCTTTGAAATAAAAGCTTAAGCATATAACACTAAAAGGCCTGCTTCGAATAGAATGCAGGCCTTTTTTTTTCTCTGGTTTATTACCTACCGAACAAAGAGGAAAACGAGCGAAAAGAAAAAAATAATGATGAACATAATAGCTACAAAAGCGCCCCTCAGTCTTTTGAAAATTCGTTCATACTTGGAAGCAGTAATGGATTTACGCCTGCACTCACTGATACCTTCTGCTGTCAACGGAAGCAGTTTCCAGAAGCACACAATTAAAATGGCGGCTGTACAAAATGCATAAATAAAATTGGCAGTAGAATGCTCCATGCTGATATACTCCTGGCGGGAGAGTGTTACAATTTGTGACACCAAGACCCACAGTGCCCCAGGCAGCAGGAAAAGCTTTGAAAACCTGTTAATGAGTTGGAAAAGTTGTAGTTTTTTTCGTCCTGTTATGTCGGCATTATTGATGGCAATGGCCAGCAAGGAGGATGTGACCAAAATGATGATCAGTATCCATTGGGATGCCTTTACGCCCCAGCTAAAAAGCATAGAATCAGGTTTAGTTGGTGTCTAATGGGTTATTGTAGTGTATGAATGTAGCAGAGTTCAATGAATTCTCAAGCGGCCAATTTTCCGCTTTATCAAGTTTGCATGGGGCTGAAAATAGCGGTAGCAGTTGGTAGTAAATTGATAAAACCCCATGTGGCCTGCCGATTAAATGTTTGCAACATTACCTTTGCCGCCATGAAAGTAAAAGCCATTACCCGCGACAAAGTGAATATCATTACCCTCGGGTGTAGCAAAAATTTGGTGGACAGCGAAACCCTTGGCGGGCAGCTTAAGGCCAACCAGTATGATGTTTTACACGAATCGGGTAAGCTCGACCACAATATTGTAGTGGTAAATACCTGCGGGTTTATCGACAAGGCCAAAGAAGAAAGTGTCAATACTATTTTGGAGCAAGTGGAACTGAAGCGCCAGGGACAACTGAAGAAAGTATATGTAACCGGGTGCCTCAGCGAAAGATATCGTGCACAACTGGAATCAGAGATACCTGAAGTGGATGCATGGTTTGGCACCATGGAACTTCCACAAATGTTGAAGCAGTTCGAAGCAGATTATAAAACAGAACTGGTAGGGGAGAGAATGTTGAGTACACCCCGCCATTATGCCTACATGAAAATAAGCGAAGGCTGCAACCGCACCTGTGCGTTTTGCGCTATTCCCCTTATGCGTGGCAACCATGTGAGCAAATCCATTGAAGAGTTGGTAGCCGAAGCAAAATCGCTGGTGAAGAAAGGCGTGAAAGAAGTGATGCTGATTGCACAGGAGCTTACCTACTACGGATTGGACATCTATAAAAAACGCATGCTACCCGAACTGCTCGACCAACTGGCAGCGGTAGAAGGTTTGGAATGGATTCGACTGCACTATGCATACCCTTCCAAATTTCCCATGGAAATAATTGATGCCATTAAAAAGCATCCGAATGTGTGCAACTATCTCGATATGCCTTTGCAACATGCCAGCAACAGTATGCTCAAAGCCATGAAGCGCCAGATAACCCGCGAAGAAATGGAAGTGTTGATCACAGAGATACGGGAGCAGCTTCCGGGTATTTGTTTACGCACCACATTGATTGCAGGCTTCCCCGGCGAAACCAGGGAAGATGTGGAAGAGCTGAAAACATTCCTGGAAAAAATGCGGTTCGACCGGGTGGGTATTTTCACCTACAGCCACGAAGAAGGAACATCGGCATACGACCTTGTAGACGATGTGCCGGAAGAAGAAAAAGCAGCCCGTGCACAGGAGATCATGGAAGTGCAGCAGGAGATCAGCTACGAAAAAAACCAGGAGAAAGTAGGACAGGTGTTGAAAGTGCTCATCGATAAAAAAGAAGCCGGAAAGTATTTGGGTCGCACTGAATTTGACAGCGTGGAAGTGGACAATGAAGTAGTGATTGATGCGAAACAAAAACTGAATATTGGCCAGTTTTACCAGGTGCGCATTACCAAAGCCTACGATTTCGACCTGGAAGGTGAAGTAGTGAGTTAGTAGACTAAAAGTTGCCATTTTCCTCCGCCCGTTATCAGTTTCTTAAACCTATAGCCAACTATAGGTTTAAGCTGAAAATGTAAATACCAATTCTTACTGTTTAGTATATTGCCCTTTATGAATACAATGAGTACCTCTGTTTCTTACAGTGAAACAAATGCCTTTTCGAAGCTGGTACTTGATTATTTGAAGCAAGCAGAAACACTGCAGCCATTTTATCAATGGACGCCCGATTTTGAGGGCATCACCAAGGCCATTGATGCAAAAGCTGCCCATCCTGTAGATAGGCAACTATTGGTAGAGCAACTCCGAAAGCAATATGCCGGTTACGCCTTAACGCCAAAGCAGGAGGCAAACCTGGATGCATTATTGCAACCAAATAGCTACACCATTACCACTGCACATCAACCCAATATTTTTACAGGCCCACTTTATTTCATTTACAAAATTGTACATGCCATCAAGCTTGCCAATTCGCTGAATGAAATGTTACCTGATAACAAACTTGTGCCTGTGTACTACATGGGTAGCGAAGACGCAGACCTCGATGAGCTGGGTCATTTTTATGTACAGGGCGAAAAGCGAAGCTGGCAAACTACGCAAACCGGTGCAGTGGGCCGCATGCATACAAAAGGGCTTGAACAACTTACCCAACAATTGGAAGGACAATTTGCGCATTTGCCTTTTGGTCCCCAAATGATCGCTCTTTGTAGAAAAGCATACGAGCAACACAGCAATGTGCAGGAAGCAACTCTATACCTGGTAAATGAGTTGTTCAAAGAATATGGATTGCTGGTTGTCATTCCCGACAATGCTGCATTGAAAAAAGTATTTACGCCCATCATCAAAAAAGAATTGCTGGGCAATTTTTCTCAACCCGAAGTTGACAAAACCGCAGCGCTACTTTCACCACATTACAAAGTGCAGGTAAAGGGGCGCCCTATCAATTTGTTTTATTTATCCGAATCGGGACAAAGAGAACGCATTGAACAGGTAAATGGTAAATGGGTGGTAGAGGCATTGGGTTTAAGTTTTAATGAATCGGAAATATTGCAGTTGGCAGAAGACCGTCCGGAATTGTTTAGCGCCAATGTGATATTGCGTGGGCTATTCCAGGAAACCATTTTGCCCAATATAGTTTTTATAGGTGGTGGGGGCGAGCTGGCCTATTGGCTGGAGCTGAAAGGCGTATTCGAAAAAGCCAATGTGCCTTATCCTGTGTTGATGCTGCGCAACTCTATGCTGTTGCTCACCGAAAGGCAGCAACAGTTGCAACAAAAGAATGGACTGAACGACACCGAATTATTTCTTCCGCTTCAATCACTGCTCGATAAAATGGCACAAGCACAACATGGCGAATTGCTGGCCAGGGCCAAAGAAGAGCAACATATTTTTGAGCAATACGAACGGCTTCAGCTTGCCGCAGACAAAATTGATATTACACTGAAAGCCTACCTGGCAGCATTGCATGCACAGGCTTTAAAGGGCTTGCATAGTTTTGAGAAAAAACTACAACGCTCGGCCCGTAAAAAACTGGGTGATAGCGGAAGGCAATTGACTACCCTGCACGAGCAGGTTTTTCCTGCCGGAAATTTGCAGGAGCGCATCGAAAACTTTTTGCCATTCTATGCTTTGTTTGGCCCGGCATTGATACAGGAAATATATGAGCACAGTCCAGCCTTGCAAACGGATGCGTTCACCATTGTACAGCTTCCTTCCAAAGCGGAAGCGTAATTGAAATGTTGGATTATTTGTCGAATTGATTCGGGTGGCCGTTGGCTTTCAGCAGACTTACTTTTTTCAGTACAGCATCTTCCAGCGATTGTTTGTACGCCTGTACTTTCTTACCGATAGTTGGTTCAAAACTTCCAATGATAGAAGCGGCCAAAATGCCTGCATTCTTAGCAGCATTCAGCGCTACAGTGGCTACAGGAATGCCATTGGGCATTTGCAAAATGGACAATACAGAATCCCATCCATCAATAGAATTGGAAGACTTAATGGGTACACCAATTACGGGAACATGTGTAAGCGAAGCCACCATACCGGGCAAATGTGCTGCGCCGCCGGCACCTGCAATAATTACTTTAATGCCACGCTCAGATACCTGTGTAGCATATTGAAACATGCGGGCAGGTGTACGATGCGCCGATACCACGGTGAGTTCATATTCAATTTCAAAATGGTTGAGCATTTCAGCAGCGTCCTGCATAATATTCAAATCGCTGTCGCTTCCCATAATGATGGCTACCTGTGGCTGGCTCATGTGTAAATGATTTTCGCAAAGAAACAAATTGTTGCGCCTCGGCCGGTACAATTTTATTCAACCAGTTTGCCCATAATGAGCAGTACATCGGCCTCCGCCTGCTTCATATCGTAGCGGGCATTGATCATGCGGGTTTGCGATTCGATCAGGTTGATCTGGGTTTGCCTGAATTCAACAGAAGTAATGCTGGCTTTTTTGAAACGCTCAGTGGCAATAAGGTTGTTCTCTTTTACCACTTCAAGGTTTTCCTGTTCCAGTTTATATTGCCTTTCGGCATTGTTGAAGTTGTTGTATGCTGTAGCCAATGCAGCCATCAAATCGTTTTTGATACTTTCAATTTGTGTCTGCTGGCTTTTTTGCAATACTTCATTCACTTTCAAATTTTGCTTCACCACATTGCCCTGGAAAATGGGTACTGCAAGGGATACGCCACCGGTAGGACCGTAAGTGGTATTGCGCAGTGTAAAGCCGGCGCTGTTCACCGAATTATTGATGCTGGCACCACCATTGATGCTAAGGGTGGGAAGTCGTTGCGAATTGATCTCCCTGCGTTGTTGGTACAATACTTTCAATTGTGAACGTGCAATAAGCAAGGCAGGGTTCATGGTATCAACTGCTGCCAATATCTGTTCACGATTTCCAAACTCCACATGGTTTACAGAATCCACCACTGCAATTGAATCCATGGGGTCGCGTGACATCAGGTTGTTGAGTCTTACTTTTTCCTGCGCTATACTGTTCTCAATTGAAATGATATTTGTTTTAGCGGCGTTGTAGTCGGCTACTGCCTGCAGGTAATCACTTTTTCCTGCTACGCCAATATTGAACCTGTTTTCTGCCAGCACCATTCTTTCTTCTACCAGCGTAGAGAGTTCCTGCGTGGCCACTCTTTGTGCCTGGAACCTGAGGATGTTGAGAAAAGCAGTGATCACATCATATACTACCAGGTTGGCCTGCTGGCGTACGCCAATATTGGCAATGCGCTCCTGCTCGTCCAGCCTGCTTTTTGCAGCCAATACCCTGAACCCGTTGAACACACGCCATTGTGCATTCACGCTGGCATTTTCCGATTGAAAAGTGGCACCGTTTCTTTTGATATTGGTACCATTGCTAAGCCTCTGGTCAAGATTGTTGCTGCTAATGCTATAGCCACCCTGCGCATTTACCGTTGGCAATCTTCCGGCATTGCCCCAGTTGTTTTGTAAGTCTGCCACTTCAACATCGTTGCGGGCAATGGACAAATTGAAATTCTTTTCCAATGCCAATTGAATCGCATCGTTCAGGCTTAGTTTTTCCTGTGCTTGTACCTGCACAAGATTCAGTACAGCAAAACACAACAGCAGGGCAGTAGTACAGTATCTCTTCATTTTCCTCTTCATGTTATATAGGTTCTGCAACATGGCTCGCCATTTTGTTGGTGGTAGATGTATCGTTGATCAGGTCCTCGTTATGATGATGCTTTTGCGAACTCATAAACGAGTAAATAGCTGGTACTACAAACAGTGTAAGCACTAATGAGAATGCGATACCACCCACAATTACCACACCCAGCGGAATACGGCTGGTAGCTGCAGCACCCAGTGATAATGCAATGGGCAAGGCGCCTAATGCCATGGCCAGGCTGGTCATCAAAATGGGGCGTAACCGCGATACAGAAGCCTCAATGGCTGCATTGTATTTTTTCAAACCGGCTTCCTGTTTCTGGTTCGCAAATTCCACGATAAGGATACCATTTTTGGTAACCAATCCAATCAGCATGATCATGCCGATTTGAGAGAAGATATTGATGGTTTGATCGAACAGGAATAAGCTGAGCAATCCACCTGCCAATGCAAGCGGTACGGTAACCATAATGATGAATGGATCGATAAAACTTTCGAACTGTGCCGACAGGATCAGGAAGATCAGTATCAACGCCAGCATCAAAGCGAAATTGGTATTGCCCTGGCTTTCTGCAAAATCTCTTGATGTACCGGTGAGAGAAGTTTCGAAAGTATCGTCGAGCATTTTTGCTTTCAGTTCGTTCATCACTTTAATGCCATCGCCCACAGTTTTTCCTTCGGCCAATCCTGCAGATATAGTGGCCGATTTGTAACGATTGAAATGGTACAAACTCGGTGGTGTGGTTTCTTCCACCATCGATACCAGGTTGTCGAGTGATATTAATTGATTCCTGTTGTTGCGTACATAGTAATCTTTCATGTCGGCAGGGGCATCCCTGTCATCCCTATCTACCTGGCCTATCACCTGGTACTGTTTGCCATTCATGATAAAATAGCCCATTCTGCGGTTGGTAAGCGCCAGTTGCAATACTTCCGAAACATCTGCAACACTTACGCCCAGTTCGCTGGCTTTCAGCCTGTCCATTACCAGTCGCACTTCGGGTTTATTGAATTTCAGATCTACATCCACACCAGTGAGTACACCCGTTTCTTTTGCAGCATCCAAAAATTTCGGAATGACCTCTTTCAGCTTTTCAAAATTGTTGTTTTGAATTACAAACTGTACGGGCTGGCCGCCTCTTCTGTTTTGTTGAATGGTTTGTTCCTGCGTTGCAAATGCTCTTACTTCCGGAAATGTGGCCAGCTTCTTTTGTACATACGCTACAATTTCCGCTTGGGTTCTTTTTCGCTGCGATGGCTGCACCAATGTAACTCGCAGGAACCCTGTGTTTACAGCTCCACCGCCAAATCCCGGTGACGTAAACGACAACAGTCCATCACGTTCGGGCACCGAATCCATAATGAAGTTTTGCAGCTTGTCCATGGTTTTCGCCATGGCATCGTAGCTGGTTCCTTCCGGTGCTGTTACTGAAATTCTGAACATGCTCCTGTCTTCCAATGGTGCCAGTTCACTTTGCAGTGTGCTGCCAAAATACCAGATGCCTACACCGCTGGCCAATATGATCACAAATGCAATCCAGCGTACTTTCATAAACGACTGCAGCATGCGCTTGTATCCATTTTCCATTCCCTTGAAAAAAGGTTCTGTTACATTGTAAAACCAACCATGCTTGGGACCAGATTTTGGTGTAAGTTTTACGTTGAGCACCGGTGTAAGGGTGAGTGATACAAGTGCCGATATCAATACCGCACCTGCTACTACAATGCCAAATTCCCTAAACAGTTTTCCTACAAAACCCTGTAAGAAAATGATGGGTAAAAACACTACTGCCAATGTGATAGAAGTGGAGATAACAGCAAAATAAATTTCTTTGGATCCCTCGCGGGCTGCGGCCCATTTGTTCATGCCGCTTTCCATTTTCTTATAAATATTTTCTGTTACCACTATACCATCATCCACCACCAAACCGGTAGCCAATACAATGGCCAACAGGGTAAGTACATTAATACTGAATCCCGATAAGTACATGATGAAAAACGCACCTAACAACGATACCGGGATATCGATCAATGGCCTGAAAGCCATGTTCACACTTCTGAAGAATAAGAAGATGATGAGTACCACAAGTCCTATAGAAATAAAGAGTGTTTCTTTTACTTCTTCCAGCGAATTGCGGATGGGCCTGGTAGTATCGAGCAACATACGGGTGCTGATATCTGCCGGCAGATCTTTTTTGATAAGATCGAATCGACGATTGAATTCATCGGCAATAGAAATATAATTACTGCCGGGCTGTGGTACCACGGCAATGCCAATACCCGGAATGCCATTTGACTTAAAACCGCTCTCTTCATTTTCGGTACCGAGTATTACTTCGGCTACATCTTTCAGCCGCACAATATTGTTGATATCGTTGCGGATGATGACGTTTTCAAATTCTTCTTCTGTATTCAAACGGCCGAGTGTACGTACCGTGAGTTCAGTATTTTCACCTGCAATTTTCCCGGAGGGTAATTCCACATTTTCGCGTTGTAATGCCTGAGAAATTTGAGCGGCTGTTACACCACGGCTCAGCATTTTTTGTGGGTTCATCCAAATGCGCATGGCGTAGTTCTTCTCACCCCAAATTTGTACGCCACTTACACCGGGAATGGTTTGCAACCTGTCCACCAGTACGTTGTTGGCAAACTCTGTGATCTGAAGTGGATTGCGGGTGGTGCTGGATACGCCCATGGAAATAATAGATTCGCCAAAACCATCAGACTTGCTTACTGCGGGTGGCTGATCAAGGTCGGCGGGCAGCGAACGCATAGCCTGCGAAACCTTATCGCGTACATCATTCGCAGCTTCTTCCAATGGGATGCCGAGGTTAAACTCCACATTCACATTACTGTTGCCCTGGTTGCTGGTGCTGGTAATATTCTTAATGCCCGGCACACTATTGATGGCCTTTTCGAGAGGCTCTGTAATTTGACTTTCTATAATATCGGCATTCGCACCGGGGTAGGATGTACGAACGTTTACAGTAGCGGGTTCAATTACAGGATAATCCCGCACACCCAAAAAAGTGAAACCCAAAATGCCAAACAATAGTATCAGCAGGTTGATCACTATGGCCAATACCGGCCGCCTCAAACTCAACTCAGAAATATTCATAACAAAGTGTAGGTGGGTGAATAGTGATTGGGGCTTAGTTGTTAGGCTTAACCACCGCCTTAATGTTCATGCCTTCTTTAATAGTGAGCAAACCATTGATGATAATGGTATCGCCCACCTGAATACCGTTGGTTATTTCAATACGTGCTGAATCGCGGGCACCGGTTTCCACTACTTTAAAAGTTGCTTTTCCCTGTTGGGATACAATTACGTTTTTGTAGCGGGTACTTGGCATTACAGCCTGGCTCGGTATCATGATGGCGGGTTTACCATTGCCCACGGCTACATTTACTTCAACAAAGGAACCGGGAGCAAGGTTGCCATCGGCATTGCTCACTATGGCTCTTACCGCAAGGTTTCTTGTTTCGGAAGAAATACTGTTTTGGGCAGCAATGATAGTAGCTGTATAGGTTTTGCGTGTAGAAGTTGGTCGCAGTATCACTTTTTTGCCTGCTACCATTTCTGATGCATATTTTTCTGAAACAGAAAATTCCACTTTCACACTGTTCACCTGTGCAATATTGGTAATGATGGTGGAAGGGGTGACGTATGCACCAAGGCTGATATTGCGTAAACCCAACCGACCATTGAATGGCGCACGAATCTCTGTTCGGGCAATATTTACTTTCATCAATTCTATATCGGCTTTGATGTTGCTTACAGTAAGGTTGGCTACATCGTAATCCTGCTGGCTGGTACCATTAATGGCGAGAAGTTCTTTCTGCCGGCGTTCGGTGGCTTCCGAAACTTTCAATTGCACTTCCAGCTTTTTGAGTTGCGCCTGCAGGTCGTCGTCGAAAAGTTTTACAAGCAAGCTGCCTTTGCTAACATAGCTACCCTCATTGAAATTGATACGCACTACACGGCCATTTACTTCGGGGTGCAGGTCGGTATTCTCGCTGGGTAAAATATTTCCGGGTACATTAATATTTCTGTCAAATGCGTATTCGGCTGCTACCACCGCATCAAAACTGTTGGGTGCACCGCCGGATTTTGGGCCTCCGGCATTGGTATTGGTGGCAGGTTCGTTTTTGCATCCCGATGCAATGAGTAAAGCCAGTGCGGGAAGCAAACAAGATATAGATTTCAATCTGCGTAATTATTTGTTACAGGAAGTTAGACGATTTGAGTGCTTTTTTCTTGCTCTCTAAAATCAAAATTGCCCCGGGTCGGGGCAATGAAAAGCGTAAAAGGCACGGTATGTATGGTTTCAGGATTTTACTTTTAAAGTATCCTTAACCATTTTGGCCTTGCGCACCAAATCAACTCTATCGGTACCGAGTACCGTTACATGTCCCATTTTACGGCCGGGCTTTGTTTCTCGTTTGCCATAAATATGGGCGTAACTACCGCTCATTTGCAATACATTTTCCAGGCCTTCGTACACTGCTTCACCTGCATGGTCAGGTTCGCCTATAAGGTTAATGAGTACCGAGGGCGAATGTGCGTCTGCATTGCCCAGTGGGTAGTTGAGCATAATGCGCCAGAGCATATCATACTGCGATGAATAATGTGCTTCAATTGTATGGTGGCCGCTATTGTGTACCCTTGGTGCAGTTTCGTTTACCCATACTTCGCCACTTTTTTCTACGAGCAATTCGATAGCAAAAAGTCCTGCACTCGAAAATGCTTTTACCAGTTTCATGCAAATGGCTTCAATTTTCCACAACACTTCTTTGTCAAGCTGTGCTGGGCAAAGTTGAAAATCGAGCAGGTTCAAATAAGGGTCGAATAGCATTTCAACCGGCGGATACAATACCGATTTCAGTTGCTGATCCACCGCCACAATCACAGCAATTTCTTTTACTATGTCAATTTTCTTTTCAAGTACGGCAGGTGCATTGAAGCCGTTGGGAATATCCTTTTCCGATTCTATCATTTGCACGCCTTTGCCATCGTATCCACCTTCACCCACTTTGTGCACGGCAGGCAGCATATGCTTAAACTCCTGCAGCATGGCGTTGGTTTGTGTGATCACAAATTCGGGAGAGGGAATGGCATGATCGCGGTAAAACTCTTTCTGTAATATTTTATTCTTGATGGTACGCAGCACTGCTGTACGTGGTATCACTGTTTTTCCATTGCGTTCCAGTGTTTCCAATGCATCAATATTCACCGATTCAATTTCAATGGTGATCACGTCTACCAACGAACCAAATTGCAGTACGGCATCATAATTCCTGATATCGCCCTGGTGAAAATGATGGCATAAATGAGCGGCCGGGCAATCCGCATCGTTCTCTAACACAAATGTTTCTACCGGATAATTGGCGGCCTGCTGCAATAACATTTTTCCTAATTGACCTCCGCCTAAAATGCCCACTTTTTTCATGAATACAACTCTTTATTTAACGATTTGCTTTACCTGAAATGTGACGAATACAACTGAATGCACCTATTTTCGGCCATTACCTTTGTTGTATGATTCTATCCATTCCCCGGGCTGCGAAAGTAGCCATGCATCCGTTTTTGTGCAGAATTATGTTTTTGTGCATGGCCATTTCGTGGGTAAACCTGGCTGTGGCACAGGGGGTAGTGGCTGCTGAAAAACCACAAAAATCCAATAAAATGGTATTGGTGGGAAAGACTGGGGCATTTGCCGATTCGCTTTGGGCCGGGATCATTGACGGTGAAAAGAATGCGTTTATTACACCTGCCACCCGCATCAAAGCAGGCCAATTTACGATCAGCACTAAGCTGGAAGAGCCGGGATTGTATGTGCTGATGGTGGGCAACCCACGCGACCAACAATCGCTACATTATTACAATGTGTTTCTCGAAAATGGGCAAAATGAATTGAACATACCAACAGCCAGTGGCGATTATGAAGTGGTGCAAGGCAATGGCCTGGTAGCCTGGAAGGCATTGGAATCTACATTCGGAAACGATTTCGATACTCTTTCTATCCTCAACCAGATGCAGCAAAGTGCGGGTACCTATGGGTATAATAATGACAGCATTTTGCAGGCCAAACAAGTGATAGCTGCAAGGGTGGGGCAAAAAATGAAACCTTATCTTTCTTCTTATAGCAGTAGTGCTGTGTCTACATTTTTAATTCAATTAATATCGCCTTTAGGTTATCCTGTAAGTGAGGTGGACGAGTGGGTAAAAATGCTGCAACCCGATGCATTGGATAATAAATTTGGTCGTGCTGTAACAGAATATGTAGCTATTGAAAAAGTATTGGGCTATGGTGCAGTAGCGCCCATGTTTGTACAAAATGATCCGGAAGCGAAGCCGGTATCGTTAGAAAAATTCAGGGGACAATATGTACTCATCGATTTTTGGGCCAGCTGGTGCGGGCCCTGTAGAATGGAAAATCCCAATGTGGTGCGGGCGTATGAGAAATACAAAACCAAAAACTTTACGGTATTGGGCGTAAGCCTCGATAGGGAAAAGAAGAGCTGGGTGAAAGCTATAGCCGACGATGGTCTTACCTGGACGCAGGTGAGTGACCTTGCATACTGGAACAATGCTGCGGCCAGGTTGTACAAGGTGTCCAGCATTCCGCAGAATTATTTACTCGACCCACAGGGCAAGATCATTGGAAAAAATCTGCGGGGTGCCGAGTTGGATGCCTTCCTGGAAAAAACCTTGGGGAATAATTAATTAGCTGGAAATATCGGCTCCATTATCTTTGCTTTTTAATGAGCCTTTCTACTAAACATTTGCTGGGCATTAAAAACCTTCAGAAGGAAGATATCTCCACCATCCTTCAAACTGCCAGCCAATTCAAAGATGTTTTACAACGCCCGGTGAAGAAAGTTCCTTCGCTTCGCGACGTTACCATTGTCAATCTTTTTTACGAAAACTCAACACGTACCCGCATCTCATTTGAGTTGGCCGAAAAGCGTCTCAGTGCTGATACTATCAATTTTGCGGCGAGTGGTTCCTCTGTTTCCAAAGGCGAAACCCTGCTGGATACAGTGAACAATATTTTGAGCATGAAAGTGGATATGGTAGTAATGCGGCATAGTGCCAGCGGCGCCCCACACTTTTTGGCAAAGCATATTCCTGCAGCTATTGTAAATGCAGGCGATGGCATTAACGAACATCCCACGCAGGCTCTGCTCGATGCTTTTTCTATCCAGGAAAGTTTAGGCGGATTGGAAGGTAAAAAAGTGGCCATTATTGGCGACATCATGCATAGCAGGGTAGCACTCAGCAATATTTACCTGCTTAAAAAAATGGGTGCTGAAGTAGTAGTTAGTGGCCCGCCCACGCTTATCCCAAAATACATTGAACCTGCTTTTGGCATAAAAGTGGAGTACGACCTCAAAAAAGCTTTGGCATGGTGCGATGTAGCCAATGTGCTGCGCATTCAACTGGAACGCCAGAACCAGGTATTGTTCTCCTCCCTTCGCGAATATAACCTGAGCTATGGCGTTAAGAAATCGCTGCTCGATTCGCTGAATAAAGAGATCGTGATCATGCACCCGGGGCCCATTAACAGGGGAGTGGAATTGGATAGTGATGTGGCCGATAGTCATCACAGTGTAATTCTGAACCAGGTGGAAAATGGTGTAGCCGTTCGCATGGCAGTTTTGTACCTGCTTGCAGGAAGAAATTAATCCCCTTTCTTTACGGCCTGAAAACTTCCCTATGCGAATAGCCTTATTTCCCGGCACTTTCGATCCGCTTACCCTGGGTCATATCGATATTATTGACCGGGCATTGCCTATGTTCGATAAACTGGTAGTAGGCATTGGTCGCAATGCCAATAAACAACCTACTTTTTCGGAAGCCGACAGGCTGCGCTGGATTTTGGAAACTTACCAGGGCAACGACAAGGTGAGTGCCGTTGTATACGAAGGATTAACTGTAGAATGTTGTAAGTCGGTTGGTGCCAATTTTATTTTGAGAGGCATTCGATATGTAAACGATTTTGAATACGAAAAGGCCATCGCCGATATGAATCGCAGCCTCGATAGCAAGATCGAAACTGTATTTCTAACCTGCTCTCCCGAATTTACTTCTGTGGCTTCTACATTGGTAAGAGATGTGTATCGCAATGGTGGCGATGTGCGAAAATTTTTACCACAGCCTGTCATCAAATCTATATACTCCAATGAGTGATAGTGCCGCATCTTCCATTTGGTTTCATCCCAACATCAATCCTGAAATGCTTGCTGCATTGGGCAAAGGAAATATGGGTGAATGGTTGGGAATAGAGTTTAGCCAAATTGGCGCCGACTTTATTAAAGGCACCATGCCGGTAGATCATCGTACTGTGCAGCCTTTTGGAGTTTTGCATGGAGGCGCCAGCGTGGTATTGGCTGAAACCCTTGGCAGCATTGCGTCTTCGCTGGTGGTGGACAATTCAAAATTTTATTGTGTAGGGCTCGAAGTAAATGCCAACCACCTTCGTCCTGTACGTTCCGGAAAAGTAACCGGTACATGCCGGCCCATTCATTTGGGCAATACCACCCATGTTTGGGATATCCGCCTGCACAATGAGCAGGGAAAACTTACCTGCATTTGCAGGTTGACCGTTGCCATTTTAAAACTGGAAAAATAATTCAGCGATTAGTGTGGTTTTATTCGCTGCAACACATCAATCACCGATGGATAAGTGTTGCTGATGACCTTTGCAAAATCTGCAGGAGCGATCCATTTGATGTCGTGAATATCTTCGGCAGTTTGCGGAGTTAGCGCTGCAGTGCTATGGGCTTTCATGGTAAACCAAACCGATTCTTTCAAAATAAATGCGCCTCTTTCGTGGTACACATGCCATGTGCTCCCCAATGCTTCGCCCAGTGATACTTGCTGTAATCCTGTTTCTTCCTGCACTTCGCGAATGGCGCAGTCGGCAATGGTTTCGTTGGGGTCAAGCTTTCCTTTTGGCAGATCCCATTTTCCTTTTCTGTAAATAAAAAGATACTCGCCTTTTTCGTTGGCTACCAAACCGCCTCCGGCTACTATGGTTTGAAACAGGTCGGAAAAATGTTGCCAGAATACAGGCACCTGGTTGGTAAGAATGATGGCAGCTTCGGCTTCGGTTTTGTCGAGGTCGCTTACTGTGCTCCTGATAGCGGCAGGAGTAGGCTGGTTAATAAGTATGGTACCGCCCTGCGTAGTAAGGGCATACAGTTGTGGATTTAAACAATTGGTGATAATAAAAGGTTTCTCCCCAAAATAAATGCAGTACCTGTTGTCCATAGGGCAATTATACGAAATGAAAAATTGGCAAATGCTGATTGGACAAATGCTTTTTGATTTTTTACGCACCGGGCATATATGTGCTGAATCAGTTGCGAAAAAACTAACCGATATTCGCCGCCAATAAGCGGAAATTATGAAAAGCAACGAGAGTGCAGTAGCAGAAAAATTACTACAGGTAGAAGCAATTAAACTGAACCCCGAAAACCCATTTACGTGGGCAAGCGGCTGGAAAAGTCCTATCTATTGCGATAATCGCAGGACATTGGGTTTTCCCTATATCCGCGATTTTATTAAAAGCGAACTCTGCAGCGTCATCTTTTCCGAATTTCCCGATGCAAGCTTGCTGGCAGGTGTGGCTACTGCGGGTATTCCATGGGGTGCCATGGCTGCAGACCAACTGAAGCTGCCTTATATCTATGTGCGTCCAAAACCGAAGGACCATGGCTTAGGCAACCAGATTGAAGGCTATTATGAAAAAGGCCAGCAGGTACTGATGATCGAGGACCTGGTAAGTACAGGCGGCAGCAGCCTGCAGGCAGTAGAAGCCGTAAGAAAAGCCGGGCTCGAAGTAGCAGGGATGGTTTCCATATTTACTTACGGTTTTCCTCAAGCCGCCGAAGCCATGGAAAAAGCCGGCGTGAAATATCTTTCGCTTACCAACTACCCGGCGCTTATCCAGATCGCCGTTGAAAAAAAGCTGGTGACTGAAGCGCAGCAGCAGGTTTTACTCGAATGGAGCAGCAGCCCATCTACCTGGGGAAAATAGTTTTTTGAAAACCTTATGCTGTTCGTATTTCGAATTGTTGGATTTTCAATATCTAAATTGTCTTCTATGAAAAGATTAGCGGGTGTAATGCTGGCTATGGGTATCAGCGTGCTGGCTATTGCACAGCAACCCAAGCTGCAAAGAGCGGAGATAAAAGTACCGCTTGCAAAATGTTTGGAATGTAAAACGATCATCGAAAGTGTGGCGCCAAAGTACGTGGATGGCCTGGTGAAGATCAATGTGATCTTCAAGCGGGGAGTGGCTCAAGTGCAGTTTTACCCCGATAGAACCAATCTCGAGGAAATTAAAACTGCTATTGCCAATGCCGGTTTTGATGCCGACGATGTAACTGCTAACCCCGATACCTACAAAAAACTGCCCGCCTGCTGTAAGGCATCACCGAAGTAATTTCATCAGACTTGTTCTGTCCAGCTTGCCGGTATGGGAAAAAGGTATTTTGATCTTAAAGCCTCCCTTACCGGCTTTTGCTGTACCCTTTACTGTATAGGTGAGCTCGCCACCCAACAAAAAGCTCAGCCCATTGGAAAGAATATTGGTGACGGCAATTTTGGTAGTAAGCGGCACGCAGGCTTCCTGCATGGCTGGTAGTGTAACCAGACTATCCAATGTGGCAGTTCCTACCAGGTCGTTGGCCACCAGGCAGTCGGCTTTCATCGACCACACTTTCACATCGAACTTATTGGGGTTGTACATTTTCACACCCAGGTTAAGCACTGCGCTGTCGATTTGCAAACTTTCCACATCAAAATTTTGGAGGCCCCTATATTCGGCTGCTTTGGGCATGGCGCAACTCGCCAACAAAAGAAGAGGGAGGAGGGCAATAATTAAAATCCGCATGAGGTAAAATTAAGGCGAATTGAAGTGCAGAGAAGGAAAAGCTGTAATTTCCACTGCTAAGATTATTGGCAATTCAAGAGAATCAGTGGCAAAAAATGAATACTAAAATATGTTTGTTTTGAATTTAAATTAAATATACTGAAAATGAATTAGTTGCATAGTATTTGTGATTTATAAAAGCATATATGAATGGCAAATTTTTTGCCATTATTGAAGAATGTAGAGATGGAGTGACAGAGTGACATAAAAGTAAAATAAAGTGAAACAATTAATTGAAATACAGCTATTTGGGCCTATTGTTAGTTTCATCGGATTAGATAAACTAACTCATATAGAAATTGAGCAATTTGAGAACTATCAAAAGATGGGATATCGTAACCGGTTCCAGGTTTTGAGTGCCAAAGGGGTGCTTAATCTTACAGTTCCAATAGTGGGTGGCCGCGATCAAAAAAGCAAGACCTCTGATGTGGAAGTGGATTATTCCGGCAGGTGGCTGCAGGAGCATTGGCGCACCCTTGAAAGCAATTATAACCGCTCTCCATTTTTTGAACATTATGCCCCTTCGCTAAAACAGCTATGGGATAGCAGGCCTCAAATGCTGTCGGAGTTTTGCGAGCATTCCCTCAGGTGGGTAGTGAAACAATTGAAATGGACCGGAACCATTTCCCATTCCAATAATTATGCGATTCAGGTTGAAGAGGGAGTACTTGACCTCCGCAATAAGTATTTGCCCAAAAACAGGCTGATGCATTCCTTGCCCAGTTACCAGCAACAGTTTGGAAATCAATTTGAACCCAATCTTAGTATATTAGATTTATTGTTCAATAATGGTCCACTATCCTCCAGGTATTTGCAAGGCATTCAAAAACCGTCAGAAAATAATCTTTGAAAAAGGAGAATGGGCTGATGCAGGAACCATTCAAAATGCTACTTTGCGACACTTGAAATGTTTGCAAGCCCCGATGAGAACCCTTTTGTTCAACCTTATTCTAACCTGCAGTTTACTAACCCTGGCTATTGGTAGCAGGGCCCAGGATTTTTCGAATAAAGGCAGGGATTTTTGGATCACATTCCCGGCACACGTAGATGGTACCCAGGCGGTGATGGGCATTTATATCACTTCGGATAAAGCTGCCACAGGCCAGGTACAGGTAGGCAATCAAACCATTCCATTCAGCATTACTGCCAATGGTGTTCGGCGCATTTTTTTAGGCGCCAACGGTGATGCGCCCAATACTTCGGTGTACCTCTCACAGATAGAGGGTATAATGACAGCCGCTGCTATTCATGTTACTTCCAATCAACCCGTGGTGGTGTATGCGCATATTATTCGGGCTGCCCGCTCCGGAGCATCTTTGATTTTGCCCACCAATGTATGGGGACGGGAATACCTGATTCCCAGTTATAGCAGCGCAGGTGGCAGTGGGGCAAATAGTGGTTATGGTATTATAACCGTGGTAGCCAAGGATGCTAATACGGTTGTTGAAATTACTCCTTCCATTACCACACGGGCTGGCCAGCCTGCCGGCATCCCGTATACTATTACTTTATCTCAACCGGGCGATGTGTACCAGGTGCAGTTTCCAAAAGATGCTGATATCTCGGGTTCCAAAGTGCGGTCCATTGCTACCAGTACCGGTGGGTGCAAACCAATCGGCGTATTTTCTGCCACTACCTGGTCAGCATTTAATTGTAGCGGTGCTTCGGGTGGCGATAATCTTTTCCAGCAATTGTTTCCCATTCGGGCATTTGGCAAAAGCTTTCTTACAGCCCCGTTCTATCGCAAAAGCTATGACATCTACAGGGTATTTGTAACCGACCCAACCACGGTTGTTACACGTACTGTAAATGGAGTGCCTGGCATTTTAACCGGTTTGCAGTCCGGTGGTTTTTATGAATTCAGCACCAACTTGCCTAATAAGATAGATGCAGATAAGCCAATTACGGTGGTACAATATATGACCAGCCAAACTTGTGCGCCTGCTAATAATACAATTAACTCCGATCCCGAAATGGTGGTGTTGAGCCCGGTGGAGCAAACCATCAATAATATCACCGTGTTTTCTGCGCTCCAAAGCTGGGTGCCTCCCGGCCAAAGCCAGGTGACCCAGGGCTACCTCAATATCATTATCAAAACTGTGGCGGCTCCCAGTTTTCGCATCAATGGTATTGCACCCACGGGTGCATTTCAAACAATTCCCGGCACTGCCTATTCCTATTTGCAGGAAGATATTACTACCAGGGCGTTGAGTAATCCTATTCAAACACTAGTGGCCGATTCAAGTTTTTCTGCCATTGCCTACGGATATGGCAATGTGGAATCGTATGGCTACAATGCCGGTACCAATGTGAAAGACCAGTTTCAATTTATCTCCATCAAGAATGAATATGCCACCGTCAACTTTCCGGCTACCTGTGTAAATTCTCCTTTCAATTTTGCCATTACATTACCTTATCAACCCACCGAGCTGCGGTGGAATTTTTATGGAAGATGGAATGATACCACCGTTACTGGCCCTGTTCCCGATTCAACCTTGATTGTTGATGGAAGAACGCTGTATCAATACAGGCTTCCCGGTTCATACATGCTCAATGCGATCGGCTTGTATAAAGTAACAGTGGTGGCCATTAATCCCACATCGGATGGTTGCTCAGGTGAACAACAAATAGATTACGAGGTAGAAGTGTTTGATAAGCCGGTTGCCGATTTTGTTTGGCAAAGCACCGGTTGCTTTACAGATTCTCTTCGATTCTCCGATAAGACCAATGGGTTTGGCAGGCCTGTGCAAACCTGGAAATGGGATTTTGGTGATGGCGGCATCGACTCGGTAAAAAATCCGGTGAAGAAATATGCGACTGCCGGTAATTATACCGTCAAGCAATTCATCATTACAGATATCGGCTGCTTTGGCGATGCCACCAAAGTGGTGGATGTAACTACGCCACCTGTGGCTAAGTTTAGTAAGTCAGCATTGACTTGTGTGGGTTCATCCATTACACTCACAGATGAGTCGGTTGCAGTGAATGGTACACTTACAAAATGGTATTGGGATTACGGTGATGGAAGAAAAGATACCGTGTTGAATAATAGTCCCCGCACTATCAGCTATCCATTGGTGGGAACTTACACTGTTAAACTAATAGTAGAAACGCAGTCGGGTTGCCGCAGTATTGTGTTCTCAGATGCTATTACTGTGCATCCATATCCTGTTGCCAATTTCGCATTACCGGCAGCAGTTTGTTTGCCTGCAGGACTGGCGCAGTTCACCGATCAATCTACGATCAGCAATGGCACACAGGCTCAATTTGTGTATGCCTGGAGTTTTGGAGATGGGGGAGTAGCTTCAATAAAAAACCCTACTCATAATTATTCGACCAGCGGACCATTTGCTGTAAAGCTTACTGTAACATCGGGTGCAGGATGTATAAAAGATACGATCAAGACTTTAACCAATGTATTTGCGCAACCCAAAGCTGGCTTTACTATACAAAACGAAATCTGCCTGCGGGACTCATCAATTTTTACAGATGCAAGTACTGCCACCAACCAAAACCTGGTAAAATATTATTGGAATTTTGGAAATGGGGTAGTGGACTCTATACAAAATCCACGCAGAAGATATTTGTTGGATAACACGTACAATATTGCGCATTGGGTAGTGTCCGATAAAGGATGTTATAGCGATACTGTTTTCAAACAACACATCGTTCATCCTTTGCCAACTGCCGATTTTAGTGTAACTGGTCCTGTGTGTGAAAATGGCAACATCATTTTTAATGATATCAGCAAACCCAATGTAGGAGCCCTGGCCCGCTGGACATGGAACCTTGGCGACGGTACACAGGTTGACGTTACCAATGCAGCTCCCATCAATCATATTTATACTACTACCGGCAACAAACAAGTAACGCTGGTGGTGAAGAATGATAAAGGATGTGTGAGTGATACTTTGAAAAGATTGGTAATGGTAAATGCAGTGCCCAAACCTGCGTTTGATCTGCCTGAAGTTTGCCTTACAGATGCTTTTGCGCTTTTTAATAATGTATCCACCATTGCCGATGGTACAGGCGCCACTTTAACATGGCAGTGGAATTTTGGTGACCCGGCTTCGGGTGCTGCTAATTTGAGCAATGCAAAAAATGGTCAACACAAATACAATGCAGTAGGCACTTATCCAGTATTGCTACAGGTAACCTCTGCAGCAGGTTGTGTTGCAACGCAAACGCAGCAACTCACGGTAAACGGTGACAAACCCAAAGCCGATTTTATTGTTACGAATACAGCATCATTGTGTAGCAATCTACCGGTAACCATTCAAAACAAATCAACTGTCAATTTTGGCACCATCACCAAAACCGAAGTTTATTGGGAATGGCCGAATGCTGCAATTGTAACGGTAGATGACGATCCTCAACCAGATGAAATGTATACGCACAGCTACAACAAGTTTTATTCGCCGGCTTCCAAATCGGTACAAGTGCGCTTTGTTTCGTACTCGGGTGGCGTATGTATGAATGAAATGATCAAAACCATACAGTTGGAATCCAGTCCTCAGGTTGTATTCCAAACTATACCCAGTATTTGTTTGGATGCCATTCCCCGGTTAATCACACAGGCCACTGATGCATCTGCCGGTGGTGGTAGTGGCAAATATTTTGGAACTGGGGTAGATGCTGCCGGATTGTTTACACCCACTGTAGCAGGCGTGGGTGTGCATACCATTCAATATATACATACTTCCAGTATGGGTTGCAAAGACTCGGCTACCAATACCATCAAAGTATGGCCACGACCTGTTGCAGATTTCAATGTATTGAGCGTTACATGTGTTACCCAGGATGTAACCTTACAGGATGCAACTGTTTATACTACCATGCCATTGAAGCAATGGGATTGGGATTTTGGAAATGGTACCACAGCAGTTAAAAACAACGGCGCCGCCTTTACGCAGGTGTATAGTACCATTGGTAATTACACCGTGAAGTTGAATGTAACATCAGACAGTGGTTGTGTAAGCCTGCCGGTGAGCAAGACACTGAATATTCATCCGCTGCCACAAGTTGATTTTAGTTTGCCAACAGTTTGTATGCCCGCAGGTACTGCTGTATTTAATGATCTCAGTAAAATAGCTGACGGTACTCAATCACAATTTACCTATCAATGGAATTTCGGATTACCGGGTGCAACAAGTACTTTAAAAAATCCTACTTACAATTATCCTGCTGTGGGCAACTACAATGTAAAACTTGTAGTGAGTTCGAAAGATGGCTGTAAAGATTCGCTTACTAAAGTGCTCAGCGATGTAAACCCACAACCACTTGCCAATTTTGATATCAATCCTCCGTTCGTTTGTATTGGCAATGCCATTTCGTTTACAGATAGAAGCAACCCGCTTAGTCAAACCATTACTGGCTGGCATTGGGATTTTGGAGATGGCGCAACTTCCTCTACACAAAACCTGAATCATACTTACCAACGTGCAGGTAGCTTCCCAGTGAATTTGTATTATACCACCAACAAAGGCTGCAATTCGGACACAGTGACCAAAACGGCTAATGTGCATCCGTACCCGGTGGTGAATGCAGGTCCAGATTTGTTTGTTCTGGAAGGTGGACAGGCCATCATAAAAGCCACGGCTACAGGAAGTAGTAATTACCAATATGCGTGGACCCCCATTACATTTTTAAATAACCCGGCTATTGAGCATCCCACCACCAAACCACTAAATGATATTACGTACACACTTACCGTAACCGGCGAAGGCAATTGCTCGTCGAGTGATGAAGTGTTTGTGAATATGCTGGAAAAGCCTGTCATACCAAATGCTTTCAGCCCCAACGGCGATGGCATTAACGATGTATGGCAAATAAAATATATCAGTAGTTACCCCGGTGCTGTAGTGCAGGTGTTCGACAGGTATGGTAAACAGATTTTCATGAGTACAGGGTACAACACTCCATGGGATGGAAAACAGGGAGGAAAGGAATTGCCGATTGGTGTGTACTATTATGTAATCGATCCCAAAAATGGCAGAGAGCCTATGAAAGGATCAGTGACCCTCATCAGATAATGAGCTGCGAGAAATTAAAAGCAAATAAAAGCAAGTGGTTGGTGCTAATGGTAGGGATGCTTGTGGTGAGCATGTCTTCGTATGCACAGCAACGTCCACATTACACGCAGTATATTCTCAATAACTATATTATCAACCCGGCAGTTGCAGGCATTGAAAATTATACCGATATAAAACTTAGTCATAGGCATCAGTGGGTGGGCTTGGAAGATGCGCCGGTTACTACCTATCTCACCATTCATGGTTCAATTGGAAAAGAGGATACGCGAACAAACCCTACCACTTTTTCGCCGGAGGGCAGTAACCCAAGAGGCATGGCTTATTGGGAAGAATACACTTCAGCAAAGCCGCACCACGGCTGGGGTGTTTCTATCATCAACGACAATACTGGTCCATTGAATAGGTTTTCTGCTTATGGAACTTATGCCTACCACCTTGGTATCGGGCCACGCACAAGCCTTTCGGGGGGTATTAGTGTTGGCATCACCAACAATTCATTGAATGGTTCCAAGCTCAGTTTTGACAATCCAATTGATCCTGCAGTGGCTTCCAGCAATGTGATGAATACCATTAAGCCCGATGTGAATGCGGGTTTGTGGTTATATAGTTCCGATTTTTTTGCCGGTGTTTCTGTAATGCAGATACTCGACCAAGGACTGGTATTTTCCGACCAAACACTTACCACGAGTACCAAAGCCTATCCGTATTTTTTCATGACGGCTGGTTATAAATTCTATGCAGGTGAGGATTTTAGCATAATTCCATCCGGGGTAATTCGATACGTAGATCCAATGCCAGTTGGCGTTGATATTAATGTAAAAGCCCAGTACCGCGATCGATTGTGGTTTGGTGGTGGCTACCGGGTGAACGATGGTATTTCAGCCATGGTGGGACTGAATATTTCTAACATATTCAATATTGGATATGCTTACGATTATACCACCAGTAAATTGCAGAATTACACCAAGGGCACGCATGAGATCGTGTTAGGATTCATGCTCGGCAATAAATGGGGCGATCTCTGCCCTCGTAATTTGTGGTAATTGGATTAAGCCAACTTATTTTTTCTGCAGTTCCAGGAAATAAGTAACGCCACCTTCTGTTCTTGTCGACTTCACACTACTCATAGTGGTCTTCGTAATATTCCACACTCCGGTGAGCTTGGTGAGTGGTTCTGTACCTAAAGGAAAACTGGAGGTAATGGTCATAGCTGCAGCATCACCCTTCCAGGTGCCCACTGCATCGGGCGATCCTGCTTTGCGGCCATATACAGATTCATCCCGGTTGAACTTAAAATCGTAGCTGGAAAAATTGGCGGTAATATTTGAGCTTCCTTCTGTGAAATTGGTAACTACCCAAATATTGTTGACAATCAAATCCACCACAAGGTCTTCTTTCGCCTTCTGAATTTCTTCTTTGCACCCGGAAGAAAACAGAAGCACTACAGCAAGGAGAGGAGCGATGAAACTTCTACGCATATCGTTTTTGTTTATGACCATTGGCTGGATTTTGCCGGTAAATTCATTGGTATGTCTTCAGTCAAATAATTGGGCTATCGAATTTTCGTGCGGTCAAAATTACAGCAAATTTTTAGCCTCTATTACTTTGGGGCCGTTGGCATCATGTACTGCCATGGTAAAATTGTTGGTGAGACTATAGCACCCAGTTTCACCTTTTTTGTTGAGGGCAATGAAGCCGATCTGCAATGCTTTCGCAGCTTTTTCGCCCTTCACTTTTACCAAGCGCTTTACCGCTTCCTTGCAAGCTTCGGTGGGTGTATACCCGTGACGCATGAGTTCTACCACCGTATGGCTACCGCAAATTCTCACAACTTCTTCACCCACGCCGGTGGCTGTTGCTGCTCCAATTTCATTATCAACGAAAAGGCCGGCACCAATAATGGGGCTGTCGCCAACACGGCCATGCATCTTGAATGCCATTCCACTGGTACTGCAGGCACCGGATATATTTCCCTGATTATCAATAGCCAACATGCCTATAGTGTCATGGTTACTTTTGATACGTTCCAGCAGGTTTTCAACCGTGATCATGGGGTTGTACTGGCTGGTTTCTTTCCATTTTTTGTAGGCGGCTTCACTTTGTGGGGTAAGCAGGTTCTCTTTGGTAAAACCATTTTCCAGCGCAAACATGAGAGCACCGGTGCCCACCAATTGCACGTGTGGGGTTTTCTCCATCACCAATCTTGCTACGGAAATTGGGTGTTTGATAAACTCAAGGCACATCACCGCGCCAATATTGGTCTGGTGGTCCATAATGCATGCATCAAGCGTAACGCGTCCGTCTCGGTCGGGTAAACCGCCGTAGCCAACACTTTGGTCAGCCGGATCGGCTTCGGGCACTTGTACACCTTGATGCACTGCATCCAGCGCCGAGCCACCGGCAGCCAAAACTTTCCAGGCTTCGGCATTGGCTTTCACATTGGGCGCCCAGGTACTTATTACAATTGGTCCGGACTTGGGTATATAACTATTATATGCATCGGTATTTTTAAAAGCCAGCAACGGTGCAGCCAGGCTGGTAAGCTCAACAAATCTTCTGCGTTTCATAAGAGGCAATTATGTTGTAGTGAAAATAGTGGCTATTCATATTGGGGCGTCAACAATTAGTAGTTTGTTGAAAACCCTTTGGATTTCGAGTATCTGAGGATTTACACTTAACCTATAATAACCTATAATTAATATTATGTTAAGCAGTGTGTTATAAAGAAAGCCGAGTACTACCCGGCTTTCCTGTTTGCAATAAACGGTTGATGATTAGTGCGATATCTTGGTATATACCTGGTTCCATTTCTTCTCCTCTGCTTCGAACTTGGCTTTGTCGGCTGGTACTTTGGTAGCAGCTTTCTTATCGCCATAAATCAAAATCAGTTGGTCTACCAGGCGTTTGTAATTCTGCAATTCAATGCCTTTGATGGCAGTAACTTTTGAATACGCATCTGCTGATTTAATTAAGTATGGTAATCCTTTATCAATTTCAACATCGTATGCTTTTTTCAAAGCTTCACGCTTATCGGTCAGTTCTTTTGGGGGCGGTGGCAATTTGCCTGTCTTATCGGGCTTCGCACTTGCGTTTGCCTTCCTGATCTGGTCGGTTACCTCGTTGATCTGGTTGTTAATCTTAACACCCTTGTTTACAAAGTGGTTACCCAAATAATAATAAGGTTTGCCATCGGCAGGTTTTGCATCGCCGGCAGCACTCAGGTA
Organism: Phnomibacter sp.; assembly: GCA_035456005.1. Lineage (GTDB taxonomy): Bacteria > Bacteroidota > Bacteroidia > Chitinophagales > Chitinophagaceae > Phnomibacter. The sequence goes on along the minus strand of DATIEA010000004.1, from coordinate 624,788 downwards.
TTTCACCATTTTTGGCTCCAATTCTGCAGCGTTGGCAGGTATGGCAGCTTCATCTGCGTTCAATTTATCGAACAAGATATAGCCATAGCTTTCGGTAAGCTCAATATTATTAGGTTCTTTAGCAAGCTTATCTTCTATTTTTTTAGACTTTGCTACTTCGTCTTCCATGGCCATAATGAAGTCCACTTCAGAATACGTGAAATAGTCGCTCTTGGGGTAAATTTCAGCACCTAGTTTTTTGTACTTCTCAAAGTTGGCTATATCCTCACTCCTGAAATAATAACCCATCATGAACTGGTAGATAAATTCGTTATCTGCCCCACCAATTTTTTTGTCGGTCAGTTTACTGAAATATTTTGCAGCGCTTTCATCAGCTTTTGGTGTTTTCAGGTTTTGATAAGCAGCACCTGCCAGCAGGTTGGCACTTGTGTCAAACTCCATTGTAGCCAGTTTATTCGCAATAATATAATCGCTCCAGTAAACTGTTTTGTCGAAGTTTTTGCAAGCATCTTCCCATTTCTTCTTGTTATAGCCTTTGATGCCTTCGTTGAAATAAGAAGAATAATATGCGATTGGTGCAGCAGAATACAAAGGATCTTTTACCAGTTCTTTCTTGGGATCCATTTCCAGGTATTTTTCGTATGCTGCTATGGATTGATTGCGCAAATCATCCAACTGGCCCTGGGTACTGTCGTTCATCAAATACGACAATACGGTGGCTTGCAATATTTGTCCTTCGGGTTTAGTTGCATTTTTTGGTTTAGTCAACAAAGGCCCGAGCAATTCTTTTGCTTTTTTGTACTGCTGAATTGCCAATGCAGTTTTAACCTCATCAAACTGCGCCATGGCTGCCGATGAAACCAAACCTACCAATGAAAGGCCTAATAGAAAACGTTTCATAATCGAATAATTGGTTTACAATGTTGTTTTGTGCTATGAAGGTGAATTGTCTTCGTCAGTATTTTCCTGATTTGTATCAGTGTCCTCTGTCGGGGCATTCAAGTCTGTTCCGTTTTCGGTTGCGTTTTCGCTGCCATCAACTCCTTCTACTAACTCTGTTTCTTCTTCCTCTTTATCCAACTGCGTGATTGCTGCAATTTCATCATCATCTTCCACACGTATGAGTTTCACGCCCTGCGTAGCTCTTCCGGCTTCACGTATGCTGTCGACGCCGGTACGAATGGTGATGCCCGATTTGCAGGTAATCATCAAATCGTTGTCATCAGTAACGGACAACATTCCTACCAGGTTACCAGTTTTTTCGGTAATACTGATAGTTTTAACACCTTTACCACCGCGGTTGGTAATGCGATAGTCATCTATCGGGGTCTTTTTGCCGTATCCTTTTTCGCTTACTACCAATATGCGCTTGGTGTCGATATCGCCTTTGGCTACGCAAAGCATACCCACCACTTCATCTTTTGCATCATCCACTTCTATACCTCCTACACCAATAGCGCCTCTTCCTGTAGGACGAACTTTGGCTTCAGGGAAACGGATGGCTCTACCCGATTTCAGTGCCAGCATGATCTCGCTGTCACCATCGGTCAGTTTTGCAGAGAGCAGCTCATCGCCTTCTACAATTGTAATGGCATTTACACCGGTAGAACGTGGGCGGCTAAAGTCTTCCAAAGAAGTCTTTTTGATAACCCCTTTCTTGGTACACAGTACAATATAGTGGCTTTGTGCAAACTCTTTATCAGCTATGTCGGCAATGTCAATAACTGCTCTAACTTTATCGTCCTGAGGCATTTGCATCAGGTTTTGAATAGCCCTTCCCTTGCCGGTTTTCTCACCTTCCGGTATTTCGTAAGTCTTCAACCAATATAGCCTTCCCTTTTCGGTAAAGAACAACATGGTATGGTGAGTATTGGCAATAAAGAGGTGTTCGATCCAGTCTTCGTTCCTGGTTTTGCTGCCTCTTGCTCCCCTGCCTCCACGGCGCTGCTGGCGGAATTCGGTAGCTGAAGTACGCTTAATATATCCCAAGTTTGAAATGGTAACTACCACATCTTCCTGCTCAATCAGGTCGGCCAGGCTAATTTCATCGGCCAGGTATTGGATCTCTGTTCTGCGAACATCACCAAATTTGTCTTTTACTTCCTGCAATTCATCTTTGATGATCTGGAAACGAAGAGGCTCGTCGGACAAAATATGCTTCAGGTGATCGATGAGTTTCTTGATCTCGTCATATTCTTCTTTGATCTTATCCCGCTCCATACCGGTAAGGCGTTGCAAACGCATTTCCAATACGGCTTTGGCTTGTATTTCACTCATTCCAAAGCGAGTAATCAGGCCTTCTTTGGCCAACTCAGGCGTAGATGAGTTACGAATCAGTGAAATGATTTCATCCAGGTGATCCAGTGCAATGAGATAGCCTTCCAAAATATGGGCCCTCTCCTCTGCTTTGCGCAGTTCGTACTGGGTGCGGCGCACAATCACTTCGTGGCGGAAGGATACGAATTCGGAGATCAGGTCTCTCAGGTTCAGGGTGCGTGGGCGCCCTTTTACCAGTGCTACGTTGTTGATCCCGAATGAGGTTTGTAGTTCAGTTAATTTGAATAACTGATTGATAATCACCTGCGGTACGCCGTCCCGCTTCAGGTCCAAAACGATACGAGTGCCTTCTTTAAGGTTCGATTCGTTGTTCACGTTCGAAATACCTTCGATCACTTTATCGTTTACCAACTCACCAATTTTGTTGGTAAGCAAGTCGCGGTTTACCTGGTAAGGAACCTCGGTAATGATGATCTTATCGCGGCCTCCTTTTTCGTCAGATTCTACAAATGCTTTACCGCGAAGCACTACCCTGCCACGGCCGGTCAAGAGACCCTGGCGCACTCCATCAAATCCATGGATAACACCTCCGGTCGGGAAGTCGGGAGCTTTTACATATTTGATGAGTTCTTCTGCAGTTATTTCCCTGTTGTCGATATAGGCCATGCAACCATCCACTACTTCGCTCAGGTTGTGCGGCAGCATATTGGTAGCCATACCAACGGCAATACCACTACTTCCGTTTACCAGCAGGTTGGGAATACGGCTGGGAAGTACTGAAGGTTCTTCCAGGCTGTCGTCGAAGTTGTTTTGGAAATCGACAGTGTCTTTTTCAATATCGGATAAGATGTACTCAGATAATTTTTGCAAGCGGGCTTCGGTATAACGCATAGCAGCGGCGTCGTCACCATCCTGGTTACCAAAGTTACCCTGGCCATCTACCAGTGGATAACGAAGACTCCAGTCCTGCGCCATACGCACCATGGTATCGTAAATGGCCGAGTCACCATGCGGGTGATACTTACCCATTACCTCACCCACTATACGGGCACTTTTCTTAAAAGGCTTGCCATAATCAAGACCAAGCTCATTCATGGCAAATAAGATCCGGCGGTGTACAGGTTTAAAACCATCGCGAACATCTGGCAAGGCACGGCCTACTATTACCGACATGGAATAGTCGATATAGGCCGTCTTCATTTGTTCCTCAATATTAACCTGGATTATTCGGTTGAAATCGTTCGTCTGTTGTGGTAAATTTTGTTCTTCCATTCTTTTTATACAAAGTTTGCAAATGTAACCTTTTAGACCCTTAGGTGTAGGGGGCGGAAGGTTAATGTTAAAAACTATCCTGAATGTCTTATGTTTTAAAATTATGCAGTTGGTATCCATCAAAAATCGACTGCTATAGCGGCGATTTTGTACAGAGACATGCCAGGGCCATTGCCACCCAAATTCCGGTGGTGGCAGTATTCGCCGTAAAGGATCCGGAGCGGTTTTCGGGAGGGTTGAAAGTGGAAAAAAGCGTAGAGGGTAACCTTACTGAATACAGGGTGTATTATCCACAAAAAAAATGGCTGGATAAAATATGGTCACAGTGGTACTACATGCAAGCGCTGAAGACGGTGTTGCCTTCCATTTTGCGGGAAAAAGGCGAACCCATTTTGCTGCATGTAAACATTGCATGGAAAGCTGCCATCTGGTGGCGCTACCTGCAAAAAAAGTATGACTGGCCGCTATTTGTTACCGAAAATTCTACCGAATACCAACCTGCTGCTTTGCTCAATATTCGCAAGCTCGGTCCATTGCGTCAACGCCTTACCAGGCTGCTGTTTCAGCAATGCCGTATGTTTATTAGTGTATCTGCCCAATTGGTAAATACTGTAGAATCTCTATACGGTAAAATACCCGCTACCGTAGTACCCAATGCTGTGGATACTTCCCTGTTTAATCCAATAGCCGGTCCTGATGACGGGCTATTTCATGTGTTACACATTTCTACCCTTAGCTATCAAAAAAATCCGGAAGGATTGTTGCGTGTGTACGACGAATTACTGCAAAGACACCAGGATATAAAACTTACTATTGTTGGACCCATCACTCCTTTACTACAACAGTGGATTGAAAAATGGAAACATCGTTCTGAAGCTATTCATTGTGCAGGCTTGATTGCCTACGACCAGGTGGCTTTGATGGTACAGCAAACCCATTTGCTTACGCTATTCAGCCGCTACGAAAATTTACCTTGCGTAATACTGGAAGCGCATTGTGCAGGAGTACCGGTCGTGAGCACCAACGTGGGAGGCATTGGCGAAATCATAGACGACACGAATGGAGTTTTGGTGGAAGAAGGAAATGAAACTGCATTTTTGCAAGCCATCGAACGGGTAAAAAAAGGTGAAATGCAATTCCAAAAATCAAAAATTTCTAAGGCTGCCATGCGTAAATACAACTATACCCAAATTGGTATGGACTTTATAGCAGCCTACAAAAGTGCCGGAATACAATTATAGCAACTGATAAGTTGATAGCATCAACAACATGTTTGAATAGGGAGTTATATGACAACAGAGATAGGAACTGACATACTAAAAGTAGCAGCACATTTACGCCAGGGAGATGTTGTCGCCATACCCACCGAAACGGTTTACGGTTTGGCTGGCAATGCCCTGAATGATGATGCGGTGTTGAAAATATTTCATGCCAAAGAACGCCCCCAATTCAATCCCTTGATCATTCATTTATCATCATGGGATAAGGTACCCAACTATGTGGCAGATATTCCTGCTTCGGCTTCCATATTAGCTGCTGCTTTTTCCCCGGGCCCCATTACATTTTTGTTGCCCAAGAAATCTATCATCCCCGATTTGGTTACAGCCGGAAGCCCAAAAGTTGCAGTGCGTATTCCGTCGCATCCGCTTACGCTGCAATTATTGCAAGAGATAGATTTTCCTGTGGCGGCACCGAGTGCCAATCGTTTTGGTTATGTAAGCCCTGTTACTGCTCTGCATGTGTACGAAGGGCTCAACCAACGCATTCCCTATATTTTGGATGGAGGCTCCTGCCCCATTGGTGTAGAGAGTACTATTGTAGATTTTGAAAATGAGGAAGTGATTGTAAGAAGAACTGGCAAGATCAGTGTGGATGAAATTAGCCGGGTGCTGAATAGAAAAGTACGGTTGGAAACCAGTGCAGAAAAGCATCCTGTTGCACCCGGTATGCTTAAAAGCCACTATGCCACTTCTACCCCTTTATTGATGGGGAATTTGCTGGAATTAGCCACTCGCAATACAGGTAAAAAAATGATCGTCCTGGGTTGGGGTACAGATGCGGAATTACTCGACTCTCTTGGTGGCGAAGCTGTTCAGAACATTATCGCCTGCATGAGTTTGTCGGAGATAAAATCGATAGATGAAGTAGCTAAGCATTTGTTTGCAACCATGCGAAAAGCAGACACGATGGGCGCCGATCTTATATTGGTGCATCCTTTTCCTAACGAGGGTATTGGTATGGCCGTGAACGACAGGTTGAAAAGGGCGCAGGTGGAAAAGTGAAAGGAGAGCGTTGGAAAGTTGAAAGGATGAAAGGTTAAATTCAGGTTGCTTTTAAATCAACTCAATCACTAATTCATTCAAATAAAAAAGCAGCCGACGCATATTGCAACCGGCTGCTTTTATTTTGTACTGAAAATTATTTTTTCAGGCCTTCAATTATTTTTTCGAAGTCGGCAGCAATCAAGCTGGCGCCACCCACCAATCCACCATCAACAGATGGACAGTTGAACAAGGCTTCAGCGTTGTCTGCTTTTACGCTTCCTCCATACAGGATGGAAATATTGTTGGCAGTATTTTCATCGTATTTCTTGATCAGGCAACTTCTCAGGTGGAAATGCATTTCCTGTGCCTGGTCGATAGATGCGGTTTTGCCGGTACCAATAGCCCAAATGGGTTCGTAGGCAATTACCACTTCTTTAATAGCAGCAGGCGACAAATGGAAAATACTTTCTTCCAATTGCTTTTTTACATATTCATTCTGAGTGCCGGCTTCGCGAATTTCCAGGGGTTCACCACAGCAGAAAATGGGTTTCAGGCCATGCTCTAAAGCAATGTCCACTTTTTTAGCCAACAAGGCATTGTCTTCGCCAAATTGCTCTCTCCTTTCGCTGTGGCCGATCAGTACATACTCCACGCCAATAGACGCAAGCATTGGGGCAGATACTTCACCGGTGTACGCACCGCTTTTCAGGTGATGCAGGTTTTGTGCTGCCACAGTAAAATGATCATCATTGGGCCCGATCATGTCCTTCACCATAATTAGGTAAGGATAAGGAACAGCCAGGACAACCAGGTGTCTTTTATCCAATGCATAGGAAACTTCGAGCAAATCCTGCACCAGCGTCTTAGCTTGTTCTTTGGTGCAATTCATTTTCCAGTTTGCCGCAGCAATAAACTTTCTCATTGTGTAACTATTTGTTTCTTAGGTTTCAATTTTCGGTCGTGAAAATACTGCGTTATTCCAATTGTTAATCTGACATTTATCAACCAAGAATATGATGATACAACTGAATTATTACCTGTTGCTGTGTTGGCGTTAATTCTTCTTTCTTGAAAGCCATCCAATTGGCGATATCCGCCAATGCCTTGTTTAGTTCATAATCTCCCTCTGCTCCCCACTTAAACGATGGCACATGTTTGGGAGGTATGCTTCCTCCGTGAATGCTGCTGCAAACCCCAATGGTTGTTCCTGTATTAAGCGATGTGTTGATGGCTGTACGTGAATAATCGCCCATAATGGTGCCACATTTATTTCCTCTTAGCACCCACGATTGGGTACCCTGTTGCCACATGGTCACTTCGCCTGCATTGTTCTTTACATTGCTGTTGCTGGTACCTGCACCCAGGTTGCACCACTCACCTAAATAGCTATCTCCCAGGTATCCATCATGGGCTTTGTTGCTGTAATTAGATACAATGCTGTTCTTGATCTCGCCGCCAATGGTACATTGGTTTCCAATGGTAGTGCCGCCATATATTTTAGTTCCCATTTTGATTACACAATCAGCACCAATCACAACAGGACCACGAATGCATGTGCCTTCCATGATCAACGTGTTGGCTCCAATAATCACCGGCCCTTCGGTGGAATTGATAAAACAACATTCCATTTGCACATTAGGCCCCACGAATAATTGGTTACCCAAAATATGATTGGTGGACGATAGCTGCAATGATGCGGTAGATGCAAATGGACGATTGTATTGCGCAACAATTTCCGTGGCATTTTGCACTACCAAATCCATGGGATGCGTACATCTTACTGGTGTGCTCGCAAATGAAATCTCTTCGCTAAAAATGGGTATTTGCTGGTAAACAGGTTTCGAACTCACATGAAATCCAATCAATCCTGCTGAGTCAGTAAGCGATTGACCGATGCCTAATTGCAACATTTGGGCAATGCAATCATCGCCGGGCATTACCGTTGCATCAATGCATAAATAGGAATCTGCATCGGGCAATTCATCGCATAGCAACGGTGCAGAAAGTGCATAAGCTTTAAGCCCTGTTCTTTTTTCCCATCCTTCTACAAGGGAATATAACCCAAAAAGCATGGAGCCGATAGGCCTCGTAAACGAAAATGGATAGAATTGCTGCCTGCTTTGTGGCGTATCGTATAAAACTATGATCAACGTCGATAAGGTTTGAAATTGAAGATAGCCCCGAAAACACAAACAGCAAGTTGCTTACAAAACCAGTGGGCACAAAAAAGGCTCCTGACAAAATCAGGAGCCTTTTCATATCCAGGTTGAAATACCTGCTGTAGAAGTAAATGATTACTTCTTCGCGTATTTCTTCTTGAACTTATCGATACGACCGGCAGTATCTACCAGGATGTTTTTACCAGTATAGAAAGGGTGGCTGGTATTTGAAATTTCGAGTTTGATAACTGGATATTCGTTGCCATCTTCCCACTGAATGGTTTCTTTGGTATGAGCAGTAGACTTGCTTAAAAAGCTAGTGTTGTTACTCATGTCTTTAAAAACTACCAGGCGGTATCCCTTAGGATGAATGTCTTTTTTCATTTTTCTTTGTTTTACAACCCGACAGCGACCGGGTATGTTTAATGGACGGCAAAATTAGGGGAATCGGTCTTAAAATAAAAGCATAAAATCTCCTAAATCTAAATGGCTGATTTTGTGCTGTTTAGGCTAAAAATCCCTGAGTTATCAGCTTTTCATATTGATGTACTGTAATGGAATGCCCAGGTTAGCCCCCCTACATGCAGCAATCACTTCCTGTAGGTCATCTATCTTTTTGCCGGTCACCCGAACAATATCGTCCATAATAGCCGCTTGGACTTTAAGCCCCTTATCCTTAATCATTTTCACAATCTTCTTGGCGTCTTCCTGCTTCAACCCGTTACGTACCGGCACTTCTTTCTTCCACACTTTGCCACTCTGAAACCCTTCTTTGGTCAGGTCAAAAGCCTGACCGTCCAGTCCCTGTTTGATAGAACGACTGATGAGTACATCAATGATCTGTTCCATTTTCATATCGCTGTCGGCTTCCAGGTGAAGCGCAAAAGTCTTTTTATCCAAATCAAATGATACATGGCTTCCCTTAAAATCGAAGCGATTCGTGATCTCCTTTTTGGTCACATTCACCGCATTGTCCAAAACCTGTACATCTACTTTGGAAACAATATCAAAACTGGGCATGGCAATAATATTTAGGAGTATAAATAGTATATCAATAATAATTACAATAGATCAACTTTTGGCAGGCTCAGGTATTTTATCTGCTTTTCTGCGAATCAAAATAATAATTATGCCGGCTAGAATTAAGCATAATGAAATGATTTCTGCCTGCGACGGATGAAAGCCCAGCAATGGCGTAGTAGTATTTACCCTTATTTTTTCGACAAGGAATCTTTCCAGCCCATTGCCTATCAAATAGAAGCCAAACAGTTGTCCTGCTACTTTTAATTTTTTTCTATAGGCCCATAATAAGCTAAACAGCAGAAGGCCCATTACCGTTTCGTAAAACGGTGTGGGATATACCGGCATAGGCAACCTGTTGCACCACTGGCCTTCGCATTCTGGCAGTGGAACGCCATCACTTAATACATTATTCGGATAAGTATAAGCTACCATCCAGGTCGGTAAAAATGAAGGGGCTTTAAATGGCGCATGCAATACATCGGCAGCAGTTGTCACTTCTTTCACCCCGTGTTGCGATCTTTTGAAATGCGACAAATAGTGAGTAACAGAATCATTGTATTGCTGCGGTGTGGCCAATACGGCTTTTCCCTGCATGTCGGATACATAAGCGCTGTTCACAATGCCCCAGTCGCCATCGCCGGCTACCTGGCACCCGATGCGACCTATTGCGTAAGCCAGCATTAAAGCCGGGCCAAATGAGTCTACCAAATGCCAAAGATTGATGCGGTGTTTGCGGGCATACCAAACAATGGCAGCACCTGCACAAATAAGCCCTCCATAAAATGTGAGTCCGCTAAAAGAGATCAGTGCATTAATGGGATCGGCTACCAGGTCTTCCCAGTTTTCTAAGTTGTGAAATAGTTTGGCGCCGCCAAAGCCAAACACGGCAGCTAGTATAATCATGTCGCCCACCCGGTCGTGGGGCCAGATTCGAATGATGCGTTTTTCCGGTTTGGCAAGTTTTGTTTTGTTGCCGCTGTAATAGCGCAAACCGCCAAATACCAATGCAAGAATAATTCCTGCACTAAGATTGCCCATGCCCGACAATAGAAAAGCCTGGGGATCAGCATAAGCTGCATCACGCATAGAAAAGAAGCCAATGAACTTCCAGCCCATAATGAAACCAAACAGGGCATTCCACAAAACATCTCCCCAGTTGGCCCCCTTTCCTACCCAAATTTCCTGTTCAGAATATTGCAGCACACCTAGTTTCTGCCTGCGCTTTAGTTCGCTTGTCAATGCCCATGCTGCACTTAAAAAGGCCAGTGCCACCATGAACCCAAATGTGTTGATCAGTTTAAATCCTTGAAGTTCTATACCAAAAACTTGCTTCAGAAAAAAGTACAGGTTAGGATACATGCAAATAATGCTTTAGAGAGCTGAATGAATCTCCAGTCGACTATTGGCAAATAAAAACCTTCCCGCTGAAACGGAAAGGTTTTTTACAAAAAAGTATAGCAGAACTAATAATTAGCAGAACTGGTCAAAAGCACTGATCAGGTTGCTGGCAATTACTTGTGCAGGACGTCCTTCAATTTGGTGACGCTCGATCATATGCACCAGTTGGCCATCTTTAAACAAGGCAATGGCAGGTGAAGATGGTGGGTAAGGCAGCATGTATTCACGCACTTTGGCTACTGCTGCTGTGTCATATCCTGCAAAAGAAGTCGTGAGATGATCTGGTTTCTTAGCTGCATTGTGTACAGCCATCAAAACGCCGGGACGTGCAGAACCTGCACTACAGCCACATACGCTATTGATCATTACCAAAGTGGTTCCCTCTTTTTGCATTTGAGATACAACTTCATCGGGGCTGGTCATTTCTTCAAATCCGAATTCAGTCAGCTCGGATTTCATGGGTTCTACAATTTCAGATGGATACATAATATTGATTTTTTAATACTGGTTACAAAAATTGAGCAACAAAGTTCAGGATTAGAATGCTTTCAAAAGGCTAAGTTTTAGTATTCGATATGATGTTTTCTCAATTCGAAACTAACCTACCTCCTGCTTAACACGCCAATGTGACATTTATTTCGCATTTAAAATGCCATTATGGCTCTTTTCGAAACCTTCTACTGAAATTTTTACCGCTTTGCTTTTCAATTGCTGGCCCGGAATCGTATTTGATGGATTGTGTTTGTCAACCCAAGGCATTAAAAACATAAAACAAAACAATATGACATTCACAAAAACAAACAACCGCGAGTATTCAAGAAGGTTTCCCAATGTTTGGGATAACATTTTCAACGACTTTGATCGTGCATTTGGCCAGCCGGCAGTTACTTCCAATATTCCAGCGAATGTGGTAGAAACTGAAGAAGCTTTCCACCTCGAACTGAGTGCACCGGGCCGTAACAAAGACCTGTTTACCCTGAATCTTGAAGAAGGTTTGCTCACGATTGGCTACACTGAGCCAAAAGCAACCGAAGAAAAAACTGCGTTGAAATTTGTACGCAAGGAGTTTGGAGTAAAATCTTTTAAAAGGAGTTTCAGCCTCGACGACAAAGTAGATGCCGATAATATCCAGGCCAAATACGAGGACGGTCTGTTGAAGATCCTTCTGCCTAAAAAAGCCATAGTAAAGCCTCAAACCAAGCAGATTACGGTATTATAACTCATTCACCCTGCACACCCCTTAAACAAGGACTTCTTTTTTCATAGTAGTTTTTAAAAGCCTTTTCGATTCTTCGAAAGGGCTTTCCCTTTTCATCTGTATTTTCGCTGGCTTATAAGCGTTATCCTGCTGCGAATGGGGTCTGATCGAAACTATTGAGCTGCTTCCCACTTAGCGTGCACATCGAATGAACTCTATCATGAAATTGTACAAGCTTCTCCTCACTAACTTATTCTGTCTTTTTGTTTCATGTACTTTGCTGGCACAGGATACAGTGCAGGTACATCATCCGGCAGATTCCATTGCACTTCACCAGGACTCTCTTGCAGCTCATAAACTAAGGATCATCAACATGAATCCTTATTTCACCCTGCATGTAGATTCAGTACTCCAATACAGGTTTGAGATTAATAAGCCGCAGGACAAATACTACTGGTACCTGAAAAATGCACCTGTTGGTTTAAAGCTGGACAAGTCATCAGGAAACCTGTACTTCAAAGCCGAAAAATCTTTTTTCAAAAGCGGCAAACTGAAGTACGATGTGGAATACAAAGTGCTGATGGGTGTGCAGAGCCTGCAAGACCAGGACGAAAAAGTAGATACATTTTGCACAATCGTTTTTTACAATACCGACATCGTTCCTTCCAAATTGAAACCCACTATCAACGGTACATTGGCCATTGAAGAAGGAGATTCCGTTAAGTTCAGGGTGCAGTGCGACGATGGTTCCTTTCCAATTGAGCAAATCTCTATGCTCACCAATATCCCCATTACCCAATACTCCCAGGTAAAAAAATGTGATGACGAATTTGCGTGGATGGTGCCATTCGATTTTATTAAAGACAACGACACTGCCAAACAAAAAACACTTACACTTTCATTTGTAGGCACAGATAAATTTTTTAATAGGGATACTGCACAGGTAAAATTGGTGATAAGGCCGGGTATCAATTACCCACTGCAAAACAGTTTGCACAAACGCATTTCTGCGGAGGTCGCCGATTATGTGGCTACTTTAAAATTGACTTTCTATGTGCTGAGCAGTACTGTAAAGCGCAATAAAGGAACCCGTATTGGTTTTGATGTGTCCGGCTCTACCACTGCATTGGCGGGTACTGTACTTGCTACCAGCGGCACTACAGAAACAGCCAAGGACCTGGGAAAAATTCTTCCGAGTATTGGTCTCACTTTGGTGCCTGTGAAAGAAGCAGTAGCACCCAATAAAATACAGGAGCAGAACACGGCTACGCAATTGCGTACAGTAGCCAAACGTCTTGAATATTTAAACAGCGAAAACCAGTTAAGTGGCGACAGGGATGTGGATGTGTTGGCAAAAACCAAAAAGCTACAAGACGAGTTGAAACAGGCAAGACTGCAACTGGTGGATTTGCCACTGGTTGAATTTGATGCGGATGTTTCGCAGGAAGATGCCGAGAAGTATTTTAAAGACCCGAAGGTGAATAAGAAATATAAAATGAAAGTGCACTAAAGGCATCCCTCCTTTCTTCGTGTATCAATAATGTATTGAATTTTCCACTCGCCATTTAGTTTTACTAAGTGGAATGCATTTACACCGCAATGACTGAATACGCCATTCAGAAAAAACTGGTAAGGCGTCCAAACCTGTGCTAAGTTGGCATCAATGCTGATGTTTGCATAGCTGATGCGTTCATCCAATGCTCCTTTCTTTTGCTTGCCAACAGAACCCGCAAATTGCGCAACAGTATTTCCTTTTATGGTATCTACTTGTTGTTTGTTTTTTGCAATGGTTTGCATAATGGCATTTGGTGCAAATGATTGTACTATGCTTGCGGAGTCGGCTTGCCGCATGCCTTCAAACATTTTATCTATCACAGCTTTTACTTGTGTTTCTTCCGATTGGCTATAGCCCGCATTTACCTGCAGTAGCAAGCTGAATAAAACAATTGCAAATAGTTGAATGCATTTATTTGATGGCATGTTGATGGAGTTGTTCCGGCAATTTAGTGCAAAAGAAAAGCGGCCCGAAAGCCGCTCATCCATTTGTTATTTATTTGATGTACCCAAGTAGCTTGAGCATACTCTGCGCCGATTGCTCTTTGGCATATACCCAGTCTATCAGTTTTCCATTTTTATCATGTTCCAAAATCACATGCTTGGGCGATGGTATCATGCAGTGTTTGATACCTCCATATCCGCTGATCTGGTCCTGGTAGGCACCTGTATGAAAAAATCCTACATACAAAGGCTCAGTGGTTTCCCCATTTAGCTTGGGTAAAAACACTTCGTTGATATGCTCTTCCGAATCGTAATAATCATGGCTGTCGCAGGTGATGCCACCCAATACTACCCGTTGATAGGGATTTTCCCATTTGTTTACCGGTAGCATTAAGAAACGTTCGCCAATGCCCCAGGTATCGGGCAATGTGGTAATAAAAGAAGAGTCGATCATATACCAGCACTCACGATCGTTTTGCACTTTTTCGCCAATTACGCTGTAGATATGCGCCATGCTTTCACCCACAGTATAGCTACCAAATTCGGTGAAGATATTGGGCATGGGAACCTTGGCTTTTTTGCAGGCTACTTTGATCACGCCAACAATTTCGTTGATCATGAATTGATAATCGTAATCGAAGCCCAGCGAATGTTTGATGGGGAAACCTCCACCAATATTGATGGAATCCAGTTCGGGGCATATCTTCTTCAACTGGCAGTAAAGGTTCACTACTTTGTTCAATTCGCTCCAGTAGTAAATATCGTCTTTGATGCCTTTGTTCAAAAAGATGTGAAGCATTTTCAATTGAAACTTGTCTTCGTATCCTTCAATATTGTCTACATAAAATTCCAGTATATCCTTTGAGCGAATGCCGAGGCGACTGGTATAAAAAGGGAATGTAGGTTCTTCTTCGGCAGCCACCCTGATGCCCAGTTTGAACGGCGCTTTCACCGATTTTTTGTAAGCATTCAGTTCATCCTTATTATCAAGAATGGGGATCACATTTTTGAAGCCGCTATTCAGCAGTTTAGCGATCCGCGATGTATAAGATTTTTGCTTATACCCATTGCAGATGATATGAATATCCTTGGTGATCTTACGACGTTCGTAGAGTTTATTGATGATCTCAATATCGTAAGCAAAAGAAGTTTCCAGGTGTATGCCATGCTTCAGCGCTTCTTCTACCACAAAACTAAAGTGACTGCTTTTGGTGCAATAACAATAGTAATACTGCCCTTCATACTTGTGTTTTTTGATCGCATTGGCAAACATGTTTTTGGCCTGTTTGATCTGCGATCCAATTTTTGGGAGGTAGCTTATCTTCAGCGGCGTTCCATACTTGTCGATCAGGTGTTTGAGGTCAACACCGTTAAACTGCAAGTATCCATTTTTTACATCAAAGTCTTTTTGAGGGAAGTCAAAAGTTTGATTGACCAGATCTGTGTAAGTGTTTTGTACCAGGTCGGCAATGCGTCTGTTCATTAGGCTGAAATGGCTTGGTTAGTTATTAAAGCATACAAAAGTAGGGTTCTGTATAATTCAATGACGGTAAATAAAAAAAACCGGCCTGGTGTATACCCAAAGCCGGTTTTTGTATAATTAGCTTACGCCAATATTATTTTACTGATTCTACCAACTTCTTGAAAGAAGCAGGCTCATTCATTGCCAGGTCGGCAAGTACTTTGCGGTCGAGGGTGATACCTTTTTGCGCAAGTTTGTGCATGAACACGCTGTAGGTAAGACCTTCTTCGCGTACTGCAGCATTAATACGGGCAATCCAAAGAACGCGGTATTCACGCTTCTTCAATTTGCGACCAACGTAGCTATAAGTAAGACCTTTTTCTACAAGGTTCTTGGCTACGGTATATACATTTTTACGTTTGCCATAGTACCCTTTAGCTTGGTCGAGTACTCTTTTACGGCGTGCACGGCTGGCTACGGCATTTTTTGAACGAGGCATATCAAAATAATTTTAAAGAGTTTAAATAATAGGTTTGAGTGGTTATTTCAAACCGAGCAAACGTTTTACGAAATGCGTGTTAGCCGGAGCTACAACACCTTTCTGGCGCAGTGCACGCTTACGTTTGGTAGATTTTTTGGTGAGGATGTGCCTCTTGAAACTCTTTTGAAAAGTGATTTCGCCTGTGCCTGTGAGCTTAAAGCGTTTTTTGGCACTTGAATTGGTTTTAACCTTTGGCATGGTCATTAAACATTTATCTGTTACACCCTACTGGCGGATTCGGACCACCCGAATCTCTTTTGGAGCCATTTGGGCAAAACGCACAGTTTTCACTGAGCGGGGCGCAAAGGTATGGATTTACACTTTACAAAAACAACTCAAATCGGTCCTAAACTTCGCAGGCTGCAACGATAGGGCTTCATATGCTGCAATTGTATGGTTTTTAACGTTTTGGTTGTAGCTTAATAGCACTAAAACAATGCCATATGATCAAGTTCAGCGAATTAAAACCAGGCAATTGGGTACTGGTTCAAAACGAAGGTACCTGGATGGAAGGCACGGTCCTCAACGTAAATGCAGATGACGGAGGACAAATTGAAGTAGAAACAGGAGTGCAAAATGCCTGGTTCGAAATTGAAGAATTAAAACCCCTGCCGCTCGAAGAAGTCCATTTACTCAAAATGGGATTCGAAAAGGAAATAATGGAAAGCGGCAACTCCAAATACAAGTTTGGCCCCTTTAGGGTGCTGGCGGGACCCACCAAGAAATTCACCGATTTTTTAATGTGGTACCGCGAAGAAAAAAGCCATATCACTTACCCCATGACGGTACACCAGTTCCAAAACCGCTACGAGGAAATGGTAAAAGTGCCCATTGGATAACTCAAATAACAAAAGCCTTTACGATGTGTAAAGGC
The DNA here is from genome assembly GCA_035456005.1 of Phnomibacter sp. Taxonomy (GTDB): domain Bacteria; phylum Bacteroidota; class Bacteroidia; order Chitinophagales; family Chitinophagaceae; genus Phnomibacter. The sequence goes on along the minus strand of DATIEA010000004.1, from coordinate 608,322 downwards.
TTTTGCATTATGGTGAATTCGCCGTTTTATCAGGCTTTCTTCTTGGTTGATTTTGGAGCAAACATGGCTATCATTCGCTTGCCTTCCATTTTCGGCAGGCTTTCCAATGCACCGACCTCAGCCAGTCGTTCTGCAAATTTCAGCAGGAGTACTTGTCCCCTGTCCTGAAACATGATGGCACGACCGCGGAACTGAACATAGCATTTTACCTTGTTGCCATCTTTCAAAAACTTTTCGGCGTGCTTGGCTTTAAAGTCGAAGTCGTGGTCATCGGTGCCCGGCGTAAAGCGAATTTCTTTTACCTCACTTTGCTTGGCATTGGCCTTCATCTCCTTTTCCTTCTTCTTCTTCTCGTACAAGAATTTCTTGTAGTCGATAGCTTTTACTACCGGAGGATCGGCATTGGGAGAAATTTCTACAAGGTCGAGTTCCAGACCTTGCGCCAGCTTCAATGCTTCTGCCAGTGGGTAAACACCAGGGGTTACATTGTCGCCAACCAATCGTACTTGTTGTGCCCGAATTCGATCGTTGATACGATGTTCTGGCTCGGGTTGCCTAAAGCGTGGGTTAAATCTACCTCTGTCGCGGGGGGGAAATGCCATTAAACTATTTTAAGTTAGAAATACTTTTAGTGATGATAATGCGCAAAAGTAACAGAATGTTTGTTTACAATACATCAGACAACCTTTCCACAATTTCAGTTTTGAGCAAATTAGCCATCTCAGATACAGGTTTCATACCTATATCGCCCTTGCCCTGCCTTCTTACCGAAACTGCATTTTCGTTCATCTCTTTTTCACCTACCACAAACATATAAGGCACTCTTTGCAATTCAGCATCCCGAATTTTCTTGCCTATTTTTTCATTGCGGTCATCTATGCTGGCCCTGATACCTTGCGCTTTCAGAGTTTTAACAACCGATTCTGCAAAAGGCTGGAACTTATCGCTGATGGGCAACACTTTTACCTGCTGAGGAGCTATCCACAATGGGAACTTGCCTGCGTAATGCTCCAACAAGAAGCCGATGAAACGCTCATGCGTACCAAGCGGAGCCCTGTGAATGATCAGCGGCACTTCCGCTTCATTGGATGGGTTGGTAAAGCTCAGTTTAAAGCGGCGGCCCTGGGCAAAGTCCACCTGGTTGGTGGCCAATGTAAACTCACGACCAATGGCGCTATATATCTGAACGTCAATCTTAGGTCCGTAAAATGCACCCTCTCCTTTTACTTCCACAAATGGAATATTGCTTTCGATGAGCACATTACGCACCAGTTCTTCGGTTTCTAACCAAAGCTCCGGCTCATTAATATACTTCTGGCCCAGTTTTTCGGGATCGTGCAAGCTGAGGCGCATCACGTATTTATCTACCCCAAATATTTTGAAATATTTCAGGTACATATCGTTTACAGCCCTGAACTCATCTGCAAATTGTTCTTTGCTGCAATAGATATGCGCATCGTTCATGTGCAGGCAGCGAACACGCATCAAACCAAACAATTCGCCGCTTTGCTCATACCTGTAGCAAGTGCCATATTCTGCCAATCGGTAAGGGAGATCACGGTAGCTTTTTGGTTCGGCCGAAAATATTTTGTGGTGATGCGGGCAGTTCATGGCCTTCAGGTAATATTTCTCACCGTCCATATCCATGGGCGGGAACATACTGTCGGCATAGTAAGGCAGGTGACCACTGGTGATGTACATGCTTTCCTTAGCAATATGCGGGGTCACAACACGATGATACCCTGCAGCTTCTTCAGTTTCTTTCGCCAGTTTTTCGAGCTCTTCAATAATGATGGTGCCATTGGGCATCCACAAAGGAAGGCCAGGGCCTACGTCGTCGTCGAAGCAGAAAATACCCAGGTCGCGGCCAATTTTTCGGTGGTCGCGGCGCTTGGCTTCTTCCACCATGGCTATGTATTCATCCAGTTCTTTTTGGCTGGGGAACGTAACGCCATACAAGCGGGTAAGCATTTTATTTTTTTCATCACCCTTCCAGTATGCACCAGCAATATTGGTGAGTTTAATAGCTTTTATAAACCCGGTGCTGGGAATATGCGGCCCGCGGCAGAGGTCGGTGAAATTGCCCTGTGTATAGAAAGTGATGCCACCATCTTCCAGGTTTTGAAGCAGGTCAAGTTTGTATTCATCACCCTTTTCGGTGAAGTAGGCAGTAGCTTCTGCTTTTGAGATCTCTTTACGTTCAAACGAAAGATTCTGTTTCACCAGCTCTTTCATTTTTGCTTCCAGCTTTGCCAGGTCTTCTTCTGTGAGTTTACGATCGCCCAGGTCTATATCGTAATAGAAACCGTTTTCAACGGGAGGTCCTACCCAAAACTTCACACCGGGGAACATTGATTCCACCGCCTCAGCCATTACGTGTGCCGAAGAATGCCAGAATGTGTTCTTGCCATCCTTATCATCCCATTTCAAAAACTGGATCGTAGCATCGGTGTTGATGGGTCTTGTAAGGTCTCTTACTTCACCATCTACTTTTGCTGCCAATACATTTCTTGCTAATCCTTCGGAAATAGAACGTGCAATGTCTAAACTCGATACGCCTGCTTCGTACTGCCTGATGGCTCCATCAGGAAAAGTGATATTAATACTCATTATTACTTGTTACCTTATAAATTGAAGGGTGGCAAAATTAACAAACAATTACTTTCGAAACAGCAGCCTAATCAAGCCCTCCCTTAATTTTAATTTTCCGTTTACTGGTCATTGAATATGATGAAATTTTTTCGCATCCTACCCCTTATACTCATGGCCATGCCATGCAGCATGCTCCTTGCACAGGATGTTACCGGCATTTGGCGTGGTACTTTTTACAACGAATACGAATACCTGTTCAACGGTTCTAAATACCGCTACGAAGTACAAATAAAAAATGTAGGCAAAGCTGTAAAGGGTGTTACCTACTCTTATCAAACTACCCGTTTTTATGGCAAAACCAAGGTAATTGGCATGTGGGCTTCCGGCTCAGGCGATCTTACTTTGAAAGAAGACCAGATGACCGATTTGAAAGTCACAGGCGGTGGCGATGCATGCCTGATGACTTGTTATCTGCGTTACAGGAAAGATGGTGTACATGAATACCTTGAAGGCACTTATACCAGCGTGAACATGAAGAACGACACCATTCCATGTGGTGGTGGCGTGGTACGCCTCGAGAAAGTACAGGACAGCGATTTTGAAGTAGCAGAGTTTTTGAAGAGCCCCGATAGCAATGCAAAAGCAAATGGAAAATCTGTAAAACCCGGCCAGTCAGAGTTCCTGGTTACTAAACCAACAACGGGAAACAAACCTCCTGCTGCCGGAAACAACAGCACCAATCAAAAAAAATCGAACCCGGTTCCTGAAGTAAAAGATACTCCCAATAAAACAGTTGGGCCGGTAACCAAACCAAAAGAAGAAACGCCTTCGGTAACTGCAAAAGCGCCACCCATTAAAACAGATCCGCCGAAAGTGCTTACTACCCGTAAGAATGAAATTGTAGAAACGATTGTTACTGATGCTAAGACGCTCGAAGTTAGTTTTTACGACAACGGCGAAATTGATGGCGATACCATTTCGGTATATAGCAACAATAAATTGGTAGTGTCTAAAAAAGGATTGAGTGCAGATGCCATTACCATCAAAGTTGCCATAGATGAGAATGAACCTATACAGGAAGTGGTGATGGTAGCAGAAAACCTGGGTTCTATTCCTCCCAATACTGCATTGATGATTGTGCAGGCTGGTGCCAAACGATATACGGTTCGCCTGGCCAGTACCGAACAAAAAAATGCAGTGGTGCGTTTCAAATTTGATCCGGATGCACTGAAATGATTACATTGCTTTAAAACACCCCGTTGAAGCAACGAGCATTTTACTTACAACTGTATTTCGGTACCCGGTTTTATCAACTAGGCCTGCTGGTAGTTGCCTTTTTTATTTTTACCTGGCTCATGGACTGGCCATTGCTCTATGCAAAATTGTTCACTGCATTTTTTGTACTCATCTCCCTGTTCGATATTGCCTACCTGTTCTTTTATAAACATCGTTTTACCTGCACCAGGGTGCTTTCTTCCAGGCTGAGCAATAGCGATCAGAACCCTGTGATACTAATGCTTTGGCACGCATTCCCGCTTCCGTTGCATCTTACATTAATTGAAGAATTGCCCGAACAATTCCAGGCAAGAAGCAATGAGTTTACAGGAGTGTATTCCCGAAATAAAAAACACAGTATTCAATATTTTATTCGGCCGGTTACCCGTGGCGATTACCATTTTGGCCACACCGTTTGTTTGCTGCGTTCACCATTGGGCATTATGCAACGCCGCATTTTGGGTAGTGATGAGGTTACTGTAAAAGTGTATCCTTCCTATTTACAATTACGCAAGCATGCATTGAATGCACAAACCGTGCAGGTAAAAGAAGTGGGCAGCAGGCAGCTCCGGAAAATTGGTCATAGCCTGGAGTTCGATCACATTAAAGAATATGTGCAGGGCGATGATATTCGTGCCGTAAACTGGAAAGCCACTGCACGACACGCTGGTTTAAAAGTGAACAGTTTTGTAGATGAACGCAGCCAGCAAGTGTATTGCGTTATCGACAAAGGCCGTCTTATGAAAATGCCTTTCAATGGGTTGGCCCTTATGGATTATGCCATTAACAGTTCGCTGGTATTGGGAAGTGTGGCATTGCACCGGCAAGATAGAATTGGCATGATCACTTTTTCGCACAAAGTGGGCGACCTGGTTGTGGCTGATAGAAAACCCGGGCAAATAAAATTGCTGCAGGATGCATTGTATCGCATTCAAACAGATTACTGGGAAAGCGATTATGAAAAATTATACCTGCAGGTGCGCCAACAGGTAAAACAAAGAAGCCTCCTCATCTTATTCACCAATTTTGAATCTACTTCGGGTATGCGCAGGCAATTGCCTTACCTGCGGCAAATAGCCAAACACCATTTACTCTTAGTGGTGTTTTTTGAGAATACCGAACTGGCTGCTTTGTCCAACGAAACTGCAGACTCCTTAGAAGGAATTTACACCAACACTGTGGCGGGCAAATACGTGTTCGAAAAAAAGATGATGGTGAAAGAGCTTTTACACCACGGTATTATGGCACTACTTACGCCGCCGGAGCAGCTTACCGTACAAACGGTGAACAAATACGTAGAACTGAAATCGAGGCAGGCCATTTAAACATTTACTGCTTCCTCCTGGCTTGTTAAGCTTCCTCGCCCCGGCTCGGAATCCTTTACATTTGCGGCTTCCCGAGCATATTCGGCATGTATAGTATGGAGAAAATTTCGCAGCAACAGGTTTTGGATGGCATGGTGTTTTTGATGAACAAACCACTCGAGTGGACATCATTCGATGTGATTGGCCGTATGCGTAAAATTTTCAAGATCAAAAAAATTGGTCACGCCGGTACGCTCGATCCATTGGCTACGGGCATGCTCATTGTGTGCACCGGGAAGTTTACCAAAAAGATCAATGAATACATGGGGATGGAAAAGGAATACACGGGTACTATTACACTCGGCGCCTCCACTCCTACATACGATTTGGAAAGCGAGCCTGCAAATTTCAAACCGTATGAGCATATTACTGCGGAACAAGTTGAGCAGGTGTTGCAACAATTCCGCGGCCCCATTGAACAAATTCCACCTGCACATTCTGCCATAAAAATTGATGGCAAACGTGTGTATGAACTAGCAAGAAAAGGACAAGAAGTGAATTTGAAACCACGCCCTGTTACCATTCATTCATTTGAAATAACAGAGATGGCATTGCCGCTGCTGCATTTTAAAGTGGTATGTTCTACCGGCACCTATATCCGCAGCCTTGCCAACGATGTAGGTGCTGCATTGGGCACAGGCGGTTATTTATCGAGCCTTTGCCGTACTCGAATTGGTGAGTTCAAACTGGAAGATTCGCTGAGCATTGAGGATGTAATTGAACAGTTCGATAGTAGCACTGTACCACCCAAACTGCCGAAGAATTAATTGATTTCTTCCATTAAAAAGCTACGATAACAAGGCTGTTAGAAAGGATAGCCAATACCGAATTGCATAGCAAAATTACTGCGTTCATGTGTGCCCAACCTGTTGGTAGATTCCCATTCAAACGATTTCATCCAACCGTTGCCTTCCCGTACCGGGTCTTTTATTTTGTAGGCAAAGTCGAAGCGAATGACCAGGAAACTTAAGTCGTACCTGAATCCATAACCACCTGCCATAGCAAGATCGCGGTACAGGTATTTGGGGTCGAACTTACCCAGCCCATCCTGTGCAGGCGAGTGATTCCAGATGTTTCCAATGTCCACGAACATCGCACCATTGAGGTAATAGCCAAACAATCGCATGATCTTGTGCCGATGCTCCGCATTCCATTCGAGTTGTATATCGCCAAACCTATCGGTAAATACCGCAGTATCGGCAGCAAGGCTATTACCTATACCCAATTGCCGGATAGACCATGCCCGCATACTTCCGCTACCACCCGCTACAAACTGCCTAAAGAAAGGCATATTAGCACCGGGTTGTTTGGAAAGGTCCCACCCCACTCCTGCATAAAACCTTAGGTTGACCGAGGCTCTCGGCAATTTTATTTGATGTAATAATTGCGATTCAAACCGTACAAATTTGAAGAACGGCCTGTTGAACAATGAGTCGAAAAGTGGTACTGTTACTTCACTGGAAATTCTGAACAAACCAGAGTGGCGTGTATTGTTATTATAAGTGAGCAATCTTTCAAAACCTCCTTTCACGCTAAATACATTACCGGGGGTAAATGAATAAGCCAACGAAGGGTTGTCTTTAATTACCTGGTTCAAACTATCGGTTGACAATGTATCCACCGTTTCAAATATGGGGAACGAAAACATGTAGCCATTTTTGCCTTTGCGCATTTCCCAGGCAAGGTTGGCATTGATGGAAGTTTGCTGGAAAAAGTTGAACCTATCTTGATACGTAACACCACCATTGAGCAATGTTTTGGCATTGTCAAAAGTTTTGGAGTTTAACCCACTGAATGGCCACAGCAAACGCGGGAAAGAATAGGTTTGGTTAAGGTTGAAAATGAAAGATTGAAACAAGCCCGGGTTACCCGACGATTTGGTATTGTTCAATTCCAAACCTGCCCTGCCTGATGTAGTAGATTGTGTTCCCTTCTTCCACACATTTCTGCTGCGGTAAGTAGCGGCAAGTGCCACTGCAAAAAATCGGCCCGACAACACGTTGGCTGTAGAAATGTTATTGTTCTGGCTTCCTTCCAGATCCAACTGAAAGCTTTGGCGTTTGGCCGGGTACAGGAATAAATGGAACGCTACTTTGGCAAATGAATCGGTGACACTGGTGGTCGATTTGGCTTCTACCTGTTGCCAGGGCCCCATTTGCGAAAAAGCATTCAAGGTTCGGAAATAACTCTTGTCGGTGTAAATACTATCGGGCACCAAAAAAACGGACCGACGCAACATCTTTTCCTGGTAAAGATGTTTGTCTTCTTTAATGATGACACGACTGCCATTGCTCAAGGTTCGCAAAGATGAATCCTGTTTCACTTTTTCATTGGTAAGTGCCAGGTTGCTTTCAGGATAAATAACAACACTATCGATAGTGAATCGCCTGAATGCTTCGGGATTGCTGCCCGGGCGTGCAAAAATTTTAATACTCACCGTGGGCGAATCCTTTCTTTTTTGTGCCGATATCTGTTGTTCTATCGGGTCCAGTTCAAAATTCACCAACGACGGATCGGTGGTATCTGCTTCTGCTATCAATGCCGCTCTCGACATTTTAAAATATCCTGCCGATCTAAAAACCGCAGTAAGCCTATCGAGCTCTGTAGCCACCGCCTGCTTGCTATAGTGCTTGTTTTTGGACAGCGTGGCATGCTGCTTATTCTGCTCTATCAACTGCATTAAAAGACTATCGCGAAACACATAGTTCACTGTATCGATGCGCAGGATACGGCCCACTGTGATATAGAACTCGGTAGTAACTTCTACCCGGTCTGTTTTTTTGAAGGAGAAGAATTTATTTTTTCGCCGGGTGGTATCATAGTCCACGGTAACGGTATCGAACGTGGCGCCATAGTATCCTTCACTGTTCAGAAACCCACTCATAAAGCGCTTGGTGGGCCCAATGTACAAGGAGTCGTAGCGGGGAGGCTTTATGCGTTGTGTACCACCCAATACCCTGCGGGTGGGTACAACAAAACTATCGGCCACCAACCCCACGAGTTTTTCTTCCAAGATGGTTCGTTCTTCCTTGTGGAGACCTGGTGCAGCAATATGTACTTTATTATCGTACGCATAAGGCACATTGGGGGGAGCATCTTTTACTGCCACACAACCCCAGAGCGTGGAAATAAGGAACAGCAGCAGGAATATGCGGCGGATAATAACAAGTAATGTAAGTTCGCCGGTAAGTTTTGAATCCATCAAGGGGCTATATGCTGAGTAAAAATGAAATCAAATATATCCAAAGTTTAAAGGCCAAAAAGCAAAGGCACGAAGCCGGTGTCTTTATTGCCGAAGGCCCAAAAATAATTGAAGAGTTGATACGGCAACATGCTGCTTCAGTTATCAAAGTATTTGGACTGCTCTCTTTTTTCAAAGAGATACCCTCTTCTGTGTTATCCAAAATAAATCATGTAGTCATTAGCGAAGCTGAACTGGAGCGCATCAGCATGTTGCAGGCGCCGCAGCAATGCCTGGCATTGGTACACCTGAAGGAACAGGCATTTGAACCTTTTGTAGCAGGTAGCTGGAGCCTGATGCTCGATAGCATACAGGACCCCGGCAATCTTGGCACCATCATTAGGATTGCCGATTGGTTTGGTATAGAACATATTTACGCCAGCGCCGATACAGCCGACTGTTTTAATCCTAAAGTAGTGCAGGCTACTATGGGCAGTTTGTTCCGGGTGAAAATGATGTATGGCCCCTGTGAGCAATGGTTGCAAACACATCAACCTGCCTGCTACATTACGGCCATGCAGGGAAAAAGCATTTGGGAAACCGATGCCATTTCGCCGGGTGTAATTATAATTGGTAACGAAGGCAAAGGCGTAAGTGCTGCTTTGGCTGCACATGCCACGGGCAGTATGAGCATTCCAAAATTGGGTGGAGCCGAAAGTTTGAACGCCGCAGTAGCTACGGGCATTATTCTTTCGCATGTGTTACAGCCCTAACACTAACAATGTATTTTTTAATTAAAGCGCAAAGCTTTGATAATAGAAATGCGGTGAATAAATCCTAACGGAATGCGCATGGCCGACATGCACACTATGAATGTTCCCGCCACCGTGGTAAGCACCTGCCACCAAACAATTTTTACCGGCATAGCACTCACATAATACGTGCTTTCATCCATTTGAATAAGGCCTGTGGCCTGTTGCAACCATAGCAATCCCAGTCCCACTAAAAGTCCAAAGCCAATACCACGCAACGAAATGTATGCAGTGTAGTACCAAAAAATATTGCGCTGTTCATTGTTCGACATACCCATAGATGCCAGCAATGCCACCATTCGGGTGCGCTCCATTACTAGTATCAATAAACAGGTAATAAGGTTAATGAGAGCCACCACCTGCATTACACTGATCACCACTTGTTTGGTTTGGTCTTGTATTGCAAGCCAGTCGAAAATATTCGGATAAATGTTGGCAATAGCACGGGCTTCAATTCCCTGTGGCAGATCTTTCGTGAGTTTTTTTGAAAACGCATTGGCAAGCTCAGGGCTTTGCAACCATACTTCATACCCTCCTATCTGGTTGGGCTTCCACAAATTCAAACGCTGCAAAAAACGCAGATCACTCAGCACAAAATTCTTATCGTATTCTTCGATGCCGGTTTTGTACAAGCCACAAACAATTTGCCTGCGGCTCCTGATCTCTTCGCCATTGCGCATAAAAATGGTGCTGAGTGTATCTCCCACTTTTACTTCCAACTGTTTTGCCAATGTGGTACTCAATACTACATCGGTACTATAGCCGCTATCGGGGAATTGAATATTTTTTCCTTCGGTGATGAATTGCGAAACCGGGCTCTGCAAAAAACGTTTATCCACCCCTTTGAGCAATACGCCTTCAAACTGTGCCTTGCTGCGCAATACCACCGACCTGGCAGCAAATGCATGCATGTGCTGATAACCTTCTTCTACCAGGATCGCTTTTTCAATGGAAGGGTTCACTGGCATAGGTGCTTCTTCGGACACCATGCTACGGTAAGGCTCCAGCGTTTGCACCCGTGTATGCCCCCAAAAGCTGTACACTTTCCTGGCTACTTCATGCTGAAAGCCATTTACCATACCGAGTGTAATAATAATAGTGGCTACGCTTAGGGCACAGGCTACCACAGCCAGCTTAATGATGAACCCCGAAAATGTGGGCTGCTGGTTGGTAATTAGGCGTTTGGCTATGAACAAACTTGTTCTCAATCTTACAACTTAATGCGTCAAAGAAAGTTAATTGTTGCTTTCCAACATCAACTCATGGTCGCTGTGCGCAAAACCAATTATTTTCGGGGAGTATGAAAATGATGCGTTTCCAAAAATGGTATTTGCTTGCACTGCAATTGGTAGCCTGTAGTTTGCTGCAGGCTCAACTTCCACTCAAAGAGGAATTGCGATCCCAAACTATATCATCCATTAAGCTCTATAAAGTGGGCAACCAGGAAGCATACCCTGTATTGCCACTCAATCAACAGGCAGGGATAGAATTGCATTTTGATGATATGCAACAATCATCCCGCAACTATTACTACACCTATGTGCTTTGCAATGCCGATTGGACGCCGGTGAACCTGAGCAGCATGGATTATATCCGGGGCTTTTCGCAGGTACGCATCAACCAGTATCGCTTTTCTACAGGCACACAATCGCGGTATGTGCACTACCAGGCCACGTTGCCTGCATCCAATTGCGTTCCTTCCCGCTCGGGCAACTATATGCTGAAAGTGTTTGAAAACAGTGATACTTCCAAACTCGCTTTTTCGAAAAAGATTTTGGTGGTAGATAACAAAGCCACCATTGCTACGGCCATGCAGCAACCCTTTGCACAAGACAAATACCTGACGCATCAAAAAGTGAAAGTGAATGTAACCTTCAAGAATATCGACATTCTCAATCCAGCAAGGGAGTTGAAAATAGTAGTGATGCAAAACAACCGCTGGGATAATGCAAGGTTGATCAGCAATCCCACATTCATTAGTGGCAAAGTGTACGAGTACAGCGATGAAAACAATATGGTATTTGAAGCAGGCAAAGAATGGCGCTGGCTCGACTTGCGCAGTTTCAGGTTGCAAAGCGATCGTGTGGCTTCAGTGAATTATAACAAAACACCCTACGAAGTTTTTGTGCGGCCCGATACAATTCGTAGTCCTGCCCGGTATTTCTATTATTCCGATATAGATGGCCGATACGCCATTGCCAACCACGAGCCGGTAAACCCCTGGTGGCAAAGCGATATTGCCAGGGTACATTTTACCTTTTTGCCCCGCACCCCTGAGATGTTTACCAACCAGGACATTTACCTTTTTGGCGAAATGACCCAATACCAATTGAACAACAGCACCCGGCTGCAATGGAACGAAAGCATGGGCGTGTATGAAACCACGTACATGTTGAAGAATGGCTATTATAATTATTGTTATGTCACCGTGCCCAAAAACAATCCGAATGCAGAGCCTTCTATTCGACTGACTGAAGGCAGTATGTGGGAAACAGAAAACGATTACAGGGTACTGGTGTACTATACTTCTTTTGGTAGCCGAAGCGATGAATTGATCGGCATTGCAGAATTCAATTCGCTGAATGCACTCAACATTATCCGGTAACTAAAAGACCTCCATTTGCACGGAGGTCTTTTACTATACTGCAACAGGAAATTATTTTACTACTCCTGTGTTTTCTTGGCGTCTTCCAAAAATTTAGCCAGGCCAATATCGGTCAACGGGTGCTTGAGCAATCCTAAAATGGAATCGAGTGGACAGGTACACACATCGGCACCGGCTTCAGCAGCTTTTACAATATGCAAAGCACTGCGAATGGAAGCGGCCAGTATTTCCGTTTTAAATCCCTGGATGGCGTAGATATTACTGATCTGCGCAATCAGCTCCATTCCGTCCCAGCCACTATCGTCTATACGACCAATAAATGGAGACACATAATTAGCACCGGCTTTGGCAGCCAATATGGCCTGTCCTGCTGAAAACACCAATGTGCAATTGGTTCTTATATCATTGTCGGCAAACCATTTCAAAGCTTTCACGCCATCTTTTATCATGGGCACTTTTACCACAATATTGGGGTGAATGGCTGCCAGTTGCTTGCCTTCGGCTACCATGCCTTCAAAATTGGTTGACAATACTTCGGCACTTACATCACCATCTACCAATTCGCAGATGGCTTTATAGTGATTCAGAATTGCTTCTGTTCCTTTTATACCTACATGCGCCATCAGCGATGGATTGGTAGTTACACCATCCAGTATGCCTAAGTCATGCGCTTCTTTGATCTGGGAGAGATTGGCGGTATCAATAAAAAATTTCATAACACAAAAGTTGAATGTTATAAATCAATGAAACCTGCTAAAAACAGAACACCCCCAAATGGGGGTGAAGAAAAAAAAGTGGCAGGCTTAATACATCGCACCGCTCAACCACCTACCCTTGCTACCTTCCGGTCCTGGGGGATTTCAGCAGGAGCTGGTCGTGTACGACCTGCCGCTGCAAATGTAGGGGATTCAATCCATAAACCATGTTCAAAAAATAGCTTTGCCAGTATCCAAAAAATTACCGCACATTTATCGCCCGGATATGCAAGTGGAAGCTATCTGGCTCCGGGCACTATTTTTGATTTGTTAAAGCAGTTGCCTACTACCAAAACTTATTCCTCATTCATAGGGTTATTACTACATGCAAGCGCACCAGCAATTTTTTGATGCACTCAACCAATTCTTTGATAAAATTTACGTGATCACTATTGAGCGTGCCAAAGAACGCAGGGACATTTTAGAACCCCAGCTTGCCGGTTTGCAATACAGTTATCTCTATGGAATGGATAAAACCCTGCTCGAAAAGGATACAGACCTGTTGCATTCCTACTACGATGAGCAAAAGGCGAAATTGTTACATCGCTATAACAAACCCATGGTCATTGGCCATGTTGCCTGCTCCATTAGTCATCGTATGGTGTATGAAGACATGGTGCGCAACAACTATAAAAATGCCCTCATTTTTGAAGACGATGTAGTGCCCGATTGGGCGCAACTGCATCACATACCGGAAGTATTGGCGCAATTGCCTGCCGATTGGGATATGCTATACTGGGGTTTCGACAAGAATGGCGATTTCGGCTGGAGTGAACGCATGAAGCAACTTTTTTACCATGGGCTTTCTGTTTTTAAAACGCTGAAATGGAACCATACCATGATTGGCAACCTGCATGCAAAGCCCTATAGTTCGCACCTGAAAAAAGCAGGGTATCACGACCTCTTGCATGCATACAGCCTATCGCTGGATGGTGCTAAAAAAATGATCGAACTGCAATCGCCCATTGCATTAAATGCAGATCCTGCCGTGGCATATGCTGTATCAAACGGTTGGCTCAAAGCATTTGTAACACAACCCATGATCTTTTTACAGGAAGTGCAGGTGCATCCTGAGACCTATCACTCATTTATAAATGAGTAAGACGGCCATTGCAGATTTGCTTATCATTGCTCCTATCAATCTACATCCATGAAGGGAATTATTAACCTTGAAAGTATTTGGCGCAGATCATTAAAAGCCATGGGGCTGTATTATGTATGGCTTTTTCAAAAGGAACGCAAATACCCTTCCAGTGAAATGAAAGCGGTGCGTTCGTTGTATCGGTCAATGATCCCTTCAGGAAGCCTGGTGTTTGATGTGGGCGCCAATATGGGAAGGCGTGTGGGTAGTTTTTTATTGCTCGATGCTAAAGTAATTGCCATGGAACCCAACCCTGCCTGTGTAGCCAGTATGCAAAAAGTATATAAGGATTGGCCGGTAACTTTTGTACAAAAAGGTGTTGGTGCTACACCGGGCAAGCTCAGCTTTTTTATTTCTTCCAATCCATTGATGTCTTCGTTTAGCCAGGAATGGATAGCCGGCATGAAAAACAAATTCAAAGACAACTGGGATCAAAAGGTAGAAGCCGATGTAGTAACCCTCGATATGCTGATTGCCGGATATGGCTCGCCACAGTTTATAAAAATTGATACCGAAGGTTTTGAACTCGAAGTGTTGAAAGGGATTTCTACCACGGTTCCATACATGTCGTTTGAGTACACCATTCCCGAACCCGAAGAAAAAGCAGCAGCATGTATAGCCCGTATTCACGAGATATACCAGGGCAAAGCGCTATTCAATATTTGCAGGGACGAAGCATGGCAAATGCATTTTAATGAATGGCAAACATCTGATGCCATCATCAATCTCATCAACAGCCCGCAGTTTACGCAGCAAAATTTTGGCAACTACGGCGATATTTATGTAAAACGAATAGAGGGATAATTACCCGCGTTGTACTATTGCGCATTTTGGTTCAACGCCCTTAGTTTGGCATATTTCCAATAGGTATATCGTGCATTGGTAATGGCAATGAACAAACCATTGGCACCATCCAGCCATCCCATTTTTATAATGTAGCCGTTGATGAATGACCAGATGGCACTGAGCCATGGCCTGAGCGCATTGGCTTTTTTTCCTTTCTTCTGCATCGTATTCGCAGCAATGCTGCTAAACTTCTGCATCTGTTGCACATGTTCCTGCCGGGTGGCAAATGAATAATGCAAGATGGGCAATGCAATGATTTTTGTTGGTACATCCGTTGTTGGAATAAACTGGTCGTGTGGGTTTTCGCCACCCCATTTTCCGATACCATTTTTCCATAAGCGCAGTTTACGATCGGGGTAATAAGCACCGTGCTTTATCCATTGCCCACAATAGTTATTCAAGCGGTTGAACTTATAGGCGTCGGCCGGTTGTGCTGCCTGCTTTTCCTGTAAGAGCCAGTTTTGCAATTCGGGACTCAGCAATTCATCTGCATCAAGGCTGAGTACATATTCATGCGTAGCCTTGTCTGCCGCAAAATTCTTTTGCTCTATATATCCCAAAAATTTCTGTTCAATAAATGCAACATTGTACTTTCTACAAATGGCAGCAGTACTGTCGGTAGACAATGAATCTACCACTACAATTTCGTCAGCCACGCCTACCAGCGATTGCAGGCACCGCTCAATATTGCGTTCCTCGTTGTAAGTAATTATAACAGCAGATATTTTCATAGACGTTGTGGTAGACACTTTCGATTTCTATTTTTTGTCAAAGGTGAAAAGTGAAAGGTGAAATTGCTGGTTGATATTCAGAATGCCTTTCAACTTGTGAACTGTGAACTCTTGAACTTTTACTTGACCTTGACCTTTCACTACACCCCGCAAACCCCTTCATACACTTTCATCACCGCTGCTGCAGTTTTATCGGTTGTAAATGTTTGCGCATGTTGCAGGCCCAATGCAATTTTTTCCGTACGAAGACTGCTGTTTTCCAACACCAATTGCATGGCTGCAGCTATCTCCTCCGGCTTGTAGGGATTGATATAATAAGCCCCTGCCCCACCGGCTTCCGGCAGGCAACTGATATTGGACGTGATCACGGGCACACCACTCCACAAACCTTCCAGCACCGGTATGCCAAAGCCTTCGAAGATGGAAGGATAAATAAGCATCGATGCCATTTGGTAAATGCCCGGGAAATCTTCCGCAGCTATATACCCATTGGGAAGTATTTCCTTTTTATACGAAAGAAAAATCACCTGCGATTGCAGGTTGTTTGCAGCAATGCATTGTTCTACTTCCGTTTTGTATTTTCCTCCTTTACCAATTACCACAAGGGGCATATGAAGACTGCCCTGTAAACTGTGTAGCGCCTTGCAAATACCCAGCAGGTTTTTTCGTTCGATGAGTGAGCCCACATACAGCATGTATTGTTCGGGCAGTTGGTACCGCTTTCGAATAGCATCTTTTCCCGCTGCGTCAAGCTGTACTGCGTACATGGGGTTGCAGCTTTGGTAGCACACTTCAATTTTTTCCGCAGGAGTATTGTACAATTCTACCAGGTCTGTCTTGGTTTGCTCACTAATGGCTATCACTTTATCGGCATGCTTGCAGGCATAGCGAAATTTTTGCGTGTAAATGAGCCGGTCGGTTAGTGCATATTGTTCGGGGTACCGTTCATGAATCAGGTCGTGCATGGTAACCACCGTTTTCACCCTGGTCTTTTCAATACCCACAGGGATTTCGTGGCTCAGTCCATGGTACAGGTCCACTCCCATTTTTACGAGGTCCTTGGTTACCCAATTGCTCCTCCACATGCCGGGCATTTTTTTTGCTAACCAGCTTTGTGGCAACACCTGGTGTAGTTGCGGTCTACTATTCGTGTTGAATAATTTCCCTTCTTTGGGTGTAAACAAGTAGTATGCATGTTCCGGGTAAAATTGCGCCAGCGAGGCAATGAGGGTTCTGCTATAATGCCCCAAGCCCGTATCGTTTGCATATGCCCGCTTTGCATCAAATCCTATTTTCATACACTGTAGTGGCTGCGAAGAAACAAAGATTATTTATGGAAGAAATTACAATTTTGCCTCCGCTCCTCAATGGATGAGCAGCGCATACCCAATAATATTTAGGATACTGCACTACCCCGAACCGGCTAATTTTGCGCCTCGGCAATGATGCCGGCAATTCAATTGAACCTATGATAGTTTCCGGATTCACCTATGTACGCAATGGCATTCACTTCGATTACCCGTTTGAAGAATCCATCCGAAGCCTGCTTCCGTTGGTAGACGAAATGGTAGTGGTAGTAGGCGATTCGCACGATGGTACCCGCGAAAAAGTAGAAGCCATTGGTGACCCGAAGATCAAAATAGTTGACACGGTTTGGCCGGCCGACCTGCGCAAAGGCGGTAAAATTTTTGCCCTGCAAGCCAGTATTGGCCTCGACAATTGCCGTGCCGATGCCGATTGGATCTTTACCCTGCAGGCCGATGAATTGCTGCACGAACAGGAAATTGCATACATCCGGAAGAATATGGAAGAAGAGCTTTCCAACCCCGGAATTGAAGGCTTCCTGTTTAAGTTCATCAATTTTTACGGCGATTTCAACCATTATGGCCCATCGCGCCGCTACCACCAGCACGAGATCCGCATTGTGCGCAATCATATCAATGCACGCCCCTATCGCGACTCTCAGGGCTTCCGCATTTTCAGCGAACCCGACAATGAAAAAACGGCCCGTAAACTGCAGGTAAAGCTGTTGAACGCAAGCGTATTTCACTATAGCTATGTAAAAAACCCGAAGACGCAATTGCTGAAACAGGCCGAGTTTGGCAGCCGCTGGCACGATCAGCCCAATTGGATACAGGACTACCTGGCCGCCAACCCCGATGGCTTCGATTACAGTAAAATAGATTACCTGGCAAGCTTTACCGGCAGCCACCCCGCCATTATGCAGCCACGCATACAGGGGCAGGATTGGACTTTTAACTATAACCCCGCCATCAATAATATGAGTGTAAAGGAAAAATTGCTGCGCTGGGTGGAACGCCTTACAGGGCGCCAGTTTTTTATCTACAAAAACTACAAAATTGTGAAGTAAGTTTTTCTGTCTAAACGCTTCGTTGTTTGTTTGCACAAAATTTTTAATTCAACATCATAATACAGTATGGAACTGCAAGAACTAATTCAGGCCGCGTATGCCAATCGTGAGTTGCTGAAACAAGAGGAATATGTAAAAGCTGTGGAAGCGGTAATTGAAGAAGTAGATAAAGGCCGCCTTCGTACTGCTGCCCCATCCGATAATGGCTGGGTAGTAAATGAGTGGGTAAAGCAAGCCATCCTCATGTATTTCGGCATCCGCAAAATGGAAACCCATAGCCTGCCTCCATTTGAGTTTTACGACAAAATGCAATTGAAATCGGGCTATGCACAACTGGGCGTAAGGGCTGTGCCACATGCAGTAGCACGCTATGGCGCTTACCTGGCCAAGAATGTAGTGCTCATGCCTTCTTATGTAAATATTGGTGCTTATGTCGACGAAGGCACTATGGTAGATACCTGGGCTACTGTAGGTAGCTGTGCTCAAATTGGCAAAAATGTACACCTCAGCGGTGGTGTAGGTATTGGTGGCGTATTGGAGCCTCTGCAAGCCAGCCCCGTTATTATCGAAGACGGTTGCTTCCTCGGAAGCCGCAGTATTGTGGTAGAAGGTGTAATTGTAGAAAAAGAAGCGGTATTGGGCGCCAACGTGGTACTCACCAAAAGCACCAAGATCATTGATGTTACCGGTAGCGAACCCGTAGAATATCGTGGCCGTGTACCAGCCCGCAGCGTGGTAATTCCCGGTACCTACCAAAAGCAATTTCCTGCCGGTGAGTACGGTGTGCCTTGTGCCATCATCATTGGCCAGCGCAAACCCAGCACCGATTTAAAGACCAGTTTGAACGATGCGCTGCGTGATTTTAACGTAGCAGTATAAAATAGTTTTTGTGAACCGGCCTGGGGTGCAAAGCTCATCCCGGTTGTGTCACTCACTTGAGCTGCAGTGCAGCAATGGGCTGAATAACAGCCTTATTCAAGAAAAAAAGCCTATTTGAAATTTTCACTTTGATATTTCAAATAGGCTTCTATATTTGCAGCCCGATCTGAAAAAGAAAAACGGGCCCAGGTGGCGAAATTGGTAGACGCACTGTGTTCAGGTCGCAGCGTTCGCAAGGATGTGCTGGTTCGAATCCAGTCCTGGGCACCACCTAAAAAAAGCGACTCAATATTGAGTCGCTTTTTTGTTTTCTGAAGTATATGCCTCGAAGAACTTTGAACTTTATTACGTTCCCTACCCCATCGGCATGTCAATATAATTGTTGCCGAAATAGATCACATTATTGTAGTCGAGAAAGTCCATGGTAGTGTGCATGCCCAGTAGTACAATGGATTGCATACCTGCATTTTTAGCACTCTCCACTCCTTTCGGTGAGTCTTCAAATACCAGGCAGTCTGCCGGTTTAGCATTCAATGCTTCGGCGCATTTTAGATAGGTTTCCGGGTGAGGTTTGCTGATAACTACATCATCGGCACTTACAATTGCATCGAAATAATGCCGGATATGCAGGTTGTCTATCACAAAGTCTATATTGAACATGATGGCGGCCGAACCAATGGCCATGCGGATGCCTTGTTGTTTGGCAGCTTCAAGATATTCGCCCAATCCCTCTATTAATTTGAGATGTGGCCTGAATGCTTTTTGATACGCTTCCTCCTTGGCATAGCTCATACTTGTTTTTTCTGCTACACTAAACCTCCCGGGGAAAATGCGCTCCAGCAATTCATCATTTTTTCCATAGCATTCTTTATTCACCTGCTCCATACTGAGGCCGGCACCAAGGCTATTTAAAATATCGTGCCATGCCACTACATGGTAGCGCATATCATCCACCATAGTTCCATTCAAATCAAATAAAAATGCTTTTTTACTGCTCATGCAAATACCTGTTTACAACTTTCTATAAAAAAAAATCGCCCATGTTGCCTTATTCATCGGCAGTACATGGGCGATCGTTTATGCTTTAGCATGCAGTAATCCTACAGTGCAACAAGCAGGCAAATTTACCAGAACTTCACATACAATGCAGCAAGGATCAGCAATGTAGCAACGATCATGGCAAGGATAGCAGGGCTCACTTTGAACATAGCGCTATCCAATGCAAATGCTTTCGGATTCACTTTAGGTCCGGCAAGGCTAATACCGATCATTACCAACATGGTGAAGAAGAATGACCAACCCATGTTGATGAGGAATGGAATTTCGTATTTGCCATCTGCATTTTTAAATGCGGTGTACAGCAATGTTTCGTGACCGAAAATATTAACTGCAGCCATTTTAAAGAACAGGATAACCACCAAACCGGTGATCAAACCTACCACAGCAGCAGCGCCGGTGGTGCGTTTCCAGAACATACCGAGTATGAACATGGCAAATACACCCGGGCTAATAAAGCCGGTGTACTCCTGTATGAATGTGAATCCACCTTTACCACCAATACCCAGCAAGTCTTTCCATTCGAAGATAACAGCAACAGCAATGGATACAAACGCAACGAGTTTACCGATCCATACCATGCTCTTTTCTTCGCCATTGCCAATTTTTGCTTCAGATGGTTTCTTGAAATACTTCATGTGAATATCCAAAGTATAGATAGTGGCAATACTATTGAGTTTACCTGCGAGAGATGCTACGATGGCGGCTGTAAGCGCTGCAATAGCAAGGCCTTTCAAACCGGCAGGCAAAAACCCGAGGATAGCAGAGTACGCATCATCCATGCCTCTCAAACCTTCGAGGTGACCATTTTTGTGCAATACATACGCAGCAATACCAGGCAGCATTACGATGATGGGCATCAGGAGTTTTAAGAAACCTGCGAACAGGATACCTTTTCTTGCAGTTTGCAGATCGGCACCCAATGCACGCTGGGTAATGTATTGGTTACATCCCCAGTAGTTCAGGTTCACGATCCACTGGCCGGCAAAATACATTGCGATTCCGGGCAGGATCAGGTATTTGTTTACGTCTTCCTGTGATGTAGCTTCTGTAGGCTTTTGCAAGATCATGTGGAAGTGATCGGGAGCTTGTTGCATCAAAGTTTTGAAACCTGCAATAGCATCGCGGCCTACACCAAATTTTTCGCCCACAATTGTGAGGGCAAAGTAGATAGTAGCAAAACCACCAATGATGAGTACCCCCACTTGTATTACGTCGGTGTAACCGATCACTTTCATACCACCCAGGGTAATGATAAGAGAGAATACTGCCAGTGCAATCATTACTGCATGCAGGTATTCGGGTCCAATCAAACCACTGATAGCAATAGCGCCGAGGTAAAGAATAGAAGTAAGGTTTACGAATACATACAACAGCAACCAGAAAATGGCCATAATAAGCGATACGCTTTCATTGTACCTTGTTTTCAGGAACTGTGGCATGGTGTATATCTTATTCTTCAGATATACAGGCATAAACCAAACTGCAATTATAATAAGTGCCAATGCAGCTATCCATTCGTAAGCTGCAACTGCAATACCTACAAAATAACCATTACCACTCATGCCGATAAATTGCTCGGCCGAAATGTTGGAGGCGATCAGCGATGCACCAATAGCCCACCATGTTAATGAACCTTCTGCCAAAAAATAATCATGCGAAGCAGAAACAGATTCCTTTTTTTTCTTACGGTAGATCCAGTATCCGTATGATGCTACTACAATAAAGTAGACCAGGAATACGATCAAGTCAATCGGTTGTAACGATCCCATTGTGTCAGTTTAATTTGGTTTTATTTATAATACACTTCACTCCAGCGAAGTTGATTCTTAAAGTCGAATATATTGGTGTTTTGGTTAATTACCGCCAATTCAATTCCTGCAATACCTGCAAAGTCTTCCATGTGCTCGGTGCGTAGGTTTTGACTGTAGCCAGTATGGTGCGCACCACCTGCTAAGATCCAGGCTGCACAGCCATCCTGCATATTGGGCAATGGTTTCCACAACACTCTTGCTACAGGAAGTTTGGGCAATTCAGCAATAGGTTCTACTGCTTCCACTTCGTTCACCAACAACCTGAACCTGTTGCCCATATCTACCAGCGAAGCATTCAAAGCCGGGCCTGCAGCGCTGTTGAACACCAGGCGAACCGGGTCTTCTTTACCGCCAATACCCAGCGGATGTATTTCGCAACTGGGTTTGCCGCTTGCAATGCTCTCGCAAATTTCCAGCATATGCGAACCCAACACCAATGGATTGGAAGGATCAAAATGATAAGTATAATCTTCCATAAAGCTGTTACCACCTTTCAATCCTGTACCCATTACTTTCATGGCTCTTACCAACGCTGCGGTTTTCCAGTCGCCTTCACCGGCGAATCCATATCCTTTACCCATCATGCGTTGTGAAGCAATACCTGGCAGTTGTTTCATACCATGCAGGTCTTCAAATGTGTCGCTGAATCCTTTGTAATTGCCGTCTTCCAAAAACGATTGCATGCCAAGTTCAATCCTTGCAGCATCCCGCAGCGACTGGTATTGATGTCCATCTTTTTTAAGACTTGCTACTACATTATAAGTATCGAAATATTCCTGGGTCAACTTGTCCACTTCTGCATCACTCACTGCATTGATCACTTTTACGAGGTCGCCAATGCCATGCGTGTTTACACTAAAACCAAATTGCATTTCGGCTTCCACTTTGTCGCCATCTGTTACAGCAACGTAGCGCATATTGTCGCCAAAACGTACAAACCTTGCACCCTGCCAATCGTTCCAACCTGCTGCAGCTCTTGTCCATGCATTGATGCGGGCCAATACATTCGGGTCTTTCCAGAAGCCTACTACTACTTTGCGATTGAGGCGCATACGGCCCATAATGAATCCAAACTCACGATCGCCATGTGCACTCTGGTTCAGGTTCATGAAGTCCATATCAATTTCGCTCCATGGAATATCGCGGTTGAACTGCGTATGCAAATGCAACAATGGCTTATGCAACACTTTCAAACCACGGATCCACATTTTTGCCGGGGAGAATGTGTGCATCCATGCAATGATGCCGATACAATTTTTCGACACATTGGCTTCAGCACATATCGCATAAATTTCTTCGGAAGATTTTACCGTGGGCTTAAACACCACGTTCACCGGAATTTCAGGAGCACCATCCAGGAAACTTGCAATTTCCTTTGAATGTTCCGCTACTTTTTTCAAAGTTTCTTCACCATACAAGTCCTGGCTGCCGGTGACAAACCAAACCTCGAGTTGCTTAAAATGTTTCATAGTAAATAGAATTAGAAAACGTAATTGATTATTTATGGAGTGGGTGTTGGATTCGGCTGTGTTATAATGTCTACACCTGTAATATGTTGCGGTATCCACACGGCCATCTCTCCTTTGCCACGGTTAGCCCATGCGTAATACGGAATGGCCACAAAGGGTTGTGATACTGTTTTAATAGCAATGTCGGATGTATAAATAGCTTGCGCAGTTCCCTTCAACACAGTAATGCCGTTGAGAAGCTCCGGTTGAAAGGTTGCTGTTAATTCAGCATTGGCAGGCAATACCAAATTGTTGGCAAGCCCGTTGTTGTCGGCCCATTCGGCACAGTACATAATGGGGCCACGCTGCAAGGCAACTTTGCCTGCATCATCTTTCAGTTTGGCATGGGCCGTTACTTTGCGCACTTCCATGGGCAATTGCACAGTGACCATATCTCCTTTTTTCCATGCCCTGTTCAGCACTGCATAACCATTTTCAATGGTGAAAGAAAATGGCTGACCGTTTACAGCAATAGTAATTGCGGATGATGATGGCGTTTGAAATATATACAGGTCTGACGGGATCGCTTCATTCTTTGCCCAACCGGGAATGCGGATGCGTACACCAAAAGTTTGTGTTCCTTTTTGCGGGCTTATTTCGAATTGAAGATTTCCCTCCCATGGATAATTATTCAGTTGTTTGATCGCCACTTTTTTATCCTGCACAGTGAGCATCGCATCACTATTGATAAACAGGTTGACAAATACATCGCTGCCTTTTTGTGCATACATATAGCCGGGAACAGAAGGCAACAATCTCGTCATGTTGGTAGGACAGCAAGAACAATCGAACCAGCCTGAACGTGCACCTTCCATATCTCTATGCAGGAAACTATGTTTCACCTGCATGGCGTTGGTATAAAAAAAAGATTTTCCATCGAGACCTACACCGGATATTAAACCGTTGTATAAAATTTTCTCGAGTGCATCAATGTATTTCGATTCGCCATGCAATTGAAACATGCGTTGGTTCCAATACACATTGGCAATAGCAGCGCAGGTTTCGTTATACGCGGTGCTATTGGGCAATTCATAATTCTGGCCATAGCGTTCTCCATCACCTACTGCACCTGCCCCACCCTGGACATACAATTTTTTGCTTACTACATTTTGCCAGATAGAATCGATGGCGAGTAGCATAGCCTGGTCACCGGTAAGTGCAGCCACATCGGCCACTGCAGCATACAAATAACCTGCTCGCACTGCATGCCCAACAGCTTCCCGCTGATTTACAACAGGAAGATGATCCTGGAAATAGGCACCGTTTTTCCATGGGTCTTTATCCTTAGGATTATAGCCTTTGTATCGGCCACGCTCTTCAATAAAAAACTTCGCAGTTTCCAGGTATTCTTTTTTACCGGTAATGCGATACAATTTTACCAAACCCATTTCAACCACCTGGTGACCCGGTGCCACATGCAGTTTATCGTTTCCAAAAACAGAACAAACCAGGTCGGCATTTTTGAGTGCAATATTCAGCAGGTTCTTCTTGCCTGTGGCGGCAAAGTGTGCAGCAGCAGCTTCGTACAAATGCCCTGAGTTGTACAATTCGTGACTCAGTTCCCGTTCTTTTTCCCAACGCTTGCTGCCTGCCCATGCAGGTGGATTGGCAGGGTTAATAGTACGGGCAGTATAGAGATACCCATCTTCCTCCTGCGCCTTACCCACAATGGTTATCATGGAATCGATATACGCTTCCAGTTTTTTATCGGGAAATAAACTGAGTGAAAAAGATGCGCCTTCAATGGTTTTATAAATATCTGTATCGTCGAAAGTGTAGGTGGTACAAAATTTACCGCTTTTGGCTGCAGCCATTTCAAAATTCTTTACACGCCCTGTGCTTTCGCATCGTTCGAAAGAAGCCGGGATAGTAACCGAATGATTGACTTTAATGCGGGGCAACCAAAAATTATCGGACAAGTGTACGCTGGTAAAAGACACCGGTGTAAACGGGTAATCTTTTTGCTGCGCATGGGCGAAACCACAGCACAACAAGAGTACAGATTGCAACAATAATTTTTTCATGGAAGCGAAATAGGAATGATGGAATAATTACTGGCCGTAATAACTATCGGGCCCGTGCTTTCTTTCGTAATGTTTTCTTATCAAAGCATCTTTCAATCTTGGCGCTGATGGATTGATTTGTTCGGTGAGCAATGCCATTTGAGCAACCTGCTCCAGTACGGCACTATTGTGTACGGCTTTTGCAGCATTCTTACCCCAGGTAAATGGCGCATGATTGCCCACGAGTACCATTTCAACTTCCTGGTAGTCCAGACCTTTTTCCTTAAAGCAATTCATGATCTGGAAACCGGTTTCATACTCATAGTTCCCCTTAATCATTTCGTCGCTCATGGGCGGTGCGCAAGGAATATTCACTGTATTGTAATCGGCATGTGTAGTGCCAAAAATGGGAATGTCGCGCTGCGATTGTGCCCAGGCAGTACCATACACAGAATGCGTATGAACAATGCCTCCAATTTTTTCCCAATGCTTGTACAGCACTGCATGCGTTAATGTATCTGAAGACGGGCGCAGATTTCCTTCAATTGTTTTTCCTTCAAAATCTACGATCACCATATCGGCAGGTGAAAGTTTTTCGTAGGGAACACCACTGGGTTTAATGGCGAACACGCCGAGGCTTCTGTCGGCTGCACTTACATTGCCAAACGTAAATAACACGAGCCCTAATTCCGGCAATTGCATATTGGCCGCATAGGCTTCTTCCTTAATGTGAATGTATTTGCTCATCTGCTTTTATTGATTCGTATATAGTAAAATAAAAATCATCTACAGCGTTTCATTTACTGTAGATGATTTTTTATTAGTGCGTTTGTGCTTCCATGAAAACACCGAGTTTTTTATACTGTTCAAACCTTTGCTGGTAAATGTCTACCTGCGCAGCGTTGGGGAAATATTCGGCATCAAAGCCTTGCCCCATGGCCTGCATGGCATCTTCTACTTTGGAGTAAATGCCTGCTGCAGTGGCTGCAAACATGGCCGCTCCCAGTGCACAGGTTTGTTCCGATTTATGAATCCGGATAGGCATGTTCATTACATCGGCCATCATCTGCATAATGAAAGGCGATTTTTTAGCAACACCACCCAAGCCGATCAATCCTTTTACAGGAATGCCTTGTTCTTTAAATCTTTCTACAATGGCTTTGGCGCCAAAACAGGTAGCTTCTACCACAGCTCTAAACAAGTGTACGGCATCGCTACCCAAATCGAGACCGGTGATAGAACCGGTGAGCAACTGGTTGGCATCTGGCGTTCTTCTTCCGTTGAACCAATCAATGGCCAACTCACTATGTTCATCTACTTTAATTTGTGCAGCAAGTTTGCTCAGCGCAGGTATGATAGCATCTTCTGTTTCCTGTATGAGTTTGGCTTTTGTTTCGCTATCCAGCAAAGCAGATTGTGTGAGTATATTTTGCAAGGGCCATGTAAGAATGCGCTTGTACCATGCATAAGCATCGCCAAAAGCAGATTGACCTGCTTCCAAACCAATCATACCGGGGATAATGGAACCGGGCACTTGTCCGCAAATTCCTTTTATCAATTTGCCTTCCACTTCATTGGCAGGTGCCACCATCATATCACAGGTGGAAGTACCCATTACTTTACTTAAATGATAAGGCTCAATTTGTCCGCCTACTGCACCCATATGTGCATCGTATGCACCCACGCCAATCACAGTGTTTTCGGGCAGTCCAAGGCGTTGTGCCCATTCCTGGCTGATTACTCCTGCTGCTATATCTGAAGTATATGTTTCTTTGAAAAGCTGTGCCGTAATGCCATCCAATACAGGGTCGAGGCTTGCAAAGAATTCGTTGGGAGGAAGTCCGCCCCATTCTTTTGCCCACAATACTTTATGGCCCGCTGCGCATACACTGCACTTCAATTGTGCTACATCTTTTCCACCAGTGAGCAGGAATGGGATCCAATCGCAATGCTCTACAAATGCATAGATAGATTTGCGCACAGCTTCGTCTGCACGCAGTACGTGCAAGAGTTTGGCCCAAAACCATTCTGACGAATAGATGCCACCTACATATTGCAAATAGTTGGTATCAAACTTTGTAGCATGCGCATTTATTTCGGCAGCTTCGCCCACACCGGTATGGTCTTTCCACAACACGAACATAGCATTGGGTTTGTTTTCGAAACCGGGCAACAACGCCAATGGCGTACCTGTTTTATCTACTGCAACAGGTGTTGAACCAGTAGTGTCTACAGACAGCGCCTTTATGTTAGCTGCTACTTCTGCTCCCACTTTCGCTACGCAATCCTTGATGGTTGCTTCCAGTCCCTCTACATAATCGAGTGGGTGTTGGCGAAATTGATTTTCGCGAAAGTCGCAATACAATTGTTGCTTCCAACGTGGATAGTAAAATACAGAAGATGCCAACTCTGTTCCATTGCTTGCATCTACCACAATACTGCGTACTGAGTCCGATCCGAAATCTACGCCTAATACAAATGCTTGATTCTTACTCATACCTTCTAAATGCAATTACTATTGTAATGAAATTTTATACTTCGTAACAGTGTGATATTTTTCTCCGGGCTTCAAAATGGTGCTGGGGAATTCTGGTTTGTTGGGAGAGTCTGGGAAATGCTGCGTTTCCAGGCAAAGGGCAGTATGTTGCTGAATGGCTTTACCATCGCTGGTTTTGATAGTGCCGTCAAGGAAATTGCCTGAGTAAAATTGCAGGCCGGGTTCTGTTGTAAACACTTCGAGTTTGCGACCGCTGATAGAATCGCTCAGTGTGGCTACCAATTCCAAATCGGTTCCAGTTCTGTTCAATACAAAATTGTGATCGTAACCACCATCTACATGCACTAAGCAATCGCCGATCTTATGTGGTTGCAAGAAATCGAAATGCGTGCCTTTTACATCTATCAACTCTCCTGTAGGAATAAGCGTAGAATCCACCGGTGTGTATTTGTCTGCATTGATCTGCAGGCTATGATTCGAAATGGTATTGGTTACATCACCGGTCAAATTGAAATAGCAATGGTTGGTAAGATTAACCGGGGTGGCTTTATCAGTTTCTGCAGTGTAGTCGATCAACAATTCATCGTTGTCGGTTAAAGTGTACACTACTGTTACCTGCAAGTTGCCGGGGTATCCCTCTTCACCATCTTTACTTAGGTAAGTTAATTTCAGAGAAGAACTATCTGCTGAAGGTGTTGCATCCCATACTACTTTATCGAATCCTTTATTGCCACCATGCAAATGGTTTTTACCATCGTTGGCATTCAGTTGATAGGTAGCAGTGTCAATTTTAAATGTAGCGTTGCCAATGCGGTTGCCGTACCTACCGATGAGTGCACCGAAATAAGGAGGCTTTGCGAGATAGCCACTCAGGCTATCGAACCCTAACACATTATTGCTTTTCTTCCCGTTTTTATCGGGAGTGATCCAGGAGGTAACGGTGCCACCATAATTCGTGATTTTCACTTCTACCCCATTCTTGTTGGTAAGCGTATACAAATTCACTTCTTTACCATCCACAGTTCCCCAGCTTGCCTTGGTTACAGCCGTAGCTGATTTGTTTTCGCCGGATGTGCAAGCTGAAAAATTTAAGGCCGCTACGATGAACAAAAGGCCGGTTAATGTTTTTTTCATAAGGTTATTTTGAATTGTTGAGTAGGTTACTAATATAAAATGGAATGCATGAATACTTGTTACATCTACAGTAAATTCCAATTATTTCAAAGTGAGCACTACTACTGAATTGGGGGGTAGTTGTAGTTTCAGGCTGTTTCCTGTAAGCTTAGCGCCATTATAGGCCGTGGGTTGAATTTTGTTCGGTTCATCAAAAGAGTTGTAATCCTGTATTTTTTTTGAAGCCAGTATTCTTCCCGAAACAGTACTGTACTTGCCGGCACCGAGGCTTACGGATATATCCTGTGATTTTTGCATGTCAATATTCACCAACGAAATATGGGTGATGCCCGCTGCATCTACAGAAGCAGATGCCGATACTGCTGGCAGTTTTTCATTACCAAACACGTAGTCGTTCGATTGTAACTGTATAGGCACCAATGTTGCATCCTGGTGCACATTGTACATTTCCATTACATGATACGTAGGTGTAAGGATCATTTTTTCACCTTTGGTCAATACTACGGCCTGCAACACGTTTACGGCTTGTGCAAGGTTGGCCATGCGCACCCTGTCGGCATGGTTGTTGAAAATATTGAGCGTAACACCTGCGATCATTGCATCGCGAATGGTGTTTTGCTGGAATAAAAATCCGGGATTCGTACCTGGCTCTACATCGTACCAACCACCCCACTCGTCCACCACCAGTGCGATTTTTTTGCGAGGGTCATATTTATCCATAATGGCGCTATGCTTAGTCACCAGCTCTTCCATTTTCAAAGCCTGCTTCATGGTGGCGAAATACAGCGACTCATCGAAATTGGTAGCAGATCCTTTTTTATTCCAGTTGATCACCGAATAATGATGCAGTGCTACACCCTCTACCATGTTGGAAGGAATGTCACGCATCAGCACTTCTGTCCAGTTGTAATCACCACTATTGGCGCCGGAAGCCACCCTGAATTTTTTCTCATCGTTGCTCCATGATGCCATATAAGTAGCATACTGGCGATAAAGATTGGCATAATATTCGGGCTTCATATTGCCGCCACATCCCCAGGCTTCGTTGCCCACTCCCCATATTGAAACATTCCAGGGTTTTTCCCTGCCATTTTGCACACGCCATTTACTCATGGGACTGGTGTTAGGCCTGCCATTTACATAAGCCTGCCAGTCGGCAAACTCTTGTACAGTGCCGCTTCCCACGTTTCCGGCCAGGTAAGGTTGAGCGCCTATGAGTTCGCACATATTCAAAAAGTCGTGCGTGCCAAAGCTGTTATCTTCTGTTACACCACCCCACCAATGATTGACAATGGAGGGCCGCTGGGCTTTGGGACCGACACCATCTTTCCAATGGTAAGTATCTGCAAAACAGCCACCGGGCCAGCGCAGGTTGGGGACTTTCAATTTTTTGAGTGCTTCAATAATATCATTGCGCACCCCGGCAGTGTTGGGTATTACTTTATTGGTATCGCCTACATAAAATCCACCGTAAATGCAGGTGCCCAAATGCTCCGCAAAATGGCCGTAAATATGTTTGTTGATCTTGGTTTTACCGGAGTCGGCATTGAGCGTAATGCTGTTTTGACTCATGGCCGGCCAAATAGCAGCGGCGCAAAGCAAAGTGGAGAAAAGTTTTTTCATAGCGGTAGGTTCAATCAATCGGTTTATTATTGAATCAAAAAATACTTGCTTACGCAAACTATAGCCATCGTTGTTTTAGCCTTTCACACACGTTGGAATTTCCCCTGGTCGTTTCCCTGTCCCGGCTAAATTGCGCCGAAGGTAAAATGTTCTACTATTAATTGTCAATTTTACGCTTATTATTTTTTGTATTTTTATCACCAAATTTTCCGCATTGGCTTAGCACTTAATATTGCATTTGTATGACAAAATACCAACATCAAACTCGCCTGCTGGCTGCCGTGGACTGCCTTGTATTTGGGTTTGATGGCCAGCACCTGAAGATATTACTCATCAAACGTGGGTTTGAACCCATGAAAAACCAATGGAGTTTGATGGGGGGATTCATCCAGCAAAATGAAAGTGCCGACGAAGCTGCATCCCGCATATTGAATAACCTTACTGGCTTACAGGGAGTGTACCTCGAACAACTGCGTTGTTTTGCTGACCCCAACCGTGATCCTATTGAGCGTACTATTTCCATTTGCTATTTTGCGCTGATAGATATTAACCGCTACGAAAAGCAATTGACCGATGAGTTTCACTCAGAGTGGTTCCCACTAAATGAAATGCCTTCACTGGTATTTGACCACAACGATATGGTGGAGCTGGCCCGGCAAAACCTTCGCTACAAAGCCACGCTGCATCCCATTTTGTTTGAACTGCTACCCACCAAATTCACGTTGCCGCAACTGCTCATGTTGTTTGAAGACCTCTACGGCACCAGCCTCGATAAGCGAAATTTCAGCCGTAAGATCCTTTCCACGGGCTTGTTGTTAAAACAAAAGGACAAGAACAAAGAAGGCTCCAAAAAAGGTGCGTTCTACTACAAACTCGATAAGAAGCATTACCAGAAAAACTTCCATAAGTTTTCTTACCTCATGCCCAACCCGAATAATTTGTTGTAACCCCGTTAGGGAGCAATCATAGAAATTGGATTTTGTTTCCAACCGTTTATCTAGGCTACATTTCAAATAGTATTTAGACAAAAAAAATAGCAGGCTACCGACCTGCTATTTTACTGTTCATTTTATAATTACTTTCATTTAGGATGGAGGCTCTCCATCTATTTTGCTTGCTGTCGATTGCGCTTTTTAAGCAGGGCTTGTATCAATTCATCTAATTCTCCTCCTTCCGGATCTACCGCCACTACTTTGCCCGATTTGTCGAGCAGGTAACTGGTCGGTATCACTTCGAGGTTCCATTTAGCGGCTACGGCATTGTCAGCATCATTCACCTGCATCCATTTTATGTTGTCTTCCTTAATGGCCTCTTTCCAATCGCTGGACTCTTCATCTACACTGATGCCATAGATCTCAAACCCCTCGGCTTTGTATTTTTCATAAATGGGTGCCAGTGTTGAATTCGACCTTCTGCAGGGGCCGCACCAGGATGCCCAAAAGTCGATCAATACCACTTTGCCCTGCAGTGAGCTCAGGGCTACAACGCGTCCTTTGGTATCTTTTAATTTGATCTCGGGGGCTTTATCTCCTACAGCTGGTTGGGCCATTCCGGCAAAAAAGAACATCATGCAGGCGGCGGTTAGTAAGCAGGGTTTCATCCTGTTCATAGAATTTTGGATTAATAGGTGGAAAATAAGGTGTTTAGATTTTCAATGGATGCCCGGGGCGGCTATTTTCCACAGATGCCATGAATTTCAGCGGCTTTCCTCCAATTACTGGCTCCCAAAACAGGCTTCCGATCGGGGGTGTTTTATCAACATTTCCACCAAAACCTCCTATTAACCATATTTTTAGCAGCTTTTGTTTGGCTGAAATGGGTAATCCTCCTACTTTTGCAGCCCTAATTTCAGGAAGGTTTATGTCCGGCAGAAGAGAATATGATATACCATTTGTAGGATTAAAGCCGGGAGAGCATAGCTTTCAGTATGAGATTACGGACAAGTTCTTTAAAGATTTCGACCAACAGGACTTTGCCAATGTGCAGGCTACTGTAAAACTGAACCTCGATAAGAAAAGCGGGTTCTTTCTACTGAAGTTTGATATTGGCGGCACCCTTGAAGTTGGATGCGACCGCTGCGGAAATAATTTACCCCTGCAATTATGGGATGAGTTTAAGGTAGTGGTTAAAATGGTAGACAATTCCGATGAAATGAATGAACAGGAAGAAGATCCTGACGTGTATTACATCGACCGGAATGAAAGCCATTTGCACCTGGCAGATTGGATATATGAGTTTATCAATTTGAGCATTCCCATGACACGTATGTGTGCGGAAGCTGATATGGGTGGACCCTATTGCAACAAAAAAGTGCTGGAAGCTTTAAAGAAACTACAACCCAATGATCACAACGCCAATTCGATTTGGAAAGATTTGGACAAGTTCAAAGGTTTGGAAGAAAAGTAAACTTAATTTTTTCGATAACTATTAATTAAATCCGTTATGCCTAATCCAAAAAGACGCCATAGCCAGCAACGCAGTGCAAAGCGCCGTACTCACTACAAGGCTTTTGCAGCTACTCTTAGCGTAGATAGCGCTACCGGCGAAACACATGTACGTCACCGTGCACATGTTAGCGAGGGTAAACTTTACTATAAAGGCCAGGTTGTGGCTGAGAAGTCTCCTATCAAGAAATAATTTCCATTTTTAATGGCTAAGGTGACACTTTGCAAAAAGGTGTCACCTTTTTATTATTTTCAGCCCTGATATGAATATTGCATTGGACATGATGGGTGGCGATTTTGCACCCGAAGAAGCGGTTAAAGGAATTAGTAAGTATTTGCAGCATGTGGCACCGGGAACTAAGTTGCAACTGCTGGGGGTGAAAGATGCTGTAGAAGCAGCTTTGCATACACAAAACATACAGCATAGTAGTATTCAAATTATAGACTGCCCCGAAGTAATCACCTACCACGAGCATCCTGTAAAAGCCCTCAAAGGCAAGCCCCAATCTTCTATTTCTGTAGGATTTGGAATGCTGGCTGCAGGTAAAACAGATGCATTCATCAGCGCCGGCAACACAGGCGCCATGTTGGTGGGTAGTATGTTTTCACTCAAATTATCGGAAGGCGTTTTGCGCCCCACTATTGCTACTATCATTCCAAGGCAGGGTGGCAAAACCGGCTTGTTGCTCGATGTAGGCATCAACAGCGATTGCAAACCGGAAAACCTGGACCAGTTCGCTATCATGGGCACTGCCTATGCCAGGGAAATACTGGGCATTGAAAACCCGGGAGTAGGTTTGCTGAACATTGGCGAAGAAGAAGGCAAAGGAAATATGTTGGCACAGGCGGCTTATCCCCTGCTAAAAGCCAATAGCCATATCCGTTTTGTTGGCAATATAGAAGGCCGCGATATTTTGGAAGACACTGCCGATGTAGTGGTATGCGACGGTTTTACCGGGAACATATTGCTGAAATTGCTGGAATCCATTTATCCAATTACTCAACGCCAGGGCATTCAGCACGAATATTTCGATCGCTTCCATTTTGAACAATATGGTGGTACGCCGGTACTCGGTGTAGAAAAACCTGTGATCATTGGTCATGGTGTTTCCAAGCAGGAGTCATTCTTCAATATGCTGGGTCTGGCAGAAAAAATGATCGCCAGCAATTTTATTGGAAAACTGGCTGCCGAAATTGAAATACCTGCAACAGGCAGCGAATCCACTACGCTATCATGAGCTGGCGTAGTGCCAAATAATCAGTACGATAGCACCCAGTGCTAAACCTAATGGAAGCAACCACCACCGGTCGGTTGCTTCTTCTTTTTCCGACAACAGGGCTTCCATTTCGGTTGTAGTGGTAGCTGTATCACCCACTACCATTTGGTGTGCCACACCTTCCCTGATCACCCTGTCGGCCACTACAGGTGTAAAACCGGTAATGATAGATTCCGGTTGAAAAACAATACCTGTACCTTCTCTTTTTGCAAAAGTTCCAATGGGGGAAAATGAGTACTGGTCATCCTGCTCCAATTGCTTTGCAACAGTGGTAGCGTATGCCTGCAGGGATTCATACGCATCTTCTTCCGATAGATTTTTTTTGACAGCTATATAGCCCGCCAATTGCTGTATGGAAATAGATTCGCCATCCTGCAATGGAGCAAATTCGAAAGCTATTTCAGGCCCCAAAAAAGAACGCTCAGCTACATGATAGGTTGCAGGTTGTGTAGATGCGTGCAACACACCTATGCCGGGCAATGGCAAATTTTGATGCTCAACAAGGTATTCCTGCAACAATGCTTTCATGCAGACAAATTAACGGCATGTGGGCCAATAAGACAAAAGCTGTAAGCCTACATATGAAATATAATCCCACCCACTGCCTGGAAACCGAGAGCCTGGTACTGATGCCAGCGCTGGTATTCGCTATTGGTAATATTGTTGAACTGCAACCACAGTTTCAGCTTTTGTGTTACATCAAACTCTACACCGGCATTTAGATCGATTACCGATTTGCCACGCTTATCGTCTCCTTCAACAGTGCGATACCATGCACCATTGAAAGCGTACATATCGGCCTTGAACCTTAAGTCTTTTCTAATCAGGAATTGAAGCGATGACCTGAATTCGAATGGCAACAACCCATACGCTTTGGGAGCTTGCTCTATATCGCCATAACCATTATACTGCAGCAGGTTGGTCCAGGAAATTTTGTCGCCTTTTTGATATACCAATTCGCCGGAAAATAAAATGTGCGACAATTTCTTTTCGTTGATTAGTTCAAATGTTCTGCCGTCGTATTGATCGTTTACCAGCAAAGGCACATTGAATTGTGAACCCACTCCCAGTT
Organism: Phnomibacter sp.; assembly: GCA_035456005.1. GTDB lineage: Bacteria > Bacteroidota > Bacteroidia > Chitinophagales > Chitinophagaceae > Phnomibacter. The sequence continues at coordinate 573,342 of DATIEA010000004.1, read as the reverse complement.
TTACACGGAAACTAAAGTTCTCATTCAGGTTAGATTTTACTGCACCAAAAATTTCTGAATTCCTCGTGTTGGTGAGGCTATCCGGTTGCTGTATCCATGGGTTGTACACGGTAAGGCTGCGGTAATTTTGTTCATCAAAATAGCCGCGGAAACCTGCCTGCAAAACCAAGTTCTTTTCGTTGAGTAAATATTCGAAATCGATATCGGGCAGTAGCTTGAACTGTTTATTATTCCATGATGGAATAAGCCCGGCTTTCAAAGTCATGTTCTCCTGTAGCTTGAATTTGCCATTCACCGGAATCATAAACAGGTTGTTGCTAAAGTCGGAAGTAGCGCCGGAAAAAGTAGACAACATTCCTTTAATGCCCAGTGTTACCGAAGCATTGTCCGATATGGTTTTAGTAATAGGCACATCAAAATGAACTGATGTTTCCTGCCCGTCTTTATTATCGCTGAAGAAATGCGCATTCAGTTTAGCCTGGTAACTCACTCCGGCATCCCCTGCAATTATGTTGCCCATATCGGCACCTACAAATACATCGCTGTATTTAATGCGCAATGAATCTTTCGGAGGAGCAACAGTTTTAGGATCGAATCCATATTGATAAGTACCGTTACTCAGAAATCCTCCATTCAAATGCAGCGTATTGTTCTGCTTCATGTGCAGCCACAAGTTTCCTTTCACGCCATATTGTTCATAGTCCTGGTATTCCAACTTTCCTTTCGAACCAATGTATTGTGCTTCCACATTGCCATTCGATTTTTTACCATCGCCAAATGCAGCAATGCCTTTGAAATAAGGAGTGGTAAAATTGCCAAATCCTGCTTTTAAATAGATAGATGGACCTGTGGCAACAGTAGCACTATCTGCCTGGAAAGCCAATGGCCTCAAGGGTGCAGGATAAAAACCGAAAGCCAGGTTTTGTGCAGGGATTTTATAAGAAAGCTTTGGCCTGTTGGTATCAGATGCTACTGCACTCGCAGTGAAACCCATTTTCTGCTGCGGCCTCAACGATGGTTTGAAAGAGGATGTGATATCAATGGTTTTTCGCTTCACGGTATCCTGTGCCTGCAGTTGTGCAAATACAGCCATGCATGCCAGTGTGAGCAAAGTTTTGCAAATGCCTGCTATAGTATTGATCGTTCGTTTCATTACTGTCCTCCAATTTTTGATGCAGCCGCAGAGAGTTCTTCTGCTTTTGCCAGTTTTGCTGCAGCTTCTTGTTTCACTTCCGGAATGCTTGCATTTTCTGCCACACTTTTATACGTGGCTTTCGCATTGAAAAAGTCTTGTTGCTTCAAATAAATATCACCGAGCAGTAAATACGAACGCTCTACCCAGTTGGCATAAGATCCCGATTTCTGGATCACTTCAAATGCCGACTTTTCAGCATCAGCATATTTAGCTTGTTCATATAAGCAAAGTGCAATATTGTAACGGGCTTCGGCACCAAACTCTGCTTTGGAAAGTGTAGCTACTGTTTTGAAATAACCAATGGCTTCACCACAATTGGCTTCCTGCTTGGCCTGTATGCCTAGTACCAGGTTGGCAAATATTTTATCGTCGCTGCCGGCTGTGCCCTGTTGCAACAATTCTTTAGCATTGGTTACTGCATTGGCATAATCCTTTAAATAATACTGGCTCCTGATAAGACCTCGCATACTTTCCAATCTTGTATCGGCTGCAGTAGCATAGGTTTTGAGTTGTTGGTAATAACCTGCAGCCTTTGCATAATCTTTAAAGTCGAAATAGTGAATGCGGGAAAGATATACCAGCGAACGTTCTGCATACTTATTGGGTGCTTTCGATGCAACTGCATCATAAAAACCAACAGCCTCTTTCAATGCCTTGTTTTCCCTGCTGATCTCTGCTGCATAATAGTTGGCTTCCACTATGCTTCTACCCTCCGGAAATTTGCTGATATAGTTTTTGAAACCTGCTAAGGCTGCGGGTTTCTTTCCATCACTGTATTGAAGTTCTGCTGCAACAAATGTGATAGAGTCCGCTACATTGTTATCTACTTTTTTGCCAACTTCCTGTAAGAAACTGATATAACCATCGGGCTTACCTTGTTCTACAAATACGTTGCGCACATTGTCAATGGCTTCATCGCTTTCTGCCGATTGCGGATATTGTTTCAATAATATTTTGAACGATTGTAATGCTTCGTCATACTTGTCCAGGTTGTATTGTGCCAATCCAGATTTCAGGTATGCTTGTGGCTTCAGGCTCTCGTTGTTTTTTTCCGCAATTACTTTATTCAAAAACGGCAATGCATCTTTGAACTTTTCATCTGCCATATAGGTATCTGCAATTTCCATATTCACAGCGCCACTTAAAGGACTTGTGGGAAACAGGTTGTCAACAGATTTGAGTGTATTGATCTTTTCGCCGGGATTGTTTTGTGCACCGGATATCATGGCTGATTGAAACATGGCATAATCGGCACCAAAGCCTCTTTTGCTATGTACCTGGCTATATAGAGGTGCAGCTTTGCTAAATTCTTTTTGCATGTAATAGCAATCGGCCAATCGGAGTGTTACATCTGTTTGTTGTTGGCTGCTTGCAAAGCTTGCATTGTTCAACTCGTTGAATACAGCTGCGGCTTGCTTGTATTCATTCAATTTCATCAGGCTATATCCCAATCCATATTTCGCATTGGCAGTAGTGGCTTCGCCCGATTGCACAGGCTTTTTCAAATAGTCCTGGTAATGCTGCAAAGCCTCGCTGTAATTGCCTTTGGCAAAATCCAATTCGCCCTGCCAGAAATGAGCAAGAGGCGCAACAGATTCGTTGTACGAAGCTGCAAGTGTTTTTGTCAGCAATGCTTCGGCTGCATTTACATCCCTGTCGTTTATGAGTTCCTGCGCACGGTTGAAAGCAATCCGAGGATAATAACGCCGGGCCATTTCGCTTTTGTTAGGAATCGATTCATACAATTCCAACGCTTCTTTGAAATTGCTGGTATTGCCTAATACGCCCACCAACAGGTCTTTCGATTCGTCGATATTGTTGCCTTTGGGAAATTGCGTGATGTATTGTTTTAGTGCAGTGAGTGCTTCATTATCGTATCCTAATTCATAACTCAGTTTTCCATAGTTGAACAAACTGATTTCTTTGAAAGTGGCATTACTGCTATTGCTGCTGCAAAACAAAAATGCATTACGGGCATTATTCTTCTGGCCGGTTTTTAAATAAGCATCCCCCAACAAGTACATGGCGTGTTGGCTCAGAGAATCGTCGCCACCGGCCAGTGGTTTAAATTGCTCAATGGCTTTGGGATACTGCTGATCGATATAATAACAATACGCCAGTTCATACAGATCTTCCCTCTTTACTTTAGCGGACGATTTTACATATTGCTCCAAATAAGGCTGCGCATTTTTATATGCACCTTTTTCAAAATATCCATGACCCAATAACTGCTGCAATTCAGGTTTGTAATAAGGTGTACCCGTTTTCAACGCAGATTCTGCCAGTGCCATGCCTTTCTCTTTTTCGCCCAAAGCATAGTTGATACTGGCCCTGTAGTACGGCACCATGTTCTCATATTTCCTGTGCGATTTTACGATATCAAAACAGGCTAATGCTTCTTTATATTGCTTATCGTTGAAAGCCAGTAAACCATAATAATAGTTGGCATCAATATAGTACGGCGAAGTAGTGGATTGACGTACCGAATTGAGCAACGGCTTAGCCTGTGTGAATTGTTTTTGTGTAAAGTAGCTATAGCCCTGTTGAAATTGCATGGTTGCCACCTGCTGATTGTTCAGGTTGCTCACCGTGGCTTTTTCGAAAGCTTCTATAGCGTGTACATAATCCTGTTTGCGGAAATAGTAGGCACCCAAATAATATCCCAGTTGACCTTTGCTATGGCCACTGGCATTCGATTGCATGAACTGTCTACTCGCTGTTTCTGCATGTGCATTGTCTTCCATCAATTCGCAGGCCAGCGTAAAGAATTTCAACTCGTCAACATACAACTGCTTATTGATTTCGTATGGCGCTGAAATATGATTTTCCAATTCTTTAAAAACGGGATACGCCAATTTATACTGCTCATCGGCAAACCAAAGTTTTGCCTCCTGGTAACGCTGGTGCGACTGGGGATCTTTGGTAATAAGTGTTTGCTGCGCATGGGACGCAGAAGCCAAAAAAACAAGGAAACAAATGGAATAAAGCATTCGCCGGTTTACCCGGAAAAATTTCTCTAACGCCGCAGGCAATTGACTACTGATATCTGTCATATGGGTGTCAAATGAATTGATATACGACCACTGTTGGTTGAAAAGTTATTGGTGTGGCTAACGCAAATTAAGCGGTGAATATTGGCTGGCTTTGCCCAACCTTTTTCACATTTGCACATTCCTAACAGGTTTTAACAACCCATTATTTAGTGAATTACCGCACGGGTTGGAGGCAAAATCACCTTTACCTTTGGAGCTTTAAGAAAATAATCCATGGCTTTATTTTATTCAGATAATAACCCGGAAAGAAAAGATGAAGAGGACTGGGTGGCCCTGGATGATGGTAATTTCAGCCTGATCGTTTGGAACGACGAGGTAAATACCTTCGACTGGGTTATAAAAGCATTGGTGGAAATATGCGGCCAAACTGAAGAACAGGCCGAACAATGCGCCCTGATCATACACCTGAAGGGAAAGTATGCGGTAAAGAATGGCAGCTACGAAGAACTAAAACCCAAATGCGACGGCCTTACCGACAGGGGCATCAATGCCACTATTGAGTCCATGGTGCATTAGGCATAAATTCCCTTTTCCTTTGAAAACGCTGCATATTCTCGATCACAAACTTTGGTTTCCACCGGTGGAAGAAGCTGACTATGAAGGCTTATTGGCAGCGGGTGGTGATTTGAGTTTCGAGAGATTGCTGCTGGCTTACCGAAAAGGAATTTTTCCCTGGTTCGAAGGCGATGTACCGCTCTGGTGGTGCCCCGATCCCCGCTTTGTTCTGTTTCCTGAAGAGCTGTACGTGAGTAAATCGATGAAGCAGGTCATGAAGCGAAAGCATTTTCAATTTACCCAAAACAAAAGTTTCGCATCCGTTATTGATGCCTGCGGTTCTGTGCATCGCGAAGGCCAGCTAGGCACCTGGATCACACCTGGTATGCGGGAAGCATACATACACTTACACCAGCAAGGTTTTGCGCATAGCTTCGAAGCATGGCACCAACAAAAATTGGTGGGCGGCTTGTATGGTATAAAAATGGGAAAGGTGTTTTTTGGAGAAAGTATGTTTTCGGTAATGAGCAATGCCAGCAAAGCCGCATTTATTTGGGCAGTGCAACAACTGCAGGCAGTTGGCGTGCAATTCATCGATTGCCAGGTGTACACAGCCCATCTCGAAAGCTTAGGTGCCCGGCATATAGACCGCAGGGAATTTTTGGATCTGCTCCACAACTATGTGGACCTTGAAAATTAGAATTTCGTAGCGGCGTCCTCTCAAATAATGTAGTGCTTAATTGCCGGTTGAACCGTCCCGCACTTTTATCTTTTTCTTGTTAGCATTCTTCTTTTCATACTCCTGCACAGCAACAGGCTTCTCGGTTTTCTTTTTGGCTGTGCCTGTATCGGCCGGCGCTTTTTTCGACCGTGCAGAAATACCAAAAGCCTGCAAAGGGTTCACGGCACTGTCTCTTATAAACTCTTCTGTACGCTGAACATAACCAGTCATGGGGTCGTACCAGGTCCAACTACCGTGCCGCATACTATGGCCTTCGTTTTTTACGATCACTGTTTTGTACACGCCATCCGTAAACAGGTCGGGCACGTCGATGGTATCGTATGCTTTGTTGGGGTTAATAGCCCACCAACCTTCTTCCCTTTCCAAACCCAGCACCGAAAAATATTGGCTCTTGCCACTCAGCATACCCCATTTGTAATTTTCTATCGCCATCAAATCGCCTTCGATGGTAAACCTTCTCCAGGTTCCTTCTTTTTTATCGTTGTAGAATTCCCCTTCTTCTTCATAGCCCGGTGTGCCACGCAGTTCCGGCACTTTTACCAGCCAGGGGCCCTGCTTCAATCCTTTCCTATCTATGCAGTTGAGCGTGTCGCCACGGTCGCTTAATTTAAATGATTTGCATTGCGCCGAAACCTGCAAGGATATACCCATGCCGCCCAATATGATCAATAATAGAAAGCCTTTTTTCATACCTATTTCAACGATTGTGAAAGTCAAAAATTGCCATGAACCTCTTTCAAAATTAGGATTCCCGGCCCGGTTTTGTAGACGCTGCCCAATACTGGATTCCATACAATTCAACAAATCTCTTTCTAAAATGACCGTTCTCTCACTTCCGGCCTGTGCTTGCGGCCAGCCAAAACCGTCAGCCCCCATTTGAGAAAGCTCTTCTATCTAAAAAATACCCATATGGAATTTTTACGTCGAATAATGATGTTTTAACAATGAAAACAGTATATTTGGTTTCCAGCAAGGGATAGTAAGTATTCACGGAACCAACTGGCAGGGGCTATTTTCCCTCCCATTTCGAAGTACTGCACCCTTCCTCTTCAGCATCATAAGCAAGTGAAAACTCAACTTTTTTGATACTGAAAAATCCAAGTGAAAGGGTCCTCTTCGAAAGAAGGGGATCTTTTATTTTGGGGGTGTACTAACTCAATAACGAGCCGACATCATTTTCAAACGATTCAATGTGCTGTCCAAACCGGGGCCGTACACTTTGTCGGCCACCATCATTTTCATTTTCACCAATGGCTTGTACCAGGGCGTTTGAAAAACATAAAACATTTGCGTGGTGGTACTATCTGCCTGTAGCTGGTAAAATGCTAAACCTCCGTTGGCCACCACGGTTCCCTTGCTGGATATTTGAAAGAAAATAGTATCTGCCTTTGGCAATGCATCCGACGACATGGTGTTGAATAAATTGTCTTCGTAAAATGCGATGTCTGCAGATTTTATCACCAAATGCGAACTATCGCCGGCTATTAAAGTTTGCAACGAGATCTCGTTGCTCAGCAATCGCTTGTTCAGCGTACCCGACGTGTCGGCTATATTGGCTGCACGACTAATAACGGTATTGGCAGGAAACAACAAAGTGATAGCCCAAAAAAGCATTCCAAACACTACTGCACTGATCAACCCAAGCTTTATAAATTTCATTCTATCTGTTTTTATTCCCATTTAAAAACTTTCACTGCAACTGCATACACTATTACACCCCATAATGCAATGATGCCTATTTCGGGCAATGTATCGGTGAGATGCGCTCCCTCAAATGCTATTTTTCGCATGGCATTATTGAAGTAGGTCAATGGTAAAATGCGACAAAAAGGTTGCAACCACGAGGGGAAAACATCGATGCTAAAGAAAGTGCCTGCCAGTAAAAATTGTGGTAGCGTAATGAGGTTGGCAAATGGCGGTATGGTCGATTCTGTTTTGGCCACACTGCTCACTATAAAACCAAAACCCATAAATACCAGTAGCGCTATAAAACTCAACACCAATATTTCCAGGAACGTGATCCAGCCATTTACCAGGGTGAACTTAAAGGCAAATGTGCCGATACCAATGATGACCACAGCAGTAAGCAGTTGGAAAATTACTCTTGCCAATCCTTCGCCCAACACGATCATGGTTCTGTTGACAGGTGTTGCATAAAACCTTTTCAGCACAAGGGTTTGACGCAAATTGAAAAACAAAAATGCTACACCAAATACACCGGCGCTCAGCAGTGAAAAACCCAATTGCCCTGGAAGTACAAAGTCGATGGTACGATAGGTTCTTACCTGCTCTATCTCCGGCGTTTCCAGTTGTGCATAAGTAGCTCTATCGGGGTAAAGTTTTGCATCAATCTTGTTCACCACATTTTCGAGAAATGGCAGAAAGGTGGAAAGCTTATCGCCGCTGGCTGATGTAGAACGGAATTTTATTTTGTAAGGAGCCGAGCTATCGGAGCTGTCATTTTTATACACGCCTAATACACCGGTAATTCTTCCCTTTTGTAAATCCGAAGCCAGTGCTGCTTCATTTTCGGGTACTACAAATTTTACATTAGAAATGGTCTTGAGTGCAGCAATGATGTTATTGGCAGTATCAGAGTTTTTTTCAATCACCAGTTTATAAGATGGTCCACGACCATCACCACCAATAAATCCAAATACCAAAATAAAGATGAGGGGAAATGCTACGCTAAACAGTACTGCAGACGGACTTCTGAATATTGCTTTGAGTGCCCCTTTGGTTATAGCCAACATTGCTATCCATTGGCTATACTGCTTTGCCATGATCTGGTGGTGTTTGCGGCAAAAATATTCTTATAACGATTTGCCCGCTTAGAAAATTTATGGCCGTTGACCGGAGCTCATTATAAAAAATGGTAAGCGGGTTTGGGCTTTGCCTGCCATGGCTTTCATATCCTGCAACTGTTTCCAGGCAGTGTAGAATTCGGTGCCCATGTATTGTTTAATTTGAAATGCCGCCTGCGCTTCCGGCTTCGACTTATCTCCAAATAGCTTTTGCCAAAATGGTTCCACTTCTGGCCATTCTTTGATGCTGTATTCTTTTATACCCGCCATCTTAGCGGCACTTGCTACTGCATCCTGCGTACTGCCCAGCCTGTCCACCAGTTTGTTGGCCACTGCATCCTTTCCACTCCAAATCCTACCCTGTCCAATGCTGTCTACATACTCAACTGACAGTTTACGTCCATCTGCCACTTTGCCTTTAAAGCGGGCATAAATAGAATCGATGCCACGTTGCAGATACATTCTTTCGGTGGCAGTAATGGGCCTGAAGGGAGATCCCAATGTAGCAGAAGGCGTTGTGCTCACTTCATCGAATGTTATTCCCAGCTTGTTGCTCATGGCTTTGCTGGCATCAAACAACATGGTAAAAACACCAATGGAACCCGTGAGTGTATTGGGCTGTGCAAAAATGCTATCAGCACCACAGGAAATATAATAACCACCGCTGGCGCCATAATCGCCCATGCTTACGATCACCGGCTTTTCTTTTTTCAGCAGCAACAATTCCCGCAAGATCACTTCGCTGGCTATAGCACTGCCGCCCGGGCTATTTACCCTGAACACAACTGCTTTCACATCTTTATCAAACCGTGCTTTGCGCAGCAGTTGCCTGTAGGTATCGCCGCCAATACTTTTCTCATCGCCTTTTCCGTCTACTATTTCGCCCTGTGCATATATCACAGCTATTTTATTCGAACTGATTTTGGTTTCCTGTTTTCCCGCCTTTATGTATTCGGGCAGTTTCATGAAATTTATTTTTTCGATAGAAGCAGCTCCTACTTTTTTGGCAAGAATGGTTTTCACTTCATCGTCGTACAACAGCTTGTCTACAAGCCCTGCCTTCAAAGCATCTTCAGCAGTGCACATACTTAATTCTGTTGCCATTTTGCGCAGCACAGCCGTATCGAGTTTTCTGCTGGAAGCCGTATTGCTCAAAAACAAACCATACAACGATTCAATAAAGGTTTGCATTTGCAGGCGGTTGGGCTCACTCATTTTATTGAACCTGTATGGCTCTGTGGCACTTTTAAATTGGCCCGCAAAAAATATCTCGGGTTTTATTTCCAGCTTGTCCAGTGCATTTTTAAAGAAAGCCAATTGCACACTATAGCCCTGCCAGTCGAGCATGCCGGCGGGGTTCAGATATATTTCATTAGCAGTGTTCGCTATTTCATAAGAACGCTGGTCGAAGTAGTTGGCAAAAGCCAGAATAAATTTACCCTTGGCCTTAAAACGTAGTAATGCTTGACGCAGTTCGGTGGCAGTGGCAAACCCGTTGGGGTTGTAAGTACCCACGAGGTAAATGCCTTTCACTGCAGTGTCGGATGCTGCGGCATCCAAAGCCCTGGTCACTTCAAACAAACCCTGCATTTCTTCCTCCTGCATACCCGGAATGGGTAAGCCGGCTTCCACTCTTTGCTCCATCATGGGTTTGGAAATATCCAGCACCAGCACGGTTTTCGACTTCACTTCCGGCTTGTCTTCTTCAGCTACTGTACTGAAAAGTCCAATGCCCAGCACGAACATGATAATGGTAAAAATGGTAAGGGCCAGCAGGGATGCAAAAAAGATTTTGAAAAAACTACGCATAGAATGAAATAAGTAACAAGGCGGTTAACCCCCCGAAAATAAGGATATTTGCCACCATGGCTGAAAACCGTTACATGAATCAGGTTTATTTACTTACAGGTGGGAATATGGGTAATCGGTCGGCTGTGATGGCAGATGCCATTGACCGGATAGCGCAAAAAGTGGGCCAGGTGAAAGCCAGTTCCGCATTGTACGAAACCATGGCATGGGGCATCAACGATCAACCGGCGTTTTTAAACCAGGTGCTTTTAGTGCATACATCGCTTAGCGCTACCCAAATACTGGAAACCATTTTGGAGATAGAACATGAAATGGGGAGAAAAAGAATGGAGCGGTACGGCCCCCGAATTATTGATATAGATATCCTGCTCTTTAACCACGAAGTGATCAACCTGCCCCAATTGACCGTGCCCCACCCATTTTTGCACCAGCGCAGGTTTACACTGGTACCGCTGGCCGAACTGGCTGCGGAATATACACATCCTGTGTTACACCAAACCATTGAGGAGCTATTGGCCAATTGTATTGACACATTGGATGTGAAGAAATATTCCCGCTAAAATGGCGGAACCTCTATTGTTTTGCGGTACTCAAGCGGTGGGCAGACATGCAGTATCATTTTATTACGATTGAAGGGAATATAGGCGCAGGCAAAACAACGTTGGCTCATTTGCTAAGCAAAAAACTCGACGCCAGGCTAGTGTTGGAAGAGTTTGCCGACAACCCGTTTTTGCCGAAGTTTTACGAGAATCCCAAGCAATACGCATTTCCGCTGGAACTGTTTTTTATGGCCGAACGCTATAAACAACTAAAAGATATGGTGGTAAGCCGCGACCTGTTCAATACCATCACCGTTAGCGATTACCTGTTCACCAAATGCCTTTTGTTTGCAAAAGTGAATTTGCCCGAGGAGGAATACCGACTCTATCAAAAGCTGTTCGACATTATTCATTCGCAAATTATTCAGCCCGATATTCTCATCTACCTGCATGCGCCGGTAAGTAAACTGCAGCAGAATATTAAAAAGCGGAACAGGTCGTATGAGCAGGGAATTCCCGACGAATACCTGTTCAACATTCAGCAAACCTATAGCACGTATATCAAGCAGCATGCAGTGCCTACCCTGTTGGTAGATGCCAGCAATGCCGACTTCCTGAACAACCCCGCTCATTTGGAAGTGCTGATGGAAGCATTGGAAAAATCGTACGAACCGGGGCAGTACATCATCACACTTCCGCATTAAGCTGGAATTCCATCCTACACTTTTTGTTCCCGATTAATCAAAAATGCAACAGCCTAAGTTGCTAATTTTGCAGCATGAAGCAATTCAATGTTCCGGGTTTTTACCGCAGTTCGCTTATAGCCGCCATTAAAGCAAAGCGCAAAGCCGATGATAAACTGAAGAAAGATTTTTCTCCTACCCTGCTCGATTTCGGCACTGTTCGATTTTACCTGGCCCGTCATTTCGGTTTTTGCTATGGTGTAGAAAACGCCATCGAAATTGCTTATCGCTGCATCCAGGAAAATAAAGGCAAACGCATTTTCCTGTTGAGCGAAATGATCCATAACCCACAAGTGAATGCCGACCTGCAACAACAGGGTGTTCGCTTTTTGCAGGACTCATATGGTAAAACGCTGATCCCATTTGAACAGCTTACTCCTGATGACGAAGTGATCATACCGGCATTTGGTACCACTATGCATATTGAAGAACAATTGCTGGCGCTGGGCATTTCTCCACACAAATACAATACCACTTGCCCGTTTGTAGAAAAAGTGTGGAACCGTGGCGAACAACTGGCTGAAAAGGGATATAGCCTGGTGATACACGGCAAACCTGCACACGAAGAAACAAGAGCCACTTTCAGTCGCACTTCACTGCATACACCTGCAGTTATTGTAAACGATATGAAGGATGCTGAAGCATTAGCAAAATATATTACCGGCGAAAAACCTGCTGCGGAGTTTTATGAAACTTTCAAAGGCAGGTATAGTGCCGGATTTGATATTAGCAAAGACCTGCAACGCTTTGGCGTTATCAATCAAACCACGCAACTAGCCACCGATACACAAGCCATTGCAGATTACCTCAAAGAAGTGGTGAATACGCATTTGGGCATGTATGAAAGTAATGGTGAAGTTCGATTTGCCGATACAAGAGATACACTTTGCTATGCCACCAACGATAACCAGACTGCTGTTCGCGAAATGCTGAATACACCAGCCGACCTTGCATTTGTAATTGGCGGATACAATAGCAGCAACACCAGCCATCTTGTAGAACTCTGCGAAGAAAAACTGCCCACTTATTATATCAATAGTCCCGATAGCATTTTGAACGATGCCATGGTGAAGCATTATAACTGGCGTACCAAAGAGGAAAAGAGTACGGCCAATTATATGCCGGATAAAATACCTGTAAACATTTTGGTGACCAGTGGCGCCAGTTGCCCAGATGCATTAGTAGAAGAAGTGATCGAAAGATTACTGAACTTTTTTGCATCCGAAAGAACGATGGACGAAGTAGCCCAATCGTTTGCGTGATCAAGCGTTGAGGCTATCCAGCTTGGCTTTCACCAGTGCATAAGCACGGTCTACGGTTTCGGGCAGTGTACAATCTGAGTTGTCTAATATGATAGCGTCATCAGCTTTGCGTAGCGGGCTTATTTCCCTGTGGCTGTCTATATAATCCCGCTTCTCGAGGTTCGCTTTTACTTCTTCCTCTGTTATTGCCGGATTTTTTTCGGACAATTCTTTCCACCTGCGGGCTACACGTACTGCCGTATCTGCTACTAAAAATATTTTCAGTTCGGCATTTGGAAAAACGGTTGTACCAATATCGCGGCCATCCATTACTATGGCTTTTTGCTCACCCAGCTTTTGTTGTGCTGCTACTGCAAACTCCCGCACTTCTTTTATAACCGCTACATCACTTACTTTTTCCGCTACTGCCAGTTCCCGGATTAAATATTCTACATTTTCGCCATTCAGGTACATTTCACTTTGCCTGGTTTCAGGGTTTAGTTCAAAACTCAGATCAATATGCGCAAGGGCATTTACCACTTCCTGCTGGTTGTTCCAGTTTACCTGGTTGCGCAAAAAATACAGAGTAATGGCACGGTACATGGCGCCACTATCGATATAGCAATAATTCAACCTGGCTGCTAAAAGCTTGGCAAGTGTGCTTTTTCCACATGCAGAAAATCCATCGATAGTAACAATAATATCGCCCATGCTGCAAATGTCTGTGCAGCATGAATGCTCAACAAATTATTTTACAGCTTTAGCATGAAATTGATATAAGCCCGCAGTACTGAACAAAAAAAAACCACCTCGCTATGGAGGTGGCTCGTAGGTATGGTTGTTGGCTTATTTCGTTTTTTCTTCTACTTCAGTTTCTGAACCTTTCAGCGTGAAAACGATCTTCTGATTTTCCTTATCGAAGCCGGCTTCCAAAATATCGCCTTGCTTGATATGCATGCTCAGGATTTCTTCTGCCAAAGGATCTTCCAGGTATTTCTGAATAGCCCTGTGAAGCGGCCTTGCGCCAAACTGAGCATCGTACCCTTTGTCGGCAATAAACTCTTTCGCTTCCGGCGTAAGGTTCAATTCGAAGCCCAGTGTATTCAAGCGCTTGGTTACATTCTTCATCAGGATATCGATGATGTTGAAAATATTTTCTTTAGTGAGACTATTGAAAATAATTACATCATCAATACGATTCAAAAACTCCGGACTGAAAGTACGCTTCAACGCTTTTTCAATAACGGCCTTATTGTTTTCGTCGGCACTCTGCATACGGTTAGCCGTTGCAAAACCTACTCCTTCACCAAAGTCTTTCAATTGGCGTACACCAATATTGGAAGTCATAATGATGAGTGTATTCTTGAAATCGATCTTGCGACCCAGCCCATCGGTCAATTGACCATCGTCCAATACCTGCAACAGGATATTGTAGATATCGGGGTGTGCTTTTTCAATTTCATCCAACAGGATTACACTGTATGGTTTGCGACGTACTTTTTCGGTAAGCTGTCCACCTTCTTCGTAACCTACATATCCCGGAGGTGCACCAATCAAACGGCTCACGGTGAATTTTTCCATGTATTCACTCATGTCTATCCGAATCAGTGAATCTTCACTGTCGAAAAGATAGCGAGCCAATGCACGTGCCAATTCTGTTTTACCTACACCGGTAGGCCCCAGGAAAATGAAAGTACCAATGGGCTTCTTAGGATCTTTCAATCCCACCCTGTTGCGTTGGATGGCTTTTACCACTTTTTGAATGGCTTCGTCCTGTCCAATCACCATATCTTTCATATCGTCGCTCATGCGGCGAAGCTTTTCAGTTTCGGCCTGCACCATGCGCTTCACAGGAATGCCGGTCATCATGCTCACCACTTCGGCAATATTCTCTTCGTCAATGGGGTAACGTTTGTGCTTGCTTTCCTCTTCCCACTCGTTCTTGGCTTTTTCCAACTCTTCGCCCAGTCGCTTTTCTGTATCCCGCAGTGAAGCAGCTTCTTCAAAACGCTGGCTTTTCACCACTTTGTTTTTCTCCAGCTTGATCTCTTCAATGCGTTTTTCGAGGTCGAGAATATTTTGTGGAACGTTGATGTTTTTCAAATGCACCCTTGCGCCCACCTCATCCAAAACGTCGATGGCTTTATCGGGCAACAAACGATCTGTCATATACCTGTCGCTCAACTTCACACATGCTTCAATGGCTTCTTCATTGTACGACACATTGTGATAGTCTTCGTATTTGCTCTTGATATTGTGCAGTATCAAAATGGTTTCTTCCACCGATGGTTGCTCTACCATTACTTTTTGAAAACGACGATCGAGTGCACCATCTTTTTCAATGTACATGCGGTATTCATCGAGCGTAGAAGCACCAATGCATTGGAGTTCGCCACGAGCCAGTGCGGGTTTGAATATATTGGATGCATCCAGCGAACCACTGGCACCACCGGCTCCTACGATGGTATGTATTTCGTCGATAAAGAGAATAACATCGCGGTTCTTTTCCAGCTCATTCATGATGGCTTTCATGCGTTCTTCAAACTGGCCACGATATTTTGTACCGGCTACCAATGCAGCCAGGTCAAGACTGATCACTCTTTTATCGAACAGCACACGGCTTACTTTGCGCTGCACTATGCGAAGAGCAAGGCCTTCTACAATAGCAGTTTTACCCACGCCTGGTTCACCAATCAATATGGGGTTGTTCTTTTTGCGACGCGATAGGATTTGCGAAACTCTTTCGATTTCTTCTTCCCTGCCTACAATGGGATCAAGATTACCCTGTTCGGCCAGGCGGGTAATATCGCGGCCAAAATTGTCGAGCACAGGTGTTTTACTTTTCTGTCCACCCTGTTGCTGACGGCTGCCCGATTTACTGCCACCTGCACTATATCCACCTTTTTTCTCTTCTTCAAAATCGTCGTCGTTTTCGTCGCTGTATTCAGCTTTTGGATTAATGAAGTCGGTGTTGTTCATTGCACCGAGTTCATTTTTGAAACCATCGTAATCCACATCGTACTGCATCAGTATCTGCGTGGCAATGTTTTCTTTGTTCTTAAGAATGCTCAACATCAGGTGCTCACTTTCTACCGAAGCACTCTTTAGCGATTTGGCTTCCAGTACGGTCACACGAATCACTTTTTCTGCCTGCTTGGTGAGTGGCAAACTATTGATGTTCTGAATATTTTTTCCGGTTTTATCACGCACTGCCAATTCTACTTCCTTTCGCAATTCATAGAGATCCACATTTAATTGCTTCAGTACTTTGATGGCTGTGTTTTCGCCATCGCGTACCAAACCAAGGAGTAGGTGCTCGGTGCCAATAAAGTCGTTACCTAAGCGCAAAGCTTCTTCTCTGCTATAGGATATTATTTCTTTTACCTGGGGTGAAAAATTTCCATCCATATGCTGTTCTCCTGTTGCTTACAATATTAAAGATTAATTTCGGGGTAATTGGCCTGGGCAAAATACACAGGTGTGAATTGATCCTCCTTGTTCAACATACCTGTACAAGTAACCTACATGCCAATTATCAATAGTCAATACGTTTGTGTGACAATTTCGGTGGTGAAAGGTTACCATCCGAAAAAACATTTACAAAACTTATTCACCTAAAGCATGAACTTCAAAATCGATACCAAGGAGAAATTTCAGGAATTGTACCTGCTAGATGAACATGTTTCTGCTAATATGACAGGTGAATTGTTGCAATTGCTGTCTGAGTTACAAAATAGCGAGCCGTTCAATATCATTTTGTCGATGAAGCCGGTGACTGAATTGGCACCTGAAGCAGCGAGCACCCTGGCCGAATGCCAGGGCAAATACTACGAAGCGGGACATTCTTTTGTGATCTGTGAATTGAATGCTGCGGTGGAAAAGCAATTGGAAGATGCTGAATTATTGGAGTCGATGAACATTACGCCTACCATGAGCGAAGCCTGGGATATAGTGCAGATGGAAGAAATAGAGAGAGATCTATTGGATGGCTTTGATGAATAAGCATTTTTATAACATTGATTTGCAGCATGTTGCCTTTTTTCTTTGTCCTGCTGCACAGCATCACACACAAAAACTACACTGCCTATGTATGGAGTAACCATAATGGGAAACAACTCTGCCATCCCTGCTTTCGACCGCCACCCCACGGCGCAGGCTCTGCATTGGGATGACCAGGTGTTCCTCATAGACTGTGGAGAGGGTACGCAGATGCAGATCAGCCGGTACAAGATCAGGCGCAATCGCATTAACCATATATTCATCAGCCATTTACACGGCGACCACTATTTTGGTTTAATAGGGCTGATCACTTCGATGGGGCTTTTGGGTAGAGAGCAGCCGCTGCATATATACGCACCTTCACA
The DNA here is from genome assembly GCA_035456005.1 of Phnomibacter sp. Lineage (GTDB taxonomy): Bacteria > Bacteroidota > Bacteroidia > Chitinophagales > Chitinophagaceae > Phnomibacter. The sequence goes on along the minus strand of DATIEA010000004.1, from coordinate 556,357 downwards.
GTTGCAGGCCATTATCCAAACTCAACTGGACTGTGCTTCCACCACGCTACCTTATACCCTGCATTTCCACGCATTGGCGGGTTCCGGGGTTTTGCTGGAAGAAAAGCATGTGACAGTTTCCTGCTTCGAAGTGAAGCACCGCATTCCCACCTGGGGATTTTTGTTTAAAGAAAAAAAACCACCTCGTTCCCTGGTAAAAGAAGCTGCCATACAGGCCGGCATCCCGGAGATCTTTTTCAACCGGCTCAAATGGGGCGAAGATTATACCAACAAACAGGGAGAGATCATTCCGAATGAAAGCGTCACCACTCCGGCAAGGCCACCGCTATCGTACGCCTATTGTGCCGATACTTTGTATGAGCCGGGCATTTGCGAGCATATACAGGAAGTGACTGTACTCTATCATGAAGCTACTTTTTTGGAAGAGCAGCAGGATAAAGCCACCGACAGGTTTCATAGTACTGCAAAAGAAGCTGCCCTGATAGCCAAAGCTGCGCAGGCAAAACAGTTGTTGATAGGCCACTTTAGCAGCCGTTATGAAATACTCGATCAATTTGAGGAAGAAGCGTGTACCGAATTTGCACAAACGGCATTAGCCTTAGAGGGTGTTACCTATCTTATCAAACATTAGTTGAATGCGCCGGCATTTTGCATAAAAGCAAGGAATGTATGAAAATGCTGTGTCCATGCAGTTTCGTTGTGCCCTGCAGATACATCTACGGTTATTGAACAATTCATTTTGGATGCAGTACAAAGTATCCCAGCTATTTCATGCATATCGGGCACCATTCTCTCCCCTTCTTTTCCGCCGCAGTAAAAGAAAAATTCAATTTGATTTTTAGCAGGATTTTTAAACGCCTTTGCGTTTTTTTTAATGGATGTATTGATCCAATAGGCTGGTGAAAAAATACCGGCACCACCAAATGTTTTCGGATACAACAATACACCGTAAGTACTAATCAACCCGCCCATACTGCTGCCTGCTATCCAGGTATATTTTGCAGATGTTTCAGTGCGGTAAGCTTTGTCAATAGCTGGCTTTAGTTTTTGTACCAGGTCTTTCAGGTACAACTCTCCTACGCCTTGTCCGTATTGGGTGGAATCGTATGGGTTGTACTCGTTGATGCGTTTCGCATTGCCATGATCCATACCCACTACAATAAAACTTTTACCGGTTGCTTTGTACAAGCTATCCATGGCTTCATCTACATGCCACTCTCCGTAGCCGGAAGTGTAATCGTCAAAAATATTTTGACCATCGTGCATGTACAACACTGCATATTTTTTGTTCGACTGGTGGTAGTCGGGAGGCAGGTACACCCGTATAGATTTACTATAACCCAAAGAAGGAAATTGAAAAGCGGAATCGAATACAACTACTTGTTTAGATGCTGTGTGTTGTTTTGCTTTTTGTGGAAATAAATGGCTCCAACTTCCAATAGAAATAATGATGGTAGTATCGCCATGCACTTCCAGTTCCCTGTTGGCAATGCCGTTTCCATTGGCACTTACTTCTACTTTTTCCCAACTGCCCAGCGTGCATTTGTACGCAATGCGGTCGCCCGGCTTTGCCTTTACCTGCAAACGCCCGTCTGCATCGAATTGGTAGTTTTCTGCAGCGGGGTTCCAGCCATTGATATTTCCTGCCAGGAAAATTTTCTCGCCCGGCTTGGGTTGTTTGCTTAACTGAAAACTGATCTGCTGTGCCTGTAAAAAAAAAGCACATCCCAACACGATAAACATGCATGAGATGTGCTTTGCAAAAAATGGGTATGATTTCAATTACACCAGTTTTTTCAGATTTTGGTGATGATGTGCACTCAATGGAACCAATGGGAGGCGCACTATATTCTGAATAATACCTAATTCGCTCAGGAATGCTTTTACACCGGCAGGATTGTTTTCTACAAAACACATATCCATTATTTCGAGCAGCTTGTTTTGCAAAGGACGAGCCTCAGCAAATTTTCCTTCGAGTGACCAATGTACCAGTTGGCAAAAATCTTTTGGATGGCTGTTGGCAATTACGCTGATCACGCCATCGAAACCAAGTGCTACCAATGGCAAAGTGATATGGTCGTCGCCACTGATGAGTGCAAAACCATCGGGCCTGTTTTTAATAAGGTGCATGGCTTGTACCATATTGCCACTGGCTTCTTTAATGCCAATTATTTTTCCGGGGAAATCTTTAGCCAAGCGAATAGCAGTATCGGCACTGATATTGGATGAAGTACGACCGGGTACATTGTACAATATCACAGGTTTTGGACTTGCCTGTGCAATAGCAGCGTAGTGCTGGTAAATACCTTCCTGCGAAGGCTTGCTATAATAAGGACTTACACTCAGCACAGCGGCTACATCCTGCAATGGCCAGCTCTTCAGCTTGTTGATGATCTCTGCTGTATTGTTACCACCAATGCCCACAACTACGGGCACATTACCTGCGGCTTTCAATGTAAAAGCCAGTATTTCTAATTGTTCTTCCTTTGAAAGTGTAGCTACTTCACCGGTAGTACCCAGTGTAACCAGGTAATCTACTTTGCCTTGAATAGTAAAATCGATCAAGCGCTGCAAGGCAGCAAAATCAACGGTCATGTCTGCATTGAACGGTGTTACCAATGCCACCCCTACTCCTGAAAACTGATGCATCCTTTGTTCTGTTATAATGTGTTTGATTAAATGTTGTTTGTTTTATGCGGGCAATTCTTCGTAGAAGCCCATGTTACCAAATTTGCGAATGCGAAGTTGTATGCGCACTTCCGGTGATACCTGTTTCAATTCTTCGATAAGCGGCAGCAGCACTTCTTTCAAATTGCTGGCAGCTTCATCATAATCCCAGTGGGCACCTCCTATTGGTTCTTTTACCACACCATCTACCAATCCAAATTTTTGCATATGGTCGCTGGTGAGTTTCAGTTGCTCGGCCGCTACTTCTTTTTTCTCCCAGCTACGCCACAAAATGGAGCTGCAGCTTTCGGGGCTGATAACGGTGTACCAGGTGTTTTCCAACATCAATACTTTGTCGCCTACGCCAATGCCCATGGCACCGCCGCTGGCTCCTTCGCCAATCACCACGCAGATAACCGGTACTCTCAGCCGAAGCATTTCATAAATATTGCGGGCAATGGCTTCGCCCTGGCCACGTTCTTCCGCTTCAATACCGGGGAATGCTCCCGGGGTATCTACCAAAGTAATAATTGGCTTATTGAATTTTTCGGCCAGCTTCATTAAGCGAAGTGCTTTTCTATAGCCTTCGGGGTTGGCCATACCAAAGTTCCTTTCCTGGCGCATTTTGGTATTGATGCCTTTCTGCTGGCCTATGATCATTACGGTTTGATCGCCCAGTTTGGCAAATCCACCCACAATGGCTTTATCGTCTCTTACATTGCGATCGCCGTGCAGTTCAACAAAGTCGGTGGTCATTTTCTGAATGTACTTCAGGGTATAGGGCCTGTCCGGGTGGCGGCTCAACTGAACCTTTTGCCAACTGGTAAGGTGCTCTGTGATATCGCGGCGCTTTTCAACAATGGCCTGCTCCAGCTGGCCAATCACGGCCGTATAATCAACATGCTTATTTTTCTCGGCGTTCTTCTTATTCGTCTCTATCTGTTCGTACAATTCCTTGATCGGTGTTTCGAAGTCGAGGAACTGACGGTTGGGATACTGCGGCATACGTATTTGTTTTCTCTCCGTCTTTACGGGGCGTAAAATTAAGGGTTGTACTCATATAAGCAGAAACGCAACCCAAAAGGCTGCGTTTCTAAGGATTTATGTGGAAAATATCAACAACTTTTCTATTTGCGAATCCATAATTCGGGGTTCATAGTTCCTTTTTCATTATCTAGCTGCAAGCTGATCTCTCCAACCCCATCATCGTTAGCACCAGCTTTGCCCAACACCTGGCCGGCAGTAACTTTCTGGCCTTTGGTAACCGAAACTCCCTGCAGGTTGCTATACGTACTGAAATATTTACCGTGAATAAGCATTACCGATTGTGAGCCACCAATATTAAATATGGATCGTACCTCACCATCAAAAATAGCTTTTACAGGTGCTCCTAGCGTTGTTTCAATCGTAATACCAGGCTCAACTACGTCAATTGGCTTGTTGTTGGTGGGAATTCGATTGGGACCGTAGTGCAGGGTGATCACACCTTTCGAAACCGGCCATGGCAGTGAACCTCTGTTGCCTTCAAATTCCTGTGAACGAATTAAACCCTCGGGGGTGTTTTCCAATACACTTTCTTCCCGCTTCTTTACTGTTTTGGGTGTAGTACCTGTTGGTGCTGAACCAGTGTTGGCAGGTTTGGTTCCCGCTGTGGCGCCGGCATTGGCATTTTTTGCAGCTTCTGCTTTTTTGCGGGCAGCTTCTTCTCTATCACGTTTGATGGCCTCATCTTTCTCCCGCTTGATTACCGCGGCAATGGCATTCTTCAATTGCTTTCTTTCCTTTTCCCTGTTCGCCAGCGACTTTCTTAATTGCTTTTCCTGGCTCGAAATTTCGGCAATCACTTTATCCTTTTCCTTCTTTTCTACTTCCAATTCAGTTTTTTGTTTTCCCTCCAGGTCGAGTGCCTTTGTTTTTTCCAAACGCTTACCACCCAACGAGGCTATCTTGGCTTCGAGCACCGCTTGTGTACTAACAATATCGCCGGCTTTTTGCGCCCTGTAGCTCCTGTATGTTTTAAGATAGGAAACCCTTTTCAATGCATCGCCAAAGCTGCCCGCAGAAAAAAGGAAATTGAGGAAATCGTAGTTACTGCGGTTCTTGTATGCATATACCACGCTTTGCGCATACTGCGATTTCAGCGTAGCCAATTCCATTTTTAGTGTATCAATTTCCCTGTAAGTTTTAATGATATCTTTTTCTACCAAATACACTTCGCCTTTAATGTTTTGGATCACCTGGTTGCGGATATCAATTTTCTTTTCGATGTTGCGCAACACACCCAGCGTTTGCTTTTTATTTTTCTGAGTTTCGGCCAGGTCGGTCTTTACATTTTCAATTTCTTTCAGCAACTGCTGAGTCTTGCGTTGCAAATCTTCTTTCGATTGGGGTTGTTGTGCCGATGCGAAGAAGAAGAGTGTGCTGCAAAACAGGCTAAGAAGTATTCGGTTCATAGGCTGGAAGTTGAACAGGAATTGAATTAAGTGAAAACAGAGTAACGAAGAAATAACGGGTGTATTATTTCAGTTTATAATTTTTAGGAACATTAAACGGAAATGACTGGGGCTCATCAAAACTCACCTGCTTAAAATCGAGCAGTATATCGAGTTTAGATTTTTCGGTTACGGTTAGTTCACGGGTGTTGCTAAACAAACGCGTCTGCACCGGTGTGTACCCACCCAGTGTGATATCGCAGGTGCGGTTGCGCATGGCATCCACATCGTCCAGCTTGCTATGAATAACCGTATTGTTGAGGGTGTCGATGGTGATCATATGTTTAAAATATTCATCGGCACTTAAGGCCATCAGGCTTCCGCCATTTTGCTTGTACGAAATAATATTGTCAGCAAAAAATACAGGGTTGCCAATGATGAGATTCTGCAACACCGAAAAATCCACAGGCAGTTTAATGATATCCTGTAAATAATTTACGCTACGGGCCGCATACGTTTTTTCCAGTTTATCCATTACAAAAACGGAGTCTTTGGATACCAGCACCCGAAAGCCTTCAATGCCCAGTGGACCTGTCAAAGAAATCCAGATCAAGCTGTCGCGTTGGATACGAATAAATGCAGTGGCATTGGTGGTTTTACCCTTGCCATCGTTGATGTCGATCTTTACTTTACCCAAAAAAGTGTTGAAGTCAATATGATTGGCGTGCACTTTCTTCAGTATTTCATTTTTCACCGCTGCAGAATCAATGGCAGGATGGGTAACAGAAGTAACTGCTACGGTATCTACCTTGTTGATCACCTGCTGAATTTGCCTAGGAGCCCTACACCCAAGGATACCAAAGCCCAGGATCACTATGTTCAATAATATCAATCGCATAAAAAGTACTGCTAGGGTTGATTGGCAAATATGCATCAATGTGCCAGCACCTACTGTTAAAAGGTATTCAACATAGGTGGGTAACCTGCGATGAAGGCAGGCTATGCTTTTCCGGTGTGGCCAAAGCCACCTTCGCCACGGGTAGTTTCTTCCAGTTGGTTTACAGGTTGCCAGCTAATGGTGGTTACCTGTTGAAAAACCACTTGCGCAATTCTGTCGCCCGGCAAAATGGTATGTTCCACCGTGTCGAGGTTGATCAGGATCACTTTCACTTCGCCCCTGTAATCGCTGTCGATAGTACCTGGCGTATTGAGGCAGGTAATGCCCTGCTTGATGGCCAGCCCGCTGCGTGGCCGCACCTGCGCTTCGTAGCCTTGTGGAATTTCGAAAGACAGACCCGTGGGAATTAAAGTCCTTTGCATGGGTTGCAAAACCACCGGTTCCTGCAGATGCGCCCTGATGTCCAACCCCGCAGATCCTGCAGTAGCATATTCCGGTAATGGGTTGGTCGATTGGTTTACAATTTTTACTGGCAATGGCTGCATTAGTCTTCCAGTTTTTTTTGAACCAATACAGATGCGATGGCGGCTACACCTTCTTTTCTGCCGATTGCACCCAGTTTTTCGGTGGTAGTGGCTTTAATGCTCACATCATCCAAACCCACTTTCAAAATGCTGGAGATCACCAATTGCATATGGTTGATATAGGGTTTTATCTTGGGTTCTTCCAGGCAAAGTGTAGCATCAACATTCAGTACACGGTAGCCGCGTTCCCATATCATATCGATGGTTTGGGAAAGCAGAATCTTGCTGTCGATATCTTTAAACTCGCTACTGGTATCGGGAAAATGGGTGCCAATATCGCCGAGGGCCAGGCTGCCCAACAGTGCATCGCAAATGGCATGTAGCAAAACGTCGGCATCGCTATGGCCCAATGCCCCCCTGGTATGTGGAATTTTTACTCCTCCTATCCATAAGTCGCGGCCTTCCACCAACTGGTGAAAATCAATTCCTTGTCCTATCCTAAGCATAGCTAATAATTTGATATTGCATGAAAAAAGCGAAGGTATGCCCTCCGCTCTTTCCCTATTTATTTTCAGTAAAAACTAGTTTTCGAGCCTGCCAAAATCAAATGCCAGCGTGAACCGCAGGGTTTTGCTCAGCGGGTTGCGGGTGGTACCACTGCCCGAGGGCACCAGGTACGAGAAGTTGAGGTCCATTGCGTTGAACTTAATACCTACACCGGCACTGAAATATTTACGGTTGCCCTTGTTTACGTTTTCGTAGAAATAACCGGCCCTTACAAAAAACTGGTTGGCATAGCTGTATTCGGTAGCCAATCCAAATTGCAGCTCCTGCAGTTCTTCTTTAAAACCACCGGGAGCATCTGTAAATGAAGTGAACCATGAGGATACCACACTTTGGCTGCGATACTCTATCAATGCGTTGGCATCGGTAGCGCTATCGTTGGTAGCCACCGGAGGCGTAGGTACCATTAGTTTGTTCATGTCGAGGCCCAGCATCAACTTGTTTTGCTCGTCGAATGCCGCAGTATAACTTACGCCCAAGCCCATATTGGCAGGGATGTAATCTTTTTCTTCGGGGTTGTTGGTGTAGCCGATTTTGCCACCCAGGTTGGTAAATGCTGCACCAAAACGCCAGCCTTTCCCTATCTCATCGGTTCCGTCATAGAAGGCTGTAAGGTCGCCGGCTACGGTGGTACCTGCCTGGTAGGTTACACCATTGGAAGATGCATAACCACGGGCCAGGTTACTGTTGATATAGCGGATGGCAGCACCCACGCTCCATCTTTCGCTCAATTTGCGGCTATAGCCCACATCCACGCCCAGCTCTGTTGGCTTACCGGTGCTAATGGGATTGCCACTAAAATCGGTGAATTGAATTTCGCCCAAATTGAAATACCTAAGTGAACCTGTAATAGCCGATTCACCGTCGAGTTTATAGTACCCGGCCAATGCAGCCATAAACACATCGTTCACACCAATATCCTTTAACCAAGGTGTATAGGAAACGGCCATGCCACCTTTTGAAGTAAGAAATGCTGATTTGGATACGTTCCAAAAACTAGAGTTTCCATCGGGGCTTGATGCAACGCCCACATCGGCCATACCACCTGCACGTGCATCAGCGCCAATACGCAAAAAAGGAACTGCAGAAGTAACTACGTTGATGGATGGAGCTTGCTGTTGGGCCATAACCAACGAGGTTGCGCATAAGCCAATGCCCAATAATGAAAAACGAAATTTGAGGTTCATGAACTTGTTTTTATAAAATACTTGCCAATTCTAACCCGGCGGTTTGATGCTTTGGTACAGCTCAAAAAATAGGTTAGCGTAGAAATAAGCGAATAGGCAATGAGGATTTTTGGTGTTCGAAAATAGGTAAAAACAGGAATCCAGCAGTTTGTAAAGCAGTAGTTCCGGGTTTTTACACAAACGACAAATTCGGCTCTTTAGTACCAGCCACAACAAATCACCTATAAAATAAGCAGAGTTGCGTAAAGAATTAATCACACATGTGCATAGTACTGCCCGCAGCTCGATTGCAAAAAAGGAAATGATCCGCGAAAAAGAAGGAACATTTTTTAACCGGGAAAGAGCCCTACGCCACCCATTTATCCATCTACCAGTTGGCTGCCTCCATGGTCGGGGCTGATGAGGCGGTTGCATTCCTGCAATAATTTTTCGGCATCAATGGCTACGGTGCCGATTTCTTCGCATACCAGGCCGCCGGCAATATTGGCCATTTCGGCCATCAGCTTTACATCGCCGCTGGCGGCATACACTACGGCAGCTACTGCAATCACCGTATCACCCGCCCCACTTACATCGGCAATGCTTCGTACATGTGCAGGTATAATGCAGGCCTGCTCACCCTGCTGGTGGAACATCCCTTTTTCGCTAAGGGTAACCAGTGAGATCTGGTGATGTAATTGTGTCTGCAATGCCAGGTGCATTTGCTGCATGGCGGGAAGTGAAACCTGTACATCCAAAATATTCAGGGCTTCCCTGGCTTCTTTCAAATTGGGCTTGAAAATATCGACACCCTGGTAGGCAAAAAAGTTTTTGCGCTTGGGATCAACAGCGGTAAGAATATTATTTTGTTTGCAATAGTTGATAAGTTCTACAATTACACGAGCCGTCAATACACCCTTGTTGTAGTCTTCAAAAATGACCAGGTTGGGTTTGTTGGCTGCAAACAGGGCCAGAGTTTTTTCAATAAAAGATTGCTCTTTGTCGGCCGGCAGATCATCCGTCACTTCATTGTCGAGCCTTAGCAAATGCTGGCTTCTGCTCACGATCCGAATCTTGTTGGTAGTTAGGCGGTCATTGCTTTTCCAAACACCTTCGGTTTGTATGCCCTTGTCCTTCATCATCAGCTCCAGCAGCAAGCCATCTTCGTCAGTGCCTGTTACTGTATGCATGGAAACCATTGCACCCAGGCTTTTCAGGTTCAGTGCCACATTACCTGCGCCACCAATGCGATACTCCTTGCCTTTTACTGCTACAACGGGTACAGGCGCTTCGGGAGAAATTCTATCCGAATTGCCAAACCAATAGGTATCGAGCATTACATCGCCAACCACTGCAATATGCAAATCGCTGAAGGAACTAAAAAGCTGGTCGTACATGTACCGTTATTTTTTGCTTTGCAAATGTACAAGCCGCTGCCACATGGCGGACATTGCAACTGTTAAGCTTGTTCCGGTTCTGCAGCAAACGATTTTTTGGCAATAAAATACAGGGGAATTCCAATGGCTACAATAATAAACCCAGGCCAGGTATACTGCGGTTTATACGCCAGCAAAAGCCCACAAAAACTTACGCCAAGCAAAATGTACAATAAGGGTAAAACCGGGTAGCCAAATGCTTTGTAAGGACGTGGTGTGTCGGGTTGTTTCTTTCTCAAAATAAAAATGCCAATAATGGTGAGCACATAAAACAACACTACCACAAATGAGATCATGTCGAGGAGGTCACCATATTTTCCACTCAGGCACATTACAGATGCCACAACACATTGAGCCCATAAAGCCCATTGTGGTACGGATGCTTTGTTGAGTACTGCCGCTTTCTTAAAAAACAATCCATCTTTCGCCATGGTATAATACACCCTGGCTCCTGCCATTATCAATCCATTGTTACAACCAAACGTAGACACCATGATCAACACGGCTACGAGGTAGGTACCAAATGAGGGAAATATCCGATTGGCTGCAGCTACTGCTACCCTATCGTCGGTGGGAAATGCCAACTCATGAAAGGGCAATACATATAAATACATGAGGTTCGCAGAAACATAAATAATGGTAACGATTAGGGTACCCAAAAACAGGCTGAGCCCAATATTTCTTTTCGGGTTTTTCATTTCGCCAGCAATAAAAGTTACGTTGTTCCAGGCATCGCTGCTGAATATAGAACCCACCAATGCTGCTGCAATGGCGCCGAGCAAGGCTCCCCCAGAAATACCTACCCATGAAGTGGGTATCAAAGTGCCGGCTGCATCTTTTGTACCCAGGTCCTGCATCGATTGAAAACCTGTTTTCCAGTTTTCGGCCCAGAAGTTTTCTTTGGTGAGCAGAAACCCAAATACGATCAACCCAAACAAGGCAAGCAACTTGGCAGTAGTAAAAAGTGTTTGAATGAATTTACCCTCCTTAACGCCCCTCGAGTTGACGTAAGTGAGTAAAATAATTATGCCAATGGCTACCAACTGACCCGAGTAAATTTTAATGAAGCCTGTATCGAAAAGCAAATAGTTATTGCCCAACTCCGGCACCAGGTAGGCCAAAAACTTGGAGAAAGCCACTCCTACTGCGGCAATAGTAGCGGTTTGAATTACCGCAAAAAAACTCCATCCATACAAGAATCCCATGAGTGGATTGTAGGCTTCTTTGAGGTACACATACTGACCGCCAGCTTTTGGGAACATACCACTCAGTTCGCCATAGCTTACTGCAGCAGTAATAGTCATAAACCCGGTAATGAGCCACACGGCCACTAACCAGCCGGCGCTACCCACGTTGCGGGTAATATCTGCACTTACTATAAAAATGCCCGAGCCGATCATGGAACCAATTACGATCAGCGTTCCATCTACCAACCCCAGCGATTGTTTCAATTGAGTTTGTTCTGCCATAGAAATTGAATAAGCCGCCAATATAGGTAAATGTGCTATCCACCGTATAACGAGATTCCCACATACGAATGCAAGTTGACCACATGCGTGTGCAACGGGCACCGGCACTTGATACATTTGACAGGTTCGAATTTTCAAACATTAAGCAATGATGGCTTCAGCACCGGGAGTCGTCTAACATGAAACCGGAAATAAAATTTATGAGGAAACTGTCCATCCTGTTGTTGTCGGCATTTGTGGCCTTGCAAGTGAATGCACAGCAAAAAGCCAACTATGCATTGGCCGCAAAATTTTCGCCAAAGAAGCTGGAGAAAATGCTTTTTACCACTACTGTTGATCCGCACTGGTTAAAAACCGGCGAACGCTTTTGGTATATGTACCAAACTTCCGAAGGAAAAGTTTGGTGGCTGGTAGATGCTGCAAAGGGTAGCAAAACCCTATTGTTCGATAATGATAAAATGGCGGCTGATATTACCCGCATTGTAAAAGATCCATTCGATGGAAAACATCTGCCCATTGATCGTATCAAGTTTGTGAAAAATGAAACCGCTTTTCAATTTGAAGTAAAAAGCACCGAGGAGATCGAAAAGAAAGATACCACCAAGAAAGGCGCCGAACCTACCAAAGAAAAGAAGTCCTATTTTTTCGAATACAATTTGCAAACTGCTCAGCTTACAGAGCTGAAAGATTTTCAGAAACCAAAAGATAAACTTCCATGGGCCACGCTTTCGCCCGATGGAAAAACAGTTTTCTTTTCAAAGCAAAACAACCTGTGGTGGATGGATACTGCCAACTACCGCAAGGCGCAAACAAAAGAAGACGACAGCACTATTGTAGAAACACAAATAACTACCGATGGTGTAGAAGACTTTAGCTATGGCGGTTCAAGAAATGAAACCAATGTAGAAAAAGAAAAAAATGCCAAGAAGCGCAAATCTGTTTTCTTGTACTGGTCCCCCGATGGCAAAAAGTTTGTACTGACGCGGAGCGACGAGCGCCAGGTGAAAGACCTCTGGGTGATCAATAGTGTTGCAGAACCACGGCCAACCCTGGAAACTTACAAGTACCAAATGCCCGGTGAAAAAGAAGCGCCGATCCGGTATGTATATCTCTTCGACCTGGATTCTAAAAAATCAACCCTCATCAATACTGCTGCGTTTAAAGACCAGGAAGTAGGCATTTGGGCAGCGCCGGCAAAAGAAAGCACCCGCGATGATGAAAACCGCGTAACTTATTGGCTGGGTACCAACGAGCATTTCCTTTTATCACGTACCAGCCGCGATTTGAAAAAAATAGATATCTGCCGAACTTCTGTAGCTACCGGCGAAACAAAAGCACTGATAGAAGAACGCTTCAACACTTATGTAGAGATCAGGAGACCGGAGCTCATCAATGGTGGTAAAGAAATTATTCACTGGAGCGAAAGAGATGGCTGGGGACATTTTTATTTATACGATGAAAATGGAAAATTGATCCGCCAAATTACCAGCGGCCCATGGCATGCCGAAGGTGTGGAAGGCGTAGATGAAGCTGCACGTATAATGTATTTTACTGCCAACGAAAAAGAAAAAAATCAGAATCCTTACTACAACCATTTGTACCGTGTAAACCTTGATGGTTCCAATCTTAAATTGCTTAACCCCGGCAACTTCGACAACCAGGTGGGTATGGGCGATAGCCATAAGTTTTTCATCAATAATTTTTCAAGAGTTAACACCATCCCTGCATCGGTACTGTTTGATAACAATGGCAAGCAGGTAATGAAACTTGACTCTGCCGACTTCAAACAGTTGTTTGCAGCAGGCTATAAATTTCCGGAGCCATTTACTGTAAAAGCAGATGATGGCATCACCGATCTATACGGGGTGATGTACAAGCCTTACGATTTCGATTCTACCAAAAAATATCCATTGATCGAGTATGTATATCCCGGCCCTCAAACTGAGGCAGTGAATGCCGCATTCGGTCGTGGTATGGATAGAACAGACAGGCTAGCGCAGTTTGGATTTATTGTGGTAACCGTTGGCAACCGTGGTGGACATCCCAATCGCAGCAAGTGGTACCATACGTATGGTTATGGCAACCTGCGTGATTATGGCTTGGCAGATAAAAAAGCTGCTGCCGAAAAACTGGCCGACCGTTATCCTTTCATTGATATCAACCGTGTGGGCATTCACGGTCATAGTGGAGGCGGGTTCATGAGTACTGCAGCGATGTTAGTGTATCCCGACTTCTTCAAAGTAGCAGTATCCAGTGCAGGCAATCATGAAAACAACATTTATAATCGCTGGTGGAGCGAAAAACACCATGGGGTGAAAGAAGTGATTTCTGCCAAAGGCGATACCAGTTTCCTGTATAGTGTAGAAAAAAATCCGGAGCTGGCTAAGAACCTGAAAGGACGTCTCATGCTTTCGCATGGTGATATTGACAACAATGTGCACCCGGCCAATACCATCAGGATGGTGAATGCCCTAATCAAAGCCAATAAGCGTTTCGAATATGTATCGCTACCCGGCCAGCGCCATGCCTACGGCGATATGACCGAATATTTCTTCTGGAAAATGGGAGATTATTTCAGCACTTATTTACTCGGCAACCAGGACCTGCCCGTAGATATGGTAGAGATGCAACGTGAAGTAGAACAAAGCGGCAATAAAAAAAGAAATTAATAGCTGATTTCATCAGCTTGTTGGCTAATGACTTAGCTTTAGCAGTGCAACCCTACATAGCCTTTAATACTTAACTTTAATAAGTAAAGATGAACTATGAAAAGGATTGCACTGCTTTTTCTTTTTGTATGGATGATGTGCCAATTTGCAACAGCACAAAAAGCCACTTTGCATGTGGGTGATATAGCCCCGTATTTTTCAGGTAGCGACCAAAAAGGCCATCGCTTTGATTCGAAAGAACAATTACAAAAGAGCAAACTGCTGGTAGTCTTTTACCGTGGTCATTGGTGTCCTTATTGCAATCGTGAATTATCATCCATCCAGGATTCACTCCAGATGTTACATGCCAAAAATGTGCGGGTAGTGGCCATTACGCCGGAGCAACCAGCCTATGTGCAAAAGACTATTGAGAAAACAGATGTCAAATTCCCTGTTTTACACGACAAGGGGCATAGCATCATGGATAATTTTGGCGTGACCACTTACCTGGATGCAGCAGCCATCAACCGCCTTAAAACAATTGGTGTAGACATTGCCACCATCAACGGGTCGAATGGTGCGGTACTGCCCTTGCCTGCTGTATTCATATTGAGCCAGCAAGGCCGGATTGAGTATATGTTTTTTGATCCAAACTACCGGCTCAGGCCTAGTGTAAGCGAATTGCTGACGCATTTATAACAGGTAATCGCTTCGCATTTGTGTTTGCTAACCTGGGCTTCATTACTCCTCTTTAAGTACGGGTTGATATCTGTACTATAATCCTACCGATATTTGGGCCGAAGCCTGGATGATCAGGCTCGCAGCAGCCAGTTCAACATGTACGATTTAAAAGACTATTTACAAAGGGGAAGCAAGTTTTTGAATAACCAGTTATTGCCCGGCCATAAAAAGCTTAGCCGGTTAATGATCTATGCAACCGACTTGTGCGATAGTGCCTGTAAACATTGTTTAATTTGGGCAAAGCGTCCTGTGCAACATCTGCCTGCTGCAAGCATTTACAAACTCATGGAAAGTAAATGCATTAACGCTGCTACCAATATTGGCCTGGAAGGTGGTGAGTTTATGCTGCATCCAGAAGCCATGGAAATTCTTGAATGGTTTTCGAAGCATCATCCCAATTTCGATTTGCTCAGCAATTGTTTAAAACCCGAAAAATTAATTGAAGCGGTAAAAAAGTTTCCACCAAAGCGATTGTACATATCACTTGATGGCACCGAAACAACTTACCTGTATATGCGGGGAAAAGCCGGGTACAAAAGTGTATTACAGGTAATAGAGGCATTGCATCAAACAGTACCCATTTCAGTAATGTTTACCCTTAGTCCCTACAACGATTTTTCCGATATGCAACATGTGGCTGAAGTGTGCAAACACTTCGGTATCGACCTGCGGGTGGGCGTGTACAACAATGTGCCACTTTTCGATACCTATGATAAAGCACACGAGACCAATATTGGAGAAGCTAAAACCAGCACTTCGCTTCAGTTTAAAGATGTGCAGGTATTAAAGCCCAAAATTGATGAGACCAGGAAATTTAAAGCGGAAGAGGTTAGCGAACAGATAGCCGAACCCAAGCATGATGCAGCAAAAATTCACGGAGATATTGCCCACCAGATCCCTCCTATTATTAAAGATTTCCAGGAAAACTACGAGTACCTGTTGCTGTACGATTCGTGGCGAAAAAAGAAATTGAAATTGAAATGTTTTAGCATACTGGAAAGCTTGGTGGTGCTACCCAATGGCGATGTACCCATTTGCCAGAACCTCGACCTGATGCTGGGGAATATTCACCAAACTTCGCTGGACGAAATTTTCAATAGCGAAGCTACCATTCAGCAACAGAAACATTATGCGCACAATTGCAATCAATGTTGGCTGGCATTTCACCGTAAATACGATGTGGCGCTTTACCGCACATTCGAAAAAATGTTTGGCAAATGGGCTACTACCAAAGTGATGGGATATTACCAGTGGGCCGATGACAAAAACATGGGATTAAAAGATTTGATAGAACAAAATAGTTTATCTAATGCCTAAGGCTACTACTGAGCAAACTACCTTATGGTATCATAAAAAGAATTGGGCAATTGCTTGTTTTCTATTGATAGCTGCCACTTTAGCTTATGCATTGTTCCCTACTCGTTTCTTTTTCCTGAATGATGATTTCATTCATATTCCCATGGCATCCGATGGCACTATTGGTCATCATAACGGAGCCAGGCACATGAATGATTTAAGCTTATACCTCGATTACCTGTGGAGTGGCGACAATGCTGTTGGTTATCATATTACCAATGCACTGTTGCATATTGGCGACATACTACTACTACGCTTGCTGCTTTTAAAAATCAGCACTTCATTAGGCATTGCCATACCGAGAAATGTTGTGCTGGCAATGGTTGGCCTTTTCGCGGTATTTGCCATACATACGGAAGCATTGTTTTGGATTCTTTGCCGTACGGCTACACTCAGCATGCTGTTTGTATTGCTTTGCTGGCTTTTTGTTTTTGGTGCAGCAAAAAATAGTTGGCTCATTATTCCGGCAATTGGCTGTTACATAATTGCACTATTTACCTATGAAACCAGTTGGTTACTGCCGGTGTATTTATTGGTATGGTGGTGGCTATCTAAAAAAACATTGCAACAACATAGGCAATATACCTGGCCAATAGTTGCAATCTGGGTAGTGTTTATTGCATACCTCCCAGTGCGTAAATGGATGATACATGAAGTTATTGGGGGCTATGAAGCCGGCGATATTATTCAACCCAACTTGTTGATGATTATTAGCAAATCTGCCAGGTTGTTTTTCAGAACCTTTCTACCCCCTATTTCCCAAACGCCCGTGATGACGATTGCATCGTGTATGGTTTTATTGGTGCTGGGTATTTTGTGCTGGCAAATATTAAAGCATAAATTGGCTAATAGACTTTGGTGGTTTCTATTATCCTGTTGGTTGATCTCTTATCTACCATTTATAAGCCTGGGTGTAAGTGCTACCGGTTACGAATCGGACAGGTACCTGTATTTTGCCAGTTTGTTTGCAGCTACATGGTTGGTGTTTTCATTGTATTTACTCACACCCTTTTATCCGAAAGTTTCCCGCATTGCCATTGTAGGGCTGTTTATATTTCATGGAGTATTCTTAGTAAAAGCTTCTAACGATTACGAAACAGCCGGTAAAATTTCGGCTTCCACCATGCAGTTGCTTCAAAAGAATGCCACCAACGAGCAAATTGATATTTACAAACTACCTGCCACATGGAAAGGCATTCCAATTTTCAGGTATGGATTTAAGGATGCACTAAATTGGCGATTAGATTCTGTCACTGCAAAAAAAATTACGGTGAGAAGTACATCGGTTTTTACCGGCGCCACGCCAAGACAAACTGAGCATACAATTTCGGAGAAACAGGTATCTATTGTTTTTGGTCAACAATAGCTGTGAACGTTGTTTTATGCCGAACGAAATAGTTCCATAAAACTGAACCGCTGATATAGCCGTTACATTGCTTTATGCCTCTTTTGCCTGTCCATTTGTTTTCGCCCTTCGCGGTAAATCTACTTACGAAAAACAGCCATCTTAAATAAGCCAATGTAGCTTTCCATATTGCAAATCCATGCCCGGCTTTTCCAATAAGTATATATCGGCATGCTGCCATTGAGTCAAGGCAAAACCGTAAAGGCATCACCCAAAGCAACCTCATCAATGGCATATTCCTGCTTAGTACGATCAGGTTATTTCTGAATGTAAAAAACACTTTTCGGGGATGCTCCCAACTCAAACTACCACCGCCCAAATGGAAAACAACCGATTGTGCACAGTAGCCAATTTTATAGCCTTTTAACTGTAAACGCCAGCATAGGTCAATGTCTTCATTTTGCATAAACAGATAAGTGTACATGCCATTTATAGCTCTGTAGTGCTCATGCCGTACAAACAAACATCCACCTGTTGCCCAAAACAATTCAGTGGAATTATTATTGTATTGCTCATTATCAACTTCTACAGTTTCCAATACCCTGCCCCTGCAAAAAGGGTACCCTAAGCTATCAATATACCCACCTGCAGCACCTGCATAATCGAAATATTCCGGTTGATTAATACTGCGCATTTTGCTTTGCAGGGCAGCAATAGTTTTATCTGCTTCCAGCATAGCAATGGCTGGTTCAATAAAACCAGGCCCTACCCTTACATCATTGTTCAGCAGTACAATATAATCTGCATGAATATTTTCGAGTGCATAATTATATCCTCCAACAAACCCTTTGTTATTGGGAACCGCCAATACATTCACTGTTGGAAATAATTGTTCAATTAACGCACAAGATCCATCGGTTGAATTATTGTCAACCACCCAAATAGATTTTTGAGCATAGGTGGCAGACAACACTGATGGCAGGTAATTTTCCAAATGCCCCTGGCCATTATAATTTAATATGATGATTGCTACTGATGGCTGCATAGGTTAGTCGTTTTTCATGGTAGCCAATCCTTGTTCAAAACTATATTTCGATTTGTACCCAAATGCGTCCAATGCTTTTTTGCAACTCACAGTAAATGTTGTACCAAACACGGCTACCGAAAACGGCGTAATAGGAACCATTGATGAAGGAGTAAAAAAAGTATAGAGTGTTTTGATTGTCCTTGCTGCCGTAAAAGCCATCCATTTAGGTATCGACTTTTCGGAACCGCGAAGTTGTTTGGTAGCAAGTAAATGTTGCCAAAAAAACTTTTGAGTGTGTACTTCTGCATCTGCAATAAAATACGCTCCCGATGGAATATTGACATTGCCTATACAAAGCAAAACTGCATGGCAGAGGTTACCAATAAAAGTGGCACTGGTAAGGCATTTGCCGCCATCAATCCATCGGAATTTACCTGATTCAACAGCTTTGGCCATCAACGGCAATTGCAACTTATCGCCAGGTCCCCACACCAAACGCGGACGCAGGCAAATGGTTTGTATGTTCAATTCACCAGCTTTTTCAACCAGGAATTTTTCAGCGGCAATTTTACTTTGAACATAAGGATGATCCAACTTACTATAAGGTGCTGTTTCATCTACTGATGGCTGATCCTTTTCACTCAATACCACAACATCCGAGCTCAAATAAATAAATTGTTTCACGCCTGCAGCTGCAGCAAGTTGAAACAACCGAATAGTGAGAGAGGAATTGATATGCTTGAATTGCGCTGCAGAATATTTGGGACCAACAGCACCGGCAGCATATATAATGGTAGTGACAGATGAAAGATGATGTAGTTCAACCGAGTCGAGATCGCATCTTACAGCAACCGCTCCATGTGCTCGCAAGACACTATCCTGTTCAGCATTTCTGCTCATGGCCAGCACTCTGCAATTTCTATCAGCAAGACTGCGCAAAATGGCATTCCCAATAAATCCGCAAGCTCCTGTTATGAATATTGTTTCCATGCTGTAAGTGCGCAAAATAGCGAAAACCAATGCACAAACAACCTGCTAAAGATTGAATGCAATGCTTAGGGTATTACAGCAGGGTTAAGCAAGCTTCGAGGCTTTGTTTCCAATGCGGAATACTAATGCCAAAACTGTTGGCAATATGGGTTGTATCCAGCGCACTATATGCCGGCCTTTTTGCAGGAGTTGGATATTGGGCTGTTTTGATAGCATTCACTATACATGTGCTTCCTGTAATCTCTTGTATGGCTTTTGCGAACTGGTGCCAGCTAATAACACCTTCATTGGCAAAATGATAAACTCCCGGTTTGCTTTTTTGAGAGGCTATTTTTAAAATGGCATCAGCCAAATCAATTGCGTAGGTAGGACAACCCAACTGGTCGCTCACAACACCAATTTGTTCCTTCTCTTTCATCAGGCGCAGCATGGTTTTTACAAAATTGTGCCCATGCCTGCTATACACCCAGGAAGTGCGAATGATAATGGATTCAGGGTGATTGGCCAATACCAACTGCTCACCCAACAGTTTTGATTTTCCGTACACGCCCATGGGATGAACGGCATCTGTTTCAACATAGGGAGTACTTGCAGTTCCATCAAACACATAATCGGTCGAAATGTGGATGAGTCTAATACCCAGTTCGTGGCAAATTTTTGCGAGGTTACCTACTGCTTCGCCGTTGATCAACATGGCCAGGTCAACTTCTTGCTCTGCTTTATCTACAGCTGTATAGGCCGCAGCATTTATCACCATATCGGGTTGCAGGTTTTGTAAAACCGCATGCACCATACCAAACTGTTCCAGTGCAAAATGTTCACGCCCCAGAAAAATCAGTTGATGCTCCGGGTAATCAACCGCAACATCCTGCAAGCATTTTCCTAATTGCCCATTGGCCCCGCTAACCAGTATTTTCATGACGGATAATTTCTACAAACTCCAGTAATGCCTGTTGCTTATTTTGTTGCGCAATATGCCTTTCAAATCGGCGATCATACCGGCATCTTTGGTGAAATTGACAAAATATTCGTTAGGCAATTGTGTGTATTCAGTATGCGATACGGCCAATACTATAGCATCGTATTTGCCAGTAGCTTCGGCTGCCAACTTAAACCCATATTCGTGTTCAAGCTCTGCACTGTCTGCCTGCGGATCTATTACCTCTACATTGATGGAATAGTTTTTCAACTCGCGAACCACATCACTTACCTTACTATTACGGATATCACTCACATTTTCTTTGAAAGTAGCACCCATTACCAACACCCTCGATTCTTTTACATTGCCATTATGATGAATGATGTGCATTAGTATTTTTCGGGCCACATAGGCACCCATACCATCATTGATCATTCGACCAGATAGAATCACTTTCGAGGAATATCCCAGTTCAGCAGCTTTGTAGGTGAGGTAATAAGGATCCACCCCAATACAATGACCTCCTACCAAGCCCGGATAGAACCTTAGAAAATTCCATTTGGTACCGGCAGCTTCCAATACTTCATAGGTGTTAATATCCATCTTATCGAATATGATGGATAATTCGTTCATCAAAGCAATATTCAGATCACGCTGGGTATTTTCAATGATCTTAGCAGCTTCTGCCACTTTAATGGATGATGCACGATGTACGCCGGCTTCCACTACCAACTCATACACTTTGGCTATCTGGTCAAGGCTTTCTGCATCGCAACCACTCGCTACTTTCACAATGGTCTTTAGTGTATGCTGCTTATCACCCGGATTAATACGCTCCGGAGAATAGCCTAGTTTAAAATCAGTGACAGCTTGTAATCCACTCAGTTTTTCAATTATCGGCAAACAGTCCTCTTCTGTACAGCCAGGGTATACAGTACTTTCGAATACCACATAGTTACCCTTGCCAATTACTTTACCAATGGTCTCACTGGCACGAAGCACCGGCGTCAAATCGGGAACGTTGTGATCATCTACAGGTGTGGGAACAGCTACAATATAAAAAGTAGCTTCTTTCAATTCTTCGAGGCTGTTGGTGAAATGAATATCGCAACCTTCGAATTCAGCTGAATCTAATTCTTTACTTGGATCAATGCCCTTACGCATCATTGCAACACGTTCGGTATTGATATCGAAACCAATCACTTTTATTTTTTTTGCAAACTCCAGTGCTATGGGTAAGCCCACATAGCCCAGGCCTATTACCGCCAGCTTATCTTCTTTCTGTAGTAACCTATTGTAGATACTCATGGTATACAACTCGATTGGTGTGTTGAACTATTTCGAAAACTATTTTTTATTACCCGCAAATTCTTTGGGTTGTTTATACCACTCCGATTCAGGTAAATTTTTGAAATACTCGTACGTAAGTTTCAATCCTTCTGCCCTATCCACTTTTGGCCCCCAGCCCAAAATGGTAGTTGCTTTGGTAATATCGGGTTTGCGCTGCTTCGGATCGTCGGCAGGCAAAGGTTTGTATACAATTTTTTGATCGGAACCGGTAAGCTTCAGTACTTCCTCTGCAAAATCTTTCAACGAAATTTCGCTTGGGTTGCCAATATTCACGGGGTATACATGATCGCTCATTAACAAGCGATAAATACCATCAATGAGATCTGACACGTAACAGAAACTCCTGGTTTGGCTACCATCGCCAAATACTGTAAGGTCTTCGCCACGTAGTGCCTGACCAATGAATGCAGGCAATGCACGGCCATCATTCAATCGCATTCTAGGACCATAGGTATTGAAAATACGAATGATTCTTGTGGCTACTCCATGATAAGTATGATAAGCCATGGTGATGGATTCAAGGTAGCGCTTGGCTTCGTCGTACACGCCACGTGGGCCAACAGGATTTACATTTCCCCAATATTCTTCAGTTTGTGGATGCACTAGTGGATCGCCATACACTTCGCTGGTAGACGCTACAAGGATGCGGGCATTTTTTGCCTTAGCAAGTCCCAAACAATTGTGCGTTCCCATTGCGCCCACTTTCAGGGTTTGAATAGGAATTTTCAGGTAATCAATTGGACTGGCGGGCGAAGCAAAATGCAGTATATAATCGAGTTCACCGGGAATATGGATGTACTTGGTTACATCGTGATGGTAAAACTCAAAATCAGCATTTGGAAATAAGTGCTCAATATTTTTGAGATCGCCGGTAATAAGGTTATCCATGGCTATTACATGAAAACCTTCTTTGATAAAACGATCGCAGAGATGTGAACCTAAAAATCCTGCGGCTCCCGTAATCAGTACTCGCTTCTTACTACTGTTTGACATCTTATAATTTTTATCGGGGTATCACTGTTTTACGACCGATGCTGAAATAATAATAACCTTGTCTTTCCATAAAGTCAGTATCGAACAAGTTACGACCGTCGAATACAACTTTGTTCGCAAGCACATTGCTGATCCTGTCGAAATCTGGTGTACGGAATTCATTCCACTCAGTTGCAATAATTAAAGCATCTGCACCTTCCAATGCATCATACTGGTTAGCGGCAAATGCGATTTTATCGCCTACCAGTTTTTTTACATTCGGCATGGCTTCCGGATCGAATGCAATAATGGTAGCACCTGCAGCCAACAACGCATCAATGATATACAAAGCCGGGGCTTCGCGGATATCATCTGTATTGGGTTTGAATGCAAGCCCCCATAATGCGAATTTCTTACCGGCAATATTGTTGTTGAAATAGGCTTTGATTTTGGGAATCAAATAAGTTTTTTGGTCCTCGTTCACTTCCATTACAGAGCCAAGTATTTTGAAATCGTACGAAACCTCTGCGGCCGATTTAGCCAATGCCTGCACATCTTTTGGGAAGCAACTTCCACCATATCCAATACCGGGAAATAAAAATCTGCGACCGATCCTTTCATCGCTGCCAATTCCCTTACGCACCATATCTACATCTGCACCAAGCAGTTCGCACATACGGGCTATTTCGTTCATGAAAGTGATCTTAGTAGCCAAAAATGCATTGGCTGCATATTTGGTAAGCTCTGCACTTTTTTCATCCATGAAGATTACCGGGTTGCCCTGGCGAACAAATGGTGCATACAACTCGCCCATCAGGTCTCTCGCCTTGTCGCTATCTGTGCCAATTACAACGCGGTCGGGTTTCATGAAATCTTCTACCGCCACCCCTTCACGCAAAAATTCAGGATTGCTTACCACATCAAAATCTTCGCCGGGTACCAGTGTATTGTTGCTGCCTTTGATCACAGCAGCAATTACCTTATCCGCAGTACCTACCGGCACGGTGCTTTTATCTACAATTATTTTGTAATCGCCTTTTTTCAGAATTTTTCCCAACTTATCTGCCACTCCTATTACAAAGCTCAGGTCGGCACTACCATCTCCACCCGGAGGTGTAGGCAATGCCAGGAAAATGATTTCTGCGTCAGCTACACCATCTTCAAGGCTGGTGGTGAATACTAACCGACCTTCTTTTAAATTACGGTCAAACAGTTTTTCTAAACCGGGTTCGTAAATAGTAATGGTACCGCCCTTCAGTTTTGCTATTTTATTTTCATCAATATCTACACAGGTTACACGGTTTCCCGTTTCTGCAAAACATGTTCCGGTTACAAGGCCTACATAGCCCGTTCCAATTACTGCAATTTTCATGGTAGTAGTATGATAAGTGATTGTTTTGGTTAGTACATTATTTCAAAAAAGCCTTCACTGCCTGGATAATGATGTCTTGTTGTGCTTGGTCCAATTCGGTATGCATGGGCAGTGAAATTACCCGCTCAGTCAGCCAATCAGTTATTGGCAAATCATACCCGGAACCACCGGTAGCATCAAACATTTTTTGGCGGTGGCCAGGTACCGGGTAGTAGATCATAGAAGGGATTCCTTTGTCGGCTAAAAACTGCACCAATCCATCCCTGTCTACACCTTCAAGCTTCAATGTGTATTGATGAAATACATGCTTAGCGTAAGGTGCTCTATATGGTGTGGTGATAGCAGGTACATCTGCAAATTGCTGATCATAATAATCAGCAGCCGCAGTTCTTGCTGCGTTATATTCTTCTAAGTGTTGTAGTTTGATATTTAAGATTGCAGCCTGTACAGTATCCAGCCGGCTATTACATCCTACCATATCGTGATAGTAACGTACCGATTGGCCGTGGTTGGCTATCATACGCAGTTTATTCGCCAGTGCATCGTCGTTGGTAAACATGGCACCACCATCGCCATAGCATCCTAAATTTTTACTGGGAAAAAAACTTGTACATCCTATTAAACCCATCGAACCCAGCTTTGCAGTGCTGCCATTAGAGAAAGTATAACTGCCCCCCATGGCTTGTGCGGTATCTTCAATCACAGCCACATTGTGTTTTTTGGCTATTGCCAAAATGGGTTCCATATTGGCCGCATGGCCATACAAATGCACAGGAACTATCGCCTTTGTTTTAGGGGTAATAGCTGCTTCCAATTTTTGTGGGTCCATACAAAATGTATCGGGTTCCACTTCAACAAATACTGGCTTCAATCTCAGCAGCGCTACCACTTCGGTAGTTGCTACATAAGTAAATGAAGGCGTGATCACTTCATCGCCGGGTTGAAGATCGAGCGACATCAAAGCTATCTGGAGTGCGTCTGTACCATTGGCACAGGGAATTACATGTTTTACTCCAAGATAATTAGCAAGAGCACCGGCAAACTCAGCAACAGGTTTGCCATTAATAAAAGCACTGGACTCCAGCACATCTATCACCGCTTTGTCAATCTCCGGTTTCAATTTGTGATACTGGGTCTTCAAATCCACCATTTGCAACATACTCATACAGGCTTATTTAACGGGCGCAAACCTACATTAAAATGGCGGTCAAAGAGCAGAATGTCCCGTAACTCTCTTGTAACTCATGTGGATAAGCATTTTCGCTTTTTTTCCGTCTCCGGCTGCCGTTGATTTAGATTTGAAAAAAATATCCGGAATTGGCACTTTTTTTCTATCGAATATTCCTCCTGCTTTACAAAACCTCTGCTGCAATTTTAGCCCCATTCAACCCCAAAGTGCGGAAATGGATACTGGGCCGCAGGAACTGGAAATGGCAATGGGTAGAAAAACTGTCGACCATTGAAAGAAAAGGCAAGCAACCCACTATTTGGATGCATGCTTCCTCTTTGGGCGAGTTTGAACAAGGCAGCCCTTTGCTGGAAGCCCTCCGGCAACAATGGCCCGAATCCATCATCATCGTTACTTTTTTTTCGCCATCGGGCTATGAAGTGCGTAAGAACTATCCACTTGCCGATGCAATAGGCTATTTGCCCTTCGATAGCGCCTGGTCTTCCCCGGCTTTTGTGAAACGCATTCAGCCCGACCTGGTCATTTGGATAAAATATGAATATTGGTATTATAGCCTTAAAGCCATTGCCGACAAAAAGATCCCCCTTCTATTGGTATCCGGCATATTCAGGGAAGATCAGCCATTTTTTAAATGGTATGGCGGGTTACATCGTAAAATGCTTGGCTATTTCAGTCATTTCTTTTTACAAAACAAGCTATCGGCCCAACTTATATCACCGCATGTACCTGCCGATAAAATAAGTATTGCCGGCGACACAAGGTTCGACTCGGTAATTTCTGTTGCCAAAAACTGGGTACCCAACGAAGCAATAACCAATTGGTTGCATGGAGCCGAAACGGTGATAGTAGCTGGCAGCACCTGGCCCTCCGATGAAGAGGAACTGGTGCACTATGCCAAAACGCATTCCTCAATAAAATGGGTGATTGCCCCCCACCATATTGACGAAGATTTTTTACAGGAAACCAAGTCACTGTTTGGCAATCCTACTTTGTACAGCCAGCTCCCGCAGGCGAACCCGGATTCCAATGTGCTCATCATCGACAATATTGGCATGTTGAAATACCTGTATAAATATGCCACCATCTGCTATGTGGGTGGAGGTTTTACCGGCAGTGGGATTCATAACTCACTCGAAGCTGCTGTATATGGCAAGCCGGTGATACATGGACCGGAGTTTAGCAAATTCCTGGAAGCACAGGGACTTTTGGATGCCGGTGCCAGTTGTGTAATTGAAAGCGCATTGGAACTGGAAGAAACGCTGAATAAGCTACTCGCCAACCCGGCGCAGATAGAACAAATGGGCAAAGCCGCTGCACAATTTGTACATCAGCACGATGGGGCCACAGCGGCCATACTCCGTTATATTCAGGAAAAACGCCTGCTGATCAAGCCATAGAAGCGCTGCACCAATTCATTTTCTTCATTCCAGCCCAGTTTTATCAGCAGTTCCCGCTGCATCCAATATTGGGCTTCCTGGTAAATGGCAAAATTGTTGAGGGTCTTTATGCTCCTTTCGAACATTTGCTCATCGCCTCTGAACAGCGACTCAATGAATTGATATTTCTCGTTGATGGAAATGGCTTTTTTTAAATCGCTGATTCTTGGACCAGCCAAAGTTTCCGCCAATACCGGCGCCTGCTCGGTAAACATTTCATTGAGCACTTTTGACCGCTGCGCCAGTTTCTCGTTCAGGTCCTGGGGTGTTTTTGGTACCTGCTCCACGGGCTTCACCTCTACTTTCACCTCTATTTTCTCAGGCTCTGTTTCCTCTGTTTCTACCATTGGCTCCGGCTTTTTGGCCAGGTTTTCCAGGTCTATTGCTTCCTGCAGCATTTCGTCGGTAATGGCCAGTTCATGCGATTCTTCCTCTTTGGGTTTGGGCATCCATGGTGAGGATATCTGGCGCCAAAAATCGGGGTCGGTGGGCAAACCCTTTTCGGTTTCCATGGCTGGCAGCTTTGCTTCAACACTGGCCATAACCGGTGGTGGAGGCACAGGAAGTTCTACAACCTTTTCCACTTCTTCCTGTATTTCTACCTGCTCAATGGTAATGTTTACAGGAGCAGGTGCAACTTCAGCTATATTATTTTCTGTAACAATTTCCTCCTCCACTACTTCTTCCACCTCACTGGTAATACATACAGGAGGCCTGGGAGCCACCAGTGTAGTGCCTTTTGACACAGCAGTAGCCGAATGGGTTTTGAAACCATTGGGCATCTGAACCGATACCAAAGAATCCTCGTTTGCTTTCGGGCTAACTATTGATGATGAATCAAGTATGGCCGTTTTGATTTCTTCCACCATTTGAAGCAATGCCATATTATCTTCGCCGCCGCGGGAAGCTGCCGCCAATTTTTGAATCAAAGATTGGATGGAATCCATAGTACATTTTACATTTAAAGCAAACCAAACAAGCTAAAGTTACAGGTCACGATTATCCTATAACGCAGCACATTTATTCACAGATGTTTATTGAACCAAATTTAACAGGAGAGCGACGCGGATGGATAGAAGTCATTTGTGGCAGCATGTTCAGCGGAAAAACGGAGGAATTGATTCGGCGGCTGAAGCGGGCCCGCATAGCTAACCTCAAAGTGGAAATTTTTAAACCGGGTATTGATATCCGATACGATGAGGTGAATATTGTGAGCCACGATGCCAACGCCATTCACTCCACCCCCATCGACAACTCGCAAAAAATATTGCTGCTGGCACAGGATGTAGATGTGGTAGGTATTGATGAGGCCCAATTCTTCGATGATGAAATTGCACATGTTTGCCAGAAACTGGCCGACAAAGGCATAAGGGTAATTGTAGCCGGCCTCGATATGGATTTTATGGGCAAGCCCTTTGGGCAAATGCCATACCTCCTGTCTGTTGCCGATTATATCACTAAGCTGCACGCCATCTGCGTAGATTGTGGCAATATTGCCAGTTTCAGTTATAGGCTTGGCAAAAATACCGAGCAGGTAATGCTGGGCGAAAAAGACGAGTACCAGCCTTTGTGCAGGAAACATTATTTCGAAAAAATGAAATCGGCCCAGTAATAGAATTATGAGAGTGAGTGCAACCCTTTCGCTGTTAAAGAAAGACCTGAAGCTGGAACTAAGACAGCAGCAAAACCTGTATGGCATATTGATTTATGCGCTCAGCACCATCTTCATTTTATACCTGGCTGCTGGCAGGCCCGATGCCGTTCAGTGGAATGCATTGTTTTGGATCACCCAGTTATTCATTGTGGTGAATGCCGTAGTGAAATCGTTTGTGGGCGAACCCAGGGGCCGGAGCTTATACTATTTTTCCATAGTGCATCCGCTGGAGTACCTGTATTCGAAAATGATATTGAATACTATTTACATGGTGGCGCTGGCGCTGGTATCCATGTTGTGTTTCACAGTATTGTTGGGCAACCCTGTCCTTAATACATTGGCTTTTATTGGCATCATTATGTTGGGAGGCATTGGCTTATCGCTGGTTTTTACTATGCTGAGTGCCATTGCGTCCAAAGCCAGGCAGCAAGCAAGCTTGATCGCCATACTTGGTTTCCCGGTGATCGTACCACAAATGGTGATGCTTATTCGACTCTCCAAATATTCCTATGGCGAAATTTTTAAGTATGGTGCACTCACGCAATTGTCCGGTTTATTAATTGGTCTTGATATATTAGTTATCTTAATGGCTACGGTTTTGTTTCCTTATTTATGGAAGGACTAAACCTTTCGCATTTGCAGTACAAAAACAATTTGGCCAATGGTACCGTCGATCAGGAAGGCATACAACGAAGCATTTACACTAGAGAGATACGAGGCATTTTTACAAGACCTCCAATCAGTACATCCCGGCGATATTGCATTTAGAGTGGCCGAAACCCCTGTGTTCATAGGCAAGGAATTTAAAGCCAAAGTATTGCAGGCCTGCGAAGACATTGTGGATACAATTGTTCGCCCCGACTTCAATGAACTTACGGCCAATGCTATCCCGGAACAATACAGGTCGGGTAGCGATAATGAACGCACCGATTGTATCGCATTCGATTTTGGCATTTGCCAATCGGACGATGGCAGCTATTCGCCCCAATTGATAGAAATGCAGGGCTTCCCCTCTTTATTTGCTTACCAGGTTTTGCATTCAGAGATCATCCAAAAACATTTTCCAATTCCTGCGGCATTCGATAGTTATTTGAATGGACTGAACAAGGAAACCTATATACAGTTGTTGAAGGAAATGATCATCCAGGATTTTCCTCCGGAGGAAGTGATACTACTCGAAATTTATCCCGAACAACAGAAAACAAAAATTGATTTTAGCTGCACTAAAGATTATGTAGGTATCGAAACGGTTTGTGTAACTGCCTTGCGTGCTGATGGCAAAAGTTTGTATTATGAGAAAGCTGATGGTAGCCGTCAAAAAATCAGCCGCATTTATAACCGTGTCATTTTTGATGATTTAGAAAAACAAGAACTACCCGTTGGCACAATCGATCTCCTCGCCGACTGGAATGTTTCCTGGTGCCCTCATCCCAACTGGTTTTATAGGATCAGCAAATTCACGCTACCATTTATCAAAAGCGACTACGTCCCGGAAACCCACTTTCTCAGCGACCTTGATCCCGTTCCTGCCAACCTGGAAGATTGGGTGCTAAAGCCATTGTTTTCTTTTGCAGGACAAGGGGTAATTATTGATGTAACGAAAGCAGACATTGATTCCATTGAAGACCCGCAGAATTGGATATTGCAAAAGAAAGTAACCTACGCCAACGCTATCCTAACCCCAAACGATCCGGCGAAAGCAGAGATCCGCATATTTTATTTTTGGCCCAAAGGCGCTGAGCGCCCCATTCCTGTGCAAAATTTAGCCCGATTGAGTAAAGGAAAAATGATAGGCGTACGATACAATGCAGATAAAGATTGGGTAGGTGGTTCCCTGGTGTTTTTTGAAGCATAAAAATCAGAATACACCAGCTTCCTTCTCAGAAATGTCTCCGCTCTGCAGGGAAGAAAAGTAAATTGGCAAACACGACAACAACCTTGTTGGCAACCAACAACATAGCCACTTATTACTCAATTGTTGACCGGATATTTTTTTAGACTATCCTAAATTGGATTGTTATAACGCCAGCAATAAAAAACGACAACAACCCCATTAGCATTCAAAGAGTTATACTACATTGCAGTGGTACGCATATGCGTACAATACTAATGTTGGGCGCAATATAGGTGCTACACGTTCGTAAAATATATACTTAGACCGTCAGGCTCTTGTTTCAAAACGAAATTCAAGCTTAATATGAAAATTACATTGTTGTTGTTTTTGCTCGTTGGAGCTTCGTGTACTGGAAAAGACCCTCGAGAATTGACTAAAATTCAAATAATTGATTTGACAAAGCAGTATAATAAAACTTGGGAAACATTAGACGTTGAGAAGATTGCTGCATATCACTCAAACGAAAGTTTTCTATACTGGTCTCGGGGCGAGCTATCGTGTAAGAGTAACGTTCAATTTCAGAAAGTTTTTAGCAACATTTTACCCATGATGAAGAAATGGACGATAAAGGAAACCACCAGCTTCTCGGTACAAGTACTGAATAAAGATGCGGCGGTAGTAAGTTTTTTGCTTAATGCAGAATCGGTAGGGTTGGATGGAATAGTATCGAATCATGGATCTGGTGCCTTGACCTACATATGGAATAAGATAAATGGGGAGTGGAAACTTATTCAGATTCATGAATCAGCCAAATAGTCTGCTTTATAACTGCGCCCAACATAGGGTTTGCTGTTACGCTGGCTGACCAATAAATCCTCATCTCTTTGATCGCTTTCAGCGACGGTTCGAGCAGATGTAATTCTATACGGCTTTAGTTCTTATCTTCATCATAAGTAATTCTATTGGGCTGAAGTTCCGGGCTGGACGTTATAAAATATCAGCATAGCAGCAAGCCATCACCGTTGGCAGTAACCTTTGACAGACCTCATTCTTTAAAAACAATATGGCGACAGACGGAGTAAAAGTTATTGACGGTGACACAGCACATGGCACTTATTGGAATATAATGGACTTATATGATAGCAGTGCGACACTCGAAACTATTAGAATGCAAATTCCTTTTCCACAGCCTGACTATTATGACGATTTTGACTATGAAATCTACACAACTGCATACGCTTTAGCAATGTGGGAAATTGGTTTTATAACAGAAGATATAGTTCAGGAAGTTAAAAAAGTTATTGACAAAGGAGCATGTGTCAAAATATGGACTGAAGAACATGATGCTAAAAGTGGCAAGCAACGTCAACAAGAACTTGATAAACTTTGGAATAAAATAAGTTCCGAGAACACCAAAGTCCGCAAACGTAAAAAGTACAAGCAAATTGACAAATTCCTTTTTGACATAAACGATGTTTTAGCCTTTCAATTAAGTGATAAATGTTTTTATGTAACAATCCTTTTGAATGTTACCCAGTATCGAGGTGAATGCACTTATAAGTTTGGGGAAATTTTATACAAAGGACAAACTCTTCCAACAATTGAAGAAGTTAAGAATAGTCAAATCGTAGGACGTAAAATTCCATCTGGTTTTGGAATGGACATGACA
Organism: Phnomibacter sp.; assembly: GCA_035456005.1. Taxonomy (GTDB): domain Bacteria; phylum Bacteroidota; class Bacteroidia; order Chitinophagales; family Chitinophagaceae; genus Phnomibacter. The sequence continues at coordinate 524,699 of DATIEA010000004.1, read as the reverse complement.
AGCATCTTGGCAATGGGTTTTGAAGAATTACAGAAACAAGGAGGCATTGACGAAGTGTTGAAAAGAGAAGCAGAAAGAACTGGCAGTTACGAAATAGGTATGAGCATGACAGGAATTGACCATAGAGAACTTATAAATTTTACAGACAAGTTCACAAAGATTGGAAACTTAAACTTGAAGGAAGTCTGCAAACAAATGGGTTCTTTAGTTGGTGCTTCGACTTTTGAAGAATTGACCAGAGAATTTAAAGACCTTGACAATTATATTAAGGTCTTTAAAGAAGGGTCATTTGAAATTAAAGAGATGCTGAACGAATAAGGCTACTTCCAATCGAGTAAAGCAGGGGAATTTCACCCCTACGTCCTCACAGTTCCGAACGTTCGGAACGTGCTTGACAATCTCCCGTCAAACGGCTCTTCAGTTATGTGGTCAGCATTAGTGAACAAAAAAGAAATACGCAATGATGACTGCTGCGATCACGCCAATAAAATCGGCCAGTAATCCCGCCCAGATAGCATATCGCACTTTTTTAATGCCTACACTGCCAAAGTACAATGCAAGAATATAGAAAGTAGTATCTGCACTTCCCTGGAAAGTGCTGGCCATTTGGCCTACAAAACTATCGGGGCCATGCGTTTTAAACAGATCAAGCATCAGTCCTCTGGCACCACTGCCACTAAAGGGTTTCATGATGGCTACCGGCAAAGCAGGTACAAACTCGTTACCTACACCCATTGCAGAAAAAACCCAGGCAATGCAGTTGGTGATAAAATCCAATGCACCACTTTCCCGAAAAACACGAATGGCCACCAGCATGCCCACGAGGTATGGAATAATTTTTACAATCACATCCCATCCGCCTTTAGCACCTTCAATAAATGCATCAAACACATTGATACGTTTCCATATTCCACCGCCGATAAATACTACAATGATGATGAACAACACCAGGTTGCCAAATACTTTGCTGAAAGTTTCGCGGGTAAGAAATGTATCGGCTGCTACGGTTGCCTGCGAGGGTAAGCTGCTGATAAAAAGCATAAAACCCACCACTGCCGCCAGCATTACAAATAGCCAGCCGCCCAGCACCCAATCAAATTTTAATCGCTGCCAAATGCCTGTGATCATAATACTGGCAATGGTGGTGATAACCGTACCTATCACACAGGGAATGAACACACTTGTGGGATCTGCAGAGCCCGAACTAGCCCTGTAGGCAAATATGGAAAGGGGCAACAGGGTGAGCCCGCTGGTATGCAGCACCAGGAACATGATCTGCGCATTGGTAGCAGTTTCTTTGTTGGGATTAAGCGATTGCAGGCTATCCATGGCTTTCAACCCAAACGGGGTGGCCGCATTGTCGAGGCCCAGCATATTGGCGCTAAAGTTCATTACCATTTGCCCCATGGCCGGGTGCTTATCGGGCACCCCTGGGAAAAGGCGCTTCATGAAAGGATTGAGTTTGCGGGCAAGAAAATTAATGGCACCGGCTTTTTCGCCAATATTCATTAAGCCCAAAAAGAACACCATAACCCCGGTAAGCGGCAATGCCACATCCATTACAGAACTCTTAGACGAATCGAAAATGCCATCTACCAGCCTTTTGAAAATATCGTAATCCTGTAAAAAGATCAGTTTCAATAGCGCTACTACCAGCCCTATAATAAAAAATGCAATCCAAACATAGTTAAGTGCCATGATACCCAGTTAGGGGGCCAATATCCTTAATCCATGCGAAATTGCATCAACTTTTTGTCAGCAATGTTTGAGTAGTGTCTGAATTAGAGAAGGTGGTGGATCCTCCGCATCATTATCTTCAAAAGGTAGTTAAACATGATGTGCGCTTTTATAGTGAGAAGACAAATTTATTAATGGAACCGCTGCATGTTCGTAGGAACTTTATCAACAGTCTATTTATTGTTTAAGCGCCGCAAATTAAATGATAAACTGTCCTTAACTGTCCTGTTTAACAAGAGAAGTGTCGGCCAATAGCCTTCAGCCCCTACTTTTGCAAACTTAAAAAAAGCAGGATGCAACCGGCAAAACTGGTTGACCTCCCGGAAAAAGTAAGTTATGGCATTAAAGGCAGGCATCGTAGGATTACCCAATGTTGGAAAATCAACCCTATTCAACGCGGTTAGCAATAGCGCAAAGGCTCAGGCCAGCAACTACCGCTTTTGTACCATCGACCCCAACGTGGGATTGGTGGATGTTCCGGACCCCCGCCTCGACAAACTGAAAGAACTGGTAGTACCCAACCGGGTGGTTCCCACCCAAATTGAGATCGTTGACATTGCCGGGCTGGTACGTGGTGCCAGCAAGGGCGAAGGACTTGGCAATAAGTTTTTGGGAAATATCCGCGAAGTGGATGCCATTATACATGTGGTACGCTGCTTTGAAGACGAGAACGTACTCCGCGACGAAGGTGCCATTAACCCCATCAGCGATAAAGAAATTATAGATACTGAGCTGCAACTGAAAGACCTGGAAAGCGTGGAAAAGAAAATTTCACGCATAGAAAAACAGGCAAAAAACGATCCCAAGCTCAAAGTAGAATTGGAAAGCCTGCTGAGTTGCAAAGCTCAATTGGAACAGGGAAAAAATATCAGGGAAATGGGCTTATCAGCAGAAGAACGTGTAGGCATTGCCGACCTGTTTTTGCTGTCGGAAAAACCTGTGCTGTATGTGGCCAATGTAGATGAACCATCTATTCAAACCGGCAATAAATACAGTGACCTCTTGAAAGCCGCTGCTGAAAAAGAAGGCGCAGGCATCATTATCATGAACAACTCCATCGAAGCGCAGATCACAGAGATGGAAGACGCGGACGACAAAGCCTTGTTCATGAGCGAATACCATATGGAAGAACCTGCATTGCACAGGCTTATTCGTTCGGTATATGCTTTGCTAAACCTGAAAACTTATTTCACCGCAGGTGTACAGGAAGTGCGTGCATGGACCATTCATGAAGGATGGAAAGCGCCACAGGCTGCCAGTGTGATCCATACAGATTTTGAAAAAGGATTCATTAAAGCAGAAGTAATTGCCTACAACGATTTTGTACAATACGGTTCAGAAGCGGCTTGTCGCGACAATGGCCGCCTGCGTATTGAAGGCAAAGAATACATTGTAAAAGACGGAGATGTAATGCACTTCCGTTTCAACGTGTAATCACCACTTCTTACTCTTACAGCTGATTATTCTTCAGGTTTTTGATCCGCTCCAGTTGCTTCACTATTTTACTGGTGCCGGCCAGATTTTGAATAGCAGCCAAATGCCGGAAATGGTGCAGGTCTGTGCCTATCCAGTTATAGAAATCTGCCTGCAATATTTTTTCGGCGATCCTTTTTGTTTCGCTACCGTAATAGCCGGTAAGGGAAAGTATGTTCAATTGTAAGTCGGCACCCGCATCTAAAAAACTTTCGTACACACTAAAGCGATTGTAGTAATAAGGATAACGTTCGGGGTGCGCCAATATGGGGCTGTAGCCTTTTGTTTGCAACTGGAAGATCACTTCTTTGATATTGGGTGAATCCACTGCATAGCTCATTTCGATAAGAATTCGATTGCCGGGCAATGCTACCAGCTTTCCGGTTTTTATGATGTCTTCCACATCGTAATCAACCATATACTCGGCAGAATACCCAAGCTTCACGGGAATATTATCTGCTACAACAGCAGATTGAAGTACTTGAAATGCTGCACCAATTGTTTCAGGTGTATTTGGGTGTACTTCACCCAGCACATGTGGCGTACAATAAAAGCTATGATAACCCAATTGCATTAAGCCTTCCATCAGTTGCAGCGATGTATCCAAATCAGGACTACCATCGTCTATTCCCGGCAGCAGATGGTTGTGCATATCTGTACCTATAAAAGCTAAGGAATCGTTTGGCTGCTGGCTCTTCTTCTTAAAAAATGAAAACATGAAATACGATCAACTTATTTTGATGCAGGTAAAATATGCCTGCGTTATTACTTCACTACACTATCCTGCTGCTGGTTCATTTGATCGAACGATTGGTAGATGGAATTATTACTGATGTACTCAGGCACCATTTTTTTCATTGCCCTTACTACATTCTCATCTCCATTCTCGTATGCCTCTTTCAGGAGCAGATCCAATGCTTTGTTCACTGCATAAAAATCATATTCCGCTACACGGGCGATCAATATTTTTTTATGATGCGTGGCCAATACTTCCTCTTTATTATTCAGCAGTTCTTCGTATAATTTTTCGCCGGGACGCAAACCGGTAAACTTAATTTCAATATCCTTACCCGGTACATAGCCTGCCAGCTTGATCATCTTGCGGGCCAGGTCAATTATTTTTACTGGCTCACCCATATCGAACAAGAATATCTCACCGCCTTTTCCCATGGTCACCGCTTCTAATAGCAAAGAGCAGGCTTCCGGAATGGTCATGAAATAACGAATGATATCGGGATGGGTAACAGTTATAGGACCACCGTTGGCTATTTGTTCTTTAAACCGTGGAATAACCGAGCCACTTGAACCCAGTACGTTTCCAAAACGGGTAGTAATAAATTTGGTGGAAGCTTTTGATGCTACAAAGTTGCCATCGCTATTACTTACATTATTAAGGTGTACGACTTTTTTATCGCGGTTGCCCAGCGACTGCGTGTAGATCTCTGCAATGCGTTTGCTGGCGCCCATTACATTGGTAGGATTGATGGCCTTATCGGTTGATACCAACAGGAAACGATCCACTTCATATTCTATAGCAAGGTCAGCGAGAATTTTTGTACCCAACACATTGTTGCGTACAGCTTCCGATGGATGATACTCCATCAGTGGCACATGCTTGTAGGCTGCTGCATGAAAAACAATATCGGGCCTGAAACGTTTGAACAAACTTTCCATGGCACTTTCGTCACGCACATCGCCAATAAAAACCGCAATGCTATCGCAAGCCGGGTAATTGTTGCGCAACTCGTATTCTAATTCGTAGAGCCCTGTTTCGTTTTGATCGCAAAGAATAATAATGGAAGGATTGATGCCGGCAACCTGCCTTGCCAACTCGCTACCAATTGAACCTGCAGCGCCGGTAATTAAAACTCTACGTGATGCAAACAAATCGATCACATGCTGATTCCTCAAATTGATTTGAGGCCTGCCCAGCAGTTCTTCAATCTTAATTTCTTTTAACTGCGAAATATAGAGTTGTCCTTTAATCCATAGATCGATGGGAGGAATATTCCGCACCTGTATATCATGCTCCAGGCAAAAATCGACTACTTCATTTTTTACTGCAGCGTCAAGTTCTGGTTTTGCAAACAATATCATTCCAATTTCCAATTCTTTGGCCATTGGTTTTACCTGCTCAAAACTGAAAATTTTAATATTGTCGATTGTCTTACCAATATAGGTAGGGTCATCATCAATAAAAGCAATCACACTGTATTGCTGGTTGCTCGATTGTTCAATGGTAGCTTTCAATTGCGAGCCGTAGATCTCACCACCAAAAATGAGCACGTTCATCCGCTGCCCCATCCGAAGGCTGGCACGGTAGGATGTTTTTACCAGCAATCGATATCCTACTATCAGGCAGGAGCCCGTAAGCAGGTTAATGATGAGAATAGATGCAGGGATCAATGCCTGTTTCCCAAAAAGTTCAAGCCCCACATTCACGATGCCCAACAAAATGAAGGATGCAAACAGTGCTGTACAGGTCCTGATGGCTTCGGCAAAACCGGAGAAACGTATTATGCCCTTGTAAGTTCTGAAAATGAAGAAGAACAAACCATTGGTGATGATCACCAAAATCAGGTCGTCGAATATCCGGGAGTTAAAAACAGCTGTGTAGTCGAGGTTGAACCGCAGGTAATAAGCGATAACCACAGAAACTGCCCCAATAATGGAGTCGAATAAAAACACCATCCACTTGGGGGCAACCTGATGGCTCAGCAGATAGTTTCTTACTTTGTACACTAATGCGGGATTTGATACTCGATAGGTGGTTGGGTACGGGTGTTAGGTGTGAGAGAGTGTAAATTTAGCCAGGAAGCAATGTATAAACTATTCTAAATTAAAATGCGGAAGACATTCATTCTTCCGCATTTTAATTTTCAACTAGTGGCCAGCATGCGGATTCACCGGAGCTGGAGGGGCTGTTGCAGGTGCAACAGTTGGAGCTTTTACGTCAATTACTTCCATATCAAATACGAGGTCGCTGAATGGAGGAATTTTATCGCCGCTTCCATTGCCGCCATAACCAAGCATGGCAGGAATATATACTTTTCCTTTTCCGCCCTTATTAAAGTACAGGGCTGCTTCGTCCCAGCCGGGAATAACGCCACCGGCGCCAACTACAAAGTTCAATGGCTCCACGTGTCCAAATGCACTGTCGAGGTTGGAATCGAATTTTGAACCGTTTTTCAAAGTGCCGGTATAGTTCACAATAACAGTAGATCCGGTATCCACTTTTGGACCATCACCTTGCTTTTCCATTTTAATGAAAATGCCATTTTTGGTTTTGATCAATCCTTCAACCTTTTGGTCTTTCAGGTATTGTTCCAGTGCCACTACTTCCCTTTGTTTTTCCAACTCAGTTTCTTTTTGCTGGTCTTCCATCACAGCTTGTTGGTTAGGATAAATGCCCAAAATGGTAATGGCCCCATTAATGATACCACCTGCTTTGAATACATCGTTGTACTGGAGGTAGCCACGCTTTTGCAAAGTATCTACGCTACGCAGAAAAACTACAGAATCACCAATTTTCAATTCACCCAAAAAGTCGATGAAATCATGGGTATTTTTCATGGTAGTATCATACTGTCCATAAGCAGGAATATGAGTGTACGTACTGATCAGCGAAGAGTCGCCGATTTTGGCGCTGAAATGCACTTTAATCCAATCGCCGGGCTTAATGCTTTTGCCTGAGCCTTTGCTGAAAATACTGTACTTCACGCCGCTTGGGGTAACCTTATATCCTGCATTTCCGCAAGAAACTAACAACATGACTGCTGAAATAGCAAGACCTGATAACAAGAATTTTTTGTTCAACTTCATATACAAGATTTGTGTGTTACACTAACACTGGTTTTAATTCACTGATTACTTCGTAAAAATGTTTTACTGTGGCTTCAAGGCTTTCTGAAGACCGGCCACCTGCAGCATTGCGATGCCCTCCTCCTTCAAAATATTTGCGGGCAAATTGATTCACATCAATATCACCCTTACTTCTGAACGACCATTTTCTTTCTTCGTCCCTATCTATCACAATGGCAGCCATTTTAATTCCCTGTATGCTCAGCGGAAAATTGACCAGCCCTTCTGTATCTCCGGTTGTAATATCAAATTTGTAAATATCACTTTTCGGAATAGATATCAACGCAGTGTTGAATTCGTACAAAACTTCCATTCGGTACAGCAACACATGGCCCAGGAAACGCAGCCGGTTTTCCAAAAAATTATCGTAGATAAAATCGTGTACAAGGTGGTGTTCGAAGCCGGTGTCTTTCAGCGCAGCGATCATTCTATGTACTGAAGCAGATGTTACAGGAAAACGGAAAGACCCAGTATCTGTCATTACACCCGTATAGAGGCATTTTGCCAAATCCTGGTCAATACTCGCACTACCGCCCGACTCTACAATAAAATCGTACACCATTTCAGAAGTAGAACTTTTTGACGTGAGGCTATAGCCATAGTCAAATGCTTCTGTCTGTGGTTCCTGGTGGTGATCTATCAATATTTTAATGGCAGGGGCCGTAGCCAATGCCTGCTCCATGCGTTTCACCCTTGACAGATGGTTGAAGTCGAGACAAAATATCCATTCGGCAGCGGCGATGATTTCCTCTGCCTGTTTGGTTTTCGATTCATAATCCAATACTGTATCCACTCCCGGCATCCAGTTGAGAAACCCAGCCCAATTGGTGGGCGAAATCACCTGCACCTGGTGGCCAAGTTTGTTGAGGTAGTGCATCAACCCTAAGGAAGAGCCCATAGCATCGCCATCGGGTTTCTGGTGTGAGGTGATCACCACCCGTTTGGGAGATGATTGCAGCAATGAGTAGAATTGATCTATTGATTTCATAGTAATGGGCGCAAAATTCAGCCCATGAGTCTTACACTACAAATAAAAATTTTATAATTGGCCAGTATTGTTGTGAATAACCACAATAATAACAATACTACTGAGCTAAAATGAAACGGATGTATCGCTAGCCCCAGACACATTAACGACTAGTTTGCCGCCAAAATTGGATAATTGACGCCAGCCCGATTGCCATAAAACTTGCTGATAATGAGTAGGTAAGCCCGGATACATGCATATTGTCGGTAAAATAAAGAATACCCACTCCCACCAGGTTTACCACCAGCCCAACTGACACCGACAACAGGTTGTTCTGAAATTTACCGGCCGCCGACTGCCAATAACTGGTGAGCAGGTAAATACCGTACACCACTATGCCGGCAGATAATACCACGAATAAGGGCTTCACTTCCGAAAAACCGGGGCCAAACAACCATGCGTAGATACTTCCCGGAATAATGAGCACTGCCAGCCAGCCAACAAGAAGCAGAGCAATATTCACTTTCATCATGCTTTTAAATGCCTTCACCCCCGCTGCGGTTTCGGATCTGGTAACCATTTTGGCATAGAAAACCTGCCCCATACTACCCGGCAATAACAGCATGGCTTCTGCTAGGGCCAGGGCATTTGAAAACGCACCAAGGCTTACTGCCGAAAGAATTGAATAGACAAGGCGATTATTTAAAATACCCACCAAATGCACAGATTGGTTCAGTCCGCCTTTTGAAAACATGAGGCGGACAACTTCACGCCATCCCATTTCGGCGGGTACCTCCGCATTTTCAAATGGCCTGAGCATCCACCAGCCAACAATCATGATCACAAACCATACCGATGCTAGTGCTACCAAATAAGCCGTAGTACTCAACCACCCACAGGAAAGCAATATCCATAGCACAAGCATGATAGATGCCGATGAACAAGTGCTAAGGATATTATACCAACTGAATTTATTTAAGCCCATCATTAAGTACTGCTGAAAAATGATGGCACCACTCAGCCAGCATATCGGCCAAAGCCATCCAAATTCCGGCCATCCTATTTTTCCCCACCAAACAAATAACAAGCATACACAACAAGAGCCAATGGCTGACCATATTCTATACACCCTTCGCATACTCACCCAACGGCAATGTTTCATCAGGTAAATAATAGTGGGGCCACCAGCAAAATCATTCAGCACCAACGCAGCCGCAATAATTACAGTATACAAGGCACATACACCCCGATCGGCAGGACCTAAATACCGCGACACAATAATGATAGTGCCAAAATTGAATAAAGCACTCAACAATTTTGCTACCCACGATTTCGCTGCGAGCTTAAGCATAGCAGCGAATATCAGTCATTCTACGAATTAGCATCCACCTCACTGTACACACTGAGTTGGTTAAAAAATTTATCAATCCAACCTGCTTATTATCTTGCAACCCAATTAAGTAAAAAAATACATGTGCGGAATAGTTGGATATATAGGTGAAAGGCAAGCCTACCCCGTTATTATTAAAGGACTCAAAAGGCTGGAATACCGCGGCTACGACAGTTCTGGTGTAGCCCTGATAGACGAGAGTTTGCAGGTATTTAAAAAGAAAGGAAAAGTTGCCGAATTGGAAGATTCGGTAGTGGGCGCATCCTTAGGTGGAAAAATTGGTATTGGCCATACACGTTGGGCTACTCACGGCGAACCCAGTGATAGAAACGCCCATCCACACCGTTCTGCATCGGGCAAAATTGCCATGATTCATAACGGCATTATTGAAAACTATGTAGCCATTAAAGAAGAGCTTGTACTGAATGGCTATACTTTCAAAAGCGACACCGATACTGAAGTGTTGCTCAATTTTATTGAAGACATCAAGAAGCAAAACCAATGCAGCCTCGAAGAAGCATTGCGCATTGCATTGAAAAGAATTGTGGGAGCTTATTGCATCTTGCTTATTGATGAGGATAATCCAGGCACCATACTGGCGGCTCGCAAAGGCTCTCCCCTTGTGATAGGTATTGGGAAAAACGAACATTTCCTGGCATCAGATGCATCTCCCATCATTGAATACACCAAAGATGTTGTGTATGTAAACGACTACCAGATCGCCATTGTAAAAAAGGATGAACTGATCTTAAAGAACCTTGGCAACGAAAAAGAAACGCCCTTCATCACCAAGTTGGACATGGAGTTGGCAGCTATTGAAAAGGGAGGTTATGATCATTTCATGTTGAAGGAAATTCATGAACAGCCCAGCACAGTATTCGATTGTTTAAGGGGAAGACTGATACCGGAAACAGGTACTATAAAAATGGGTGGCATTGAAGCCAATATCGACAAACTGGTAGCTGCCAAGCGAATTGTAATGGTAGCTTGTGGTACCAGCTGGCATGCCGGCCTTGTAGCCGAATACCTTATTGAAGAGTTATGCCGCATTCCGGTTGAAGTGGAATATGCCTCAGAGTTCAGGTATCGCAATCCTATCATTGCCCCGGGGGATGTGATTGTAGCTATTTCTCAAAGTGGCGAAACCGCCGATACCCTGGTGGCTTTGGAAAATGCCAAAGAGCAGGGTGCATTTATATTAGGTGTGGTCAATAGCGTGGGTAGCAGCATTGCCCGCCTCAGCCATGCCGGAGCATATACCCACAGCGGCCCTGAAATTGGAGTGGCCAGTACCAAAGCCTTTACCGGCCAGTTGGCTGTGCTTTCCATGATAGCCTTGAAAATTGCAAAAGCCAAAGGCACTATCAGCGATGAACGCTACCAAACCCTGCTCTTTGAACTGCAGGCCATTCCCGAAAAAATTGCAACCATTTTAAAAGATACCAGCAATATTGAACGCATTGCTGCCAAATACAAAGATGCCGCCAATGCCCTGTACCTCGGCCGTGGTTACAATTTCCCCGTTGCTTTGGAAGGAGCGCTTAAACTAAAGGAAATCAGCTACATACACGCAGAAGGTTATCCTGCTGCTGAGATGAAACATGGCCCGATAGCCCTCGTGGACGAGCAACTGCCCGTGGTATTTGTGGCCACCCGCGACAGGTTCTACGAAAAGATCGTTTCCAACGTACAAGAGATCAAGGCCCGCAAAGGAAGGATCATTTGTATAGCCTCCGAAGGCGACAAAGTGATACCCGAAATGGCCGATGATACCATGTTTGTACCCGATGCCGACGAACTGGTGGGGCCACTGCTAAGTGTGATCCCACTCCAACTGTTGAGTTATTATGTAGGCCTGCAAAAAGGGTACGATGTAGATAAACCCCGAAACCTGGCCAAAAGTGTAACTGTAGAGTAGCCGATTTATCCACGGAATTCTGTTTTTTGTGGGAAATATTGATACTGTATCCAAACTGCTGTATGGCGCGGCTTTCCCTACATTCGCTACGGTTTATTTTGCAATAGCACAATAATCGACCTGCTATATCGTTCGTAAATCAGTAAAAACGTATCACAGATACTATGAAACTTACCCATTTTATGTTTTTTGCGGCTGCTGCAGCACTTGCACCTGCTTGCAAAAATGGCAGCATTTTCAAAAAGAAGCCAGAGCAATCGAACGCTACCGGTTGGAATTATAATGACAAGAACAGCGGTGGATTCAACGTGGCCAAGCAAAAAGACATTAAGGCCGGACCCGGTCTTGTGTTTGTACAGGGCGGTACTTTCGTAATGGGCGCTGCTGAGGAAGATGTAATGTCCGACTGGAACAACGTGCCCAAAAGAGTTACCGTAAACTCCTTTTTTATTGACAAAACCGAAGTAGCAAACGTACACTACCGTGAATACCTGTTTTGGCTGAACAAAATTTTCGATCCACAATCAGATCCTGCCTACCAACCTATTGTAGATGCTGCTTACCCCGATACGCTTGTTTGGCGTAGCGAATTGGCTTTCAACGAACCTTATGTTGAATATTATTTCCGTCACCCCGGTTTCAACTACTATCCTGTTGTAGGTGTTTCCTGGAAACAAGCGCATGATTATTGCTTGTGGCGTACCGACCGTGTAAATGAATTGGCATTGACACAAGGTGGCTATATCAATAAGAATGAAATGAAGAACCAAACCGGCAAAACTTCAGACGCTTTCAATACCAAGGCGTATTTGCTGGGATTGACTGTTCCTCCTCCGGGGGATGCTGCTAAGAGCAAGAAAAATCCTTTGCTCGATGCCGGTGGCCGCCCTCGTACCAAAGTAGAATTTGAAGATGGCATCCTTAGCCCCGACTATCGCCTGCCCACAGAAGCAGAATGGGAATATGCGGCTTTGTCTTACATCGCTCAAAACCCTCAGCCTCGTCGTAAAGAAAAAGGACAGCGTGGCGAGGAACTGGTAGCCAACAAACAATTGTATTCATGGAGCAATAACTATAATGGTCTTCGCGATAACCGTCGTGGTAGCTGGCAGGGTGAAATGCTCGCCAACTTTAAGCGTGGTGCCGGTGACCTTATGGGTGTTGCGGGTGGCTTGAACGACCGTGCAGCTACACCTGCACCTGTAGAAAGTTTCTACCCCAACGGTTTTGGTTTGTATAACATGAGTGGTAACGTAAGCGAATGGGTTGCTGACGTGTACAGGCCTATGACACATGAAGTAGGTGACGATTTCAACTACTATCGTGGTAATACTTTCATGAAATTGAAAATTGCGGATAGCACTTCAAACGATCCTTCTGCCCGCTTTGAAAAAGACTCAATGGGTCGCATGAAGTATGTGAACGAAAACAATGCTGACCTGGCAAAACGCAGGAACTACCAGAAATACTATGCTATCGATTACCTTGATGGTGATAGCCTGAGTGGTGCCAGCTATGGCTACGGCAAAACCACTCTAGTGAGTGATAAAAGCCGTGTGCTTAAAGGTGGTAGCTGGTTAGATTTCCCTTACTGGCTTGGCCCCGGCACTCGCCGTTTCCTCGAAGAAGACCAATCATCCAACACTATAGGTTTTCGCTGTGCCATGACTTATTTCGGAGCGCCTGAAGGCAACGGAACAAGATCTGGCAACTACTGGGGTAGCAAGCGCCAACGCAGGTAATGCCATCCCGATAATGATATTTTATAAAACACCCGCTACGCAGCGGGTGTTTTATTTTTTACTGTTTTCCATTGCGCAAACTGCTCCCCTATTTTTGCAAACATGATCTCCATCGCAGAACTTCATCAATACTTTTTACAATCAACAGGTGCTGTTACAGACACCCGTAAAATACAGGCTGGTCAAATTTTTTTTGCATTGAAAGGCCCCAGTTTCAATGGTAACGCATTTGCATGGCAAGCTTGTCAAATGGGAGCATCCTATGCAGTGATCGATGATCCTGATTATGCAATATCAGAAAAAATGTTGCTGGTGCCCGATGTGTTGAAAGCGTTACAGGAACTTGCATTGTACCATCGCAATACTTTCAAAATACCGGTATTGGCTATTACAGGTAGCAATGGAAAAACCACTACCAAAGAACTGGTACATGCTGTGCTGAGCACTACCTATACAACCTATACCACACAGGGTAATTTGAATAACCATATAGGTGTGCCGCTTACGCTACTCAGTATTAAAAGCGATGCTGAAATGGCAGTGATAGAAATGGGTGCCAACCATCAAAAAGAAATTGAAAGCTATTGCAGCTTCACTGCTCCCACGCATGGCCTGGTGACCAATTGTGGCAAAGCGCATCTCGAAGGTTTTGGCGGAATAGAAGGTGTTCGAAAAGGCAAAGGTGAATTATTCGATTACCTGCGGGCTCACGATGGAATAGCATTTGCAGCCAGCGATTTCGACTATTTCCCCTCTATGGTGGCAGGTATTAATACCGTGCATTGGTATGGAACACAAACCGGTAATGTTACTGGGCATGCCATTCAAAGTGAACCGTTTTTGCAGGTGCAAATCGAGAAAGGTTTTTCGCAAAGCAAGCAGGTGAATACACAATTAGTAGGTGCTTACAATATTTACAATGTGTTGGCCGCTGTAGCGGTGGGAGTACATTTTGGTGTGCCGGAAGAAAAAATTGTGTATGCACTGGAATCCTATCTTCCCACGAATAGCAGGAGTCAGTTGGTGGAAATGAACGGCAACAAAATAATATTGGATGCATACAACGCCAACCCCAGTAGTATGGCCGTTGCTATCGAAAACTTTGCAGGCTTGCATGCCGAAAATAAAATGTTGCTATTGGGCGGCATGATGGAACTCGGCGAAACCAGCAGGCAGGAACACCAGCAATTGGTAGCACTCATTCAAAAATATAATTGGAAAGAAGTAGTCTTGGTGGGAGGTGATTTTGCACACGTTGATCATCCCTTCCGGTATTTCGAAAATGCGACTGCTGCTGCAGCCTGGTGGCAGCAGAAAGCCTGCACCAATTGTTACCTGTTGATCAAAGGAAGCAGAAGTATGCAAATGGAAAAGATCATTCAATCCTGATCTCCCCAACAAGTTCTTCCATCATCAAGAGAGTATTGAGTACATTTGCGGCGCAATTATGAATACGCAGAAAACAAATTCCAATCCCGGCTATATCAGTAGTGTGTTACAATGCAAATGTTCTCGCTGCCGTACCGGGAAAATGTTCAGCAATTCTATTCATCCATTTTCTACTACAAAAAACATGGCCATGCCTACGCATTGTACAAGCTGTGGCCAGGCTTTAGAAATTGAAGTAGGATTTTATTATGGTACCGGCTATGTGAGCTATGCACTCACCGTGGCTATTAGTGTTACCATTTTTGTAGCATACTGGGTGCTCTTTGGCATTAGCATCAACGATAACAGTCTTTTTTATTACCTGGCTGCCGATATACTGGTGCTTATTGTTTCCATGCCCTATGTAATGCGGCTCAGCCGTTCCATCTGGCTTTCATTTTTTGTAAAATACGATGCCAACTGGCAGGAAAAAGAACCACTCAATAATGAACGGGTGGTAGAAGGCTTTATGCAAAAAGACTAAGCCGGCTATCTTTTCTATTAAGCCCTGTTATCGGTATGATGAGTGGCGATAAAAATCTTACTATTTTGTAGAAGATCCTATCCCATTCAATCATACACTATACTCCCTACATTTGTTGACTATGCAAAACGATTTGCGAAAAGAATTGGCATTGGAATACCATGCCAAAGGAAGACCCGGCAAAATTGAGGTAGTACCCACCAAAGAAGCCAAAACCCAGCGTGATCTTAGTTTGGCCTATAGCCCCGGTGTGGCAGAACCTTGTAAAGAAATACACAACAACCCGGCCGAAGCCTATAAGTACACCGCCAAGGGAAACCTTGTGGGTGTTATCAGCAATGGTACGGCAGTATTAGGTCTTGGCAATATTGGCCCTGAAGCGAGTAAACCCGTGATGGAAGGGAAAGGCGTACTCTTCAAAATATTTGCCGATATAGATGTGTTCGATATTGAAGTGAATGAAACAGACCCTGATAAATTTTGCCAAATAGTAAAAGCACTGGAGCCCACTTTTGGTGGCATCAACCTCGAAGACATTAAAGCCCCTGAGTGTTTTTATATAGAGCAGCGCCTTCGGGAGGAAATGAAGATCCCGGTGATGCACGACGATCAACACGGTACTGCAATTATCAGTAGCGCTGCATTGTTGAATGCACTGGAAATACAACGCAAGAAAATAGAGAAAGTAAAATTTGTAGTGAATGGCGCAGGTGCTGCAGCCATTGCCTGTATCAAACTTTACATTGCGTTGGGTGCACGTTTCGAAAATTTTTGCGTGTTCGATATCAACGGCATTCTGCACAAGGGCCGTACCGATTTGGATGAATTCAAATCGAAACTGGCAGTGGATCTGAGCAAGCAACAGTGGACGCTTGCAGATGCCATGAAAGATGCTGATATGTTTTTGGGCCTTAGTGTGGGCAATGTCTTGAACACAGACATGATCAAAAGCATGGCAAAAAACCCGGTGGTTTTTGCCTGTGCCAACCCCGATCCAGAAATAATGTACGATGTGGCTATTGAAGCACGCAAAGACATTATTGTAGCCACTGGCCGTAGCGACACTCCCAACCAGGTGAACAACGTTCTCGGCTTTCCGTACATATTTCGCGGAGCACTCGATGTTAGAGCTACTACTATCAACGAAGAGATGAAACTGGCGGCCGTACGGGCTTTGGCGGAATTGGCTAAATCGCAGGTACCCGATATCGTAAACATGGCCTACAACGAAAAAACAATTTTGTTTGGCCCCAACTATATTATTCCAAAACCATTGGACCCTCGCCTCTTGTCGGCCGTAGCACCTGCTGTAGCAAAAGCCGCTATCGAAAGTGGTGTGGCCCAACTGGAGATCACGAACTGGGATAACTACGAAATTGAGCTCAACCGCAGGCTTGGTTTGGACAACCAGTTGTTGAGAGTGATGGGTATGAAAGCCAAGCGGGATCCACGCCATGTAATTTTTACAGAAGCAGAAAACCTGAAAGTGTTGAAAGCTGCAGAGATCTGTATGGAGGATGGTATTTGCTTCCCCGTGTTGATGGGTGCCGAAAAGAAGATCAGGAAGATAGCAGAAGAAAACGGTCTTACACTGGAAGGCATGACCATATTGGACCCTAAAGACGACCGCTTCGAAGATAAGCGTGTGGAATATGGCGAACAGTTTTTCGAAATGCGTGGACGCAAAGGCTATAACAGGTATGAAGCTATCAAGTCGATGAAAGACCGGATGCATTTTGCCTGCATGATGCTGAACAATGGTGAAGCGGATGCATTGATAGCCGGCCCCAGCCGTGACTATAGCGGGCTCATACGCCCTGCATTGCAAACCATTGGCACTGAAGTCGGCGTAAAGAAAATTGCAGGCATGTACATTATGCTCACCAAAAAAGGCCCGCTGTTTTTGGCAGATGCTACGGTAAACTTTACACCCAATGCACATGAAATTGCAGACATCACGCAATTGGTGGCAAAAGAAGTGCGCACTTTCAACATACAACCCCGCATTGCATTGCTCTCGTATTCCAACTTTGGCAGCAGCAATACGCCCGAAGCAAAAATGATGTCGGATGCCCGCAACATTTTGAAAAAGCGGGAACCCAACCTGATTGTTGATGGTGAAATGCAGGGCATTTTAGCATTCAACAACGATATATTAAAAGAGAATTATCCATTCAGCGAATTGGTGGGCAGCGACCCCAATACACTCATTTTCCCTAACCTGTCGTCCGGAAATATTGCTTACAACTTAATGAAGGAAGTAGGCGAATCGGATACCATTGGCCCGGTACTGTTGGGTATGCGCAAGCCTGTGCATGTACTACAACTGGGCAGTTCGGTACGCAGTATTGTAAACATGACGCTGATAGCAGTGCTCGATGCACAGACAAAATGTACACCTACAGGAACGGCAAAAAATGAAACAAAACGTAAATGGTGGCAGATCAAGTCATAGTGTAAAGAACAAAAGGTAACTTCGCTCCTTTTCATTCTCAACCAGAATTGACTAATTTCAAGTATGCCGCTAATCGAACACATCGGTAGTTATATCATCACCATGAAGGGCATGTTTGCCCGGCCGGAGAATAAGAAGATGTATTGGAAGGAGTTTATGCACCAATGTGTTGAAATTGGTATTGGCTCGCTTCCCATCGTTCTCATCATCTCCGTTTTTTTGGGTGCCGTAATGACGGTACAAACTGCCTACCAACTCGTGTCCAATTTAATTCCCCCTTCTACAATTGCAGTGGTGGTGCGTGATAGTATGTTGCTCGAGCTATCGCCAACGGTGATCAGTATTGTGCTTGCCGGTGTGGTGGGTAGTAAAATAGCTTCGGAGCTTGGCAATATGCGCATCAGCGAACAGATAGATGCGTTGGAGATAATGGGTGTGAACACGAAGACCTATTTGATACTACCCAAGATACTGGCATCCTTCATCACTGTTCCCATGCTCATTTCCCTCTCCATTCTCATTTCTATTTGGGGTGGACGTTTTGTGGGCGACCTCACCGGCATTATCGATTCTCAAACCTATGACCAGGGTTTGATGAAAGAATTCAACGGGTTTAATGTAACCGTGTCCATGGTGAAAGCCCTCACCTTCGCTACTATTCTATCCAGTGTTTCCGCCTATTTTGGTTACAATGTAAAAGGCGGTGCGTTGGAAATTGGTCGCAGCAGTACACTGGCCGTAGTAGTAAGTTGCATTCTCATTTTGCTGGCAGATTATATCATCACTTTGCTATTGCTCCAACCATGATTCAAATAGAGAACATAAAGAAATCTTTTGGCGATAAAACGGTGTTGCACGATATCTCCGCAGAATTTTTGCCGGGCAAATGCAATCTCATCATTGGTACGAGTGGCAGTGGTAAAACCGTGCTCATGAAATTGCTGGTGGGACTGTTCACACCCGACAATGGAAAAATATTGTACAGCGGTGCCGACATGGTAACCATGGATAGGGAAGAAAGAAAACAATTGCGCCAGCAGATCGGTATGCTCTTCCAGGGCTCTGCTTTGTTTGATAGTATGACGGTGGAACAAAATGTAATGTTCCCGCTCGATATGTTTACCAACGACAGTTTTGAACAAAAACGCAAGCGGGTAAACGAAGTGC
The DNA here is from genome assembly GCA_035456005.1 of Phnomibacter sp. Lineage (GTDB taxonomy): Bacteria > Bacteroidota > Bacteroidia > Chitinophagales > Chitinophagaceae > Phnomibacter. The sequence continues at coordinate 506,077 of DATIEA010000004.1, read as the reverse complement.
TGGAGCGGGTAAACCTCAAAGACACCAACAAAAAATTTCCTGCCGAAATAAGTGGCGGTATGAAAAAACGGGTAGGTATTGCCCGTGCTATTGTGCTCAATCCTAAGTTCCTTTTTTGTGACGAACCCAATAGCGGCCTCGATCCGCAAACCAGTATGGTTATCGATCGACTCATTAAAGAATTGACCGTAGAGTTCAACACCACTACTGTTATCAATACCCACGACATGAACAGTGTGATGGAAATTGGCGACAATATCTTGTACATGGTAAAAGGCTACAAGCAATGGGTGGGCACCAATAAGGATATTATTTTCAGCAAGGACGAACAACTCAACGAGTTCATTTTCGCCAGCGAATTTTTGCAGGATGCCAAGAACATGCGGATGCTGGAAGCAGAAGGTAAAATACCGAACCAGTAAGCATTGCGCAGCTAACTTCCTATTCATCTATACCATTGTTTCATGCATAGCATTGCTGTACGCTTCACTATTGTGTTTGCTTTATTGCAAATTTCCATACTGGGATTGGCCCACGAATTTTGGTTGGAGCCCATTTCATTTTTCAAGAAAAAAACCTGTGTTCGATTTAGAGTTGGTGAGCATTTCGATGGTAAAAACTGGACGGGCGATTTCAACAAGGTAGGCATGCTGAACCTGGTGAATTTCCAGTCGCAGAACAGTGTAGATGCACAGGGAGCGCTGTCAAAGCCCGGCGATTCTCTCAAAATAAAATTGCCTTTCCAGGGAACCCAGGCGTTGGTGTATGCCAGCACCAATAGTTATATAGAACTGGATGCAGAAAAATTCAATGCGTATTTGCAGGAAGACGGCTTAGCAGAAATTGCTGCCTGGCGAAAAGCACATGGCCAGGATACTGCAAAGGGAAAAGAGTATTACCAGCGATGTGCAAAATTGCTGCTACAAAATGGGAAACAAACCACCCCTGTAAACTTTCCCACTGCCCTGGCGCTGGATATTGTACCACACACCAATCCCTACTCTATTTCCGGCACAACTCCCATTTTGTTCAGTGTATATTTTATGCAACGGCCTTTGGCAAAAGCCGAGATCAAAACATGGCATATACACAAAGAGCAGCTTACCACCACCACCATTCAAATGACCAATGGCACCTTCTCGCTGCCGGTTTCCCCCGAGGGAAAATGGATGGTTAGCCTCGTAAAAATGGTGGAAAACAGGGCCGATTCCCGTGCCGACTGGCAGAGCTACTGGGGCTCCCTTGTCTGGGGCTATTTCTAATAAGTAGCTTTAATTTCATTAACAGTTTTCTGAAACTCATCCCCTACTTTTGCAAAACTTTTTACCATCATCTACTTTAATTAAAAAACCATGAGCGTTTTAGTCAATAAGGATTCAAAAATTATTGTCCAGGGATTCACCGGTACAGAAGGTACATTTCATGCTTCTCAAATGATTGAATATGGTACTAATGTAGTAGGCGGCGTTACCCCCAACAAAGGAGGCACCACGCACCTCGACCGCCCGGTATTCAACACAGTAGCTGATGCTGTAGCCAGCACAGGCGCCAATGTGAGTATCATTTTTGTTCCACCCGCATTTGCTGCTGATGCTGTAATGGAAGCTGCAGACGCAGGTATTGCTCTGGTGGTTTGTATTACTGAAGGTATCCCCGTACAGGATATGGTAAAAGTGAAGAACTACCTGGCCGGTACCAAAACCCGCCTGGTGGGCCCCAACTGCCCCGGCGTAATTACTGCCAACGAATGTAAAGTGGGTATTATGCCCGGCTTTATTTTCAAAACAGGTTCTATAGGTATTGTAAGTAAAAGTGGTACCCTTACCTACGAAGCTGCCGACCAGGTGGCCAAAGCAGGACTGGGCATTACTACGGCTATAGGTATTGGTGGCGACCCTATTATTGGCACTACTACCAAAGAAGCTGTGGAACTGCTCATGAACGACCCTGCTACCGAAGGTATCGTGATGATCGGTGAAATTGGTGGTGGCATGGAAGCTGAAGCTGCAAGATGGATCAAAGAAAATGGCACTAAACCTGTGGTTGGATTTATTGCAGGTCAAACTGCTCCTCCGGGACGCCGTATGGGCCACGCCGGTGCTATTGTAGGTGGCGCCGACGATACTGCTGCTGCTAAAATGAAAATTATGGCAGAGTGCGGAATTCATGTAGTAGCAAGCCCTGCCGATATTGGCAAAACCATGGCTGCTGCTTTGAAGAAATAAGACAGCTACTCTTTCAAAATATTTGTTAAGCCGACCTTGTGTCGGCTTTTTTTATGTGCCGAATTATGAAAAATGCATTTGATTACATCCTATAGCTAACAGACCTTAGAGTATCTTACCATAAAACAAATCCATGATGGCCAATAGAATAGCCTTCTTGTTTGCTTGTATTTTTTGCACCACTTCTCTTGCAGCCCAGCAATCCTTTAATTACAATACCGTGTGGAAGAAAATTGACTCCCTTATTGAAAGGCAATTGTATAAATCGGCCATTACCGAGGTAGACAAATATTACCTGCAAGCCAAAAAAGATAAACAGGATGCGCAATTGGTAAAAGCCATTGCATGCAAAGCCATGCTCACCCGCGAACTGGAGGAAGATGAATGGCAGTCTTCCATCAGTTTTTTAGAAAAGGAATACAGCACCGCCAAAGAACCTACGAAGCAAATTATTGCAAGCCTTACTGCCGATGTGTATTTGCAATATTTCCAGGACCGGCGCTGGGTGATCTACGAACGAAAAGCCACCACTGCAAAATCAAACGACCCCAATACCTGGAGCAGCGCCGATTTCCAGGAGAAGGTTTTACAATTATACCTGGCATCGCTGCAGCATCCGCAAATTTTGCAGCAGCAGAATCTATCGCAATACGATCCCATTATTATTCCCGGAAACCTGCGCCATTTGCGGCCTACCCTTTACGACCTGCTGGCGCATAAAGTACTCGACTACCTATCCAACGATGAGTCGGATATCAGCAAACCCTCCGATGCTTTTGTGTTGAACGATGCAGCCTCGCTGGACAAGCCAAAAATATTTGTACGCAATACGTATGCAAGCCCCGACTCCAACAGTCATATTTTCCGCAGCATTCAATTGTACCAGCAATTGCTGCAATTTCATTTGCAGGATGCCGATCCTGCAGCACTGATAGATGTAGATCTGATGCGCCTGCAATATGTACGTCGCAAAAACACGAGTCCTTATACCGATCAACTGTATAAGGAAGGATTGGAATTTATTTACTACCAATATCCATCGCATGAGCAGGCTATGCAGGCAGGCTTGAAATTGGCGAAGTGGTGGCAGCAAAAAGGAGAAGGTTACGTGCCCAAACTGGGAAGCGAAGTGGATAGAATGGCCTTGGTGCAAGCCGCTAAAATTGCAAAAGAAGTAGCCAATAAATTTCCGAAAAGCACTGGTGGCATTGAAGCAAAGCAATTGTTGAACGAACTGGAAAAGCCATCGGTTTCTACTGATGTGGAAATAGTGAACCTGCCGAACGATCCATTTCGTGCCAGGCTTTCTTTTAAAAATACACAACAGGTGTATTTGCGCATCATTGCCATACCTGGCAACAAACCAACACATTCCAACGATGAACAACTCGCAGCATGGTGGAAGCGAATAGCCAATACTACGCCACTCAAATCATGGACACAAACTCTACCCGCGATACAGGATATGCGGGAGCACAGTGCAGAGATTAAAGTGGATGGATTGCCTGTGGGAAAATATCTCTTACTGGCAAGTGGCCAGCAAAATTTTGCATTAGATAAAAATGCTTTGTGTGCCACTGTATTTTATGTAAGCAACATCAGCTATGTAGCCAACGACGATCAATATTTTTTGCTGCACAGGAAAACAGGCAAACCATTGAACGGTGCCAAAGTGCAGTTGTGGCGAAGCCAATATGATTACAACACGCGGAAATATATTACGGTAAAAGAAGAACAACTGCTGGCCGACAAAAATGGCTGGCTCAAAGTTCCTGCCGAGAAAGCAAACAGCAATACAAGCCGCAGCTACCAGTTAGAAATTACAAATGGAACTGATTACTTATTCATGGAAGGCAGTCGTTACAGAACCTATACATACAACGAGAAACCGGAGCTGGACAATGAGGAAGAATGGCATAAGAAAAATGCGAGGTATTTTTCATTTACCGACCGATCGTTGTACCGACCAGGTCAAACTGTTTTCTTTAAAGCCATTGGCATTACCAAAGACAAAGAAACCCTGCAATCGAAAATTTACCTGCCTGGCAAAAAGGTAAAAGCCATTCTATACAATACCAACGACCAGGTAGTAGGCACTCTCGAAATGGAAGCTAACGAATACGGCAGTGTGCACGGAAGTTTTAAACTGCCTGCTAGTGGCATTACCGGCAACTATCGTATAGAAATTGAAGGCACCAATGACAGACGACCTGCATACTTTAATGTGGAAGAATACAAACGGCCAAAGTTTGATGTGGCATTTGAACCACTGGAAGGTTCCTATCGTTTGAAAGACACATTGACCGTAAAAGGAAAAGCCAAGGCTTATGCAGGCAATGCGATTGATGGCGCCAAAGTAACGTATCGTGTAGTGCGCTTCACCGAATATATTTTTCCATGGTTGATGAAAGGTGGCAGAAGAATTTACCCACCACACAACTACAGCCGCCAGGAAATAACAAGCGGCACTACTACTCTTGCCGATGGTAGTTTTAATGTAGTATTTGCAGCCCTGCCCGATGCAACTGCCAACAAAGAAAATGATCCCCGTTTTCGATATGCGATTGAAGCAACGGTAACCGATATCAATGGCGAATCGCATGAAGCCGAAACCAATGTAACGGTAGGCTACAGATCGCTGCAATTGGAAGTGGATAATCAAAATGGTTTTTACCAGGGCGTTGATAGTAATCATTTGTTCTCGGTAAAATCAACTAATCTAAATCAGTTGCCCACTCCTACCAATAGTAAATGGGAAGTGTATGCATTGCAGGCGCCCAACAGGATGCTGCGCAGCAGGCTTTGGGAAGGCCCCGATACCACGGTGATGGATCGTGCAGAATTTGAAAAAACATTTCCGAACGACCCATACGAAACCGAGGACGATTATCTGTTATGGCCCAAAGGAAAACTGGTGCAACAAGATAGTTTGCGCAATACCAGCAATGGACGCATCAACATTGCGGCCAATGCACTACCTGTTGGATTTTATGTGTTGGAAGCCACTGCAACCGATAAAGATGGCAACCCTGTAAAAGAGAAGACCTATTTCGCCATTTACGATTTGGCAAAAGGATTGTTGCCCGCTCCCACTTACCAATTAGAGCAAATGTTGCAAGGCACAGTAGAGCCGGGTCAACAGGCACGCTTTCTGCAAGGCAGCACTGCGCAACCGGGTTTCGTGGTGCAGCAAATCACAAAAATGGTGAAAGAAAAACCGGTATCTACTTTTTCGTATGCAGGACTTTCGCCTTCGATACAGCCATTTAATTATTCAGCCATCGAAGCAGACAGAGGTGGCTATACCGTCAATCGTTTTTTTGTACAGGACAACCGGGTGTACCAATGCGAATGGCAGGTAAATGTACCCTGGACCAACAAGCAACTGAGTATTGAATTGGAAACATTCCGCAACAAACTTTTGCCTGGTGCAGAGGAAACCTGGAAGCTGAAAATAAAAGGGCCCAATAAAGAGAAAATTTCTGCGGAGCTGTTGGCATCCATGTACGACGAATCGTTGGATCAAATAGCGCCGCACAATTGGAACCCATTATTTCTTTGGACAAACAACAGAACCAATAACACATGGCAGGAAGAAAACAATTTTTCCATTAGTAGAGGTGAGGAAAAATATTGGCCGCAGGAACAGTTGGTTTCGCATGAAGAATACGACAGGCTGCTTACAGTAGATTTCTTAGAGATGCGGCGTGCACTGATGGAGACAATGGTCTATTCTAAAATGGAATCATCTCAAAAGTCGATGGTAGCGCATAGCAGAGCAATAGCCAATGATAGTCCTCCCGCCGTAGCTGATACAGTTGCAGGTATGGCTGAGGAAGGAGAAATTACGCCGCCACCAACCATTGTAAAGGATGAGGAAGTAGGTGGCAAAGGAGTGAACCCTCCTTCCTCTCCGGTGCAAACCCGTAAAAACTTCAACGAAACTGCATTCTGGTTTCCACAGTTGCAAACCGATGCAGAAGGAAATATCAGTTTCAGTTTTACCATGCCCGAAGCACTCACCAGTTGGAAATTGCAAATGCTGGCCCATACAAAAGATCTGCAACTGGCTATGGATACCAAAACTGTGATCACGCAAAAAGAGTTGATGGTACAACCCAACGCACCAAGATTTTTCAGGCAGGGCGACCAACTTGAACTGGTGAGCAAAGTGGTGAACATGGGCGACAAGGAACTCACCGGCACTGCACAATTGGAACTATTGAATGCCACTACCATGCAACCCGTTGATGGCTGGTTTATGAATGTGTTTCCGCAACAATATTTTACCGTGGCTGCAGGGCAATCTGTAGCTGTGAAATTTCCGATCACCATTCCTGTGCAATACACAGATGCATTGGTCTATCGCATCACGGCACGTTCTGGAAACATGAGCGATGGTGAAGAAATGGCATTGCCAGTATTGAGCAATCGCATGCTGGTTACAGAAAGCATACCCATCAATATGCGCAACACCAGCAACAAGCAAGTACAGTGGGAGAAGCTTTTGCAAAGTGGCAACAGCCCTACTTTGCAACACCAATCACTCACTATTGAATTTACATCCAATCCTGTTTGGCTGGCTATTCAATCGCTCCCCTATCTTTCCGAATATCCGTATGAATGTGCCGAGCAAACATGGAATCGTTTTTATGCCAATGCATTGGCCGCACATATTGCCGCCAGTATGCCCAAAATAAAATCGGTAATAGAACAATGGCAAACAAAAGACACGGCTGCATTGCTGTCTGCTTTGCAAAAAAATGAAACATTGAAATCTGCATTGCTCGAAGAAACCCCATGGGTGTTGGCTGCAAAATCGGAAGCAGAACAAAAGCGACAATTGGCAAAACTGTTTGACGTAGTGCGTATGGCCAATGCTACAGAAAAGGATCTGCAAAAACTGGAAGACATGCAAAGTCCCAATGGTGGATTTGCATGGTTCAAAGGTGGCCGCGACGACAGGTATATGACACAGTACATCATGAGCGGCATTGGACATTTGAACCAGCTGAAAGCCATGCCTCCTGCATTGGCGGCACGTGTAAATGCATTGGTAAGAGAAGCCATTCCTTACCTCGATGCAAGAGTAAAAGAAGATTATGATTACCTGGTAAAACACAAAGCCGATCTCACCAAAAATCAAAGCAACGATTTTGCGATTCAATACCTGTATATGCGCAGCTTTTTCCCGACGATTAAATTGAATGCTGCCAACCAAAAAGCGTACGACTATTATTTCAACAACACAAAAAAATACTACACCAATCGTAGCAAACAAAGCCAGGCTATGATAGCGCTGGTAATGCATCGCAGCAAACAAAGCGCAACTGCCAAAGCTATTTTGAAAGCGCTTGTAGAAACAAGTATTACCAACCCTGAAATGGGCATGTACTGGAAAGAGTTTACCAAAGCCGGAAGCTATTGGTGGCAGGCTCCTATCGAAAGCCAGGCATTGTTGATAGAAGCATTTGCAGAAATTGAAAATAATACCAATCGCATCAACGATTTGAAAACATGGTTGCTCAAACAAAAACAAACCAGCAGTTGGGAATCTACAAAAGCCACTGCAGAAGCCTGCTATGCGTTGTTGTTGCAAGGCAGCCAATGGTTAGCTTTAGATAAAACAGTTACGATACAAGCCGGCAATTGGACAGTGTCGAACAATACTGCAGAAGCCGGAACAGGCTATTTTACAGGCACCATCAGTGGTGAGCAGGTAAAACCTGAAATGGGAAATATTGCTGTTACAATTTCGTCAAAAACTGCTGCAGGTACTACCAGTTGGGGCGCTGCGTATTGGCAATATTTTGAAGACCTCAATAAGATCACTGCATCTTCTACCGGGCTTCGTTTGCAAAAAACATTTATGCTGCAAACACAAGGTAAAAACGGCCCGGTATTGCAACCCATTTCCAACACTACCACTTTGAAGCCCGGCGATAAAGTAGTGGTGCGCCTCACTATTGTAACTGACCGCTTGCTGGAATACGTACATCTGAAAGATATGCGGGCTGCATGCTTTGAACCTACCGAACAACTCAGCGGCTACCAATGGAAAGGTGGATTAGGTTTTTACCAGGCACCCAAAGATGCCAGCATGAATTTCTTTATCGACCAATTGCCCAAAGGCACCTGGGTTTTAGATTACAATTTGATGGTAACGCACGAAGGTGAATTCAGCAATGGTATCAGCAGTATTCAATGTATGTATGCGCCGGAGTTTAGCAGCCATACAGCAGGCGATAAAATTGTAGTGAAGAAGCAGTAAGAAATTTCATTGCTAGTTTTAATTTGTTGTGCTATTAAGAATTATTGATTATTAGAATTATTGATTATTGGAATTACTAAAAAGGCCGCCCATTACAGGCGGCCTTTGTGTTGGTTAAATATTCCTTTCAACTATTTCTCCAACCATATCTTGGTAGAATAAGATTCGGTACCACCGGTAGCAGCTCTCCAGTTTGCACTGTTGAAATCCTGCTCAGAAGTAGGATACATATAGCGATGGTAAATGCCATACGTATTGCTCCAGTATCCTGCGTTGTTAGGATCTTTTGGCAGGTTGCCACCTGTTCTTCTAAACAAGGTCCATACATCACCCGGTTGGCGATATCCATCGATCCACATTTGAGCATAGATCTGAGAGAGTGCAGTAGCTTCTGTAGCACTGTATGCCACTACAGGGTTTGCCAACAAAGCGGCCAACTCTGCATCGGTAGGCAATGCGGTTGGTTTGCCCACTACCCACTTCGGAGTTTTCATGGCCATGTTCACCCAAAAAGTAGCAGATTGTTTTACACCACTTTCATAGAATGATTTTGCGAGAGCCGGATTTTTTGCAACACCCATACCGCGGTTGTACACTTCTGCTTTGTACAGCATAACCTGTGCAGCAGTAATGAACAATTCGGGAATGTAATTCTTGTCTTTAAAATAGTAGTTGCAATTGCTGTAGATATTGCCGGCGCCTTTTGCGGGCCAGTTATTATCGCGGCTATCGTTGTAAGGATCGCCACCTTCACCCGGTGTAGAAGTGGTAGGGTTTTGAGGATATGGCTTCCACTGGCCTGCATTATTGGGCTCGTAGAAGATCTTCGTTCTTGGATCGAATATACCACTGCCGTCAGCAGCATTGGTGCTGGAAAGATAGCTCCACATGGTAGTACCCAGGCGAATGTATTGGTTAGCCGAATAAGACCATGCATGCATTTCGAATACAAGGCCTGGTGTTTTGGAAGGCCACAAACCCGGCTCTTCATCTTTATCAATTACAGGCTTGTTCAAAGCTTCTGCAATTTGTGCACCGGCAAAAGTTGGATTCTTATCGTACATGGTTACCGCTGCTCTCAGGCGAAGTGAGTTGGCAAACTTGGTCCACAAAGCAATATCGTTTTTAAACAATGTTTCGCTGCTGCCAATCGATACCTGTGCGGCACTGGTAGAGAAATTGTCAACGGCCCATTTCAGATCGTTGATCAACGCCGGGTAAATATCTGACTGCTTATCATAGCCTGGACGAATATTCTCCCCGAGGTATTGACCCATCCCTGCTTTGGAATAAGGTATGTCGCCAAAGTTTTCGGTCATGCGGATGGTTCTGTATGCCCGCAGCACTTTGTTCATCGCCTTAATATTGGTCATGTTGTTTTTGTTCGGATCGGCCGCTATCAGCGTGTCAATCATCTTGGAGTTGGCCAGAAACTTATAGTAGGAATCCCACATTTCGTTGGAAGCATTTTCCATACGATATCCGGAAGATGCATACTGCGATACCTGCTGTGTAATCTGGTACACAAACGAATGGTAAGTCGCCTGCTCCTGCCAGGATACCTGGAGCGAGGAAACATTGGAGTTGAAGATATCACCAATGGATCCAGAGGATGGCATATTATAAGGAGCGTTCATTTCTTCGAAGCCCTTTTCGCAAGCCGTAAGCAGCACGATGCTTGCAGCACATGCACCCGTGAATCTTAAAAATTTATTGCGCTGTATATTTTTCATTATGCTAAAGTTTATGTGATTCAGATTAGAACTTCGCTCTTACAATAAAACCAAAAGACCTGGTACCAGGCAAAGCTGCCCACTGCATGCCTTGCATATTACCTACACCAGATACGCCTTCGGGGTTAAGATTGTCGGGCAATGATTTGTAGAAATAGAACAGGTCTCTTCCTACCAGTGAAAGCGATAAGCCCTGGAATACTTTAGAAGACTGAATCATTTTTGAAGGGAAATTGTAGCTCAGCGACACTTCTCTGCACTTGAACCATGAGTTCTCGAATACAGCGTTGCTACGTGGCATGTCTACGTTGCTCCATGCAGCATACTGACCTGCATATTTGTACATGTAGTGTACCACATCGGTATTCTTTTTTCCATCTGCAAATACACCATCCAGCACTACGCCATGGTTGGCAGTAGTTCCATCAGGATAAGTGTACGGCAAGCCGCCACCGTTTCTTTCCAGCAAAGTTTCTGGAGCTTTTCCTTCGCCCATTGCACTGGCATAGTCAAATGAGTAGATATCGCCACCCCATTTGAAATCGGCCAACATGTACAGGGAGAAATTTTTGTAGTTCAAAGTGTTGCCAATACCACCGGTAAGTACAGGAGTAGCATTACCAATTTTTACAGGGTCGGCAGTGGTTACATACTGTGTACCTACCACTTTGGTGGGGTCCGATTTATCGTAGATTCTTCTTACTACTTTTTGTCCATCCTTGTAGGTGTAGTCCAATCCGTAAATAGAACCATACTGCTCACCTTCGGTTACATACATGCTTACGCCGGTTCTTGCACCGAAGATGGTGCCCAGGTAAAACTTGTCTACACCTTCATCCAGCTTGATCACTTTGTTGGAGTTGTGTGCAGCATTCAGAGTTATATCCCAGTTGAAGTTTTTGTTGTGTACCGGTGTACCCCTAATGATAAATTCGTATCCCTTGTTTTCCAATTCACCGGTGTTGAAAGTTCTGCTGGTGAAGCCAGAAGAAGTAGGCAATGGAGCATTCAGGATCTGGTTGGTTGAGTTGATCTTGTAGTAGCTGAAGTCAACAGACAAACGGCTTTTAAAGAATGCCAGTTGCGTACCCACTTCCCACGATTTAGAACGCTGGGGAACCAGGTCAGTAGGCCTCAACCGTGGATCAAGATTCCTGGTTACCACACCACCAAATGAACCAGAACCAACCACGTTAGTGGTTTGATAAGGCTCGGTACCGTTAGCGCTACCTGCATAGCCCAAACGCACTCTACCCATGTCCAAAATATTCTTGTTCATTTTGAATGCATCGGTGAATACAAAACTCATGTTGGCGGAAGGGTAGAAATATGAGTTTGCATTATTGGGCAATGTAGAAGACCAGTCATTTCTGCCGGTTGCTTCCAGGAACAGGAAGTTTTTATAACCAAGGTTCAGCAATCCAAACACAGAGTTGATCTTGCTTTCCAATCGGTAGTAAGTAGGCAACCAGCTTCTGTCCACAGTAGCAGTGGTATTGCTCAAATAATACAGGAATGGATCGGCGAATGGCCCGTTGTTTTTGGCAGATGTGCCTTCGAATTTATTGTACCAGGTACTGGCTCCTACACTAAAGCTTGCGCTGAGCACATCGGCAATTTTTTCTTTGTGCGCTGTGGCCAAAGCCTCGGCAGTTACTGTGTAGTCTTTGTTCAATTCATACGCATACTTGCCTTGCAAGCCGGCTACATCAACAGGCGTTTCTTTGGTTTCGAACTCGTTGGTAGCATAGTTTACACCGGTGCGGCCCATCAGGTTCAACCATGGGTTAATTTCTGCAGTCAGTTTTACAGCGCCCATCACCTGGTCGCGTTGCATGGTGGTATTGTTGTTATACATATTCCACCACAAATTGGTATAGCTACCATACGGATAGCTCATAGGATAAGTGGCGTTATCGAACATGTTTTTAGAACCATCCGCTTTTTGATACACATCTTTTTCAATGGGATGGTAGTCCATTGGGAAACCATAAGTGAGGAACTTACTGATACTGTTGTTGTCGCCAATGGCAGGGCTGTTCAAACGGTTGAACTTGGTGTAGTTGGCCGACACTTCTGCTTTTACCTTTTGCGAAATGTTCAGGTTGCCACCCATGTTTACAGCAGTTTGATCGTAACCACTATTGGGAATTACTGCATCATTATCGGTGTAGTTCATAGCCACCCTCAGGCTACCAATATCGCCACCTGTAGAAAATGCCAGGTTGTGGTTGGAAGTATGACCGGTTTGGAAGAATGATTTGTTGGCATCCATATCGGGAGAATAGGGCCTGGTTTTGCCATCCCACCAAACGATATTGCGTCCGTCCATGCGGGCACCCCATGATAAACCGGCGCCGGGCCAGCTAAACATGTCCCAGTAGTTATATCCACCCGGTAGTGGGCCAAACTGGGTAAACTTATCGTTGATACCTGCACCAGACCATGGCGCTTCGGCTGGATAGCGATAGTTGCCGTTGGCATCCTTTGGCAATTTTTGATTGTCGTCGGCAGACCAAAGTCCAATAGCACCACCATAACCATATTCGTGTTGGTAGTCCTGGAACAAATACGCTTTTGTCCAGCGCTGGTTCAAAGTGTACTCCACACCAAAGCCTTGTCTTTTAGCACCTTTCTTGGTACTGATCAATACCACACCATTTGCACCTCTTGCACCGTACAGAGCGGCAGCAGTGGGTCCTTTCAACACGTTCACATCTTCAATGTCTTCGCTATTGATAAAGTTGAGTGGGCTACCCCAGTCTTTAATAGTACCTCCCAAATCGGGTGTGGTGTAAGTGCCTTGGCTAATATCGTAACCGGTACCGTTCGATTGGGTCATACCCATACGGCCATCCGACATTTGCACTCCATCAATTACAAATAAGGGTTGGTTATTTCCCAACAACACGTTGTTACCACGAATCTGGATCTTTTGAGAACTACCTTCTACCCCGTTGGGAACGGTAATATTCAGGCCGGCCACTTTACCGGCCAAACCCTCAGCAATGCTGGGTGGCGCAGCTTTCACCAGGTCCTGGGAAGCCACTTTTTGGGTGGACACACCCACTTTCCTGGTATCCTTTTTAATACCGAGGGCGGTTACAGTTACTTCTTCAAGGTCTTTCGCCCCTGACTTTGCAAGTACCACAGCAAGGCTGTTGCTGGTACCTACTGATACTGCTTTTGTTTCATACCCAATGGCACTAAATTCAATGACTACTTTATTGCCATCTACACTAATGGAAAAGGCACCATTTGCATCGGTAATGCCTCCCGTTTTAGTGCCTTTAATGAGAAAGGATGCATTGGCTACAGGCGCCCCTTGCTCATCTGCAACCTTACCGGTTACAGTTCTTTGCTGCGCCTGGGCTATCAGTGCCGTACAACACATTAGCCAGGCAAACAACAATTTTTGCATTGTTTTTTTCATAGGTGGTTTGTTTTGGTTTTCTAATGGAATGGAATGAAAAGCATCGTCGGTTTACCGAGGTTTCGGAAAACGTGTTGGACCAATTTTTAGACTTCAGCAATTCGTTCGTTGATATAATATTATTAATTATTTTTTTCTACATAATTAATAATTTATTTTATTTATATCAGTTATCCACAGTCCAAAAAATGTAATCGATTACTTAAAAGCTAAATTCTCTCACTTAACCGTTGATAAAATTTTCAGCCCGTTTTTCAAAAAGTAAAACTCCCCCACTTCATAAAATCAGGGTTTCAGGGTATTTTCAGAACAGCATCACCCGGGTAGATTCGGTAAACAAAACCCTATGAACCGATCTCAATTTCTGCGGAACCTACTTGGTGCCATGGCTACATTGCCATTGGCTAATTCTGTGTGGGCCAAACCAGCTACCGACCCACAAACCAAAATGGTAATACCGCCTTACTTGCAACCCGGCGATACCATTGGCATCACCTGCCCGGCCAGCCCGCTGGGTTTAAAGGAACTAATGCATTGCATCAACGCCCTGAAGGCCTGGGGCTTCCAGGTACAATTGGGGCAAACCATTGGCCAGCACTGGGAAAGGTTTGGCGGCACCGATACCAACCGGGCAGCCGACCTGCAAGCCATGCTCAACAATCCATCTATCAAAGCCATACTATTTGCAAGAGGTGGCTATGGCACAATGCGCATGATGGACGCAGTAGATTGGAGCGGGTTTCAGAAAAACCCAAAATGGCTGGTAGGCTATAGCGATATAACGGCGCTGCATTGCCATGTGCAATCTTTACTGGGCATACCTACCCTGCATGCCGATATGGCCAATGGTTTTGAAATCCGTGAAGATGTCAGTTCACTATCGCTCAAAAATGCGTTGATAGGTAAACCAATCAACTATACTGGTCCTTTGCATTCGCTGAACCGTGCCGGGCAAAGCACCGGGAAATTGGTAGGAGGAAACCTCTCGCTGATAGTAAGCCTGCTGGGCAGCAAGAGTGCATTGCAAACAGAGGGAAAAATATTGCTAATAGAAGAAGTTAGTGAATACAAATACACATTGGACCGTATGATGACAACGCTCAGGCGAAGCGGGGCTTTGGACAATATTGCAGGCCTGATTATTGGTGGCCTTACCGCAACCAAACCCGATGGAGAAGAACCTTTTCCGATGAGTGTAGAAGAAATTGTATTCGAAAAAGTGGCGAATAAAAACTACCCGGTTTGTTTCAATTTTTCTGCAGGGCATATCAAAAACAATTTGGCATTAAAGCTGGGTGTACCCTACCAATTTTCTGTAACAGGTACCAGTGTTTCGCTCAGCGAAGGGCAGCCACTTCCTGCACCAGTTTCCATTCCTATTGTTACGGACAGTGTGCAGGTGCAGGCATGATGCGGCAGCATTCACTAACTATTGTACCTTCCCGCCTTTCAAATAAGTGCTACTATGGCGGCTGCAATTACCTTTCCTCCCTATCTTAAAAAAGGCAATACCATTGGCATAGTTTGTCCTGCCGGTTTTATGCCTGCCGAAAAAACATTGCAATGCCGTAAAACCCTTGAGCAGTGGGGATTTCGCGTAAAACTTGGCGCTACAGTTGGGAACAGTTTCCACTATTTTTCCGGCACCGATGCCGAACGCCTGGCCGATATGCAAGCCATGCTTGATGATGAAAATATTCATGCTATTTTATGTGGCAGAGGAGGCTATGGCTGTTCGAGAATTATAGACCAACTCGATTGGAAAAAATTTCGCAAGCACCCCAAGTGGATCATTGGTTTTAGCGATATCACGGTGTTTCACAATTTCCTGTACACAAAACAAAAAACAGCATCCTTACATGCGGCCATGGCCAATGCATTCAACAATGGTGGCGATAAAAAAGAATATGTTTTGACATTACGAAACGCTTTAATAGGCAAAAAAAATACATACAAAATAGCGCCACATACCATGAATAGAACCGGTGCTGCAACCGGCGTTTTGCTGGGAGGAAACTTGAGCATATTGGCACATCAAACCGGCACTATTTCCGACATCAATACCCGTGGTGCCATCCTGTTTATAGAAGATGTGGGAGAATATTTATACAATATAGATCGCATGCTGTTGCAACTGGATCGTGCAGGTAAATTGCAACATTTAGCAGGCTTGATCGTAGGTGGATTTTCGGACATGAAAGACACTACTACCTCATTTGGAAAAACGGTGGAAGAAATTATACAGGAAAGAATTTCCAATTACTCCTTCCCTGTTTGCTTTGGATTTCCCGTAAGCCACGAAGAAGAAAATGTAGCACTAAAAGTGGGCGCTGTTTATGCATTGAAAGTGGGAAAAACTGTGCAATTGAAAGAAGTGTAAATAGCCTTCCTGGTGCTATAATGTTTCGAAATAAATCCAGGCAGGGATAAGCCAATGTTTTCGGTTGTTGTATGTCCGACATAGCGTTTTCAATCAATTAAGACAAAGATGATTTTCCAACACTCATTTACATCAATTGGTTTGCCATTTAGTAAACCTGGTTTCCATTTAGGCATTTTGTCAAGCATCCTCATACAAGCAGCGCCAAGGTCATAACGAACAATTTGAACTACCTTTTTATTGATCACCTTGCCCCGCTTGTCAATAGTGAACGATAATATTACACTTCCTTCAATTTTGTCCCTGACGGCAGTTTTTGGATACTTAATCTTGCTCTTAGCAAAGGATAGCAGTTTTGTCATTCCACCCGGAAACTCTGGCATCTGACCACATGAAAAGAAAGCATCATTAATTGAACTATCGGCAGCAGATATTTTCATTTCAATTCCCCCTGCATGTATAGTTTTTGTTTGTGCGTTAGAAACTACTGACAGTAAAAGAAATGCTGAAATCGTAAAAAATTTATCCATCCTGGAAGCGATGTTTAGGCAGTACTGAGATGGGAAAAAGTTTAGGATTCCATAAGTTACTGCATAAAACACTAGCACAACAATACAATAAAATCTTCTGAAACACCTACAAACACAATGCTTTCAGCAAAACATTACCTCCATAATTCAGCATTCAAATGCTTTGCCTTTTAGTGAATTTCATCTGCAATCTTTTCCAAATACAAGAATGCATTGCCACGAATATATTGGCTTGAAATTGTATCGAACATGAATTAAATCATGTATGCGCATGATCAATAATTGCACTAACTGCTAATCCATTTTAACAACACAGTACAGGATGATGCCCCATTGATGATGGGTTAATTTTGCGCACCGAAAGCAGGGAGTATTCCCCTTTCGAACCTAAAATATTTTTGCATGTCAACTTGTATGCTCGATCCAAAATGGATGCACCCTCGTGAACAAATAACCATTGCCATTAGCCGTATTTACAACCGTGGACTTACCACCACTTCTGGCGGCAACATTTCTATCCGCGACGAAAACGGTGATATCTGGGTAACGCCCTCCGCAGTGGACAAGGGTACACTTCGCCCCTCCGATATTATTTGCGTGAAAAAAGATGGCAGCATTATTGGCAGGCATAAACCTTCCTCAGAATTTCCTTTTCATAAAGCTATTTACGAAGCAAGGCCCGACATCAGTGCAGTGATACATGCGCATCCGCCTGCATTGGTTTCGTTTAGCATAGCACGCCAAATTCCCAATGCAAATATCATTTCGCAGGCAAGACATATTTGTGGCGAAATTGGTTATGCCGATTATCGCCTGCCGGGCAGCAGCGCATTGGGTGAAGTGATCGCCGCAGAATTTGTAAAAGGCGTTCACTCAGTAATTATGGAAAACCATGGCACTGTTGTTGGCGGTTCTAATCTTTCCGATTGTTTTCAGCGTTTTGAAACGCTGGAGTTTTGTGCCCGTGCCATTTTGTATGCCAATATGGTGGGTACACCTAGCTATCTTACTGATGCGCAAATTCAAGCCTTCGAAGACCAGTTGCCGGAAGCACTTCCCGAAATGACGGAAGTGGAACATCCTTCGGATGAACTGGAAATACGCAGCGAAATTTGCAGTATTGTACAACGTGCCTGCAACCAGGGACTCATGATCAGTTCTTATGGTACAGTTTCCCGCAGGTGGAGGGGCAACGATTTCCTCATCACTCCTACCGACGTACCCCGCTGGGACCTGGAACCACGCAATATAGTACAGGTAAAAGATGGACAACGTGAACCCGGTAAGCATCCAAGCCGTACTACTTACCTGCATGCACGCATATACGAAGCGCATCCCGAAATCAATTCCATCATTCTTACACAAACGCCGTACCTGATGGCTTTTGCATCGAGCGATGCTGCGTTCAATGTGCGCACCATTCCCGAAAGTTGGATCTTTTTGCAAGACGTGCATACCGTGCCTTTTGGCGAGCAGTTTGCAAGTGCCGATGTGATTCCCGGAATGCTATCCAAAAGCAGCCCTGCTATATTGGTAAAAAATGACTGTGCCCTTGTTACCGGCGATAAACTGCTCCAAACTTTCGATTATCTCGAAGTAGCAGAGTTCAGTGCCAAATCGCTGATCATGACTTCGCAGTTAGGTAATATGGTGCCCATCAACGATGAGCAGGTGGAAGAACTGCGTAAGGCATTTCTGAAATAACAGGAAAATCTAGTCGCATGAAAGTGCATTAGTAAATCCAACAAATACACATACTAAAAAAGACAGTCGCACGACTGTCTTTTTTAGTAAAGTTGGTTTCAACACTTAATCTAAAAACGGATACCTGTAGTCCGTTGGTGGGTTGAATGTTTCTTTAATGGTACGGGCACTCAACCAGCGGTAAAGGTTGATGAGGCTGCCGGCTTTATCGTTGGTACCACTGGCCCTGGCACCACCAAATGGTTGCTGGCCCACTACGGCACCTGTAGGTTTATCGTTGATGTAGAAATTGCCTGCTGCCTGGCGCAATCTTTTGGTAGCCAGTTCAATGGCTGCACGGTCTTGTGCAATAACAGCACCAGTTAGTGCATAAGGCGAAGTGGTATCTACCAACGTAAGCGCCTTGTCGAACTCGTCGGCTTTGTAGGTATAAATGGTGAGCACCGGCCCAAACAGTTCTTCGCACATGGTCACATATTTCGGATCTCGCACTTCAATAATGGTAGGCTCAATAAAGAAGCCATCTTTCTTGCTGCAATTGCCACCCACCAAAATTTTTGCCTTGCGATCTTTTTTAGCGCTGTCGATATACTTTTTCAGTTTATCAAAACTCTTTTCATCGATCACTGCATTCACAAAATTGCCAAAGTCTTCAACGGTTCCCATTTTCATGGTTTCTACTTCAGCTACCAGTTTTGCTTTGATGCGATCGGCAATATTGCTAGGAATATAGGCACGGCTTGCTGCAGAACATTTTTGTCCCTGGTATTCGAAAGCACCACGAGCCAATGCAGCTACTACGGTATCTACATCTGCACTTTTGTGCACCAGTACAAAATCTTTACCACCCGTCTCACCTACTATTCTCGGGTACGATTTGTATTTAGGTGTATTGGCGCCAATGGTTGCCCACATGTAATTGAACACGCCGGTGCTACCTGTAAAATGCACGCCTGCAAAATCGGGGTGATTAAAACACACATCGCCAATGGTGGGTCCATCTACATATACCAGGTTGATGACGCCATCAGGCAAACCTGCTTCCTGCAAAATGCGCATAAACATTTGTGCCGAATAAATTTGCGTATTGGCTGCTTTCCACACTACGGTGTTGCCGCACATGGCAGCGCTGGTAGGCAGGTTGCCGCCAATAGCTGTAAAGTTGAAAGGTGTAATGGCCAGTACAAAACCTTCCAGTGCACGCCACTCCAGGCGGTTGTGCATACCCGGTCCGCTAATGGGCTGTTGCTTATAAATTTCGCTGAGGAAGTGTACATTGAAACGCAGGAAATCGATCAACTCGCAAGCTGCATCTATCTCTGCCTGGTAAGCATTCTTGCTTTGACCCAGCATAGTAGTGCCGTTGATATGGAAACGATATTTTGTAGCCAACAGGTCAGCAGCTTTCAAAAAGATGGCAGCCCTGTCTTCCCATGGCATGGCTTCCCAACCCGCTTTTGCTTTCAGTGCAGCATCAATAGCTTGTTGCACATGTGCTTTGTTACCTGCATGGTAATAGCCCAACACATGCTGCCGTTCGTGTGGCGGATGAATGGCATGCTTATCACCACTGCGTACTGCTTTTCCACCAATGTATTGAGGAATGTCCAATTCCTTTTTCTTCAATTCGGCCAGCGTTTTTTGCAACGCTACACGTTCTTTACTACCGGGAGCATACTGCAGTACAGGCTCGTTGGCAGGTAATGGATATGAAAATGTTCCGAAACTCATAGATACAAAATTTGAAAATGAGAAAATATTAGGTTGACCAATTAATATTTACTTAGTGAGCAGGACTTTCGCCCGAAAAAAACTTTAACCCTACAATGGATACGATGAGTGTACACAGGAAAAATATTCTCCAAAAACTCACCGGCTCTTTAAAATAATAAATGCCTATCAACACTGTACCCGCAGCGCCTATACCCGTCCAGATGGCATACGCAGTGCCAATAGGAATTTGCTGCACAGCTTTATTCAGCAACACAATGCTCAATATATAAAAACTCACAAACACTACCGACCATTTAAGGTTCGTGAAGTTTTGCGTAAGCTTTAAACTACCGGCAAATGCTATTTCACAAAAGGCCGCTAATATCAAATAGAACCAAGCCATATAAGAATGTATGATGTAGGATTTAGGATGTCTGATTTATGATGTCTGATTTATGATTTAGGATTGATGATTTGGAATTTCAACATTCTCAATCTGTATTAAAAAAATCAGACATCAAACATCAGACATCCCAAAATCCTCACGACACTTCCCCTTCTTTCTCCGTCATCAAATAAGCTTTTATAAACCCATCGAGGTCGCCATCCATCACCGGCCCCACGTTGCCTACTTCATAATCGGTGCGGTGGTCCTTTATCATTTTGTATGGATGGAAGACGTAGCTCCTGATCTGGCTACCCCACTCAATTTTTTTCTTGCTGGCGTTGGCGGCATCTTTCAGTGCATTGCGTTTTTGCAATTCCAGTTCGTACAATTTACTCTTCAGCATTTGCATGGCCAATATGCGGTTGCCCAACTGGCTCCTGTCCTGCTGGCACACCACCACAATGCCTGTTGCAATATGCGTAAGCTGTACTTTGGTTTCTACCTTGTTTACGTTCTGTCCACCGGCGCCACCACTGCGGCTGGTTTCCATTTTCACATCACTGTCCTTCAAATCAATTTCAATGGAATCGTCCACAAGTGGGTATACATACACGCTGGCAAACGAGGTATGCCTGCGGGCATTGCTATCGAAAGGCGAAATACGCACCAGGCGATGCACCCCGCTTTCCGCTTTCAAAAAGCCATAGGCAAATGGGCCGTCGAATTGGAAAGTGGCGGTTTTAATACCGGCACCATCCCCATCGGTCCAGTCGAGTTCGGTCACCTTCCAGCCCTGTTTTTCGCCGTACATTTTGTACATGCGGGCCAGAATCTGCGCCCAGTCCTGGCTTTCGGTACCACCGGCGCCACTGTTTATTTGCAGCACAGCAGGCAGTTCGTCTTCCGGTTGGTTCAGGGTACTTTTAAACTCGGCCTCTTCAATGGTTTCAATGGCTTTGTCGTAAGCCAGCTTAGCATTTTCTTCCGATTCTTCGCCTTCTTTCCAAAACTCGAAGAGCACGGCAAAATCCTCCACAGCTGTATCTACACGGTTGTACAGGTCTATCCAAAACTCGTTGTTTTTGATTTCCTTCAAAATGCCTGTGGCCCGGGTATTATCATCCCAGAAGCCAGGCGAGAGGCTCAACTGTTTGTCGTTGTCAATCTTTGCTTGTCGGTTAGCGACGTCAAAGAAACCTCCTTAGGACACTCACCCGGTCCCTCATATACTTCAATTGTTCAATTGTCATAGTGGCGCAAAAGTAAGGGCAAAGCATTCAAATCGCAATCGGTTGCCCCGTTGCTTGTTCAATTTTATAATGCTCTTTTCAATGTGTACTCAGTAGGCCGGTTTATTAACGCCGCTGAATTCAGCATTTCGCTTATTTTCCCATTTCAATTGTTGGTATGAAAATGATTGCCCTCTTCCTGCTGGTTGTAGCAGGCATTCAACCTGCCATGGCACAACCCGGCAGCGTTGCAAAAAAAATTGGTAGCACTACCGTGACATTCGTTTCGCAGTGTGCAAAAAAACAACCGGGCATTAGCTGGGTGCATGTACACGAAAATGAAAACACCGCCATTGTAGCCGCCAAAGCCATCATAGATAGTGCAGGCATTGGCTGCTATACTACCTGGAAACACAACGGCGACAGGTATGTCTCGTACCAACTACAGGGCAAGCAATATAAGTTCGACCCCAACCGCATTTATACTTCCAAAGGTTTGGAGGCAACGCTAAAAGCCAATGGTGCTTTTTCGAAACAGGGATTTAAAGCGGCACAACAACTCTCCCATTTTTTTATTGGCAAATATGTAGATGGCAACAAACTCATTGTGGCATTGCACAACAATAGCGATGGTGGCGGACTCACCATAAAAGGCTATTTACCCGGCGGCGAATATGCCAACGATGCAGCAGAAGTGAACGTAAATGAAGCCGAAGACATCGACGATTTTTTTTATACCACCAGCAAACCCATTTACGATTACCTGAAAGCAAAGGGCTTTAATATCCTGCTACAAAACAATGCCACCGTAACCGACGACGGTTCGCTGAGTGTGTACTGTGGTTACAAGGGCATGGACTATCTAAACATTGAAGCACAAGTGGGCCATTTGCAAGAACAAAAGCGCATGATGCTGGCGGTGTATGAAATGATCGGAAAAATGTATCCGTAAAAGTTTTCGCCTATTCTTCTTCCACGGTCATGCAGAGCAGAGCACAGCGAAGCATCTCATCAATCGGAACCTATCTTCCACATGTTGGAGATTTTTCACTCCGTTCGAAATAGAGTTTGGCTGTGCTGGGATGGCTTTTTGGCAAATCAGTCTAGCAGAAAATTACTACATTAATCAGGGTTCGAATCACTCACTTGAAGTATATTGCCAGCGGTAGCGCATTGTTACAATACCAATGTTAACTGTAATTCAGAGACCGTAACCAAAATAAAAAAACTACTGAAGTAAGAAGAAAAAAATGTAGGTATATTGTTGACATTTAAAGTGAAGCATTATTGACTCGCTTCCTATAATTATGATTATATGAAAATAAGCAAGATTAAAGTTGTAAATCTATTTGAGACTTATACACACGAAATTCATTTCAACACTGAAATTGGTATTACTTTAATTCTTGGCCAAAATGGGTTAGGCAAGACAATTGTTTTGAAAATAATTGAATTTATTCTTGAAGGCAGTTTTCATTTACTTAGTGAAATAGAGTTTGAATACATTGACCTATACTTTGAGAAAAATGTTTCTTGGAAGATTGAGAGAAGTATTAATAAAGAGAAAGGAATAGAACTCAACATCGCTTTCATTGACAATTTGGAAGTCGCTCATACCATCTCTCTTGCCGATTTGGAGAAAAATAAAGACAGGCTAAGAAATATATTAAGGAAATACCTGCCATCGTCAATACGAAGAATGGATGAAGATGAATGGTATGATCGTAGAACAGAAGAAAAGCTAACCACTTTGGAGTTGTATTCCAAATATAAATCTCAATTGCCAAAAGGCTTATTTGGTGACTTTACAATTTATCCTGAATGGCTTTCAAGTGTAATTGATGCTCAAGAAATTTCCTTCATTGAAACCCAAAGACTTTTAACATTTTACAACATAACTGACGAGTATTCTGTAAGAAAATCTAGTGGGTATAAAAATACTGTAGAAGAATATTCTGAATTATTATCTAAAGAAATTAACCTACAACTAGCTCATTCCTCTGAGTTAGCAACAAAATTAGATAGAACTTACCCAAATAGGTTAATTGCAAGGCTCACTAGAACTTCAAACATTAGTCAGTCACAATTGAACACCAACCTTAACGAACTTGAACAGAAAAGATCAAGGCTTCAAAAAGTTGGCCTTCTTGACTTAGAGATGGAGCCTGATCTTAAGTTTATTAAAGAACAAGATGAAAGAATTCGTGAAGTGCTACTTGTCTACATAGAGGACAGTAGAAAAAAATTGGAAGTATATGACACATTAGCCGACAAGATCGAACTGTTCCTAAAAATTATTAACGAACGTTTTTTAGAAAAAAAAATATCAATATCTAAAGAGGAAGGTTTCCATTTTGAATCATTAAGAACAGGAAAAACTATACCAGTAACTAAATTGTCATCAGGTGAACAACATATTCTTGTTTTATATTATAAGCTGTTGTTTATCTTAAAAAAAGGCACTTTGTTGTTAATGGACGAACCGGAAATATCACTACATATAACTTGGCAAAAAAAAATCATACCTGATCTTTTGAGTATTTTAAAATTAAATCCAATGGATATAATCATTGCTACTCATTCTCCTGCTGTTATTGGCAAAAATTGGAATCTAACCGTCGAATTAAATGCACAATAAATATGGCCTTGATAGATGAAATTGATGCTGAGTTCATTGCCAACTCAATAATTATTGACACTTATGATGGATATTATGTTTTGGTCGAAGGCGAAACAGATGATTTATTTTTTACTAAGTTTTTGAACAAGTCCCTGTGCCAAATAGAAGTCTGTAACGGGAAAGAGAATGTAAAGGAAGTTTTGGAAATAATAAATTCGCATTTAAAGAAAAAAGAAAAAACGATAGGTATTATTGACAAGGATTTTGACTCCATTTTAGCGCCTTCTATTCCTTATCCATGCAACCTTTTACTCACGGATTTTCATGATATAGAAATGATGTGTGTAAATTCAGAGTCTTTTGAATATTTTTCAAATGAGTATTTTTCAAAAATTAAGTTAAGCAACTTTATAAAAGAAATGAACATCTCTTCTATAAAGGATTATCTTTTGAATCTTGTTCGACCAATTTCCGAATTGAGAATTATCAGCCAATGTGAAAATCTAAATTTAGCTTTCAAGCAGACTAAAGAAAAGACTAAAGAACTGGACTTTAAAAAGTTCATTTGTAAAGATAAATTTACTTTTAAAGGATATCCTTTATTAATTGAGACAATTAAGACTTATTACAATCAAGGAGTGAAATTAGATGCAACAGATATTGAGAAAAAAATTAAAGCTCTTGATTTAACGAATTTTAGCAACTATGATATTTGTAAGGGGCATGACTTTTCGAGAGTTTTAATTATTGGTATATTAAAAAGGATTGGAAAGTCTAGTATTACGACATTAACAACAGAAGAACTTGAAAGATCACTTCGATTGGCCTACACAATGGCAGATTTTCAAAAAACCAATTTAAAAAAACAGCTTGACTCTATTAATCCAAAAATTGTAAGAATACCAACTGCTGCCTAAAAGTTGATTACAAATGATTCATGCAAAGATAAATTGCAGATATTCTAGTAATCATAGGGAATTTCATCTTCCTGAACTCTGATGTACTTACATCCCGTCACTCGGCAATCTCCCAACATCCTTCCAAAAGGAGAAGCCATACAGAGTTTCCCCTGTATGGCTTCATAATTGCTACCGGTTGCATAAGCCGGATTCTGTGATCCCGCCGAAACGGGATTGCTACCATTTATCTACGACAGCCATTGCTGACTGCCTGCATCTGCCTACCCTGGAATGTTCCCGCTTTGCAGCAGGATCAGGCGAGCCGCCTTCCACCACTCCTATACATGGCATTTCAGCACCCAAGGTTTACCCATAGCCTGCCTTACAGCCTGCTATCGGGAGCTCTTACCTCCCGTTTTCACCCTTACCCTACCCCAAGCCCGAGGGGTTTGAAAGCAGGGCGGTAATTTTCTGTGGCACTGTCTCGACACTGTCTCGCTACAGCATGTCCCGCCGTTAGCGGGATGAGTTGCCCTGTGCTGTCCGGACTTTCCTCTCCTGCCTTGCAGCAGCAGCGATAGCCTTCACCCGTAGCCCGGCAAAGATAGGCCGCAAGTTGAAGCGGGAATTAAAATCAAACGTTAACGGATTAAGTATGTAATCAGTGGTACGAAAACCGATTGCATGTATTGCAACGCAGGTATCATTACTAATTAACGGAGTGCTATTGGTTTATCAAACAATCAGTTCGCTTCAATAATCTTGAATGATGTATTTACTTTTTTGCTTGCCCAAAAAAGTAACAAAAAAAGGCCCCCGCCGCTTATTACACCCAACCGGCGGGTTGGAGCCCTGATTAAGCTTTTGTACTACTGTTGTGCCAAACTGTTCAGCCCTGATAATGTTCACAAGTAGCAGAGTCTCCTCTAATAATTAATTCCAAGAATCAATAATTCAATAATTATTAATTCTTAATAGCACAACACGTTCATTTTATCATGCTGCGCTACTTCAAATAAATTTCTGTAGCCCCGTGGCCATACCATGGATGGTATTGCGATACAAAACTTTTCACACTGCTGCGAAGCTTGAGTATTTCGTGTACTTCTTGTTTTAGCTTACCACTACCTACACCATGTATCACCCACATTTGTTTTACGTAGTTGAGTTCGGCTTTGTCGAGCCATTTTTCAAACTCCCGCAGTTGCAGTGTGAGCTTTTCATACGAACTCATGTTGCGGTAATCGTCGGTAAGTTTTTCAATATGCAGATCGAGTACACTGGGTGGTGGTGCCTCTGCGTTTATGCGTTTACCGGCCACCACTTTAAACCCGGCTTTGCTCAACTGGGAAAAAGGATCTCCGCCTTTTATAGCAGGCTCCACTACAGCTTTATCAGGAAATTGAACATAAAGCTGCTGCGTAAAAAATGATTCGCCTTTTTGCTTCAATGCTTCTATCAGTTTAAATACCTGTTTGCCCTTGGGCTTGTACACTGCTTCAAAGTATTCGGCTTTTTTAGCATTGGGTGTAACCAGGCTGAATTCAAACTCGAAAGAAGGCGCATTGTTCAGGTCTTCGAATTCAATATTCATCAAATAAAAATCCTGCAAGGCCAATACTTCATTCTGCAACTCAATATTCGATTCGCTGCCATAGTTGAGCCAGAAATGAAATTTCACACCGGCATCGGTTTGGTTCACCAGGTAAATTTTCAATTCCTCCACCACATCATCTTCAAACACATCTTTGCTGAACACCGGGAAAAACAAGAGCCATAAACCCTCGGCTACTTTGTACTTGGGCGCATTTTTTTCCCGCTTTATATCATCAATAAATTTCTTCGGCAGCTTTTTCTCTTCCGTATTTTTCTTAGCGGAAAACATTTTGAAATAGGGGAAATCCAACTGGTCGGTATAGGCCGGAAATTTTACGCCCCGCACTTCTACCATCACCATTTTGTCGGCAAGTATGGCCACTACTTTACCGTTTTCATTGCTGTGTTTTACCACCACATTATCGCCAACTTCAAACTTCATAATTTATAACTGCAAGGGGAATGATTCAATTCAAAAGCATACTCTGTTCACTGCAAATGTAATAGCACCTGCCAAAGCATGTAAACGCTCCGCCAATATTGGCAAGGCTTTGTATGCCCTACGCCGGGCTACAGCAAAGTTGTGTGCACTATCCTGCTTTTTTAGCCAGCCTTGAATTTTTATGGCCGTACACAAAGTAAAACAGGACGCCCAGTACCAGCCAGCCTATAAACCATATCCAGTTGCTTTTGCTCATACCGGTAAGCAGGTACATACAGGTGATAACCCCCATCAGCGGAATGAAGGAGTATTTTTTGACAACAGATAATATGGACAAAACAATAGCGCCCAACCAAAATACAATGAGTGAAATATTGGGCAGGGCCAGGTCCATAAAAGTTTTCTTGCCGGCATTGTATTCTTCATTGGCACTGTAGTCGAACTGGAACAGATCGCTGAAATAAGTAGGCGACAATTTATACGCCACAAACATGGCTACCAATACCACTGCAGGAAACAGGTATTGCCCATTGATATACGGCAGGTGAAAACGACCGGGAATTTTTTCTTTTTGAGGAATGAGCAATACACCTCCGCACACCAGTACAAAAGCGAATAAGGTAGCAATGCTGGTAAAGTCGAGCACAAAGGTTTTGTCGGTAAACAAAATAGGAAGGCCCACTACCAAACCGGTAATGATAGTAGCCGAAGAAGGCGTTTTGTATTTGGGATGAATTTTTTGAAACATGGTGGGCATCAATCCATCGCGGCTCATGGTCATCCACATGCGGGGTTGTCCCATTTGGAATACGAGCATTACACTGGTCATGGCCACAACGGCTACTATCGCCACAATAAATTGCATCCAACCGATATTCAAATTTTGCGGCTCGAAAATGTAGGCCAAAGGATCGCCTACACCATCAAAATTTCTATAGTTCACTGCACCCGTAAGTACCAGGGTGAGCAAAATATAAATGATGGTACAGATTACCAGCGACAGTATCATACCACGGGGCAGATCGCGTTGCGGGTTCTTGCTTTCTTCCGCCAATACACTTACAGCATCGAACCCGATATAGGCAAAGAACACACTCGATACAGCCAACATTACCCCACCAAAACCGTTTGGCATAAAGGATTTTACACCTGCATCATCCGGGGGCATCCAGTTGGCGGTAAGATCGTTGGCAAATACAAAATAGCCCCCCACCAAAATGATCAATGCCACAATGCCCAGTTTCATCAGCACCATAAAATTGCTGAAATTCCTGCTCTCCTTAATACCACGATATACCAAGATGGTGATAAGAAAATTGATGAGCAGTGCAGGCAGGTCGAGTATCAATTTTAAATTTCCGATCATCGGCGCATTGTTCCATGCGGCCAATTCTTCAGCATTGGTACTACCGCCTTCTACTGCATGCTTAGCTTCAAAATAACTTGTGCAGAAATACTCCGGTATATGGATGTGCAACTTGCCCAATAGCGATACAAAATAATCGCTCCAACTAAATGCCACATAAATATTGCCGATGGAATATTCCATGATCAGCGCCCAGCCAATGATCCATGCAAACAATTCGCCGAAGCTTGCATACGCATAGGTATAAGCGCTTCCCGCTACCGGTATGCGGCTTGCAAACTCCGAATAGCACAGGGCCGTAAAGCCACAGGCAATAGCAGTGATCACAAATAAAACCACAACGCCGGGGCCGCCATGAAACACAGCATAACCAAGGCTGCTAAAACTACCCGCACCCAAAATGGCAGCGATGCCAAAAAACGTGAGGTCCTTTACCGATAAAACTTTATGTAATGCGTGACCATCTGAATGATGATCGGGCGAAGCCTGCAAATCCGCTATACTCTTCTTTCTAAGCAATGACATGGGCGATAGAATGAGGCTGAAAAATAGGAAATTGCCATCAAAGCTTTCGAAGAATGTCTAGTGGTCGCGGCTAATAAGGAAATGCGCAAGGTCGTGCAAGGTTTTTTTGCGACCGCTCATCACCGCCACTTCTTCCAAATGGTACATGGCTTTTTCGAAATATTCCTGCTTCAGGTTGCGGGCCCATTCGTCCACGCCACAGCTTTTCATAATGGCCAAAACTTCGGGCACTTTGTTGGCAGAAGTATCTGCTGCCAGTTGTTTCAACTGCTCCCTTTGCGCAGGACTTGCCACTTCCCAGGTATGAATGGCGAGGAAAGTTTTTTTATTCTGGCGAATATCGCCACCGGGTTCTTTGCCAAATTTTTCGGGGTCGCCAAATGCATCGAGATAATCATCCTGCACCTGGAAAGCTATGCCCAGGTTTTCGCCAAACGCATACAGGTGATCCTGGTTGCCGCGTCCTGCACCGCCAATGATGGCGCCCATTTGCAAGGCACCTGCCAACAGTACCGATGTCTTTAACCGGATCATGCGCAGGTAATCTGGTAAGGTTACATCTTCCCTATTTTCAAAATCCATATCAAGCTGCTGGCCTTCGCAAACTTCTGCAGCCGTTTTGTTGAACAACGAAATAACAGGGCGGCTGATATCGCGGCTAAGCATGTTGAGGTATTCGTATGCTTTTACCAACATTACATCGCCGGCCAGTATTGCCGTGCTTTGTCCATAGGTATGATGCACGGTAGGCATGCCGCGGCGCAGCGCAGCAGCATCCATAATATCGTCGTGTATGAGTGTAAAATTGTGGAAGAGCTCCACCGCATTGGCTGCATGCCAGGCATCTTCTTTTATGTCTTCTACCAGTTCGTTGCCCATCAGCACCAGCAGCGGGCGAATTCGCTTACCTCCCAGGGTTAAAAAATAACGGTTGGGATCGTAGAGTGTGGCGGGCTCCGCCGGGAAATGGTTGACACTAAAACGCTCCGCAAATAACTGGGTAAGCTGCTCTACACTATGCATATTGAACTTTGCAAAAAATGAAAAATCAATGAACCGATCCTTTCGCTACTGGCGCAAAATAGCGGTTATTATTCCATCGATGGCTTAAATATCTTCCACTTTCACCACGGCATCTATGTTGATATGGCCGTAGATATGCGGAAATTTCTCATTCAATTTTTCTGAACCTTCGTACTTCAATTCGGCTTGCAGCTTTGCAGGATCTACCGTGAGCTTTACCAAATTGGTTTGGTCCTTATAATACCTGTCGAGTACGCCGGCTACCTGGTGTGCTTCACTCATGTGAATGAATCCCTCCGAATGTAATGAGGGCACTTCGAAGAAACCTTTTTCCAATGCGGCTTCCCAAAGTTGCCTATTGGTTACATGAAAAATAGCGGGGCGATACACCCTGGCAATATGTTGTTCCTGCATCATAAGGTCGGCCAGTACAATGGCAGCTACTGCTTCCAACACCGGAGGAACCCGCAGGGCAATGCACAGATCGTGGCGGCCTTTTACAGAAAATGTTTCCATAGCACCGGATTCCCAGTTCAACGTTACCTGGTCTTTGGGTGTGGAAGAAGTGGGCTTTACTGCAATGCGAAATACAATATCGTTTCCATTGGAAATGCCACCCACAATACCACCAGCGTGGTTGGTAGCAGTGGTGCCATCTTTATGTACAATAACGTCGTTGTGATCTACACCAAACATTTTGGCCGATGCAAAGCCAGCACCAAACTCAATGCCTTTAACCGCAGGTATGGAAAAAACGGCATGGCTCAATACCGATTCTACAGAATCCCAAAATGGCTCGCCCAATCCGGCAGGCAATCCTTTCACTACACATTCTACAATACCACCCACCGAATCTTTTGCAGCAATGGCTTTATTTAACCCTGCTTCAATATCGGTTTCGCCACCAATTTCGAGGATAGTAGATTTTACAGTGGCTTGTCCTAAAAGTTTTTTGGCAATCACACCTGCTGCTACCAAACATACTGTGAGTCTTCCGCTGAAATGCCCGCCGCCCCTGTAATCTTCGAAGCCGCCATACTTATGATTGGCAGACCAATCGGCATGACCGGGACGGGGAACAGCACGCTGCTTTTGGTAATCGCCCGAACGGGTATTCTTGTTTTCAAATAATATCGTCAAAGGGGCGCCCGTTGTACGGCCCTGGAATAATCCTGATTGAAATATAGGCAGATCATCTTCCTGCCTTGGCGTGGTACCTTTTTGTGTACCACCTTTCCTGCGTTCCAGGTCCTCTAAAAAATCTTCTACCCGCAGCGGCAAACCTGTCGGAAGGCCATCTATAGTGAGGCCTGCACAGTGACCATGCGATTCTCCAAATATGCTGATCCGAAACAATTTTCCAAACTGGTTCATACAAAAATTATGCGTTGAGGACTAAGGGTTCAAAACTTACGCGAATGCCTAATGCTGCAATATGTTTCCAAAAATCGGGATACGATTTGTTGACAGCATCTGCATTGCGGATATTGACAGGAAAGTCGGCATTGATGCCTGCAACCGCAGCAGCCATAGCTATGCGGTGATCGTGGTGCGAATTGAGGTTAAAATTATTGACACGAATGTCGCCGTTGCTATGCACCAGCATGGTGTCATCATTCAGATCGATGCGAATACCCAGCTTGGCAAATTCTTCCTGCAGGGTTACGCCACGGTCGCTTTCTTTATGCTTCAGCCTGCGCAGGCCCTTTATTTCGGTAATGCCTTTGCAGTTGGCCGCCAGCGCTACCAACGGAGGAAACAAATCGGGACAATCCGTAGCATCAAAATGAAAAGCTTCGAGCTTATCTTTTTTCACCACTACTTTATTGTCGAATACAGTAACCTGTGCGCCTGCATCCAAAATAGCATCAATAATTTTTTTATCTGCCTGTCGTGAATGGTTGAAAATGCCCAACACTTCCACTTCGTTGGACACAGCACCTGCTACCAACAAAAATGCAGCACCACTCCAATCGCCTTCTACCACAAATGAAGGAACCGCAGGTTGTGTAGAAGCAGAGGCTGCACAAAACTCAAACCTTTCATAGTTATGGTTCACCGGCAGTTTTAGGCCAAACTGTTGCATCACCTGCAAAGTGAGATCGATATAAGGTTTGCTTTTCAGATCCTTTACGGTGATGGTAACATCGGTTGCATCGGCTGCGGCATACGCCATAAGCAAACCGGTTAAAAACTGCGAACTCAATGAACCATCTACTTCAATATTCTTTGGCACCAACGGGCCACACACTTTCATCGGCACACGGCCCTGGTTGGTTTCCACTTTTACTCCCAGCAGCGGCAGCACTTCTTCAAAAAAGTTCATGGGCCGCACTTCGAGGCTGCCTTCCCCAGTTATCAATTCTTCTTTGTGGGCCAATGCAGCAATGGGCGTAAACATGCGAATGCTTAAACCACTTTCGCCACAATGAATAGCCGCAGATGCATCGCCGGTGTTGGCAAATGGAAGCCCCTGCCCTTGTATCAATAACTCGCCATTGGCGGTTGTTTCAGTAACCAACGCCCCCATCGATTTGATGATATCCAATGCGGCCAGATCGTCGTTCGAATTGCCGGGATTAATGATAACTGTATTTCCTTTTTTCAACAGAGCCGCAGCACAAGCACGCTGCATAGCACTCTTGCTCGCATTGGCTGTAATGCTGCCTGCTATTTTACCCGGTTGTATACCTACTACCATTGTGCGTACTAATTAATTCGAAAAAATTTGTTCCAATTGTTTGAAAGCAATGGGTTCAATAATGCCTTTGCCTATTTTCTCCAACAGTACATAATGCACTTCGTTCTTCAGACGCTTCTTATCGAGGCGAATATTTTGCAATGCACGTTGCATGTCGAAATTGGCATGCGTTGGCAAGCCATATTGCTCAATGGTTTGAATAAGGCGCAGTGACTCTTTGAAACCCTTTAAGGCATGCGACAAATGCGCAGCATATACCATGCCCACTGCTACTGCCTGCCCATGCGAAAGCTGGTTGTCGTTCTCAATGGCATGTCCCAGTGTATGACCAAAATTCAACAGTTTGCGATCGCCTTTTTCGAATGGATCTTTTTGCACCACAGCTGTTTTCAGCAATGCATTTTGCATGATCAATGTTTTTAAAGCCGCTTTCTTTTTTTGAAAGAATGCCAGGTCGTTTGCTTCGAGCAGTTTAAACATGGCTGCATTTTTTATAGCAGCATGTTTAATGATCTCTGCAAAGCCATTTTGCCATTCGCATTCGGGCAGGGTTTGCAACAACTGCGCATCATACAACAAAAAAGAAGGTTGGCGAATAGTCCCCACCAGGTTTTTGTAATGCCCTACATCCACACCGTTTTTTCCACCTATGGAAGCATCTACCATAGCGAGCAAACTCGTAGGTACAAAACCCACTTTTATGCCCCGCATGTACACGGCAGCGGCATAGCCAACCATATCGGTCACTACGCCTCCACCTACGCCTACCAATGTTGTGCTTCTGTCGGCCTGCAATTCGATGAGTTGTTTTAGCAATGCATCTACCGCAGCTTGTTGCTTAAACTCTTCGCCCGGCTTTAACACCAGTGTACGCCAGCCTTTGAACTTTTGCGGGTAAGCCGCCAGTACATTTTCGTCGGTTACAAGAATAGTGGATGCCTTATCACAAATGTTGCGGAGCGCTCCAAAACCTGCATCAAAAAAACACTGTACCTGGCTTCCTTCAATATTGATCTTCTTCTGAATCATTTTCCTATCTGCTGCGCAAAGCCATAGTATGGCTTAGCTGTTCATGATCCTGTTTTGGTGATTGATACTTTCCATGTGTACGGCATCGAGGTAACGTGTTACAAACTCTTTGCTCAGGCCCATTTTCTCACCCCTGCCATAGGCGCGTTCCAAAATTTCGTTCCAGCGATTGGTTTGCAAAATGGTTACAGAATTATCGCGTTTGTACTCACCAATTTTATCGGCAATTTTCATGCGCTGACCCAACAATTGCATCAATTCATCATCGAGGTGATTGATTTGCTGGCGCAGTTTTTCCAATACAGTATGGAAGTCTGCAGAGTCCACATCTTCCTGGCGCCATTTCAATTTGCCCAGCAATTCAGCAAACACTTCAGGTGTAATTTGTTGCTTCGCATCGCTCCATGCATTGTCCGGATCGATATGCGTTTCTACGATCAAACCGTCGAAGTCGAGATCAATGGCTTTTTGAGCTACATCGAGCAAAATATCGCGGCGGCCACAAATATGTGATGGATCGTTGATGAGCATCATACCCGGGTTGCGGCGTTTCATTTCGATAGCCAAATGCCACATGGGTGCATTCCTGAATTCGGTATTACCGTAGTTGCTAAAGCCACGGTGTATCAAACCAATATTGTTGATGCCTGCTTTTGCAACACGCTCCACAGCACCGATCCACAATTCCAGGTCGGGGTTAATGGGATTCTTGATCAATACAGGCACATTGGCACCTTTCAATGCATCGGCTATTTCCTGCACACTAAACGGGTTCACAGTAGTACGTGCACCGATCCATAAAATATCAACATCAAAATGCAATGCATCTTCTACCTGCTTGGCAGTAGCTACTTCAATAGCAGTAGGAAGACCGGTCAGTTTTTTAGCCTGTTGCATCCATGGCAATCCTTTGGTACCAACGCCTTCAAAACTTCCGGGGCGGGTACGTGGTTTCCAAATGCCTGCACGAAGCGCATGTACTTTGCCGGTGTTGGCAAGACGCTGTGCGGTTTCCAAAACTTGCTCCTCGGTTTCTGCACTGCACGGGCCGCTAATGATCAATGGCCTTTTGTTCCAGGTTTCCAAAATCGAAGCTTTCGATTCAATTGCTTGTGTACTCATTGTTAGGTGTTTATTTCTAGTTATTATGGTTGTTGCGGTTATGCCTCATTCATGCGGATGCGGCGTCCTTTGTAGGTTTTGCCATCAATGGCTTTTACCATTTTATCAGCAGCTTTTTTGTCTACTTCAATAAAACTGTTCATGGCTTTTAAATCAATTCTGCCTAATACGTCTTTCGACAGATCGCTCAGATCGAGTACGTACTGCAACAGGCTTGCTTTGTAAAAACCATCTTTAGTACCCAGGTTTACAAATAGCTTTTGATAGCTGCCTGCTCCACGGCTAAAGCTTTCGCGGCGGTCACCGTCTCTTTCCCTGCGGTCACCATCCCTACTATCGCGGCGGTCGGTACTGCGTCTTTCCAAACCACGGTCCAAAGATTTTTTGATGTTCAGATCTTCTGCGTTCTCATAGTATTTCAGGAACCTGTCGAACTCCAATGCTGCTACTCTTTGTAACACTTCCTCTTTGGTAATGTTTGCAAACTTTTCGGTAAGCATGGGCAAATAGGTTTCATAATCGCCGTGGCTGATATCGGTATCCAACAGTTTGTCCATAAAGGAGAAGAACTGTTTGCGGCAAACATCTTTCCCGGTTGGAATTTCCAGGCGATTCATTTTCGACTTGATGATACGTTCGATATCATTGATACGACGTACTTCACGAGGCGTAACGATAGAAATACACACACCTGTTTTACCTGCACGACCTGTACGGCCACTGCGGTGGGTGTACACTTCCACATCATCTGGCAATTCGAAATTGATAACATGGGTAATGCCCGATACATCAATACCACGGGCTGCTACGTCGGTAGCTATTACCAGTTGTAATGTTTTGCTGCGGAAGGCATTCATTACTCGATCGCGTTGCTGCTGGTTCAAATCGCCATGCAGCGAATCAACAGTATAACCTTCGCGGGTCAGCTTGTCCGAAATATCCTGCGCATCTATTTTGGTACGGGTAAAAATGATACCATACAAATGCGGGTTGAAGTCAATCAAACGCTTCAGTGTTTCGTACCTGTGTTGTTGCGTGGTCACAAAATACTGGTGATCGATATTGGCATTCGCTGTATTCACTTTACCAATAGATACTTCAACAGGGCTGTTCATGAAACGCTTGGCCACACTGCGAATAGCCGGTGGCATGGTGGCGCTAAACAACCACATGCTGTTTCTATTGGGCGTGTATTCCAAAATAGTATCAATATCTTCTTTGAAGCCCATGTTCAACATTTCATCGGCTTCGTCCAACACCACATAACTGATTTTAGAAAGATCAATTGCTTTTCTTTCAATCAGGTCTATCAATCGGCCGGGGGTAGCTACTACAATTTGTACACCATGGCGCAGGTCTCTTATTTGCATGGTGATAGAAGCACCACCATACACTGCCAACACTTTTACACCAATACCCGATTTGCCAAAGTTTTCAATGTCTTTTACAATTTGCATGCACAGCTCCCTGGTAGGGCACACCACCAGCGCCTGCGGATGCTTTTGTGCTTTATCGAGTAGTTGCAATAACGGCAAACCAAATGCAGCCGTTTTACCTGTTCCTGTTTGGGCGAGTCCCACAAAGTCACGGGTTCCCTGCAACAACAGCGGAATAGATTTTTGCTGTATATCTGTAGGTGTGGTAAATCCCAATTTCTCAATGCCAGCCAGCAGCTGGTCGTTCAATCCTAATGCTTTAAAGTCGCTCATTGTTTTCTGTTTGTCCTGCACTTGTCTTCTTTGATATACAGGCTGTTCCAAGTTCTATTTCAAAATTCTATTGATATTATTGGCCTCCTGAATCAACTCCCGCAGATAACCCCAGTTTTCCTTTTCGAGACAAGCCTTAAACTTCCTTAGCTGGCTTATATGTTCATTCAATACATCCAATACGTTTTCTTTATTCTGCCTAAAAATCGGCACCCACATGTCGGGGTTACTTTTTGCAAGGCGCACGGTACTTTCAAAGCCCGCACTGGCCAGTTCAAAGATGGCTCCCTCCTCTTTTTCCTTTTCCAACACTGTATTTGCCAGTGCAAAGGAAGTGATATGTGAAATATGACTGATATACGCAGTATGCACATCATGGTCAGTTGCGTTCATATATACAAGGTGCATGCCTAAGTTCTGCAAAATTCCGCTGGCAAGAGAGAGTGCATCTGCATCACTTTCTTCGCGGTTGCAAATGATGGCTGCTTTGCCTGCAAATGCGTACACAGTTGCCGCTTCGGGCCCGCTGAACTCTGTACCCCACATAGGATGCGCCGCCACAAAACGACCACGCCTTGGATGGTTGCTCACAGCATCTATGATCTGCGCCTTGGTAGATCCCATATCCATCACTACCTGGTTGGTCACTATGTCCAACACCGGCAACAACACTTGTATGGCATTATCCACCGGCACGGCCACTACTACAAAATCCGCTGCTTTCACGGCATCTTCCAAATTCATGGTTTCCCGCACCAGCCCCAGTTCCAATGCCTTCTGACGATGGTGTTCGTTATTGTCCACTCCTATCAATTGGGAAGCAAGGCCTTTCTGCTTCAGCAGCAACGCCACCGAACCGCCTATCAAACCCAAACCAATTACCGCTGCTTTCATAATACTGCTTTGATTCTTGAGATGGCTTCTGCAATTTTTGTTTCGGGACTACACAAACTGATGCGTACATATTGGTTACCCGCCGATCCGAAAATGCCACCCGGTGTTAAAAACACCTGAGCTTTGTATAAAAACTCATCACTAAATGCAAATCCATCTTTGAACGATGCAGGAATGCTGGCCCAAAGAAACATACCTACCTGCTTCTTATCGTACGTGCAGCCAGTGATATCCAGTAACTGATACGCCAGCTCCCTTCTTCTTTTGTACGCATCATTCACCGTTTCGTACCAACTGCTATCTACCTGCAAAGCCCTGGCAGCAGCCAGTTGCAGCGGCAGGTACATACCGCTATCCATATTGCTTTTAAAACGGAGCACTTCATTTATCCTTTCGGCAGCACCACAAAGTGTACCTACTCTCCATCCCGCCATGTTATGGCTTTTGCTCAGCGAATTGAGCTCTACCACCACTTCTTTTGCGCCGGGAACGGACAGTAAACTTACAGGCTCATCGTTGAGAATAAAACTGTAGGGATTGTCGTGGCAAATAAGGATACCATGTTTTTTACCGAAAGCGATCAACTGTTCAAATACTGCTTTGTCGGCCACCTGCCCTGTGGGCATTTGCGGGTAGTTTACCCACATGAGTTTTACGCGGCTCAGGTCTGTTTTTTCCAGCGCTGCGAAATCGGGTTGCCAGTTATTTTCTGCGGTCAGGTTATAATCCACGCAAACACCACCTGCCAATTTTACCGCACTGCGATAAGTGGGATAGCCGGGATTGGGCACGAGTGCCATATCGCCTTCATCGAGATAGGTCATGCAGATATGCATGATGCCCTCTTTGGAACCAATGAGTGGAAGAATTTCCGTTTCCGGATCGAGCTGTACTTTATACCAATTAAAATACCAGTCGGCAATGGCATTGCGCAATACCGGTGAGCCTTTGTAACTCTGGTATGCATGCACATTGGGCTTTGCACTTTCTTCCTGCAACACACGAATTACTTCGGGATGTGGTGGTAAATCGGGGCTACCAATGCCCAGGTTAATTACAGCCGCACCCTGCTTATTCATGGTATCTATTTCACGCAGCTTCTGCGAGAAATAATATTCGCCAATACCTTCCAGTCTGTTCGCCAGTTTCATCGTTAAGATAATTTTCCGTTTTTATAAACACCAAATACTTTAACCTCTTCAGTTGCTTTCTCCAGTTTTTTCATCATGCTGTTGAATTGACCGATCGAATCAAATTCCATATCGGCATGAAATGAGTATTTGAAATCGGTGCCGGGTATGGGCATGCTTTGCAGCTTGCTCAGATTGATACCCTCATCGGCTACAATAGCAAGGGCTTTGGCCAGGCTACCGCGGGAGTGATCGGTGTGAAATTTCAGCGATGCTTTATCGGCTTCTGCCACAGGCTCTGCATCTTTTTCGTGCTGCAAAACCAGGAACCTTGTATAGTTATTTTTTTGGGTGTGAATATTGGGCACTAATATTTCAAGATTGTACAATTCTGCCGCCAGTTTACCGGCAATAGCTGCATGGTGTTTGCTTTTGCGCTGTTGCACATGTTTTGCGCTTAATGCAGTGTCTTCCGACTCTATCAGCTTGAACTGTGGCTGTGTTTCCAGGTATTCCATGCATTGCAAAAGGGCCATGGGGTGCGAATGTACTTCCTTAATATCTTCAAGCAATACGCCGGGGTTTACCAGCAAGTGTTGCTTGATGTGCAGGTACACTTCGCCCACAATTTTCACCGGGTTTTTTTGCAGCAAAGTGTAGTTCGGCAAAATGCTTCCTGCGATCGAATTTTCGATAGCCATTAAACCGCCCGATGTTTCACCACGCCCCACAGTGAGCTTGAGCACCTGCCTGAATGTATCGCAGGGAATTACTTCCGTTTGCCTGCCATAAAACTTGCGGGCTGCTTCCTGGTGAAAGCTCCCCTCGTATCCTTGAATAGCGATGTGCTGAATAGCTGGAGCTGTAGTTTTTTTCTGTGCCATATAACATTAAAAAACCCGGCCTTTTCGGACCGGGCTTGTATTTTTCAGTAAGATTTGTTTTTGTAACTACTGCATACTAGTTCCGGTCCGCTTTATTCATAAAGTAGAAAAAGTAATAACCGCTAAATGCAAAATTGTTGTTCATTTCGGCGAATATATGAGTGTTATTTTATTCCACCTAAAAAAGTTTAGAGCAGTTCTAAATTCTTCTACATTCGGTCATATTTTATCAAATTCATCACATTCATATGCAGCACATGGTTTTAGAAGATGATAGAGTTCAACTTCGTCCGCTCACACCCAACGATTACGAGTTACTGCTACCCTTTGCATTGCAGGAACCTACACTGTGGGATTATTCACCCTGGCCCATAGCCGGTGCGGGTCCTTTTAAAGAATATATAGAAACTGCCTGCAAAGGAATGCAGCTGGGTGAAAGCCTTGCCTTTGTAGTGTTCGACAAAAAAACAAATGCCATTGCCGGCAGCACCCGGTTTTATGATATACAACACAAAGCACAATCCGTTCAGATCGGGTATACCTGGTATGGAAAAGCATTCCAGGGCACGGGCATCAATGTGCATTGCAAATACCTGATGCTGCAGTTTGCTTTTGAAAACTGGAACATAGAGCGGGTGGAATTTCGTGCCGATATGCGCAATGCACGTTCTATTGCAGCCATGAAAAAAATCGGCTGCGTGGAAGAGGGCATTCAGCGCAGCGCTGTACCCTCCAACCTTGGCGGCCGCAGGTCTTCCATCATTTTATCTATTTTAAAAGACGAATGGTATGGTGCTGTAAAGAGCAACCTACAGAGGTTGCTATAAAAGAAAAGCCATTCTGATGAATCAGAACGGCCTAACGATTGCTTGCCATATAAATTAGTTTCGACTTCCAGTGCCTGGCAAGCTGGACACAATTAAGAAAGCCTTTCTCGAATAGTAGTAATTACTTAGCTACAGCTGGAGAATCAACGTGAGCAGCAGGAGAATCAACTGGAGCAACAGGAGAATCAACTGGAGCAACAGGAGAATCAGCAGTTACAGCAGCAACTGGAGTGTCAGTAGTGGTAGTTTCAGTTGTAGCTTCGCCACATGCAACCAGAGCGCCGATAAAGGCAACAAAAAGCAACTTTTTCATTTGAATTTGATTTTAATGTTTGACTAATAATTCCGAAGGCGAAAAAAGGTAACCTCCCGGGTAGAAAAAAAATCCAGATATTTTTTAAAAAAGTTTTTAGTCACTAATAATCAATAAGTTAGCTAATTAAAAAAAGTTAGCAAAACCGGTAATTTTGCGTTTCCCTATCGGAAACCAGGCCCTGCCGACAAAAAATAGAATTATGGGGCGGCACTGGGTTACATATCATACAAATTGGAATTAAAAGCGGAACCAGGTGAAAGAATATAGTAAGGAAAGGAAGTTATTGCAAGGTTTGGCCCTGAACGACTCGAGAGATATTGATACGATATATCGGGAGAATTTCGGTTTAGTACAAACTTTCATTACCCAGAACAATGGAACTTTTGATGATGCCCGCGACGTTTTCCAGGAAGCAATGCTGGTGTTGTACGAAAAGAGTAAAGACCCGGAGTTCTCACTTACCTGCCAGATCAAAACCTACCTCTACTCCATTTGCCGTAGGCTTTGGTTGAAGAGGCTGCAACAGCAGAACAGGTATAGCCACCCGGTAGAAGGATTTGAAGACCTGGTACCGGTAGAAGAAGAAATAGAAGCGAAGGAAAAGCTGGACAATGACTTTGACACCATGGAAAACGCTATGCGCAACCTGGGAGAACCCTGTAAAAGTTTGTTGGAAGCTTTTTACATTCAAAAGAAACAAATGGTAGATATAGCCGACGAATTTGGATACACCAATGCCGACAACGCTAAAAACCAGAAGTATAAATGTTTGATGAGGCTGAAAAAATTGTTTTTCGCCCAGTACAGTAAATAGATAGTGATGGACGATTTATTACTCTTAGACAAAGTGGAGCGTTACCTGCGAAACGAAATGAACGAGGTTGAAAAGACCGAGTTTGAATTGTTGCGCAACAACAATCCCGATATTGACCAGTTGGTGGTTGATCAGCATGCTTTTCTGAATCAACTGGAAAAATATGGCCAGCAAAAGGAAATGAAGCATTTACTGCATCAGACCCATAGCCGCCTGCTGGAACAAAACCTGATTTCACCAGCAGCAGCTCCCGCCAAGCCGGCCACCGTTATTGAATTCTGGAAAAGATATAAGCGCACTATTGCTGTGGCCGCTTCTATTGCGGGTGTTACTGCCCTCAGTATTAGTGCCGCCATGCAGCTCTTTGCTCCCAAAGCTTCACAGGGTTACCTGCAGAACCTGAGCAAGAAAGTAAATGCTTTGGAAAACAGGCAAAATGCACAAAACCAGAAGATCAACCAACTGATTACTTCTCCCAATAGTAAAATACCAGAAACCGAACAGCTGAGTGCCGGTACTTCCTTCCTGATCGATGGTGATGGTTATTTGGCTACCAATTTTCATGTGATCAACGAAGCCAGCACATTGGTGGTGGTAAATAATGGTCATGAGTACATTGCCAAAACCGTGTACACAGACGTTACCAACGATTTGGCTATTCTCAAAATAGAAGATAAAGACTGGAAATCCGTTTCGCATCTCCCCTATGGCATCCGTAAAAACAATGCCGATCTAGGTGAAGAATTGTTTACACTGGGTTACCCAAGAAATACCATCGTGTACAACCGTGGCTACCTCAGTGCAGGTACCGGTTATAACGATGACTCCCTCAGCATTCAATTGTCTATAAGCGCCAACCCCGGAAACAGTGGTGGTCCTGTATTGGACAAGAACGGCAACATCATTGGTATCTTAAGTACCCGTGATCGCCAAAGCGACGCCGTTGTTTTTGCTACCAAAGCAGTCAACATTAATAAGGCCATTGAAGAAATGAGGAAGAATACCGAGTTTAAGGATCTTCAAATTCCTTCAAAAACCAGCATCCGCAATATGGATCGTGTAGACCAGATCAAGAAATTGCAGGATTGCGTATTCATGGTAAAAGCCTACTAATTTTTCAGCCAATACTAACAGCTTGTATAAGAGAAAGCCCCATCCGGGGCTTTTTTCATTATACCACCAGCAGGCTGCAGCCCCTGATATCCGAAAGGTCTATGCGCCCCAGCACTTCAAAACTTCCATCGGCATGTACCCTGCCCACATCCTGCGTTTCAATAAAACTGCAGCTATAGTAATTTGCCAGGTCAATAATGACCAGCACACCGGCGCCGGTAGCACTCAACTGGAACGGATCTTCTTCATTGCGCACCATCATCCGCATCCAGGGTGGTGGCTGATAAATACCGTTGCCAAAAGAATAAGCCTGTGACATCAGCTCGGTCATGCCAAACTCACTGTGAATTTGGCGAAGATTGAATGCCTGTTTCAATTGTTCATGCACTTCTGATCTTGTCAACTCCTGGCGACGCCCCTTCATGCCCCCGGTTTCCATCACGATCAAATGGCCCAGGTCGAGCCCTGCGTGGCGTTCTGCAAAATCGAGTAAGGCAAATGTTACCCCCAGCAAAATGGCTTTTTTCCCTTGCTGCCTGCACTGTTCAATGGCTTGCAGCAATGAATCATCGGCATTTAAAAAAAATCCGCTTTCTGCATGTGCCGAATGGCGAATGAAATGGTCGGCCATATAAATGAGTGATGACCCGCTGCGTTCGAGATATGCAGGCAACAAACACAACCATACAAAATCGGAAGCAGGCCCATAAGCCTGTTCAAATGCCAACTCAAAACTTTGCTCATACCATGCAGTTTGCGGTACAAAATGCCGGCTGGTATGTTGGCCCGTTGTGCCACTGCTGGTAAAAATGATAGCAGGCTCTTCGGTGAATGTAGCTACCCTATGCGTTTTGAAAAATGAAATGGGCAAAGGGGGAATTTGTTCCAGACTTTGCACATCACCGGGTTTTACCTGCAACTGTTGCAGGTAGCCGGAAAATACAGGGTTTTGGATGGCTTGATGGCCAAATACCTGTAAAGCCGTAGCAACAAATGAATCCGGTTTTACGTTAAAAATAAAATTCGCCAAATGGCGGTTTGTCTGTTCATTCAACTTCTTCTTACATTTGAGATATGACGGGTCAAAGATCAATACTTTTTTCAATAGCTGCTGTTGCCATACTGTCACTTGTTGCAGTTGCCTGCTCAAAAGATAAATACACAACCAAACCGCAACTCAAGTTTTTGAGTACCGCAAATTACACGGTACCGCGTGGTGGACTTATTTCTTTCCAGATCGAATTTACAGACAAAGAAGGCGATCTTACCGACACCATTTTTATCCAGTCAATTACCACCCGTTGTGCGCAAAGCAATCGTACACTTGCATATGCGGTGCCTGTATTTCCTACTGCCAACAATATCAAAGGTGAGTTTGAGA
Source organism: Phnomibacter sp. (assembly GCA_035456005.1). Lineage (GTDB taxonomy): Bacteria > Bacteroidota > Bacteroidia > Chitinophagales > Chitinophagaceae > Phnomibacter. The sequence continues at coordinate 462,080 of DATIEA010000004.1, read as the reverse complement.
TCAATTTTGTAAATGGCCAGTTTGTACCGGGCTATGTGGCTTTACCCGGGCCTGCATGTGGCATTCCTGATACCACAATGTTTTACTTCTGGATAAAAGACGAGGCCAAAAACGTTAGCGACACTATTCATACCGACAAGCCTCTTATTATCCTCAATTAGCTTTGTCATTGAGCAAACTTATTTACAGCGCCTACTACTCCAATTTCCTGATAAGTATAGGCGCTTTTTGTATGACGCTTTATGCAGGACACCGGGTACATCTTCCCGATGCCGAAGCGATGATGGTGGCCCTGTTCATAGGTTGTGGCACTTTCATTTATTACGGCCTTCACGATCTTTATACCAAAATATGGGAAGGTTCCAGCTCCAAACCAGGTGAACGTAAATCATTCTGGCAACAAAATTATAAATGGCTGCTGGCCTTAATGGCGGTGACCAGCATAGTAGCCTTGTACTGGGGCTGGCAAATTTGCACTCCATTTAGATTTTGGGTGTACCTGGTAGCCGGCATCATCACTTTGTTGTATTCGTTCCCGCTATTGCCATTTCCGCGCCTGCGTAGGTGGAAAGAGCAGCCTGTTATCAAACTCATTGTGCTATCCGGGGTATGGGCCGCCATCTGTACTGTGATCGTATTACCCACCGGTAATGCATGGAGCCGCACCATCGAATGGTTGTTTTTTTTGCGCTGGAGTTTTATGGTAGCCATTTGCCTTCCATTTGAAGTAAGAGACACCGAGTTCGACAAGAGCCTGATGAAAAAAACGCTGCCCGATATACTGCAGTATCGCGGGCTCATTGTGCTGTTGATCATTTGCCTGCTGGTGTACCTGGCCATGCTCGGTATTGGCTGGCATCAACAATGGGTGCTAACCGCGCCAATGCTGGTGGGAGTAATGCACATACTTTATATTGGCTGGCTGGTGTACAAATCATTGCGAAGCCCGCAGCACCCGTTCATGTATTTGTGGTTGGATGCCCAGATAATTTTGCAACCATTAATTATTGGTGCAGGCATTGTGTTCACTTAATTTCGTTAGATATAAATAGTAGCGACATGGCAAAAACAAAGAAAAAAGCAGGCTCCAAAAAGCAGGGTATTTCTGAAGAATCCTTTGCATTCATGCAGCAATATTTGAATACCCCCAGCCCCGTTGGTTTTGAAAAAAGCGGGCAGCAGGTTTGGTTGAACTATGTAAAAAAATATACCGACGATTATTTTACAGATCCCTATGGTTCCGCAGCGGCCATCATCAATCCCGGTCACGATTTTAAAGTAGTGATTGAAGCGCATGTGGATGAGATCAGTTGGTTTGTAAATTATATTACCGACTCGGGCATTATGTACCTGAAGCGCAATGGTGGTGTAGATCACCAAATTGCACCTTCTATGCGTGTGCTGATACATGGTAAAAAAGGTCCCGTGAAAGCGGTGTTCGGATGGCCAGCCATTCATACACGTTTCACTACTGCCGATGCTAAAGAGCCTACGCCAAAAACAGACAACCTGTGGCTCGATTGCGGAGCACGCAACAAGAAAGAAGTGGAAGCCCTCGGCATTCATGTAGGTGCCGTAGTTACATACCAGGATGGATTTGATGAACTGGCAAACGACTATCTCATTGCCCGTGCATTCGACAACCGTATTGGCGGATTTATGATTGCAGAAGTAGCCCGACTGCTCAAAGAAAACAAGGTAAAGCTCCCCTACTCTTTGTACATCGTAAATGCAGTGCAGGAAGAAATTGGATTGCGTGGTGCCGAAATGATCGCCCGCCGCATTAAACCCAACGTGGCAATTGTTACCGATGTAACACACGACACCACTACACCGCTCATTAATAAAAATATCGAGGGCGATATTGCCTGCGGCAAAGGACCATCGCTGGCCTACGCTCCTGCCATCCACAATAAACTGCTGGGTCTGGTAGAAGAAGTAGCTGAAAAAAATAAAATTGATGTACAGTGGAGAGCTTTGAGCAGAAGCACCGGCACCGATACCGATAGCTTTGCGTACAGTAACGATGGATGCCCAAGTGTACTCATTTCCATCCCGCTGCGCTACATGCATACTACGGTAGAAATGCTGCACAAAAACGATATTGAAAGCACCATCCAGTTGATGTATGAAACACTGAAATCACTTACGCCAAAAACCAATTTGAGCTATTTCGATTAAGGCTTCAACATCTTCCATTTCAAAAAAAGACGCATACACTATGCGTCTTTTTTTATGCCTATTGAAATCCACCATTTGGGTTATGTTGTTTTTTATATTTATGCCATGAAACAACTATTGCTTTTTGTTTTTGTGGGTGCGAGTGTAACTGCAACGGCACAGGATAAGCCTAACCCCATCCGCATTAACCAGCTTGGTTATTTTCCGTTGGCACCCAAAACAGCCATTGTGATTGCACCGGTGGAGAGTGATAGTTTCTACATCACTGCTATCAACAAGCCCGATACTGTGTTCAAAGGCTTGTTGAGTAAAGAAATGCAATCGGCCAACTCCTCCTTAAAAACCAGAGTTGCCAACTTCACTTACTTGCTCAACAGTGGCACGTATCAAATTCATGTAGGCAATATGGTTTCCTACCCATTCAGCATTGGTATAGATGTTTTGAAACCAGTGGGTATTGCTTCTATCAAAGGATATTATTTCCAGCGGGCTTCAATGGAATTGCAGCCAAAGTATGCAGGCCAATGGGCAAGGGCTGCGGGCACACCCGATAAAGCAGTTTTGGTGCATCCTTCTGCTGCTGCAGGTACAAGAACTGCAGGCAGTACGATCAGTTCTCCAGGTGGCTGGTACGATGCCGGCGATTACAACAAGTACATTGTAAACTCGGGCATTACCATGGGCACACTGTTGTCTGCCTACGAAGATTTCCCTGCATACTTTAAAACCATCGCATGCAATATTCCCGAATCGAATGATGTAGTGCCCGATATACTAAACGAAGTGTTGTACAATCTTCGTTGGATGCTCACCATGCAAGATCCGTTTGATGGTGGCGTGTACAACAAATGCACCGAACCTTCCTTCAGCGAAATTGCCATGCCCGATAAAGTGAGCAGCCAACGATGGGTGGTGCAAAAAAGCACTGCGGCCACACTTGATTTTGCAGCCGTAATGGCACAGGCATCCCGGATATTGGTGGCGTATCAAAAGCAATTCCCCGGCCTTAGTGATAGTTGTCTTACTGCTGCAAAAAATGCATGGGAATGGGTACAGAAAAATCCTGCGGTTGAGTACAATCAAACTGCTATGAACAATATGCTGATGAAGCCCGCCATTACTACCGGTGGCTATGGCGATAAAGTGTTTATAGACGAATGGTTCTGGGCTGCCTGCGAATTGTACATCAGCACCGGCAACGAAGATTATTACAAGTTTATCTCGCGAAGCATCAACAATAAATTAACGTTGCCCGGATGGAACAATGTGTTTGCACTGGGCTACTACACCCTGTTGCGGCATTCCAAAAAACTGGAAGCTACACATGCTGCAGATTTGGCCAACATGAAAAGAAAAATTCTGGAATTGGCTGATGCATACCTGCAGGCTGTGCAAGGCAACGCTTTCAAGACCGTGATGGGACAAGCCAAGACCGATTTTATTTGGGGCAGCAATGCTGTAGCTGCCAACCAGGGTGTATTATTATTGAATGCATACAGCATCAACAGCGACAGGAAATATGCAGATGCTGCACTCAGCAATATGGATTATATACTGGGTAAAAACGCAACCGGGTATTGCTTTGTAACCGGTATTGGATCGAAGCCTACCATGCATCCGCATCACCGGCTTTCGATGGCAGATGATGTGGCCGAACCTGTGCCGGGTTTATTAGCAGGTGGCCCCAACCCCGGTAAACAAGACAAATGCACTTACGAATTTTCTGAGCCGGAGACCTGTTACGCCGATGTCGATTGCTCTTATGCCAGTAACGAAATTGCTATAAACTGGAATGCGCCATTGGTGTATTTGTCCAATGCTTTCAATGCCTTGCAATACAAGCTTGGCTACGCAACACCACCACAAAAAAAGAAATGAGTATTGATGAGTAGATGATAGTTTTTCTCATCATCTGTTTCCACTATTGCGGATAACGGTAATTGCCACAGGTGTCTTCATTGCAGAGCAATGATTGCAAAGAAGGATCGCTCAATACTTTGTCGATCGTAATTGTTTTTCCATTCATCTTTGCTGTTGTACTAACAAAGCGAATGCCATGGCTATAGTCCACATACCAGTTCACATGCCCCAGGTGTAATGGTTGAATAGCTTTGCCATTCAACTGGTGCCAACCGTAAATAGCAACCCTATCTGTTTTGGCACCATAAGGAACTTTGTACGTGATTGCTACATCTTTTTTAATACCGGCTATCAATCCCTTTTTACCTTTTCGTTGTCCTTCAATCATCAGGTGGTGCTGATACATGGTAATGCCGCTATCGCGAAAAGCATACATGGGCACAGGTGCGAGTTTTACTGTAGCCGCATCATATACCTGGTCTACCATTTTACGGGTGGGAAATACGCATTGTACATCATCCATCATTTGCTGCGCAGCCATCGGCGTGATAGGTACACGCACCCAATCGTTATTGGTGCCTACTGCAAAATAATCGGGCGATACCCAATATTGCAGTCGTTGCTTTTTGCCCAAACTATCTTTTCTAGAAATGGTAACGCTCGAAAATTGTTTCCAGAAACCGGGTATTGCTCCCCTGCTAAACCAATCTAATGCCAGCGAATCTCTTTGCTTCCACGAAACCGATTTTGCCAACTCGAAAAACCGAGTGCCCGTATACGTTTCATCCGCAGTGTTGTTAGGAAATCGTCCTGCTATTTGATGCCGAACACAGGAACAAAACAAAATACTTGCGATGAGTAGCCATTTGCCCATACCATCTCTATTTTACAATGCGGCGCAACTCACGGTCCACATCTCTTTGCTTAATGGTGTCGCGTTTGTCGTGCAATTTTTTACCCTTACCCAAACCGATATCCAGTTTGGCATAACCCGATTCGCTGAAGAAGATTTTTAAAGGAACGATGGTATATCCTTTCTCTTTCATCTTGTTTTGCAACTTGTTCAGCTCTTTTCGCGACAGCAACAATTTGCGTTCCTGTGTGGGCAGGTGGTTGTAAATGGTACCCAGCTTATACTCGCTGATATGCAGGCTTTTGATGTAGAGTTCATTTTTGTGGAACAAGCAATACGCATCGTTGAAACTTGCCTTACCTGCACGCAAACTTTTTACCTCGGTGCCCGACAATACAAGCCCCGCAGTAAAAGTCTGCTCAATAAAATATTCGTGGTAAGCTGCTTTATTGCTAATAACCATAATGAACACACATTGGAACCCTGTAAAAAAAAGCGCCTGCCAGGCGCTTCTGAAATAGGATTAGTGCTTAAACAAATCTAACAGGTTGGCCAGTTTTGCTTTCAACTCTTTTCGGTCCACAATAAAATCGAGGAAGCCGTGATCGAGCAGGAACTCCGAACGCTGAAAGCCTTTTGGCAGATCTTTTTTAATGGTCTCTTTAATTACACGTGGCCCTGCAAAACCAATGAGCGCATTGGGTTCTGCAATGATCACATCGCCCAGCATAGAGAATGATGCTGTAGTACCACCAAATGTAGGATCGGTACAAAGCGAAATAAAAGGCAGTTTAGCGTCGGACAATAATGAAAGACGGCCCACAGTTTTTGGCAACTGCATCAGGCTAAAGGCACTTTCCATCATACGGGCACCACCACTTTTGCTAATGATGAGTAATGGAAATCCATGGTCGAGGCAATAGTCGGCAGCACGGCAAATTTTTTCGCCCATTACACTGCCAAGACTTCCGCCGATGAATTCAAAATCCATACAGGCTACTACCAAATCGAAACCCGATACCTTACCGGTAGCCACACTCATGCTATCTTTCAAATCGGTCTTAGCCCAGTTTTCTTCCAAACGTTTGTCGTAGGGCTTCAAATCGGTAAAACCCAGGTAGTCTTTACTGCGAATATTATCGAACAAACGAGTGTATTGTTGCTCGTCGAATAAAATATCGAAATAGGCTTCGCTGCCAATGCGGTGATGGTAGTTGCAATTGGAACAAACAGAATAGTTCTCTCTTAATTCCAAAGCAGTATTGGTAAACTTGCACGATGGGCACATTACCCACAAACCATCCGGCGTTTCCTTCTTTTCTGAAGTAGCCGTGGTGATGCCTTTATTTTTTCTCTTAAACCACGACACCCGGCTTTCATCAGCACTGGTAACCGACAAATCATCACCCGTAAGGCGACTCTCAAATTCTTCCAATTGCTTTTCTGTTTTGCTCATGTCTCATTTTTGGCGGCGGTAAATGTATGTAACCTCTTACAAAGTTCATCAAAAGCGGGGTTTCTCCCTGCTTATCAATGGATTATTTCATTTAATGTGCGAAAATACGCAGCGGATTTCAATAGCCTGCTTCCATACCAGCTAAACATTTCCCCGTCTACCAGCAACAGTTTGGCCTTGGGTAAAACCTGCTCAAATTCGGCTTTGTGTTTTTCGGAAAATGGATAGGGTTCGCTGCTCAGCAAAATATAGTCTGGGTTCAATTGTTCCAATGCTTCGGGTGTCACTTGCGGGTAACGGGTGCTGAAGGCAAAGACATTTTCAAAACCGGCAGCTTCCATCATGTGGTGAATGAAGGTATCACCCCCTGCCACCATCCATGGCTGGCGCCACATAAAATAGGCCGCTTTCTTTTTGCCATTCCCTTTTAGTTGGCTGAAAGCCGTTTGAATACCGGCTACCATTTTTTCAGCTTCCATGTGTTTGTGGGTGTACCTGCCAATGCACGCAATAGCATCCAGTGCATCTTGCAGGGTTACAATATCGGTAAGCAACACCGGGCAAAACTGCGCAATAGCTTCTACCTGCTCTTGCACATTTTCTTCCTTGCTTGCAATCACAAAGTCCGGTTGCAGACTTTTTATTTTTTCAATATCTACCTGCTTGGTGCCACCTATGCGCTCCTTGGTATTAAACCAATGATCCGGGTGCACACAAAATTTGGTGATGCCCACTGTTTCTGTTTCAAGTCCCAGGTCTTGCAAGGTCTCGGTAAGTGAAGGCACTAAAGAAACGATGCGCTTTGCAGGCGCATTCATTTCTTTATCCAATACATTCAACAGTTGCATGTTTATTCGAATAGTTCGCTTTGCGTTGGTGGGCCATCTTTGCGCTCCCACTCCATCGACACTTGCTTTTTCTCCACCAGTTTATTGCCCACAGCTTTCCAGCCCATTACATCTACCAGGTTTACAATGCGCAGTTTTTGTGTTTCGGCACTGGCACCTTTCCCTGTTTTCAAGATCAACATCGGATCTTCTTCTGTGGTTACCAGTTCGAGGTAATTGTCCTTACCCTCTTTAATAAACTGGAACTTGGTTTTGAGCGTGTTGGTTTCAATATGGAAACGCTTGATGTTGAACTGCACTTTATCGCTATCAAAATACACAGCAGTAATAGTACGTTCGGCTTCAAAACGTTCGATGAGTAAAACATTGTTGCTTTCGAAACGCTGCGTCAATTCCTGGTCGGTTATCTCGTAAGTACCATCGTTATAAATCACCAGCAATTTATCATCGCCTTCAAACATGCCGAGGTACATTCCTTTTTCATCAGTATTGAGTCGGCCAAACTGATCGTCGTACCAAAGCCTGCGACCTTCCAGTGTAGAGCGGCCGGCTTCTTTAAAGCGCACCGATTTAATAGGATACTTGCTTACCTGGTTGCCTAGGCTGCCACGGCCTTTAATAGCCAGTTCTTCAAAATAAAATTCAAACTCTTTAATACGTGCAGTACAGTTGGGACTCAGGTTAATACGCACTGCTTCCGCTTCGCCATTGGGGTTTACGGTAAAATAATGCACCCTGCTTTTTTCGGTTCCCTTGGTGAGATCGTATTCTTTATCGCGGGTAATACCGCCCACCTGGAAACGCTTGGCAAAACTCACCCCGCTTTTACCATCGAGGTAGATCATATTGTACGTAGTGCGGTCATCATTTTTGTTGAACACATCTACATGAATAATGTCTTTGCCAATAAAGACCTTATCGCTCACTTTTACCACTTTCATTTTACCGCTACGTGTAAAACAAACGATCTCGTCCAGGTCTGAGCAATCGGTCACAAACTCATCTTTCTTAAGGCTGGTTCCAATAAAACCTTCGGCCCTGTTTACATACAGTTTGGCATTGGCCACAGCTACCTGCCGCACTTGTATGGTATCGAACAAACGGATCTCAGTTTTCCTTTCGCGGCCCTTGCCAAATTTGGCTACCAGGTTTTGGAAATATTTTACCGCAAACTCGGTAAGATGCGCCAGGTCGTGTTGTACCTGTCCTATTTCGGCTTCAATGCTTTTGATCTGGGCATCCAGTTCGTCGATGTCGAGTTTGTAAATACGGCGAACAGGTTTCTCGGTAAGTTTTACAATGTCTTCGCGGGATATAGCACGTTTCAATTTTGGTTTGAATGGTGCAAATGCTTTGTCTATCGATTGCAATACTTTATCCCAGGTCTCGAGTTTCTTTTCGAGTTCCTTGTATATTTTTTCTTCGAAGAAGATTTTCTCCAGCGAAGTGTAATGCCATTTTTCGTTGAGTTCAGCCAACTTTATTTCCAGCTCTTTTTGCAACAGGTCTTTGGTATGCTGTGTACTCCAGCTTAGCAATTCGGTGGCTGTTACAAAGCGTGGCTTATGATCGATGATCACACAGGCATTGGGCGAAATGCTTACTTCGCAATCGGTAAACGCATACAAGGCGTCAATGGTTATATCTGTAGAAACACCTGCAGGAATTTCCACCAATATGCGCACTTCAGCAGCAGTAACATCGGTTACTTTTTTTACCTGTATTTTTTTAGCCTCGGTAGCTTTGGTAATAGAATCGATCAGACTGCTAACGGTAACACCATAAGGCACATCGTGAATAACGAGTGTCTTTTTATCCAACTCTTCAATGCGGGCACGCACTCTTACTTTGCCTCCACGCTTGCCATCGTTATAGTTGGTGGTATCTATTTGTCCGCCGGTTTGAAAATCGGGATAGAGTGCAAATTTTTTGCCTTGTAAATATTTGATGGCCGCATCACAGATTTCGATAAAGTTGTGCGGTAAAATTTTGGTGGACAAGCCCACGGCAATACCTTCTGCCCCCTGTGCCAACAGCAGAGGAAACTTCATGGGAAGTGTAACCGGCTCCTGCTTACGACCATCGTAACTCAATTGCCATTCTGTGGTTTTGGCATTAAACGCCACTTCCAATGCAAACTTGCTGAGGCGGGCTTCAATATACCTGGCAGCCGCGGCATCGTCGCCAGTGCGCACATCGCCCCAGTTACCCTGCGTATCTATCAGCAGATCTTTTTGCCCCATGTTTACCAACGCATCGGTAATACTCATATCACCATGCGGATGGTACTGCATGCTTTGCCCTACAATGTTGGCCACTTTGTTATAGCGACCATCATCCATTTCTTTCATGGCATGCAGTATGCGACGTTGTACCGGCTTTAAGCCATCTTCCACTGCAGGAACTGCACGTTCCAGAATTACATAAGATGCATAATCGAGAAACCAACCTTTGTATAAATCACTTACACCGGTGGTTTCATTATCTGTATTACCTGGTAATTGTTCTTCGTTCATGATTTGCTTGTCTGTCTTTCTTCCAATTTGATGCAGCCTACAATGGCTGCTTTCCAATACGTCCTAAGTGTGTGTAAGAAAATCCTTCGTTCAACTTCAACCCGTACCCGGCCATTCTATCGAGCGATGAATGCCCAAATAAAATAATGCCTGTAATCATTATAGTCTCTGCCTTCATGTAAAAGCCAATCAGCAACACGAGTATAGCAATAGCTTTATGATGAAACAGATTGTAGGTTAATGCGCCTGTTTTATTTCCGGCCAGGTAGCCCAGCATGCTAATGTCGGGACCTAATAACAACAATGTATAACCCCACCATGGCACATTAAAAAACATTAAACCGGCTATGGCCAGTATCAACATAAAAGCTTCTTCCAGTTTGATCAGGTTTTTCATGTGCGTGCAAGTGTGTTATAAAGTGTAGGTATCGTCTTTGCCGGCTTCCAGTGCATTCAACTCCAACATTACAAAATCGGTGATAGCCACTACTTCGTGCCAGATCAATTCGGGAATGATCATGATGGCCGGTGCTTTCACTATTTCTGACCCCTGTTCTTCGCCCTGCATATTGCGCCAGTTCAACACGGCTTCTCCGTGCATCAGCACCAATTTTTCGGGTCGTTTGTATGCATGTACTCCTTTGTGATAATGCCTTCCATTGGCACTGCCTGCTTTGCGGTTTGCCACCACAAATTGCCCGGTCCGATCGTTATCGAACACGAATGTGGCACCGCGGTCGTGCTCACCAATTTTATCCAATGGAATTACTTGCACCATACTATGCTTCCTCTCCTTCTATTTCGGCTGCTTTCTTTTTAAGCGATGGCATAGCAGGGTTGCGCAATTCAAATTCTTTGGTACCCTTTTGCATATCGCCTCTAAGTTCCCAACCGTTTGGCTCAATCATTAATTTCATGCGCCAGGTAAGAAACACATCGCCAGTTGTTTCTTTTTCTTTCGAAAAAAACTGGGATAGAATGCGGTTGGCTTTTGCAAAATCGCCATACACATATTTGGCCAGCGCTTTGTCGTAAAAATCTTCGTCTTCCTGTGTAAGTTTTTTACCACCTTCCAGCAGCCGCACCATTTTGCCTTCGCCACACAGTTTTTTCCATTCATCGCCATCTACTTCAAACTCGCTGGGTGTAACCAACCTTGCCAGTTTTTTGGCTTTTAAATATTCCTTGGGTGGTATTTGCGATAGCCACTGCGGATAAAATATGGACCCCTTTTCGCTCAGGAACGGAAGGTTGTTGAGGTACAGAATAAATACCCGTCCCTGCAATGGTTGCAACTGGCTGATGAGCCAGTAATAACCACTTACATCGTGTTTATTTTGAGCAGCCCAAATCCACAGCACTTCATTCTCGTCTTCTTCCAATTTCTTTTTCAATTGGTGTACGGTCATTTTATCGTCCACCATATCGAGAGTTTCGTCCACTTTATAATCACCGCTATTTTCGAGCAGCATGCGCCACCAATCGCGGCGTGCCTGCCAACCTTCTGCATCGTCCATTTGCGCCAGCGGCCCCACAGCGTAGTCGTCTTTTATTTGCACTACTTCGCCTAAGATGGTTTCATCCAGTTCAATGGCTTTTTTCAGCACTTCAATGTCGGGCTCGTTAAATACTATATGAATCATTGTTCCCTAATTTTATTTTGATGCTACCAGGTAATAACTACAGGTAGTAAAAAAGTTGCGAATAAAGGGAAGTGCATTCACCCATCCCATTTGTTTTTTTGGCTTCCAGCCAAATTTGTATTCATACACAGGGTTCACCATCCATTGTGTTTCTTTCACAATATTGAAACCTGTTTGTTTCAATATTTTTTCAAACCGCTCAATGGAAATGCCGGTCTCTTTTATTTCCACCAGTTCTTCTGTACCCTGCTTGTTTACTTTCAGCAACCATTTAAAAATGGGCATGGGTAGCAAATGCCAATAAGGCGTTTTGCCCAACCATCCGCTCAACACCTGCTGGTGCCCACCGTAGGGCATATACCATGGTGGAAATGCAAAAAAGATAACACCGCCCGGCTTCAAAAATGTTTTCATCCAGGCAATCAGTTTTTGCTGATCGTGTATATGTTCTATCACATCTTTCAACACCACGATGTCGAATAATGTACCCAAATCTTTTTCGGGATCTACATCATAAATATTGCTGCTGATCAATCGCACTTTGCCGCTACGCAATTCGGGCTGCAGCCATTCGTTAGCTTTCTCCAACCAAAGCGGGTACATTTCTACACCCACGCAAGTGCAGCCCTTTTCGGCAAAAGCCCGAAGCAGCGAACCTTGTCCGCAGCCAATTTCCAACATCTGCATACCGTCAGTTATCGGCTTCCCTGTTTCAATAAACGGGATAACCGACTTGCGGGCATTGTCGAGTTGAATATCGAAATAGCGTTTATAATCTGTATGAAATTCAAGCATAATGTTGCGGCTACTGTTCTACTAAATCGAGCTCTACCCTAAGGTTGCCAATAATAAACTCCTGGCGCTGCATGGTATTTTTTCCCATGTAGTATTCCAGCAATTGTTGAATATGATCGCCTACTTCCAGCAATACCGGTTGCAGTTTTATATCGGCACCAATAAACTGTCCAAACTCGTTGGGCGATATTTCACCCAGGCCCTTAAATCGGGTGATCTCTGGGTTCTTACCCAGTTTGGCAATGGCGGCTTGTTTCTCTTTTTCGTCGTAGCAATAAATAGTTTCCTGCTTATTGCGCACCCTGAACAAAGGCGTTTCCAAAATATACAAGTGCCCACGTTTTACCAGGTCGGGAAAAAACTGGAGGAAGAAAGTCATCATCAATAAACGGATATGCATACCATCCACATCGGCATCGGTAGCCAGTATGATGCGGTTGTAACGCAGATCGTCCATGCCATCTTCAATATTCAACGCATGTTGCAGCAGGTTGAACTCTTCGTTTTCGTACACCACTTTTTTGGTGAGGCCAAAACAGTTGAGTGGCTTACCACGCAGGCTGAATACAGCCTGTGTATCTACATCACGAGCCTTGGTAATAGAGCCACTGGCACTATCACCTTCGGTAATGAATAAAGTGGTATTGGTTTTCTTCTCTTCAAAAATCTCTTTGTTCTTAGCCGGTGGCGCTTCGTTGAAATGCACATTGCAGTCACGCAATTTCTTATTGTTCAGCGCAGCTTTCTTGGCTCTTTCGTTGGCTATTTTCTTAATACCCTGCAGCTCTTTCCTTTCCCTTTCGCTTTGCTCAATGCGCTTTTTCAAAGCATCGGCCACAGCAGTATTCTTATGCAAAAAGTTGTCGAGTTCTTTCGACAAAAAGTCGCCAATAAAATTGCGCATGCTAGGCCCGCCTTCGTACACGGTTTGGCTACCCAGTTTTGTTTTGGTCTGGCTTTCAAACACCGGCTCTTGCACCCGTACCGAAATAGCGGCTACTATGGATGTGCGGATATCGGCCGCATCATAATCTTTCTTGAAGTGGTCGCGGATGGTTTTTACAAATGCTTCGCGAAAAGCCTGTTGGTGCGTACCGCCCTGCGTGGTAAACTGCCCGTTTACAAACGAGTATAGGTCTTCACCATAGTCATTGTTGTGGCTTAAAGCCACTTCAATATCTTCTCCTTTTAAATGAATGATGGGATAGCGCAGTTCATCAGCGTTTGTTTTGCGTTGCAGCAGATCGAACAAGCCATTTTTACTTACAAAACGTTTGTTGTTGAAATTGATGACCAGCCCCGCATTGAGGTAGCAATAATTCCACAACTGGTTTTCAATATACTCGTGCTGAAATTTGAAGTGCTTGAACACGGTTTCGTCCGGCAAAAAAATCACTTCCGTGCCATTGCTCTCCGTCGTTTTTTCTTCCTTCGATTCCCTTATCAATTTGCCTTGTTCAAACTCGGCAGTTTTGCATTTGCCTTCGCGAAAAGCGGTTACTTTAAACGAATGGCTAAGGGCATTTACCGCTTTGGTACCTACACCATTCAGGCCCACGCTTTTCTGGAAAACCTTGCTATCGTATTTGGCGCCGGTATTTATTTTACTTACCACATCTACCACTTTGCCCAGCGGAATACCGCGGCCATAGTCGCGAATGCTTACCAATCCTTCTTTCGAAAGGGTAATGTCCACATGCCGGCCGTGGCCCATGGTGTGCTCGTCAATACAGTTGTCGATCACCTCCTTCATCAGCACATAAATACCATCATCGGGGCTGGTGCCATCGCCTAACTTACCAATGTACATACCCGGCCTCAGGCGGATATGCTCCCTCCATTCGAGGGTCCTGATACTGTCTTCATTATAGGCAAAAAGTTCTTTTTCCTCGGCCATTTTTCCTTGTCTCCTTTTTTCAGCTAAGACGGCAAATTTAGCCGTCAGGCAGTTTGAAAAGCTTATCCTTTATTCACATAAAAATTATAGAGATAGAAAAAATAATGAGGTATTTTGGAAGGAAACAAAAAACACACACTATGAAACTTTTCACCAAGAGCCTCCTATTGCTGGCTGTGCTGGGCGTAGGACTTGCCTCGTGCAAGAAAAAACCAAAAGATGAGGATTTAAAAGCAGCCATCGAAAAGGTAGTTGGCAGCGGCATAAGCGTATCGGTAACTGAGGGAGTAGCCACTCTTTCGGGCGAAGTGGCTGATGGCCAGGCTAAAAATGCCGCCTACGATGCCGCCAAGGCTGTAACCGGCATTACCAGTGTAAAAGATAATATTACGATTGCAGCACCTCCTCCTCCACCGGTGGAAATTGCCGTTGATTCTACGTTAATTAAGGGTGCCCAGGCCGTAGTGAGCAAGTACAAAGGGGTGTCTGCATCGGTAGCCGATGGTGTGGTTACCCTTACCGGCAGCATTCAAAAAAAGGAATTGGCCAAGCTGATGCAATCACTAATGGCATTGAAGCCGAAAAGTGTAGACAACAAACAACTCACTATTAAGTAAAAGGAGGAAAATATGGCACTGAACGAAAAATATGCAGAACTGGTAAATGCCGCCAATACTGCCGGGGTTGCTAACCTGGCAGTGAGAGAGCAGGACAATGTGCTTTATATAGATGGCGAAGCGCCCAGCACTGCAGTAAAAGACCAGCTTTGGGCTGTGTACGATAAAATAGACCCCAACTATAGCAGCGGCGACCTGGTATTGAATCTTACCGTAGCAGCGGGTTCAAGCAGCGAATACGAAGTACAACCGGGCGATAGTTTGTCAAAAATTGGCAAGAAGTATGGCAAAACCTGGCAGGAAATTTATGAAGTCAATAAAGCCGTTATTGGCGACAACCCCGACTTGATACAGGTAGGCTGGAAATTGCAAATTCCGGCTTAAGCATACAACAAGACAAAACGAAATGGCTGCTATCCGATTGGGTGGCAGCCTTTTTTTATGCCTCCTTTGCAGCATATAAACCCCTGATTACCACGCTAGAAACCATAATACCAAAAATAGCCGGCATATAGCTGATAGTGCCAATAATGGACTTTTTTGGGAATGCCTTTTCGGTCACCACAATTTTTTCCTGCTCCACTTCTTCGGGGCTAAACACCACGGTTACCCCGCTGCGTACCCCTAACTGGTTCAATTTTTTGCGTACATATTTGGCCAGGTTGCACTGGTAGGTTTCGGCAATATCGGCAATGGTCACCTGTAGCGGGTCCACTTTGCCCCCTGCCCCCAATGAGCTTACAATGGGAATACCCAGTTCTATACAGGAATGAATAAAATCCACTTTGGGACTAAGGGTATCTATACAATCCACCGCATAATCAAATGGGGTTGACTGCAGCAATTCTTTGGTACGGGGTGGCGCAAGATATTCCTGCAATACGGTAAGCTCCAGGTTGGGGTTGATATCCTTCAATCGTTCGGCCATTACTCCTGCCTTTGGCTTTCCCACTGTGGAGTGCAGCGCAGGTATTTGCCGGTTAGCATTGCTGAGGTCCACGGTATCTGCATCTACAATGGTCATTTTTCCAACACCTGACCGGGCTATCATTTCCGCACAAATGCCACCTACGCCACCGAGGCCCACAACCAGTACATGGCTGTTCATCAACCTTTCTATTTTTTCATCATCCAGTAATAACTGGGTTCGGCTCATCCAATAGGGAATTATGGTATTCATATACTGTTTGCGAAATAGGGCCGGCATCCGGCATTTGAAGTTTGCAAAAATGAGGGATTGCAGCAAAACAAAGCCCGATAAAATAGCATGTTGCACCAGTCGAACAATCGAATAACGTCCCGAAAAAATCGTGTTGTAAAAACAGGCATCTTTAAGGCATGAAAAAATTACTATCCATTATTGGTTGTTGCATAGCCCTTGGTGGCTTTGCCCAATCGGTGCAGTTGCTCGATAGTTCGCAAAGCAAAACTTCTTACAGGGGTCTTAGTGTGGTAAGCAACCAGGTAGCATGGGTAAGCGGCAGCAAGGGTACCATTGGCAAAACACTCGATGGTGGAAAAACCTGGGAATGGCTGCACCCAAAGGGATTTGAAAAAAGAGATTTCAGAGATATAGAAGCCTTCGACGAATACAAAGCAGTGGCCATGGCGGTAGATAGCCCCGGTACCATTTTGAAAACTGTGGATGGTGGCCATAGTTGGCAAATGGTATACCAATCGCATGTACCGGGGATGTTTTTGGATGCCATGGCCTTTTTGGGCGATTCCGGCGTTTGCATTGGCGATCCTATCAACGGCAGGTTTTGGATGATCGTTACGCAAAATGGTGGTACTACCTGGAAGGAAGTTCCATTTAACCAGCGCCCGATTGCCGATGCAGGAGAAGCCTGCTTTGCGGCAAGCGGCACCAATATCATTCTCATCAAAGAAGTGACTACCCTGCTCAGTGCCTTTGTAACGGGTGGCAAAAAATCGAGGCTGCATATCACCGAATTGAACACGGGTGAAAACATGAATAATATGCTGGCCATAACACAAGGCCAAACCATGACAGGTGCCAACAGTGTTATCTGGTTCAACGATGGATTTTTGGTTGCAGGTGGCAATTACAACCAGCCGCAGGTATCGGATAGCAACCTGGTAGTGATGGCACCCGGCTGGCCTACACCCGATGCACCAGTGCCGGCATTTAACGGTTATGCCAGTTGCATTGCCGCCATGCACGATGGCCGTTTAATAGCCTGTGGTGTGCCGGGTGTTTCTATCAGCGCAGGGTCTGCAAAGTTTAGAGCAGGCACCAGACCTCAATGGAAAAGTATTTCTCCTACTACATACCATGTGGTGCAAAAAGCAAAAACCGGTGATGCTATTTTCCTGGCTGGCGCCAATGGAAAAATAGGCAGGCTGGTTCCATAATTTTTTTTGAAGCCCATTAAACCAATGGGTCTGCTGCCCATCTATGATTATGCAAAGCAGCAGGGAAATTGGGGTCGTTTACGGGATGTAGGCGGCCCCTTTTTATTTCTTGAATGCGAAATAAACAGCCCCCATTACACAGGCAAAACTGGCCAGGTAGCGCCATTCCATTTTCTCTTTCAGAAACCAAACGGCAAACACCGTGAAGATGACAAGGGTGATTACTTCCTGGATAATTTTGAGTTGAAAGGCACTGAACCCACTGAGGTTGTAGCCAAACCGGTTGGCAGGTACCATCAGGCAATATTCAAAAAAAGCAATACCCCAACTGATCAAAATAGCTTTCCAGAGAGGAATACTCTTATCCTTGAGATGCCCATACCAGGCCACGGTCATGAAAATATTAGAGGCAATCAGCAATATAATTGTACGCATAACAGATGTGAATAATTGCTTGCAAAATAGCACCAAATAGCCTTACCAGTTCCCTATTTTCGCCGCATGGCTAAAGGCGATTCAGACACTCCGCTCATGCAGCAGCATCGGGCTATCAAACAAAAATATCCTGATGCGATCTTACTTTTTCGGGTGGGCGATTTCTACGAAACCTTTGGCCAGGATGCCATTGCAGCCAGTGGTGTGCTCGGCATTACCCTTACCAAACGCAACAATGGCAGCGCCAGCGAAAATGAGTTGGCGGGCTTTCCGCACCATTCCCTCGACACGTATTTGCACAAGCTGGTAAAAGCCGGCTACAGGGTGGCCATCTGCGATCAACTGGAAGATCCCAAGCAGGCAAAGGGTATTGTAAAAAGAGGCGTGACAGAATTGGTAACACCGGGTGTGGCCACCAACGACAAATTGTTGGAGCATAACCAAAACAATTTTTTGGCGGGCATCCATTTTAGGGATGATAACACCATGGGCCTCGCCTTTCTCGATATTTCTACCGGTGAATTTTTTATTGCCGAAGGCGACCGGGAATACGCAGACAAATTGTTGCAAAGCCTGCAACCTGCAGAAGTAATTTTTCAACGGCAATATCAAAAGAAATTCAAAGAATGGTTTAGCAGCAGGTTTTATACCTATGCCATGGATGAATGGATCTTTGATGAAACATTCAGCCGCGAAACCATCCTGCGCCATTTCAATACCCATAGCTTAAAAGGTTTTGGTGTGGAAGAAATGAAGGACGGCATCATTGCTGCCGGCGCCATTTTTCATTACCTCAAAGAAACCGAGCATCCCCATTTACAGCATATCACCACATTGCAGCGCATCAACCGCAACGAGCATATGTGGATGGACCGTTTTACCATTCGCAACCTCGAACTGATCGGTAGCGGCAAATCGGATCAAAAATGCTTGCTGGATGTGCTGGACAATACCGTTTCGCCCATGGGTGCCAGGCTGCTGAAACGCTGGTTGCTTATGCCGCTGAGCGACCTGGGAAAAATTCAGCAACGGCTGGATGCAGTGGAATGGCTGATAGCACAAACCGATCAAAAACTGGCGATACAGGCTTCGGTAAAACAATGCGGCGATGTAGAACGATTGGTGAGTAAAGTGCCGCTGAAAAAAATTAATCCCCGCGAAGTATTGCACCTCGCAAAAGGCTTGCACCATATAGACCTGCTGAAGAAAATATTTGAAGCAGATGCCAATGAATACCTGCAACGCTTAGGCGATGCACTCAACCCCTGCCATCTTGTTGCTGATAAAATAAAAGCTACACTGGTAGAGAATCCGCCGGTAGCAGCAGGCAAAGGCAACCTGGTTGCAACAGGCATTCATGCAGAACTGGATGAGCTGCGCAATATAGCAAACGATGGAAAAGATTTCCTGGCCAGGTTGCAACAAACCGAAGCAGAAACTACCGGCATCAGCTCGCTGAAAGTGGGATTCAACAATGTGTTTGGCTACTACCTCGAAGTAACCAATAGCCACAAAAGCAAAGTGCCCGATAGCTGGATCCGCAAGCAAACGCTGGTAAATGCAGAACGCTACATCACGCCAGAGCTAAAAGTGTACGAGGAAAAAATAACCGGTGCCGAAGAAAAAATATTGGCCATTGAGCAGTCCATTTTTGATGAGTTGCTATTGGAATTGCAAGACTACTTAGCTCCTTTACAAACCAATGGACAAGTGCTCGGCATATTGGATTGCCTGTGTTGCTTTGCTACCAATGCCATACAGTACCAGTATCGCAAACCGCAGATGCATGAGGGCGTTGCATTGCATTTAACCGATGCAAGGCACCCGGTAATTGAAAGATCATTGCCTGCAGGTGAAACCTATATTGCCAACAATATCACCCTCGATCCTGAAGGACAGCAGATCATCATTCTTACCGGCCCTAACATGAGTGGTAAAAGTGCATTGCTACGTCAAACCGCCCTCGTAACCCTGATGGCACATATGGGCAGTTTTGTGCCGTGTACAGAAGCGAGCATTCCATTGACAGATAAAATATTTACCCGTGTGGGCGCTAGCGATAACCTGAGTGGTGGCGAAAGCACGTTTATGGTGGAGATGAATGAAACTGCCAGCATCATCAACAACCTCAGTTCAAGAAGTTTGATCCTGCTCGACGAAATTGGCAGGGGCACCAGTACCTACGATGGTATCAGCATTGCATGGAGCATTGCCGAATATTTACACAACAGTCCTGCTTTGCCCAAAACATTGTTCGCTACACATTACCACGAGTTGAATGAGCTGGAAGAAAAATTGCCACGCATCAGCAACTATCATATCACCAATAAAGAAATAGGCAACAAAATAATTTTCCTGCGCAAGTTGGCCGCCGGTGGCAGCACCCACAGTTTTGGTATTCATGTAGCCAAGCTGGCGGGCATGCCTCCTGCCCTCATTAACCGGGCCAACGAAATACTCGCCTGGCTCGAAAGCAAGCATGAAGAAACCAGCGAACAGGGAGATTCAATCCAGTCGAAAGTGAAGCAAATAGCAGCTACCACAGCCGATGGCGGCCGTATGCAACTTTCCATATTTGATGAGCATACAGAAGTGTTCACCTCCATTCGTACCATACTGGAAGGCATTGACATCAACCGTCTTACCCCGGTAGAAGCCTTATTGAAACTGAACGAGATCAAAGGAAAGCTACAGTAGCGTTGCCCAAAAAATTGCCAACTTTCAAAGGCTGCCGCAAATGTTTTTTGGTGTTTCATCTCAGTTCCTATATTTGCACCCCGCAAGGGGGATTAGCTCAGCTGGCTAGAGCGCTTGCATGGCATGCAAGAGGTCACCGGTTCGACTCCGGTATCCTCCACAGCTTTAAAAATCAGGTTCACAGCAATGTGAGCCTTTTTTGTTTTAGGATCAGGGCGTCCCACTTGAAGCATTAAAAAAGGTCCGCAACTGCGAACCTTTTTGTTTATCGAAATATGTTGTTAATCATCGCGTCCAGTTATGGCCTACCACAATGTACCAACCGAAACTATCGGGGCCACCGGCCACATCTATACCTGCCCGAATACCAAAAGCACGGGCAAGTAGGTACCTGAATCCGGTTCCGTAGTTGTACACCAAATTGGCTTCACCAAAAGATTGATTGTCCATCATGGCCTTACCCAGCCCGCCAAATACCACTGCGCTCCATCTTCTTTTAAAATCGATGCGCTGCTCGGTTTCAACCAATGCAGTTGTTACCCCCTGGTAACGGGCTTTTGGCACCCCTCTCAAATCGATAGAAGGCAATAAATAGAATGGCGCTTTTCCGAATATATGTTGCGCATCGAACCGAATACCGCTGATCCAGTTTTTTTTGATGGGGTAAAACCCGGTTACAAAACTGGTTAGTTTTTGATACTCATAATCGCTGCCCGTCCAATTGTCGTTGGCACCAAACAATACATTTACCCGGTATCCTTTATTGGGTGTAAAAAAATTATCGTGCTTATCAATATCAACAAAACCTGCAAGCTGGGCTACCCTGCTTTCAAAATCTTTGTCGGGGAAATACTCGGGATGCTGATCAAGAAATTTTGGCGTTAAATCTATTTTGCCGAGAGAGTATTGTAATCCCAAATACACATCAGACTTACCCAGCGATTTACTCATGCTGAGTAGTAATGGAATCGCCTTAATATTAAACCCGAATTTTTTTTCGCCAAGCTGGGGCAGGTCGCGGTAAAAATCGAGATTCAAACTACCAAAACCAGCAAACGCCCGGTACTTGATACCAGCTTTTGGAAAGCTGCCTATTCGGCCACCACCAGCCATCCAGGAATTGTTGGCCGTATACATACCAAAACCTATAGTGATATCTGGCGCTACATAGGACTTACCCGGCGGCACTTTTTTGGGCGAAAGAAAAGCAAGTGCTAATACTCCACCAAAGCCACCCACAGCAGGTTCGGTAATGATCATGGGTATAGGAAGAAAACCCTTCATTTCCAGCAAAAATCTACTGAAGTCGAGTTTACCATCCAGCGTGTCTTTGAACATCCCTTCTGGATAACCCTTTTTTTTCGGGGCTGTTGAATCCTGCGCAATTACAGCAGATGCTGACAGTAGAGAAGCAATTAGTAAGGACCAGGCACATTTTGAGAAGCGAAAGTGGATCATGGTGTGCGTTTCAGTTGATATATAAAAGTAGTGAAATAGGCTACCCAAAAATGAATGGTGCAATTTTCATCTTGCACCGGAAATGAAAATGCGCTGCACTTTGGTGCAACGCATTTTCAGTATTAATAGCTAATGAGAGGATTATTCTCCCCAAATTTCGCCTTCTCCATTCAACCATTTTTGAACCAACTCGGTGGTCACGCTCTTCGGACGTTCCAGTGGAAGTCCCAAAGCTCTCGACCAGCAAAGGTTGGCCAGTACACCGAGGGCACGGCTTACTGCAAACAGCACGGTGTAGAATTCATATTCTTTCATGCCGAAATGCACCAGCAATGCGCCGCTATGCGAGTCCACATTGGGCCATGGGTTCTTAACCTTACCCAGGCTTTCCAAAATGGGCGGCACTACTTCATAAATTTTCCAAACAGTGCGGCAGAGTTTATCATCCCGCATGTATTTTTTACCAAATTCCATTTGCGCAGTATATCGGGGGTCGGTTTGACGCAATACTGCGTGGCCATAACCCGGCACTACTTTTCCTTCGGATAAGGTTTGGCGTACATAGGCTTCTATCTGGTCGTGCGTGGGCAAATCGGTACCCAGCTTTTCCTGCATTTCAAATATCCACTTGATCACTTCCTGGTTAGCCAGGCCATGAAGCGGACCTGCCAAACCATTCATACCCGCCGCATACGCCAGGTATGGATCGCTGAGGGCAGAGCCTACCAGGTGGGTAGTATGAGCACTCACGTTACCACCTTCGTGGTCGGCATGAATGGTCATGTACAAACGCATCAGTTCATGAAAACTCTTATCCTCGAAGCCCAGCATATGCGCCAGGTTGCCCGACCAGTCGAGCATACCATCGGGGTTAATATCGCTGCCTTCGTGGTATTTGCGGCGATAGATATAAGAAGCAATACGTGGCAAACGAGCCAGCAGGATCAGTGTATCATCGAAAGTAGCTTCCCAATAATCTTTTTTATTCATGCCCTCTGCATAGCGACGGGCAAAATGACTCTCAGTTTGCAGTGCCATTACACCGGTCACAAACATGGTCATGGGGTGAGCAGTAATAGGAAGCGCATCTATAGTTTTGAATACATGGGTTGGCACATGGCTTTTACGCTGCAACACGATGGTTACATGCTCCACATCTTCCGCAGTTGGCAATTCGCCAATCATCATCAGGTAAAAAAGTCCTTCGGGCAGAGGCTCCGAACCACCGGGTGCTTTCGGAAGTTTTTCAATCAATTCCGGTATAGAATATCCTCTAAAACGAATGCCTTCTTGTGCATCGAGCAAGGAAGTTTCGGACACCAGTCCGGTAATACCACGCATACCCTGATAAATTTGGGAAAGGGTTACTTCACCAATTTTCTTGTTGCCATGGTCTTTTAATAATGCTTTGATTTCAGCTGCAGCGATTTCCGTTTTCGCCTTAAATCTGTCCTTAAAAATCCCCATTACTGTGTTGTTTAGCTATTAATTTGGTAATCGAGTGGTAGCTCCAAAGGTAACAGAATAGGCATTTGCTCACACATGCATTTCTGCTGAATATGTTACGAATTGGAAAATTTCGGCCATAAATAGTGACCGTACTCATATAAAAGCCTGTTCTATTCCATTAGCAGCTGCAAATCCGGAGGTCCAGGCGTGTTGAAAGTTGTATCCACCCGTAATACCGTCCACATTCAATATCTCCCCGGCAAAGAACAAATGAGGGATCTTTTTGCTGGCCATGGTATCGGTACCTACTTCGGAAGTATCTATTCCCCCTGCTGTTACAAACTCATCTTTGAACGTGGTTTTACCATGGGCATGCAGCTCGTAGCCACAGAGTTTTTTAATAAGTTGATTTTGCAATACAGCCGGCAGTGTGGCCCAGCGGGCTTCGGGGTCAATACCCGATTCCTGCAGCAAAAAAGCCCACAACCTTGCAGGCAGGCTGATCCATTCGGTATTCAATACTTTTTGCGTGCCTTTGGTTTCGCGATGATGCAGCATTTTTGCCCGAAGACTGTTTTCGTTATAGTCGGGCAGCCAGTTGATAATGACGGTGTACTCGTAATTTTTTTCGTGCAGCTCTCTTGCCGCAAAAGCAGACAAACGCAATACCGCTGGCCCGCTCAATCCCCAGTGCGTAAGCAGCAAGGCCCCGGTAGATTCAAATTTCAGGCCTGCAATTTTTACCGAAGCCTTTGTGGCCACACCCATGAGGGATGTGATAGGATGTTTCGGAATATTGAATGTAAATAAGGAAGGAATGGGCAAGGCAATACTATGCCCGGTGGGCTTTGTGATCCAGTCAAACATTTCAGCTTTGGGAAAGCCACCTGTGGCAATGCATACAAAATCGGCTTCCATTTTCCTATCGCCAGTGCTGTGGATGGTAAAGCCTTCAGCATGCGGTTCGAGTAACTGTACAGGGAACTGCATCACCAGCTCCACCTTGTATCTATTGGCTTCGCGAAGCAGGCAATCAATAATAGTTTGTGAATCGTTGGTGGTGGGAAACATACGCCCATCCTCTTCTGCTTTTAAGTCCACGCCTCTTGCTGCAAACCACTCAATGGTATCTTTTACAAAAAAGCGATGGAATGCTTTTTTCACAAACTTCTCTCCTCGCGGATAGCATTTTGACATTTCGGAAATAGAGTCGGAAAGATGGGTGGTATTGCACCTGCCTCCTCCACTCACTTTTACTTTTTGCAGCACTTTGCTGCTCTTTTCTACAATGGTCACTTTCAAACCGGGTACCAACCGGGCCGCATTGACGGCACAGAAAAAACCGGCAGCTCCACCGCCCACTACCACCAGATGTTTTTGCGTATGATTCACCCGCCAAAGATGCAGCTAACCGAACAGACAAAGAAAAATGAAAGCATTGTAAGGATGAAATTATCCCACTGCGGGAGTTGCCAGCTGGTCAATACATTTTCGTGGTGCAGCAAAACAATAAAGAGCTGACAAGAAGCCTGTTGGTGAAAACAGAGTAAGCAACAGTCAACCGATTTATAATCCTAGTACTTCTTTCAGGCGGCTATAACCTGTTTTGCTCACAGGCACTTTGGCACCATTGCGCAGCAATGCCAGGTAGTTTTCTTTTTCGTACGGATCGATGCGGGTAATATGTTTTACCGCCAGCAAGTAAGAGCGGTGTACCCGTACAAATTGTTGTTGGTTCAGCATGCCTTCAAAAAAAGCCATGGTCTTGTTCTTGAGAAAATTCCCCTCTGCCGTATGAATTTTTACATAATCATCGGCAGCTTCAAAATACACCACATCGTGCATGGGAATGATCTTGATATTGCTGCCCTGCTTTACCACAATGCGGTCTTGCTGTGCCGGGGAAATGGCCGTAGACTGCAACAACGCTTCGTGAATGGCGGGTGTATATTCCGGTTGTACCTGCAACCATTTTTCTACCGCTTTATCAAATCGTTCTTTGCTAAAAGGTTTCAGCAAATAGTCGATAGCATTGGTTTCAAAAGCACGAATGGCATACTCATCAAATGCTGTAGTGAAAATAACCGAAGGGGGTTGCTCTAAAATTTCCAGCATTTCAAAGCCGGTGATTTTCGGCATCTGTATATCCAAAAAAATCAGCGAAGGTTTATGCTGTTGAATGGCTTTTAATCCTTCAAATCCATCGCCACATTCGGCCACCACTTTCAATTGTGGGTAAGCCTGCAAGTATTCGAGCACCAGCATGCGGGCCAGCGGTTCATCGTCGATAATTATTACGGGTATCATGCAAGTTGCGGTATAGAAATATGGGTGATAAATATGCCATCGTTGGCAGAAGTGCTCAATAAGCCCGGCTGGCCAAACAACAAAAACAAACGTCGTTCAATGGAACGCAAACCAAAGCCTGTACCCTTTTGCCGTGTCGACACTTCTGCATCGTAAGGATTGGAAATGATGACAGTGAGGGTATGATTGTTTACTTCGGCCTGAATGGAAATTTCGATAGGTGCCGTCGTATCGTACAACCCGAATTTGATAGCGTTTTCAACAGCAGGCTGCAACAGCAATGCGGGCACCTTGGCTTGTGCAGCTTCTTCCGATATATACACTGCAGTTTGCAGGCGATGACCGAACCGTACTTTTTCAATATCCAGATACAATTGCAAATGGTTGATCTCTTCTTGCAAAGCCACCCACTCATTCTCTCCTTTGCGAATGGTGCCACGCAAAAAATCGGCCAGTTGCTGGATCATCGTTCTTGCCTGCATAGGCTGTGTTCCTATCAGTGCATTGATGGAGTTAAGGCTATTGAATAAAAAATGCGGATGCAGTTGTTCTTTCAATTTCAGCAGTTCTGTTTCGCGGGTGAGTGCTGCAGATTCTGTTTTTCGTTTTTCAATTTCCTGCTGGTCCTGCAGCGTGTACCAAAGCACATTGATGAGTGTATTGGTGCCGAGCAATAAAAAACCAACAGCCATGCGCACCGGCACCGACTGGTTCCAAAAACTTTCGTTATTGCTTACCACATCTGGCATGAGTTGCATTACAAATCGGCTCAACAAGAGCCAGGCAATGGCCGCAATGGTAGTAAGGGCAATAAGGTAAATGTAGCGATCGCGGCTGGGCAGGTAATACCGAAAGCTATTGCCGATAAGCCAGCTTGCCAGCAAGAGCAAACCATTGCTCACTATGCTATCGGCAAATGCTACGCCCGGTATATAACCATACCAGTTCAACACCCATGCATGCACTGCTGCCCAAAATATCCAGGAGGCAATGAACATCCAGCGAAAGCGGGGTATGGAAAATGGTGTAGCAGACAACGGGGAAAATTTAAAAGGAAAATTACTGGGAAATAGAACAGCAGCATTTATTTCCTGGGTGAACGATTCGGAAAAAAATGCTGCGGTTCATTAAGCGTGGTTGGGTGTGGGTATACAGTGTGAAAATATTTCTGCGCCATCCAGCAGTTGATCGAGCGGGAAAATTTCGGATGCGCCATGGTATTGCCATTGAATCAACCCCTGCAAGGGTGGCATAGCGATCTGTCCTTCGATCCTGCCTATTTCTTCTGCTCTTGCCATGGCTGTGTGTACATCCGGCGCCAGCAACAATCGCCATTGTGTGTGCTGTTGTATGGGTGTGGCCGGCTGTCCTACCAATACATCAAAATTCATTTTTACAAGGTACCAACCGGATGGAATGCTTTCCATTGTAGGATAATTAGGTTGAATGAAAATTAGAAACTCCTGATCTCAAGTCCG
Organism: Phnomibacter sp.; assembly: GCA_035456005.1. Classification (GTDB taxonomy): domain Bacteria; phylum Bacteroidota; class Bacteroidia; order Chitinophagales; family Chitinophagaceae; genus Phnomibacter. The sequence continues at coordinate 435,214 of DATIEA010000004.1, read as the reverse complement.
CCCAGGAAGCAGGTGCCTTCCAGTACCAGTTTTTTCTTGGGGTCGATAAGCTCGGGGCGAATAATGCGCTTGTCATCTACACCGCCAAACACGGCTACCATTTCCGATTGCACATCCCAGTTGGGTGGTACATACAATTTGGTACCACCAAACACACTTACCGATTCTATGCGAATCACTCCTTCAAAATCGGCATTCGACAAATTGATTTCGGCGCCACCAAATACAGCTACAATTTCTCCCCCGCGAAAATTCTTGCTCATCACATTTCTTTTTACACCACCAAATACGGCAGACACATCCAACACTTCGCCCTGTGTTTTATCCCAACTGGAAGCATCTTGTGTAGTGGAGAAATCCTGCTGCATTGTAGTGCCACCACCTGGAGGAGGCATATCATCGTTTTTATACAACCATGGCTGGCGACGTGCTATACGAGGCTTGAAGGCGATTATTAATCCCACAATAATGAGGGCTACGGGCCACCCAAATTTTCGCATGCTATACCCGGCAAACAGATCGTCCATTAAAAATGCAGAACCAATCACAATGAGGATGATCCAGTTTACATCTTTAAAACCCGATCTTAACCCAACAAGAATGCCGATAAATATGAGTATCACTTCCCAACTGGTTAACCAATGCGGGATATATACGTTGGATCGTTTCAGGAACATGAAAAGGCCAAATAAAACAATACCAATACCAATAATGGTTTGACTGGACAACCAACCAGATTGCCTGTTTCTCCTATGGTGGCCTCCTTCGGGCTGCGGTTGTTGTGAATAGGGATTCATGAGTAGTGCTTTTTGTTGAATCAAAACTCTTGCAGCACTACCATGTGGAAAATATGGTATAGGCAAACAGTGTACAATACTCGGTGAAAGCCATGAAAACGTCGGTGAAAATGCACGCAAAAATTGCTCACCGAGTCTACTGCACTTACAGATCGGCCAAAGCCATCCAACTCATATACGCCACCAAAATGGTAGCTATCCAGCCGGCAATAAGGAGCCAGCCACGCTGTTTGAAATTCGGCATTAGTTTCCTGCTCATAAAAGCCCATAAAATAAATACCATGTAAACGGGAAGTATGAGACCGTTGATGGCTCCTGCTGCCACCAAAATTTTAATGGGCTGCCCAAAGAGTGCAAAGCAGGTAGTGGCAATGGCAATAAAACCCACGATGACCCATTGACGTTGCTTCAAAAAGAACGGGTGCCAGTTTTCCATAAAACTTGCAGAAGTATAAGACGCTCCCACTACCGATGTAATAGCAGCACACCAGAAAATAATTCCGAATATTTTTTCGCCCGTATGGCCCAGCACATGCTTAAAAATACTGGGGGCAGGATTAGCAGCATCGGGTACAAAACCGGTGGCAATTACACCAAACGCTGCCACAAACAAACATACCCGCATGATGCCGGAAATAACAATACCACTTACTGCCGCTTTGTTCACCTCCGCCATCTTGATGGGTCGGTTGGCCGAAGCATCCAGCATGCGGTGCGCCCCTGCAAAACTGATATATCCACCTACTGTACCACCCACCAATGCGAGAATGGAAATAAGATGAATTTGCGAGGGCCATACAGTTTCCTTTACTACCTCTGCCATGGGAGGCTGGGCAATGATTGCCACAGCAATCACCATTAAGATCATTACGATGCCCAGCCATTTCGCCAGGGAGTCCATGGCTTTGCCAAACTCTTTCACCAAAAAAATAATGATGGCAAATACGCCACTGGCTATGGCGCCGGTAGTTGCATCGATACCAAACAAAGTTTGCAAACCCAATCCACAGCCCGCCACATTGCCAATATTAAAAACCAAACCACCTGCTACCACCAAAACGCCCAGGAGATACCCTGCACCCGGCAATAACTTATTCACCAGGTCCGATGCTTTCATCCGCGATGCAGCAATAGCATTCCAGATATTGAGTTGCACCACAATATCTATGATGATGGAAACAAGAATAACGAAACCAAAACTGGCGCCTTGCTTGGCAGTAAACACCGTGGTTTGTGTAATAAAACCCGGGCCAATGGCCGATGTGGCCATTAAAAATGCAGCACCAATAAAGGCACTGCCCAACCATTTTTTATTTGCAGGTTCACTCATGCACTGGGTTTAATATGGATATGATTGGATTGAAATTTTTGATGTATAGCTTGCGCAAATTCTATGGCATTTTCGCCATCACCATGCAAACAAATAGATACCGTTTCCTGCTGCCCACAGGGATAGATCAATGCACCGTCCACGCTTCTTACTGCAGCATCAGTAGCTATCAGCATGGCTTGCTCCACTGCATCATTCACATCATGCAGTGTGGCATTGGCTTGTGTGCGGGGTGTAAGTGATCCATTGGGTTGATAGGTTCTGTCGGCAAAAAATTCATGCACCACGCGGATCCCCATTTGCTTTGCCACGCTCAGTGAAATACTGCCGGCCAATCCAAACAACACCAGGTTGGGATTGAATTGAAGAATAGCATTAGCAATGGCTGCAGCAATATTTTCATCGGCAGCACTCATATTGTACAATGCCCCGTGAGGCTTTACATGGTGCATAATCGCATCCTGCTTAGCACATTGATCTGCCATAATACTGAGTTGTTGCAGCACCAGTTCTTCTATTGCATTTGCAGGTAAATGCATGGCCGTTCTGCCAAAATTTTCGCGGTCATTAAAGGAAGGATGCGCACCAATGGCTACACCGTGTTGCAGGCATAAGCGAATAGTGTTGGCCATTGTATCCTCATCGCCGGCATGAAAACCACAACTGATATTGGCCGAACTGATGTATGGAATAATGGCAGCATCCGTTGGCATGCCTTCACCCAAATCACAGTTTAGATCGATGCTTTTTTGCATGCAATAAATATAAAAGCGAATTAGTTGATACGAACTTTTACAGCTTCCTTGATTTGCAGCAGTGTTTCTTGCTGCGCATTGTACAAAGCAATGGCTTCGCTGGCTTCAATTATGCTAAACGTAAACTTCGTTCCCGGTGTTGCCTGTGCCAATATGGATAGATCCACTTTGCATATTTGTATCACTCGCGGGTATCCTCCAACTGTTTGATGATCGGCCATCAGCGTCAGCATTTGCCCTGATGGTAAAAGTTGTGTAGTGCCCATTACCACCGGGGCAGACAACAGGCTCCGCTCCTCTTGCAGTCCCAGCGTTTGACCAATCCAATGCAATCCCATACGATCAGCTTTGCGGCTTATTTCGAATGAATTTTTCAGAAAGCAAGTTTGTGCATCATTGCTCAACCATTCCCATTCCGGACCTTTTACAATGCGAAGTGTATTTCCTTTTTCAACCAGTGCCGGAAAATACCAGCTCATTTTTTGTGTGGAGGAAAATGGTGGTAAATGTTCTTCAAAAAAGATAGTATCGTCTTTTTGTAGAGCACGTCCCTCCATGCCTCCAAAGCCTGACTTCAGGTTGGTGGCATAACTTCCCAACACAAGTGGTACTTGCCAACCATGCCTGGCACTGAGGTATATTCTTTCACCCATTTTTTTTTGCGCAAAGCGCAGCACAGAACCTGCAGCCACCTGGTAAGCACGGTTGCTTTCTATGGGTGTATCATTAAGCATGGCCGAAAAATCAGCACCTGCCAATGCAATATATGCTGGCGCAGTAAACCGAATAATGGGTGCGGGAAAATGCATTTCTATCACGGGCGCATTCAATTCATTTCCCAATAATGCATTGGCCAATGCCATGGCAAAAGAATCCATTGGGCCATTGGTATTGATACCCCAATGGCTAAGCCCGGTTCGGCCGGCATCCTGGATGGTATCGAGCATGCCCGCTTTTTCAATGATGATGCTCATGGCGCTGCAGGCTTTCAAATTCAGTGAATGAAATAGGTACAAACTTTACCTGCTGCCCGGCACTCAGTATGCAGGCAGGCTCTCTTTGGGCGTTGAACATAACGAGTGGCGTATAGCCTACAATATTCCAACCACCGGGACTGTTGGTGGGATAGATACCTGTTTGCGTGGCTGCAATACCCACTGCACCGGTTTTTACAGGAACTGGTTCTTTTTTCCTGGGCAAAGCAATGGAAGGTGCAACAGTACCCATATAGGCAAAGCCGGGCAGAAAGCCCAGCATATAAATATGGTAAACGGGATCGCTGTGAAGGTGTACAATTTCCTCTGCCTGCAAGCCTGTTTGCCGGGCCATACTGGCTAAGTCGTTGGAGAGAGCAGGATCGTAGCATACAGGTATTTCCACCAGGCCGGGTGCCTGCTGAGTGTTTTCCTGTTCCAATTGGTTGAATGCAGCGGCTATCATTTTATCTACTTCCGCATAGGGCTTATGCAACCGGATCAACAAGCTATCGTATGCCACTACTGTATCGGACACCCATGATGCATACCCGCTGCGAATAATACCCGCAAGGGTATGAATCAGCTTATTGTGCTCTATGGAAAGCCCCGTATCAAACTGCAGCAACCAGTCGGTTTCTGAGAGGAGGCTAACACTTGGAGGGTGGAGTTGCATCATCCGAATGTATTCTGAAAAAAAATAACCTGCCGGGACTTTTGCATGGTATTTAAAATTTGCCCGTAAGAATTAAGTCATCTAAATTTAATAAACACATAATATTGTGGTTATTCTGATTGCCTTACCCTAACACCCCTTACTCATGCAAGTGCGTTCTAATCGAAGCGCCCTGGTTGATTTATTTTCTACCCACACTTTGCGCATTCTACTCTGTGTTTTACTGCCCGTACTCCTTATTTATTCCCCCGACGCTGCATATTTTCTCAGGAATGGCGTATTCAATTATTTAGTGATCGGTTTTGTAGTAGTGACCATTTTCCTGTGTATCCCGGTAGTGCTGTTTGCCAGGCGCATGAAATGGTATTACCTGTTGCTTTCTTTTATAGCAGCCCTTTCTCCTATTGGCATATTCCCTGTCTTGCTTATCAACAGCCAGGCCAATACCGAAATGATCGGTTTATTGATGGATACAAATTGGCAGGAAGTAAAAGAATTATTAGGATGGCGCATTCTATTATTGATACTGAGTTGTGCGCTGTTTTTTTATGTAAGCAAAAAACTATTGTACCGTTTGCCCGCACAACTTAGCTACAAGCGAGCTGGTACAATATCTGCCATTGCCATTGCGCTCACATTGCTCTTACCCTTTTCGCGTAGTCGCGATCTGTTTTTCTACCAACAGATACTCATCAATACCTCCAAAACCTTTTACCCTTTTCGTATTGGCAATGCGGTATCCTTCGTTTACAACGAATCGCAAAATGAACAACGCCATATAGAGTCTACCCGGAATTTTAGTTTCGGCGCAAAAAAATCTGCTGATTTCAAAGGCCCTTCCATTCATTTATTACTGATTGGTGAAACAGCCCGCGGCGACCACTTTTCTATCAATGGCTACCACCGCCCAACCAATCCGCTGCTTGCCCAGCAAGCTAATCTTGTATCGTTTCCTAATGCGATCAGTGGTGCCAGCATGACACATTTATCGGTACCCCTCATTATTAGCCGGGCCGATGCAAGAGAATACGATAAGCACAAAGCCGAAAGAAGTATTGTATATGCTTTTAAAGAAGCCGGGTTTTATACCGCCTGGATCAGCAACCAGGCAAAACATGGGCTAACCAGTAGTATTGCTATGCATTACCCCGATGCAGACACCACCATTTTTCACGGTTGGGGTTCAAACGAAACCAACTTTACGGGCAGCACAGATGCGGCATTATTACCCACACTTAGCCAGGTGCTAAAAGCCAATAATGGAAAAGATATTTTTATTGTGATGCACATGATCGGTAGCCACTGGAGGTATTTGCTTCGCTATCCTGAAAGTTTCACCAAGTTCAAACCAGTTTCGGAAAGAAACCGGGCTATGGTGGGCTACCCTCCAAAAGATGTGGTGATGAACGAATACGATAACTCCATTTTATACACCGATTATATTTTAAATGAGATCATCAACCTTGTAAAAGCCACTTCCCTGCCTGCCTCCATTACTTATGTAAGCGATCACGGCGAAAACCTGGGCGATGATGAACGCAACCTGTTCTTCCATGCCTATAAACCTACCCGGCCCAGCATTAACATCCCCATGCTTATTTGGTACAGCGACCAGTTTTTGCCCAGCGGCCCGATATGGCTACAACATTGAAAACCAATTACCTGCAACCTGTAAGCAGCGCCCATCAAACATTCGAAACCATTTGCCAAATGGCTGGCATACAGCTCAACGGCGCCGACAGCACCAACAGTTTAGCATCAAAAGGGTTTAAGCCTTGCGAACGATATGTGCTGGGCGAAAATGGCACCATACAGGCGTATAAGGACATACGATAACCTCCCGGGTTTGGGACAACACCAAGGTTTTAGCGTTTTTTGTTTGGCTGCTCAGCCCCATTCCCCTACCTTTGCCGCCCAAATTCAGCTGAAATGACTGAATTCGTCCCGCCAAAAGCGGGATGTCCATTGTAAACAATTTAAAATCAAACAGATCATGAACAACTATGAACTGATGGTGATTTTTACCCCCGTGCTCAACGACGAGAGCTACGCGGCTATTCAGAAGAAGTATGTTGACTTCGTTACTGAAAACGGCGGTGCTATTATCAACAGCAACCCCTGGGGATTGAAATCACTGGCGTACCCAATCCAGAAAAAAACTACTGGTATGTACTGGGTACTGGAGTACACTGCTACTTCCGACCTCAATGAAAAACTGAAGATCCAGTTTTTGCGTGACGAACAAGTAATGCGTCACATTTTCTTTAAACTCGATAAGCACGCCGTCGACTACAACGCTCGTAAGAAAAGTGGTGTGAAGCATTTTGAAGAATCTGAAAAAGCGGAGGCTTAAGTTATGGCACGTAACGAAATAAAATACCTGACAGCTATTCGTACCGAAAAGCGCCAGAAGAAATATTGCCGTTTCAAGAAAATGGGCATCAAGTATGTTGATTACAAAGACGCCGAATTCCTGAAAAAGTTTTTGAACGAGCAAGGCAAATTGTTGCCCCGTCGTTTGACCGGTAACAGCCTGAAGTTTCAGCGTAAAGTAAGTGATGCAGTTAAACGTGCCCGTCAAATGGCCCTGCTTCCTTATGTAACCGATTTGATGAAATAAGAAGAGATGTGAAAGGTGAAATTCGTTTTCACCTTTCACTTTTCACATATTAAGTAACCATTCCCTAACTCTTGCCATAAGCAGGAAGGACAGCGAAAGCTGGGCTCTGGGAACTAAAAAAAGAAACAATGCAAGTAATCCTGATTTCTGACGTAAACAACCTGGGTGGTAAAAACGAGTTGGTATCTGTAAAAAACGGATATGCCCGTAACTACCTTATCCCAAACAAGCTTGCTGTAGAAGCTAGCCCAACTAACCTGAAGGTTCGTGAAGAAAAACTGAAAGTGGCTGCTAAAAAAGAAGCTGCTTTGTTGGCTGCTATCAGCGAAGTAATTGCTAAACTCAACGAAGGACCAGTATCTGTTGGTGCTAAAGTGGGTACCAGCGGTAAAATCTTTGGTAGCGTTACTGCTGTGCAAATTAGCAAAGCAATCCGCGAACAAAAAGGATACGAAATCGACCGTCGTCGCATTAGCATTGTAGACGAGGTAAAAGAACTTGGTTCATACAAAGCTGCTGTAGATTTTGGTGGTGGCAACAGTACCGAAGTTGCTTTTGAAGTAGTAGCTGAATAATTGATTTTTCAATTGTTTTTGAATAGGAAAACCTGCTTTTTATAAGCAGGTTTTTTTATGCAGCAGCGATAAAAATGCATGCTGAAAAAAAAATAAAAAAAAGTTGCTACAAGAGTTGGTGATTATAATTGAAACCCTATTTTTGCACTCCCAAACGAGAAACACTCTCCGCTGGAAAGCTCTTAAGGATCGGTAGTTCAGTTGGTTAGAATGCCGCCCTGTCACGGCGGAGGTCGCGGGTTCGAGTCCCGTCCGGTCCGCTTCTTAAGAATAAAAAAGCCTCACTTGTTGAGGCTTTTTTATTTGGGGTAATCGAGTAATATTTTTTCAGGACAACACAATTATTGGATCAGAGATTCTAATACTTTCATTGCTACGCTTATTGGCAATCAATTAGCAATACCAAAAATCCCTGCTATTTCACTTTTCAAGTTCATTGCTACTCGATAGCTTTATCCATATTGTAATACTCCCACTCTGCAAAACGACCAAGCAGAAATATATTTGAGCCTACCAGCTCCTCTTTATAACTCCTTATTACGTCTCTGCTATCATGACTCTGAATAAAGTAAGAGTTTGGTTCATAATTAAAAATGACAGGATTAGGATTGCCGTGTAGCTTCCTTATTTCATTTCGAATAAACCCTTCTGTAAATTCTCCAGAAAACTCTATAGTACAGGTCAATCACTTACTGTCGCCATTCTTGCTTGAGCTAAAGTTACCGGTATAAATTATTCTATGAGCTGCAATACCTTTTCCCGATATATAAAGCCACGACAATGCAATGCAATGCATTGCTATCTATTTCACACAAAACATTGGAAGTGCCATTTGACCGAAGCCTTTTAGCTTTTGAATTCAACTTCTTATTTATAAGGCGGCCAGTTACGATATCAGCTAATACTCTTATATCTCCGGAGTAAATAGCAAGACCAAAAGTTTCATTTAAAATTTCCAGCTGCTTATTTTCCAAACCTGTATTTGCGAAACCTTAGTATTCCTTTTAAGTTGAGATGCTCACTAAGCCTGTTAACTAAGAATTGGGAACCATCTTTTCGGGGATAAAAAAATGAGCTGTGCACCATTTTCTCCTCACCTTTTCTAAAAATGTTGGATACTATGGTTTGCAAGTAATTGGGCATAGGAAGTTTACCCTCCAGCAATGGCAATGGAACTGTTGCGAAATCAACGTCCAAAATTTTCGATTATATGGCTCGGAGTATAACTTGTACAATGTTTCGCCAAAGTTTAACCGCAAAAAATCATCGAAATTATCAGGCTTTAAATGCTTGCCTGAAACTGACAAAAAATCCTCAATTATTGGTGTCGTAATTTCAATTGGCAAATTGTACAAGTAATTTTCGATGGGGTATCCCAAGGTCCGACCATCTAGAAGTATTTTGGTATTTCGTCGGGCATGAAGAAATTCGTTTTCTCTATCAAACTTGCCCAAAAACCATTTGGCGACATCTTCGTTTTTTTCATTAAATACATGCCCTCCCACACGATGGAATAAAATGCCATTTTCATTCGTACATCGTACTAAACCTCCCGGTGTGCTATTTGATTCAAAAAAAAGTGATGTCGCATTAATTTCAAATAGCATATTTGCTATTGGAAATTCCCGAAATGCCAGCTCCAATAACTGCAACTTTCAATTTACCCATTTAGATAGTTTAATTGGATGTAAATAGAGATAATTTGTTGGGAAGCTGGATAGCAGATCGGTAAGTGAGTGGTTATATTTATCAAGCACTTCGAAGTCGTCACTTGTCCATAATGATCTTCCCCTTAATTCAAGATTCGCTTCTGTTGAAATATCTTCCGCACTCAAAACTACCGAGGTTGGAATGGCTAACTCTACAAATAATTTAGTTGCCGCAAAAGTTCCGCAGAGATGACAAAATTGCTTAATAGAATTAGAGCTGATAACAAAGACGTCGGAATAACTGCCAATAATTGGATAATTCAGGTAGTATTTTTCAGGAAAAATCCATTTCAAACAGCTTTTTAAGAAATCAATGCAACTATTCAAATCCCGTTTGGAAATGATCTTTTTGAAGCAACTTTTTAGCGGGATGGAAAGTATCTTCGAGTTTGTTGGGGCAATAGACAATCCAAATTTCTTAAACCTTTGTAATGCTTCTCCATATGTAGGCAATTGTCCGTTAGCCTCAACCCCAACAACGTTTATATCCCACCAGTAGCCTTCTACCGCCCGCTTCCAATATTTATTTGGCGCATGTAATGAGATAAAATCCGGTATAAAACAGGTATTTTCTTTAAGCTGAAGATACTCTTTGTAATTTGACTCATTTATTATAGGATTCAACACCAAATCATCTGCCACAAAAAAATAGTGCTCATACTCTTTTTTAAAAAAACTTTTAAAACCTTGAGCAATATATCCCTGAAAGTAAAAAGAGGAATCATAAACCGAGATTACGTTTAATTTGTCTCCCTTGTAAAATGGCATTAAGTGATAAATATGACTAAATCTATTTTTATATAGCCGCTCTATGGCCTCTACATTTTTCATGTATTGATGGTTATATATTACAATAAGAGCTAGCATAGTTGCTTTTTTTTGAATTTTAGATATAGGACTGTCATTTACAAAATGATGCTGCAATTTACTGTTGTCGCTTTTCTCCGAAACGAAGATGTGATAAATATACGCAAGCAGCTACCGATATATAATAATTGTCGCCTTGCGGATTAAGCATTTATGCGACATAATCTGCATTCTCCTTCTTAAGAATCTCTACTTCGCAGCAGAAAATACTTGCGAGTCTATTTTTCATTTTTCCCCTTTTCAAAAAAACATCCGATCCTGCAAAAGTTTGATTGAAGTTTACCACCAATAAAACCTTTATTTAAGGCTAACACTTCCCACATAACACACAGTATCCCTCAACACTCTATCTTAATACTTCAAACAATCAAAAGCCTTACCCACAACCATCCCTTCTAACTCGTCTTCCTGTAATTGAAAATTGCAGCAGCGTTTAAAAGCACTGCAAAAATGACCAGGTACAATAATTCTGTTTGCACATCTGCCAGGCCACTTCCTTTCAATACGATCAATCGCACCACTTTAATAAAATGCGTTACAGGTGTGAGTATTGCGATTTGCCTTGCCCATGCCGGCATGCTATCAATGCTGGTGAAGAACCCACTCATGAGCATGAAGATCATCATGAAGAAAAATGCTACGAACATGGCCTGCAACTGGTTATTACTAATGGTGGATATCAATAGCCCAAAACCCAGCAGTGCAGTTAAATACACAGATGCAAATAAGTACAGCACGCCTATACTACCCGCCGGGAAAATTCCATACACCAAATACATTACAGTAAGCCCGATGGTAAACACCGTCATGCCTACGATCCAAAATGGAATAAGTTTCCCCAGGAGGAATTCCCATTTCCGGATGGGTGTTACATTGATCTGCTCGATGGTTCCAATTTCTTTTTCCTTTACAATGTTCAACGCTGTAATGAACCCGCCGATCAAAGTAAGTAGCAATACCAAAATGCCGGGTACCATATAATATTTATACTCCTGCAGCGGGTTGTACCAGGATGAATAGGTGACTTCAATGTACTTACCGGAAGCCGTTGCAGCAGGCTCCAGATTTTTTACCTGCACATCAATAGAGCGGCTGAAATCTTCGAGCACGGCAGATAAATATCCGCCCCCAATACCCGACTTGGTGCCGTTGATAGCATCCAAAGCCATATACACTTTCTGCGATCCTTCCCTTACCAGGTTTCGTTCAAATCCATTCGGGATTTCAAGAATAATATCGGCTTCATTTTTTTCAATGAGCTTCAGCGCATCATGATACGAAATGGTATTCCCCACCATTTTGAAATAACCCGATGATGCAATTTTATGCAACAACTTTTGCGAATAGGTGCTTCGATCATAATCTACATAAACAACGTTTACGTTTTTCACTTCAAAGTTGGCCGCCAGAGGTAATATGATCAACTGGATATTGGGCACAGCAAACATCATGGCCAATATCGTTTTGTCGCGAAATATTTGCCTGAATTCTTTCTGAAGAATAAAACTGAGCCTTTTCATGACAAGCGGGTTTTAAAATTCTTCAGGGCAACGACGAGCAGGAATACTGTCATGCCCGCGAGTATGACAGTTTCTTTCCAGATATAATTAAAACCGAGCCCTTTCAACATCACAGCTTTGATGATGATATAATAATACCTGGATGGTAATACATGCGAAATGGCCTGAAATATCCATGGCATATTTTCCAACGGAAACATAAAGCCGGTCAATATGATGGTGGGTAGCATCATGCCCATCATAGACACCAGCATAGCTGTTTGCTGCGAATTGGTCAAATTGGAAACCACCAACCCCAACGAGAGGCAGGCAACAATAAACAATATGCTTTCCAGGAACAATAACAACAGGCTGCCTTTTATCTCTACATGCAGCAGGTATACGGAAAGCGTAAGTATGATAATAAAATTGATGATGGAAAGAATGAGATATGGAACCGCTTTTGCCACCAGCACCATAATGGGTTTGAATGGCGACACCAACAGTATCTCCATTGTACCCAATTCTTTTTCCCGTACTACCGATACAGAAGTGAGTGTAGTGCACACGATCATAAATATCAGGGCAATTACACCCGGTATAAAATTGAGTGAACCGTTTTGCTCTTCGTTATACAATTGTCTTACCTCCGGAATGATCTGCACACCGGGCCTTATACCAACATTCAATTCCCTTTGATAGCCGCCGATAATATTTCGCAGGTAATTGACAAGTATAGTGGCGCTATTGGGGTCGGCAGCATCCGCAATAATTTGAACCGTCGCCTTTCTGCTACGGCCCAGGTCTTCTGCAAAATTCGCAGGAAAGATCAAGGCACATTTTATCTTACCCTGTCTGAACAAGGTTTCAATTTCACCGTAGTTCCGAACAGAGGCTTCTACATGAAAATATTCGCTGGTTTGTATGCGATGTACAATTTGCGCTGCAGTATTATCATGCGCATTGTCCAATACAGTGATGCCAATGTTTTTCACTTCACTGTTCAACGCAAAGCCAAACAGGATGATCAACATCACAGGAAGCCCAAACAAAATGAGCAGGGTGCGCCTGTCCCTGAGTACATGGTGAAATTCTTTTTGTATGAAAGCGAGTAATTGCTTCATGGTTAATCTCCACTCCTTTGGGCACGACGTGCCAATTGATAAAATACATCATCCATCGAATGGGCCGCAAACTGTTGCTTCAATTTTGCAGGCGTATCGAGTGCTTTAATTCTTCCATCCACCATCATGGAAATACGATGGCAATACTCTGCTTCGTCCATATAATGTGTAGTAACAAACACCGTGATGCCATCAGCTGCGGCTTCATAGATCATATCCCAAAACTGGCGCCGCGTTACAGGGTCTACACCGCCTGTTGGTTCGTCGAGGAAAACAATTTTTGGCCGGTGAAATATGGCTACAGAAAAAGCCAGCTTTTGCTTCCATCCCAATGGCAACTCTCCTACAAACTTTTTTGCTTCCTGCTCCATACCCAATGTTTCGATCAGCTTAGCCCCGCGTTGCTTTATCTCCGAACGCAACAATCCATACACACCTCCATAGAATTCTATATTCTCCAAAACGGTAAGGTTTTCATACAACGAAAACTTCTGGCTCATGTAGCCAATATTCGCTTTAATTTTTTCCTGCTGCCTGTACACATTGAACCCTGCTACCGAAGCCTCACCCGAACTGGGATACGAGAGCCCGCACAACATGCGCATAGCAGTTGTTTTGCCTGCACCATTCGCACCCAGGAAACCAAAAATTTCTCCCTGTGCTACATCAAACGATATATCATTAACAGCTTTAAAATCGCCAAACTTCTTGGTCAGGTTTTTACAAACAATAGCAAATCCGCTCATAGTATCTATCAGTTTGAATTAGAAACATTGTGTTCGCTCATCAGTCGAATAAAACAATCTTCAATAGTGGGCACTACCCTGCTCACTTCAAAATCCTTCAGCCGGTGTTGAGCGGCCAACTCCCGAATCATTGTTTCATCTGCTTGTGCATCTTGCATGGTCACATGCAGGTATTCGCCAAATGCATAACAGGTAGCCACAGCAGGATGGGCACGAAATACTTTCAGCAGTTCATACACATCATGCGCCTTTGCGGCAAACAACGGATCGGGAAAACTATTGATGATATGTTGAGGTGTATCCACCGACATGATCTTGCCATTTTGCAACAATGCAATCCTATCGCAGAGTGAAGCTTCATCCATATAGGGCGTAGACACCACAATGGTGATCTGCTGTTGTTTCAACTGCTGCAACATTTCCCAAAACTCTTTCCGCGATACTGCATCCACGCCGGTAGTAGGCTCATCCAAAAACAATACTTCGGGTTTATGTATCAAAGCGCAGCACAGTGCCAGTTTTTGTTTCATGCCCCCCGACAATTTGCCGGCTGGCCTGTTGCTGAATGGTTTTATCTGCTCGTAAATGTCTTTGATCAAACTGTAATTTTCTTCGATGGTGGTGCCGAATACCGTGGCAAAAAATTTCAAATTTTCGGCTACCGTAAGATCGAGGTATAAGGAAAACCTGCCGGGCATATACCCCACTTTACGCCTGATTTGCTTGTACTCTTTTACCACATCGTGCCCTGCCACCGTTGCACTACCCTTGTCGGCCAGCAACACCGTGGTCAATATCCGGAAGATGGAAGTTTTGCCTGCACCATCCGGCCCAATCAATCCAAACAACTCCCCTTTGTCTACTTCAAAAGAAACATTGCTAACGGCTTTCACCTTGCCGTTGTCGTAGGTCTTTTCAATATTGCGGAGCGATACTTCGGGCATAGCATTATTTATTCCAGCTTAGTTCTCCATACATACCAATTTTGAAATAGCCATCATTCTTCACCGAAACTTTTATGGCGTACACCAGGTTGGCCCTGTCGTTTTTTGTTTGAATGGATTTTGGCGTGAACTCCGCTTTATCATTGATCCATGTAATGACGCCCTGCGTTTGCTTGAGACCTCCTTTACCATCATCGGCAGACACTTTTACCTGCTGCCCGATCTTTACCTGCACCAGTTGATCACCGGTAATATATGCCCGCAAAATGATGGTGGAGAGGTCGGCCATTTTATACAGGGGCTTGCCTATTACTGCCATTTCGTATTGCTGTGCATACTTGGTAAGTACGGTGCCCTTCATAGGATTCACGATCACCGTTTTTTTCAACTGGTCTTGAACGGATTTCATTTGCTCCACAACTGTATTACCCTGTTCGTTGATCGTATTGGTAGCAATTTGCAACGAACTTTCCTGGGCTTTGATGGATGCCTGCAATGTGGCGATTCTTGCATTGGCATCATCCAATTGATTTTGGGAAGCAACTCCCCCGTTCACCAGTCGCACAATTTTGTCGCGGTCCAACTCTGCATTGGCCAATTCCTTTTTGGTGGCAGCCAATTGAAGTCCTGCATCGGGTCGTCCACTCAGGATGGCTTTTTTGTTTTGCATCAACTGCAGTTTGCTTACATGCAATTGCACACTATCGAGATATCCCACCACCAGTCCCGAATCGAGTTGCTGTCCTTCTTCCACATTCAATTGCAGAATTTTTCCATTGGCTTCTGCAGCTATAATTGTTTCCACAGCTTCAAAAGAACCGGATGCATCATAGGCTTTTTGCTCTTCCTTGCAGCAAACAATAGTGACCAAAACAATGAACAAGGGTATTAACTTCTTCATGTGATTATGATTAACGTACAATAGTATTAGTTACCGGAAATTGTTTTAAAGTCATACAGGGTCATCAGCAACTGTATTTCGTGCAAGGCACGCTGTGCCCTTGCGTCCGCTTCTTTTTCGGTGGCGTTCAACAGGTCGATCATGGTACCCACACCCGATTCATATTTTACCTGGTAGCCTTCCCGAACGGTTTGCAACAACTTCACTATTTCATGATCATCGGCAAGAATGGCTTTTTGCTTTTCAATATTGGCCGACGATTGTTTCAATTGAAAATTGGTATTGAACAAAAATGTTTCTTCCTGCACATTGATCTTATCCAATTGCAATTTGCTCAATTGCTTCTCGTTCGAATTTTTATACAAGCCACTGATATTCCAGGATGCACTCAAACCCGCCACACCAATACTCGAGATCTTATCGGGTCCCAGGCTGGTGCCCGGCGCCAGCATAATGCCAGCACCCAACAATCCAAGTTTCGGCATCATGTTTACTTTCTGAACTTCCGCCAGCGCATTCACCAGGTTGCGCTGGCTTTTGTACAGGCTCAGCTCGGGGCGAATAATTTGTGTATCCTCCAATGAATAAGCAGCCAACGGTTTTTGCAAATTGGTTTGCGCAGTCAAGGGCGTACCTATCAAGTAAGAAAGCATGCTCATGTATCCACTGCGTGCATAAATGAACTCTGTTTTTTTCTGATCGATCTTTAGTTGCTCTACCCGTATTTCATCCACATCCGTTTTGTATGCAAGACCGTTATCAAGTAACTGCTTTGCTTTGTTCAGATTGTTTTTCAGCACAGCACTTTGTACATCCAACTGTTTCTGTTGTTCATCTATCACCAGAATACCAAAATAGAGTTGGTTCACTCTTGCACGCAGATCGTGCAGCGACACATCAATAGCAGCCTTATCAACCGCAGCACTGGCCTGTATAATATTCTTCTGCGTTTTGGTAGCGCCACCATCCCAAATAGTTTGGTTTACCTGTGCAATTCCAATGAATTGAAGCTTGCCACCATCCCCACCGGGAAGACCACCAAACACATAGCCTTCAATAGCAGTAAGGCTTACCTGTGGCAGGTAAGCTTTCCCCGCATTGCTCAGGGTAAACTCCTTCGATTTTTCGATCAGGTCATATTGCTTGATCAAAGGAAAATTCCTGGTGGCCATTGCATAACAGCTATCAATACTGAGTGTTTGCGCAGTCAGCGATTGCACTGCGAGCAGGCAAGATGAAACCATAAACGCAAAAAGTTTTCTCATATACTTTAGTTGAGTCTATCCGGCTTTAAGCATTGCTTGTATCCAAACCGGCACAAGCTTTTTTCTTTCTTTCATGAGTTGGGTAAACTGTGCATCCGAAACCTTGCCCGCTTTTTTAATCAGCGGGCTGTTTACAAATGGAAAGACCACCAAACCCATAATATTCATCACGAAGTGCAGTGGATTGGCTACAGCAATTTCGCCATTGGCTACTGCCTGCTTGTACTGCTTAATGAATGCAGATTGCATCACACTATTCACCACCGGTAGCTTCTCCAAAATCTTTCCACCATTGCTTCGAACTTCACTCATTACAAAAATGGGCATCTCCGGTTCTGCTATCAATTGGTCGATGTACTTTTCCGCAACCAGTTCAATTTTCTTTGCCAGCGTAGTGTTTTCGTCGTTGAATATGGTGCCCATATTTTGAAGGAAGGTGGCAATCGTTTCCAGCATGATCAACTCAAATAGTTTCTCTTTGCTGCGGAAATAATAATTGAGCAATGCAAGGTTGATATTGGCTTCCTCCGCAATATCCCTTGTGCGGGTTGCGGCAAATCCTTTCTTATGAAAAACAACACGAGCTGCTTTCCGAATCTTCTCCTCCGTATTGGTATCTACGGGCTGCTTGCTTTTAGAGGTAGCCATAAAAATTCAATGCTCCTGTAAGTAAGCAAACCTTTTTGAATTAAACAAGATTTTTAATCAAATGATTAAAATCAGGTCTAAGGATGACAGGTGTAAGGTGTAAGGCGACGGTTGCTTTGCAGAGTGGCTTTGATATTTGGCTGATTTCTTTTTTGTAAAAAGTGATAGGTGAAATTGGCGGTTCATTGCGGAGACTAATCCTTTCAGACCTTTCAAACCTTACACCTTACACCCTGCCTTCCAACTTTGGAACTTGTGAACTTTGAAACTTTGGAACTTGCCTTCAACTTTCAACCTCAACCTTTCACTTCCCCCTCAACGCCTCCATCGCCGTCTTCCCCCATTCTTTTATATCCGAATCTTTCCAGCCACCTTTTGATTTTGCAGAAGGCAACAATACAGAGCAGGTTTCCTTTTTATCTGACACAGACCAAATTACCCAACTCAGCTTTTTGGCTTCCATCCAATCTGTATAGACTTTCCACTCAGCATGGTCAATGGGGCCATTACCGCTGGCTTCCATGCCGGCACATTCCGATACAAAAATGGGCAGGCCTTTTTGCATGGCAGCATCTGTATTGTCGCGCAGGCCCTTCTTATGCGTGCCTGCATAAAAATGCATGGTGTACATCAGGTTGCTATATCCTTTGATGGGGTCGGCTGCAGCAAGAAGAATATCCTGGTCCCAATGTGGTGTGCCAACAAGAATAATATTATCGGCATCATTGGCACGAATAGCAGCAATTAGTTTTTCGGAATATGCTTTTACTTCCGGCCAGGTTTCATAATCGGGTTCATTGAATATTTCATAGATAACATTCGGGTGGCGTCCGTATTCCTTCGACATCAAATCAAAAAAAGCAATAGCTTCTTTTTCGTGCAGGTTATGATCGTGCCAATCGATAATAACATATACCCCTTCTTTTATGCAGGCATCTATCACCTGCTTCATCAACTGCACAGAACGGGCACTATCTTTTAAGTACCCTCTTTTATTCAATTCTACACCCATAGAAGCACGAACAACCTTGCAGTTCCATTTTGACACTAATTCATTTACTGCTCCAGCATTGTAAAACCGCGGCCACAAATTATGCCAGCCAAAACTCATACCATGCAATACCACAGGTTCCCCCTTCGCACCTACAAGTTGCGTGCCTTTTACACTCAGTTGTCCATATTGTTTCACCACCTGTGCGTTTACCAATGCTACCTGCAACAGCAGGGCTACAACTAAACCAAATTTTTTCATGGCTTATACATTTTTCGCAAATCGTTTTCGAATAAAGTGAACTTATCCTCGTAGAACCGGATAAAATCGGGCGCAGAAAACTGCCCGGGAAACGGCGCATAGTAATGTGTTGGGCTGTGAGCATCATTGCGCCACACCAATACATAACAGAGCCTGAGCTTTGGCATTTTCAACGTGTTCAGCAAAGTCGCTGTCCACCAGTTTGAGTTGGGAATACTTTCCAACCCTGTTTCTGTCAACGCAGCCAACTTGCGATGCTGCACAGCAAAATCCGAGATCAGTTTCAGTTTTGCATACGCTGCTTCCAGGTTGTATTGACCATACCTTCCGAAATCTGCATAATCATCCATCCCTACCATATCTACCCACTCATCACCGGGATATCGTTCTGTAAATTCTTCCACGTTGTTGAAAGTGCAATCGGGCGAAAATGCATAAATGAAATTGTGCACATGCAAACTATCACGCAGGTATCGAACTGTAAATTGCCATAACGCTTTTATATCGGCAGCACTGCAATGCTTCTTTCCCCACCAAAACCAATTTCCATCCAACTCATGGTAAGGCCTGAAAATTATAGGCACTTTCTTTCCATCCTTGCCCACGCATGCATTTGCCAGCGCTGCAATATTTTTTAAAATGAAAATATATTTTGTGTGTAACGATGCGCCAGGCAATAACAAGGGCACAGCGGCCACCGAGCTGGAATCCTTCCAATAAAAATCGCCACCGGCTGGATTATTGAAATGCCAGGATGCAGTAGTAACGCCTCCCCTGTTGTAGGTGTCTTCGATATTCTTTTTGAGCAACGCCGCATTCATTTTCACCAGCGAATCGGGCATGCCACTTAGCCCGCTAAAGTCAACACCAATTACTGCGGGATGAGAACCGGTCACCGATTGTACATCACTCCTGTTTTCGTCGCCCATCCAGCCATGTCCATATTGCGTAGCATGCTGGTGGCCAAATAAAATATGCTTCTTCGAAAGCTTATGCAAATTTGCATACAGCGCTTTAGTTTCCGGTGTAGCCAGCTTGTCGATCAGCACAGGCTTTTGCTGACCAAATGAAATAGTATATATGCCTAGCAAACTGAAAAACAAAAACCACTCATATCGCTTCTTTGTTTTCATAGGCTAAATTTTTATTACCAACGCATGATCTGCTGTACTGCTGCCGCCAGCTCTTTGGCGATAACAGCATGCTCGGTTACAGATGGATGAAAATCGCAACCGGCTATGTAAGATCTTTCAAAAATATGACTATACATATTCGTATCTCCTGCAACCTTTCTGTCGTGTAGCACTGCAGCAATACTTCTGCGTAAAAAATTGCGCAGGTTATCATCGGCCATGGGGCTGGATATTAATACAAAAGTTGAATTGGGGTAATGTCCACGCAGTTTTTGCACAAAGGAAATATAGTTGGATACAAACTTTGCAGAATCCTGTATGCCATCATTCTGACCAAGACAGATGGTAACCACATCGGGTTGATACAATGAAAAATCCCAGGCAATAGCATTATTGCGCATGCTCACTTTATCGTACACCTGTGGCATTATAATATCCATATTGCAGCAACTACGCATCAACCCAATACCTGATACAGATGAAAGATGTACCTGTGCATTCAGCATGCGTGCCATTGTGGGACCGTATGCCAGGTATGCATTGTGCTGGTCTTCCCATTTGCCTTTGCCACAGGGAATTTCACTCATGTCGGCGCTGGCACCACAGGTAATGGAATTGCCATAACATTCAATGCGCCTTGCTGGTTTGGGCTTTGGTTTTAGCAGCTTC
Organism: Phnomibacter sp.; assembly: GCA_035456005.1. GTDB lineage: Bacteria > Bacteroidota > Bacteroidia > Chitinophagales > Chitinophagaceae > Phnomibacter. The sequence goes on along the minus strand of DATIEA010000004.1, from coordinate 414,730 downwards.
GTACATTCCACACCTGCAAATTCTATATACCCAATATTGGCTTCTGTGTTTTTCCAAACAGCTACTTCATGCACTTTAGCCGCTGATAAATATTTCGTAATGGTAATGGTATCTTTTTTCGATTTCGTTTGTAGCCGATACGCTTTACCATCTACCACCAACTCCAGGTAATTATGTTTGGTATCATACAACACTTCATCGTTGATGAATACGTTCGCAGTTTTGCCTTCAAACTGAAAAGACACATACACAGCGGGCTGCCAAAACCTCGGCAAATATTTATTGCTAAAATCGATACGGCCAGTGTATTGAAAATAAGGATGACTTGCAGTGTAAAAGTTCAGTCCTTTTTTTGCAGATGCAGAAAATGACACCAGACCGATCAGCATCAGCATTACAATTTCTCTTCTTTTGTTGAACACAAATTTCTGTAGCATGCTATGGTTCGTTTTTCTTAGCCTGTAGCTGGATAGTAGCTGTTTTCAATTGGCCACCGGTTACTTTTATTTCAATATTGCCTTCTTCCCCTGTAGACTGCACGAGCAACTGTGCATAGCCATTAAACAATTTACGTTGCCATGTGGCAGCAGGTGAAAACACTTGTAACACTCCCGGATCTGTACTGATCACATCCCATGGTTGTTTCTTCAACAATGGTTTAGCCACAATGGCAATGATGTTCGCATGTGGTTGCAATAATTTTGCATCGATGCGAATGGCTGCATCCCCATTCAATACAGGAGAAACTTTTACGCCATTGATATACACAACCTGTTGTACACCTATCATTTTGGTAAAGAAAGTAATGGTATCATTTTTTGCAAACGAAGGCATATCAAATTTTCCGCGGTACAAAATAGCAGGTGCTGTTTTTCCAAAGGCTGCAGTCCTATCGTCTTTGAAAGCTTTATCCCATGCTGCATCATCGTAACCGGCAGCCGTCATTGTTTCATTTCCCTCCAACTGCTGCACAATCTTTTCTTTAGAGAGGGAGATCGCAATATTCTGAATGGTTTCAACAAACTTTTCCGGCTCCAACGATACAGGGCTACCATTGCCCACACCAATAAATTTACCGGGGCCGGAAATCTCAAAACTCAATTGATCATCTGCCACCGGCACATGATTTCCCTTTTCATCTTTTGTATCAATAGTCAACACGGCTACATCGGCAGCATCGGCATGAATGATTGTTCTGTCTGCAGAAAGGTTAATACTTTTCGAAACACCGGTGGTCACTACCGTTTCTGTTTTTACTTTTTTGCCGCCTTTATACCCCACGGCTTGCAAAGTACCGGGAGCATATTTTACTGCCCATGCAAGGTGACCGTTTAGTTGCATGCTTTTGCGGCCCAGGCTTTTTTTGTTCAGGAACAATTCCACTTCATCACAATTGCTGAACACTCTTACATCTTTAATGCTGTCCTCTTCGCCGGGCCAGTTCCAATGCGGCAAAATATGCAGCACAGTATCCTTGGTCCACCAGCTTTTTAAGTACCATACATTGTCCTTTGGAAAACCGCAGAGGTCAAGCATACCGAAATAAGATGTAACAGAAGGCCAGCCATACGGAGTAGGTTCACCCCTGTAATCGAAACCTGTCCATAAAAAAAGACCGGCGAGATAATCACGTGAAGCATAATATTTCCAACCTTCTTCAATTGTGAGGAAATTCGGATACGGCCGTGCATCATACGCTGCAATCAATTGTGTTTGATTGTTGGTTTTATACACACCTCTTGCAGCTCTTGTCGTTCCTTCTTCTGTCCCCCACATGGGTTGGTTAGGAAATTCGGCATGATGCTGATCGGTGTTGATCTGGCCCACATAATTCACACCCATCATATCTATCACATTCGAAATACCTTTTTGCCAACCACCACTGATAGCTGCAGTAATGATGCGTGTAGTGTCGATAGATTTGGTGTATGCCTGCAAAGTGGTCGCAATTTTCGCACCCAGTTCGTTGCCTTCAATTCCCCATTCTTCGTTGCCAATGCTCCAGCTAATAATACTCGGGTGATTCCTGTCGCGCAGCATGAAACGCTTCATGTATTCAAAATGAACACTGCTCACACCCATCAACCTGTTTTCATCTATCACCAGTATGCCAAGCCGGTCGCATGCATCGAGTAATTCAGGTGTTGGCGGATTGTGTGAACAGCGGTAAGCATTGCTGCCAAAGGCTTTCAGTTGCTTCAGGCGCCATACCTGCAATGCATCCGGTATGGCTGCACCCACACCTGCATGATCCTGGTGATTGTTGGTGCCCGTAATTTTTACATGCTTTCCATTCAAATAAAAACCGGTGTTGGCATCAAAACGAATGGTACGAATACCAAATGGCGTTTCCACAAGGTCCACCAAACTGTCCTTGCTATACACCGCAGTTCTTACACTATAGAGATAAGGATTTTCCAACGACCACAACACCGGATTCTTTACAATCAACGCATCGCTGGCAGTTTGCGTTTGCATGGAAGGCAGTTGCTGCGTTCTCTTCTGCGACTGCGCTACTATTTTTCCATTTGCATCCAAAACTGTTTGCTGCACCTGCACTTCGCTGTTGTGTGTTTTCTCGTTGATGCAGCTTAGTTCCACATTCAGTTTGGCTTCATCATTCAATACATGGCTGGTTACAAAAACACCGTGCGTACTAATGTGCAATGGATTGTTGATAGAAAGCCATACATGCCTGTAAATGCCTGCGCCTTCGTAAAACCAACCTTCTTCCATGGTGGCATCGGCACGAACAGCTATCGTGTTTTCACCACCATAGTTTAGGTACTCCGAAATATTGTACTCGAACCCGGTGTATCCACTTGGCTCGGTGCCCAAATAAAATCCATTCACCCACACACTGGCATTGCGATACAACCCATCGAACACAATGCTGATGCGTTTACCTTCTTCTGCTTTGGCGATTGTAAACTTTTTACGATACCAACCCACACTTGCATCAGGAAAATTGCGGCCAACGGCTTTGAAGCCATGACTCAAACTTCCTTTGCTGCTAAAGGGTTGTTCCACTGCCCAATCATGTGGCAGATCCAGTTGACGCCATGCCCTGTCGTCGAAGCCTGATGCTGCAGCGCCATCGCCATAAGCCGCTTTTGCCAGGTAAGAAAAATAGCTGGTGCCGTGTTGAAAATCTTTCGACACATCCGATGGATGCCCTAATGCAAAGCGCCATCCCTTATCGAAATTGATTCGCTGGCGTGGGCTACCTTTTGCAGGCACTTGTGCTACAACATTGCTATTCGCCAGCAATAGCCAACAGAACAAAGCTGTGAACAAGCGCCACCGATATGCTGAAATATTTCTTACCATTTTACAGATACTTTCTTACCGGTATATTTTACTTTTTTCAACCCCTTTGTGTCATCAAAACTCAAAGGCACTGCATGGGAAGGCGTGATGAATTTGAAATAGAAAGTCCTGCTGGCGAGCATGCCGGGGAAGCTTCCTTTTCTATCTGCTATCTCCAATGTTTTGGTAGCATCGTTGTAGGTAAATGCAATCTCTGCAAATTGTTCTTTCTCGTAATTATAATTCAGGCCTTCATCTTCATACAAAGAAAACTTGCCATCAGCACCTGCGTACACCAAAATAGTGATGGGGTCTGCAGGTTTCTCTGCAACGTATTGCAAAGCCGGCCCCGTTGGAATAATAGAACCTGCTTTTACATACACCGGCAATTTTTCGTAAGGCGCATTTGCCTGTATAGTTTGTCCACCATTGAGGTAAGCTCCGGTGTACAGATCGTACCAGCCTTGTCCTGTAGGCAAATACACCGACCTGCCGGTGGCTTTGTATTGGTACACGGGGTTGATGAGCAAGGATGGTCCAAACATAAATTGATCGGGTACTGCTCTTGCTTTTGTATCTGCACTAAAGTCCATCACCAGTCCACGCATGATGGTATAATCGTTGTGGTAAGCATGCCCAGCCAGCGAATAGGTATACGGCATCAGACGATAGCGAAGCTGGTTGTAGTACAGCATGCTGTTGTATGCAGGATGTCCTTCCGGCGCTACATTGTACACTTCACGCACCGGGAATTGTCCATGCGAACGGAACAATGGCAGGAAGCTACCCCATTGGTACCAGCGGGTTTGCAGTTCACGCCACTCAGCAAGGTCTTCAGCATTTGGATTTTCGTAGCGAGGTTCTACCGAGAATCCTCCAATGTCCATTGTCCAATAAGGCAAACCTGAAATAGAATAATTCATGCCGGCTGTGATCTGCGTACGCATATCTTCCCAACGGGCTGCTACGTCGCCACTCCACACACTTGCTGCATAGCGTTGCGATCCTGCAAATGCAGAACGGGTCAATAGGAACACACGCTGGTTGTCGTTCACACCGCGTTGTCCTTCGTAAATACCTTTTGCATTTTGTAGTGGATAAGCATTCATGAATTCTGCTGCTGTGCCAATGGCCAGCGGTTGCATCAGCTGCTTTCTTTTTTCAGGACTCACATTCGAATTCACATCGGGCTCGCTGGCATCCATCCACCATGCATCTACTTTTTTCTGAAACAGGTTGGTGTTCAGCAAATCCCAGAATGCTTTGCGAGCCTGCTCGTTGAACACATCGTAGAAAGAAGAAAGATAACCGGGGCCTACCCAATCTTTGGTACTGTCCGCCACATTGCGGGTGTACATCCAATTGTTTTTATCGAATGTTTTGTACTCAGGAATATCGGCATAGAACTTAGGCCACACAGAGATCATAAACTGTGCATGATATTTTTTGTGCAATACATCTATCATGCTATCGGGATTGGAAAATCGGGTCTTATCAAACTTTTGGCTACCCCAATCATTCTCTTTCCAGTAAAACCAATCCTGCACAATATTGTCGAGCGGAATTTTACGCTTCCTAAATTCAGCTACAGTGTTCAACACATCTTCCTGTGTCTTGTAACGTTCGCGGCTCTGCCAAAAACCCATAGCCCATTTAGGTACAATGTGTGCTTTGCCGGTAAGCGTACGATAGCCCGCTACAATTTCATCGGGTGTACTGCCGTACACAAAATAATAATCGATATGCTTGCCTGCTTCGGAGTTGAAGCTGAAAACATTTTTCATTTCAGATGATGCAGGATGCAGAAAGCGAGCAGACACATACGATTCTCCACCATCGGGTATCCATTGAATTTTGACACTATGTTTTTTACCGGCTACCATATCCACCCCAATCAAGGCAGTGGCTGGATTCCAAGCCTGGCGCCATTTATCGAACAGCAGTTTTCCATCTATCCAGCATTTCAAATAACCTCCATAGGTAAAATGAAATTGATGAACACCACTTACCGCAGAAGCCATGCTGCCCTCCCAACTGATCATTCCTTTCTGAATATTAAACTCTTTGGGCAAGCGGGTTTTAGTATCATTTAAAAAAGGATACCATATTTCTGATTCTGCTTTCTCGTACAAAACTTCAGAAGGCTTTTTCCTATCATTGGCATACACTGCAGTCAACCAACCAGCTTTGCCTTTTTTATCGAACAACTGCAAATCAGAAAGCTGCTGAAAAGGCCTAATATCACCTACTTTGCTATACGAATAATTATCCCACAAAATGCCATAGTGATTGGTAGACACCAGGAAAGGAATAGCTATTTGAGAATTGTTTTGAAAAAGTATCACCTGCTTTCCTTTGTAATTCCAGCTATCATCCTGCTGTTGGCCCAGGCCATAATACCCTTCGTCATCAGCAGATTGAAAATGCTGCGTGGTGCTATACAAGCGTTGCCCTTCGAACATCACGGGCTGTATCAATTTCCCATCAGAAGATTTTTCTGCCAACAATAGATTATTCTGCAGGTCTAAAAAACGAACAGCACCTGTATGCAATTGCACCTGTGCTTTCACCTGTGCTGTGGCAATCTCAATAGCATCTCCTACTTCATTCACTGTCCAACCGGATGATACGGGTTGTGCCACCACGGCCAAACTATTAGCAGCTTGAATTCTCTTTTCGGGAGAAGCCACTACGCGGATGATGCGATCGCTCATTACCTGCAACTGTACAGCCTGTACATTACTACCGGTTGCATCGGGGTACACAATTACACCGGTTGAGACTTTCTCGTATTTTTTTTGCTGCGCCTGTACAGGTTGGGAAAGGCATAAAAATACCAGTGCTATGCAAGCACTGGCGTTCAAGATCTTTTTCATAAAAGTGAGCATTGTTTATTGAGCTAAACCAAGGGTTTTAATCATTTCATCGGCCACCAACTGGTTGCCTTTGTCGTTTAAATGAACCCTATCGGTAGTTAGTATTCCTTTTTCGGCATCTTCAGTATTGTTGGCATTTTCATACGCTGCAAATGCTGCATGAAGGTCCACCAATTTGCATTGGTAGGCAGCAGCCAACTTGCGCACTACATCGCTATACGCATTCAGGTCACCGTCTTGAGCATTGGCATTGTTTTTCTTTTCACCAATTACAGTGGGTGTACACAACACCACATTTATTTTTTGAGCCTGTAGTTTTTTAATGATGGCAATGTAGAATTTCTCATACTTGGCAATATCGGTACCAACGCCGGAGGTTTTATGCCATACATCGTTGATGCCTACATAGATCACTACCGTGTTTGGATTCTTGTCCATCACATCTTCTTCCATACGCAGGTAGAGGTCGTACACTTTGTTGCCACCAATACCTGCACCCATTAACTGGTAATTGTTCTGCAGGTTTTTTTCCTGCAGGTAGGTTTGAATGCGATCGATATAGCCGCCCTTGTTTACACCCATTTGTGTAATGCTATCGCCAAAAAACAGGATCGTGTGCTTTTTTACAGGTGCCATTGCAAAAGATGCAAAAAGAAGACTGAACAGGATAATTTTTTTCATGATGGAAGTATTAGTTTTTTTCGACCACCAAAAATACGGAAGACAAGCCGGGAACCGTTACCTTAATGCCACCCGTTGTAGAAGCTGAAAATGGCGCAATGGTTTTATAATCGGCCGGGCCACCTGCTGCTTGTGTAGGCGCCACGTTGTTGATAATGGTTTTGCGGGAAAATTCGCCATTGTCGCTGCTACCGGAAAGCGTGTACCAATAATACTTCAGGCCTTTCTTGAAATTAGTAATGCTGATTTCCACTGTTTTTACATCTGCCGATTTATTCACCAATGCTACCGCAGTTTCACCAGATGTAAAAGAAGATGCATAGCTGATGATATCGGTAGAATTAGAGCTGGAACTTACCAGGCGATCGCCCAAATATTTCTGGAAGAAATACATGTGGTAGAAAGCTGGGCGTGGTGTCCACTTGGCTACACCATCCGGCTCGTCGCCACTGCTAAACATGCCATGATCATTTCCATTATCCCAGCCATTGGCAAGATCCCAACGTGAGGTCATGCCGTATTTATTTTTGATGGCTTCGCCCAGCACCAATACTGCATGCAAACCATTTACCTGCGATACTGCTTGTTTAGAACCTTGTGAGAAAATATTCCACTCGTTCAATACAACGGGCTTTTGTGTAATGCCACCATTGGCCAACACTTGTTTCACATAGCTCATCATTGGCCCTGTGATATCGATAGGTGTGCTAAGAATTTCAGCAGCTTTGGCATTGGTTTGATAAGCCGTGTAGTAGTTATGTACAATATAATAATCGGGTGTACTGCCCGCACCGCTTACAATGCCACTGTTCCAGTTTTTTGCAGTACTGGTCCACCAGCTCAATGGTGCTTGTTCGGAGGTAACACAACCAATATAAATAGTAGCACCTACTTCCTGTGCTGCTTTGCGCATAGAGTCGGCAAATACTTTGAAGTGTTGACCATACAATTGCCCGGTTAAAAATTCGGGCTGGCCATCTTTGTTATCTGCCAATTTGATACGATAGCCTGCTTCCCAATCACCAAAGTTTTCGTTGCCAATTTCCCAATACTTCGTGCGGCCTCTATCGTAGCGCACCCAATCGGCTGCCAAATGCGCAGCAGCCGCTACCGGATTCGTACCGGTGCCATATCGTGCATATCCATAATTAATGGTGATCATTCCCTGGTTGCCGGTTTGCTGCAGCATATTGTAATAATTGTCTACAGAAAAAGTCCAGCCACCAGTATTTTTTCCAAACCAATAACCCGATGCAGCAGAAGTGCCATCGGCTTTCACCAATTGCGCAGGTGCATCGGCAGGAGCCGCACCTGGTGCAGCGTTCCAGAAAAATACATCGCTGGCACTACCTCCGGGAAAACGAATAATATGCGGATGAATCGTAGTGATATGATCCATCAATGTGGGTTCAGTAACTATTTGCGTCATCCACATATTGGCATTGTTGCCCGCAATAGATCGTGGAATTTTGGTAACCACATTACTGCGATCCACACTTACAGTAACAATAGCTGCTGCCGGGCCCGAAGATGCCGTAGTGGTAGTAGGTACTGTAAATGACCTGGCCACCCAGTCGTTGAGGAAAAACCCAATTGTGTTTGCGGGGTCTGGATCTACCTGCGGCGTAATAGGAAGATCGGGAACACCGGGTGGTGGAGTGGGTGTTACAGGATCGGAGTCCTTTTTGCCACAGCTTACTATCAGCAAGCTGATAACACATAAGGCCAGCAAGAAGCAATTGTTGCGTTTCATATTATTCATTTAAAATGCGGTCCATTCTATCCATTAGTTCCAGCATACTTCGCCCATTATGATAGGGGCATTTCCAAAATCCTGCTTTGTCTTTTTCCATCAACGAATAATCTGCATACACACCCCAATACCATTCTCCACCTTGCTCGTCGCGAATATGATGTTTGATGAAATCCCAATTGCGTATGAGCTTTTGCAAATACGCATCATCATGCGTAAGGTCGTAGGCATTCATGAAACCAATCATAGCTTCAGCCTGTGGCCATGAATGCTTTTCTTTTATAAGTATATTTTCTTCTGCTTCGTATTCATACCACAATCCACCATCTTCATCCAACCCTTCTGCAGCAGCATTGGTAATAGGCAATGCCAATTCTTTGAAACGCATGATCCACTCGGGGCTCTCAATTATTTCTGCGCATTGCTGCAACAGCCATGCCGCTTCAATATCGTGCCCATAGCTTTGCAGCGAAGACTGGCTCTCCCACTGGTCGTTGAAGAACAAGCGCAGGTGATGGCTTTGATGATCTACAAAATAAGTATCGAACAGGAATAGCAGGTTTTCAATTTTAGCTTTCAGTTTCGCATTGGGCCATATCGTGTACAGGTTTGCATATCCTTCAATTACATGCAAATGTGTATTCATGGTTTTGCGATCATTATTGTCTTTTTCACTCAATCGCAAATCGCCCATTTCTTTCCAATCTCTCGTAAATGCTTCTACATAGCCATTGTACTTTGTATCGAAACTGTAACGTTCGATCTGGTAGTACATATCGATGGCCAGGTTCAACGCAATATTATTGCCACTTGCTTTATAATATTCCGACAATCCATACATGGCAAATGCCAAACCATATACCTGTTTTTTATCGTCCTGTATGCGGCCTTTGGCATCCACAGACCAAAACATGCCGCCATATTTTTTGTCTACAAAATATTGACGGAGAAATTGAAATGCTCGATCAGCCGTTTCCAAATACTGCGGGTCGTTGCGCTTTGCATACGCTGCAGAAAATGTCCATAAGATACGGCTATGCATTACCAGCCCTTTGGCAGCCTGCTTATCGGGTTCATTGTAATTGTTGACGCTGCCATAAAAACCACCATTGTCCACATCAACAGTGTGGTTCATCCAATAGGAAAGTACAGCCTTCAGTTCGCGGCTCCACTCCTTTTTTAATGCCAATAAATTTTCAGTAGCGATAAGATTCATTTTAGTGCAATTCTAATTTTTTTAATTTCTTTCCTGACTCCGCTACAAAGGGTGAGTTGAGAAGAATTAAATCATTGAGTGTTTGCACGGAAGTGGCGGAGCGCAATCCGTCGGGTGCAGTGTTCATTACATAATCCAACAGTTTTTCAACCGTGGTGGTAGCCACATGCAAACGAGTATCCGACGATGCATAATAAATGTACACCGAACGGTCTTCATTCAGGATCCAGCCGTTAGAAAATAACACATTTGAAACATCTCCAACCCTTTCTTCACCTTCAGGTGCCATAAAATACCCGGCGGGTTTGTATATCACTTTCTTAATGTCGGTCAAATCTGTCATGAACATGTACAACACATAACGCAGTCCTGCCGCAGTGTTGCGAACACCATGTGCCAAATGCAACCAACCATATTGGGTTTTGATGGGTGCCGGTCCTAGGCCATTTTTCATTTCATACACGGTATGATATCGCTTAGGGTCTATCACCACTTCTTCTTCGATCACTGCGTCCACCATGGTTTTGCTAAGGCCAAACCCAATGCCACCACCTTTGCCGGCTTCAATGAATTTATCCTGCGGACGGGTATAGAATGCATACTGGCCGTTGTAAAACTCAGGGTGCAACACTACATTGCGTTGCTGTGCCGAAGGCGTTTTTAAATCGCTCAGGCGTTCCCAGGTCAGCAAGTCTTTGGTGCGGGCCAGACCGCACTGCGCTACTGCAGCCGACTGATCGGTAGCAGGTGCTGTTTCGTCCCTGCGTTCGGTACAAAACAATCCATATATCCATCCGTCTTCGTGCTGCACTAAGCGGATATCGTAGATATTGGTATCGGGCACCGAAGTTTCGGGCATATTAACGGGGTAATCCCAGAATGTAAAATTGTCGATACCATTATCACTTTCTGCTACTGCAAAAAATGATTTGCGGTCCCAACCTTCTACCCTTGCTACTACCAGGAATTTTCCATTGAGTTTAATGGCACCGGCGTTCAATACGGCATTAATAGCAAACCGCTCCATCAAATATGGATTGGTAGCTTCATTGAGATCGTAGCGCCAATACAACGGAGCATGGGCTGCCGTCAATACAGGCTGTTGGTACCTATCGAAAATACCATTGCCTAAAGGGGCTATTGTATTTGCCCTTTTAATGAGTTGAGCATGAGCCTGCTCCAACTGCTTCAATCGCTCCTTAAAACTATTCGTCATATTTCTTTTGTTAGAGATGATCAATCTTCCAGTTTGTTCCACCAGGTTTTTTTAAGGATCAGGATGATAATGGTGAGTATAATGATGGTAACAACCAACGGAAGTTTCATGGATAAGACAACATACATAGGCAGTATGGTCATGCAGAGCTGGCCGATAATGCCGAGCACCACGTTGAACATATCGAGCTTGAAATTTTTATTGGCCTCGAAACCGGGGTCATCCTGCACTACCAGTTCGTGTACTGGTTTCCAGAAACCCCAAGGCCTTACCGTGCTATAAAACTTTTTCAGCGTAGCCATTTCGGTAGGTGGCGCAGTGTATGTACCTACCAGGCTTCCCACTACAGAAAGCAAAAACAGCACAGGGAAATAATAGAGGAATTCAATGCCGGAAAACAATTCAGAAAACACTAACGCACCCGCTACACCGGTGAGCATCCCAATAAAAAATCCATTGGCATTAAAACGCCACCAGTACCATTTCAACACATTGGCAGCAATATATCCTCCGTACAAACCGGAAACAATCCATTGCAAAATGCTGTTCACATCTTTGGCAAAAAATCCAAGTATCACACCAATGGTTACCACGATGATGCCCACGATATAATTCATGGAGATCACTTTTTTGGTGCTTGCATTTTTGTTGATGTACTTCAGGTAAATATCATTCACGATATAAGCCTGTGCTGCATTCAGTGTGCCGCTAAACGTACCCATGAATGCACCCAGCAAGCCGGTGAGCACAAGGCCGAGAATACCAACCGGTAAAAAATTATTGATGGCACCCGGCAATATTCTTTCGAAGTCAACCCCACCATTACCATCGCTTAATTGCAGTTGGTTGTAGTACAGCAAGCCGAGCACCGTAAGGCCAATGACCATGGAGTAGCGAACAGGCAGCAGCACGATAGACACGAAGCCTGTCATTTTGGAAGCTTCCTTGGGTGAACGGGTTGAGAGAATTTTTTGCATATCGTAGTTGGGTGCAGGCCCTGCTGCAGCGGCAAACACACCTTTGAACAACATCATCATGAACAGCAAGCCAAACAAACCATAACCATCGCTTGCAATTTTCTGGTTGGCTTCTGCTACAATTTTGGACCAATCGAGGTTGAGATTCCAGCCAAAGAATGGATTGTCCCAACCGGCAGGCACATTGAGTTTTTGACCACCCAAATGTTGCATGGCTATCACCGCAATGGCGAACGATGCAACGATCATGATGGCGTACTTGATGAGATCACCCAACACGATACTGTGCATGCCACCCAATATGGAATAGAACATGGCAAATGCTGTGAAAATGATACCATAGAAATGCGGCACATATTGTGGCGAAATATCGAAAGGCACATAACCTTTCACCATATCCCATGGCACAAAAATTTCAATAAATTTTCCAAGGCCGATAAATCCATACGCTAAGAAGCCGAGGCAGCCAATCAGTGCAAATGCAACAACGATCATGTGTGAACCTTGAACGCCTTTGCCTGCTAATCCAAACCTGGTAGCCAGCCACTCCGCACCGGTGTTAGCATTACTACGACGCAGCCATTTGCTCAGGTACATCATGTTGAATACCTGGTTGAATACCGGCCAGAGCCATGGTATCCAAATGCTTTTCAACCCGTACACAAAACAGAGCGCCACCATCCACATGGTACCACTGATGTCGAACATGTCGGAAGCATCACTCATGCCCAACATATACCAGGGAAGTTTTTTGCCTCCCATTAAATAACTCTCTTTGTTTTGCCTGGCTTTTTTACGCAAAAACCAACCGATCATTACCATACTTACGAGGTATAGTACAATGATGCCAAAATCTAATGCTGTCAATTTCATCTCCACCTGCTATTAAGTCTACAATCTATTCCTATTCTTTACAATTCGATGGCTATTGTTACTAGCCTGTTTCAATCTTCTTCTATATTCCTACTTATACAATTTTCCCTTCTTTGCTTCTTTTTCAAAAATGGTATTGCTTAGTTTATAAAAATCAAGGAAGTCCGGCGCCGATACCTGCCCTTTGTAAGGCGCATAGTAATGCAGCTTTTTCATTTCGGTATGATACCCGTGGTTGCGCCAAAGCAATACCCACGAAATTTTGTTGTTTCCAATGGCGGGCAGCAATACTTCGGTCCACCATTTGGCATCGGGCACTTGTTCAAATCCGGTTTCACCTATTGCAAAAAGCTTGTTGTGCTTTGTAGCAATCTCACCCACAAGGCCCAGCCGTTTATTGGTATTGGTTGCAAAGTTTTTTCCATCTGCCACCGATCCATATTGATAAGTATCGAAAGTCAATACATCCACTTGCTCATCGCCGGGATAGCGTTCCATGTAATCGGCTTCTGTTGTAAAATCGCCGCCGGTGTTGTATACCCAAATCAAATTGTGCAACTGCTTTTGCTCCTGCAAATAGCTGCGGGTAAATTTCCATAACGCTTTGTATTCATCCACTGTACATGCATTTTGGCACCACCAAAACCAGGTGCCGGTGAGCTCATGAAATGGACGAAACAAAATGGGAACGGCTTCATTCTTGGAACCTTTCAGTGATGCAATAAATGCAGCTACTTTATCGAGCCATTGCAAATACTTGGTATGATTGGCACCACCGGGCAAAACAGAAGCCACGGATCCATGCGTAGTATCCCAGGCGCCGCCCGGTTTTCCAAATGGACTTTGCGCATGCCAGCTTAATGAGATCACACCACCACGCTTGTATCCTTCTTCAATATATTGTTTCATATTGGTGAAGGGCACACTGTCTAAGTTGTGCTTTTGCCCCGGCACTTCAATGCCTCCCAATTCCCAACCATACAATGCAGGATAATCACCAACCACTTGTTTGATATCGCTGTTGCCTGGTACATATTTCCAGTTCACACCATAAGCCAGGTCGTCCTGGTGGCCGAATAAAAAGCCTTTGGCTCTTAGCTTTTGCAAATTGCGATAAAGCTGCACTGTTTCTTTGGTAGCTTTTTTATCTGTCAGCGCTACTTGTTGTGCCACACTTGTGACACCACAAACGCAAAGCAGCAAAAACAAAAGAGATGATATGGAAGAAATTCGAAACATTATTTTTTGCTTGTCAGTTTTTGTGCATAGGCACTGATAATATTCCAGGTAGATGCATCACAATCAAACACAGAATTCAATCCTTGTTCTTCTACCGGAGGATCGCCCAACACATCATCGCCTTTTTTCCAAAGCAATTGTTTGTGCGAAGGCCTGCCCTTTCCGCTGAATGTCCAGAAATTGGCACCTGCAATTTGGCCACCGGCTGCAGCACTTACCGCCAGCTTTTCGAAAATGACTCCATAGTATTGATCGCGAAACGCCGTGGTAGATTCCACTTTGTACGAATGGCTATCGCGGGGCAAACCAAATTCTTCGATCACCATTGGCTTACCCAATGATTTCATAGTAGTATGATGCTTATCGATATAGGCTGCGGTTCGCTGCTGCACTGCTCCAAAACTTTGTGCAATAGAAGTATCCCTAAACCATCCCCAATTTTTGGGCCAGATATGAATGGTGGCGTAGTCGATATTTTTATCGGCATGAATGGCGGCAAACAATGGCATATCTTCTGTACCCATTTCGCCCTCATTGCCAATGGTGAGTAAATGACGACTATCTATTTGCTTGATCATGGCAGCAGTGTTGGCCAAAAACTTTGCATAAGGCTCATTGGCCGAAGGACGCATAGGCCGGGGCTCATTGGCTATTTCCCATGCCATAATAGTTGCATCGTCCACATATTTTTTCCCGGTAATCTTATTCACTCTTTGCAATACCAATTTTACCTGTTGCTCGTATTGGCGAATGCAAATGTCGCTGCTATAAAATTTCGCTACATAATCCCGTTGTTCGTCCCAGGTAAGTTTTCGGCGCAAAACAGAATCGCTGATCAACCCGTTCCAATTGAGGTATTGCAGAAAGCCGCCGCTCCACTCCCAGTTGTTGCTGAAATAAATGACCGCTTTCATATTCCGCTTGTTCATTTCAACCAGCAGGTAGTCGAGTCCATTCAACAATTTTTCGTTGAACTTTCCCGGTGCTGTTTGCAACGCAGGTTCCACTCTTGGCACCCCGTTGATCTGGCCCTTGCCTTCGCCACCGGCTAATACACGCAGATTGTTTACGCCTTGCTTTTGTAAAAAATCTAATTCCTGTGCAATCCTTTTTTTCCCGGCTTTATCATTGGCTTCCAAACCAGCGTACCAATAGTTGGCGCCAATATAGTAATAAGGCTGCCCATTGATGGTAAAATGCCCCGATTCAGATTTTACAAACGAATCGCCGGTATTTGGCTGCGCTTCAACATACGTACATGCCAAAGCAGCTACGAGTACCATTCCAATATATGCGAGCTTTTTATGCTTCAAAATTTTTCGTTTTACATGGTTCGGATGGACAACAAAGGACTGTTGTCATCTTATTATTTTCTCTGGGCAATTACAGTTTGGGATGTAGATGCAGGCAATGCCAACGCAGGAAGTAACCATACTTGCAACGCTGCACCCCTATGCAGTAATGGAGGGGTTTTCATTGGTGTGAGTACAGAACAATGCTCCAATTCGAAGCAATCGAATTTTCCCATAAGGCAAGAGAATTTACACAAATGTATTTTCTGCCCTGTCTATCAACCTAATACTATTTTATCGAAGAATTGTATTTTGCATGGCTGCAAATTTTGATGATTTGGCGTTTTCAAACTGAAAAAGCCTATATTTCCATCATACTTGCTGCTATTTCGCACCGCCTGCTACTTATACTTTTTTAATGGAGTGCGACTGATTGAAGACCAAAAACGACTGCTTTGATGTACAACCAAATAATGCGAGAGATAACGCCGCTTACCAGCAGCGACTGTTTTACCATGTTTTCGAGGGTGAAAGCAGTGTTCGATTTTCCATTGCATTGCCACGAGGAACTTGAGCTCAATTTTATTTTACACGCCGCAGGTGCCCGGAGAATTATTGGCGACCATATTGAGGAAATTGGCGATATGGAGTTGGTGCTGGTGGGTTCCAACCTGCCGCACGTATGGCAAACGCATAAATGCAAAAACGATTCCATAGAAGAGATCACCATACAATTTCACAAAGACCTGCTCGACGAAAAGTTTCTACGCAGAAACCAGATGAGCCATCTCCGGAAAATGCTGGAGCTTTCGGCAAAGGGTATTTCTTTTTCGGAGGATACGATCAGGAAATTGATGCCACGCCTACAAACGCTGAACCAGAAAAGTGCTTTTCCTTCCATACTGGAGCTGATGTCGATACTGCACGAACTTTCTGTTTCGAGAAATATGCGCACATTGTCCGACACTGTTTTTTCCGGGGCATCGCTATCGTACAATAGCCGCCGCGTAGAAAAAGTGATCGATTACCTGAACCAACATTTTCATGAGAACATTGCACTCTCGGAAATTTCGGAACTGGTGAATATGACTCCTGTTTCGTTTAGCCGTTTTTTCAAACAGCGAACCGGCATTTCTTTTATCGACAATTTGCTGGAGATACGGTTAGGACATGCATCGCGGCAATTGATTGACACCACCAATTCCATTTCGGAAATTGCGTACAACTGCGGGTTCAATAATATTTCGAACTTCAACCGGCTGTTCAAAAAGAAAAAGAATTGTACGCCCCGCGAATTCAGGGAAAACTACAATTACGATAACCGCATTTTTGTGTAGTAAATTCCTAAGACGACAACTATTATCTAAAAGCCCGCTATTAGCGGGCTTTTGAATGTTTCGAACTCGTATAAAAGGTTCGATTATTTGATAACCACCATTTGCTTGCCCGGAACAATTGTCATTTTCATGCCTGGGCCTAATGAAAATGGAATATCGAGTATGCATGTACCGGCAGGGTCAATAATAATTTCAGTGATACCCGGAATATTATCAGTAGGCATCATGCCATTCCGCCAGTTGTTCCTGTCCGAAAAATTACCCGATCCACTAAAGTAATACACCTGGGGAAGCGCAAGTGCAGCACTAAATCCAAGCGTCAATCGCTGGCCCGTTGTTAGCGAAATGTTTCTAAACAACACTTTATTTGCCGCTAGCATTTCACCGGTAAGAACGCCTCCACCTGTATTGGTTTCATCTGCAAATGAGCCATTGTTGTTTACATCAATCAACAACTTTATTTCCCCGGCAGCGCCTACCCACGGTATGGAACTTGCATCAAATTCCAGATCCACGGTTCCTACGTCTCCTTTTTCGCTTACCCTCCACTCTTTTAGTAGCCTGGCCTGTATGCCGGATGGCAAAAGGGTTTGCGAACTATCGCTACTGGGCATTCCATTGTTGCCGATCAACAACCATTCATCCGAGCCGAGATTATTTGCATTTCTAATGGTAAGCATATCCAGGCTGCTCGATTCCAATACAGCACTCAGGTCGTTAGCCATTCCAATTCCCGATACTTCAAAATCGTAATTACCATTGGTGGTATCGTCCATCTTGTAAATATTTCTACCGGTAGAAATCGGCAGGTTATATTGAGCACTCAAATAGTTTTCAATTATTATTTCCTGTGCTACACTGAGCAAAGAATTGTATACGATCATTTCAGCGATCTGGCCATCCCAATCCTCATTGTATTTTGGCACGTCTGCTACGGAAGTAACATTACCAATAGTGAACCTGGTTTTACCTGCTACGTTGGCCATATTGGTTTCAATAGCATCTGACAAGCCATTAATGGATGAAACTATACTCTGCGGGTTATAACTGTTTTTTGAAATAAATCCTTTGGCTACGGTTGGTATACCATAACCAGTAGGCGAAGCACCTGTTAAGTACGACAGTTCAAACCCACCGCTTAAACTTTCATGCACGCCTGCTCCCCTGCCATAATTACCAGCATCGTGCCCCCATATTTTAGATCGATGATTCATTGCATTGTTTACTGCAACCGTAAAGATGGTTAGGTAAGGCGTTTTTACTGCGTTGAAATCAAGCCCAACATCCAATGAGCTTTTATTGAAAATGAGCGCTGGCTGATTGTTGAATGCTGCCGACGCAGGATTTAAAGAGGGCTGCGCCTGTGCCAGATCCTGTCTGGCATCGTTCAGATTTCCACTCAGATCACTCCATACACGTACACTGGTTAATGAAATTGTAGTGCCCTTGTCGGCCCTGTACCATGCTTTTAACGACTTACCTAAACTACCTCCAACAGAGCCTGTTGAATAATTCTTATCGATATTAGTTGTAGGAGCACGATTGAGTGCCAGCCAAAACTCACCATGCGGTACTGCAGCAAACTCAATACCTCTTAAGCTATTCGCATTGCCATAGCTTGTTATGGTTGGCGTAATGCTTTTGTAAAGAGAGGCAGACAAAATATTATTGGCAAAATCGAGATCGGCATTAATACCCGAGTACTGAATAACACGCACATCGGCTGCAGTGCAGGCTGTGCCATAAGCCTGGTTGTAGGCATTTATAAACGCATTCAATTCATCCCCGGTAATGAGCAAACGCAATTTGGTAGTACTTCCCGCTGTTGCCGTTTTTTTATCCAGCAAATAGTTCCGTTGAAAATAGGCTCCTATTTCAATTGAAGCATTTCCGTAATAGCCCTTATTGCTCCGAAGTGTAGTTGTCACAATTCGGTTACTCCAGCAAAGGTTGTCTATGCTTTGTCCATTCCTGTCCAACTCAAATACGGGGTTATAATCGGGGTCGTAAAATGTGGTCCAACCGCTAATGGCAACAGGCATACACGAATCGATAGTGGCATAATCACCGTTTGCATTTGCCGGTGGTGGTGGCAACAAATTATTTTCGATGAATTCGTAGGAACCTACATCATACGCACTGCCCGATGGACGCGGTGCAGTCACCATATCTTCCACCACTCCATAGGATGAAGTGTTGATACCTGCATCTACAGAAGAAGAAGTACTGAGTAGCCTGTAGTTGAAAAGCGGATCACTCACAAAACCTGCATCGGACACCAGGGCTATATAATTATTGTTTTGCAATGTGGCAGCCGAAGCACTATAAGTAGCAATATAGGCCGATGAATATTGACCGGCAAGACCGGGAGCCACTATCAGGTTGTTGGCTAAAATACTTCCATCAATATAGGTGCCGTAATTATTGGAAAGTTTAATGCCGATATTTCCAGCCCTAACAATAGTATTGTTCGTCATCACCAGTTTGGCTCCGGGTAATCCAGCTTGTGGCCTGTCGTCAATATATACTCCGTCCTGTCCTGCAAAGCCTGCATTTACAATAAGATTATTGTACACATAGTTGGTGCCAAACCCAAAAACCTGGAGACCATTTCCGCTTCCCTCCATCACCGTGTTGTTATACACTTTCCCGTTGCATTTACCCCCCAGCAAAATACCGCCCTGTTGCGAGCTTTTGTTTTCGAGCCCGTAATTCGTGACGATGTTATTATAAATTTCTGCGCCTTCTACCACACCTGCCAACTGGATACCATCCCACCCTAAATAGTCCATGATATTGTTGTACACTTTCAGATTGCGCATGGTTTGTGTACCCACTGTTACGCTGGCACCGCTGCAATCTTTTACAACTGCCGTATACGATGTATGCCCCAGGTAAAAACCTTCGCCTGTAGAATGATGAATGTAGTTGTCATGAATTTTCATATTCCTCATTTCCCAGGCACCTTCCCAGGATCCGGGATCACAGTCTTTTGGACTTGTTTTGATATAAAACCCTGCACTTACATGCGTCACTTCAAAATGATCTAATTCAAAATGCGTCATGCTATCTGCCATCACCAAACCGGGAGGCGTTCCATCGCCGATGCCTGTAATTTTAAACCCGTATTTCAATCCAGGAGTTCCTGTACCAGTTATTCTAAAATAGCGGCTCAATACCATCCTGAAACCATAAGTGGTTTCGGAACTCATTTCAACCAGGCCACCGCAGTTTACAATCGTAATGGGTTTTTCTTCGGAACCCACCAAACCCGAAATGGAGATATGGTGATACAAGCCTGCCGGGATGCACACTTTTGCCCCGGGCTTAATGCCAGCATTTCTCAGGTTCACATAAATATAATCGTCGGTGGGTCTCGATGGCTTTACAATATAATCGCAACCACAGTCGGTACCCGGGTCGGCCAGTACATTCGGCCCCGAATGATTGACGGTAATAAGCTCAGCATTTTCTTCTTCTGAATAAGCTGCCAATAAAGATGATTCATCTACTGCCGATACTTCTGCAATATTGCCAGGTGATGGAACAGGAGCCGCATAAATAACAGAGTTATTGACTGGTTGCTTTGGCTCCGTTTGCAACGTATTGTAAGGGCTGCTATTGGTGCCGGCAGTTTGAAAACCGGTTTTCCAAACACTGGAATTCGCTGCCTCATTCATTTTAGCATTTACCCAATTTACATCACGCTTTTCCGTATTTGGCCACAAAAACAACGGGGCAGATTTTTTTACAATACTTGCATCCGGAAGATGCAGAAAGGCATTCTTGTTAGCAGTATTCCATGCGTTCTTTTTGCCCGATTGCGCATTTGCTAAAAACCCAGTGGATACAAAAGCAATACCAATACTTATAGCCAAAAATTTCAGAACGGTGGTTCGAGTGTGTTTACATACCATAATCTGCTTTTTTCAATTGTAACAACCAATAATTCTTCAATGCACGCAGCATGAAAACGATACAGATCTTCAAAACAATAGTGTGGGAATGATTTCGGGAAAAATGAGGTAAAGCATTTCAGCATTCAAATGGAAAATATCAATTGACCGCAGTTCTGCAGGCAATATGCTATTGGTTACCCCAACTTCTCTTTCAAGTTGAATATGCAGCCTAGTTTAATGGTTAAAATTTAGGATTCACTACAACTGAATGATTGGATTTCTCTAAGACTTTTTAGCAACTGTTTTGGCATTCAACCGGAAGAATTCGACACTCAAAAACCTAATCTGCGAACACAAAAAATATTTCGAAAAGAGGAAATAAATAACACTCACACAATGGAGTAAGTAAGCGAAACGCGATGAGTCTGAAAACAAAGGTTCTGTTCTTGAATGAATGTTTACAAACTACCCGTTGAAAAAGAAAGTGATTCCAGCCAAAACTATTGCCGATTATAGACTTTGTCCGTCCTATACAATTCAGCCTCAATAAATTTAGTTCCCGATTTTCTCAATTGCAAGCCAATGCACTTTTTTATGCAAGATTCGTGCAGCCATTCTCCGGGCTTAGATACAATATTTCCGCATATAGCTACACTCTACATTGCAGAGTAAGGACCAGCTACCACACAGGTTGAGGACTTAGTTTTTCCCGGCAATCAATTAAAATTTTGATGCTCCAACATCAGTAAAAAAAATACATCCCGACCATGGCCGGGATGTATTTCAGAATGCAGACATCTAAAAAAATCTACACTTACAATTTCTTTACAATCATGTTTTTACCAGGCATAACGGTTAGCTTCATCCCGGTCTTTAGCGTAAATGGCACATCCAATACACAAGAACCAGATGAAGGATCGATAATAATTTCATTCATACCCGCAATATTATCGGTAGGCACTTTTCCATCCCTCCAATTGGCAGGATCCGAAAAATTGCCGGTGCCATTAAAGTAATAGGTAGTGGAAGGAATGGCAAGGCCAGGTGCAAAACCCAACGTCAACCTTTGTCCGTTTGCAATAGATACTCCCTTGAAAGCTACGATACCGCTGGCCAACCATTCGCCAGAAACAATACCACCACCTGCAACTGTTTCATCTGTAAAGGAGCCATTGTTGTTTACATCAATCAACAGTTTAATATCGCCTGCTGAGCCTACCCATGCAATAGAACTCACGTTGAATTGCAAATCAACTCTTCCTACATCACCTTTTTCACCCACTCTCCACTCCTTTTTCAGTTTCGACTGAATGCCGGAAGGCACAAGTGTTTGCATGCTATCGCTGTTGGGCTTACCGTTGCTGCCTATAAACAACCATTCGTCTACACCCAGGTTGGCAGGGTTACTCAAACCGATCATATCCAATCCACTCGCTTCCAACACAGCACTGTTGTCTGTGGCCATACCAATGCCTAATACATCCTGATCGTAGTTGCCATTGGTAGTATCGTCCATCACGTATATGTTTCTTGCAGTGGCAATGGGAAGATTGTACCGGGCACTCAAATAATTTTCGATAATGGTTTCCTGCGCTACGCTGAGCAGAGAATTGAATACCATCACTTCCGAAATCTGTCCGTTCCAATATTCGCTGTAGGTGGGATTATTACTCAGTGAAGTAACATTACCTATGGTCATTGTCGTTTTGCCCTCCACATTTACGAGGTTATTATCCACCACATCTGTTTGCCCATTCATAGAAGAGACTACACTCACAGGACTATAACTGTTTTTTGAAATAAACCCTTTGCCTGTAGAAATGGTACCATAGGATGCAGGAGTACTTCCATCTAAGTAAGATAATGCGAAACCTCCACCTGCATTTTCGTGCAAACCTGCCCCACGACCGTAGTTGCCGGCATCGTGACCCCAAAGTTTTGAAGCTAGGCTATTTGTATTGTGCAAGGCAACAGTGTACACTGTCAAAAATGGTGTTTTACCAGTATTGATATCCATTGGCAAATCCAGGGCACTGGAACTAAAGCTTACAGCCGCCTGGTTGTTGAGTGCCGCTGATGCTGTAACCAACGAAGGTTGCGCAGCAATATTTGCTTGTGAGGCAGTGCGGGCATTACCGCTCAAATCGTTCCAACTTGCAATTTTCGACACAGATATATTGGTACCCTTATCGGCCCTGAACCATGCCTGTAAAGCAGAAGCACCACTACCACCAACAGTACCGGAAGTTTGATCTATACCAACCGGTTTTACAGGAGTAACGTTGAGTGCTATCCAAAATTCACCATCAGGAGTTGTAGAGAACTCCAGGTAACGAAGTGAATTCCCTGTACCATAGCTCACAATAGTTGGTGTAATGCTGGTGTACAAAGATGCTGTCAAAATATTGTTACCAAATTCGAGATCGGCATTTTTGCCTGTGTATTGTACTACCCGTACATCCGCTACTGTGCAAGATGTGCCATATTTCTGATTGTAGGCATCGACAAACTCAGTAAGCTCAGCGCCACCCACCAACAAACGCAACTTGGTAGTAACGCCTGCAGTAGATCCTTTTTTATCGAGCAGGTAATTTCGTTGAAAAAATGCACCGGTTTGAATGCTGGCATTTCCGAAGTATCCTTTATTGCCACGGAGTTTATTCGTTACAATTCTATTACTCCAGCAAAGCTTTGAAATGTTTTGACCATTTCTATCCATTTCAAAAATGGGATTGAACTTAGGATCGTAAAAAGTGGTCCAGCCTATAGTGGACACAGCCATACAAGAAACAATAGTTGAATAATCGCCGTTGCTGGTTGTTGCTGGTGGTGCCAACAAATTGTTCTCTACAAATTCATAGGTACCTATATCATAAGCAGTACCGGAAGGCCTTGGAACATCTGCCAAATCTTTGGTCACACCATAAGAGGCTGTGTTGATACCAGCATTGACTGCCGGTGAAGTTTTCAGTAATCTGAAATCATAATTGGCGGTGTCAACAAAGCCAGCCTCAGGCACTGTAGCCAAAAAACTATTGTTTGATAATGTGGCAGCACCTGTACTAAAAGTAGAGATATACGCAGATGAATACTTGCCTGCAAGACCCGGCTGTACGATCAGGTTATTCGAAAAAATATTCCCGTTTAAATACGTATTGTTATTGTTAGACAATTTGATGCCAATATTACCTGCACGAACGATGGTGTTGTTCACCATTATAAGCTTGGCACCGGGCAATCCAGCAGCTGGCCTGTCATCAATATACACACCATCCTGCCCTGCGTTACCTGCATCAATCACCAGGTTATTGTACACATAGTTTGTGCCAAAAGCAAATACCTGTATGCCATTGCCGGTTCCTTTACGAACAATATTGTTATACACTTTACCATTGCATCGTCCGCCAAG
Organism: Phnomibacter sp.; assembly: GCA_035456005.1. Lineage (GTDB taxonomy): Bacteria > Bacteroidota > Bacteroidia > Chitinophagales > Chitinophagaceae > Phnomibacter. Next base: position 390,653 of record DATIEA010000004.1, on the reverse strand, counting down.
CAAAATCCCTCCCTGCTGTGAGCTTTTGTTTTCCAAACCGTAGTTGGTAACTATGTTATTATAAATTTCAGCACCTTCCAACACACCGGCCACCTGGATGCCATCCCAGCCTAATGAATCTAAAATATTGTTGTACACTTTCATGTTACGCATGGTTTGTGTACCCACATTGATAGATGCTCCGCTACAATCAATTACAGGAAAAGTAATGGCAGTATGTCCTAAATAAAAACCTTCGCCAGTTGAATGATGAATGTAGTTATCGTGAAAGCTCATGTTTTTCATTTCCCACGCACCTTCCCATGAACCGGGATCACAATCTTTGGGCTGGGTTTTAATATAAAAACCTGCGCTAATGTTCGATGCCTCGAAGTGGTCAATTTCAAAATGGGTCATACTATCAGCCATAGCAAGTCCTGGAGGAGTGCCGTCGCCAATACCATGAATTTTGAATCCATATTTTACACCGGGTGTACCGGTTCCAGTTAACCTGAAGTACCTGCTTTTTACCATCCTGAATCCATAACTGGTTACAGGATTCATTACCACCTGGCCACCACAGTTTACAATGGTGATGGGGTTTGCTTCGGTACCTATCAGGCCTTCAATAGAAATATGATCGTATACGCCGGCTGGTATACAAACTTTTGCTCCTGGCTTGATACCTGCATTTTTTACGTTTACATAAATATAATTGTCGGTGGGCTGGTTGGGCTTAATGATATAATCGCAACCACAGTTGGAACTGGTACCTGCCGCTAACACGTTTACTTTCACCGTATCGAGCACAGTGGCGCCCTTGTTGTCTTTTGCTGAAACAGAAAAAGAATAACTCCCTTCTACCAGCGACGACACAAGCGTGCTGTTAGCTGTTGGCGAGGCAATAGTAAACTGCGAAGGGCCAGAAATTTTTGTCCAGGTATAACTGGCAATGGTACCATCGGGGTCAGTGGCAGTAGCCGACAAAGTCAATGAGCTTGTGGGCAATACAATACTTGTTTCGGGTGTTACATTGGATATCTGGGGTGGAATATTGTTGTCGGGTACAGGGTCTGCCAGTTTTTGCTTTAGCAACCATGTATAAATATTATCCCCGTTTTCTGTCCATGTGGGATTGTACCATGTATTCCAGCAGCAATGGCCGCCAACATATTGGGTATAGCGAGCCGAGCCCGGAACTATTCTGTTGAGTGTATCCCTGATAAGGTCCATCTTTCTATAATCCGTAGTGCCTTCAAATCCCCACCATTTTCCACCATTCAAAGCAAAAGGCCTGAGATTGGTAAGCGGGTTATTGGGTTCCACCGCCGACATAGCAACTATGGCTGTAATTTTTTTGGCATATACATCACCACCGGTAATATAGTTATCCCAGGCCATGCCTCCCATGCTCAAACCTGTAACATAAAACCTGGTGGGATCTATGCGCCAGCGCTTCATAATAGAATCTACCCGGGTATTAATTACCTGCGGATTAGGCCAGGCTGCTGCGGGCTGCAGACTGATGACGATGGGCTTTTCTACCACATTATTTACAGTGAACTGCATGTTATGCCCCTGCTTTATATAGTAAGAAGGGCCATACACCAACATTTTAGAAGGATCGGTACCTACTTCTCCCACACCGGCAATAAATACGATGACCGGATATTTTTGAGTGGGATTGGCTGCGTAATCATCCGGCAGGTGCACATAGGCGTTCCAACTCGCAATGGTTGTAAGCGTTTGATCGCCTACCTGGGCATTGGCCGAAAAGCCGAAGCCGCCAAGCAGGACGAACAACAAGAATGGGAATAATACCCTCCTGCTTAGGTTGCTCTTTACTAAATGAATAGCCGATACCGGCTTTGCTGCGGTAGTGCTGTAACAATGGAAAGAGGTGGAATGAATTATCTGCTGCGGTCTTTTATGAAAACCAACGCTAAACAAATTGTTGAACCAAACCTCCAATCTAAATCTCATGATGGTACCTCCAAATTTCTTTTTAATACCCCGGCCAAAAAGGAATCAAGCTATTGACAATCAAAATGCTGTAAATAAAATTGATTGAACCAGGTTCAATAGCTTTAAAACAAATCCGATCTGTACGCTCTATAAGCCAGCCATAAAATCTCCCTATGCCACCAAAATGCCATCTTTCAAATGAGGTAATGAGGGCCCTGCGTGAAGAAATGATGCATTTCAATAGCCGCTAATAGCAGTTCCAAAAGGCGAAATACTAGTAGCAAATCACCGTAAAGGGAAGGGGGATTTGAATTTTAGGTCAAACCGTGGATGTGGGAGGTGTATGTTAGCGTGTACCAGCCAAAAACTGAAAGATTTAGGTTGGCATTCTGTAGGATTCCAAAAATGATGCCATATTCATAAAAAATAAATATTTCAATGTTTAGCCACCTAAATATAATTCGCGGTTTTCTCATTTGCAAGCCCCAGCCATGTATTTCCTAAAAGATTGATTCAAAAGACACAAATCTTTTTCCAATTGCCGGGATTTCATCAATTTTCAGGTATTAACCCGAATATGAAAAAAGAAGCCGGCATTGCATTTTATGATTTTGATGGCACTATCACCCAGCGAGACACCATGCTGGAACTGGCACGGTTTAAAGTTGGCAGTGCCGGCTACTACCTCAAACTGGCCACTTTGGTACCCCATTTTGTTTTATTCAAGTCGAAACTGATCAGCAATACCCGGTTTAAGGAGCAATTTCTCCAGGTTTTCTTCGGTGGCATGCCCCTGGCTGAGCTCCAGGAACTGGCCAACCGGTTTTGCGCCACCCGGCTGGATGCCATGATTCGTCCCAAAGCGCTGGCAAATATCCAGCAACAACTGGCCGATAATATTTCGGTGGTAGTGGTAACGGCATCCTCCTCCTATTGGGTGGAACCCTGGTGCAGGAAGTATGGTTTGGGTTTATTGGCTACCCAACTGGAAGTACAAAATGGGGTGCTAACAGGCAAACTGGTGGGTAACAATTGCCATGGGGCCGAAAAAGTGGCCCGCATAAAAGCCGCTTTCGATCTCAGCAACTATGCCCAAGTTTATTGTTATGGCGACACGCCGGGCGACCGTCCCATGCTGGCCCTGGCCAGTTCGGCACATTACCGCCCTTTTGAGTAAAAAGGAAAATACACCGTTACATCAAAGTTTCATTTTCTTAAAAATGGGCTCGGGAATCATCTTAATAATGAGCATGATATAGCGCCAGAACCATTTTACATACAACGTGTTGGTACCAGCGGCCACCGCATTTTCAATGGCTTTCGCCACCTCTATTGGCTTTGCTGTCAGCAGTTTGGGGAGTTTCAGTTCCGCAGTCATTTTGGTTTGAATGAAACCGGGCTTTACCAAAAGCACATGCACTTTATGCGGTTGTAGCCAGTTGCGTAAACCATTCATGTACACTCCAAAACCTGCATTGGCACTGCCGTAAATGAAATTGCTTCTTCTTCCCCGTTCGCCTGCTACTGATCCTATACCCACAATGGTTCCAGCTTTTGCAGCGGCATAGCGCCTGGCCAACCTATTGATGATATGAATAGCCCCGGTATAATTGGATTGAATAATAGCGTCTGCTTCTTTATTATCAGTAATGGCCAATTCATTGTCGCCCAAATAGCCCACCACGTAAAATGAAATATTAGGCAAGGGCTCGATTTGCTGAATGGTAGTTTCGAAATCAGCCGTATTCAATGCATCAAAATGATAGCATTGGGTTTTTACACCAAACCTGATCTCGATATCTGCAGCAACTACTTTTAAATTTTCGAGATTACGCCCTGCCAGTAAAATGTCGAAACCCTTGGCGGCGTATACATGTGCAACAGCAATACCTACATCCGATGTACCGCCAATAACCAAAATAGAAGACATGAATTTAATATTTGAATAGAGCCAACCGCATGCGTAATAATGAGTGCATATGGTTTGCTTTTAAAAATTACGATATGAAGGAATGCCTGTAGCACTAATGGCTTTGTCCACTCAAACCCAGTCGCTCACCCAATGCTGAATTGATTCTTCCTGCACTGTTGTATTGCTTCAGCACATTTACAAACTCTCCAATATGTGGATACGATTTTTTAAACATCTCCGCTTTCATCCTGGCATCTTTCGACAAATAAATTCTACCACCATTCGCCAGCACTATTGCATCCAATTCATCTAAGAATTCGAAAAGCCCGGGCCTTATGGGAATATCCAATGCCAGTGTAAAACCCTCCATGGGAAAACCGATCATCGAATCCTGTTGTCCAAAAGTTTTTAGCACAGCCAGGAAAGAAGCAAAACCTTTGCTGGCAATTCGGTTGAAGATATCCACCATTGCCTTGCGTGCATGCATGGGTAGCACAAACTGGTACTGTACAAAACCTGCTTTACCATACATTTTATTCCAATCGAATATGGCGTCCAACGGGTAGAAGAATGGATCGTAAGGAATTACATTATGAATTTCCTTCCTGGTATTTTTTGCATAGAATAAGGTATTGAAAACACCTATTGTAAACTTGTTGAGCGAAATGGAAGGCAGATTGAATGGAAAAGTGAACAACGATTTATTGAACACCTGCAACGGTTTGCGCTTTTGCTTTTCGCTCAAATCGTGCAGCGAAGCATGTTCGCCTAACATCAGTATACTTCTGCCCATTCCTTTCCCCTGCTTCACACAATCTATCCATGCTACAGAATAAGTATAGTGCTTGTATTGCTCAAACATATCTAATATCTCTTCGAGATTGCGGGCCTTAAGCTGCAACTGTTTGATATAGGATGTTTCAATTTTCTTTAAGCGAAACCGTACAGTGGTAATAATGCCTGTCAATCCCATACCACCGCAGGTGGCCCAAAACAAATCGGGATGCTCGGTAGCGCTGCACAACAGCAACGAACCGTCGGCCAGCATCAATTGCATAGAAACAATATGATTGGAAAACGAGCCATCGACATGATGGTTTTTTCCGTGTATATCCGAAGCTACTGCCCCACCAATAGTAATGAATTTTGTACCTGGAGTAACCGGCAAAAACCAACCATGCGGTACTATCACTTCCAGCAGTTGATCAAGCATTACACCGGCTTCGCAGTTCACAATTCCCAGTTCATGATCGAAGTCGATAATGCGTTTGAGGTTAGTAGTAGTGATCACATTTTCGGCGAGTGAAGCGTCGCCGTAGCAGCGCCCATTGCCACGCGCCACCCATTCAGTTTTTTGCTGTAGCAAGGATGGAATTTCACTTCTAAAAGAAGGCAGGAATTCGTCGGCGGTTACGACCGGGTAGTTACCCCAGTTGGCAATTTCATGTTTCATAACATTTAGGATTAGGATACTTGTTCCATATAGTAAGTAGTGTGTACACGTAAATTATTTGAAGAACACCACATCCTCTTTTAGATACAGAATAGCATAGAATGAAGCGCCCCACAATAGAATGGTCAATTGTATAAAACGATCCCTGATCAAAATTTTGGTAGGTGAACCCGACTGCTGCACCACAAACACTATTTGCAAATACCTGAGAATACCCGCCAGCACAAACATGCAGGTATAATACAACCGGTTGGTATGCATCCGCTCTTCCACTTCAGGACTCATGGTGTACATGAAATACGCTACCACAATGACTGCACAAAAAAATGCGATGCATACATTCAGAAATTCGAGGCTATAACCCTTGATGGATTGACGCATATCTGTACCCGATTCCAGTTTAATGAGCACATCATCTCTCCTCTTGGCAATGGCCATAAACATAGCCAGCAGAAACACCATTATATTGAGCCATTCGGAAAGTGGCACACTGGTAACCACCGAGCCTCCTTTGATACGGAGTACAAAACCTGCAGAAATGATAATGATATCGAGGATGGAAATATTCTTCAACCCCATGGAATAACCCAGGTTGAGCGCAAAATAAATGCCTAATACAAACATGAATTTCAGCCGGTCGTCGGCTACATAAGCCATACCAAAACCTGCGGCTATCAACAACACCAGCAGCAATCCAACCAACGGAAGGGAAACTGTACCAGCTGCTAATGGCCGTTTGCATTTAATGGGGTGTTTACGGTCATCTTCCCTGTCGCGGTAATCGTTGATGATATACACCGCACTGGCTATAAATGAAAAAGCAAAAAAGGCCGGTAGTACTTTGAGAACATTTTCCCAATGAAACAATTCGCCTGCGAAGAATAATGGAACAAACAAGAAAAGATTCTTAACCCATTCTTTAACTCGCAGTAACTTGAAATATTGCATGTGTTCTGATGAATTTAATTGGCAGCACGCATCTATTACACTACCTCAAAAATAAGCCGAAATACCCTTCGTTCCTCAATCAATTTTATGTAAACCGAATGGCTTTTAAAAGGAAGAATGGGCAATAATCTCACCGACTGCGTCAATCCGTACAAACGTTCGCTCAGGTTAATTGTTATTCATTTATTTTTATCCGGCTTTCCCAACGAAATCATTTATGAAAAAGCTGAAACTAACCCAACACACGGAGTATCTCATTATTGTACTTTTTGCAATCGTCCCACTTTTCAGTTCGTTTCCATACAGGGTAAACATTTTCCTTTCCTGGGAAGGTGCCTACCGCATGTCGCAGGGCCAAATGCCCTTTGCTGACTTTGGCATGCCCCTCGGCTATGGCTATTGGTTGATACCGGCACTTTCCTTCAAAATATTTGGTGCCCATTTGCTCAGCCTTGTAAAAGCACAGGCATTCATCAATGTATTGGCGGGCATTTCATTTTGCAGCATACTGGGCGCATTGGGTGTTGAAAGAAGACTGCGCATTATTGCAGTTTTCCTGTTTTGCCTCTCCTATTCCTTTTTCAATTTCTGGCCATGGTACAATCATAGTGTAATTGTTTACCAACTTATCAGCATTGCATTTGCCTTGCAAGGCATTGTGGCGGCCAGCCGAATTAAGAAAACAAGTTTCCTGGTTTTATCGGGCGCATTCTCCTTTATCGCATTTTTCACCAAGCAAGATGCAGGTGCCCTGGCCATCTTATTGAATTTGGCAATTGTGCTGATAGACGCCATTTACGAAAGATCCTGGCGAACCATTTTGCCATACATAGCCGGGCTGGTCATCCTTTCATTGGCCATCATATTGCCACTGTCCAATACCCAGTTTTCCTATTGGTTCAACTATGGACAGCCGCCACACACTTCCCGCATGGCACTGATGGATTTTGCAGATGCCTTCTTCTACGAGTCGCAATGGATAAAATTTTACCTGGTGGTAATAGCCTTGCTCATTATCCCAGCCATCAAAAGCAAATCATTTTTCAGCAACAAACAGGAAGTTTTATTCCTCTTTCTTACCCTCGCTATTTTGGCAGAAGCTACGCTGTTCCAGGTAACCAGCTATACGCCACCCGACAACAATATTTTCTTCCACAGCTTTGCTGTAAGCTATATTCTGTACCTGCTTTCGAAGCAGTACAGGATTCTCAATTTCCAACTTACATCCACATTTCTCATTGCATTTGCAGGCATTGCATTGTGGTGGAGCACCAACTATTGGAAATATGTGAACAGGGTGCTCAGCCGGTTTAGTCCCAACACTGAAGCAACCACAGCAGCCAATATACACGCCGTTACCAAACACAATTACATACTGGACAAGGATACTACAGACGTACCCATGAGCCAATGGAAATTTACCAAACGTAAAGGGTTCGAAGGCATTTACATGCCACCTTCCACCGTTGACGGCATTGAGCGTGTGTTCAAAATGGAAGCATTTACAAAATCTTCTACTCCCCGAAAAATACTGAACCTTACAGAGCTTACTCCTTTAGCTGTTGAAATGCAATATGAACCAGAAAAAGGCGCCAACATTCCGCTTTGGCATCATCGGGGCGTTTCATTGTTCGACAGGGAAATTGCATTGTACAACGCAAGGATCAGCGAAAAGAAATACGACATTGTACTGTTTGAGTACCTGCCAAAACTCAATAACTTTTTCCCATTTGAAATAAGGGATAGTTTGCTTCAACACTACAACCTTGTCGATTCTTTTCATGCACCCAGGCGGCCAACCGATTCGTGGATAGAAGTGTTTATACCCAAGAAGCCTTAGCCCTTGGTGATGAATGCAAATTTGTCTTTCAACTTCAGGAAGCGGTGTTCGTAAAGGTGATACGATAACCAACTTACACCAATGCTTAACAACAATGCTGTCGCAAACTCTGTGAGCGATATTACCACATTCGTTCTATCGATCGGAAGCTTTTGAAATACTGCATTTACAATCACAATAGCGCCAAAATGCAGGCAATATAAACCGTAGGTATAGTTGCCCAGCTTTGAAATTCTGGTAAGGTTTTTCATTTTGAAAAAAGAACGCTCTGCATAGTTCTGTTCCAAAATAATACAACCAAACACCAAACCGATGATCATGCGTTCAGACAGCAAAAGCAATTTATTCGAACCAAATATTTCTGATTTGTACAAGAAGAAAGCTATGGCCAACACATATAATACTGCAATGAAAACAGGACTCATTTGGCGAACCTTGTTTAGAAATTTTTCGCTTTGAGCGGAATAGTACGCCAGCAATCCACCCAATGCCATATCGCCAATTACCGACAATGTGTGAAAGTATCTTACAGCATAATCACCATCGGTATGCTCTAAATAGAAAGATCTGAACACCAGTGAAAGCACGATGATAGCCAGCATCAGCAATGGCATTCTTTTAATACTGCAATACTTCATCAGCACAGGCCAGCTCAGGTAAAACTGTTCTTCTACGGCTACACTCCACAATACAGATAAGATCAACGCATCTGGCACACTCGGCCAGGTACGCATAAAGTCGAAATTATTGACGAGTAGCAGATAATAACCAATGCGGGCACTTTCCTGCGGGGATTGCCCCATCATTTGCTTCAGGTAAGGAAAAATAAAGAACCCAATAAGTACGCAAGCATAAAATAAAGGCCAGATACGCAGAATGCGCCGTACATAAAAATTACCGATCTGAATAGTGCCTCTCAGCTTTTTTTCTTCGATAAGTAAATAGCTGATCAGAAAACCGCTGAGTACAAAAAAGAAATTTACACCAAGTCCCCCATTATGAAACAATCGGGTAGTAACAGCATAAAACGAGCCAGTGCTTACATTCGAAAAAATGGTTTTATTGGCATGAAAAAGAAATACAACCAGGAAAGAGAAGAAACGAAGCCCATCGAGATTTTCAAAAAAAATGCGTTTTTTATTTCCCATTATAATGGAGATAGGTAAGTAATAACTGGAAGAAAGCGGTGATTATTTTTTTCCGCCAATTACTTCTTCCAAAGGCACCATAATGTATTGTTCAATATCAATTTTTGCCTGCTGCCGGCTGCGCTGGTAATTCAACTTTTTAGCAAGCTCTTCATTGTATTCCCTCGAAGCCCTGGTAAATTCCACCTCATTGATCTCTCCGGCTTCAAAATCGGTTTCTGCTTTCAGAAAATTCAAATACACATCATCCGTCAATTTATTCTGATTTTGAAACAAAGCATCATACATCTCGTAATCTTCATACAGTTTTAATACAATGGCTTTTACTTCAGCAAATACCCTGGCTTTGTCGGCCTGGGCCATTCCCAAATTCTGCCGGGCAATTTTAATATCCTTGTCACGGGTAATGAATGTACCGATCGGAAATAAAACTCCAATATTGTACCTGGGGTAAAGGTTGGCATAATTGCTGGGGGAACCGTTAATCGTAAACTCATTTAAGTTACCCGACAATATCACATTATTCAACACTGCCGATTTTGTTTTGCTTAGTTCATTGGCAGCTCTAATTTCTCCCCTTCCTACCATTTCCAACAATGGGCCAGCCATAGCCAATTCCACAAGCTTTGAACGGATATCATAAATGGTATCCAACTTCAGGGTTTTGCCCGGTGTGCCACCAGGGTTAGCCTGGCTAAATGCATTAGCCGAAGCAAGGATGGCTCCCAAACCAAGTAAAACTTTTGCAATAGAACGAACGGTCATAGGTAGAATTGAGTTGGGTTCTTGAAAAAAGGAATTAAGCAATTGTCAGTTCTTCAGCATCCTGGTCCGTTGACACAATATCGCTATCGAATGTATGCAGCCTGTTGATAATTGCCAAACTTGCAAAAAAGAAAAAGATACCAGGCATTTGGCCGATGGCGGTTTGGCCAAAGTGGGCAATCATTTGGCTAAACATGGCTGCAGCAAGCACCCTATACACCATTTTTATGCCGGGATCAATGGTTCGATAATAGAATTGAACGCATTGCTGCACTACGACATAATAGAGCAAAATGAGTACAATAAGCCCAAGCCAACCAGCCTCTAAAGCAAACTTCAAATAGCCATTATCGGCAGGCTTACCGGCAAGTGGGTGGCCGGGATTAAACCGCTCTCCTTCTACCCCATTGGTGGCAAGGCCACCTCCCATGGGATGCGTCCTCAAATAAGGCTGAATTGCTTTACGGTTTTCATCCCGCACTTTCATCGAATCATCTTCAGTACTACGAAATAGCGTTCGGATGCGAATAAATGCCGGGGAGTAAAATGGACCGAATAAAACTACCCCAAGAATGATAGTTGCTGAAATAGCAAGACCAAGCGTTTTCTTACTTTGCAAATCGAGAAAAAGATACATGACCAACCCTACAATGAAAACGATATAGCAGGTCCTGGTACCGGTATACACAGCACCCAATATCATAAAAATGGCCAGCAAAAGCAGCCGCTTTCTTTTTTTACTCTGATTGTATTGGTAAAAACCGATGGTAAGAATAGCTGAATAAGCCAGCAATATTCCACAAGCAGAAGGATCTGAAAGAAAAGAGAACTTACGGAACACACCACCCTGGTAATATAGCCCAACCAGATGTGGGTCGGCCATTAACCATGCCATTTCGAAAGGCATAAGGCCAAACCAATCCTGAATACAAGCATAGAAACCTGCCAGGCCAGACATAAAAATCCAATACTTGAAAAAGAACATAATTTTTTGTCGCGAGTCGAGCAAGTGAAGCGTTACATAGTAAAAGACTATGAACATGGTTACTTTTCGGTAGTAAAAAAGTAACCCTTCATACGAACGCATATTGCCATTAAACGCTTCTATCAGCAAATACAAAATATAGACGAGCAGCATTAGGTTGATAGGACTACCAACAGGACCGGGAAACGATTGGCGCAATGATCGTTTTTGGTAAAGAGTACCCAGCAACAATATAAACATCAGCCCTTCAATAACAATACCCGTTGGTAGCGAGGTCCTCAATATTCTATCTGGATAGAACATAAAAAAGGAAATCGTGAGCAGCATATAATATCCCACCAACGGGTACATCAATAGCAGCACCACAAAAATGAGGGCAATAGGAATTAATACGAATACACCAGCCAAAAGTGGCACCATGGGAATAAGCACACCCATGATTACACTAATAGCAATCAGCATTATTACAATTTGCCGATTGCTCATTAAAGGACTAATATTCGTTTTATGTTTTCCAAATAACATGTATGCCTACGCTTGTATTGGTGTTAATTAGAAATAAAGCACTTTCATGAAAATGAATGCAAATGCTGCAAGCAAAAAAATATTGATCATGAGTTCGAGCGCCCTATAATTCTGTTTATTCATGCTTTGCTTTTTTAAATTTACGATGCAACCTTATGTACAAATGGAATTTTACTCAATGCCAATTTCCATAATTCCATCACTGCCGATGGTATCATTTCAGCAATGCGAGCAAGCGAAATACCAAATGCTTTTCGCAATACCATATAGTTAATTGTAAAAATAGAAATATGCGCCAACAGCACTCCATATGCTGCGCCAATAACGCCATACTTACTGATAAAAAACCAACACAATGGAATATTTATTGCCGCTAAAGTAAACATCATCCCCATGTTTATATGAGGCCTGTTTGACGCATCGGTAATAGTTCCGAACTGTCGTAAAAAAGGCATTAGCAAACACACCAGCATACTCACCCGCAGTAAATGAGTATACGAAGTGTACTTTGACCCAGCCACCAACCACAAAATAAACTCGGGAAATAACAGCGAAAACAATACGCCCGGAAATACCAACACCAACCCAAATGCCACGGCCCGCTCATACACATACGACAATTGGGCTCTGTCGCCGGTGGCAAACAACGCAGCCGACTTTGGAAATACAATTTCGCTGAGCACTTGCGAAGGGATTTCAGCAATATTGGTAAGCCTGATACAAACGCTTAATGGAGCCACCATTGCCGCAGAATAAAGTACGGAAGTGATCACATGATCGGTCATTTTAAAAATGGGCAATGCTATATTGGTTCCAAGCGAATACTTTCCGTAGTTCAACAGCTTTTTATACACTGCTGTTCCTTTGGGTATTTCAATCTCCTTCCAATTTAATTTTCGCAGTACAAAAAAGGAAGCCCCGGCAATGCCCAACGAATAAATAAATACCAGCCACTCGGTGGATGCAGGAATAAGACGAAAAAAAATACAAGCAATAAATAGGACGCTAATGGATTGACGTAGAAAAACAACCGAAAACATTTTTTTAAAATTGCTATCAATCACTACGCGCCATTCATACATTGTAATAAAAACATACAGCAGGTTTGCCGGAATATAATACAAGAGCATTTTTCCCAAACCCGGAGCATTCAACCGTTCATCTATTCCAATCAGATAGCAAACAACCAACAGTAAAGAAGAAGCAATGGCAAGCATTATATTTAACACAAGTGCTGCCCCCAAAAGCAACTTAAGCTCATCTGCTGTACTGTGCTTACTAAATGTAATAATTGCATTACGCACCAGGCTCTGTCGAAGTATTTCAATCACTGCGGTTATCAGAAGAAACTGAGCCCAAACACCCAGCGTAATTTCAGACAATGCCCTGGTAAGCAGTAGTGTGCTAAACACGCCAAAAAACAGGTTACTCATTTTAATGAGCCCGTTAAAAATTCCGGCAGATAATAGCGGCTTACTCAAAACTTGGTTTTATGATTGTAAAGATTGACTCATTTCCTGCACTCCCTTATTCTGTTGGACTGCACTGTCTTTCTTTTCGTACTTAGCCAGGCTAAACAAGTAGTGCATCCCCAATTTATTTGCTGCCATTTCAATAATAACAGGCACTATAACTGCAACAGTAATACACAAAACCAATAGCAATGGAAAACTATTGATCCCTAAAAACTTAACCAGCACCGTCCTGCAAGCAGAACTGACAATCACATGCAGTACATAAATCTGCAACGAATGCCTTCCAATAAACGACAGCCAGCTTTCCTTAAAAGTTCTTGCCAAAAACATGCTTAAACAAAGCATGTAAAAAACACCGACCAGCGCTATAAACAGGAATAAGACACTCAAATACTTCTCTACGTAAATAAAGCTGTTATGGCGTTGATTGATGTTGAGAAAAAGATATTGAGCAGCTACAAACAACGGCAATCCAAATGCAACATATTTTGTGCTACTCATTTTTTCCAATGTCTCCCGTTTGAATAAAAACTCGGACACAAACTCTCCTACCGCTAAAAAAATGTAGTAATGCAAAATATCATAGGCAAACCCGATACTCCACCCAAAATAATCAACCAGCATTCCTAATAAGTACAGAAAAATTCCAACCATCAATTGCTGGTTATTCTTCAACTTCAGAGTACTTGTAACTATTACATAAAGCGCCGACACATTGAATAATGCCAGCAAATACCAAAATTGATCGATCTCACGAGGGAAAATAAAAAGGTTCAAATAGTCGACAGCCGAACGTTGCGAATTAGTAACCCCACTAAACAATAACTGCAGGGTAATTTGCACAAAGCCCCATAATACAAATGGATACAGGATGGTGGCTGCACGATGTTTCACATAACCTCCAATACCCCGTTTTGCAAAACCTGCCTGAACGAAAAAACCGGCGATCACAAAAAACAACGGCATCCGGAAACTGAAGAAAAACAAATTCATTGTTTCGAGAAAACTGTAATCAGCCGCATTCGCTCCGTTTCGCTTAAGCCCTTCAAACACATGCCGATATACGACCAGCAAAATGGAGATTCCTCTTGCATAATCAACCCATTTATACCTGTTTGGCAATTGGTTAGTGAGGTTTTTCATCGCGGTTTTTATCAGGAAGAAGGCATATTATCATGTAGCACCTGGTTAAACACCATGCCTACAAAATGTTCACGATTAGCATATAGCTTTTCCATAGCAGCTTTATAGTCAGCATCAATAACTGAATCGGCAGAAACCACATTTAAAATGCCGTCAACAGAATCATTTAATTCGAATACTCCAATATGATACTTCATTACCGGCGCTTCTATCAGCACATAATCGTACCCGGATGCCTCAAAAACAGATTTTATGCCTTGATGATTTTTCGACACCAATTCGGCAAATGTTGAACTGGTATTGGATGAGCCAATTATATCGATGCCCTCTTCTTCCGTTTTGGTTACTGCATTTTCTAGGGTAGTTTCTCCATTCAGCAATGCAATTAACTCGGGCTTTGCATTGTATTTTTCTGTCAAGCCATTGCTCATTACATTTGCATCTACTATTAAAACAGATTTACCAGTCATCTGCAAACTTTTGGCCAACGCTTCAATCAACAAGCTTTTGCCTTCGCCTGACTGATAACTACTGAGCAAATACACCCGTTTTTTTGACTCTAGTATTTTCAGCCTCAACAACTGTATCACGGTTCTAAATCGCAACAATAGCTTACGATCTTTTTTAGGTGCAGAAGTGGTATTCGAAAGTACGTTTCCTAAACTTTCCTTTTTGAAATTCACTTTAGCCAGCACTACCAGGGGCGTTAATTTCAACTCCCGTTCAAATGCCACCAATGTTCGAAGCGAAGGATTGAGCAATTCTAAAAAGAGAAATATAAAACATAAAGTAAGAAACACAGAAGCACCGGATAATGCAGTAGTCAATATAGGCCTGGTTGATTCGTATTCAAGCGAAGGTTGTCCAAAAAGTGTTTGTTTAAAATTCATTCCCACTCCTTCTTTCTTACCCTGAACGGTTTCAAACCGATCTTTGATGCTAGCCAGTTCTTTTGAAGTCATTTCAGCCATCGCTTCTTCTTTAGCAATGCCCACATCTTTACCCGCCAGGCCGCTTATCTGCCCCTGGTATTTTCGAATAGTACCCTCAAATTCTTTAATATTCTTACCGGCAGATTCAACTTCTGCTTCTGCATCGTATTTCTTTTGTTTCAAATCGGCAAGTAATGCTTCGTCAATTTTCGGCCCTGCCGGCTTTTTCGATTTTATAGCAATTTCACGCTGAAGCAGTTTAATTTTTGCATCTATAGTAGAAGCCTGGGCAGGATTGGATGCCTTTTCAGTTTCGAGGTCACGAATTTGAGTACGCAATGCAGCAATGGCATCTGCATTATTTGAAGATGGTTCTGTTTGCACTGGTTTTTGCAGAGCAGCAATTTGATTGTTCAAATTGTTTAGCTGGGCAGTCTGCCTATTCAGACTTGCTTTTTCTTCACCCAGCTTTTCCTCATACGATTGTATGATTCCCATCAACGAAGTGATTTGTGCGGAAATATCGCCGACCGAACCTTGCTTTGTATTCTGCAGACTATTATAAATGGAATCAAACTGTTTTGATTTTGAAGATACCTGGCGTTCGAGATTCGAGATAGACTCAGAAGACCTGACGTTTGATAGAGAATTATAAAAATTCAGAAACGAAGCGCCAATTTCATTTACTAAAAACGCCGACAATTCCGGGCTATTTGTTTCGGCATAAATATCTATATAATCGGTTCGCTGCAAACGACTCACTCCAATTACACCGCTCAGCGATTTATAATCATATTTATATATTTCGAGTACATCATTCAATTTATTTTCTTCAGGATCGTTGGTTCTTAAAAGCTTTAGCGAGTCCAGTTTATTCAACAAAATTCTCACTGCTCTTTCTTTTGTAATTCCAACACTTTTAAATGCGGTTTCTTGCTTGGCATCCAACTTTCGAAAAGGCTGCTTCGATGTAAGATCATTTGCCAATAACCGATACGACAGCAGACCAATTACATTGGGGCTTTTAAAAGTTTCGATGATATTGCTAAACTTAGCATCAATTTGAAATACATTAAAATTATCGGACACGGTAACAGACTCAATAGTTAAGCCGGTTGAATATTGGGCCTTTGATGCATATAATTTGGTTTTGAATTTAGCATATACAAAGGCAAGTATAGCCGCAAGAATGGAGCAGAAAAGTATCAACCATTTTCTGCGCAGTATTGACCGATATAAATTAATAATGTCCATAACTCAAGGGTTGTAAAAGGCTAATCAAAACCAATTCTTGTGCATTTGACACTAATGCAGGTTGAATTCCATAAGCCAGGTTAACCAACTAAACCAAAAACAGGTTAATCTTATTCTGATGTTTAGCCACAAATCAAATGTAATAAAACATTGTCTTCATTTTCAATCATTTAATAAGAGAAATTGGGTGAACCTGTAGCGTAAAAAGATGCCCGACACCCTCGCTTGCGCTACCGGATAATCGGGCACTCTAATTCAAATAATCACCACCGTTTAACTATTCAATCTTTAGAAGTTTGGATGTAACCACTTCGCCTTTAGCAGAGTTTACTTTGAGAATATAGATTCCAGAAGTTAATCCCATAGTTTCCAGTCGTACATTCTGAGTTTCACCTGCAGCTACATTCAGCGACTTAGCCCGTAGTGATACTCCTTCAGCGTTCATCAGAGATACCTGCATCATTGAAGCAGTTTTATTGCTATTCTTCACTCTAACCTGCAACTCGTTGTTGAAAGGATTAGGTTGAGCCGCCACCGAAATGGCTACAGGCACTTTCTCTTCAATAGTAGCCACGTTATCTTTTGAACCTACTGCCGGAGCAAGGGTTGCGATTGGAGCACTGGATTCATTACCACCAACCTGGCCAGGAAGTGCCGGAGCATTGCCTGCAATATTATTGTAGGCATGTATTT
The DNA here is from genome assembly GCA_035456005.1 of Phnomibacter sp. GTDB lineage: Bacteria > Bacteroidota > Bacteroidia > Chitinophagales > Chitinophagaceae > Phnomibacter. The sequence goes on along the minus strand of DATIEA010000004.1, from coordinate 373,636 downwards.
CCAATGCACCCAGGAATCCAAATTGACCATAGCTGGCTGTGCTTACTTCAAAATCAATTTCACCATCTCCGTTCGGCTGAATTCCGCTAATGTATTCTGCTCTCGATTTGTTGCTTACTGCATTCAAATAGCGGGTAACACCATTTGCTGTGTAGGTAGAAGTTGAATTGTAAGTCCAATCCGCACTGGCAAAGAAGCTCAACTTGTACTGCCAGTTTTGGTTCAATCCGTCTATTTTCAGTTTTACAACCTGTCCATTGTCGAGCCAGAAATTGGTTTGCTGAACATTGTCAGGATAGTAACCGGAATTGTTTCCTGTAACCACACCTGCCCAGAATTCGCCATTGAAAGGTGTGATCAGGTTTACAGCAAATCCTGTATTCTTCGTAACATCATTCAACAAATCACCGTAGCGATCACCCACCTGTGGAATACGGTTCACGTTGTTCCATGGTGCACTGGCTGGGTATTGGTTATTCAGGTTGAGATAAACGATGGCTGCCGGCGTAATAACGGTAGACACATTTGAATAAGCACTGAATGCTGCATTTTTAGCGGCACGCACTGAATAGAAATACTTCTTGTCTTTCACAGCAGTATTGTCCACATACGATACCACGTTTGCAGCGGTGGTGGCGATCTTAGCGAAACTACCACCAACAGTAGCTCTCCAAATTTCCACGCCTGATTCTCCGTCTACCCTATCTGTCCACGAAAGCTTCACTGAAGTTTTTGAAACGGCATTCGCTTTCAGGTTGGTTGGAGCCAGTACTACACTTGGCTGATCGTTGGTTTCAATTACCAGGGCATTCAGGTACATATAGTTTGAACCGGAAAGCTTGGTCATAGTTACCATCAGTTCGCCTGCTGCAGTTGGAGCAAGAGCATTCAATCTAAATACATTTTCGTAGTTATAACGAGACTGCATTACGATCGATTGACCACCGGCTGCAACATTGGCCGATGCATCGTAACCAACTCCGGCACTACCAAACAATACGATATTGTAAGACTTGGCAGGATTTAAGCCGGTAATTTTCAGCTGCCTGTCGGATGTGGTGCTTTCATATACACCAGTTGTAGCAACCAGGTCTTCAAAAATACCTGAGTTATCTCCACTAATGTGTCCGTAGTCAGTAACACCTGTCCAGTTTTGCATCACTGTGATACCAACAGTAGAGGTAACACCATTTTCATCTTTCAGACCCTGTATATTTTTTGTTCCGAAAGGATAGCCCAGGAAGTTATTCCATGGTGCAGCACCAGGCATTGACTCGTTACCAAATTTCACATATGTGCTGGTTACATTCTGGTCGGTTACAGAAATGGTAACATTAATATTGGCAGAAGCACCTTTATCGTCTTTCACAGATACATTGATATTGTTGTATGTACCCATTTGAGAAGCAGATGGAGATGCAACGAGTTGATAGGTACCACTACCAGTATTTTGGAAGGTTGCAAAGGCTGGCAGGTTGGTAGCAGTTACAGTAAGCACATCAGAAGCATCATCGGAAACGGTGAAGTTGAGTGTACCTGACTGTTGAGTCTTAATGTTCAGCCTGTTGCCACCGGTAATTACAGGAATGCGGTTGCCGGTTGTAACTCTAACAATATTGGTGTATGCTGAAGATCCATTAGCATTTACAGTTCTCAGCTTGTAGAAATAGGTATTGCTGCTAACAACTGTATTATCTGTATAGGCTTCAGTGTTGCCGTTCAATTGTCCCGGATTCAACAAAACATAAGAACCCAATGAATCTGTAGAACGGTAAACCTCATAAGAAGCTTCGTTATACGCCACATCTTTCCAGGTAAGCTTCACACCGCCATTAGCTAGTTGTTGGCCGGCCAAATACTTAGCCAATGCAGGCGCCTGTCCGTCGTCGTATGCACTTTCAATAACGAGAGCATTGAGATATCCTACAGGAGTACCTGCAGCTTTTTCCATAGTGAAAGTAACAGAGCCATCTGCTGCCGGAACCACATTTTGAATCTTCGCAGTATTGGATGTATTGTTCTGAACATATACGCTGGCAGACTGGCCTCCAATTCTGAATACGGTAGTTCCATTGTCTGCGGCACCACTCCAGCTACTTCCTGCAAAGAAGGTAAACTTATAAGTTTTGCCTAATGCGAGTCCTGTGGTGCGAACACTTACAGTTTCAGGAGCACCAAAAATTCCGAAGAAGTAGTAGTCTTTCAACACTGCATCTGGGTAAACGCCTGAATTATTACCGGTTACAGTACCACCATCGTATGTATTCCACGCTGTGGTTTGGAACTGCAATCCAACAGGAGTAGTTGCACCCAGAGTGTTTTTAAGCGCACTGGCACTGAGTCCTGTCACATTATTCCATGGAGCTGGAGCTGCAATTGTTTTCTGGATACTCACTTGTATGGTCTCGTTCGGATTCACTTCGTTTACAGTAAGTGTGCATGCTTGCGAAACCACAGAACCATTTGCATCGGTAGCCAATATGCTGAACTGGTAGGTATCAGCATCGGCATAACCTGGGGCCAAACTCAATGACGCAGAACCATTGCCATTGTCCGTGAGGGTAATAAACGGAGGCAGGTTGCTGCCGCTTAGAACGAGGCCCGAATTGCCATCCACATCGGAAGCACTTATGCTTACAGATTGTGTTTGTCCTTCATTGATCGTGCTCAGTGAAACTGGATTGAGTACCGGCGGATTATTGGCATCTACCAACACACTAAATGAAGTGCTGGTACTTGCACCAGCCAGGTCGGTGGCTGTTACAACAAAATTGTAGGTACCAACATCGCCCAGTGCAGGATTCAATACCAACTGGCCTGTTCCATTACCAGTTCCATTAAATGAAGCAAAAGCAGGCAATGCACTCACAGAAATAGTGAGCTGATCGTTGTTAGGATCTGTAGCAGACAAATTGATAGTCTTGCTTGTACCATATTTCATTGAGGTATTTCCCAATGCTGCTATTACAGGAGCATCGTTCCACAAGAGTGCAGAATCCTGGTTAGAGAAAGCAGACTCTCCGCCAACTCCTACCGCTTTCACCTGGTAGTAATACACCACATTGGCAAACAGTGCACTATCATTGAAATTAACAGGACCACCAACACCACTAATGCCTGCAACAGAAGCAATTTTCTTAAAGTTGCCATTGTTGGTCATGGAGCGATACACATCAAACGATGTTTCGTTGGAAGCATTATCGGTGAAAGTCAATGATACCACAGAACTACTTACTGCAGTAGCCAACAAGTTGATTGGACTGGCTGGAGCTGCAGGCAGCACTTGCGTAACGGCATCTGCGGAGATATAAGTACCATTCATTAACCTACCAGATTCTACTGCTGAAACCGGACCATATACAATCCTGATATCATCAATCCTTCCTTTGAAATAGGTAGATGGATTCGAGTTGAATGCAGTGCTACCGCTATAATAGCCAAGGGCAGATGCATTGGTAGTGCTAGTGATTGAGGTAAATGGCAAATTCAAATCAGAAGCTACAAGTACACCATTCAGGTAAAAGTTCAGGGCATTCTTAGAATATGAAACCACTGCATGGTTCCAACCAAGAGATGTGAATCCAATACTCAAACTTCTCCTGGTGTTGTTGCTGGCAATTCCCACTTCCAGTTTATTTGCATTGATGCGCAGGGCAAGACCATCATCACTTCCACCAATATCAAACAAGATCCGACTGCTTGAAACCAAATCGGCTTTGAACCACAAACTTGCAGTCAGTCCATCATAACCATTCTTCAGGAAGTTGTTTGATCCACCTATATCTACCCTATCGTTTGTACCATCAAACAACAAGGTATGTGTACCTTCATTACCTGGAGTGGTATAAGTAGCACCATTCACCAGTGTAAGCGTATTGCCATAACCGGTCTTGTCAGTGGCATTGTTATTCACCTGCCACCATGCAGCATCATAAGTACCCACAAATGCAGACTCACCATATTGACCAATAGCCCTCACTTTATAGAAATAGCGGGTATTAGGAGACAATCCGGTTGCATCGGTATAAGTAGTTACTCCTGTTCCTACGCTTCCCACAGGGGCAAATGGCCCGCTGGCAGATGTAGACCTGGTTATTTCAAAGTTTGTTTCGTTATTGCTATTATCTGTCCAGTTCAGCACCACTTTATTATGGGCAGTAGCTACAGCATTCAAGTTAGATGGTGCAGCAGGAGCAGATCCTCCAAACGGCGTAGATTCATCGAAAGCAGAGTTTGGAATCAGTTGCCTTGAAATACCTGCGGCAGAACTGGTCCAGTATACTTGCATGGACGATCCACCACCCCCTTGGAAATAGGTAATGGCAATAGGCGAAGTACCCGCTGGCAAATTAATGGTACCTGTACGGCATTGTGAACCATGCGCACCATCATTGCTTACGAGTGCTGTAGCCGAATGGGAATATTGGCCTATATAAAGTTTGCTGCCATCATCAGAGCAGGTTTCGAAAGTATAGTTACCTGCTACAGGAATCTTGATGATACCTTCCCAAAGAATGCCAAAATTGTCATTCTGATTTTTTACCGCAATATCAACATTGGGCCACTTGCCGGTTCTTACAGGAGTAAGTGTTGCAAAATTGGGGAGGGTTGTCCAGGTGCCGTTATACACTTTATAGTTTAAGCCTGAACCAGCAGCCTGGCTGGTAACCTGGTTGCTGAATGGAGAAAGGTTACCGGCTACATCCCTTGCACGCACTTTAAATGTGTACACCTGCAATGGATTCAAATTATTTACAGTAAAGAAATTGTCGGTAGTTGTGTAGGCTTTTACTCCATCTACAAATACATCATATTTTGCTACGCCTACTTCGTCAAAAGAAGGAGACCACGCGAGGGAGATTGCATCTCTTGATGTAGTAGTAACTACCAGTGATTGTGGAGCTTCGGGAGCAACATCATCCACATTGGTAGTTCCGGAAGCAATATTGCTGTTTGCAGAAGCGCCCTGGTCATTTACTGCACGCACCAAATAATAGTAGGTGGTATTTGGATTCAAACCCTGGTCTGTTGCAGTTTGAACATTCGCACCCACTTTATTGATAAGTGTAAAGGGTCCTGCAGCTTGAAGAGCTCTGTATATTTCAAAGCCGGTTTCGTTGTAAGCAGGATTAGGAACATCACTCCAATCAATTTGTATTGTTGTTTTGGAAGTTGGCATAGCCAACAGGCCACCGGCAGCGTCTGGCAGACCACTGCCACCATTCGCATTCACAACAGTGAAATTGGGAGAGAAAAGTGAAGAACAGCCAAACTGTTCAGTTATGCGCACTTTATACGTACCTACTGGGGCATTATATACCTGCTCGTTCGACACGACCTGGTCATCGGAAACTCTGCGCCATTCGTAAGAGGTAAAATCACCTGTAACAGTTAAAGGCACAGTAGTACTTCCATCTATTGCAGGCAGTACATTAGAATTCATACCAGCAATAGAAATAGGTGGACTTTGTGTAACGCCTTTTTCAGAAATAACAACCGGAGCTGGAGACCAGGCAGACCAGGCACCTGTGGCAGTACGCCTGAAACGTGCCCGGTAAGTACCGAGGGTTGTTGTTGTATAGGTATTAGCAGTGGCACCGCTAATTGTTACTCCGTTCTTTTCCCATTCATAGGCAGAAAAACCCGGCGTTAAACCCAATTTTACACTGATGGGATCACCAGGGCAAAATTCTTTCCTTTCGAAATACACGAGAGGGTTTGCCTTATGCACACTATTAATAAAAGTATTCCAGCTTGGTTCCGCCCACGCAGTATTCCAGCAGCCGTGGCCTTGTGTTGGATATCTTGTATGCACAATATTTCCACCGGCATCTCTAAAAGCCTGCACTACTTGTTGTGCTGTTCCAGGGGCAGGGTTATTATCCTTATCTCCTGTAAACAATTTTATAGGAATATGCACATACTTGGGCATACCACTAATATTATTGAGAGAAGCTCCACTAATAGGCAATGCTCCTGCAAACACTTTTGGCAACGATTCCAGGATATTCCATGTACCCTGTCCTCCTAATGATAGACCATGAACAACCACTCTGTCCTGGTCAACTTTTACATACTTCACCAACGAGTCAATAAGCTCGCCAAGAATTATGTGAGCATTATCAAAACCGCCACCGGTGCTTTGTGGATACAAAAGGAATCCTTCGTAGGTACCGTTTGCTACCCTATCGCGAAAAGTTTGACCTCCATGCAATAATTGGTATTCGTTATCATAAGCAGTTCCTTTCTCACCCAATCCATGCAGAAATAATTGCAATGGGTATTTTTTTCCATCCACTACATTGTGCGCATAAGAGTTGGGGAACATCAGGCGAAATTGAACGCCCTTATAGATATAACTCTTAAATCGGGTTGCATCCCAATTCATACGTGGCGTACGCACCCACTTAGTCATCTTGTTGTAAGTAGGACTAGCCGGTGGGCTGGCTGAATTGTAGTTAACAATTGGATCGTTAGGATCCAATACCCCAGCTTGACCATTTGCAAATGCAAATGACAAAAGCAGCAAGGTGATGATGGAGAAAAACTGTTTCACGGTGATAATAGTTAAAGGGTTATGACTTTTTTTCTATGGGTTTCAATTTATTTGAACAAGCTATTCCTGCAACATGGCTTTCGGCGTTCGGGCCATAATTTTCAGGTCGAATAGAAAGCTGAATTTCCTGGAGTATTCAATATCAAGACCAACTCTCTCCTCAACGGACATCGACTCTTTTCCTCTCTTGCTTATTTGCCAAAGTCCTGTAATACCGGCAGGAGCTTCAAACCTTTCTGCACACTCATCGTTGGTAAGTGTAGCAGCTTCATATAGAGGCAGTGGGCGATTTCCAACAAGCGACATATTACCAATTAAAACATTGAATAACTGGGGCAATTCATCAAGACTGGTTTTACGAAGAATGGCTCCCATCTTAGTGACGCGGGGATCATTCTTTAGTTTGAAGAATTGTGGCGTCTTAGCTTCTCCCGCTTCTTCTGAACTATTATACTTATTCAACTGCTGGTATTCGCTCAGTTTTGCATCTGCATCCACCACCATAGTGCGGAACTTATAAAAGTTGAAAACATCGAATCCTCTTCCTGCCCTTTTGGAAATATAAAAAATAGGGCCTCCAGATTCTAAATACACCAACAGTGCAATCAAAAGCAGCAATGGTGATAACAATATAAGTGCGATGCTGGAAACTGTGATATCAATTGCACGTTTCAAAAACAGATCTACGGATTTGCATTTAACTGGGGCATTGGTATTTGTAGTGTAATTCGCACTCTGCTCGATACGCACTCTTTTTAAATTGCCCAGCGTATCTGCCTTTTCAATCAGCACTTCAATATTGTCTGCTTCGCTGATCACATTATCAAACAACCTGGTCCGAACCATTTGATAGAGTTCATCATTGTCGAACACTCCTTCATTACCATGGTTAAATACAAAAGGAACATACTTTAAGACTTCATGCAATTGCAGAAATGAATAAAACTGTTTGAGTTGCATGAAGCGAATACGGCCCTGGTAAACAATAAGCTTTGGTAATGATTGCCTGTTATTCATCAAACACAGCAAATAATCTCTGGCCTTATCAATACAGTTCAACTCAACAATATCGTTGGCATTTTCTACATGCGGCAATTGGGCTTTGCCATATCCGGGCATGTTTAAGAAAAGAATTTTCGACTCGACTGCAACGCTTCCTTTGTGGCGCACGAGGCCAGTTCCGTTTACACGAAACTCAAGCCTATCTGCAATAGCAAGTTCAGGAAAAGTAGTGTGTGAAAACATAAAATGGGAAGGGGTTTCAATGGAGGGTTAATCCATACAGGGTTTAAATTGGGTTTCGATTTTTCTATATAACAAGCAAGCGTTTATAGGTTCAATTAACTAGCCAACAGTGCACTAATGCTTCCTCTCAGCTTTATTGGGTCGAAGGGCTTTGCAACAACCAGGTTTACAGTTTGCTGTTGCAATTGCTTTTCCAATGAAGCAACGTTGTTCGATAGTACAAGGATTTGAATATGCTTGAACAAAACACTTGATTTCACATACTCAATAAACTTCTTATCATTTGCATTATCCATTTCAGAATCCGCCGGATCGATGATAATTAAATCAGGCATATCAATTTCGAAAATGTAATGGATTGCTTCATTGCTATTAGCAGCAGCATGTACTATATAATCCTTCTTAAGAATATTGTGTAGTAAAAGCCGAATGGGCTTTTGATTGTCGACAAATAGAATCTTTTTCATGTTTAGGGGGTTGGGTGTTTTAATGGGTCAGATGTGATGAGCAATGTTAAGTGGCGGCCAATTCAGCCCTGGCCGATCGTTGCCAGGATGAACTCTGGCCCCCTCGCAGGAAGAGCCAAAATCCTCCGACAACCGAAAGATTCATAAACACAAAATAGTAGGGAATTCGGGCGAGCTTGAAACTGATAGCGTTGCTTCTATTCAGCCAGCCAACAAAAGCAAGTGCATAAAATACAACCTGGGCAAACAGCAGCCCCCAGTAGAAGATACCAGCAGAATTATCTGCGATAAGGTACACGTTCAAAACAAAAATAAGGGGAAGCAAAAATGGACAAATAGCCCAGCGCAACACTCTATGCGACACATATAAAAAACTAAGCTTTCCATACTTAAAAATATTAAGCAGGGCCCTGAAGACAACAATGGACTGAAAACCGCCGGCAGCAATACGAATTTTACGTTTTGCTTCTTCCTTAATATTCATAGAAGGATATTCGGCAGCTATTGCTTTTTGCTCGTAAACTACTTTATATCCTTGCTCACAAACCTTGAGCGACACAAAGAAATCATCGAGGATTATTTCGGAAGGAATTGGAACAAATATTTTTTTACGTACAGAGAATAACTCTCCTGCAGCACCCACCACAGTGTGGAAATCCGAATCTTGTTGCTTCAAAAATGATTCGTACTTCCAATATGCTCCTTCCTCGTTAGCAGCTCCTGCACTGGTTACAGCACGAACCATTTTCTTTCCACTTACACCGCCAATGTCGTTCGTCTGAAAATGCCTTGTGATCAGATAAAGGGCATCAGAGTCCAAAATGGTATTTGCATCGCTAAACACTAATATCTCTCCTTGAGCACTGGCAACAGCCCTATTTATAGCAGCCGACTTTCCCATTCTCTTGGGCTGGTGCAAAATCCGAACCTTATCACCATAATACTCCTGCACCAGGTCAGGTGTATTATCATTGGAACCATCAGTAACTATTATGATCTCCAGCTTATCTGAAGCATATTGAAGCTGAAGGGTATTCTCAATTTTCTCACATATCAATCTTGATTCATTATAGGCAGCCACAATGAAGCTAACAGTGGGCAATTGCCCGTCTGGCTCCAGTTTCACACGCTTTCCCCCTTTGCCAATTATGCTTTTATAGAGTTTAATGCATAGCAAATAACCTCCGTAGGCATAAACAACAATTAGGATTGCCGCCCAAAAAAGTAGAATAGAGATGGTTGACATTGGCATTGTAGGGTCATGCTCTCAACAACTTTCCAATCCGGCTGAAAACAAAAAGCAGGTGCCAATTGCAAGCAGAAATTGTGCAAATGGCATGAACAAAGCTCTTTGCCTCCAAGGCAAATAGGGTTAATGGGCCTTGTAGACAGACTTGCTCTGTAGAATCATTGCTGATTCAGTTCCGGTAAAAAAATCTAGGATTGGGAAGGGATTGATAACATTGTTTAAGGGTGTGATTAAGGGTTTAATTAGGGTTTATAAATACCCAGGGTTGGGGGTATTTTTGGCTAATGTACACCAGAAATCATAATTAGCAAATTTTTCATAGGTAAATGTTTCAACTAAGATGTTGAACAGAAGAATTAGTTTTAAAATCAATGTTTAACTGAACACTTATGCAGCTAAGCTTTTCATACAATAAGAAAAATTAATGTCGCGCCATTTAACTTTTCCACGCAAGCATTGACTCAGTCCTACTTTATCATATCTCTTATTCTTAAAGCGTACTTACGAAGAAATGGAAGGTATTTGCCGCTTTTAATATTATACACGAACGATTGCGACTGGTAAACCATTTCGAAATTTTCAGTGCAAAAAACCGGCTTCTGGGTCAGTGCATTTATATGCGCTGCCTGCTGCAAATTGCTTTCTACAAAAAGTGTGTAAGGCTTTGCCAGGTACGCTTTCGCCTTGTGTTCTGCATGGCTTCCAGCCTTTACCCTTGCTTCTTTATCTGGCAAATCGAGCATAATTAATTCATCGTATTTCACCCCATGGTCATTCAACCATTGCTGCGTTTCAGACCTATACTTTTCGAGCCGCGAAGTGACAAGAGCACCTATTTTGTTTCCCGGAATATATAATGGCGGGGCATTTTTAATGAATTCAATATACTTTTCTCCATCATCATTTACATCCTCCGTAGGGTCTACACACAATACGCCATCAATATCAAAGCAGGCCTTTTCAAGAGAAGGATGATTCAAAATATTCCACTGGAAAAAACGTGGCAAAGCCACAACATCAAAATAATAATCCACCATTTTTTCGGTACCCGGCGCCACATAAATGGCGCAATAACGGAGTTCGTACTTGCCGGATACAGCTTCCAGCTTAGCCTTCGATTTATTCAATGCAGAGCCGGAGCCTAAACTATCATCAACTATCAATACTTTATTAGAAGCAGCAGGATTAAAGGTTTTACTCCTGGCCCCGGCATTATAAATATGCCCGTTGATAAATGAATCAAGATCAGTATACGGCTTATTTAGATAAAGGGCTAAAAGGTTAGCAGGCAGCATACCGCTTCGGGGAATTCCTACAATCAGATCTATATCGTGAGGAATGATGGAAAGCCTTTTTAGAATGATGTCATTTAAGTCGGCGATGTTTTTGTAATACATGTGAGGGTGTAAATTAGCTTTGGTGCTTCAAATCTAAGTAATTGTGTCTAAGTCAGGTGGCAGCACAACAAAGCCACCTGTATAAATGATCTTCAGCCAAAACGAATATTCCTTCGTTCGCCTGTATTATCAATACGCTTCTCAAAGCAATAACACCGTATTAAACCCGGCCATTTTCCCACTTGTTATAACTAAGAACGAATAATGAATCCTATTGAGGATAGGGCAGATTTCAACTGATAAATGATAATTCCATAACCCGTTAAGAGGTAGGACTATTCAAAAAGTACGGCTGAATTTCCAAAAACTAAGTAATTTCCATTTTCTGACTTACTGTTAAACCCCTAATTTTTCTCTGTAGAAGTGTCCGCCCTAACATCTTCTTCCCAGAAGAAATACACGACACTCAACTTAAAACATCCATCCATGAACCACACAGACAATGTAGCCGATCGTAGTCATTTGGACTACGAAGAATGGTACCACAAAGAGCGACACAATACGCATTTCAACGAAAAGTACTATAACGCCCGGGCAAAAATCGCAGTAAAGAAGTTTTTCGAAGAGGTAGGCCAAAATGATTCCATATTAGACTTTGGTTGCGGTCTTGGCCAAAACATTTTATATATACCCAACGCAGTGGGCTACGATATTTCAAAATTTGGAGTAGAGTTCGCCCGGAAAAAAGGGATCAACGCCACCAACAACCTGGAAGACCTCCCAGATAATTCTTTCGACATCGTTTTCTCCAGCCATGTGTTAGAGCATCATCCACATCCCAAAACAATGCTGGAAGATATTTACCGAAAATTGAAACCCGGTGGTAAACTTATTCTGGTGATACCTCATGAAAGGCATGGCATGTCCGATGGAAAGCTCGATTTGAATCAACATTTATACGCATGGAATTTCCAGTCCATCAATAACCTTTTACTCACTACAGGGTTCCAGGTAAAAGGCAACAAGTATATACGTGGCGCGGGGTACAACAAACTACTCCCACTGGCCGAAATCAATTTCGGATTATACAGAACTGCCACCAATGTACTTTCTACCCTTGCGGGTATTAAAGAAATGATGACTGTTGCGCTGAAAAAATAAATGACCATGCCGCCGCTAAGAATATTGCAATGTATTCGACAGGGACAAGTAGGGGGTGGCGAAACTCATTTACTTAGCCTGATGGAGCATATCGACAAAAATCTGTTCGATCCACTGGTGCTGTCTTTTACAGATGGTCCCATGATTGAGGCATTGCATAAACTTAGAATTCCCACGAAAATCATACCTACCCTAAAGCCATTTGATGTACGTGTGTGGAGCAAGATCAATCAATTTGTAAAACAGGAAAAAGTAGAATTGATACACGCACACGGCACCAGGGCTGCAAGCAATGTACTTTGGCCTGCAAAATGGAACCGTATTCCATTAGTGTATACAATTCATGGCTGGTCGTTTCACAAAGACCAGTCTACATCGGTATATGCTTTCAGGAAAATGGGCGAGCAACTCATCACGAAATTTGCGAACGTAAATATTTCAGTATCGGCATCCAACCAGGAAACTGGGTTCAAAGAATTGAGTGGATTTAATTCGGAAGTAGTGAACAATGGCATTGATCCGGTAAAATTTGATCCCGCCCCCCCCCGTCCCAACCTGAGAGCAGTATTGGAAATACCCGAATCGGCAATGCTGGTATTATTCATTGCAAGGTTCACCGAACACAAGCAACCATTGCTGCTGCTTCGTGCTTTTGCCAAAGCTCGCCAGCTCAATCAAAAATTGCATTTATTGATGGTGGGCGAAGGCGATCAAAAAGAACGAGGCATTTTGCTCAGTAAAGAATTGGGTATTGCCGACTCAGTTACCTTTCTTCCCTTCCGAGGTGATGTAGCCAACTTATTAGCGGCAGGCGATATTTTCGTTCTACCCTCGCTATGGGAAGGATTACCCATTGGACTTTTGGAAGCAATGGCCATGGAAAAAGCCGTAGTGGGTACCAATGTGGATGGCACCCGTGAAGTGATAGAGCATTTACACAATGGCCTGCTTGCGTCTGGGGACGATATGTGCGAAGCTGTAGCATTATCCATTCTACATTATGCAAATGATGTGCCTTTAATGCGTAAAATGGGAAAACAGGCTCGTCAATCCATCCTGAAAAATTACAACGTAGTGGCCATGACAACTGCTATCGAAAACATTTATAAAAAGCTATCGAACAACTAAATGAATACCCAAACTTCCTTACCCATTTCTGCACTAAATGAATTCAGTCGCTATGCCGATATAAAGCGACTGGGATTTATACTCGATGCCATTCGCAAACACATTGGCAACTCTGGCTCCATATTAGATGTGGGATGTGGCAACGGCGTAATAAGCCGCTATATTGGCGAGCATGGATATACAGTTCTGGGAATTGATGTAAGCGACAAAACAATAGCTGCTGCTCAAACTGCCAACAAACTCAGCAATGTGGAATTTAAAGTACTCAGTGCTGAATCATTGGTAGCCGACGGAAAACAATATGATGCCGTAATATGCAGCGAAGTGCTCGAACACCTCACCGACCCGAACAAACTGTTAGGCACTCTTCAAAATGTAGTAGCCGAAAATGGAATACTGATCGTTACCGTCCCGAATGGGAAAGGCCCACGTGAAAGCCTGGTAACCCGCCCTGTTATCAACCTGCAAAAAAAACAGAATTTTACATGGAGAGCTTTGAATAGGATGAAGAAGCTACTCGGTTATAGTGGCACTACCACCCAGTCAAGTGCCGATGACTTGCAGCATATACAATTCTTTTCAAAGAATGATGTATTTGCAATGGCACAACTGAATGGCTTCCAAATTGTGGACTTCGGCAACAGCAATTTTATTGATGACATATTTCCAGTTTCGTTAGTTGCAAGAAAAGCAAAATGGCTGCAACGGGCCGACAGTAAATTGGCCGATATGCTCCCTCATCAATTTGCTGGCGGCTTCTTTACAGTTTGGCAAAAAAGGAAAAAATGAAAGTTGTACTGGACGCGGCATATTTTGTATTTATCGGTATTCAGTTAGTGGCACTGGTGTATTTCATTTTGCCTACCATTCTTTTTTTATTGAATGCATTAAAGAAAAAGAAAGGCCCAATACTCGCTTCGAAAAGCACTGGTCGCTTGAGTTATGCTGCCATTATCACAGCACATCGTGATTTGCGCTTTATTCCACCTTTCATTGATTCGTTGCAAAAACAGGAATACAAAAACTTTGTAGCCTATGTTGTTGCCGACGACTGCGACACCAGCGATATCATTCATTTACAAAACGAAAACATTGTTGTACTTCGGCCTTCACCAGCCTTGCATTCCAAAACTTCGTCCATCAAATATGCCATTGACAATTTTGTAGAGCAGCACGATGTGCTCATTATTTTTGATGCAGACAATTTATTGCACCCACAATATTTTCAAAACCTCAACAACTATTTTGAGGTAGGCTATGAAGCTGTGCAAACCCATATGCTTTCCAAGAATATTGATTCGGACATGGCCAGGGTTGATTCAATTGGCCACATATACAATACTTTTTTAGAAAGAGATGTAAAGATGAATTTAGGATTGCACTCTGCTATTCTTGGGTTGGGAATTGCCGTAAAAACAGAGATCTACAAAAAACTATTGTACAATACTTCTTTAGGCGGCTTCGACAAAATCCTTCAATGCTACCTGGCAAAAAACACCAGGCAAATTGCATTTGCCAGTGATGCAATTGTGTACGATGAGAAAATTGAAAGCGGACCCGCAATGGAGAAGCAGCGTACCCGCTGGCTATTTACCTACTTTAAATATTTGCCACTGGGCTGGAACCTGCTATTGAATGGCATCAGTCGTTTCAAACCAGGCACTGCATTGCTCGGCCTTAGCATGGTACGCCCTCCCCTGTTTCTACTCATGTTATTTGCATTTGTCTTCCTGCTTATCGACTTCTTTGTAGTCATGCCCATGGCCATTACCTGGTTGATCACATTGGCGGTTTTCGCAATCACTTATGTTCTCATTATTATGACTGCCAGCAAACAAAGCGGCATGACCAAAGCGCTTATTCATGTCCCCAGCATGGTGTTCTGGCAAATAAGTGCATTGCTTAAATTAAAAAAAGCCAGGAAAGATTTTTTACAAACCGAGCATGAGCATATCATTTTTATTGATGAGATCTTAGTGAGGGATAAAGTAAAAATCTAACATGCTGAAAGCAACTTTCTATAAGCTATGCTCGGCAGTCCCCCTTTCAATGGCCAGGCAACTCGTTGGGAAGGCGCCCTTACTCCCCTATCAACATGTTGTTTCCAACAACCCGCTTCAACATATTGCAGAAGTATACCCTTACAAAAACGAACAGCAGTTCAAAAATGATATTGATACTCTTCTTGAATACTGCAACAAGCAATCTCTTGAAAAAACACTGACCGAATTCATCACTACGGGCGGTACAGCCAAAGGTTCATTTATACTTTCTTTCGATGATGGCTTCAAAGAAGCATACACAACGATTGCGCCCATGCTGAAGAAAAAAGGAGTCAATGCCATATTCTTCATCAATCCTAATTTCATTGACAACAAGAAACTGTTTTATCGAAATAAGATTAGTACTCTAATTTCACTACTACGCAATGCAGAACCCAAGCAGTTGAATCAATTAAGCGAGGTTTTCAATTGCGAAAATGAATTTGAAACATTACGCAATAAATTCCTGGCTATACAATCAGAAACTTCGCCGGCCTTAATCACTGCAACAGAAGTATTGGGTTTTGCCGAAGAAAAATATTTACAGGAACACCAGCCCTATTTAACCACCGCACAAATACAACAACTCTCCGAACAGGGTTTTTTGTTTGGCGGCCATAGCATGAGCCACCCCTATTACAATCGGATAAGTTTAGATGAGCAATTAGCAGAAACTGTTGAGTCTATCGAGTGGGTACATCGGCATATACAACAGGATTTGAAATTATTTTCCTTCCCGCATAGCGATGCATTTGTGAAGGGAAGCTTCTTCCAACGCCTGAAAGATTTTGAATACCGGCCCGATATTTTATTTGGCACACAAAACATGAAGTCGGAGACGGCGCACCGGATGCTGCACCGATTCAATGCCGAAAGGCCGCAATTCGATTTTCAACAGCTTGTGAAAGCCATGGCACTCTATACAAAGCTGAACAA
Source organism: Phnomibacter sp. (assembly GCA_035456005.1). Classification (GTDB taxonomy): domain Bacteria; phylum Bacteroidota; class Bacteroidia; order Chitinophagales; family Chitinophagaceae; genus Phnomibacter. The sequence continues at coordinate 357,515 of DATIEA010000004.1, read as the reverse complement.
AACCCTGAAGCGTAATACAATTACCAGGATGCCATAGGCAAATTCTTCAACAGTAATTGTGTAGCGAAAAGACTACGACATCCATCGCTTATACCACATTTCAAATGTGAATATCAACCAAAGCTTATTCGCACTGTCGGGTGTTTGATACTTTCTAAACTGGCTCAACAACTGCAACACCGCTGTCTTATTGAAAACCCCTGTTTGCTGAATGCTATCACTACTTAAATAGTCGTTCACCAGGTCTTTTAATTCGTGCATGAACCAATGTTCCAGCGGAACACCAAAGCCAATTTTGGGCCGGTCGAGCAATGCGGGAGGAATGTATTGGTGCGCTACTTTTTTCAACAGCCATTTTTTCTCCGTTCCTTTTATCTTCATATCGAAAGGAAGCCCTGCCATAAACTCTATAATCCTCTGATCGGCATAAGGCTCCCTACCCTCTATAGAAGCCGACATAGTGCACCTGTCTACTTTTGTGAAAATATCATCTGCCAAATAGTTTTGATAATCCCACACCAGGATATCATCAAAACCAAGCGCCCCATTCTCCCATATTTTATTGTAAGGCTCTTCCGAATTTTCAAACACTATTTTTTCATTCACTCCGGAAAGCAGGGCCGCAATTTCAGAGTCACTGAATTTTCCTATAAGGCTTAGGTTCTGCTTAGCCATAGAAGAACTCTCCGACATTTTTTCGAAGAGCTGCAATTTGTGCAGCAGTCCGGGACGCTTCTTCACTGCATCCCAACTTTTGTATCCCGAGCTACGTAATGCAGTGCCTGCCAATTCTTTCACAGGCTCCGGCAACTTGGCCATTCGGCCATTCCTGTATTTCAACAAATAGCCATACCTGTTGTACCCACCAAACACTTCATCGCCCGCATCAGCAGACAACACCACAGTTACATGCTTTGCAGCTATATGCGACACCAGGTAAGTGGGAATGGAAGATGCATCACCAAATGGTTCATCGAAATAGTCGGATAGCTTTGGAATAATATCGATCGCATCTTGCGTAGTGCAATATGCTTCTGTATGCTCTGTGCCAATATGCGCTGCTAAGGCTTTGGCAAATGGCGCTTCGTTGTAACTATCAAACTCAAACCCAATAGTGTAGGTTTTAATTTTTTCTGTTCTATTCTTTTGTAACACTGCCGCAAGCGTTGTGCTATCATAGCCACCACTCAAAAATAAACCCACAGGCACATCGGCAATCATCCGGTAATCGAAAGCAGAGGTCAATAGTTTGTCCAATTCATGTACGGCTTCCGCTTCATCCATTTTTTGTTTAGGCTGCTTGTAGCAATCGGCTACATCCCAATATTTCTTTTCTTCAAAACTTTTTTTTGCAAGATCGTATTGGATATAAGAACCGGGATTGATCTTAAACGTATGCTGAAAAACAGTTTGGCTTCCAACAAAATATCCATATCGTAAATAATCGGCTATGGCTGCGGTATTCAATCGCTTTTGATAAGAAGGGAATTGAAACAATGCCTTCAACTCCGATCCAAAAATAAAATACTGACCTGGCTTAAATGCATAGTAAAATGGTTTGACACCTGCCCTATCCCGAATCAGTAAAATTTTACCCGCCTCAACATCGAGATACACAATGGCAAACATGCCAATAAAAGACTGTACAGCTTCCACTCCAAACTCACGAAGCGCATACAAGATCACTTCTGTATCGCTATTCGATTTAAACCGAATGCCTCTCTGCTTTAGTTTTTCTGCTACTGTTTGATAATTGTACACTTCGCCGTTGAAAATGATAGCATGCTTCCCGGTATCATCAAACATTGGTTGATGTCCCAATGGACTGAGGTCAATGATCGATAAGCGTCGTTGCCCCAATCCTACATGGGCGCCACTACAATCAAAGGTTTCATATCCTTTATCATCGGGTCCCCGATGCAACATTGCGTCCGTCATCGACGCCAATACTTCCCGGTTGCCGTTACCCGTATAATCAATATATCCTGCTATTCCGCACATGTCAGATCATTAAGTTGAGCAATTAAAAATGGCTGTTATACAGCTTTCAATTTTGCTGCAATCGTATCACTTTCCCGTAGAAAGCGTTCCATGTTTTCAAAGCAAGCTTGCCAGGTATGTCCTCTTGCAAACTTTCTTCTCGCCTCTTGTAAGGCAACATTATCTTTTTCAAGATACGCAGCTTCTATGAGTTTTGCGAAAGATGCCGCATCATCGGCCAGGTGCACATAATCAGAAAATATTTCCTGCATTGCCGCTGTCTTCAATGCTACAACCGGTTTGCCGTATGCCAGGTACTCATCGATCTTTAAAGGATAGTTGCCATCGGTCATGCTATTTCGCACTTGCGGATTAATACAAACATCAAAATGAGAAACATACATGGCTACCTCTTCAAGTTTTACCCTCCCGGTAAACACTACATTGGGTTGAGCATGCAAAGGCGAATTGAAAAAATCGGGCAATGCTCTTCCCACTAGTACAAATGTCCATTGCGGAAATTGCTGCGCAGCATATAGGATCAACGCCTCGTCGAGACGGGTATTGGTGATAGTGCCTGCATACCCTACAATGGGTGTATAGATATTTTCCAAAGCCTTTGGCCTCGGAAAGGCTTCTTCTTTAAAAATGGAAAAGTCGCACCCCTGACCCAGGAAAAAACTTTTCGGATTGTGTTGCAACGCATAGTCACGCAATTGCGGTGAGTTGCTGAAAACAATATCAGCATTTCGCATCAGCAAGGGCTCTATACGTTTACCATGTGGTTTGAAATAAGATTGCGATGGTAAATAATCCCTTATATAATAGATGTTCAGTTGGCTTTCGGTGAGCAGATCAGGAAGGTATTGCCCCCGGATAAAATCATTTTCAATAAACAGAACAAAAGATTCAAAACCGATTTCTTTACATACTTCCCTTATCTCAGCAGCAATGCGTCGACCGTTGATCTTGTTCAACCTATCGTACAAAAAAGGAATGCCTATTTTGTTGATGGACTCCAACACTCTTGTAGGATTCAATACCCAAAGATTGGACTCTGCTTCTTCCAGCCTGCCAATGCCAAACTTCCTGCTTTTATTCCTTGTTTTTATTTTAGGATCGTTCCGGTATTTTATCAACGACATTCGGTCGATAAACCGATTGATGAATAAAACCTTGTGCTCTTTTGCAAACAACTTTGCATATTGTTTACTACTCGAACCAATTTCCGAATCCCAGGGCTTTAGCGACAGAATGACGATGTTTCTATTCGACAATATCTCCATTCAAAAAATTATTGCTGAAAACTACACGATTCTGTTGGCTTTTCCAGCAAACAGAAATTGAATTAGAAACAAAAAACCACTGCACTTGAATTGCAGTGGTTTTGTATAACTATTCTGTCACACTCAATACCGCATCAATGCGTTGGTCAATCGGAAATTACTTCCAACCACAACTATTTGATATTTGCCCAACGGCAAAGAAGGTAGTTGTATTCGCGACTCAAACGAAGGTTGCGATTTGGTGAACGAATACCTTGCTACAATAGTTCCCATTGCATTAACCACTTGTACCTGTACTGTTCCTTTGTAATCGTTGGAAAATTGCACAAAAGCCAAATCCTTCACAGGGTTTGGATATACATGCAATACACCGGGTTTCAATGGCTGTATAGCTTGCGCATTATCTGCTCTGCCAACAGCACTTACAGGACTGATTGTTTGAATGCCTGTAATAGTCACAGCCGGTGCCATTTCGCTGGTGATATCCAATACACTGATATCACCATAGGTTTGGCCGGATTTACACCTGATATCAAAGCTTACTTCTGTTACGCCGGAAATATTCCTGATAAACGCAGCCCTGTTGTAATTGTTATTATTGATGGCATCAAACTCTTCAACCCAGGTAGTAGCTCTTGAATCTTTTATTTGCAACACCCTGGTGCCAGAAGCGGCACGGGTTCCCCAAAACTTGAACGTGTAGTTGCGTGCAGGATCCAAACCAAATACACGCCATTTTCCGCTGGTCGTACTACTATGTGCATAGGCATTGTCCTCCACGGCACTACCCGGGTAGTCGCCTACTGCTGTGGTGGAATTGCCTGTATTAATTCCATTGCCACTGGGTGCAAAGGTTCCATCAATGCGGTTGATGACTTCAAACCCTACTGTGGTAGCACCATTGGCAGAATCTTTTGCATTGGTGAGCCGCACTCCGGGCCTGGCATCGGTTACATTATTCCAATATTTTCCAAATTGATCGGGGCCGGTTGCTGCAGTGAGCGTGCTTGTTTGGCCAAAGTCAATGAGGATACGTTGCCTTACAACAGGCGATGCTGCCGGATTCACCGTGATGGTAACAGTTGCAGATCCGCTGGCACCATCAGTATCGGTCACAGTTAATCTGAACACATACGTACCCGCCACCAATCCATTCACTACTGTTACCGGCTGGTTGCCGTTTACAAAATTGAAATTGGTTGGACCACTCACCCAGCTCCATGCATAGCCTGAAATATTATTTTCAGCATCAGTTGCAATACCATTCAGTTGAAGAGAATTGACCGGCAATGTAATACCAGCGTTAGCGCCGATACCTACCACTGGAGCCGTATTGGGTTTGGGATTTACCTGTACAGTTATTACATCGCTTCCGGTAGCACCATCATCATCGGTTGCAGTAAGGCTAAATGTATAAGTGCCTAATTGCAATCCGGAAACAACGGGAGATACAATAGACTGGTCAGAAAACTGAACCAATGAAGGACCCTGAATTTGCTGCCAGCTATAAGATTGGATGGTACCATCAGTATCGGAAGCACTGCCCGACAATTGCACTGTTGTTTGTGGCAGAGTGATGCCAAAATCGCTTCCGGCATTTACCACTGGAGGTGCATTTGGAATAATTGGCGCTGCCTGTACATCAACAGCTACGATGTCTTCAGAAGACAAACCATCATTATCGGTTACGGTTAATTTAAAAGTATAAGAACCTAACGTCAACCCCGAAACCGTTGTTTGCGCCAAGCCGGGGGTTTGTATAGTAGCACCGCCCGGACCACTTACATATTGCCAATTAAAACTGCTGATGCTGCCGTCCGAATCGCCGGATGCAGTTCCATCTAACTGGATATTGGTATTGGGAAGTTGAATGCTTTGATCTGCACCTGCTGCTGCAACCGGCGCAACGTTTACCGACAATACGGTTATCGAAACCAAATCATTTGCGGTGGCACCTAAATTATCTTCCACCTGCAATTGGAAGGTATAAGTGCCGACAACCAACCCACTAACCTGGGCATCTACAAGGTGTATATCATCAAACTGTGCTATAGCCGGTCCGGAAAGTTGTGACCAGGTTACCACAACCGGATCTCCATTCAAACTGGCAGCATTTGCATCAAAACGGTATGTGTTAATGGGTAATTTGAATGAAACATCATTTCCTGCATTACTAATGGGCAAAGGTTTCAGCGGCGGCAACACATTAATGGTTACAGTATCCAACCCAAAGCCGCCCCTGTTATCCGTTACTTTCAACTCGAATTGATAGCTGCCTTCTACCAGGTTAGTGACGCTTGTGTTGGCAGCAAATGGATTGGCAATATTGAATGAAGATGGGCCAGCAATTTTAGACCAGGTGTAGCCAGTTATTGAACCATCCGCATCTACAGAACCTGCACTGCTCAATTGAATGGTATTGGAAGGCACCCTTATGGAAATACTATCTGCATTGGCTACAGCAATGGGTAGCCCGTTGGCACTGGTATTGGGTGCCTGTTCTGTTACAATAAATGCATTGAGATAATTGTAAGTACCCGTTTTGGAAATGGTAATTACTATTTGCCCATTGGCAGGCGTAAGATTTAAGAATTCAACTTTATTGGCTTTGTTATTATCTGTCACCACTGTTTTGGTGGTAGAACCAATAGCAAACGACGAGCTATTCCCTGTATTGGCTCTTGAAGCAAAAAACTGGAGATTGTATTTGTATGCATTGTTCAATCCCCTTACCGTAAGCGTTCTTTGCGATGTGGAATAGCTGGTATAGCGAAGCACTTGTGGCGGGCACATAGTGCCACCATAACTGGCTCCGTTGTCTGCTATGTCGAGGCCTTGGGATAATAGCGCAGTGATACCGGATGTAGCACCATTATCCTCGTAAATAAAGGCAGAGGAACTAACACTGGAAATAGAGCCTGTTCCCACATTCCAGTTATTCCAACGGTCAGTTGTATAAGCATTGGCACCTCCATACACATTCACTTTTAAATTTCGATTGAGGATCTGCACCAATGGATTCACTTTTACTTCCACGGTATCCAATCCAATGGCACCGTTATCGTCGGTTACCTGCAAACGGAAACCATAAGTACCCGTATTTAAATTACCCACAGTAGTGGTAGCTTGCTGTGGACTCACAATTACCGCTCCCGCAGGTCCATACAAAATGCTCCAGCCATATTGCAATATTTCTCCATCCTGGTCGCTAGAAGAAAGGCCGCTCAGATCAACTGTATTTACGGGCAGTGTCACTTCCACATTTGCACCCGCTATGGCTTTGGGAGCTATATTGGCGAAAGGATTGATCACAGTTACCTGCACATTGGAAGAAGCAGATCCACCCTCGTTATCTGTTACTGTAAGTTTGAAAACATAGGTTCCTTTTTTTGTAAAATTCACCTGCGTATTCACAGTATTGGGAGATACAATTGCAGCGGTAGCCGGCCCGGATAATTTTTGCCATGTGTAGGTTTCAATAGCGCCGCCATTATCACTCGAAAGTGAGCCGGAGAGAGAAACTGTACTGGTTGGCAGAGTTATCGTTTGGTTGTTACCAGCATTGGCAATAGGCAACACATTGGGCAATGGATTCACCACATTCACCTGCACTGTATCACGGGATTCTATTGCATAATTGTCGGTTACCAATAGCTCGAATCGATAAGTGCCCGCAATAAGGTTACTGAGGGTTGTATTGGCAGTGTTTGTATTCGCAATATTGAAAACACCGGGCCCTGCTATTTTTGACCACTTATAAGTAAGTGCACCATTCTCGGGATCTGTCGATCCGCTACCAACTAATGAAGTGCTATTCGTTGGCAGGTTCAGTACTACATCTGCCCCTGCTCTTGCCACAGGTGGGAAATTTCTACGCTTACTCAGAAACCATTCGTAAATATTCATCCCGTTGTATCTAAAATTGGGATTGCAAAATGCAGTATCCGATTGAACATGACTAAACCCACTTACAATGCGAATAATAGCAGGGTTAGCGGGGCTGTAACTATTTATTTTGTTCACCATATTCGACGACATGGTGGTGGGTGCAGTTTGATCGCTGCTGCTATGTATGGCCCATAACGATACTCCGGCCTGGCCAATGTACTGACTTCCCGCATCGGTATACGGATAGTTGTAAATAGCCATGGTAGTAAAAGCAGTGATCTGTTGCGCATATGCCAGTGAGCCAACTGCATATTTAAAAACATGGTTGGCTCCAATACTATATCCCGATAAATACACTCTGCCTCTATCTACTTTGTAATTGTTCAACACATAAGAGATAACACTATTAATATCAGCAGGTGCGGCTGCAGCCTTCAATTGGGGACTAATAACGATGAACGAAGAAGTTTGCCCACCAACAGTAAAGGAAGCAGGGAATGTGCCCCTATTAATATAGAAAGCTACTTGCTCCCGCAATACTTTAGCCAGGTCGGATGTAGAACCCGTGCCATAACTACCTGCACCATGAAAAGCTATAATGACCGGGTACTGCGAAGATGAAGCTGCATAACCCGCTGGCAGGTATTCATAAAAACCTCCGCAATTCGAGTTAACGTTGACAGTCCTGGCAGTATGGGTTTGACTAAAAACGGGTGTATATACCCCTATTGTTGTTGTACATACAAGCACAATAATCCTCAGAAAGGAGAGGCAATTCTTCATGTTAGTTTAAGGTTATCGGTACAAGGATTACAAGGAACCTTTGCCGATTTCAAGAAATTCAACAAAACGCCTTGCGTTGCTAATGTAAACTAATTAAAGCAGTCTGATATTAAATCGTTATCTATAAATTCCTCATTTTGTCCACCTTTTTACTAATCTATTTCATTGTTCAAACCTCTATGTTCCTGCAATAAATTTTTACACCAACAAAAGGAATAAATGCAAAATGCCCCGCATTACTGCAGGGCATTTTATTTTGAATAGTTCAAATGCAATTATGCGATTTCAACTTCAGCACCAGCTTCTTTCAACTTAGCTGCGATGTCTTCAGCAGTTGCTTTGTCAACACCTTCTTTCAGAGGCTTAGGAGCACCGTCAACCAGGTCCTTCGCTTCTTTCAGGCCAAGACCAGTAAGGTCTTTTACAATTTTAACTACGTTCAACTTGCTAGCGCCAGCGCTTTTCAGGATAACGTTGAAAGAGGTTTTCTCTTCTACTGCAGCAGCAGCAGGACCTTCAGCTGAAACAACAACTGCAGCAGCAGCTGGTTCAATACCGTACTCGTCTTTCAAAATTTGAGCCAGTTCGTTAACCTCTTTTACAGTCAGGTTAACCAGTTGTTCTGCAAATGATTTTAAATCTGCCATGGTTTTTACATTTTTTCCGCCTTCATTCCTGGAAGGTCCGGCGGATGTTTAAAAAAATTGTTTATCTCCTTAGAGCCGGAGAGATGGCTTATTGCTCATCCGGAATAAATCCGGATATCACAGTTCAATTATTCAGCAGCCGGTGCTTCTGGAGCAGCTGGTGCTTCTGCGGCCGGAGCCTCAGTTGCAGCTACAGCTTCCACTGCAGGTGCTTCTTCAGCAGCAACTACTTCGCTGGCAGCATCTTTGTTCAACAAAGCGCTCAGTACACGCTTAGCAGGGCTTTGCAGCAATCCAATCAATTCACCAATCAATTCATTCTTGGTCTTGATTTTGGTAAGGGCTGCCAGTTGGTTGTCGCCAACATAAACATCGCCATTGATGAAAGCAGCTTTCAGTACAGGCTTTTCGCTTTTAGAGCCAGAGCGGAATGAGCTCAGGATAACAGCCGGATCTTTTGGATTTTCAGAGAACATGAGGGCAGTTACGTTGTTCAGAGAATCGAACATACCTGCGTACTTTTCGCTATCCAATGATTCCATTGCTTTCCTGATGAGGGTGTTCTTAGCCACCTTCATTTCCACTTGCTTGTCGAAGCATACACTGCGCAATTTGTTTACTTGTGCTACAGTAAGGCTTTCGGTATTGGTTACGTAGAAGTTGTTGTACTGAGCGAACTTATCCTTCAGTACCTCAATTACTTCGTTTTTTTGATCTTTAGTCATTTCAATTCGTTTTGAGTGTTTTTAATTTCAACACTCCTCTCTGGCCTTCCACCTTTTCGGAGAAGGTTGGGAGGGGCCTTAGTGAATGAAGGTTTTAGTATCCACTGAAATACCAGGACTCATAGTGCTGGCAATGCTGATGCCTTTCAGGTAAGTTCCTTTTGCGGTACTTGGCTTCAACTTGATGATAGCATTGATGAGTTCGTTGGTGTTTTCCAAAATTTTCTCGGGAGCAAAAGAAATGCGACCGATAGAAGCATGGATAATACCAGCCTTGTCAACTTTGAATGCGATTTTACCACCTTTCAGATCGTTGATTGCACCTGCTACGTCGTTGGTAACAGTACCGGTCTTAGGGTTAGGCATCAGGTTACGAGGTCCGAGAATTTTACCCAGCTTACCAATTTTTGGCATTACAGATGGAGTAGCTACGATTACATCGATATCGGTCCAACCACCTTCAATTTTGGTGATGAATTCGTCAAGACCAACATGGTCAGCACCGGCAGCTTCTGCTTCAGCCACTTTATCAGGCGTACAAAGCACCAATACACGCTTGGTTTTACCAGTACCGTGAGGAAGGCTAACAGTACCACGAATGGCCTGGTCAGCTTTCTTAGGGTCAACACCCAAACGGATATGAAGGTCAACAGAGCTGTCGAACTTGGTGCAGTTAATTTCTTTTACGAGTGCAGCGGCTTCGCTCAGGGAGTAGATTTTGTTTTTATCAACCCTCGCATCAGCTACTTTTCTTTTCTTAGTCAGTTTCATGATCTTTTCTTTTAAGGTTGATAAAAATTAGTTTTTCTCCCAGGGTGCAGTACCCTCTACGTTTAAGCCCATGCTACGTGCAGTACCAGCTACCATTTTCATAGCGCTTTCGATAGTAAAGCAGTTCAGGTCGGGCATTTTGTCTTTGGCAATTGCCTCAACCTGATCCCAGGTAACCTTACCCACTTTTGCACGGTTAGATTCTTTAGAACCTTTCTGGATCTTAGCTGCTTCCATCAACTGAATAGCTGCAGGGGCAGTTTTAATTACGAAGTCGAATGATTTGTCGTTGTAAACAGTAATCAACACAGGAAGAACCTTACCCATTTTGTCCTGGGTACGGGCGTTGAATTGCTTACAAAAATCCATGATGTTCAAACCCTTTGAACCAAGGGCAGGCCCGATTGGGGGCGCAGGGTTGGCTTGTCCTCCTTTGCACTGGAGTTTTACATAGCCTGTGATTTCTTTAGCCATTTTAAAAACTTTTTGGTGTTAGCGTATGCGCTTTATTGCCCATACTCCCAAATCTTATATCTACATTTACCAGAGGTAAACACAGATGACAAAGAACTTTTTGGGGCCGCGAAAGTAAGTGCATATATCTAACCAGCCAAGCATTTCCCACACTTTCTTACCCAAAACTCTACTTTTTTAACGATTTAGCCCCTTTGCGACTTTATCGTACCTAGTGGTTTCGGTCAAACTTCCACTTTTGCAGCCTCCTTTTCCTCCCCCCACCTATTTCCCTTCCACCCGTAATTACATGCCAATTTTGATGGCCCACCTCTGTCTTTTGGTTACCTTTATTGCAACTACCTGTTTCATTCGACTTGAGCGTATAATATGAACAAAATTGTTGCCCCGGTTGACTTTTCTACGGTTTCCCTCAATGCAGCTTTTTTTGCTGTACATGTGGCTGAAGCCCTGAAAAGAGATTTGCTACTACTGCATGTGGTTCAGCAAAACATGTACTATGGCGATGTAACCATGCCGGTAGGAGAATACGAGGCACTTTCGGAAGAAGCTGCAGAGGCCTTATCGAAATTGGCCGATAAGCTGGAGAAGGAAACGGAAGGAAGAGTAACGGTACATACCTATATCACCATTGGTAACCCTGTGGATGTACTGTTGCAAACCAGCAGATCTACCTGCGCCTACTCCATCGTAATGGGTACAAATGGCACAGGCTCTGTAGAACGGTTTTTCCTGGGTTCAACCACCCAAACTTTGGTAAGCGAAGCTGGATGCCCGGTGATAGTAGTACCAAAAAACTACCAATACTCGGGCATTTCAAATATTGGATTTGCCTGCGACTTCAACAATGTGCAGGCAAAAACGCCTGATGCTACGATCAAATCGCTGCTGCACGACTTCAACGCCCGGTTAGAGGTTTTGCATGTAAATGGCAATCACCAGGAACTTGCGCCCGAAATGCAGGAAGCAGAGCAATTACTGAAAACGATGTTCAGCGAGCAACAACCTAAATTTCACTATTTGCATGGCAAGCAGGTGGAAGAATGTGTGCTGGACTATGCCATCGAAAACAAGATGGATATGCTGATCGTATTGCCCGAAAACCATACGCTTTTCGAAACCTTTTTCAAGCACGATCATACAGGACATTTCATCCGCATGTCCTCCATCCCCGTTCTGGTTCTAAAAAATCATTAGCACTGGTTTTCAAAAATTCCTTCTTGGCACAAGACTAAAGATCAGCCGTTGCTATTTCTTGGAAGATAGCTGCGTAGCCCACGCCAGTTGTAACCAACCAATAATAAAGGATATACCACCCAGTGGCGTAATAGCTCCCAACCATTTCAAATCGAGGCGAATAAAATGGCTCAAGGTCATCACGTACAACGAACCGCTAAATAAGCCAATGCCGAGATACATTGCGAATATGGCATTATCAATACGCTTATTGGGTTTCATTCTATTGTAAATGCCCAAACATACCAGCGCCAATGCGTGGTACATTTGATACTGTACCGCAGTTTGAAAAGTGGCAATAGCATTCGGCTCCAATCTTCCTTTCAACACATGACTTCCAAAAGCACCAAACGCTACAGCTAACGCAGCAATTATAGATCCCCAAAAAACCGTTTTACCCGTCATTTTTCTACTTTATTTTTTTGAACCCGAAGAATAGACGCTACCAATGCCGGCAGGTCAATGGCAGCATCTGTCAAAGTAATGTCTGCCTGCGCATACCATGCTTTTCTTTTTTCAACAATGCTGTTGATGATGGCAGCCACTTCTTCCTCAGAGGAAGCTGCAGCAATTAAAGGGCGCCGCTCCCGCACTTTCCAGATACGCTCAACAATCACATCAGTATCGGGGTGCAGCCATATTACCACACCATGCTTCAACATAAATTCCATATTGTCGAAAAAGCAGGGTGTTCCCCCTCCACAGGAAATGACTGCTTCATTCAGTAGCTCGTCATTTTTTAATGCGGCCGATTCCAATTCCCTGAAATAAGCTTCACCATCTGCTTCAAAAATGGCGGGAATCGATTTTCCTTCCCGTTGCTCTATAAATTCATCAAGGTCCACAAAAGGCAAATGCATCTGCTTGGCCAGCAGCGTTCCCCAATGACTTTTTCCAGAACCCATTATTCCTACCAAATACACCCTATTCATGGTTCAATATTAAAGGAAACGCCCCGGTAACGGGCATAAAAAACTGCCACCCGTATGGATGGCAGTGACTATTTGATTGCTTTTATTTTGCAGCTGTTTTCAGAAAGCCGTCTTTCCGCATTTGATCGGCCAGCACGTCGGCGTAAATATTTAGCTCCTTCGAAATTTTACCGGGGTTAGTGGTTTTAGACACTGCACTCCAAACCAGTTTGTCTTTTTTCAGATCGTACACATTTGTTTCAATGGTGTAGATCTTGTCTTCTACATAATAGCCGGGGTTGTAGTAAGCCCCATATCCATAGCCATAATAGCCGCGGAATCCACCATAATAGCCGGTAGTTGTACCAGGCACATAAGATGTTTCTTTTTCTTTATCTACGAGCCGGGTAACCATGGCGCAATCAAATCCATCGGCCACCAACGCAGTGGCAGCTGCATTTGCATCACTTCCTTTTTCTACCAGAATTTTATAAGAATAAGAAGGCACACCCTTCCCTTTAATATTGGCTACAAATTGCTCTTCGGCTTGTCTGCGGGTGGTTTCATCTTTTGCAAACACCACTACAAGAATTTTTGAATAATCGTTTAATGTGGTAGTTGATCCGGGATCTTTCCAGCTTTGGCTGATTTCGGTGGCCGGTCCGCAGGACAACAAACTCACAGCAAAAAATGCCAGGGCGAAATACTTTTTCATAGAATTGAGAATTTGGATTTTAATGTGACTTTAAATGTAGGTTGAAATCGGGTAACCAAAATCGGTTAACCGAAACTTTATGATGTTTGGTTGTTATAATAAATGATTGGGTAGCAGTCTTTAAGTACCTGTTCACAAGTCCAGCCTCCCCCATTTTCCCATTTCGCCCATTTTCTGGCGCCTACGCTTCAATCCTTATTTCTTAAAATAATTTATCATCTACCTTCGTCGGCCGGTTCAGCCAAATGACCGGTTAATGTTTACGAATAGTACCGAACGCCCCTACTGCTTATGAACAATATCAGGAAAATACCGCTGGAGCAACTTGGATATAATTTTATTGATTCCGAATTTCTGCCCCAGGGTGCCGATGAATTTTACCTAAGAAACCTGCAAAACCGCAATGGCATTTCCTACAGGCATTTGAATGCCTACGAAATTGAAGTGTTGGTACGCAACCGAAATACCAGCGACAATTGGAACAACCTGTTGGTGGGCAACGCCTTTAACCCCGAACTGGTTAAAAACTGTAAGTTCTACGGACTGGTACGCATTGGCAAACTGGAACCCTATTTCCTGGAATACAGCCAGTTGAAAGTAGCCGTAGGCCTATACAACAGCACCATTATCAGTTGCGATTTTGGCGACAACGTGGTGATAGATAATGTGAATTATCTAAGCCATTATATCATTGGCAGCGAGGTTATCATCTCCAACGTAAACGAACTGATTGCCACGCCGCATGCCAAGTTTGGCAATGGCCTGGTAAAAGAAGGTGAACACGAATCGGTACGCATTTGGCTCGAGGTGTGCAATGAAAACGCAGGAAGGAAAGTAATTCCGTTCAATGGCATGCTTCCCGGCGATGCCTGGATTTGGAGCAGGTATAGAACAGACCATGTACTGCTCGAAAAATTCAAAGAATTTACCCAACAGAAATTCGATACCCGCCGTGGCTATTATGGTAAAATTGGCGACCGCACTGTTATTAAAAATTGTGCTATCATCAAAGACGTTTGGGTAGGAACTGATGCGTATTTGAAAGGTGCCAACAAACTGAAAAACCTTACCATCAATTCCACTGCAGAAGCCTCATCACAAGTAGGCGAAGGATGCGAATTGGTGAATGGAATCATCGGGTTTGGCTGTCGCATTTTTTACGGCGTAAAAGCGGTACGTTTTGTACTCTCCGATCATTCACAATTGAAGTACGGTGCCCGCCTGATCAATTCTTTCCTGGGCCACAACTCTACTATTAGTTGCTGCGAAGTGTTGAACTCTCTCATCTTTCCCTCACATGAGCAGCACCACAACAATAGCTTTTTGTGCGCAGCCCTCATTATGGGGCAAAGCAATATGGCTGCCGGTGCTACTATTGGCAGCAATCATAACAGCCGCGGCGCCGATGGCGAAATGATGGCAGGACGCGGCTTTTGGCCCGGCCTCTGCGTAAGCCTCAAACACAATAGCAAGTTTGCCTCTTTCTGCATGGTGGCCAAAGGCGACTACCCGCATGAACTGAATATACAACTACCTTTTTCGCTGGTATCGCAGGACTCTGCAACCAACGAACTGCACATTATGCCTGCCTATTGGTTTATGTACAATATGTATGCAGTAGCACGCAATGCCTGGAAATACACAGACCGCGACAAACGCATAGACCGTACCCAGCATATTGAATTCAACTACCTGGCCCCGGATACTGTGAACGAAATGTTCGATGCGCTTCGCATCATTGAACTGGCTACCGGCAAAGCATGGTTCAAAATGCAGCAAAAAGAAAGCACCGATGCCAGTGCCATCAAAAAAGGTAAAACACTTTTGCAAAACAACGACCCATGCTTGACGCAACTTGATATAACAGTAAATGGGTTTGAAAATGGCAAACGAACCGTACGCCTGCTGAAAGCCGCCAATGCATGGCATGCCTACAGGAAAATGATCCGGTTGTATGGGCTTGAATCTTTCATTGCATTTGTACAAGATGCAGGCAGTTTGAGAAAAGCAAAAAACAGGCTGCCGGAAAAAGAACAGCGCAAAGAATGGGCCAATGTTGGTGGCCAGCTGATGCCCGAAGCCGAGTTGAAATCGTTGATCATTGCTATTCATAAAAAGCAGATCAATTCATGGGACGAGTTGCACCGGCAATATGAAGTGCTGGGCGAAAAATATACAGCCCAAAAAACAGCGCATGGCCTGGCTGCTTTGCAGGAAACACTGGGTCATCCGCTTACGGCCATTTCGGAAAGCGGGTTTAAAGAGATGGTACAGGAATATATCAACCTACGGGAAGAGCTATGCCAGGCCATTGAAGCCACCCGCGCCAAAGACTATTCCAGCGAATTCAGGAAGATGATGTACAACTCCGAGGCAGAACTGAACGAAGTGATGGGTAGCCTTAAAGAAAATGCCTTCATCAAAAAGGAGAAAAAAGCCGTATCAACCCTTAAAAAGCAACTTGCCCCCTTGTTAACCTAACGTTACTAACCTTTATTGGCGGCAACCAAAGTGGTGGCTACATTTGCTCCATTCAAAAATTCGCATATGCTTAAGGTGGGTGTTTTCGGGGTAGGTCATTTAGGAAAGTTTCACCTGAACAACTGGAAAGAGATCTCCGATGTGGAACTGGTGGGGTTTTTCGACCCTAACGACCAGATAGCTGCCGAGGTGCAAGCCACCTATGGACTGAAACGATTTGACACGATCGATGCATTGATGAATGAGATAGATGCCGCCGACATAGTAGCGCCTACCAACCATCATTTCGCCATTTGCAATAAAGCCCTGCGCTGCCAAAAGCATGTGTTTGTAGAAAAGCCTTTGGCTGCCACCATAGAAGAAGCCCAGGAAATTGTAAAGCTGGTAAAGGAAGCCAAAGTAAAATTCCAGGTGGGACATGTGGAGCGCTTCAACCCCGCATTTATGGCTGCCCGCCAGTACACTACCACGCCCATGTTTATAGAAGTGCATAGGCTGGCTCAGTTTAATCCTAGAGGTACCGAAGTAAGTGTGATACTCGACCTCATGATACACGATCTCGATATTGTACTCAGCCTGGTGAAAAGCCCGGTGAAAAATATTTACGCAAGTGGTGTGGCGGTAATGACCGATACGCCGGACATTGCCAACGTTCGTATAGAATTCAACAATGGCTGTGTGGCCAACCTTACCAGCAGTCGCATCAGCATGAAAAAGATGCGCAAGATTCGCTTGTTCCAAAAAGACGCTTATATCGGCATCGATTTTCTGACCAAGAAAACGGAGATCATCAAAATAAAACAGGACTCCGATGAAAATGCATTTTCATTTGACCTGGAAACCCCCAAGGGCAAAAAGACCATTGCCATTGCCAACCCGGATATAAAAGACAATAACTCTATCAAACTGGAATTAGAAGCATTTAGGGATGCTATTGTCAACAACACCCCTACAGTAGTGTCGGAAGTGGACGGCTTTTTGGCCATGGAAGTGGCGCAGCAAATACTGGATAGAATTTCTAACGCTACTGTATTTGAAGGTTAATTTCCTGCATGACATATCCCAAAGCTATACGTGAACATTGGTATGCCATATCCGATTGGTTATGTTCGTTGTTGGCCTGGGTAACTTTCTATGAGCTTAGGCGCATTTACCTGTTCAACAATTTTGACCTGTACACCACACTGAGCGAACCCACATTTTGGTATGGCATGTTGGTCATCCCTATTGGCTGGTTGTTTTTGTTTGCAGCTACCGGCAGCTATCGCAAAAATTTATATGAAAGATCGAGGCTCAATGAACTCACCAATACGGCCATCATTTCATTTGTAGGCGTGTTGTTTATCTTCTTCATTTTCCTAATAGATGATATCAAAAATCTATTCGATCCTTCCTACTACTACAAAGGATTAATCCTGCTTTTGCTCATACAGTTTTTGTTTACCTACACAGGCAGAGCCATTATCCTCACGTATATAAAAAGTCAACTCAAATCGGGCAAAGCCGGGTTCAATGTATTGATGGTTGGCAACCCTGCCATGCTAAAGCAGGCTTATAAATATTTACCTCCTACACAACGTGGTATTGGCTGGCATGTTCGTGGCTACCTGCTTCCACACGATGAGAAGCCCATTCGGCATTTTGCATTGCCTTTGCTTGGAGATTTGTCAGCATTAGATTCCACCATCCATTCCCATGGTATTGAAAAGATCATCCTGGCTTTCGATAAAATGGAAGACAATACCACCAAAGAAATAATGGACACACTGGTAGGTAAAGATGTGGACATACTCATCATTCCCCAGATCATCGACATTATTACCGGTGCAGCACGTACCGGCAATCTTGCCATCAGTCCCTTCATTGCCATCAACACAGGACTCATGCCCGACTGGCAGCAAAACCTGAAACGCATGATAGATGTAATGGTAGCGCTGGTGGGCGGTGTGTTGCTTACTCCTCTCCTGCTTTTTGTTGCGCTGCGGGTTAAACTCTCTTCACCCGGCCCCATTATTTACAGCCAACAACGCATAGGATACAAGGGCAAGCCCTTTTACATTTTTAAATTCAGATC
This sequence comes from Phnomibacter sp., assembly GCA_035456005.1. Classification (GTDB taxonomy): domain Bacteria; phylum Bacteroidota; class Bacteroidia; order Chitinophagales; family Chitinophagaceae; genus Phnomibacter. The sequence goes on along the minus strand of DATIEA010000004.1, from coordinate 339,544 downwards.
CATGTTTTGCAATGCCGAACCTAACGGGCCTGCATTGTCGAACGACCACGATCCCCGCATTACCAACTGGGGCAAAACCATGCGCAAATGGAGGTTGGACGAACTGCCCCAACTCTGGAATATTTTGAAAGCGGATATGACACTCGTAGGCCCCAGGCCGGAGCGTAGTTTTTTTGCCGAACAGATCATAGCACAGGAGCCGGCTTACAAATACATCAGCCGTGTAAAACCGGGGCTGACCAGTTGGGGCATGGTGCAATTTGGTTACGCTACCAGCGTGGAAGAAATGCTGGAGAGAATGAAATTTGACCTGATATATATCGAAAATATTTCCCTGTTGCTCGATTTCAAGATAATGATTCATACCCTGCGCATCATTTTCACCGGCAAAGGAAAATAAGCTTCAACAGTACAGTATGCGAGTAAAATACACGAGCACCAATTTGCCTTTTGTGCACCCGTTTACGATTTCGAAAGGAACCAAAACCCACCAACCTGCATTGGTGGTACAATTGGAACATTTGGGATTAACGGGTATTGGCGAAGCTCCTGCCATTGCGTATTACAATATCCCGGTGGAGAAAATGCTGGCCGATCTTGGTGCAAAAAAAATGTTCGTTGAAAAATTTGCCTTCACCGAACCTGGCCGTTACTGGCATTACCTGCACCACTTATTTCCACAAAACGGTTTCTTGGTATGTGCACTCGATATTGCAGCATGGGACCTGTATGGCAAAATGAAACGCAAACCCCTTCATACTTTTTGGAGCAAGGGCGACGAACAATTGCCACTCACCGATTTTACTATTGGCATAGATACCATAGAAAAAATGGTGGCAAAAATGGAAGAAAAGCCATGGCCTGTGTACAAAATAAAACTGGGTACGCAGGAAGATATTGCCATTATGGAAGCATTGCGCAAGCATACCAATGCCTTGTTTAGAATAGATGCCAATGCCGGATGGACCGTGCAGGAAGCATTGGAAAAAATTCATGTGTTCAAAGACCTGGGCGTGGAATTGATAGAGCAGCCTTTAGCTAAAGATGATTGGGAAGGCATGAAGCAACTCTACAACGAAAGCCCCATTCCCCTCATTGCCGACGAGAGCTGTGTGTACGAACAGGATGTGGCCAAATGCGAAGGCCATTTTCATGGTATCAATATCAAGCTTACCAAATGCACAGGCATTACCCCTGCACTGCGCATGATTGAAGATGCCAGAAAAAGAAACATGAAAATAATGGTAGGCAGCATGAATGAAGGCAGCATTGGTTCGGCTGCCATTGTACACCTGATGCCTTTGGTAGATTACGTGGATGTAGACGGTCCCTTGCTACTGGCAGAGGACAACGCCACCGGATTGGTGTACGATTATGGCAAGGTTACCCTGCCACAAATCCCGGGACTTGGCATACAATCGGGATTGTTTCAATAATTTCATAGTATGAGAAAATTTTTCCTTACCCTGGCAACTACCATTGCCATACTCACTACCCATGCGCAAAAAAAATCCGGAGGCATTGGCCTCGCATTAAGCGGCGGCGGTGCTAAAGGCCTGGCGCATATCGGCATATTGAAAGCCATCGACTCGGCTGGGCTCAATATTGATTACATCACGGGCACCAGTATGGGTAGCATTGTGGGCGGGTTATACGCGGCCGGCTATTCAGCAGATTCTATTGAAATAATTGCCCGCAGTATAAAATGGGACCAGGTGCTAAGCAACACCATGCCCATGACCTATTTTACCATGGAAGAAAAAAGCGAGTTTGAGAAATACGCTTTAGAACTTCCGCTGAAAGATTTCAAACTAAAAATACCGGCCGGTTTTCTCGAAAGCCAGGAGTTATGGCTCACACTCGAAAAATATTTTTACCCTGTTGCAGGCATCAAAGACTTCGACCAATTCAGCATTCCCTTCCGCTGCGTGGCCAACAATCTTGTAACCGGTGATGTAGCCGTATTGGGTAAGGGAAATATTGTGCCATCTGTAAGAGCCAGTATGGCACTGCCCGGCATTTTTTCTCCCATTGATATCGATACCGTACGATTGATAGATGGAGGTGTGCTGCGCAACCTGCCTGTAAGAGAAGTGTTGGATATGGGTGCAGGCTATTCCATTGGTGTAAGTGTAAGTACGCCTGTATCGAGCCCTGATGAACTGGATAATGCTTTTGCAGTGACCACGCAAGCCGTATTCATCAACGATCATAAGTCCTATGCCGAACAATCGAAACTCTGCAACACACTTATCAGCGTGCCCATGGGCGAGTTTACTTCGGGGGACTTTGGACTTTCCGATAAAATAATAGACCTGGGTATTGAAACAGGAAGGCAATACTATCCCTACTTCAAGCATTTGGCCGACTCGTTGAAAGCTGCAAATCCAAATTATGTTTTCCGCACCAACCGTTTGCCCAATGCTCAAGCCTACAACGTAACTTCTACAAGAATTGACGGGCTCAAAAAAAAGGAGAATGAATCTTTCAGAGATCAGATCTATATAGGCACATCCGACTCTACACAATACGACCAGATAGAAAAAAATGTGAGGCGTGCATTTGCGTATCGCATGTATAAATCTATCACCACTACTGTGCATCCAATAGACAGTAATGAATACCAGTTGGAGTACCAGGTAAAACCGGAATCGGATACCAAAATAAAACTGGGTATTAGCCAAAACACATTTACAGGGTTTGGCGTACATCTGAACATCACTTCAAGAAATACGATCACGCCGTCTTCCCGTTCGCTTGTATCATTAAACCTCGGCGAAAATTTCAGGGCAATGCTAGAACACCTGCAAATGTTCGGTTACAAAACCCCACTCTCCAACAGGTTCAGGGTGTATTACGAATCGCAGAAAGTTCCTTACTATGATGCATCAAGAAAAATTGGTGAATATGCATTGCATTATTTGGAAGTTGATAACCGCTTCCAGGTAACAGCAAAAAGAAGATCGGCTGGTGGCCTTGGAGCCAAATGGGAATATTTAGATGCGATACCTAAAATTGAAACAGGAACCTACCTGAACGGATGGAACAATTATTTCAACTTCTATACTTTTTGGCAATACAACAACCTTGAGCGTCCGCTGTACCCAGCCAAAGGCACTACTGTTGACCTTACTGCCGGGTATATTGCTGCCATTAATCCGCATTTCATTTTATACAAAGACGGTCAAGAACAAGGCCCTATCACCAAGGACATGGTGGATTATGGAAATTACATGAGAGGCACAGTAGCTGTCAACAATTTCGTTCGGCTACATAAGCGCATCACCTGGATCAACAAACTGCATGGCGGTGTCAATTTATCCAACAACTCATCGCTGCTCAACAACTTTTATGGCGGAGGTATGAATCCCACTTTCCGCAACCAAATCCAGATGGTGGGCATTTTTGAAGGTGAAGCAAATTCGGAGAGCATGATCAGTGCACAGACCGGGCCCAGGTACAACCCGTTTGGCGGATTGTATGTGACACTAACCGGCGGTGTAATGACATACGATTTTATCAAGAAGGCAAGCACACCGGATAAAGATCAGCAATGGCTGCTGGGTGTGGGGCTAACATTCGCATACGACACACCCATTGGCCCGCTTGAGTTTACCATGATGTCATCCAGCAAAACAAACGGACTCCGCACGTATTTCAACCTTGGATTTCCATTTAAATAAAGGAGTAATTATAGAAACAAAAAATGCGGATCGATGTCCGCATTTTTTGTTTAGGCCTGGCCGGTTTATTTGCCGAACTTATTTTTCAAAGCCGCTAAGGCATCATCTAAATTCATGCTGCTCAAATCCTTATCTGGCCTGCTTGCATTGCGCTGCTGTGGTTTGTTTCCACTTTGCTGTTCGCGGCGCTGCTGCGGTTGGCTATTGGTTTCTGTTTGCTTAATGCTGAGTGCAATCCGGCTTCTAGTAAGATCCACTTCCAAAACTTTCACCTGCACTTTTTGTCCCAGCTTCAATACCTCGGCCGGATCGGTAATATATCGGTTGGCAATTTCACTTACGTGTACCAATCCATCCTGCTTTACACCAATATCTACAAATGCACCAAACTTGGTGATATTGGTAACCTGGCCCGGCAATACCATACCCACTGTCACTTCCTGTATGCTGAAAATATTGGCGAATTCAAAAGTTTCTGCAGTAGCTCTTGGATCAAGCCCCGGCTTCACCAGCTCTTTCAAAATATCCTGTACACGCAGTTCACCAAAACTCGAATATTGTTTGGCCTGCACCTGTTTTACCAACGTATCATTGCCCACCAGTTCTTTTACAGTTACGTTCAGGTCTTTGGCAATGGTGTTCACCACATCATAACTTTCGGGGTGTACTCCACTATTGTCCAGTGGATTATCGGCATTGGAAATACGCAGGAACCCTGCACATTGCTCAAATGCTTTATCGCCCAGGCGAGCCACTTTTTTCAATTGATTGCGGTTGGTGAACATGCCGTTTTCACTGCGGTAGTCCACAATATTTTTGGCAATGGTTTCGCCAATACCACTCACATAACTCAGCAAGTGCCGTGAAGCTGTGTTCAGGTTTACACCCACCATATTCACGCAGCTTTCCACTGTTTGATCGAGCTTTTCTTTTAAGCGTACCTGGTTTACATCGTGCTGGTACTGCCCTACTCCAATACTCTTCGGATCAATTTTTACCAACTCTGCCAAGGGGTCCATCAGTCGGCGACCAATGCTTACTGCGCCGCGAACAGTTACATCTTCATTAGGAAATTCTTCGCGGGCCACTTCACTGGCGCTATAAATACTGGCACCATCTTCATTCACCAAAAACACAGGTAGTCCCAGGTTCAAACCCTTAATGAATTTTTCGGTTTCGCGACCGGCTGTTCCATCACCAATAGCGATCACTTCAATGCCATATTTCGACACCAACTGGCGAATAGTATGTTCCGAGTCGTACATGCGGTTCAGCTCATGCACATAAATAACCGTATTGGTTTTAAGATCGCCTTTGTTATCGAGCACTACAGTTTTGCAACCTGTTCTATACCCAGGATCAAGTGCCAGCAAATGCTTACCGCCCAGCGGGCTGCTCAGCAACAACTGGCGAAGATTGTCGGCAAATACATTGATAGCTTCCTCATCGCTGCGATTTTTTACAGCCATGCGAAACTCACTTTCGAGAGAAGGTTGCAGCATGCGCTTCCATGCATCTTTCAATGCCTTTTTCACATGCACACTTTCGTTGCTCATGCCTTTTATCACTTGCTCTTCCAACAGTTCCAAAGCAAATTCTTCAGCGGGTTCTATGCTGATGCGTAAATGGCCTTCCATAAAACCACGCAGCACCGCCAAAGCCCTGTGTGCAGGCACTTTCATCACCGGTTCGCTATAGTCGAAATAATCTTTAAACTTGGCGGCTTCTGTTTCTTTTCCACTCAGCACTTTGCTCACCAACATACCATCCGTTTCGAACAGCCTACGCATTTTAGTACGCACCACTGCATCTTCATTCACCTGTTCGGCAATAATATCGCGAGCACCCTGCAAAGCATCTTCCTTGCTCGCTACTTTTTCGTTGATGTATTTTGAGGCTTCTGCATCAATATCTGCATCAGCCTGCGCAAGCAACAAATTGGCCAATGGTTCCAGTCCATTTTCGCGGGCTGTTTGTGCCTTGGTTTTGCGCTTGGGTTTATAAGGCAGGTAAATATCTTCCAATTCATTCAGCGTGGTGGCTTTGTCCAACTGCTTCGTAAGGGCTTCGGTCATCTTGCCTTGCTCTTCAATGGTCTTAATGATGAAAGCCTTGCGTTCGCTGAATTCTTTCTGAAACTTTGCCTCTTCCTGTATGGCAGCAATTTGCACTTCATCGAGGTTGCCGGTTTGGTCTTTGCGATAGCGGGCAATAAAGGGAATAGTTGCCCCCTCGCCCAATAAGCGTAGCACCGCTTCTACAGCCAGCGGTTTCAGATTGAGCTTTACACAAACAGGTCCAATAAATTCGAGCATGGTTTCCAATTTTTAGGGCTGCGAAACTATTGGAGCCTCGCTTATTTGCCAACTCAATATTTATGCACAACTAAGCCAATGGATTGATAAAAAAGCTATCATTATTTCCATCCTACATCCCCCATAGCCATTGCCTTCATACTAAAGTTTTACCCATTGTTGGTTTTTTGCACTGGCAAAAATGGCATCTAACACTTGCATATTTTCCACTGCATCGTCGATGGAAGTGTACACGGGAGAATCGTCTAAGATGGACTGAGAAAATGAAGTTCCCTGCAAGGTATATTGGTCCACTGCATCGAAGCTGACTTCTTCTTTCCCTTTGGCCGTATACACCCATAACCTTGAAGGCTTGTCGGCCGGCACATTAAATGGAATTTCTATTTCGATAGCACCGGTTGTGCCTAAAATAGTAGCCCGTTGAAACGGCACCATTTGCGTGCTGCAGGTAAACACGCTGGTGGCGGGCAATCCATCCACAGAAAAATCAAGAATGGCGCTTGCCAACCTATCGGTTTGCATTACCGGGTCAAATTCTATTTGAGCCGATACTTTGGTTGGCTGTTTTCCAAACAACCAACGCGACAATGAAATATTGTAGCAACCAATATCCATGAGTCCGCCCCCACCTATATCGGCCTTGTTTCGGATGTTTTGCGGATCATCGTTGTAATAAGAAAATATGCTTTGAATATTGCGCAGTTTGCCAATGCTGCCATCCTTTATTTTTTGATGAGCATATTTCCACTGTGGCTGATGGCGGTACATGAAGGCTTCCATCAATTTTAACTTCGGAAATTGCGCCGCTGTTTGCTGCAACAATTTGGCTTCCTCTGCATGCAGGGCAATTGGTTTTTCGCACAGCACATGCTTGCCTGCCTGTAAAGCCTTAATGGTCCATGGCACATGCAGGTGGTTGGGCAATGGATTGTAAATGGCATCAATGGTTTCGTCTTCCAGCAAAGCTTCGTAGCTTCCATAAGCACGGGCAATACCCAATGCATCGGCTGCTGTTTGTGCAGATCCTATTTGGCGGGATGCAATGCCCACCACTTCCAGGTTTTCGCATTTCATCATGCCGGGAATCACTTTCTGAATCCCAATTTTAGCCGTGCTTAATACGCCCCATTTTACCTTTTTCATATACCATGGTTTTGAATTGCAATTGTAGCCAATACAAATTAGCGATGCTAGTTTTTGGCCCATTATATTTGAACATTCTGCATCAACACTCCATCCTTCCTTTACCAATTTCATGAAACTGCATTTGACGAATGGCTACAAATTCCTGCTTGCATTTGTGCTGGGCACAATTGCTGTTATTGGCTTTATGGTAAAACTGCCTTCCGTGTTTAGGCATTACGACAAAGAGCTGCACACCCTCTTTTATTTTTTGGCTGCGGCACTATTGAACCTGCTATTCAGCAAGAGAAACATCATCATTCATGCACTAGTGTTTGCCCTGTTATATGGTGGAAGCATTTTTATTGAACATGCACAGGAATACTCCAATAAACTATTAGGCAAACGCATTCATGGCCGCTACGATCCCGAAGATGTAACTGCCAATTTGAAGGGATTGATCGCTTTTTCTATACTTTGGGTCATCTGTGTTTTTATTTCCTACTTATGGCAATTCTTTACTGCAAAAAAGAAAGAAGAGGAAAGCATGAGTATCTAAACGGACTGCTGTGCTTCGTCGAACTATTTGACCAGAAATAAAACAGCCAACCCGTTACCAGGTTGGCTGTTGATTTGTATTGTGTGGCAGATTATGCCAAATCAAAACGATCGAGGTTCATTACTTTGGTCCAGGCGGCAACAAAATCCTGTACAAATTTTTCACCGGCATCGCTGCTTCCATACACTTCAGCTACAGCACGCAGTTCGGAGTTAGACCCAAAAACCAAATCGGCACGGGTGGCAGTCCATTTAGGCTGACCGCTTGCTCGATCGGTACCCAGGTAAATTTCTTTGGTTTCGTCCATGGCTTTCCATGCAGTATTCATGTCGAGCAGGTTTACAAAGAAATCGTTGGTGAGTACTCCGGGCTTTGTAGTGAACACGCCATGTTTGCTACCATCCCAGTTTGCACCCAATGCACGCAAGCCACCAACCAACACGGTAAGCTCGGGAGCCGAAAGGGTCAACAGTTGTGCTTTGTCTACCAACAGTTCTTCAGTAGAAACTCTTGACAAAGATTTGCGGTAGTTGCGGAAGCCATCGGCAGGAGTTTCGAGGTATCCAACAGAGTCAATATCGGTTTGAGCTTGTGTAGCATCGGTACGGCCTGCGGCAAATGGAACGCTGATAGCGAAGCCTGCGTCTTTTGCTGCTTTTTCTACCGCTGCAGAACCAGCCAAAACAATAAGGTCGGCAATGGAAATATTTTTACCGGCTGCTGCCAACTCTTTTTGAATGCCTTCCAATGCACCCAATACTTTTTTCAGTTGTGCGGGGTTGTTTACTGCCCAATCTTTTTGCGGAGCCAAACGAATGCGGGCACCATTGGCACCACCACGTTTGTCGCCACCACGGAAGGTAGAAGCAGAAGCCCATGCAGTGCTTACCAGTTCGGCAATGCTAAGACCTGACGCCAACACTTTTGCTTTAATGGCAGCCACATCTGCATCGGTTACCAATGCATGTGTAGCAGCGGGAACCGGGTCCTGCCAAATCAATTCTTCGGCGGGAACTTCGGGACCGAGGTAGCGGCTACGAGGTCCAAGATCGCGGTGTGTAAGTTTGAACCATGCACGGGCAAATGCATCGGCAAATGCATCAGGGTTCTCGAGGAAATGACGGGAAATTTTTTCGAACTCCGGATCCATACGCAGGGTAAGATCGGTTGTCAGCATCATGGGCTTCAATTTCTTGTTGCTATCAAATGCATGCGGAATAATTTCTTCAGCATTTTTAGCTACCCACTGATGTGCACCACCCGGACTTTTGGTGAGTTCCCATTCGTATTTAAACAGGTTCTCAAAAAAGTTATTACTCCATTTTGTTGGCGTAGTGGTCCAGGTCACTTCAAGACCGCTGGTAATGGTATCTGCAGCTTTGCCACTTCCATTGCTATTGCTCCATCCAAAACCCTGCTCTTCAATGCCTGCAGCTTCGGGCTCTTTGCCCACATGTTCGCCGGGTGTAGCAGCACCATGCGTTTTGCCAAATGTGTGACCACCGGCAATAAGCGCTACTGTTTCCTCATCGTTCATAGCCATGCGGCCAAATGTGTCGCGAATATCTTTTGCTGAAGCCAACGGGTCCGGGTTGCCGTCGGGTCCTTCGGGGTTTACATAGATCAAACCCATATGCACTGCTGCCAGTGGATCTTCGAGGTTGCGGGTAGCTACTGTATCATTTTCCTTACCAGGCTGACCTTTAGCATAGCGGGCTTCATTGCCCAACCATGTAGTTTCTGCACCCCAGTACACATCTTCTTCCGGCTCCCATACATCTTCGCGGCCACCTGCAAAACCAAAGGTTTTAAAGCCCATTGATTCAAGTGCTACGTTACCGGCAAGTATCATAAGATCGGCCCATGATATTTTGTTACCATATTTCTGTTTGATAGGCCAAAGCAGGCGACGGGCTTTGTCGAGGTTTACGTTGTCGGGCCAGCTATTGAGTGGCGCAAAACGCTGCTGTCCTGCACCTGCACCACCACGGCCATCGCCTACTCTATAGGTACCTGCACTATGCCAGGCCATGCGGATAAATAAACCACCATAATGTCCAAAATCGGCAGGCCACCAATCCTGCGAATCGGTCATCAGGGCATTCAGATCTTTTTTTAATGCTTCATAGTCGAGACTCTTGAAAGCCTCGGTATAATTGAATTCGGCAGCCATTGGGTTCGACTTTGCCGAGTGCTGACGGAGCACATTTAACTTGAGCTGATTAGGCCACCAATCGCGGTTACGGGTACCGCCTCCTGCCACACTGTGTTTCAGACTGCCATTATGAAAAGGGCATTTGCTGATGTCATTTGAATTGTTGTCCATATACTAATTATTATAAGAATAAGAGGGGGTAAAAGTACAGGTCGAAACCAATAAACAAAACTGATAATTATTATGGTTTCATAGATATATGTTATAATGTTGCCGAAAGATGGGGAAGCCGTTAGATAATTACAGCCCCCGCTTTTACTGCCCCATTAAACTACAGAAAGCACCATGAACCTACAACAACTGGAATACATTATTGCAGTAGATACACACCGGCATTTTGTAAAAGCTGCCAATGCCAGCTTTGTTACGCAGGCCACGCTGAGCATGATGATCAAAAAACTGGAAAACGAACTGGGTGTTCAAATATTCGACCGCAGTAAAGTACCCGTAATACCTACCGATATTGGCAGAGAGATCATTGAGCAGGCTCGCATCACCTTGAAAGAAGCCAGCAAAATAGAAGAGATCATTTTGCAAAAAAAAGGGCTACTCTCCGGGCAGTTGCGAATTGGCATCATTCCCACGTTGGCCCCCTATTTGCTGCCGCTTTTCCTGCAACAGTTTTTGCACAATTACCCCCAGGTAAAACTCCAGATCAGCGAACTGAATACCGAAACCATTATCAGTTACCTGGAAGCACAAAAACTGGATGCCGGTATATTGGCCACCCCGCTTTCCCGTCCTACGCTTATGGAAACTCCCCTGTTTTACGAGCAGTTTGTGGTGTATGCGGCATCGGGCAACGATATTTCCAAAAAGAAATACATCCTTCCTTCCGACATAGATGTAAACAAACTTTGGCTGTTGGAAGAAGGGCATTGCCTTCGCAACCAGGCATTGAACCTATGTGAACTAAAAAAGAGAGAATCGGAATTGCACCATCTCCATTACGAAGCAGGCAGTATTGAAACACTGCGAAAAATGGTGAAGATCAATAAGGGCATTACTATCATTCCCGAGCTGGCCCTGGCCGACCTGCAAGAAGAAGAGCACGATTGCATACGTTTCTTTAAACCGCCGGCACCGGTGCGGGAAATCAGCATTGTTACCTATCGGCATTTTGTAAAAGAAAAACTGATCTACGCTTTACAAGAATGTATTGAATCGCAATTACCACCGCAAATGAAAACTGCCAAGGCAAAAGTGGTTACAGAAATTTATTAACGTTTGGGTTACAGCATTCCCGCAAATATTGTTTGGAGCATATTCCAGTTTCCGCCAGATTTGCCATTCAATTTTTAGAAACATGAAAAAGCGCTTCCTTGTTTTTTTTACACTGCTTTTTGTGAGCCTGGCTGTACACCAACAGGCGAATGCCTATGGCGTAACCGGCCATCGGGTTGTAGCAGAAATTGCACAACGTAATCTTTCGAAAAAAACATTGAAAGGGCTACAGGAGTTGATTGGTAAACAGGCGCTGGCATTTTGGAGCAACTGGCCCGATTTTATTAAAAGTGATACCACCCATGCTTTCGACGAAGTGAGTGTGTGGCATTATGTGGATGTGTCAGGACATTTACAAGCAGCTCCATTTGTAGATAGTTTGAAAGCACTGAAAGGCAAAAACCTTTACACGCAAATACCGGCTATGATGGCCACCATCCAAAACAAAAACCTGCCGCTCATTCAGCGCCAGCAGGCATTGTACCTGCTCATCCATTTTGTGGGCGATCTGCATCAGCCACTGCATGTGGGCAGAGACGAAGATGCAGGAGGCAATAAGATCAATGTAATGTGGTTCGACAAAAAAACAAACTTGCATTCTGTTTGGGATTCGGAATTGGTGAACTTTCAACAATACAGCTACACTGAATATGCATCAGTGTTGAACATTGCCAGCAAATCTGAAATAGCAACCATGCAATCCGGCAGCCTGGATGATTGGTTTTATGAATCGCATGTGCTCTCCGACAAAATTTACGACGCTACTCCCGATGGTTCTAAGTTGGGCTACAAATACAATTTCATTTTCGCAAGAGAACTGGACAACCAATTGCTCAAAGGCGGTTTACGATTGGCCAAACTATTGAACGAAGTTTTCGAATAAAGTTTTCATCAAAAAAAACGGAACGGTTAGTGCTGGTGGTGATGAGGCTCCAGTACATGACCGCAATTCGGACATTTGTCTACCCGCTTTTCTTTTAGTTTTTGCATTTCTTCCAAAAATCCGGCTGTAATGATACCTGCCGGCAAAGCGAAAATTCCCACTCCTGCCAGCATGATGACTGCTGTCATTATTTTGCCGAGTAAGGTAATGGGCACCATATCGCCATAGCCTACCGAAGTAAGCGTAACTATTGCCCACCAAATGGTAGCAGGTATACTTGAAAAAACTTTTGGCTGCGCCAGGTGCTCCGAAAAATACATGATGGTGGAAGAAATGAGCAGCAGGAACAAGAACAACACAAAACTTAGTTTCAATTCATTGGCCCGTTTCACAAAAACATTACGGATCATTTGCGCCGATTTCATGTAGGCTGTTAACCGGAACAAGCGCAAAAAACGAAGTATGCGAAGCAGCCGGAGAATGCGTAGATCGAGTCCAATGGCAATGTGTACATAGAATGGTAAAATGGCCAGCAGGTCTATCAATGCATCTATCGAAAAAATATAGCGGATACGACCATAAAGTGTATGCTGGTACCTGGGATCGTGGTCGCAGCTCCAAAGCCGTAGCAAATATTCGATGGTAAAAATGATGACCGACACCAGGTCGAAATAATAAAAGAACCGATGATACTTAGCGTAAATCGGTTGCACCGTTTCGAGTATCACCACTATCACGTTCAGGATGATGAGCACAATGATAAATCCATTGAGCAGCCTATCCCATTTGGATTCACCCAACTCGGGATGAAGCAAAATGTGCACTTTCTTTTTGGTGGCATGATACATGTGTCAGGAAGTTTAGGTGGTTTTAAAGTTAGTGTTTATCTCAGGCTTCTACTTCAACTTGCACTAATTCCCATTTCCATCTTGCACAAAAAAAATCTGCTACCAAATGGGCAGCAGATTTCTATTCATTTCAATCCAGGCATTATTGCACCTGTATCAGGAAATAGTTTTTCTTGCCTTTTTGTACCAGCAGGTATTTCTGGTTGAGCAACTCAGCCGCTGTTACCTGCGTTTCTGGCCCTTCTACCTTTTGTTTGTTGATACTTACGCCGCCGGCAGCAACGGTTTTGCGTGCTTCACCTTTGCTGGGAAAAATTCCTGTTTCGGCCAAAAGGCTTACTACATCTATACCTCCATCCAGTTTTGATTTTTCCAGGCTGTGCATGGGCACACCATCCATCACCTGCAGCAATTGCGTTTCGTTCAATTGTTGCAACACATCGGTGGCAGCATTGCCAAACAAAATTTCTGAAGCCTGTACAGCAAAATCATATTCGGCTTTACCATGCACCAATACGGTAATTTCCTCAGCCAGTTTCTTTTGCAACAGGCGCTTGTGGGGCGCTTCTGCATGTGCAGCAGCAATGGCATCAATTTCTTCCCTGGTCAAAAACGTAAAAATCTTAATCCACTTAGCAGCATCATCATCGCTGGCATTCAACCAAAACTGGTAGAATTGATACGGACTGGTTCTATTGGCATCCAACCAAACATTGCCTTTTTCTGTTTTACCAAACTTTCCTCCATCCGATTTTTTGATAAGCGGGCAGGTAAAAGCAAATGCTTCACCGGCGCCACCTGTCATGCGGCGAATGAGTTCGGTGCCGGTGGTGATATTTCCCCACTGGTCGCTACCGCCAAACTGCAGTTTGCAGTTCATGGTTTTGAAAAGATGGTAAAAATCGTAACCCTGCATCAACTGGTAGGCAAACTCGGTATAGCTGATGCCGGTTTCACCTTCGATGCGCTTACGCACACTTTCCTTGGCCATCATATAGTTTACGGTGAGGTATTTGCCTATATCCCGAAGGAAACCGATAAAGCTGATTTCCTTAAACCAATCATAATTATTCACCAATACAGCAGCATTAGGGCTGGCATCGTCAAACTGCAAAAAGCGGGCAAGTTGCCCCTTAATTCCAGCTATATTTCTTTGTAGTGTAGCCTCATCCAACAAGTTGCGTTCATCGCTTTTGCCCGAGGGGTCCCCTACCATGCCTGTGGCACCTCCAATAAGCGCAACTGGCTTATGTCCAGCACGTTGCATATGCACCAGCAGCAGAATCGGCACTAGGCTTCCTATATGCAAACTCTCTGCAGTGGGGTCAAATCCTACATATCCGGCAGTTGATTCTTTCAGCAATTGCTCCTCCGTTCCGGGGGTCATTTCCTGTAACATTCCACGCCATCTCAGCTCTTCTATCAGGTTCATTTTTACATTTCGTTAGGGCGGCAAAATTAGCCGAACCAGTGAAAAAGCCAGCACAATTTGGTGAAAATGGCTGTTATTTCACTGTAATTCAATAAATTAAAGGCCCAACAACTACTTGAAAAACCCTGCTTATCTTTGAACACTTACAATAATTCATGAAATTCTTATTTGCAATTCTCTCGTTCTGGTTCATCACCACTACTGCTAGTGGTCAGTCTTTTCGGAATGAATGGATTGATTACAGTAAGACCTATTACAAATTTCCGGTAGCATACGACCGGCTTTACCGTATTTCAAAAGCGAGTTTAACCGCTATTGGATTGGGCAATGTGCCTGCACAAGATTTTCAGCTCTGGCGAAATGGTGAAGAAGTGGCTATTTATACCACAGAAGAAACCGGTCCGCTTGCTGCAAATGGATACATTGAATTTATTGGCAAAATGAACGATGGCAAACCAGATAATGAACTATTTGCCAAACCATCGGACCAGGTAAATAATGAACGAAGTTATTTTTCGGATACTGCCTGGCATTACCTCACAGTAAATGCAGGCAAAGCCAATAAGCGCATAAAAGCAGCAGCAAACAATGTGGTTACAACACCATTAGTAGCAGATTCGTTTTTTATGTACAGGCAAAAACATTTGCCAACCTACTTGTGGAATTATGGTGCGGCTCCCGAACTTGCCCTACAGGCTATACGCAGCAGCCTATTGAACGAAGGGGAAGGCTGGGCTTCCCCGGCTTTCAATTATTATTATCCTCAAAACTTTGGTCTCTCTGCCCTTCAGTTTTTCCCTAATGGGCCAGCACTAGAATACGCTTTTAGTGTGAGTGGAAATTATAGTATGGGCGGGCCATTTTCTACACTAAACAGAAATATAATAACGGAGTTAAATGACTCTCTTGTAGCAAGCACATTTGTAGCTGGATATGCCATGGCCAGGGATACTGTAAGAAACCTGTCAAAGTCTATCATTAAAAATGATGCGTTGGCTATCAAAATGTCGAGTACTAACGATTATTGGTGGGATAACTCATACTTAAACACCTTTTCGCTATTGTATCCCCGGAAATTTAATTTTGGTGGTGCCTATTTCTTCGAGTTTTCTTTGGCTGCTAATAGTAAGGGCAACCACATTCGGGTAAATGGGTTTCAAACAGATGGTTTGCCTGCTATTGCCTATGACCTTACTTCTGGCAAAAGATATGTAGCCACCACTAAATCCGACAGTTCACTTTTATTGCTCGAACCTTCAGCAGTTGCTCGTAATATCGTGTTCGCCAATCAGGCAAATACCCTCATCAATGTCTCTACCTTTTCCAGTGTTCGATTCAAAGATTTTGTGGCTGCCACACAGGGCAATTTTCTTATAATAACAAGCAAAGCATTTCTTCAACCAGGCAGTAATAATGCCGTTGAAAACTATAAAACTTATAGAAGCAGTGCTGCCGGTGGCAGCCATAAGGTTGTAGTTTATGATGTTGATGATCTCGCAGAACAATTTGCATACGGCATCATACGGCATCCTCTTTCGATTAGAAATTTCATCAGGTATTGTAATGCAAAATTTACAGAGAAACCAAAACATATTTTTCTCATTGGCCGGGGCACGCAATATGAACAGATACGTGGACTCGGATATTTCCCCGGCAAAGAAGAATTGAGTGGAGTACCCACATTTGGCACACCTACATCCGACAACTTATTAGCCGCTGCAGATAATTCAAGCCCAGTTCCTACTGTGCCTATTGGAAGACTTAGCGCTGTTTCCAACGAAGAAGTTCAAACCTACCTGGACAAGGTAAAAATGTACGAAGCATTGCTAAATGACCCTGGCAAAACACCCGAAAACAGAAATTGGCATAAGGAAGTTCTACAACTAATAGGTGGGGATGACGCATTCCTTGCCGGCCAAATCAAGAACTACTTCAACAGATACACACAAATTGTAACTGACACATTTGTATCTGCGAATGCTATTACTTATCAGCGGGTCAATAACCCCAACTTTTCGGTTGACATGTCCAAAATTTCTAATGGGATTGATAGTGGCGTTGGGCTTCTCACTTATTTTGGTCATTCCTCCACAAGTGGTATTGATTTTAATTTAAATAACCCGGAAGATTACCACAATTCGAATGGTAAATACCAAGTGATGATTGCCAATGGATGCAAAGCTGGTAACATTTTTGACCTTAATCTGAGTCGCCTGCAATCAAAAGCCATCACCGTTTCTGAGAATTACATCTTCGCCAAAAACACAGGAGCCATCAGTTTTATTTCTAACTCCGACCTTGGCGTTCTACAATATATGCATTTGTTCACCAACGAATTTTACAAGTCATTCACCAGATCCTCGTATGGAAAATCGATTGGTACTATTCAGCAAGAAGCAATCAAAAATGCATGGGCAGTTACCGGTGCATCCGATCCGGTAAATAGGTCAAACCTGGAGCAGGTAGTACTACATAGCGATCCGGCTATTATTCCATTTCCCTACCCTGCTGCGGACTATACCACCAGTAAGGAGTCCATCCAATTCGAAACACGACCTATCACAGTAGCACATGATTCTGTTTGGGTAAAAGTGAAAGTGGCCAATATTGGACGAGCAAAAAACGACTCAGTAGATGTTTTGATTCAACGAGAAACTCCTTCCGGCAAATTAATTACCCTGCTCAGCACCAAAATTGCAAAACTCAACAACCAGGATAGTGTACGGGTTAAAATAGGCTTCAAAGGCATGGTGGATGCCGGCACCAATTATATTATTGCAACAGTAGATCCTTTGAATCTGAAAACAGAAATGACCAAGACCAACAACATTGGCCGATTGGCTTTTATGTTGGATACTGCCGCTATAGTTCCGGTATTCCCTTACGATCTTTCTATTGTAAACAATGCGCCGGTTTTACTTACTGGTTCCACTGCTAACCCCGCTGCGAAACCACTCTCCTACAGGTTTCAGCTGGATACTTCCAAAAATTTCAATTCGCCTGCACTTGTTACAATAGATACCAGCACCATTGGTGGCGCTGTCAATTTCCAACCCAATACCAGTTGGAGAAACAATACTGTTTATTATTGGAGATTATCTCCCGTTTCGCTGGGCATTGCTACCAATTGGTCAAATGCATCATTCTTATACAATACCGCTGTTGGCACAGGCTCCAACCAATCGCATTATTTCCAACATTTGCAGTCATCCTTCAATACGATGATGCTCAATGCTACGAGCAGAAAGTTCGAATTCGGCAACAAATTGCAGAACCTATATATTGAACATGGTATCTATCCTACCAGCGGAACTGAAAATTCCCATTTTAGCGTTATGGTAAATGGCTTAAGGAATATTTATAGTGCCTGCATTGGCCAATCTATCATATTCAATGTGTTTGACGGAGCTTCATTTGCACAATGGGACAATTCTAGCGGAGGCAGATTCGGTAGTGCTTATATATGTGATTACGGTAGAGAATATAACTTCGAATTCTACTATCATCCTCATGATAATCGGAAGAAGATCATGGACTTTTTGGATTCTATCCCGAAAGGTGCGTATGTGGTTGCAAGATTAGTACTCGACCCACCTTACGATTCATCCTTCGCACAATATTGGAAGAAGGATACATTGATATATGGTAAAAACAAATCGCTATACCACTACCTGGTAAAACAAGGCTTCAAGGAATTAGACTCCCTTAATAAGCCAAGGACTTTTTCATTTGTTTTCAGAAAAGACGACAGCATTAGTTTCAAACCAACTTATAGATTCAGCGAAGGATTATTCGACCGTATCCATACATCTGCAAGCCCCACCACTAAGGATACAAGTGGTTGGATCTACTCCCCTGAATTTGGCCCAGCTTCGCAATGGAAAACACTAAGCTGGCAAGCCACAAAAGATGCCGACACGAACAGCAAGGGAAATGCTTTGCTTCAGCTGTATGGTATTTTTGCATCTGGTCAATCCACATTGCTGCGTACCATTTTACCTGCTGAGCAAACTGTAGATATTTCAGGATACAATGCTTCACAATATCCCAAAATGCAATTGCGGATGCGCAGCAGCGACACGGCTGCCGCCAAGCCCATGCAGCTCAACTATTGGCGACTGGCATTTGACCCCATTGCAGATGGTGCACTCTCGGCAAGAGATTACTGGAAATGGAATGGTGATACCATATCAGCTTATAAAGATTCTCTCACGCTTGGTATAGCATTCAAAAATGTTTCGAAGTATACATTGGCTGCTACACCGTTTACATTGAAAATGGGAGATGCTGCTGGCAAGGAAATTACGCTTCAATCAGGTACCCTGAAAGCATTGCCTGCCGGAGATACTACTCGTATTTATTTCAATGGAAAAACAGATACACTCTTAGGAAAATATTATTTCAAGCTGGATGTCAATACAAATCGAACTCCTGTAGAGCAAGCTTATTTCAATAATTCGGTTTACCTGCCATTTAAGGTGGACACGCTGAAAGCAGCGGTAAGCTTGTTGAATTTCAAAGCACAGCCTTCTACCAACCAGGTACTTGCAACATGGACTGTAGCCTTTGAAGTGAAAGTGAAGCAATATGAAATTCTATATGGTACCGATAGTACCAATATGCAAACGGTGCTTACCCAGCCTGCCGCCAATACGGTAGCTCCATCCTATCAGTATTCGCTGGCACATACCAGTCCTCGCATAGGTAAGAATTACTATCGCTTAAAAATTGTTGACAGTTACGGCAATACGACCATTACACCGGCACAGGAAATAATTGTAATGTTCACATCTTATGATGTAGTACCTGTTGGTAACAGTATTGAAGGTCGCTGGACATTTCAACATGAAATGAAACTCACCAATTACCAATGGCAACATGCATGGAATGGTGGCACATGGAATACTATTAGTACTGTGCCAGCGGGTAATAGCGGAGCATTACAAACTTCCTATTTGCAAAAGCATCTTACACCCAATGTTGGCAAAAACAACTATAGGTTGATGTACACCGATGCCTACGGCAATAGTTATTTGACAGTAGAGAAGCAGGTAGATATTTTCCTGCAATCATTTACGGCAGAAGCTTTAGGCAAAACAGTTCAGACCAATTGGGTATTTAGTAACGAGATCAATATTGCAGATTACACACTTGAAACCGGGTTCGATTCTACCAAAATGAAAACCCTGGCTACCGTAGTACCCACCGGCAATGCACCGGGATATTTTACCTATAGCTATTTACACACCAACCCTCCCCTGGGCTATAATTATTATAGGCTCAAAACCAGGGATAAAAATGGCAATATTGTTTATTCACCCATCCATACTGTATTCATTGGCGATCGAACCAAGGTTGTCGTGTATCCTAACCCATTCAATCAGGAACTTCGAATAGTAACCGCCGACAATCACACTCCATGGTCCTTACAATTGTTGGATGCAACCGGAAGAGTGGTGATCAGGCAAACTGGCACAGGTTCCGTTACACTCAACACTTCCCTCTTACCCAAAGGGCTGTATTTTCTGAATTACAGCAAAGCCAATCAGCAAATCATACAAAAATTGCAGAAACTATAACCGGAGTATTGCAGCGAATCAATCATTTCGGAAGTCAATGAACCCACCCTTATGTCTTATACTGATTTAGCATTTTGGATGCGAAGGAAAAATATGGCAACTAACAAAAGGCCTACAAAGAATGTGGGCAGAGTGCTTTGTTGCATGCTGCTTGTACTGCAATGCCTGCTGAGTGTACAAGTGCAGGCACAAAGCTTTCGCAATGAATGGATAGATTTTAGCAAAACCTATTACAGGTTTGCAGTAGTGCCTTCGGTAACAATTACAGGTACACCTAGTAACCTGGTTAACCCCGGCGATTACAATAAACTGTACCGTATTTATTTTCCTGCCCTACAAAGCTTTGGGCTGGAGCAAACACCTGTTGAACATTTTCAACTATGGCGTAATGGGGAGCAGGTTCCGGTTTACATAACCCAATCCAGTGGTGCATTAGCCAGTGATGGCTATTTGGAATTTTGGGGAAGAGCCAACGATGGTTGGGCAGATGCAGACCTTTATCGCCTACCAATTTACCAAACCAATAAGCGGTGGAGCATGTTTTCGGATACTGCCTACTATTACCTTACCGTAAATGCTAATGGTGCCAACCTGCGCATTCAAAATGAAGTGCATGACCCACTCAATACACCCGGCATTCCGGATTCTTTTTTCATGCACACCATTACAGTGAGCCCAAAAGCCGGCCGAAACCAGGGTTTTGCCCTTAATATCAATGGTGCAGAAATTCGATCCTCTTCCTGGGATGCCGGCGAAGGATGGGGAGAAGCCCGTTTTGGCGGTACGCCTTACACTGTTGGACTTGGAAAATTATTTAGCAATAAAAATGCACCTGCCAAAATTCAGGCATCTGTTTGGGCACAGGGCATCACCAATCGTACACAAACGATCCAGTTTCGGTTGAACGATTCCATAATTGCCTCCAAATCGTTTCGCAGGTATGCATCCGACTCAATGTTGATAGATGCGATTCCTCTCAGTCGCATTGACAACAACGACTCGACCCTTGTTGCAGTTCGACTTCCGGTATTGGATAATTCTTACCGCTCCTTTGTATCAAAAATCAAGTTCACTTATCCGCGAAAATTCGAATTCAATAAGAAGACTACATCTTTCGTTTTTGAACTACCTTCCAGTGCATCGGGCAACCTGCTAAAAATTGTCAACTTCGATACAGGAGCCAGCGAAAAAATACTGATCGATCTCTCCAACAAAAAACGATACACAGCTGTACGTGTAGCCGATACTTTATGGTTTGCGTTATCGCCTTCGGCTATAACACGATCATTGGTGCTAACCGCTACCGATACTGCTGCCAATAAACAACAGGTACAACAGGTCAATCAATTTACAACACGCAACTTTGTGAATTATAGCCTGGCAGAAAACCAGGGCGATTACCTTATCATTTCGAACAAGCTTCTGCAAAATGATAATGGTTCCAACTATGTAGAAGCTTACCGTGCCTACCGATCTTCAACAGCTGGCGGAAATTTTAATGCCAAGGTATACGACATCGATTCACTGACCGAACAGTTTGGCAACAACATCCGCAAGCATCCTATTGCTATACGCAACTTCCTTCGTTATAGCAGGGCTCAATTTGCAGCGCCACCAAAAGCTGCATTCCTCATTGGCCGTGGTGCCACTTACGATTACAACCTCGCAGATACCAATATCAACCGATTGAACCTGGTACCAACCTGGGGGCAACCGGCATCCGACAATTTATTGGCTGCCGCCAACAACGAAACTATCACACCCGTAACGCCCATTGGCCGTTTGGCAGCCATAACAGGTGCAGAAGTAAAAGATTACCTGGATAAAGTGATTGCATTTGAAAGCGTTCAACAATCAGAAACCGAATCAAAACTTTGGCAAAAAGAAATGCTGCATTTGATTGGCGGCAACGACCCCAGTGTAGTGGATCCTATCAAAGCCTACATGCAGAATTATGAAAATCTAATTAAGGATACCATGGTGGGTGCCCACGTATCTACTTATCTACGACTCAACGACCCCAACACATCGGCGAATAACCTGGCCATTCAACAAGCTGTAAAAAATGGTACAAGTATTATCACTTATTTCGGTCACTCCTCTGCTTCCAATTTCGACTTTAACCTAAACAAGCCGGAGGAACTGGAATACACTTATGGGCGGTTGCCCGTTTTCCTGGCCAACGGTTGTAAGGCTTCGGAGTTTTTCAACCTCAACCCACGCAGGTATAACCAGCAGCAGCTTACACTGAGCGAAAAGTTTGTGCTGTCTAAAGACAAGGGCTCTATTGCATTTATCGCTAGTACCCATGCCGGCATACTACAATACCTCGATTACTATACAGATTTTTGGTACAGAGGCGTTGCCAGTACGCTATACGGTAAATCGCTAGGTGAAATTCATCAACAAGCCATTGAGAAAATGCTGGCGACCACCACGCTTACCGACCAGGCAGCGAGGATGACAGCAGAAGAAACCCATTTGCATGGCGATCCTGTATTGAGAATTCACACACAGTCGTTACCCGATTATGTTGCCGCTGCAGATAAAATATCTATTTCCCCGGGGAAAGTATCGGTGGGCAATGATTCCATTATGGTGGCCATACAAGTGAACAATGAAGGCAAAGCCACCGAGGACTCATTGGAAGTTCAAATCATTCGTGTATTGCCTAATGGCAACAGGATAACCGTGGCAGATACAGTAGTGGTTAACTTATCGAATATATTTTCGATGCAGGCAAAATTTGCAGTAGGCGGCACAAAAGAAGCCGGCACCAATCGCATCATTGTACAGGTTGATGCCCCTGGAAAAATAGATGAAACTAATGAAGACAATAACCTGGCTACAAAAGAATTTGAAGTAGCCAATTCTGGTATCCATCCCATTCTTCCTCAGAACTTCGGCATTGTAAATAACTGGCCAGGTTTACTGGTGGCATCTCCTGAAAATATTGAGGCCGATAGCGCAACCTACAGAATGCAAATGGACACAACGCTTGCATTCAATTCGCCTTTGCTTTATACGTTGGACAGCACTACGAAAAATGGAGCCATCCAATTTACACCTTCCAATTCCCTCCTACCCGGCACCGTATATTATTGGCGCACTGCACAAGTTGTAGGTGGCGTGGCCGACCATTGGAGTACTGCCTCCTTTACCTATTTGCCTACCAGCAGTAAAGGCTTTAACCAGGGACATTACTACCAGCACCAACAGTCGCTATTTACCCGTATGTATTTGGATGATGCGGATAGAAATTTCAGGTACAATAATAAGTTCAACAATCTCTATATCATGCATGGCATTTATCCAACCAGTGCAACGGAAGGCCTGCAGTTTAGTGTTACCCCCAATGGCACCAGCTTTATTCAAAGTGCATGCATTGGTAGCTCTATCATGATCAATGTATTCGATTCGTTGAGCTTTGCCCCCTTTGTAAATCCTAAACAACTGTACACACAGGTAGGCGGATGCGCTCCTAACACGGCAGACAAATTGTACAATTTTGAATTTCCATATGCACCTGCAGTCAATCGAAAAAAAGTGATGGACTTTTTGGACAGCATACCCAAAGGCCAGATCGTAGCAGTCAGGCTTGTGCTAGATCCTCCGCAAGATTCGGCCATGGTACAATATTGGAAACGCGACACTACCTTATATGGTTCGGGCAATTCCCTATACCATAAATTGTATAACCAGGGTTTCAAGGACCTCGACTCTTTATATTTCCCCCGCACCTTCAGTTTCGTTTTCAAAAAAGGCGACAGTACTCAATTTAAACCCACTTACATTTTATCAGAAGGATTGTACGATCTGCCTGTTCTTTCGGCCGATATTCCCATGACTGACACCAGTGCATTCATGCAATCGCCATGGTTTGGCCCCGCTCTGCAATGGGATAGCCTGCGTTGGCAAAGTAAACCGATCATAGAACCCAATGGCATTGCCTCCGATTCCATTTACACCTATGTGTTGGGGCTACATAATTCCGGATCGATCGACACGTTGATGCGTTTGAACAAATCACAACAGGCAGTTACGCTTACCGGAGAAAATGCTATCAACGCAACGCAATACAGGTACCTAAGCCTGGTACAAAAAACAGATGATAGTGATAACGCCACACCGAATCAATTGGATTTTTGGCGTTTGAATTATATACCTGCACCCGAAGGCGCCATGATGCCCGGCCACTATTTCCTGTTTGCAAAAGATAGCATGGGAACCAAAGTAGACACCGTGATGCGGGCAGGTAAAGACACACTTCATTTTGGCGTTGCTTTCACCAACCTGGGCGAAGTGAATTATTCCGATAGTTTGGTAGCCCGTATTCACCTCGAAGATTCTGTAGGCAATAAAGTGCCATTGTTGCAAAAGAACCTTGCACCACTCGTATCCGGCAACAGCCTGCACTTCTATTTTGCCATTCCAATACCAGGAGATCTAATTGGAAACTGGAAACTCTACGCAGGCATTAATGCAGCAGGCGAGCAACCGGAGATTTCCATTACCAACAACTTTATTTACCAGCCCTTGCATATCCTGGAAAAATATCCGGATCATTTACGGGTATTCAACGGCACTGGCAATTGGAGTGACTCATCGAAATGGACACCGTATGGCATTCCGCTATGTTCCGATAGGGTTATCATCAATGGCCAGTGTGTGCTGGATATTAATGATGCAGTAAGCGACTCACTGGTGATCAGCGATACCGGAAGTCTTACCATGAATACCGCCATTGCCAACCTCAATATTGGTTGTAGCAATTTGGGAGGCAATAAACTGATGACCGTTCATGGGAAATTACAAATGAGCGATGGCACCCTTCATATCAATGGTGCTTTGCTATTTGCCGATAGTAGCCATTTTGTACAAAGCGGTGGAACGATCAGCATCGACCCTAACTCGGGCGACCCGGCTACTTCATTTGTATTTGGAAAAATGGACGACCCCATACCCACGCATCCATTGGGTATACTTTCGTTTGGAAGCATTGGTTCTACTAATGGGACCGATCTGTCACCGTACACGCAGGGAGTTATTAGTGTGACCGGCGGTACCATTCATATCGTAGATGCACCGGCAACCGATTCTGGTTATGCGTTCTTCTTTGCTCCGGTCAACGAGCAGTCTATATTGTTCGATACAACGCATCAATTGATACTGGGTAGTTCTAACGGCGATGCACTTGGAGTTTCCCCAGGCAATGCGTTGGTGATACCCGTTATACAACGTGGAGGAACGGGCACCATCAGTTTTGGACATTTGATTGTGCATACCAGCAGCGTACCCGGTAGAAAAGTAGTGTTTACTGGTCCTGCGGGTAGTAAGCTGATCGTTCGGGGTATGCTGAAATTGGAAGAAGGCACTATTGTAGAATTAAAAGACGGATTGGAAATTCAATTGGAATATCAACATAGTTCCCCCGATTAGCTTCTGAAATAGAATAGATAGAACTTCGTTAATGAAAATGCAGGTACTTTGCCTGACATATCCAAGACTGCTGCATGAATAGGCTTGTTCTACTTGTATTTTTTTCATTGTTAATGGGCGCAACTACCAGGGCTCAATTCAGAAAATACTCCAACGAGTTTCTGAATATTGGTGCAGGGGCCAGGGCACTTGGCATGGGTGGTGCCAATATATCTTCTGCTGTCGATCCTACCGCAGGGTATTGGAACCCGGCAAGGCTGGCTGCTATTCAAAATAACCCACAGGTGTCGCTGATGCATGCCGAATATTTTTCGGGCATTGGAAAATACGATTATGGTAGCGTGGCCATTCCCATACAGGATAACCAACGCACTCTTGGTTTTACATTACTCCGTTTTGGTATCGACGATATTCCCAACACTTTGTATTTGGTAGAACCCGATGGCCGCCCCAATTACAACAATATCGAAACTTTCTCCTCTGCTGACTATGCATTTTTGGTGAGTATGGGCCAGGTATTGCGCCGCGATGAGGATAAAGAAATTTCAGTAGGTGGCAATCTGAAGATCATTCACCGCAATGTGGGCAGCTTTGCCAAAGCCTGGGGTTTTGGCCTCGACCTGGGCATCAATATGAAAACCGATAAGTACTCGCTGTCGGCTGTACTACGCGATGCCACTACCACTTTCAACATGTGGAATTTTACTTTTTCGGAAAGAGAGAAACAACAACTCTACCTCACCCGAAACGATATACCACAACAGTCCACCGAGCTCACTGCACCACGCCTATTGCTGGGTGGTTCTTATTTGTTTGATTTTTCCGAAAAGCTCAACCTGTTGGCAGAGCTGCAATTGGATAACACTTTTGATGGTAAACGCAATACACTTATCAGTACCGATTTTGTGAGCATCGATCCAAGGGTTGGATTAGAACTGAATGTGGCAAAAGTATTTTCGGTACGAGGCGGTGTCAGCAATTTTCAACAAGCATTAAAAGATGGCGATACCACCAACAAACAAAAAGTGTGGATCTTTCAACCATCCATAGGTGCCGGTTTTAAAATTAAAAATGTGCAGATCGATTACGCTTTTTCCAACCTGGCCAATCAAACATCTCCCTTGTACACCCATGTTATTTCCCTCTCGGTAGACCTGAAACGAAAAGAAGACTAATGAACAGCAAAAAGCTCATACAAAAATCATTGTGGTTGCTGGCAACGGCACTCCTGTTGATTCAACCTGTTCAGGCACAGTTCAACAACGAATGGATCAACTACAACAACACGTATTATAAATTCCAGATCGCAGCACCCGGCATTTATCGCATCAATAAATCGGTACTCGATGCAGCAGGTATTGGTAACACGCTTGCACAACATTTCCAGTTATGGCGCAATGGCAAGGAAGTTGCCATGTACACCAGCGTTGCCAGCGGCAACCTTTCAGCGAATGACTACCTGGAATTTTTTGCTACCAAAAACGATGGTACTGCCGATAAAGTTTTGTATTTGAATCCTGCTCATCACATCAATGAGAAAAGCAGTTTGTTTACTGATACAGCTTCCTACTTCTTAACCGTCAATACCGCTTCTGCCAATGCCCGTATTGTGAATACGGCCAATAACGCTGCAGGTTCTCCATTGAGCCCGGCTACAAATATTTGGAAGAATGTACGGCACGATTATCTCAACAACACGATTGTGCCAGGTGTTCTAAAACATTATGTAAATCGTGGCTATGCAGTTGATTTCGGAGAATATGTGTATTCATCATCCTACGACCAGGGAGAACTTACTTCATCGCATGATATTTATCCCGATCAGAATGGTATAGACTTTACGAATCGATATGCGAATTTTTCAAACCTGCTCCCCTACACAGCTGGAGGGCAGCAAGCCAAAATAAAAGTATGTATTGCAGGAAGTGCTACCAATAACAGGACCTTTCGTATTGTACTCAACAACGCACCATTGTTTGACAGGAACCTTGCAAGTTTCGATGCACGTGTGGATTCCATCACCACTGTGTCACCGGCATTGCTCAACAACGCTGCTACAGAACTGGGCGTAAAAAATTTGAGCAATAATCCCAACGACCGAATTGTTGCCTCCTTTGCAGAAATAGATTATCCACGCCTGCCCGATGCCGGCAATACAGGGCTGTTCGATTTTTATTTGCCTGCCAATGCAGCTCCCACATTGTTGGAGATCAGCAATTTTAACCACGGTGGAGTTGCACCAACGCTGTACGATATCAGCAGCAATACTCAAATGCAGGGGCTCATTATGCCCGATGGGAAAATCAGGTTTCTACTGCCTGCATCTGCGCAAACCTGCCAGTATTGGTTGCATGCCAATACACCCGCTGCAAGTACGCAGGTAACATCACTCACCACTCGTTCATTCATCAATTATTCGCTGGCCAATAACCAGGGCAATTACATTATCATAACCAACAATGTATTACTGGGCGGCAATGGAAACCCTGTTGATTTATACAGGTTGTACAGGTCGAGCCCGGCAGGTGGCGGATTCAATGCAAAAATTTATACAGTAGATGAACTGGTAGACCAGTTTGCATTTGGTATAAAAATGCATCCACTGAGTGTGAAAAATTTCCTGCGTTTTGCAAGAAGCCGTTTTGCTACAACTCCGCAATATTGTTTTTTAATAGGCAAAGGCGTTACCTATGATGAAATGCGTACCTGGGAGAGTCATGACCAGGCAGCAAAAATGCAATTGGTTCCCACATTTGGCTACCCGGCTTCCGATATTTTATTGGCCAGCAACGACCTCACTTCTACTGGTGCCATGCCGGTGGGTAGGTTGAACGTAATTCGCAGTTCGGAAGTAACTACTTATCTCGACAAAATTAAAGAGTTTGATGCGGCGCAGGCTAACGGTTCCACTTCGCAGCAGGACAAAGCCTGGATGAAAAATGTGGTGCATGTAGTGGGTGCCAACGATGCTTCCATTGAGCAATTGATTCGTCCATACATGGAGAATTACAAGAATATTGTACAGGATACTTTGTTTGGCGGGAAAGTCACCACCTTCAATAAGTTCAACAGCACAACAGGAGCAGTTATAGAAAATGAATTGCTATCTAACCTGTTTGCTGAAGGCATCAGTCAACTCACTTATTTCGGGCACTCTTCTGCATCTGCACTCGACTATAACCTCGACGATCCCAGCCAATACAACAACAAGGGCAAGTACCCCATGTTCCTACTCAACGGTTGTAATGCCGGTAATTTCTACACTTTCGATACTTCCCGGCTTACTGCGCTCAACACCATTTCTGAAAAGTATTTGTTGGCCCCCAATCGCGGCGCCATTGGCATGATAGCCAGTACCCATTTTGGTATTGTGAATGGGCTCAACGTGTATTCAACTGGCTATTACCGTTCGGTGAGTTGGCAGAATTATGGACAAAGCATCGGCAAAAACATGATGGATGCTATTGCCTACCAAAACCTGCAGTCCGGTGCCGCCAGCTTTATTGCCCGCACACATACAGAGCAACAAACACTGCATGGCGACCCTGCATTGAAAGTAAATGCATTTCCAAAACCTGATTATAGCGTGGAGTCGCAGAATATCACGATCAATCCCAGCTTCATTTCCATTGCCGAATCGAATTTCAAAACCAAAGTGTATTACTACAATTTGGGAAAAGCCATTAAAGATTCCATTGTAGTTGAAGTAACCCGTCAATACCCGCAGAGCACTATTTACCCAAATGGGTTTACCGAAAAAGTATATAGCCGAAAAGTGAAAGCACCCATGGCTATTGACTCGTTTGAACTAACGCTCAATATTTTTCCCGAACGGGATAAGGGTTTGAACCGTATCAGCGTAATGCTGGATACAGAAAACAAAGTAGCAGAGATCAGCGAACTGAATAACACTGTTACCCGCGACATTGTAATTTTTGAAGATGAACTTCGCCCGGTATATCCCTACAACTATGCCATTGTAAATAAATCCAATATTAAGTTGGTGGCTTCTACATCCAACCCATTCAGCGAACCATTGAATTTTAGGATGGAAATGGATACTACCGAACTGTTTAACTCTGCAGCGAAAATTACCCGCAACATTACCTCGAAAGGTGGTATGATAGAATTCGATCCGGGCATCACATTGAAAGATACCATCGTGTACTACTGGAGATTAGGCATTGTAAGAGCAGCCGGCGATGTGCTTCGCTGGAACAACGCATCTTTTGTGTATCTGGCAGGCACCGAAACCGGGTTCAACCAAAGTCACTTTTTCCAACACACCAAAAGCGGTGTAAACAAACTCTACATTGATACAGCCAGTAGAAAATGGAAGTTCGCTACAAAACTGAACAATGTATTTATCAACCATTCCATATATCCCGTTACCGGTACAGAGGATCTCGACTTCAGTATTAGCGTGAACAATACCATTTCTGCGGCCAGTATGTGTGTGGGTCATTCTATGGTGTTCAACGTGTTTGACCCCATCACTTTCAAGCCCATGAACAACTACCCCGGTGGCTTGTTTGGCAGTGCCATGAATAATTGTGTGCCCTATCCCAACTTCACGCGACAAAACAATTTTGAGTATGATGATAGGGATACCGGCAACCGCAGGAAAATAATGAACTTCATGGATGCCATTCCAAATGGCTCATATGTAGTGGTGCGAAAAGTATTGGATGCACCCTACGACCAGGAAACATTTGCTGTTACCCTAAAGTCGGATGAACAATATTTTGGTGCAGGCAATAGCGTATATCATCGTTTGAAGACAGCCGGTTTCACAGAGATAGATTCCTTCAACCGGGCACGCATCTATGTATTTGTGTACAAGAAAAACGACAACAGTTTTACTCCTATTTATAAATTGAGCGAAGGCATCCACGACCGCTTACAACTCAATATCAACTGCCCTACTCCCGACTCTTCGGGCACTATCAGTTCGCCATTGTTTGGCCCTGCCAAAAGCTGGAAGCAAGCCAAATGGAGAGGGCAGTCTGCAGAAAGCACTGCGGGCGACTATGTATCGGTAGACCTGGTAGGTGTAAATGCATCCGGCACTGAAACATTGCTGCGGACACTTGCCATGAACGAACAGGATTTCGACATTTCTTCTGTAAATGCGGCTACCTATCCGTACATGAAACTGCGCATGCAAAATGCAGATAGTTTAAATGGCACCCCTTACCAACTACGCTGGTGGCGCCTGCATTACACACCGGTGCCGGAAGGAGCACTTGCTCCGGGCGTACTGCTGCAAATGAAGGATTCTCTCACATTGGGCGAATCGCTCGATTTCAAAATTGCTTTCAAAAATATCAGCGATGCAGCATTCGACAGTTTGAAGCTGGAAGCATTTGTGCTGGATAGAAACAATGTAACGCATCCCATTACTTTGAGTAAGAAGAAGCCTTTGATATCCGGCGATACCACTACCGTATTCTTCTCTATCGACACTAAAAACTTACCGGGCAACAACACTTTGTATGTGGCAGTGAACCCGAACAACGACCAGCCCGAACAATACTTCTTCAACAACTTTCTGTACAAAGCGTTTTATGTACGCGACGATAAATTCGATCCACTGCTCGATGTAACATTTGATGGTGTAAGAATTTTGAACCGTGACATTGTATCTGCCAAACCCAATATCCAGATCAAGTTGAAAGATGAAAACAATTTCCTGGCGCTGAACGATACTGCGGGGCTTGTGATCAAATTGAAATTCCCATCTGAATCTGCGCCAAGAATCTACCGTTGGGGCACTGATACATTGCGCTTTACACCAGCCAGCGTTACCGGCGGCGACAATACAGCCACCGTAGACTTTACTCCTGCACTAACAGAAGATACTGATGGTGGAGAATATGAGCTCACTGTACAGGGAAAAGACAGGAACAACAATAGTGCCGGTGACCTGGAATACCGTGTTACGTTCAAGGTGTTCAACAAACCCATGATCAGTAACCTGCTCAATTATCCCAATCCGTTCAGCACCAGTACCGCATTTGTGTTTACCATCACCGGCCAGGAAATTCCGCAAGAATTCAAGATCCAGATACTAACGGTTACAGGAAAAATAGTGAAGGAAATTCCCAAGTTTGAATTAGGACCTATTCATATTGGCACCAACATTACCGAGTACAAATGGGATGGCACAGATACCTATGGACAAAAACTGGCGAATGGAGTGTACCTCTATCGTGTGGTGAGTAGTTTGAATGGCAACACTATGGAGAAATTCAAGTTGAACGATGGCTACGATCAGCAAGGACAGGATGTAACCGATAAATTCTTCAACAAGGGCTATGGCAAAATGGTAATACTGCGTTGATGATGCATTCGCAACATTCCATTTCCAAAAAGCATTTGCTGCTCATAGTGATAGCGTGGTGTTGCATGCAAGCAGTGTTGCTGTATAGTTTCGGAATCGATAAAAATCATGAAGCCACGGCCTACCTGGGTTTGAGAGACCAATGGTTGCAGGGCAACTTTAACCAATACGGACACTTTTGGTTGTACAGCGGTTATATTGGACTGCACGTGATCATTAAAAAACTGGGGCTGCCCGAAAACATGTTGTATGTAGTGCAGTTGATAGCATCGTTTACAGCATTACTGGCATTTGTAAAAGGCTGCACTTATTTCACCAAAAAAAGCACCGCAGTATTAATTGCAGGTATTTTGTACAGCACTTGCTTTTTACTACACTACTGGACGAGTTTTCTATATACAGAAACCATATTCACTTCACTCATCACAGTGGGCATTTGCTCCATGTTGTTTTATGCGGAAAAGCCATTGTATAGATGGGTGTTTTGGATCAGCCTGCTGCTCATTCCATTTTTCAGGCCCAATGGTTTTTTAGTAATGCTTATTCCCCTGCTGTTTTGGGTAACACAATGGTGGAGTACACGCAAACTGGAAATTGTAATACTGGCCGTTTTGTTTTTCGCATTTGCAAAATTTGCAGGATGGCTGATTGATCATAGTCCTTACTTCTATTTCATACGCCCCAATGCCGAAGCCGATATTGTTTGTAGCATCACCAGCCAGTTGAAACCCTATATCAAAGTGCCCTGGCACGAAGGCATGAGCCTGTGGCAATATTTTTATAGCAATCCCGAACTCACCATCCGTATGCTGCCTGCCCGGTTATTCAAAACACTCTGGATGACCCGCGACCATTATTCGGCTGCCAATAATGTAGTGACTGGTGGCTGCCTGCTGGTGTATTATGCGTTGGCGCTGGCAGGTATGGGGCATTTGGCAAGGTGCAAACCGAAGGAGCTGATCTGGATACTTGCGGCCATGGGTATTTTTATTGCCCCGGTTATTTTAATGTGCGCCGACTGGAACAACCGCCTCGTCAATCCATTTTTTCCAGTGCTGCTATGGCTGGCAGCAGCAGGTACCAACCTCCTACCCATCCAGTCTAAACCCACCAATTAGTGGCCGAAGCCCTAATGAAATGCTTAATTACCGCAATCGACAATCTGAGTTTCTATTTCTGGTTACCTTTCGGCTCGTAAAAGTGAAAATTCATTATGGCGAAAATTGGCATCAATATAGCAACAGGCAGTTTGCAGCAGGAGGAAATGATTGTGGGTATCGACCTGGGCACCACTAATAGTTTGGTGGCTATTATTCACCCCGAAAGTGGCAGACCTATTGCCTTAAAAGAACATGATAGCAGTTCACTGGTTCCTTCCATTATTCACTTCGACGAATACGGTAATCCAACTGTTGGCGAAAGGGCTAAATTGTTTTTGGAAACAGAACCCCATCGCACCATTTTCAGCGCCAAGCGCCTGATGGGAAAAAGCTATCGCGATGTGCAACAGCATGCTGATTTTTTCACCTACAAAATAATTGACGACAGTACGGAAAGCCTGGTAAAAGTGCAGGTGGGCGAACAATTCTATTCGCCGGTTGAATTGTCTTCCTTCATTTTAAAAGAACTGAAAACAAGGGCCGAGCATATTTTGAAAACGCCGGTGTCGAAAGCGGTCATCACCGTACCGGCTTATTTTAATGATGCACAGCGCCAGGCTACCCGCGATGCAGGAAAACTTGCGGGGCTCGATGTATTGCGCATTGTAAACGAACCCACAGCCGCAAGCCTTGCGTATGGCATTGGCAGGGATATTACAGAAGACAAAACCATTGCCGTGTACGATTTAGGCGGCGGCACTTTCGATATTTCTATTTTGCGTATTAGCCAGGGTGTGTTTGAAGTGCTCAGCACCAACGGCGATACCTATTTGGGTGGCGACGATTTTGACAGGGCTATTCTGCAATACTGGATGCAGGAAGCAGGCATAAGCCTGGAAGAACTTAGCAGCAACAAAAACCTATTGCAACAGCTTCGTCTTGCTGCTGAAAGAGCCAAAAAACACCTTAGCAGCAACGATCATTTCCATGCCGATGTAAATGGAGATGTGCTGTCCATTACCCGTACACAATTTGAAGCAGCGATACAATCTCTTGTAGCAAAAACAATTGAATGTTGCAGCCAGGCATTGAAAGATGCCGGGCTGGAAGCCTCTGCCATTCAGGAAGTGGTAATGGTGGGTGGTAGCACTCGTGTGCCTGCTGTAAAATCTGCTGTTTCCGAATTTTTCGGAAGGCCGGTACACGACGAAGTAAACCCCGATGAAGTAGTAGCATTGGGTGCAGCCGTGCAAGCCGATATACTGGCAGGCAAAAACACCGACGTACTACTCCTTGACGTTACTCCCCTCAGCCTGGGTATTGAAACCATGGGCGGATTAATGGAAGTACTCATTCCACGCAATTCCAAAATTCCTACCAGTGTAGGAAAGCAATACACCACCAGCAAAGACGGGCAATCGGGCATACGCATCAGTGTATTCCAGGGCGAACGTGACCTGGTAATGCATAACCGAAAACTGGCTGAATTCAACCTTACAGGCATTCCCGGCATGCCGGCAGGTCTGCCCAAAGTAGAGATCAGGTTTTTATTGAATGCGGATGGCATATTGCAGGTGCAGGCCAAAGAATTGCGCAGCGGCATTGCTACTACCGTAGATGTACAACCTCAATACGGACTCACTGATGAAGAAGTAGAACGCATGTTGCTCGAAAGCATTACACATGCCAAAGACGACATTGCCACAAGAGCATTGGTAGAAGCCCGTACCGAAGGACAGCAACTGCTGGAAACCACGGAAAAATTTATTGGCAAACATGCGGCTTACCTTACCCCGCAGGAATTGACAGATACTGCACTCGCTATGCAGGCATTACAATTGGCACTCACCATGGAAGATAAAAACCTGGTGCATACCAAAATTGAGGAGCTGAATGATATCAGCAGGCCTTATGCAGAGCGGGTGATGGACGTAGCTATCAGTGCCAGCATGAAGGGACAAAAAGTGTAAGCACTTCGGTTAAATTTTTGCCCAACCATATTTTTTAGCGTAGGCGATTAGCCACGCTACTACCCTGTTGTACGACTGCAATCCTTGCGGTTGGTTGGTGCTATACAGGTAGTGTTGGTACACATAGTTGAGTACTGGCTGCATAAACGATTCATGTTGCTTTGCCCATATTGCAAATTCCTTTCTATGTTGTTTTAAAATAGCAGGCACTTCTTTATTGAGTTGCTTTGCCCTTACCGAATCACGCTTCCACATTTCATGCAGTGCATAGCCATGCATATCGGCATAAGCGCTGTACACAAAAGCAATATTGGTGCTCGACCTGCACGCAAGAAAGCCGATCATGTTGGCTTCGCTTTCCGAACCAAATCCAAGCTGGTGCGCCATTTCGTGGCATACAGTGAATGGCAAAGTGTACGTGGGAGCATTAAAATTTACCTGTGCTTCTGCTGTAAATGGAAACAAGTATCCACTGTAACCTGTGTACGACTGCAGTGGGCCAAGTGCATTCGGTTTCAAACTTGCGTGGTTGAATTGCAAGAAGGAAAATTGGGAAGTTCCTGCATTATAAGCCGACATTGCATCCTGCAATAATTCGCTGCGCTTTTTCGATTGATGCTGCAGTATTCCTGCAGAATCTTTATTCAATTCGCCCAACTTATGATTTAGTGTTTGTAGCAAACTATCTACATCGGCATTACTATATTCTTCCGGTTGGATTTTCAACAAATGAGCAGAACCCAGTCGGTAATAATTGAAGCCCCACAACACATGAAACATCACATACACACTCAGTACAGCAAACAATATTTTGCGGCTGCTGAATAATGCGCTTTTCCAATGCCATTGCTTTCTCCTGATTTTTACAATACCCCGGTACAGGCTCCTGATCACATACAAAATCAACAAACCTATCAGCAGGTCGCCTACACTAAACGGGATCCAACCAAATACCAAACGCATTGCCGATGCTATATGAGGATAGATGCCATTAGCATATACTCGTTCAATAAATACAGGGAAACTGGTTGCCAATACAGTAAGCAGCAAGCAACACAACAATACCAGCCATGCTATCTTTTCTTTTCGATGATGAGCCTTGCTGTTCATGCAAATACAGGGTTAGTTCACAAAAGACCAATAGATGCCTAAGCGGAAAACCAGGCCCGGCGTGGGATACAGCGGGGCCGCATGGTTATTGTCGAGGAAAGAAAATCCTCTGCTAATATCCAATGTATTGATATTTTCAAGACGGGTAAACAAGCGGAATGAGCGAATGCGGAAATGCAGGAACGCCGCAATATCCGGGCGATTGGTAATTTTAGCAGTATCCTGTACTACCCACTGCCCGTTGAAGGGGCTGAAATCGTCGGCATAGTAAGGCAGAAAATATCGGAATTCAACAC
The DNA here is from genome assembly GCA_035456005.1 of Phnomibacter sp. Taxonomy (GTDB): domain Bacteria; phylum Bacteroidota; class Bacteroidia; order Chitinophagales; family Chitinophagaceae; genus Phnomibacter. Next base: position 303,426 of record DATIEA010000004.1, on the reverse strand, counting down.
CCGTACTCAAATTCAGGTTCTTGAGAAAAAGTCCTTCGTAGGCAATCCTGTTACGTGTATATGCCAGTGGTAAATTGATGGCATCGGTGGCTTCGGTTTGTATATGCAGTTCTGCATGCCAGTTCCAATGCTTACCGAGTTTGAAAGATTTTTCGGCACCAATATGCAGTACACTGGTGAGTGTATTCAACTGTTTGAAAGTGGTATAAGTATCCCAATAAGTATAGTTGTTCACCAGGTAGTAGTTGCCAAACAATTTCAATTTTGCCTGTGGCAAATAATATGCTCCACTCAGCTTTGTCCAGTTCTCGTTTTGATATCCGGTATAGTTGTAATTAATGAACCCACTGATGGTATCGTGCACCATAGAAGGTGTACGGTTGGTATTTTGAAAACCCAACAACAGTATTCCTGCTTTTTTGCCAAGCTGTGTTTGCAACGATATCGCAGCTGTATAATCACCGGCATTCAACCCCGACAAATACAATCGCCCATTGGCGTTTACATCCCAACGTTTGTTGCGGGTTCGGTTTCGGTATTCACCCAGCAGGTACAGGTTGTTGTATGTAGTATTGGTAACACTATCATGTTTGGCATCAAGATATTGATACCCCGCTCCTGCTTTTAAAAATTGATCCTGGTTATCTTTTTGCGGGTACACCAATATGGCTGCCTCATTCGTAATATCAGTATAACGGTCGCTCAATGGCATCAACACAATGGGATTCTTAACCCCAAATTGATTGATGTACACATTCATATAAGCACCTGTATCTACAAGGGCATTATCCCGGTAGATATACGATTGCTTGTTGTACAAAATAGAATGCTGTATCCGGAATCGGGCATAAAACAAATGCGAAACCGAAGAATCTTCTTCATTGATCACAGAATCTTTTTGCCCAAAATCGTATTGGTGCCTGAAAAATATTTGCCTGCTGCGATACTCATGTCCCGTGTTGACAGAGCTGGCAAAAAAGTTGGCGGCATAGTCGCCATCTCCGCCCAGGTTGGTAGGAATATTAAATCGCTGGTCGAAAGCGCTGTTGTTCGAATTCAAAAATGTATCGGATACAATGCCACCGTTGGTGGACGACCTCAACCTGTTGGTGATATAAATAAAATTGCCCGAATAGCGCCTGTTCTTACTGCTAAAGCCGGAAGACACCCGCATATTGCTATGGCTGCTATTGTTGTTTTTAAAATGGCCGGGCATCCCTGCGTAGCCAAACTCAAATGCCGCATTCCAGGTGGGACTCAGGTTTTGTGTGTGCAACACTTTTATGGTTTGCTCACTCTTGCTGCCGAGTATATAATCCAACTCGGTATAAGGCCTGGTAGTTTGATAGATCTTGGTGTTTTCTACTGTGTACTTAAACAGGTCGTAAGCATGAAAACCGGGATCGAATCCGGGTTTCAGATTGGGTTGAAAAATAAGAGAATGCGCCGCATTGCCCAGGCTACCGAGAAACAAGTAATCGGCCTTGAGCGGAAAGCGTGCAGTAAAATCGCTGACAGAAGAATCAATAAACCGAACACGGCTGCTATCGAACATGCGATAGAAAATAGTGATGGAGTCAGAAGTATTGTCGCGTTGTTGCAGGCTATCGCCTCCTCTCATATTTCGGCCTGCACCCATGGGCCGTCCCTGGCTATCGTAGCGGATATTGGAATCGGTTGTTTGCGCCAATCCCATGCCCGTTAGGCATAGCAAAACCAGCACGATACATAAATGACCGGCATGGCTGTATATGTTTCTACTTATTCTCAATGGTAACAGCTGTGAAGTTTTGATATGCCCGACTTGAAAGATGCCTGCAATTTAGCAGACATCCCGACATGTTCTAAATCTTACTGATAAGGTCTCTGAAAATGGCGGTCATTTTCGGTTCGGCTTCGTTGGCCGCTTTCAACACTTCTTCGTGGGTGATGATGTTCAACTCGTCGCGGATACCCAGGTCGGTAATGATGCTGATGGCTACCACGGGTAATCCCATATGGCGGGCCACGATCACTTCCTGCACGGTACTCATGCCCACTGCATCGGCTCCCAGTATGTGCAGCATTTTATACTCAGCACGGGTTTCGAATGTAGGCCCGGTTACGGCAACATACACACCCTGGTGCAAATGGATATTATGCGAAGCTGCTATCGATTTTACCTGTGCTCTCAACTCCGGGCTATAAGGTTCACTCATATCGGGGAAACGAGGTCCTAATTCATCATCGTTGGGACCCAGCAATGGGTTGTGTGTAAACTGGCTGATATGGTCGGTGATGAGCATAAGATCACCCACTTTAAAAGCAGGATTCATACCACCGGCAGCATTGGTCAACACCAGGGTTTTGATGCCCAACCATTTGAGCACCCGTATTGGAAATGTAACAGCAGAAGAAGAATACCCTTCGTAAAAATGAAAACGGCCAGCCATGCATACCACCGTTTTGCCCGACATTTTACCAAAGATGAGTTTTCCCTGGTGGCCTACTACGGTCGACACCGGGAAATTCGGAATATCCTCGTAAGGTATCTCGCATTCAATTTGAAGATTGTCTTTAAAATTGCCCAAACCGCTACCCAACACAATACCTACATCAGGAGTTTCAGCATAATAATTTTTAATAACGGCTACTGTTTGATCCAGCTTTGATATAATAGACATGTATAGAAATTTAAAAATTGGAGGCGTTGGAAAAAGCAGGTGCCTGCCACTCGGCCTTCAGGTAATTCAAAAATAATTCCAATCCGGTTTTCATTTCGGCGGTTAAATGATAGCTGATATTCTGCCGGAAATACTCCTGCAAATCGTAGGGGTAATCAGCATTCATTTTTACCACTTCATCTATGTGCGCAAGTCCAAGAGCGTTGGCTTCATTAAATGCCTGCACAAAAGATGCAGGAATGGGCTTATTAGCCACCCATGCAGCAAACACAAAAGGCAAACCTGTAAATGCCTGCCATGCTTCGGCCAGATCGTAGGCGTATGGCATAGTAGAAAGCAATTGCAAAGCCCTGTCGCCTATTACCACTGCTGCAGTAGTGCCTTGTATCTCGTTTTCAAAACCCGGCTTTGCAGCTTTAAACACTACCGATTTTTTCCAATGTTTTTGTAGTAACACCTGGGCCAATGCAATAGAAGTGCGGCTTTGATAATCGAGCACTACCGTTTCTATCTGCTCCATGGGCACCTGGCTGAATATGCATACAGATGCAACAGCTTTGTCGGCGCCAATGCAGTAGTCACCAATAATTTCGGCGTAAGGCAATTCGGGAATGATGGCCACGGGCACCAGCCCAATATCGATCTTGCCTTCCAAAAGCTGGCTGGCTACACTACTCGGATAGTCGGTAATGAGATCAATATCATTTCGAACGGGCGACCGCTCAATGCCATACAATAAGGGCATCGTGTTGAGATAACTAACAGCGCCAATCTTTAATCTACGGTTCAATCTCTATAATTTATTGTGATGCTTACAAAGTGCGCAAAGGTAAGCCGTGGCCTGTTGCCATAGCACGGCCAACAAAAATCCCGCAGGCCCATTAGCTGGTACATGCGGGATAAGTTTCAGAATTTTAACAATTAAACCCTGTACGAATAGTGCTAGTTAGGGTTGATATTGGCCACTACTTTCGCTTTTAGTTTTTTGCCTACGTTCAGGGCTTTAAAAAAATCGCCATAATACGCAGCGGTATCCACGTTCAGGGCAATCACCGGTGTATCGGTTTTTCCCTCCAACAACCTGCGCAATTCATTTTCCAGGCTATCTACCGAAATTGGCTTTTGCTGCAAAAACATTTGCCGCGATTTATCAATACTCACCACAATGGTTTGCTTCACTTTGGTATCGTTCTTTCCTTTGGGCGTATCCACTTTCACCACGTTGGGATTGGCCAGTGTAGATACGATCAGAAAAAACAACAGCAGAATGAACAGGATATCGTTCAACGCACCTGTATGCACTTCAGCATGAGCTTTTAATTTTCTGCGAATGTTCATTGGGAATTATAGTGGAAATGTTTTTTGAGAATTTAAATGCAGAATGTTGGATTATTATTTATTGAGGATTGATGATTGAGGATTAATGATTGGATTGATGGAATTGAAAAGCTGATCATGCAATAAATTTTCACTTTTCACTTTTGACCTCTGACTTTCACCTTCCCCTCAACCTTGCCCTTAACCTTTCACTTTTCCTCTCACTTATGCGGCTCCTGCAGTGTGTCCAAAAACTCTGCTGATGCTACTTCCATTTTGTGTGCCGTTTTATCTACCTGTGTATTGAGATAGTTGTAAAACAAATACGCCAGCAAACCAATAATCAAGCCGGTAGCAGAGGTGATCATTTTTACATAGATACCACCGGCAATCGTATTAAGTTCAAAACGGCCGGATGTATTGATCTCGTAAAACATTTGCACCATACCCACAATGGTTCCTAAAAATCCAAACATAGGTGCTATACCCGCTATCACAGAAAGAACATTCACGTTCCGCTCCAGGTTATAGAGTTCAATGCGGCCTACGTTTTCCATACTCTTCTCAATGGCGTCAATAGGTTTGCCAATACGCTGCAATCCTTTGTCGACAATGCGTGCCACAGGATGGTTGGTGTTTTTGGTAAGCGAACGTGCCGCCGTAATATTCCCATTCATGATATGATCGCGAACAATATTCATGAAGTTGGGATCGATGCGTGCAGCCTTGCTGATGGCCATATTTCTTTCAATAAAAAAATAAACAGCTGCTACAAACAATAGCCCCAACGGTATCATGAGCACACCCCCCTGGCCAATAAGCTGCCAAAGATTGATTGATTTTGCTGTGGTACCCGCCTGCTGTGCTGCCTGTGATAAAGTATCGGTCAACGACTGATATATCAGAATCATGCGATAAAAAAATTATTGATGTATCAACGAATTTGATGGGGAATAAGTATTGAGCACAAATCTCAGGGCTCCTATTAACAGTATTTTACCGTCGTGCCTTATTTATGTGTGGCTGTATTGGGCATTTGCATCATGGCCATTATGCGATTCATGGTGTTTTGCATACCATCGGGGCTGCCGTCCAAGAAAATCACATTGCCCTTTCCGGCCTCTGCAAAATTCTTGATGGCTTCTGTCCACATGCTAAACAAAATAACATTGGTATCAAGGTTGGCCTGCTTCAATTCTTCCGCAGCTTCACTCATACCCTTAGCCACTTCCTGGCGAAACAATGCCACACCCATACCACGAAGTTGCGCGGCCTGGCGTTCGGCTTCTGCAGCAATTTTAATGGCATTACCTTCTGCCTCTGCAGCACGGGTTTTGGTAATGAGCAAAGCCTGGCCTTCGTTTTCAGCAGCAGCTTTCATGTTGTGGCTGGCCACAACCCTGCTCATACTTTCAATAATGGCCTGATCGAAAGTGATATCGTTGATCTGCAGATCGAGCAAATGGTATCCCCAGGTTTCAAGTGTAAGATCTATTTCCACTTTCACATATTCCACTATTTCCCTTCGCAGGCCCAACACTTCTGCCTGGCGTTTGGTAGCAACATAAGAACGAATATTTCCTTCGATGGTACGAATCAATGCCTGCATCAGGTCTTTATCGCTAAAGAATTTGAACGCCACTTTTTTGACGGTCTCTTCATCTTCGTTCTGCACACTATACAGCAGCATCGATTTAAAATACACATTGGCCTGATCGTTGGTTACGGCCTGAAACTCGAGTTCCACACTCCTGTTCTGAATGCTTACACTGCGGTATACTTTTTCCAGGTATGGAATTTTGAAATTCAAACCCGGCCGCATTACCCTGCGATATTTCCCAAACATGGTAATAACGGAAATATAACCCTGCTGAACAGTTACAATACCGGTGATCACAAATCCCAGTGCAAAAAGCCCGACGAGATAATAACCTATGTTTTCCATAGCAATCAAATTTGGGCGGAAGTTAGCTGTGAAAAAATTGCGGCAGAGGGTATTTTATGCACCGTTGGGCAAAAGCATTTTCAGCCCTATTTCTTCTTGATTACCGTTTTGGGTAGGCCCACCACTTTGTTGAGTTGCCAGGCAATACTGAGCCTGAAATTGCGGGTTTTACTGCTCCTAAAACTTTCGAGGTGGAAATTGGTACCGGTAGTAGTGGTAGTATATTCCTGCGAAGTGAATGGGTCCATTACATTAAATGCCAATATCAGCCTGCGGTCGAGGAACTTGTGCTGTACGCCAAAATTGGTATTCACATTGCTGCGGCTGCGGCCCTGCGGGTCGGCATAAGAACTGTATTGAATATTTCCATCCATGGAAAACACTCCGCTGAAAATAAGGCTGTAGTTGATGGAGGCATTGAACGATCCTCCATTGCGGTAACCCAGTTTCTGAATATCCTCTTCGCGGTATTGGTTGTAGGTATAACCGGTGCTTGCATTCACACGTACCACCCGCGAAAAACTATAGCCCATCCAAAACGCAAATTCATATTCCTGCTTCGAGGCAATGTTTTGAAAAGTGGTAAATGTTTTTCCATCGGAACCAAGAGAACGAATGGAGGCAATAATATCTTCAATGAGATTATAACCAAGTGAAGCATTGATGAAAGATTTCCCTTTGGCATATCCATAGTTCAGATCTACAATATGCGAACCCGAAGGCTTGAGTGTAGGATTACCAAAACGCAGGTTGTAAGGATCGCCGTAATCAATAGCAGGGTTCAGTTCGTAAGCGCTTGGGCGGCGAATGGTTTTGCGATACACCAAACTAAGATTGTGTTCTTTGTTGAGGTCTTTGCGCAATGTAATACCCGGCAACCAGTTGGTGTAATGGTTACTGGCACTGGTATCCGCCGTTTTGCTGCTGATGTTGAACTGGGTAAACTCCGGCTGTATATAGGCGATCAATCGCCAGCCTTTTTGATTGCGCACCGTGAAGCCTGCACGTACATACGATACAGATTGGTTGAACAAAAACTCGTTGGAAAGTTTAGCAGTATGCATCCACTCATTAGAAGTTTTGTCGAAATAATAGGTTTGTAAACTATTATCGTTTTGATTGGTGATAAAACCTGCTCCGGTGTTCAGCGAAAAGAATTTGCTGAACAAATTTCTATTGTAAGAAATGCGTGATTGGGAATTAAAAAACCTATTGTCTGTAACCTGTTGCTGGTTGGAATCTACGCCATTCGGCAGCATCGATACGGGATCGAGAAACTGCTGAAAAAAATGCCGGTCATTCTCTGTGGGCCCGGTGCCCACGCCTGTTACCAATCTAAAACTTTCGCCCGGTCTTTTGGTTTTTACATTCCAGGTAAACTGAGGGTTGATGCTATAATTGCTACCGCTGGCATGCACATTGCGGTTGCTAAGCTTCCATAGTGTTTCGTAGCGATTATAATTTTCGTAACGTGTATTCGATTCGTTGTCGAATGATGCCTGTGCCGCCTGGAATACCCAACTAAACTGGTGTTGTTTGTTGGCATCATAATCGGCCTGCAAACGAATGTTAGGCCTTGTGCTTCTATTTTCAAATTTCCCGGCAGTATTAAACTGGTTGGTACTATCCTTGTACATATTGGTGCGATAGCTATTACTGTAGCCGGTGAGCAAACTGCCGCCCATATTCACTGTACCCGACAGGTTCCACTTGCCACTTCTGTACGCCAGGTTAGCTCCAATATTCCCCTCGCCTCTTGTGCCTGCACTTATGGTGGCCCTTCCTGTAAATCCAATTTTCCCTTTCTTGGTTACAATATTGATCACACCACCTGCATCGGTGCCATATTCCGGTGGCGGGTTTTGCATGATCTCAATTTTATCGATGCTTCCACCGGGAAGACTCTCCAGCAAATCGGCCAATTGTTGCCCGTTCAGATCCACCGGTTTATCATCAATCAATATCCTAGGTTCCTTTCCACGCAATAGCAACTTGCCATTAGGATCGGCACTCACCAATGGTAGGTTTTTCATTAAATCGGCTGTGGTACTACCTGCACTCAATGCTGATTCCCCTGCATTGAAAGTCATTTTTCCATCCCTGTTTTCCAACAAGGGTTTCTCTACAAATACAGTTACATTCTGCAGTTCGCCGATATCGGGATACATTTTCAAATCGCCCAAATTGAAATCGTACCGGTCTGTTCGAAGGTGAATACTATCCAACCGGATCTTGCTAAAACCTACTGAACTCAACGAGAGAGAATAATAACCAAATGCAAGGTCAATGAATGAAAAAAATCCATCAGCCTTTGTAATAAAAGTTTTGCTGCCACCTGTTGCAGAAAGCGTTTGCACTTGTACCGTTACGCCTTCCATGGGTTTGCCCGTAGTAGAGTCGAGCACATTGCCCATAATAATGCCCACGGGCTTTTGCTGTGCCAAAGCCCACTGCATGCCTGCAACTACACAAATTAGAAAAGCGAAAAAGGTTCTCAATACAAACTGGTTACTGGTTAGACGACGCAAGTGCAGTATTCCTCGCAACAACCATTTGGAATATGGCAGCTATTGCCACTACCAACACTGCACCTACCAGGTTCAACCAAAGAAAAGATACCACCTGCATGTTGTAAATGGTAATAATAATGAGCTCGCTGATAACAGCAGACCAAAACACAGCAGTCCCCTGTATGCGTTTAATAAAAAAGGCAACGAGAAATATGCCGAGAATAACGCCGTAAAATAGAGAGCCCAGCACATTCACCGCTTCAATAAGGCTGCCCATATTGGTGGCAAACATGGCTACCGCTACACTAAACAATCCCCAGCCCAAAGTGTATTGCCATCCCAAACGGTAAGCAGTTTTTTCATCGCAATCCTTTTGAAACACTTTGCAGTGAATATCGATCACCGTGCTACTCGCCAATGAATTGAGCGCCGCAGCAATGCTGCCCCATGCGGCAATGATGATGACTGCGATCAACAAACCCACCAGGCCCTTCGGCAAATACTGTATCACAAAATGCAGGAACACATAATTCGTATCGTTGCTTTCGCCCGATGGAACAGCTTCTTTTAGCAAGGTTGCATATTGGCTTCGCAATACCTGCTGCTCTGCATAGTTTTCGCGAAGCTTCACAAGCCCGGCAGAGTTAAAAGATTTGGTAAGTTGCAGGCGCTGTTGTATGCCTTGGTTCTGCAGTACATGATATTCCTGTTCTACTTTTTCCAGTGCCGGTTTGTAGCTCGTTTGTTTAGCCTGCTCCACCAAAGTCTGGTTGAAAAAAATGGGTGCTTCCTTGAATTGATAAAATGCAAACACCAGCACGCCTACCAATAAAATAAAAAACTGCATGGGCACTTTTACCAGGCCATTCATTAAAAGCCCCAGCCTGCTTTCCCTTGTATTTTTTGCAGTAAGATAACGGCCTACCTGGCTTTGATCGGTGCCGAAATAACTCAGCGCTAAAAAGAAACCACCTATCACCCCACTCCAGATATTGTACTTGTCTTTCCAATCAAATCCATTATCAGTAACACCGGAACTGATGATATTCATTTTTCCCATTTGCCCGCCACTGCTAATGGCTTCTTTAAAGCCAATGCCCTCCGGCAATAGTTGCACCACTGTGTATGCCGCCAAAAACATACCCAGCATGATGATAATGAATTGCAATTGCTGCGTGTATGCCACGGCTTTTGCACCACCACCTACGGTGTAAATAATGAGCAATCCCCCCATCACTAAATTGGTGAGGTAAATATTCCATCCCAACAAGGTGGACAGTATAATGGCAGGTGCATAAATGCTGATGCCGGTTGACAATCCTCTGCCTATCAAAAACAGGAATGAAGCAAGTGTTCGTGTTTTTAAATCGAAGCGCTGTTCCAAAAACTCATAGGCAGTTCGTACTCTCAGCTTTTGGTAAATGGGTACAAAAAATGCACAGATCACCACCATGGCTATGGGCAATCCAAAATAGTATTGCACAAAACGCATTCCATCGGTGTAGGCCTGTCCCGGCGCCGAAATAAATGTGATGGCACTCGCCTGTGTGCCCATAATGCTCAGCAATACCAACCACCAGGGCATACTCCTACTACTCAAAAAATATCCTTCAATATTTTTTTCGTGTTTGCTTTTATACAATCCGTAACTGATGATACCGGCAAGCGTTGCAACCAGGACCAGCCAATCGATAAATGCCATAATTGTAAGATTGAATGGTCTGTCTAATAATGTTGCGTGATCCAATAAAACAACAGCACCTGCACTACCAAAAATGCCAGCACCAGCGAGTACATACTAAGCCAGTATTTTTTTGATGGTTGATTTTCCATTATGCTTTGGGTTTTGGTTTGGCGCCAAATGCCAGCAACGCTGCAATCAATACGCCGGCCAGCATACCCCATTTAAAATTCTTGATGAGTTTTCCCAACACAAGGCCAATAACAACTGCTATGAAAAATAATACTTCCGGACGTCGTGTCATGTTAAAATAATTCTGATGGTCGGCTATGCTTTAACAGCAAGCTTAGCGACCGGGCAATGCAATTAAGTTGGCAAATAAACGATATGCACCCGGTACGCCGGCTGGTAGTTCTCTAAAAAACACGATGCCTGTGTACACAAAATTTCCCTTCCCATATGGCGCAATTGCCAGGCTTCCGGTTTGCTCTGCAGTTTCGCCTGCGCCCGTATCTGTAAATGCGAGGGGCGTTTGCCATTGCGAAGCATTGAGCCCTTCTGCATGGTAAATACTCCGCTCCTGAATCCAACCCTCAAAATCTTTTTGGGTGATCTTATTGGGATAATTGAACACCGGGTGATTGGGCAACACAAAATTCACTTTTGAATTTTCGTCTGTTATCCGGGTACGGCCAATTTTGAAATCGTAGGGCGCTACTTTGCCCGTAAGGCTGCTGATGAAATTGTTGGTATTGTATTGCACAATCAGGTTGCCCCCTTTTTCTACATACAGCATCAGGTCGTTGTAAGCTGCAGCAAGGTAGTTGTGTACATTGTAGGCACGCACACCGGTGATCACTGCATCAAATTGCTGAAGCGTAGACAATTTCAAATCTTCTTCCGACAATACCGTTACGGTATACCCCATCTGGTGCAGGGCTTCAGGAATTTTATCGCCGGCGCCGGGTAAATAACCAATTTTTTTGCCTTCCGTTTTCAGGGAAATATGCAACACTTTAATACCATCCTGGTAATGCCATGTTTGTGTAGGTATATGATCGTATTCAATCACCCGTTTTGCATTGAAGTACTCTGCGTCTTTGTATTCGCCACCCGGCCTGAAGGAAAGATGTAAAATATCCCGCTCTACATTTGAGCCTTTCAGGTAATTGGGCACATCAATCTTAATGGTGTTTTTATCACCCGCACCCAACCCGAATGGTGAGGGTTGCATTTGCTGCGTATATTTTGTACTATCGCTGGTAATAGCAACGACAGGCGTTTGCGCATTTACTTTTTTAGTGCCGGTAATATTCAACTCAATTGAAGCCGGGGCCTTTTGATCTTTTCTAAACAACAACACCCCAGGATTGCTGTATAATAAAAACGGATCGCTGATATAAGCCGGGTTATACTGTTCTGCTTTTACAGGATCTACCCTTCTGTGTTGAATAGGTTGCTCTACTGTCAACAGCATCGAATCAAAAGCAATTTGAATGGAAACACTCAGCGGTTTGTTTTCTGCCATACCTATCAACTGCTGATCGTCTACAGTAAACATACCGGGCGTTTGCGCATTGCGCAACCAATAAGGCTGTGTTTCCCTTACACCAGCAGTAAGGCTCACAGGCATGGTTACCTGCAGCTGTTGATTGGTCGCCAGCTTTTTGTCGATGTTCTGATTTTTTTCGCCCACTTTCATCGAGATCAGTTTGCAGTCATAATTTGATCGGTTGATCAAACTGATATTAATGTTGGTAGTATCACCTGAAATTATTTCGGGTTGCGACACTACTGCTTCCACATAAAAACCGGAACAAGCCAATATCAATTTTTCAACTTCCTTTCTTTTAATTTTTACCCAATACGATGCAGGGGAAATGCTATTCAATCGGTTTCTCAATTTGCGCAGATCCGGTAAAATGATTGAAGGATCATCGGCCTTAAAATTGGCGATCAGCTGGTCGATACTGGCATCTATATCTTCTGCACCGGGTACCCTGCTCCAGGTGGTGTTCACACCTTCCATTAATTGTTTGCCAGGCTTTGCACCTTCCACCAAACTGAAATATTCTTTGGCATTACCTCTTTGCCTGCTCACACCAAAACCCTGGCTCTTATGCTGGCTCCTGCTTTCGCCCGCCAGCTCACCAATGCTTTTACCCTGCAGCGGCAAATAATCGCCCACTTTTACTGCAAGCTGGGTGGTAGTGTCAATAGTATTAGCCGATCCAAAATTGAAGGTGTTCCATAGTACGCGTTTTGCCTGCCACACTTGCACTCCCTGGCTGAACTGCTCCGGGAATTTTTCGGGGTCCGAAGCGGTTTCGTATCCCAAACGGGCCATAATGCCACTGGCGCTATGATGCCCATGCCCGGCCCTGCTATCTTCCGGGAAACGGGCAATGATCACATCGGGTTGAAAGTTCCTGATCACCCACACCACATCGCTTAGCACAGCATCTTTATTCCACATCCTAAAAGTTTCGTCCGCTGTTTTGCTAAAGCCAAAATCATACGCCCTGCTGAAGAATTGTTCGCCCCCATCTATGCGGCGGGCAGCCAGCAATTCCTGGGTCCTGATGAGGCCAAGTTCCACCCCTTGTTCATCGCCAATCAGGTTTTGCCCACCATCGCCGCGGGTAAGGCTCAGGTAGCCGGTGCGGTACATTTCATGATTGGACAACCAAGCTATAAGACGGGTGTTTTCATCATCGGGATGCGCCGCCACATACAGCACGCTACCCAGCACTTTTAGCTTTTTTAGATCCTGTAAAATTTGGGATGATGTTTTGGTGGAAGGCAACTGTGAAAATGTTGATAATCCACAACCTATTATAACAGTCAGCACAATAATTTTCTTCATCATTCGGTTTAGCATAGTGGCGAAAATAGTTGAATCATCATAAGAATTTTGACAAGTTTCTCCTCCTTGTTGCACCATTAAAATTATTGGCATGATGCTTGCAAAAAACAATTAACCCCCCTAAACTCTTTTGAACATGATGAGACGATTAACCTTTGTATTTCTTGCTACTTTGATCGTGGCAACCCTATTGAGCAGTTGTTCGCATGGTATCAGCATCCAGGATGCAGCCAACGGTAAAGCCAAATGCGGAAGAAATCACTTGAGATAGAGCGTTTGTTTTAAGAATCTACATGAAAAAGCGACCCCCAAACCGGAGGTCGCTTTTCTGTTTTTATCAAGTTTATACCTAGGTTAATGCACCATAAACAGGGCATTGGCCATCATCAGTTTTCCGTTTTCCCAAAAGTTGCGGAACAATACATTGTCGGTCATGAAAATGATGGAACCCTGCCCCATAGGCAATTCGCCAAACAGTACCCCGTCTTTCAGTTTTGTTTTGGCTTTATTGCCCACAAAACCCGCCACCGGCGCATCTTTTTTCATTACCCCAACATTCCATCCGCCTTTCATAAACTCATACACCACATCGTCGGACTTCATGGTATAGTAAGTATCGCCATAGCCAAAAGCCAGCGGGTGTGTAGTATCGAGGGCAACTTTGAAAATGGCGCCCGGGTTATTTTGTTGCAGGCCATCGCGTTCCTGGTTGCCATAGCTCTTCACCCACTCATAATCGCCCGCCTTGGGTTCTTCTTCTTTCTTTGCATTCAAGCCCCAATCGGCACGAGCCAGCTGCGCTGCTGCGCCATCAATCACTATGAGTTTTCCTCCCTGTTGAATCCAGGATTTCATAGGGCTATCTTTTTCAAACAACCCACGATAACCATTACCATCGGGTAAAATCAGGATATCATATTTACTCCAGCGCATATTGGCCAGGCTCGTAGCATTTACCATGCTCACTGGGTATTTCAGGTCACGCTCCATGAAATGCCAAACTTCACCTGCGCTCAAACTGTTAGTTCCCTCTCCTGTGGCCACTGCAACGCGGGGCGCTGTTATGGAAGAAACATCGGGGCTGCCAAAGTCCACCCCCTTATCCATAAAACCGGTTTCTACAGGCACCAGCGTGATATGATTTTCGATAGCAAGGTCTGTGATCGTTTTCTCTACATTCACAATTGCCTTGTTGGATGTTTTCAGGAAAATAAGTGTGCCCGCAGGGAAGGCAGTACCCTTGTATTCGAAAGCTTTATCTGCAATTCGTGGCTTAATGCCTTTTTGCAAACAAGCCGCAAGGAATGTGGCCTGGCTCATACCCTTCCACGATACCAGGTAACCATAGGTCATGGGGGGAGGCGTTTTATATTCCATCGTTGTTACCGGTGCTGAACCCAACGCAAGTTTTTCCTTTACTGCATAAGCATTCAAACCATACACATAGGGAATACTCCATGCAGTAATATCGTAAGTGGCGCTATCCGAAATTTTGGAATTAGGCTCAAACAATACTTTCACCAGTACACCTTTTGTTTGGTGAGTAGAAACAAGCAAGTCGCCTTTTTCAAGATTGAAAGATTCGTCCTTACCTGTGTTGTAGTTGAAGCCTTTGGCGCTGCCACCATTGGCATAGCCCCACTCAATTCCGTTTTTGCGCAGCAGCTCTTGCAGCTTCACCAGTTTGCCTTCGCTGTTCTTCGCTTTTAATACAAATGTTTTGTATTCGCCCACGCCATTGCTACGGGCATTTGCAAAAAACTGCTGGAAGTTCTTCAAGAGGTCGGCTGCATTTTTTGAAGCAGTTTCTACCGTGCTAATGCTGGTGGTGAAATGGTGTTCGGCCCTGTCTACCAACGTCAAGGTGTCGCCGTTTTCATCCTGTATGCCCAGGCCACCACGAATGCCGCCTTGCTCATAGGTCATACCAATACTGCCGTTGTAAATGGGCCATGTATCGCCATAGCTTGGGTAGAACAAATCAAATCTTTCTTTGGTAAAATACAACCAGCCGTTGGCGTCGAAATATTTAGCGTGGTTGCGGCCTATCTGAATTTGAAACTGGCGCTGCCATGGCGTGATCACTTCGTGAAAAGGTTCTGCTGCCGGTGCAAAATAGTAGGGCTCATTAAAGCCCTGCTCGTGGTAATCCACATGCACCTGCGGCAACCATTTTTGATATTGCGCCAGTCGTTGCTGGCTTTCTACCTGTGTTTGCCATGCCCAGTCGCGGTTGAGGTCGAAATTATAATGATTGCTCCTGCCACCGGGCCAGGGCTCTGAGTGTTCGCGGCTACCTGGATCGGCATTGAACTTATCGCCCACTACCGAATTGAACCAGTTGGCATATCGGTCTCTTCCATCGGGGTTCATGCAGGGATCCAGAATTACCAGTGTATTTTTCAGCCACTCCTCCGCTTTGGCATCTGTTAGCAGGTAATACGCCGCTTTCATTACAGCCTCGCTACTGCTGGCTTCGTTGCCATGCACATTGTAACTCATCCATACTATTGCAGTTTGCGTGCTGCCCGCAGCGCCTTCCATGGCACCGGCAAGCTTCAGGTTATTCACCCGAATATTCTCCAACTGCGAAATATTTTGCGCCGATCCAATATAGGCCAGCACCAAAGGGCGACCCTCGTTGGTCTTGCCATACTGCTCCAGTTTTATTTGAGCAGGGGCAGCTTTGGCCAATGCTTCAAAATAGCCCACTATTTTATGATGGGGCGTAAACTGTTGCCCTATTTCATATCCCAGGAACGATTTGGGAGTGGGTACGGTTTGAGCATTGGAGTATAACGACAATGCCAATAAACTGCAATAGAGAAAAGATTTCTTCATAATTATGTTGCTAGTTGACAAAGATTAATGATTCAAACTGAAATTGGACGGCATAATACCCCCATTCCTTCAAAGAGGAAAATACATGGCACAAAAAGATAATTGGATGAAAAACCACTGATATTTGATACGTCACCTTACACTACCAATATGAAAAAAACACTGCAACTGCTTCGCTCATTCGTATTCATTACGGGTATCAGCTTTTTGTATGCACCAATTACAATGGCGCAGGTAAATGCCTATGTGTACCCCATAGTGAAACACGAATCGTATAGCAACGCTGCTGCTACCAGTGCCCACCCGCTGGCCAGCCAGGTAGGTATGCAAATCATGCGCAGCGGGGGCAATGCAGTGGATGCAGCCATCGCCATGCAATGGGCACTGGCGGTAGTGTATCCCACAGCGGGCAATATTGGCGGTGGTGGTTTTATGGTGGCAAGATTGGCCAATGGCAAAAGCATTGCTATCGACTATCGTGAAATGGCACCTGGCAAAGCCACTGAAAAAATGTACGTAGATCCAAAGACCGGCAAAGCCAATACCCGCAATTCGCAGAACGGACATTTGGCTAGCGGCGTACCCGGTACACCTGCTGGTTTGTTTGCCGCACATGCCTATGCGCTGCTGCCCATGAAAAAACTGATTCAGCCTGCTATCGACCTGGCATCAAAAGGTTTTGCCATTACAGAAAGAGAAGCCAACCGCCTCAATAGTTTGCAGGCTGCACTCGAGCGATACAATACTACGCTGCCTGTGTTCTATAAATCCACGCCATGGAAAGCCGGTGATACTTTAATTCAGAAAGACCTTGCTAATACCCTCATTCGCATTCGCGACAATGGCAAAGCTGGTTTTTATGAAGGTGTTACTGCCGATTTAATTGTGAATGAAATGGAACGCGGCGCAGGCATTATCACCAAAGCCGATCTCAAAAATTACAAGGCGGTGCAGCGGGTGCCTGTGCAATTTAATTACAAAGGATACCAGGTTATTTCGATGCCGCCCCCCAGCAGCGGGGGCATTTTGCTGCACCAAATGCTGAAAATGCTGGAAGGCCGTCCGCTGGCTTCTTATCCATTTCAAAGTGTAAAAAGTGTACAGCTCATTACCGAAGTAGAACGCCGTGCCTATGCCGACCGCGCCGAACATCTTGGCGATCCGGATTATTACAAAGTGCCGATGAAGGGCTTGGTAGCACCTGCTTATTTAAAAGATCGCATGGCCGATTATGACAGTACCAAAGCCAGTGTGAGTACACAAATAAAAGCAGGTACTATAAAAGAAAGTATGGAAACCACGCACCTGAGCGTAATGGACAAAAAGGGAAATGCAGTATCTGTAACCACTACCCTCAACGGAGGTTATGGAAGCAAAGTGGTAGTGGGTGGCGCCGGATTTTTCCTGAACAACGAGATGGATGATTTTAGTGTGCAGCCCGGCGTACCCAATATGTTTGGCGCTATTGGCGGCACTGCCAATGCCATTGCCCCGGGCAAACGCATGCTCAGCAGTATGACCCCCACCATTGTGCTAAAAAACAATAGGCCCTTCATGGTGGTAGGTACACCCGGTGGCACCACCATCATTACATCCGTGCTCCAAAGCATTATCAATGTGGTGGACTATAAGATGAATGGATTTGATGCCGTGAACAAACCCAAATTCCATCACCAATGGCAGCCCGATGAAGTAAAAGTGGAACCCGATTTTCCATTGGATATCCGCAAGCAACTGGAAGCAATGGGCTACAAGATCGTGGAAAGCGGTTACTGGAGTGCCACCGACCAGATCTTAGTAAAACCCAACGGCAAGCTGGAAACCGTTGGTGACAAAAGAGGCGATGATAGCGTAGCGGGGTATTAATACCCTACCAAAAGCACAACGAACTGTTAACATAGCTGCAATCTCAGGAATCAAATGAATTCTTGTATACTTTACTATATAAGATTCATTTTCTATGCGCCCAATCTTTACCAAACTGCTTATCCTTCTTTCAATGGCTGCTTATTCGCAGCAGAGCAAAACAAAGCCTGTTATCATCCAGGGAAAGTTTGAAAACTTTACTGACAGCATACTTTACTTCTATTCCCAGGATGAATTATATAGAACCCAAAGGAGTATAATAAAAGTAAACCCGGACGGAAGTTTCTATCATGAAACTTCCAAAATTAAACAGCCCGATATCGAAAATTGGATTTCGAATGATGCCAATAGTATTTCGCACAAAAAAATTACACTGTCTCCGGGCTTTAATCTCCAGATGACAGCCGATGCAAAAGACGCCAAAACATTTGAAAGCACACTCAGGTTTTCCGGAAATGGAGCAGAAGTAAATACTGCATGGCAGCAAACGAATAGCATTTTGGCAAATGCTTTTAAAGATGTGCCCTATCGCAGGCTTTCACCCTCGGATTTGAAGAATAAAATGATTGAATTACAGCAATACATGTCTCATATATTCGATAGTCTTCTTCGTATATACAATCTGCCTGATAGAGAACCGTATGTTCTCCTACATGATTATGAAGTGTTTTTCGCGAATTGTGCTTACCTGTGTCAGGAACTGAGTGGAAGGCTCTGCACCCCCACTGAGAGATTGGAAGAGTTAGATTCTTTTTTGAAAATGAAAAAAATCAGCTCATTGTTTCAAGACAAGTTTCTAGCAGTGTCAAACTATAGATTTTTTCTAAACCAATATGCCTCTTTAAAAACTGAATTAAGTAAAACATCAGAAACTTATTTCATAAAAGAAGTCAAATACGCATTGAGTATTCCCCCAAAAAAAGTAAGAGATTATTTACTCTACAATAATTTTGATAAGTATATCTACCAAAGCAGATCATATGAAGGGGTTATTTGGCTTCAGGAAAAAGTGGATAGCCTATATTCCATTTTTTCTAACAAAGAATATGAAACTGTCATCCATGAAAATTTTGAAAAAAAACTGGCACAACTGAAAGAACTCAGCATTGGCAAAACGATTCCAGACATCCCATTACCGGATAGTTTGGGAGCCTTGCATAAGTTTAGCAGCTTTAGGGGTAAGGTTTTGTATATAGACTTATGGGCCAGCTGGTGCCCGCCCTGCAGGGCCGAAAATCCCGCACTCAAAAAAATTGTAGAGTCATACGAAAGCAGATCAGATGTTCAATTCCTGAGTATTTCTATTGACAAAGCATCATCAGATTGGAAGAAAGCTGTGAGAGATGACCAAATGCATTGGCTTCAACTTATTGACGACAACAACCAGTCAATGTCTAATGCACTATTTGTACAAAGTGTACCTCGCTATGTGATTGTAAACAAAGAAGGCAAGATTGTAACATTCGATGGCCCGCGACCGAGGGAAACTGAAAAAGTAAAAGCTTTGATAGACGCTGAACTTGCTAAGTAATTAGCCTAAACAAGCGCTTCGATATTTTTCTAGCGGGCTGGTGTCCCCACCTCTATCAGTATCTACAAAATCATTTACAACCTTTCGCATTCGTATTCATTCTTCATGTTCAATTTCATGGGAAACTCCATGCTATTGATCTTGAATTTGCCGTCGAGCAATTGATGGATCTTTGCAGACTGCATTACACCTGTGCCCATATCTACAACCAGTACTCCCTCTTGTGTACCGCTGAAGGTGGCTTCAAATTTTACGCCCATCAGGTCGAAACCTTTCTTCGATTCGGGCTGGCCCAGCATTGGCGAACTCGCCATGGCTAAGCCGGGCAATGCACCTTGCTTGTCGCTGTTGGTAATGGTGGCATGCACTGCAATTTCGGCCACACCATTTTTAACCGATAGCAATTCAAATTCGTTGTTGATGATCATCGAAAACATGGATGTCATCTTCAATTGATTTCGCCACTTATCGCCTACATCCACACTTGTTTTGGGTAAAATATGGAAGCATTGCTCTACCATGCCTACCATCATATCATCGTTAATGAGCGGCTTTAGCGATGCTGCCACCTGTGTTCTCAATTTTTGATCGAGCGGCGCTAATGCGGCTTCTAACACCTGCCACAAGCTATCGGTAGAAGTTTTGGTTTCCATTTTGCCCTGCGCATTCATGATAGCAGCAAAATGCAGTTTTTGCAGCATCTGCTTAATCTGCATGGTTATTGAGTCAGCATGGGTACCCACACTGTCGGTATTGAATTGGGCTGTTTCCGCCTGTTGGCCCAAATGATATTCCTGGTACGAAAAACCAACCGCTGTTTTCTGGTTGGGCAGTGTATCGAAATGCAGTTGGCTCACGATGGTAGATTGCATATCCGTGTTCATGTCTTTGCCCATAAGCGTAAGCCCCACCTGGCCTCCCATTGAAGTGGTAAGCCTGTAATCGGTATCGTGTGCCGGTTGAAATTGGAGTTTATATTTCCCGCTATTACAGGATGCTAATAGCCCAAGGAGGACAATTGTTTTGAGTATGGTGGTGGGAAAAAATTTCATAATATCAAATAAACAAAAAAAGCATAAGCCATCCTCTATAAATTCGCTACGTGATTAGCCAGGAAACCGTACAACGCATCATCAATAGCATCAACATCCTTGAAGTGGTGGGCGATTTCGTGCAGCTCAAAAGGCGTGGCGCCAATTACCTCGGCCTCTGCCCTTTCCACGGCGAAAAAACACCTTCATTTACGGTATCTCCCTCCAAAGAAATTTACAAGTGTTTTGGCTGCGGCAAAAGTGGCAATGCCATCAGCTTTTTGATGGAGCATGATAAGCTTGGCTATGCCGAAGCTTTGAAATGGCTGGCGTTAAAATACAATATCGAGATCCAGGAAACGGAGATCGATCCGGAATACAAGGAGCGCCAACAAACTGCAGACAGTTTATACATCATCAACCAGTTTGCACAAAAGTTTTTTGCCTCGCAATTGTGGGACACAGAAATGGGTGAATCGGTTGCCCAGTCGTACTTGCAGCAGCGTGGTTTCACCGACGAAACCTTGCGCAAATTTGGTGTGGGCTATTGCCCGCCCGAAAGAGACAGTTTTGCACAAACCGCCATTAAGCAACAGTACAACAAAGAACTGCTGATCAAAACCGGCCTGGTAGTGCAACGCGACTATGGCATGCAGGACAACTACCGCGACCGGATCATTTTTCCTGTACATAACCATATCGGTAAGATCATTGGCTTTGGTGCACGCCTCATAAAGAACAAAGAGAACGCACCTAAATACATCAACACGCCGGAAAATGAGTTGTATGTAAAAAGTAAAATTCTCTATGGTATTTATTTCGCACGACAGGCGATAGAAAAACAGGATGAATGTTTGTTGGTAGAAGGCTATACCGATGTGATCAGCCTTAACCAGGCCGGTGTAGAAAACGTAGTGGCCAGTGGCGGCACTTCACTTACGCCCGATCAGCTGCGTTTGATAAAGCGTTATACCAAACACCTCACCATTTTGTACGATGGTGATGCAGCCGGTATTAAAGCTGCATTGCGAGGTCTTGACCTTGCATTGAATGAAGGCTTGTATGTAAAGCTGGCTTTGTTGCCCGATAAAGAAGACCCGGATAGCTATGTACAAAAAATGGGCAAGGATGCATTCAACGAATTCATCCAGCACAATAAGAAAGATTTCATCCTGTTTCAAACAGAATTAGCACTACAGGAAGCTGGCAACGATTCGCAAAAGCGCAGCGAGGTAGTAAACCGTATTGCAGAAAGCATCAGCAAAATTGATAAGGCTGAAGATTTTTCTCGGCAGCAGGATTATATCCGTCAATCGGCCAGCCTGCTGAAAGTAGATGAAGAAGGCATGATCAACCTGGTGAACAAATTCATCAGGGAGAAACTGCAAAAGGAGCAACGCAAAAATCTGCCCGACCAGCCTGCAGTTGTGGTGAATCCTGAAATGCAGGAAGAGGAAATTGATGCCAATCTCTCTTTACTGCTCACCAACGAACTGCAAGAAAGAGCTGTATTGAAATGCTTACTCATTTATGGCTTACTGCCCATGAACGAGCAGGAAACTGTGGCACAATTTGTATTTAAAAGCCTCGAAAATTTTCATTTCGACAACACACAACTGGAACAGGTGTACAACCTGTACAAAAACTGGTACGATAGCGGCTTGGAGCCTACGGAAAAATCGTTTGTGTATTACCCCGATGATGCCATGAACAGGTTGGTGATATCGCTGATAGAGTTCCCCTACGAAGTGAGCCCTAAATGGGAAAGCATGGTGCAAAGCAAAAAGACCAGCGAATTAGACCAAAGCCTGAAAGACTCCGAACTATCTGTCAACTATTTCAGGTTGCGAAAATTGAAACAACTGCTCGATCAAAACCAGCAGGAACTGGAAAGGGAAAAAGATCCCGAAGCGCAACTTCACCTGATGGAGTTACATCTCGAATTGAAAAAATTTGAGAAAGAAATTACGCAAACACTGGGCACAGTGATCCTTAAATAGCAGCAGCAATTCATTTTAATTTTTAAACTGCAGCTTACTTTATAGCAGCAAAATCTTGCAGCATATTTCCTGAAATAAACTTCAGTTATAGGCAATAAAAAACCCGGAACTAGTCCGGGTTTTTTAATAATGCTATTCTGATATTACTCAGCAGCTTTTTCTTCGGTACTTGCAGCTTCTTCTGCTTTCACTTCAGCTACAGGTTCTGCAGCAGGAGCGGCTTCAGTTTCAGCTTTCTTTTTAGCACCACCTGCACGACGGGTACGTTTAGCAGGCTCAGCTTTTGCAGCTGCTGCTTTACCATAGATCTCGTTGAAGTCAACCAGTTCGATCAAAGCCATTTCAGCAGCATCACCGGGGCGAGTGCCGAGCTTAATGATACGGGTATATCCACCAGGACGGCTAGCAACTTTAGCAGCAATTACAGTGAACAATTCTTTCACTGCACCTTTGTTGTTCAGTGCGCTAAACACCACTCTATGTTGGTGAGAAATTTCCAATTGACATTCGTTCTTCTTGGTTTTAGTGATCAAAGGCTCAACAAAACCACGCAGTGCTTTTGCTTTAGCAAGCGTAGTTACGATACGCTTGTGACCAATCAGCTCAATAGCGAGGTTGCGGAGCAACGCTTCGCGGTGTGCCTTCTTTCTTCCCAGGTTGTTTACTTTGTCTCCGTGACGCATAACTTTTTAAGTTTTTACACCACACCGTGTCAAGGAATGTGATGTTTGCTTTGAAGAAGATCTTCGCAGCGGTTTATGAATGTATATGAACAAACACTATTGAATGAACCTTAGAGTTCTTCAGTGTCAATTCCCATTTTGGCGAGGTCCATGCCGAAAGAAAGTCCTCTTTCGCCCAGTACCTGCTCAATTTCAGAAAGGCTCTTCTGGCCAAAGTTGCGGAACTTCATCAGGTCTTCCTGCTCGTACTGTACCAGTTCGCTCAGGCTGTTGATTTTCGCAGCTTTCAAACAGTTGAATGCACGTACGCTCAGATCCAGATCTTCCAATGGAGTTTTCAGAATTTTGCGCAGTTGCAAAGTTGTTTCGTCTACCAGGTCTTCTTTCTTTTCTTCTTTGGTATCAAACGTGATGTTTTCATCGGTGATGATCATCAGGTGTTGAATCAAGATGCGGCTAGCTTGCTTTACCGCTTCTTCAGGATGAATAGTTCCGTCGGTTACAACTTCCATCAACAGTTTTTCGTAGTCAGTACGTTGCTCCACACGAGTGTTTTCAACGCTGAACTTTACGTTTTTGATGGGGGTATAAATTGAATCGATAGGAATGAAGCCGAATGGTGCGTCTTTCACCCTGTTCTCTTCGGAAGGAACGTATCCACGACCTTTACCAATGTGGATCTCGATATCCAGTTTGGCAGATGAATCCATGGTGCAGATGCTTAGATCGGGGTTCATCACCTCGAAGTTTTGCAATACTTCACCAATCATACCTGCGGTAAACTGGGTTTTATTCTTCAGGCTCAGCATGATCTTCTCTTGCTGTACATCGCCGTCAGTTGTTTTTTTGAAACGAACCTGCTTCAGGTTCAGGATGATTTCGGTTACATCTTCGGCAATGCCTTTGATAGATGCAAACTCATGATCAGCGCCTTCGATGCGAATGCCGGTGATGGCATGGCCTTCGAGAGAGCTAAGCAATACCCTGCGCAGCGCATTACCTACGGTAAGACCGTATCCTGGCTCCAATGGGCGAAATTCAAATTGAGCTTCAAAGTCAGTTGCTTTGTGCAGGATAATTTTATCCGGCTTTTGGAAACTTAAAATGGCCATAGTATTGATTTGCGAATATTTGATTTACGATTGAAATGCTGTGCAATAAACAAGCCAAACCGCCAGACCAAGAAGCCGGCGGTTGGATTATGATTACTTGCTGTACAATTCCACGATCAATTGCTCCCTGATGTTCTCAGGTACGCTTTCCCTTTCAGGATAAGCGATGAAAGTGCCTTTCTGCTCTGCTTCGTTCCAATCGAGCCAGCTGAATTTGCTGTTTTTACCACGGAATACGCTGGTTAAAGCGGTATTGTGGCCAGCTTTTTCGCTAAGGGTGATTACATCACCGGGCTTCACCTGGAATGAAGGAATGTTCACGATTTCTCCATTTACACATACGTGTTTGTGGCTAACCAGTTGGCGTGCAGCAGGGCGGCTTTGAGCGATTCCCAAACGGAAAACAGTGTTATCCAAACGAGCTTCCAGCAATTTGATGAGGTTTTCACCAGTTACACCTTTGCGGCGGGCGGCTTCTACGAATGTTTTGTAGAACTGACGCTCCAACACACCATAAGTGTATTTTGCTTTCTGCTTTTCCTTCAACTGCATAGCGTATTCGCCCAATTGCTTGCGCTTACGAGCTGCACCATGCTGTCCCGGAGGATTGCTGTTTTTTCCTAAATACTTGCCATTGCCTAAGATAGGCTCACCGAAAATTCGGCTGATTTTGGTCTTTGGACCTGTGTAACGTGCCATAAACTTTTTTCATTTCGATTTTTTTTGAAACCGGTGCGACGATCAGTAAAAAATCGTAAAAAATCAATCGTGCACCCTTTGTGTAAATGAAACCTTGTTGGCTCAGTTCCCTCTGCCCCCATTGGAGTGTCGGGAATTATTTAAACTTGCTGAAACTTGTTTTCAGCAAGCAATTATACTCTACGTTTCTTCGGAGGACGGCAACCATTGTGAGGCAATGGAGTTACGTCTTTAATAGAAGTTACTTCGATACCGTTTTGTGAAATAGAACGGATAGCGCCTTCACGACCACTACCTGGACCTTTTACAAATACATCAGCACGCTTCATACCAGCTTCGATGGCTACGCGGGCAGCATCGGCAGCAGCTACCTGTGCAGCATACGGCGTATTTTTCTTGCTTCCTTTGAAGCCCATTTTACCAGCGCTGCTCCAGCTAATAACCTGGCCTTGCTTGTTGGTAATGCTAATGATAATGTTGTTGAAAGTAGCATTTACGTGTACGTCGCCTGCTACATCCACTTTCACCACACGCTTTTTGGCGGCGGCTTTAGCGCTTAATTGTTGTTTTGCCATTTTTGTTTGGAGGTAATCTTGTGAAAAAATAAAATCCCGTACCAGCCGGGACCCGGATTTTCCTCCCTTTTGCTATTGCAAAAGATCCAGAATTTGCCGGAGTTATATAACAAAGTCGTGAGCAGCTCAACACTACTCACGACTCAATTATTATTTCTTAGGAGCCTTCTTCTTACCAGCTACTGTCTTACGCTTACCCTTACGAGTACGGCTGTTGGTACGAGTACGCTGACCACGCAAAGGCAAACCTTTACGGTGACGAAGACCACGGTAGCAGGCGATGTCCATCAAACGTTTGATGTTCATAGACACTTCGCTACGCAAAGCACCTTCTACTTTAATTTCATCGTTGATAATGGTACGGATAGCATTGAGCTCCTCATCGTTCCATTGATTCACTTTCTTGTTAACGTCGATATTAGCCTTAGCCAGGATGTACTGAGCTGTGCTAAGACCGATACCATAGATATAGGTAAGGCCTATTTCGCCACGTTTTTGTTTTGGAAGATCTATACCGGCAATACGAGCCATATAAAATTGATGTTTGAATTAAAAATTAGAATTGTACAATTATCCCTGGCGCTGCTTAAAGCGAGGATTCTTTTTGTTGATGATGTACAATTTGCCTTTGCGACGTACAATTTTGCAGTCGATGCTACGCTTTTTTACTGATGCACGAACTCTCATGGTTCTCTGGTTTTTACTTTGTTCAAAAACTATAACTGCAATTGCAGCGTCGGATTATTTATTTATACCTAAAAATGATTCTGCCACGGGTTAAATCGTACGGACTCATTTCCACACCTACTTTGTCGCCAGGCAGAATGCGGATATAGTGCATTCTCATTTTTCCTGAAATGGTAGAGATTACTTCGTGCCCGTTTTCGAGTCTTACTCTGAACATTGCATTCGATAGCGCTTCTACAATTATTCCATCCTGTTTGATCAGTGCTTGTTTCGACATATAGATTTTGGGAGCGCAAAGATATAAGTTTTCACCCGAAAACTGCAAAGTTTGCGTTATCATTTTCCAGAAAATGAACCAAAATGTGGGAAAACTTGCGCCCTGCACCTCAATTTTTCCATTTTCAGGCTGCAAAACTAGGTAAATCAACCTTCCCCGGCACCATGGCTACCCTCACATAAAGGGTAATTTTAGCAATTCGCTATCATACCCGGCGCCATTAATAGACTTCGCCGGTGTAGTTCATCACCGACCGGTTCTGAGAAGTCACCGTGGCCGAAGCATACCCTTCAACGCCTATGGAAATGATGATCTCCTGGATATCAGGAACGTCTTTGGGTTTTATAGAAATATTCCAGCCGCCTTTCTTGCCGGGCTTGCTCTGGTATATAAAGTCCTTTGTTTCGAATGTAAGCGGGCCATTGCTGGTGGGTGCATAGCCTCCTGCCCCACCATACGATTCACCATAAAATGGCAGATCGCACTTTATAATATCGGGCCTCACCACAATCCGGTTCTGATCGCCGGCTATATTGATAGTACGCCCTCTTTTGCCACTCGCATTGGTAGCGTGAAATGTGTAGCTCTTCGCCTCCACTCTTGCTTTGGTAGAATCTATCCTCTCCTGTTTTCCCGACTTCTGCGCCTGCACTGTTATGGTAAAGCAAGCAAACAATGCAACCAGCGCCGCCCATCTGAACCCCGTTTTAACCAATATACCTTCCATTACTGAATCATTTAGCGGTTAAAAAATCAGTACAAATTTACTGGTAAAATAAACTCCCACTGGTTGGGCTGCGTGGGCTGGCTGAACTCATTGTCGAGTAAACGGCTATACCTGAAACCAAAACTAATAGGCATTTGATTCCACCATTTGGTATCAAAATACATTTCCATGCCGGTGCTTCTGAATGACCGCGACAGCCCGCTACGTAAGCTTTTCACCTCGGTATGATCATAAAACCCGTTGGCCCTCACCCTCAGGAAGTACACAATATTTCCAAAGCCCCAATCGGGGTACAAGAGAGGGAAATGATAGTTGGCACCCAGCTTCCACATCCGCGGGAAATTAACATCGGTATAACCCCTGGAGAAGGGAAAAGAGTTGCTGAAGAGGTATTGCTGCATCGTATCCCTGCCCTGCCAGGCAGCATTCAGCACCAGGCTATGATTTTTGCCGATACCCGGAAAATAAAACCCACCAGTCACCAACATTTGCCAGGCCGAATGATCGTCCACCATGGTTTTATACTGCGCCAAAATGGTTTGTGCAAGCCTGGGATAAATATGCTGTGTAGCTTTTTGGATCTGGCTGCTATAGCTTATCCTGCCTTCCGCGAAAGTATAATCCTGGTTGCGCAGCAGGCCTTTGCCAATGCCCTGCCATTTTACCTGGTCGGCATGCACCAATGCGGCTAAGTTTAAATACCTGAAAGATTTGCCGCCTGTTAGGTTCAAGGGCAAAAACAATCCGCCGGAGAGTTCTGTTTCGTTGTAATGAAAAGTGGTATCGTTCTGGTAGTAGATCTTTCTATCCCATGTTTGCTGTGCCCCCACAATAGGTTGCACATACCATCCGCCAAACCTAAAATTGCCCCCTGCTGCATGACTTGTTTCATTCGTGTTGTAGGTATAATAAACATCAGTCAGCGTGGTGTTGATCACATTATTTCCAAGGAACCGTAAAGTATAATCCGACTCACTCACTTCGGGCTGCCAACTGTGAAAGTTGAATGGCTTGAATCCTTTTTTATAATTGGTAACGGTAAATGAACCATTCGATACTTCCTGCACATTTTCGTACGCTTTATTGCCTGCCGCGCCATACAATGTATAAAAATTAGATTTTGCAGGAAGCATGGGCGTAAACATCCTGGGCAATACGCCTAACCGATAGCCACCTGCAGTAAAAAATGACCCAACAATTTTTCCGTTAACTGTAAAGCCCTGGTAAATGCCTGTTGCATAATTGGCCAACAGGTACCGGTTGCCCTTCGGTAGCACTTGCGCATACAACCCATCGTTCTGTCCTTCGGTGGCAGTGTAAAACAGCGTATCACCTTTTACCACCGGAAGACCTACCAGGCGGGCAGATGGTGCAAGCAACCACCTGCTGCTTCCATCATTGGTTTGCCATATCAGCCAACCCATATCGCCATTCGGCTTTCGTACTGCAGCTACAATTTCTTCATCACCCTGTAAAAATTTTGGGTGCGAAAAAATACTGGCATCATCATGTTGCAATCGCTTGAGTTCGTTTCCTTCTGCATCCAATAGCACCAGCGAAGATGACTTGTTAGGAATCACTTCCACTGCTACAATCCTTTTACCATCGTTGCTGATATCGGGCGAAAAAAAACGGCTCTTATTGCTGATGCTTGTTTCCTTTTTGGTGGCTATATCCAACACTTTAATAATGCTATAATCCCGGTTGCCCCAGCGGGCATCGGGTTGCAAAGCGGTGTACACAATGCGGTTGTTGCGATAACTGAAATAATCGTCGTAGCCAATATCTTTTACGCCCAGATTTTTTTCTTCGCCCATATCAGTTAACCATACAAAATGCGGGATCTCGTTGCCCGAAGTTTTTAGCGCAACGATTGTTCCATTTTCTTCAGGGTATGGATATTGGTAGTTGATCACTTTTTTATCCGACACTTCGGTAACCCATGTTGGCGTTGGCGATGTTTGCAATTTCCATTTCTCTCTAAAATCAGCTATGGCATCCTGCACAAACTGATCATACCTCACACCGGTATGTTTTTTTACAGCAGCCTGCATGGGATAGAACAATGATTTGAATGCAGCCGCATCGTGTGTAATGCTGTTCCAAATAGTATCGCCGTAGGCTTGCCTGCCATAGCTTACCAGCAAATAGCCCAGGTCGTAATGATTAGGCACATACTGCCGCAACGAACCATTACGCATTTTCATAAACGAGTAATTCCGACCATCGCGGTAAATGGATTTGTAACTACTTAGGAACAACGGAAGCTTTCCCCTACCCTGGCCGGTTAGTGCCGTTTCATTCCACACTGCATCGCCTTCAAAAAACCAGTCGGGCACCGAAGCTGCATTGCCCAGGGCCCTGCCATTTTGCCCAAACAAAACACCCATTAGTTTCGACAGGCCCTTATTGAAATTGTTGTATTGCTGCGCATGTCGTATTTCGTGTGTGGCCAAATTATCTAACCAGTTAGTACTGCCCAGTTCAAACGGATTTTGCGGAGGCATCAAAAAAAACTCGCTGCGCCATGGCCCCAATGCTACATAACCATTGGAATAATTAACAGCTGGCTGCAGTACCACACTAATGGGTTTGCGCTTATTGCCAATAGTGCCGGAATAATTTTTCTGTACATGATCGGCAATGGTAGCCACTCTTATAGCAGCACTATCCATCCCTTTTGGAAAAATCACTTTTACAAATTCGCCATTTACCTGCTGCAGTTTTGTGGATGCAGGAATGCCACCAAAAGATTGCGCCTGTACTTGTGTGGCACCTAATAAAAATGCAACTACCCCCATGAGGTAGTTGCATTTTCGGAATATAGAGAATGAGTTGCCTGTCTTCTTCATGCCGCGATTAGTTTCGGCAGTCAAATTACAGGTTTAGTGCATTCAATAGTGGAAGGTTCACTCAACGTTGTCCACAGTTACTAATGCGCATTGCTCAAATCAAGGGCTTGCGACTTCTTTCCTTTTACTAACAATACAAATGGCGCACATACCAGGAACAGCGTTCCCACCAACATGAACACATCCATATACGACATAACGGCTGCCTGTTTCAGTACATTGTATTCAATGGCTTTGTACGCACTGGCCAGCGCCACATCGGGCGTCATTCCTTTTGCAAGGAATGCATGCTCGTAGCCGGAAATTCTATTGGCAACAGTGGGGTCGGTTGGGTCTAAATGCGAAACCAATGCCGCACGATGGTGCCAGGTTTGCCTGCTCATAAAAGTGGTAATGATGGCAATACCAAATGAACCACCCAGCTGCCGCATCATACCTGTGAATGCTGCGCCCTGCCCGATCTGCTGTCCTTTTAATGTAGACAACGACATGGTCGTAATTGGAATGAACAATAGCGCCATGGCTACACCCCGCATCATCAGCATCCAGAAAAATGCATGTTCACTTGTATCGGGCGTAAGAATTTTGAACCCCCAGAAACAAAACACCACGAACACCAGCATACCGGAGGCTGCCAAATATTGATTGGGAATTCCTTTTTGAAGCAGTTTACCGATCACAGGCATCAGGAATGCCGTGGTTAATGTGGCCGGCACCATCAGCATACCCGACTGGGTAGCTGTCCAGCCCAGTGTAGCCTGCGTGTACAATGGAATGATGAACGTGGAGCCATACAATCCAAAGCCAAGTATAAATGATAGTATAGTACCCACCCGCAGGTTCCCGTTCTTCAACACCCTCAATTCTACGATCGGGTTTTTAAAAGTGAGCTGCCGCCAGATGAAGAAGAAAAATCCCAATACCGAAAGGATGGATAACAACAATATTCCCATGTTGTTGAACCAATCTTCTTCCTGGCCTTTTTCCAATACATACTGCAAAGAACCTACCGCTATGGCCAGTAAGGCAATGCCCAACCAGTCCACTTCCTTGCCCGATTTTTTTTCGCCATACTTAGGACTCCGCACAAAACGCAATGCCAGCATGAAGGCAATAATACCCAGTGGAATATTGATGTAAAAAATATAAGGCCATGCATAGTTATCTACAATATAGCCACCCAATGGAGGTCCCAGTGTGGGTCCTACAATTACGCCCAAACCATAGATGGCCTGCGCCATCCCTCTTTTTTCTACAGGGTAACTTTCTGTGATAATGGTTTGCGAAGTCACCAACAGTGCACCACCACCTACGCCCTGCAAAAACCGGAAGATGATAAGCTCCCAAACGGTGGTCGCATTGCCGCAGAAAAACGAGAACACGGTGAACAGCAATATGGAGAACGCAAAATAATTACGCCGACCAAACTGTTGCGACAACCAACTTGTCATGGGTACAATGATCACATTACCGATTGCATACGCTGTGATCACCCAACTGATCTCGCTGAGTGTAGCACCCATATTGCCCTTCATATCGTTCAACGCCACGTTTACAATAGTGGTGTCCACGATCTCCAAGAGGGCACACATTATAGCCGTTACGGTTACGATCACCCTACGGAAACCGTACTCTACCAGGCTGTTTTCATTACTCATGAATGCTGAAATTTCTTCTAAGAAAATTGTGTGGAATAGCCCTTAATTCAAATGCACTTCTGCCAGCACGTTCATGCCCGGGCGCAGTTGCTTCAACAATGAATCATCTGACTTCGAAAACTCAATTTTTACAGGGATGCGTTGAACGGTTTTTACAAAGTTGCCCGAAGCATTATCGGGAGGCAACAAAGCAAAACGGCTACCGGTAGCAGGTGCAAATGAAGTAAGCTGTCCTTCGAACTCATGGCCGGGAAGTGCATCCACTTTCACAGTTACTTTTTGTCCCAGTTTCATGCCGGTCATTTGTGTTTCTTTAAAATTGGCTACTACCCAAAGGGTTTCATCTACCACCACATTAAAGAGTGATTGACCGGGCTGCACCAACTGGCCGGGCTGCAAACTCACCCTGTTGATCACACCACTTACAGGTGCAACAATTACGGTATAACTAAGATTCAGTTTTGCTGCATCCACATCTGCCACACGCTGTGCTATTACGGCGTTGGCCACTGCTACTTGTTTACCTGTTGTATTGCTTTGCGAAGCCACTGCATGGGTTTGTGTATTGGCCGAACGAGCCTGCTCGACCAGCACCTGCAATTGCTTTTCGGCAGTTTCTTTTTCTGCCAACGCCTGCTCATATTGTTGCTGTGTAATAGAACGATCTTTCACCAATGCTGCATAGCGATTGTAATCCTGCGTTGCACGCCATACTCTCACTTTTGCTGCTTCTATTTGTGCTTCTGTAATTTTTTCGCTGCTGGCGGCACTGGCTACAGATGCCTGCGAACTGGCCGTGGCCGATTCGGCAACACCCAAATTGCTTTGTGCTACCGCCAATGCAGCTTCTGCCTGCTCCAGTTTAATTTTCCAATCGCGATCGTCGAGCACTACGAGGGTGTCGCCTTTCTTTACCAGTTGGTTGTCTTTCACCCGTACTTCGGTGATATAGCCACTCACTCTTGGTATCACTACACTGATATTTCCTTCTACCTGCGCATCTTCAGTTTCTTCAAACTTTGATCCGTGTAATTGGTGGTAAACAATATAACCACCACCTACCACTACCAGTAGTATAAGTGCTATCAGAAATTTTTTATTGGTGCCTTTGCGTGCTTGTTGTGTTGATGTTTCCATAATATGTTAGAATTGCTTGTAGTTATTTAAAAATTTGTTGTTCCAAAATACCTGCGGCCTGCAGCAGGTTGGCATACGCCACCGATACATCTGCATTGGCATTCGCCTTATTGAGGTTGGCTCTTAGTCTTCCCAAATCGGCATCGAGCAGATCGGTGAGTGTGGCCAAATCATTCTTGTATTTATTGTTGGTGATGCGATAGTTTTCCTGCGCCTGCTCTACTGCTATATTGTACACATCAATTTTGCGTACCGATAGCAGGTAATCTTCATACGCTTTGCTCAATTGCATACGGATATGATCGTCGAGCAATGCCCCGGCTGCTACCAGCTCATTTTTTTGGGCACTTGCTTCCGATATCTTTGCCTTTGTTTTCCATAGGCTCGATACATTGTACTTCAAACCCACACCTACATTCACTGCATTCGTAATGCTCATGAGGTCTTTTACATCGGCCGTAAAATATCCACCCGATGCAGACAGTGAAGGCAACATGCTTCCTTTGATGCTATTGATCTGCGCATCGGCTGCTTTCTGGCGTTGCTTGTTCGATGCAAATTCCACACGTTTGGTAAGCGCAATATCTTCCCACTCTGCCAGCGATTTATTATTCTCGTATATTTTGAAATTGGTAGTATCTACCACCAGCGATTGATATTCGGGAAGACCCAGCATAATGTTCATGTTGGTGCTGGCCACCTGCAGGTTGCTTTTTGCTTCCAGCAAAGCCAGTTCCACATTGGATGCCTGCAACGAAGCTTTCATCAAATCGTTACGAGCCAACAAACCCTGCGATTCGAGATTCGTAAAATCTTTCACCCGCTGCTGCTCATCGGCCAGGTTTTCTGCTACCACTCTTACTGCCTGCGATGCTTTGTACAAATTCACATAAGCCTGCACGCTGTTTTGAATAACGGCCTGTTCGTTTACGGTTGCATCCAACCTTGTAGCTTCTGCCAGGAACTGCGCCGACTGAATACCATACTTAATTTGACCGCCGGTATAAATGGGGACTGAAGCACTCACATTGGCGATCAACGCAGGATTTACTTCAAACTTTTTTTCGGCAGTTGTGGGAGGTGTAGTACCGCCGCCACCGCCGCTGCTTCCCCCTTTCATGGATACAGTAGGATTATTCAGCATCATTACCGTACCACTGGCACTCAACTCGGGCAGTCGTTTTTCTTCTGCTTGTTTTACCCTTGCCAATGCACCTTCTACCCTGGCTTTATCCATGCGCAATTGCTTGTTGTTTTCCAAGCTCAGTTTAACGGCCTGTTCCAACGTGAGCAATTTCGGCGCAGTATTTTGCGCCATCCCCATTGCCGGAATGAGCAATAACCCCACTAACCATTTCATATTTCCCCTATTTATTTTGAACTGTATCATTTGATAAGAATGGATTTTAAAATTTGTTTGAGATGTTCTTTCAACCGCACCATTAATTCCGGTGTCAACTTGCCATCCGGTGCATAATCTACCTTCGCCATCTTGCTATAAAAAGAGATGGAATGCATGAGCTGGTAGCCCGTTCCCACCATGGTTACGATCATCAGTGCTATATCTACGTTTTCTTTGAAAATGCCCTTATCCTGCCCCTGCTTTACCAGTTGGCACACCATCTCGTAGTTTTTGCATTTCGACTCCATGAGCATATCGTACATGGGGCTGCGTTCGCCCAGCAACTGCTGACGAATCATCAATGCATGAAAATTGGCTTTGTCATTCAGCCGATCCACAAACGAATCGATCATTACTTCTACCAGTTCCCAGGTATTGAGTTCGTTTTTTTCCATGGCTTCCCTTACCAAAAACCAGGAATGAAAAATGCGGTAGTGGAAAATGGCTTCCAAGAGCTTTTCCTTGCTTCCAAAATAGTAGGACACCATTGCCAGGTTCACATTCGCTTCTTTCGAAATATCACGAATGGAAGTACTGCCATAACCATGCTGCGCAAACAGGCTTTCGGCTACTTCAATAATGTGTATTTGTTTATCGGATAGTTCCATAACATGGATTGAATTACACAGCGAAACTAAACGGTCGTTTAATTGAAACAAACGTTTAATTGAAAAAATTTCTTAAGAAAAACAAAAAAACCGGGAATACCCGGTTTTCAGTTGAAGACAAGTAGCGGTTTTATTCAGCCCAACTCATCACATATCCTTCATTTTCAATGGATAGCGCCTGCTTTGTGAGCTGTAAGGGGTGAAAAGTATCTACCATGACGGCCAGCTCCCTGGTTTCGGTTTTGCCAATAGATTTTTCTACAGCGCCGGGATGAGGCCCATGGGGAATGCCAGCCGGGTGCAGGGTGATCATGCCCCGGGTTACATTTTTGCGGCTCATAAAGTCGCCATCCACATAGTACAATACTTCATCGCTGTCGATATTGCTATGGTTATAAGGAGCCGGAACGGCATGGGGGTGATAATCGTACAACCGGGGTACAAAAGAGCAGATCACAAAATTGTGCGCATCAAAAGTTTGATGAACAGGAGGCGGCTGGTGCACCCTCCCGGTAATGGGTTCAAAATCGTGGATGCTTAAGGCATAAGGATAGCAACACCCATCCCATCCAATTACATCAAAAGGGTGATGGCCATAATGAATGCCATACAGCATTCCTTTCTTTTTTGTTTTGATAAGAAAGTCACCGGTTTCATCAATGGTTTGTAATGCAACCGGTGGCCGTATATCTCTTTCGCAGTAAGGGCTATGCTCCAGCAGTTGGCCATACTTGCTTAAATATCTTTTGGGAGGCACAACAGGGCTAAAAGATTCTATGATCAACAAGCGGTTGGCATCGGTTGAAAATTCGATTTGATAAATAGTGCCCCTGGGTATCACCACATAATCGCCGTAGGCAAATGGGATATTGCCGTATTGCGTATGTAGTTGACCATGGCCTTCGTGAATAAACAATACTTCATCGGCATCTGCATTTTTGAAAAAATAATGGCGCATGCTTTGTTGCGGTGCAGCCAAACTAATATGCACATCGGTGTTGACCAATACAGGCACCCTGCTATCCAGATAATCTGCAGCAGGCGGTACATTCATGCCTTCGAAGCAACGATGTTTTAGCATGTTGGCTTCGGCAATAATGGGCCGAACGTCAATTGGTTCATCGTTGCCTACAATAACAGTAGGCGGATGCACATGATACAGGATGGAATAATCGTTGGAGAAACCTTCGGTGCTGAAAAGCTGCTCGCTGTACAAGCCACCATCGGGCTTTCGAAATTGGGTATGGCGCTTATGCGGCACCTGGCCAAGGGTATAATAATGTGACATGCGTTTGAAAATTTTTGAATGATAACCGGGCTGAAAAATCAGCATCAGTAAAAGGGATATCCATCACTCCGCTATTCCACCACTCTCAAAATGATTGGCAACCATGCAGATCAGGCAGCGGTACACAAAGCCACTACCAGGAAATAATACTTCCAATGCCGCTTATCGATGTAATACGTAAAATTGCGCTTGAATGGCATTCAATTCGTTGAATCACAAATTTACCGTATTAGCATGACTCGCATTGGTTTGATTTCGGATACACATGGCTGGCTGGATGAGCAGGTATTTACCTACTTCGAGGAATGTGATGCCATTTGGCATGCCGGCGATTTCGGCAGCCTCGAAGTGCTGGAAGCCCTGGCCAAATTCAGGCCATTGCGTGGGGTGTATGGCAATATAGACGGGCAAAATATCCGCCAGCATTTTCCGGAACGCAGCAGGTTTCAAATTGAAGATGCCACTATTTGTATGCAACATATTGGGGGCTACCCCGGCCGTTATGCACCGGGCGTAAAAGCCTGGCTCACCGACCGTAAGCCCACCATTTTTGTAAGCGGGCATTCGCATATTTTAAAAGCCCAATTCGACCAGCAATTGAATTGCCTGCACTTGAACCCCGGCGCTGCGGGCAGGCATGGATGGCAACAGGTGCGCACCATCATGCGGTTTACGATTGACGGCGCCAAACCCAAAGACCTTGAAGTGATAGAGTTGGGGAAAAGAGGCGGTTAGTAGCTGATATGCTCCTGGTAAAATATTTTCAGTTGGTTTAAAGCCCTTACAATTTT
Source organism: Phnomibacter sp. (assembly GCA_035456005.1). GTDB lineage: Bacteria > Bacteroidota > Bacteroidia > Chitinophagales > Chitinophagaceae > Phnomibacter. The sequence continues at coordinate 266,679 of DATIEA010000004.1, read as the reverse complement.
TCCCAAATCCAGTTGTGCATAATTTCTTTGGGCGCACAGATGTCTTCAATTGCCTCGTATTGGGCTTTCAGCAGAGCGGCTTTATTGGTGAGTGTTTTGCTAAAAGGCAGCTCAAGCTTTTCAGAAGCACCGTTTGCTACGGCTATGGGCTTTTCATCTTTGAACCAAATGGTGAGTGGCGCACCTGCACTACCTGCTACCAACACCTTCCCTTTTTGAACACTTCCGGTGAGTGTATATTTCTTCCCATTTTTTTCAACCCTTGCCAACTCTCCCTCCTTATTGTATGCATAGGTATACGTGGTGGTGTCTTTGCGCAACGAATCAATGGCCCAAAATTTTTCCGGTAGATCCTGCTCATTGTATTTCATGATAAATACCGAGTCGGGTAGTCGCAGGTAGACCGGTCGTTGTTTTCCATCATAACTACTCCAGGCTTCCTTCTCATTTGATTTCCTGTATACCACGTTTCCAATAAAGGGCGGATAGATATTTTCGGTATAGCTTGTATCAGTTTTGTGCACATACCTATACAAATACGATTCATCGGCCGTTTGCATTTTACGCTCCGTATCAAGCGTTTCAGTAAATACCATTTTGCCTGTGCTGTCGTAGTCATGCAGGGTGGTACCGTAATGCAGATCATCTACTGTGCCGTCTTCCCGGTAATAGGCATGGTATTGATAAGTAGTAGCGTTCCCCTTTCTATCGGTAACCCGTGTTGCCCAAAATGTAAGCGGATCGTATTCCATTGTGAGAGATGTAGAATCGAAGTAATTGATGCGAACCATGTTATGGCTTTTATCATACTGGTACCAATATTCATTGTTCGCAACATCCCTCGAATAGACGAGGTTTTCTTTATTGTCGTACTGGAATAATGCCTGCTTTACCCGGCCACTATCTTCAAAGCTCATTTGAATAATACGCCCCGAAGTATCTGATTTAACTGTACAATAAGGTCCATCACCTACCCTGAACCCGGAAATATTTTTTTTGCCATAGTCCAATTGTAGCTGCGTGGTGCCATCCGTGTATTGCATAAGTTTACCAGCATCATTGAACATGTACGTGTCATCATAATTTCTATACACATACACTTTTCCATTCCAGCTTAGCTCCTCTTTCATAAAACTAAACCAGCGTGTAAAGGTTTTACTGGTGCGGGAAGCGTAGGCGATCTTACCCTGTTCCATATAGCGCTGATAACTTTTGTTCCGAAGGTTTTTATCGGTAAGCAATTCCTGCTTTCTGGCAAGTATAGATACAGGTGTGTTGTAAATTTTTCCGCTATTGATCTCTACTGCAATGATGGACTCTACCATTTGGTGAATGCCGGCTTTGTTTACCTGGGGCAGGCTGAATTCTTGCAAACTCCCATCCCCATACAAATGAATATTCACAGTTCCATCGGGCAATTCAACCAGGCGGGTATTGAACAACGAACTCCACCCAAATCCAAAAAGCCCACTAAATGACGACTTTGAATTGTATGACCTGTCAATACTGAATGCCTTGAACTCGATATCTGTATAGCCAATATAAAATTCACCTGAATTCATACTTACACGCCTGGTTTGCCCATTAGCCATGGCCATGCATGTAAATAAGAAGACGAAAAAAATTAGGCTTCTTGCCATGTTATCAGAAAAAACTTTCCCAAAGCCTTTCATTATTGCACTTTAGTTTGTTCCGGTGATTGATTGATATTCTTTATTATTTCCTATGCAAACAGCATGCATTCATCCTGTGATCACAGCGCTGCAAATATTTTTCTGAATTGCACCCCAAACTGCTTACTGTCATTCGCCTGCAGGGTTCCTTTTATTTTTTTGGCTTCCTCCCGGTATCCACATAAATGAAATGCAACTGATTTCACAAACGGGTCTTCAGCAATCACCACATCAATATATTGCCTGGCAAGTTTGCGAGCCTGGGTTAGCTGCTGTGTTTCGATACACAACAAAAGCTGCCATTTCAATAATTCTTCACTCACTGACTCCGGTTTTTTTTGTGCGAATGTTTGAGCCAGCGATAATACATACGCAAGATGTGTATTGGTGGAATAAGCTGTTGCGGCCAACATTTCATAGGTTGGCAAAAAGCCGTTGTGCATGGATACAAAACCTTTTAGCCAGTTATATCGTTGTGCCACGGGTATATCCAAACTCCTGTGCACTACCAACGACATATACCCATCTTTGGTTAAAGCCATTGGCTCGGCCAGTTGTAATTGCTGGAAATATTTCCGGCTTAGTTCCGGCTTATTTTGCTGCAGGTAGATATATACCAGCGATTGAAGTGTATGGATATACTCTGGGTCCAGTTGCAACGAATGATGGTAAGCTTCCAGCGATTCCGTTACATCATTCACCATAAAATAATAGTTGCCCAATTCGTAGTACACCTGCGGCGATTGTTGATATACAGCAGCAAGTTGAAGCATGGTTTGTTCCGCGTTTGCGGTATCCTTTTTCTTCAACAGTTCTTTGGATAATTCTACGGCTGCATCAATGAAATAAGGATTTTTCTTCAACGCTTCCCGGTAATAATAAATAGCACTATCGGCATTGCCTGTATAATCAAAATAACTGGTAAACCGGTAATAAGACTGGGCCGTTCCCAACGAATGCACTATACCTTTTTTGAACCACTGATAAGCACTGTCGGGCATTTCTTTATCGAGATATAAATTTCCCAGCCGGGCATATGGATATTCATCAAATGGGTTGAGCGCAATGGCTACACGGTATAAACTATCCGCTTTTTTCAACTCGGCTTCCGATAGTCCGTTATCCTTATAATAATCTGCCAGTGTATAATAATTGGCGGCTTCATAAGGGCCCTTCTCTACTGCTTTCTTCAGGAAGTATTCGGCCTTTTTACCATCATTTGCCAGTGTAATGCTGCTGTTTTGATACAAGGCTCCAAGGTTGCGCAGGTTTTGAGTATACGACCCATCCACCGAATCGGCCAGCAGGTAATATTTTTCGGCTTTGGAAAATATGCCCCGCTTTTCGTACACCACACCCAAATTGCCGTACGAGATAGCCCAATCGTGTGCAAGTCTTGATTTGTTGGCAGACAATTTCATGTGCAGTGCCTTATTGAAATATCGCTCTGCTTCTTTCAGGCTGTTCATGCTGAGGTAGGCGTTGGCAATATTATTATAGCTCCAAACATAATTGCTGTCTGCGGCCAACACTGCTTTGTGCATCTCGAGTGCTTTGCCCGATTGGCCCATATCATCATAAATATTGCCCAACACATTTTTAGCATGCGACCATGTAGGAATGAGTGAGGAAGCACGTTGTGCGTAATACGCGGCGCTATCATTTTTATGTTGGTAACTCATGAGATAGCTCATGGTAAGGTATATATATGCTGCACGGTCTTCAATGGCCAAAGCATTCCTCAGTAGCTGTTCAGCTTCTCCGTATTTTTCGTACCGTTCGTAGCGCAGGTAACTAAATGCTTTATGAAAGGCTGCCATTACCTGGTCCGCATTTTTGCGGGGATCACCATCGGGCAGCAAACTATCTGCCAACCCCGACTGAATGCCTGCAGTATAAAAGGTTTCCGAAGGCGGCATTTCGCTTTTGCCCATCAAAAATTCATTCAGCACCAACTGGCTGCGGGTCTCGAGAATTTCTGCCAAATGGTTTTGCAAACTACCAATGAGTGATTGCGCCTGCGGAGATTGCAAAGCATGCAATTGCCTGATCACTCCGAGGCTACTCGAATCGCCTTGGTATAATTGATCGAGTTGCAAAAAGGCGTTATAGCGGTCGATATATTTTTGCAGACCTGGGTCATCCTTTTCATTCGCAGTATCACCGGCACCGCGACTTGCCAACTCTCTCCCAAACTGGCGGCTGCGAATTAAAGCTAATGCCCTTGCCCTGCTTTCAGGAGTAACGCTCACCAATTCGGCAAGACTATCTGGCGAGCTAATAATGGGGTTTTGCCTGCCTTGCGTAGCAGCCGATACTCTTTGCTTTACCCAGGTGCCCAATTCTTTCGATGAAATTTTATTATCGGATTGTACGTCGGCCAATCCCATAAGGCCCTGCACCAGGTACCATGTAAAAAGACCGTGCCGCACAGAATCGGCTTCGTAAGAAAATTCGTTGGCGCCACATCCCAGCATTTTAGTGGAATTGTCGAAGCCCGTCATCATATTATCCTGGGCTTTTAAGATGCCATCTTTATGCAGATCGAAACCCGAATGACAGGCATCCATCACAAGCATCACTTTTACCTTTTTGGCAGTGGCCAACTTTTTTACATACAGGTCGAGTTTGGTCAAATCAAACACTCCCCCTGCTCCGAGGTAATTTCTTGAATCCGATGCATCCCATGCCAGGAAGAAAGCCTCATCATCCTGCACATCGCCATGGCCTGCAAAGTATAGTACCAGTTCATCGCCGGCCACCAATTCATCTATCATATTCTTTACCGTAGAATATATTTTGCTGGCAGTGGCTGCAGAGTCGAGTAAGGGAAAAATATTGCGATCCTCGTAACTCCTGGTTTCCCGCAGGTAGCCGGTAAAAAAACTGGCATCGCTGCTGGCATATTGAAGATTTAGCCTCTCGCTGCTATACCCCGATATACCCACCACAATAGCCACTTTTCGGCTACCCGGCTCTCCTTTCAAAGAAGAGGATGCCGACTGCTTAAAATTATGCGCAGTAATAACGCTTCGCTCCTGTGCATACAGCAACTGGCTGCACATCCATAAAACAAAGCCAAGTACGATTCTCATGTATCTGCTAAAAGTATAATGGGTTAAATACAACGTATAAGACGCAAACAAAGTGAGAATGCATAAACAGGTAATTGGGAAGTAAGGTGGCGTTTGCTTAGCAATAAATATACCTGCCAATTTTTTACCCTGAAAAAAGTTTTTGGTCAACAACTGCTATGCCTGCCTTGCAAAAGCAGAAATTATACGTACACAAAAAAGCCACCCAATTATACCGGATGGCTTTTTTGAAATGCATTGTGCAGGAGAATTACATACCTGGGAACAAAGCACGACCTACGTTTTCACGTCCCGGCCATGGAATAGCAGCCAGTATGAGCACCAGGGCAATGATCAACAAAGTGGTAACCGCTTTATAGTTGAGCACTTTGGCTCTTGAGCGAGCCATGGTGATCAGCACTATCGAGATCAGCATCATTGCAGGATGCTCCACCTGGTAAAAACGCCAGAACTTGTCTTTCATCCGCGATACGCCTTCGGGTATTTCAGCAGTCAGCAGTCCGTAACGTCCGGCCAGCCATTGGTACAACCCAATCAGCAGCATGGTATGCGCCGAAATCATCAGGAACAAACTCCATTTTTTAATAGTTTCTTTTTTGCCTACTGCCTGCAAAAGGGTCAGCAGCAAAAACAACAGCACTACCCACCTCAGAACGTTGTGTAAATGCAATAAACCTGTATCCATAATTTTTTATTTTTTTGGCTGGGCGTAAATATCAGGGTAAACCGCTGTAGCAGAAAAAAAATTTCAGCTACCGGCGTCTCTCCTACTTATTCTACCCAATCGGCGAGGAAGATATTAGTATCGCGGGTGCCGCCATTGTTCCTGTTGCTACAAAACAACAACTGCTTACCATTGTAGCTAAACATGGGGAAAGCATCAAACCCTTTATCACGGCTCACTTTGGTAAGACCGGTGCCGTCTTCGTTGATCATGTACAGGTTAAAAGGGAATCCTCTTTTGTACTCGTGGTTGCTGGCAAACAAAATGCGTTTGCTATCGGGCATATAGGTGGGCGCCCAGTTGGCCTGTCCAAACGCTGTTACTTTTTTGGCATTGCTACCATCGGCATCGGCAATCCATACTTCCATATTGGTAGGTGCTACCAGGTTTTGCGCCAGCAGGTCTTTGTATTCTTTTTCTTCATCGGCATTGGCCGGACGGCTGGCACGCCAGATCAGTTTTTTACCATCGGGGCTAAACCAGGCGCCGCCATCGTAACCCAGTAAATTGGTTACCTGTTTTTCTTTCCCGCTTTTCAGATCCATGATCCAAAGTTCCAGGTCGCCGCTCTTGGTACTGGTGTACACCATTTTCTTACCATCGGGACTCAGCGTGGCTTCGGCATCGTAGCCTTTGGTTTTGGTAAGTTGCTTTACAATTTTACCATTGAGGTCGGCCATAAAAATGTCGTAGCTATCGTACAGTGGCCATATATACTTATTGCCATACTTCGACCTGTCGGGTACCGGTGGGCAATCGGCACTACTCAAATGGGTGCTGGCGTAGATCACATGCTTGCCATCTTTGGTAAATGCGCCACAGGTAGTGCGTCCTTTACCGGGGCTAATAAGGCGAGGTTCAAATTTTTCGCCGGGCCCGGGTACTTTACCAATATACATCTGGTCGCAAAGGATGCCTTCTTTCGGGTTTGTTTTCTGAAAAATGATCCATTGGTTATCGAAGCTGAAATAGGCTTCGGCATTATCGCCACCAAATGTGAGCTGGCGAATATTTCGCAAATGCTTTTCCTCGGGGTAATGCAGCGTGTCCGATTGTACAATTTCCAAATGTTCTTCTTTGCCGCTGAAGGATATCAGGCTGATTCCCGCAATGGCAACCAGTACTGTCAACAATAATTTTTGCATGGAGGTGTTTCAATTTGAAGTAAAAATAGCCGGATGCATGTAGATGAATTGTCAGAATTTGGTCAGTATCAGCGTTTATCATAAAAAATATAGTAACCTGGAGGCGTTGATGCATTGCGCCCAAACTTTCAATTTATTTGCAGCTATGAAGTATTTCCTGTTTGTATGGGCTGCCGTGTTTGCACTGGTGGGCTGCCGAAACGAAACCAAGCAACCCGTTACTCCCACTGCTACCGACCACGTATTGGCCGCTATGGAAATGGATATCCAACAATTTCCGGACAGCATCATGCTGGTGGACAGGCTGATAGACACCCTCTCCAACCGGGGAAAATTTGAAGCAGCTGCTGTTTGGTGTGATACCCTGTTGAAAAGGGATAGTAACAAACATTTTATTTACCAGTTGGTGAAAGCCGATCTGTACAGGTCGGCCAAGAGCTACGATAAAGCCATTACTGCCTACGAAAAATACCTGCAGCAGCGCCCCGAAGAAAACCTGGTGTTCTTAAGCCTGGCCAATACCATGGCCGAAGCCGGCAGCGATCGCACCCTAAAGTTTTGCGACCAGGTTTGGTACCGGTTTCCCACGCCCGAAACCCGTACCGGGCTATGTTATATAAAAGGTATCTACTACAACACAATCAAAAACTACAGCGAAGCACGCCGCTGGATGGATAGCACCATCCGCTACGATTATGCTTTTGTAGATGCCTATATGGAAAAAGGATATGCCTGGTACGATGAGGGAAATTTCAAAGAAGCACAATCTACTTTTAGCAAGCTCACCGAGGTAAGCCCCAAATATGCTGATGGATGGTATTGGTTGGCTAAATCGTACGACACACTGAAAATGAACGACAAAGCTATTGAAGCATACCAACGTGCTTTACTCATCAACAGCCAAATTCCCGAAGCGGAAGCAGCCATCAACCGATTGAGCAGTCATCCATAATTTTGTAAAAAAGCAGGAGCCTGCTCCCGATGGTGCAGGAAGTTTTCGGCGTTCGTCGCTGCCTTTCCTACATTTGCCGCAACAAAAAAATACACCCGCATGGCTATCATTGCCCCTTCTTTATTAGCAGCCGATTTTTTGAAACTGGACCAGGAGATTACCATGTTCGACCAATCGGAAGCAGATTGGTTGCACCTCGATGTAATGGATGGCAGGTTTGTACCCAATATCAGTTTTGGATTACCGGTAATTGAAAGCCTGCGCAAAGCCACTAAAAAACCTTTCGATGTACACCTCATGATTTTGGAGCCCGAGCGTTATGCCCAGGATTTCAAAAATGCCGGTGCCGATATATTGACCGTTCACATGGAAGCCTGTACGCATTTGCACAGGAATATTCAGCAGATCAAAAGCCTGGGTATGAAAGCTGGTGTGGCACTCAACCCGCATACACCTGTAAGCACATTGGCCGATATTTTGCACGATATCGACCTGGTATGCCTCATGAGTGTGAACCCCGGTTTTGGTGGGCAGTCGTTTATACCTCATACCCTGGAAAAAATAAAGCAACTCCGCCAGATGATAGACGCCAAAGGCCTGAAAGTAGAAATAGAAATAGACGGCGGCGTGGGCGAAAAAAATGCAGCCACCATTTTGGAAGCAGGCGCTACAGTGCTGGTAGCAGGCAACTCTGTATTCAGAGCCCCTAACCCCACAGCAGCCATTGCCCAACTAAAGAAGCTTGGCTAAGTTGTACGTTGTACACTATAGCAAATATGAAAAAGCCGCATCCAAAGGGTGCGGCTTTTTAGTATAATCGGTAATTACCATTTGTCTACATCTTCGAGGGAAATTCCGTTGCCATTGGAACTGGGAGCCGGAATTGTAACCTCAGCATCCAATCCATTGGTTGTTGGTGCTTCGGCTACAGGAGCTGCTACCCCATTCGTTGGTTCGGCAGGAACATACTCACCGTCTTCAAAAACTTCGTCGTGGTTGAAGGCGTCGAAATCGAAATCGGGCATCAACTCGGTTTTCACGTAGTCTACTGCTTCATTCAATCCTTTTACAAACTTGTTGAAATCTTCTTTGTACAAAAAGATCTTGTGCCTGTCGTACCCTTCGGAGTCAAAACGCTTTCTGCTTTCTGTAATAGTGAGGAAATAATCATTGCCACGGGTGGCGCGAACATCAAAGAAGTAAGTTCTTCTTTTTCCTGCCTTGATGCGCTTACTGTACACACTATCCATCTTTTTGTCGTGCTGGTCGTTCCCCACAATAATAAGTTTTGGTTTACAAATCCTTCTGGAATGTTAAAACAAATATAGGGAGCAGAATGAAATAGCAAATTTTTCTTACGGGCGAATTAGTGGATAAACAAGCAGTAAAGGAAATCGTTGAAAAAAATCCACTTAAAGGAGCATAGCATTATCTTCGCCGCTCAAAAAACAGCCCAGATATGAACCTACACGAATACCAGGCTAAAGAATTACTGAAAAAGTATCACGTTCCTGTACAGGAAGGTATAGCCGTAGAAAGTGTGATGAATGCCGAAGAAGCATATCGCCAGATCAAAACACAAACTGGAAACAGTTTTGCTGTCATCAAAGCGCAGATCCACGCCGGTGGCCGCGGAAAGGGTAAAATTGTAGGTAGCGAACAACGTGGTGTAGCCGTGGCCAAAAGCCTCGAAGATGTAACCACTATTGCTAAAAACATTTTGGGCCATACACTGGTGACCATTCAAACCGGTGAAGCAGGAAAAAAAGTAAACAAGATCTTAGTGGCGCAGGATGTGTACTATCCTGGTCCCAACCCGGTAAAGGAATTTTACCTGAGCATTTTGCTCGATAGAGCCAAAGGCCAGAATGTAATTATGTACAGCACCGAAGGCGGTATGGACATTGAAGAAGTGGCACACAAAACTCCTGAAAAGATCTTTAAGGAGTGGGTACATCCCGGTGGTGCACTGCAAGGTTTCCAGGCACGTAAAATTGCTTTCAACCTTGGCCTTAGTGGTGATGCATTCAAGAACTGCGTGAAGTTTGTGAGCAACCTGTACAATGCCTATGTGTCTCTCGACTGCGGCATGTTGGAAATTAACCCGCTGTTCAAAACCAGCGATGAAAAAATTATTGCGGTTGACTGCAAAATGAACCTCGACGAGAACGCCCTCATTCGCCACGCCGACCTGGCTGCTATGCGGGATGTGACCGAAGAAGATCCTACCGAAGTAGAAGCCGGCCAATACAACCTGAACTTTGTAAAACTCGATGGCAACGTAGGTTGCATGGTAAATGGCGCTGGTCTTGCAATGGCCACCATGGACATGATCAAACTGAGCGGTGGTGAACCTGCCAACTTCCTCGACGTAGGTGGTAGCGCCAATGCGCAAACCGTTGAAGCCGGTTTCCGTATTATCCTGAAAGACCCTAAAGTAAAAGCGATCCTCATCAATATTTTTGGTGGTATTGTACGCTGCGACCGTGTGGCCCAGGGTGTAATTGATGCATACAAAACCATTGGCGAAATTCATATTCCTATCATTGTACGCCTGCAAGGCACCAATGCAGAAGAAGCAAAAAAACTGATAGACGAAAGCGGGTTGCAGGTACAAAGTGCCATCCTGCTGAGCGAAGCAGCCGACCTGGTAAACAAGGCAGTTGCTTAATGCACTGAATACTTTTATTAAAAAGCCCCGAACGAGTTCGGGGCTTTTTAATTTCAATACAGATTGTAATAAACTATTGATTAACTACCGTAACGGTATACTGCTTCAGCGTAGTCATTTTAAGTGCATCATTTACCACATACACTTTTTTGTACTCCTTAAAAGTTCCGTCCTTATCCAGAAAGCCAATGATGCAGGAATAAGGCTCGGGGCCTGCACGCAATTCAACTTTGGGCTCTATCCCCAAATTAGGAATGGTAATATTATCGCTGCCTTCTATCTCTTCATACTGAAATTTTACATTGAACACAAACCTGTCTTTGGTTTCAAAAACATTTACGTTGAAATGCCAATCGTTCAGATCGTTAGGCACTTTTTTACTGTACGAAGCAACGGCATTGGTTTGTACATTTTCCCGCACAAGGGAAAGTGCAGTTTCTACCGGTGCACTTTGTGAATCGTTGATGGAAGGCTCACCGGCTTTCTGCTCATTGGAAGAATTACCACAGGCATATAAGCAGATGGATGCTGCTACAATTAATGGGAGTGTTTTCATGCAATGAAGAAACAAAAAAAACGAATTGCCCGCTACATGGATGCTGCAGCCTGTTGCAATACCTGGCCTGGATGCGTGGTTGCAAAACGAAATAACATGGCTTTAATGTAATCGTTGTCCGCGGCAGCAGTTATAATTGTTTCCACCTTGTGGTAAGGCAACAACTCATGGCCGGCACAAATACCCATTCCCACATAGCAACCTTTTTGAATACTGTAATAAATAGTTTGCGGCTTACCGGTTTCATCTTCTCCCCATTCGTACACTGCCAAAGAAGGAAGTTCTTCCCGCAGGCATTGTATGGCTTCCGCCATTTTTTGATTATGCACCGCTTCCTCTTCGGGCAACAGTGATTGGGGAATAGTGCCGGTGGCAAACAGCAACCTTTCATCAATATCAAAACGGTACATCAACTTGCGGCCAATGCTATAGCCTGCTTCCAGTTGATGAAAACTGGCAATTGCGCTTAAGTGTTTGCGCCGCTTTTCCACCAGCAACCGGGTAAGTCCGCGTTGGTCTTCTATGCTATACAGTCCAAACAATTGGCTGTATCGTTTCTGGCTTCGGTTGTACAATGGCCAAAGCCTTTTTATTTCCTGCTCTTCCAACACCAGTGCATGTATTTCCGAAATACAGGGCTGGTAAGAAATATTGAAAATATTGCGAATGAAATCCTGTTTGCGTTTGCTGCTGCTGTTGTTGGCAAAATGACTGCGCACCCGGTACTTCAAATTTTTAGCCTTGCCCACATATACTATTTTGCCCTGCTTGTCTTTAAAATAATACACACCCGCACAATAGGGTAATTGCTCTAACTCCTGCGCTGGCACATGCATGGGCAAATAGGTTTCGGGCGTTTTGCCTTTCAGGAATGTTTGCAAATGCTTGCCATCTTCATCTATGCCCATCAGGTGCTCCAGCAATTGCACCGTGGCTGCGGCATCTCCTTCGGCTCGATGACGATTTTCGATATCGATACCCATGTCACGGCAAATATTGCCAAGGCTATACGATGCACGTCCCGGCACTACTTTGCGTGCATAACGCACCGTGCAGAGTTTTTTTGCCTGCCAGTTAAAACCTGCTTCCGCCAACTGCTGCAGTACAAATGAGTAATCGAAATTTACATTGTGCGCCACAAACACCCGACCCTTCAGCAGGTTGTACACCTGTGGTGCTATATCTGCAAACACAGGCGCATCGGCCAGCATATAATCTGTAATGCCGGTGAGAGCTGTGATGTAACGTGGAATTTTTTGCTGCGGGTTTACCAGGCTGGTGAATTTTCCTTCTACCTGTTTGCCATCGTGCAGCAATATGGCTATTTCGGTAATGCCGCCATTGGCAGCAGTGCCTCCTGTGGTTTCAATATCTACAACGGCGAACATGCCCTAAAGATAATGCTAAACTATTTAGCCAATGATGATAGCTGTAGAATTATGCGTCATGGCATAATGGGAGCAAACTAAATGCAATAATTATTTGCTGCGCAGCACATATACCTGCGAGCTGCAGGTGCCTTTATGCCGGGCTGCATTCCACACACTATTCAAGCCGGAGAAGAATGCAGGCACCAGTCGCTGGCTTCCATGTTGGTACTGCTCGCTGAGCAAGGCAATATAAAATGCATCGAGCCACATGGGTTGCACTTCGTGCACAGCCAGCCCATTATTGGCTGCTATAATTTCTATGCTCTTTGGCGTGAAATGATACAAATGCCTGGGTACATCGTATGCGGCCCAGTATTCGCCATAGTTGGCAGCGTCTTTGCTCAGGTAATTGGGTACTGCAATAATGAGGGTGCCACCGGGTTTCAGCAGTCGGTTGAACTGCTCGAAATATCCCTGCAGATCGTGGATATGTTCCAACACATGCCAAAGCGTAATTACATCGAATGAAGCAGCCGGCAGTTGGTACAATTGCGAAGCTTCCAAGGGTTCTATGCCATATAATTTTTGCGCATTCCTGCGGGCCAATGCATCGGGTTCCAGCCCGGTCACTTTCCAGCCTGCCCGTTTGGCTGCATCCAAAAATGCGCCGGTGCCGCAACCCACATCCAGCAAATTGCCGTTGGTCAATCCACTTGCTGCAGCTACACCTTTTACTTTTTTTGCCAGGGTGTATTTGCGGGCTGTTTTATACAATTTGCTGATCAGCCCCTTGCTGGTATCGCTATGTGAAATATAATTTTCCGAAGCATAGTAAGGGCCAATGCTCTCAGCATCGGGTACTTGCTGGGTAAAACGGGCCATGCAGTTTTTGCATTCCCAAACCTCGAAGTTCTCTTTGCTAACTGTATAGTCTTTACACTGAAGCGCCGGGCCAATCTGGCTACTGTTACAAACCGGGCATTGCAAATAATGGATTACCGAAATGGACATGCTGGCAAATGTAGGGTTTGTGTTGTAGCGACTCTTCAATATTGGCAAACAAGCCGAAGCGGGGAAAAGCGCTATTCGAAAAAATCATTTAAGGTATTTTCTCAAATCCAATTTCAACGACCTGATGCCCGCAACAGCTAATTCTGCCATTTTTTGTGCACCCAGCTGGCTGAAATGCGTATCATCCTTTTTGCCATCGGGATAATTTCTATGCCCCGGTTCCACATAATTGAATAATTGCTTGGAAGGCTCATCGCCCATACTGAGTAGGAGCTTTTCAGATTCCTTGTGCATATCGATCAAGGGAACATTCAAACTTTCGGCCACTTTTCGTACTGCATCCGGGTACAGGCCATGCGTATCTGCAAAAACGCCATTCTTAAAACTCCTGCGCATGGTGGGAGTAAGCAAAACCGGAATTGCTTTTTTGCTTCTTGCTTCCGTTACAAAACGGGAAAGATTTTTTTTATAGTCTTCAATGGAAGTGCCTACCCCGGGCTTGTCTACTTTTTCATCGTTATGCCCAAATTCAATGAACACATAATCTCCTTTCTGTAAATGATTGACTACATCATCCCATCTTTTTTCATTGATAAACGACAAGGTACTCCTTCCATTTTGCGCCCTGTTTTCTATAGTAACATTACTATTAAAAAAAGCTCCAAACGCCATTCCCCAGCCAGTTTCAGGAAATGCTTTCTCTTGCTTGTTGGCCATGGTGCTATCGCCAATCATCCAAATGACGATCTTTTTTTGAGCCGCCATAAATGAAAACAAACCCAGGGGCAATAACAATAAAAGGAATTTTATCTTGTTCATAAAAAGTACCAGTATTTAATAAACTGCTTTTGAAGCAGCAAAACTATAGATCTCAACCTTCCAATAAATGCGAAATATCATTGGACGGTTTTGCAACAAGCAAATCAAATGCACAATTGCAGGTAAGAAGAAAAACGGGATGGATGCAGTTTAAATAGCAAAGCCCGAAGAAAACTCTCCGGGCTTTGACTTGTATAAAAAATCCTGGGTATTAGTGATATAAGCTCCAGGTAAACTCAGCCCCTGTAACAGGATAAGCAGGCCCCATGACAAAATATACCCATCGGTAAACCTGGCAATACCAAACAGCCTGTTCTACCCCCTGCTCCTCCCCCGAAATATTGTTCACGTCAACTTATACCCTTTTTTAATGTTTAATTGTGTGTATTTACTCTGTGCCTATCATCTATTGCATTGACGAACATACTATTTTGCAGGGCAATCCAACATGAACAAATCCACCTGGCGACAACGCCTTTCCTACATATCACTCTTCATTCCGGTAAGGCTGTATTTTCTGCTGTTTTTGGCAGCAGCAGCACTGGCATTGTGGTGGATTCGCAGGCAGCAACCCGTGGAGCCCAATGTAACCGGCGATCTGCTCACCCTATTGGTAAAAGCAGGTTTTGCCACAGCTTTCCTACTTTTTGGTTTAAGTATTTTAAGTGTGCTGGTGCCGTTTTTATGGTTTACCTATAAAACCAAAACAAGGCAGGTAACGGTAAACATCGACAATGCCGAAGAAGCATCTTCCAGAAAAATAGGCCGACGCATTAACATGGACATTGAGCCTTTGCTCAAACCCTTTTTTGGTTTTCTCTATTTCAGGTTCATTTACGACGATGTAAAACTTTCGCCCAAATTCTCTCTTATTCAAAAGAAGGGAAATGTTCGCTGGTTCTCGGCAAGGCAATCGGGTTGGTACCATTGGCCACTACCCGCCATTCGCGAATACGATGTGCAGGAATTGGTAGTGTATTTCGAAGACCTGTTCCAGTTTTTTAGTTTCAGCATGCGGTTGCCGGTGAAGCAATCATTTTTTACTAAGCCAAAAAGCCTGGTGGCAAAGCAGCAACCTATTTCGCCCCAACGTACCGAAGAAGAAAATGTAAGGATTGAAGAACTTAAGCGGATAGAAGGCGAATACCTGAACTATAAAAATTTTGAAGACAACGATGATGTGCGCCGCATAGTTTGGAAAATTTATGCCCGCAACAAGGAACTCGTGGTGCGCATTCCCGAAACCATGGATCCCTTTGCATCGCATATTTACATGTATGCAAGTTTCTTCGACAGCCTGCACATGCCCGACAACTACCTGGTAAATACTCGGGGCCTCGACTATTTTAAAAATGCCTGCTGGACCGTGTATGCACAACTGGTAAAAGATGGCCGCATGGTGAAGTTTGTGACCGACCAACCTATTCCCAACCGCCACTTTAGCCAGGTGGGCGAGCAAGTAGAATATGCATTGGCCGCCAGCAACTGGCATTCGAAAGCCGACTTACTGAGCATAGTGCCACCCAAGGGCCATGCATTGGTGTGCATCAGCAGCATTAGCGCAGCTACACAGGTAGAACAATTGCTGCAAAGGCAGCAACAAAAAACTACGGTGGTAATGGTATCACTCAGCAGGGGCCTGAAGAGAAATATGATCGGCAACTGGATTCGTTGGATTTTTGTACAGCCCGGAAGTGATTTCGAAAAACAGGGCTTTACAGAGATCAGGCGATACAGCACCATCCGGAAAATGAAATCGAACGAACAACTTATTTGGGATATACTTAAAAAACACGGAGTACCCGTGGTCACCCTTTCTTAGCAACTGCCATTCTTATGTTAGCACCACGCATATATAGTTTCAAAAAGCTTGTAGCACAGTTCTTATTATTAGGACTGCCTACCCTGCTGCTCGCAGGCTATGCGTTTGAATTGGCCAACAGGTACCTGGCACTTTTGCAAAATAACTGGATACAACAAACCTTGTTTTTTGCAGGAGGTATGATAGCAGCTTTCGGTATGTTCTCCCGCCGCTATCGCTTCATCCCTATCACGCTTGTGTTGATTGGAATACTGGTAGCCATTGGCCGGGTGGTGAGCAGTGGCAAGCTGGGAGAGTTTGATGCATTTTTCTGGAGTGTGAAATACAATACGGCAGCCGTGTTTGGTTTTGCCGGATGGATAGTGGGATACGGATTTTCGAGAGCAAGATTTTTCAGCATTGCATGGTCGGTGTTTTTGCTGGCAGCTATGGCCGTAGTGATTGCATCGCTTTCGGTAGTAAAAACGCAAACCATCATTATTGCATTTGCGCCCATGCTGCTGTACACTTTCTACATTATTTACACCAGCGAACTCTTGCGCAACCTCAATGAAGACGACCCAACATTGTTCTGGCAAATCACCAAACGACTGTTAGGTTTTATCATCATCATGTTGCTCATTATTGTGGGCCTCATGAAATATTACCAACCGCAGTTTGAAATTATTGAACGCGAATGGGGAGCAGGCAAACCACAGGAAAATAACAACCCCGACAATAGTCTTACCCGCAACGATGGCAGTGGTACCACCACCAACCAAAACATGGGCCTCTCCGGCTTCAACAACAAGGCCAATAAAGACTCGGTGCTGTTTGTGGCGAAACTCGACAATTTTTTTCCCGATGGGAAAACGCCGAACCCACTTTATTTCACCACCGATTATTATTCAAAGTTTGATAGCGAAACGCAAACCTTCGAAGTAGATTCGCTGCGCCCCTACAACGATTTGTTTAGCCCCGATGTATCGAAAGTGCCATTGTTCTTTACCAAGCAGGACACCTCTGTTTTGAGCAAAGCCATGAGCAACAAACACCGCAGGGTAGCTAGTGTGGAAGTGTACAAACACAGCCTGAGTGCCCGTCTGTTCACTGCGCCAACCACGGCATTTTTTGTACAACCCATTTCCGTACCCGACGAAAATAAAAATATCTACCGCAGTGCTTACCGTGCCAAAATGATGGTGAGTGATTTGAACAGCGCCTACTTTGTATATAACCCTGCGGGCGACCAGGGCCTCGAAATGTTCCAGGAACAACGCTTCGAAGTGTTGCGAAATTCTAAAGGATACGAAACAGTGCCCCTTAATTTTTATGCGTATTACACTGCTATGCCGCATGGCAACGATTATGATAGCATCCGCAGTTTAAGCCAGCAAATTGTAAAAGAAGCCGGTGCTGTATCGGCAGTAGATAAAGTAGTGGCCATTCGCGATTATTTTTTGCGCAAAGATGAAAATGGCCAGCCCACATTTAAGTATTCCGACAACCCCGGTATACCCGGCATGCCCAGCGCCAACAAACTCACCTATTTCCTGTTCGACAATAAGAAAGGATACTGCGCATATTATGCAGGTGCTACCCTGTTCATGTTGCGTTCGCTCGGTATTCCCAGCCGTGTAGCCACCGGTTTTCTTACGGTGGACAGGAGCAGCAAAAACCCCGGCTGGTATTGGTTTTACGAAGACCAGGCGCATGCTTGGGTGCAAGTATATTTTCCCGAATATGGCTGGATAGATTTTGACACCACGGTGCCCGATGCAGAACAACAACAGGCGCCACAGCCCGATCAAACACCACCACTGGCTTCGCAAACAGCATGGCTGGTAGCCAATGGAAAAATGCTATCAGTTGATACAGTAAAAAAAGTGGCGTCTATGCAACTGGAAAAAATGCTGTACTGGGATCAGCCTTACGAAATGAAACCCACTCAGCCATTGCTGATGGATGTATCGCTGGCAAAAGTGTTGCACGATACCGGCGCAGTAAGCATTCATGCATTGAAAGCAGGCGACAATATTGTAGCCATCTCCTACTCCACTACATTCAAAGATCTGCCACCCCTGGAAATGGATTCTGCACTTTCGCTGTATAAGAAATTTCCGCAGCCTGCACCCATCGATGAAATCAAGATCATGCTGACCGACGAGGAAAAAGCAGCACTCGAACCAAAGCAGGAAATAGAAACGCCCACCGATTGGCAACAGGTATTCCTGAATGTATTGCTAATTGCAGGCATTGTATTGTTGGTGTTGTTTAGCATGCCTTACATTATTTACCGCTGGTTGCGATTAAGAGCAGGTGGCGCAGGCAACAATAGCCAAAAGCAATACTGGCGTTATATGGCCACCATGTTTTATCTCAATCAAATGGGCATTGAGCGCAACAGTCAAACACCCATGCAGTATGCAAGGCTTACAGTAGACAAACAATTTGGCACCCGAATGGAAAGCTTTGTACAACTGTATTTAAAACTGAAATACAGTAAGCAACCGCTGAGCGAACAAGAACAAAAAATAACTGACCAGTTTTACCCTGCGGTATTTGCAACTGTATCATCGCAGTTGAAAACAGGCTATAAAATTTCCCATTTCCTCAACATCAAACGAACCGCACAATTCTTTTCTAAACCTTCCCTTTACGCTTAATATTTTTCTAAACAGCACAATCCCTTATGGAAGCAAATACACAAACCAACCAGGCCATGCAGAACCTGCAAAAATTGGTGGACAATATTGAAACCGTAATTCGTGGTAAACGAGATCAGATAAAATTCATTTTGACAGCGCTGCTGGCCAAGGGACATATATTGATGGAAGACAATCCCGGTACAGGCAAGACCGTGATGGCTAAAACACTGGCGCACAGCATCAGCAACAACAACCAGCACGATGATGGTGTAAGTTTTAAGCGCATCCAGTTTACGCCCGACCTGCTACCCATGGACCTGATAGGCTCGCATATTTTTGATGATGAAAAAAAGGAATTCATTTTTAAGAAAGGTCCTTTGTTCAGCAATGTATTGCTCGCAGATGAGATCAACCGGGCTTCGCCAAAAGTACAATCGGCTTTGCTGGAATGTATGGCCGAGCACCAGATCACTATGGGCGACCACACCTATAAATTGAACCAACTGTTCTTCACCATTGCTACGCAAAACCCCATTGAGATGGAAGGCACTTATCCCCTTCCTGCTGCGCAGCTCGACCGCTTTTTCATCAAGATCATTTTTGGATATGTGGATGAAGAAACTGAACTGGATATCTACAAAAACTATTTGGGCATAGCCGATAATCTGAACCATATCCAACAGGTACTGAGCATGGACGAAATTCTGCAACTGCAGCAGGAAGCCGAAAATGTATTTGTACACGATGAAATTGTAAAATCGGTTCGCAACCTGGTATGGGCTACCCGCAAGCATCCCGAAATTATTTTGGGCGCATCCACCCGCAGTGGTATTGCTTTCTTAAAATGCCTGAAAGCTTATGCACTGGTGCAGGGCCGAACGTTTGTATTGGAAGATGATATCTATGATCTAACCGTTGCGGTTTTGGATCATCGCCTTATCTACAAAAACAAAGAAGCCAAAGCTGTTGCACTTCCCACCATTTTGAAAGCCGAAATGGATCGACTTCATAAATTAAAAATCTCGCATTAATTCTTTCGCATTGCGTTACCTGCTGTTGATATGTATATGGGCATTGTCGTCAATGCATGGCCGGGCACAAAAACCTGCGGCCAGGTACGAAATTGATGCTAAGCGATTAGGCGTAAGCCCTACCGATAAAGATGCATTGCCCCGTGGCCGCGAATTTATCCGGCTCGATAGCACCTATTATGTGGGTTGGATGTACCAGGGGCTTTACCTGCACGACAGGTCGGTGGATATAACCGGGTACCAACGGGCATTGCCCTTGCTGCGCAAAGCTTTTTTGCTGATGGAAAAAGACTACAGCGGGTTACTGTCCACACTGTACAACGACCCCATGGTGTACATGCAAAACAATATTCGCTACACCGACTATCTCACGCTGGCCCGTTCCCTGCGTGAAGGCTACGAATACACCGAAACACCCGATAGTGCTATGTGGGTGCTGGGCATAGTAGAACGAAAAAATTTCAAACGCGACTTCCTCACCATTCATGGTTCACAAGCATGGATCATACATCGCAACCGTTTTTATACCAGCAAGGACTATGCATTTCTGGGCAATAGTGTAGAAGAAAACGAACAGCGTGCATTGCAGGCATGTTACAATGGCTTTGCCTTCATCAAAAAAAATGCGCCGCAAAACAATCTTTGGTTTGGCGAAATGCAATCAGATTTCGATCGCCAGTACATCTATCATTATCTCGCACTCATTCACTGCTATTTAAAAAACTACGACAGCAGCAACTACTATTACCAGAAGATGGCACAGGCCGGTACTATTAGCTGGAACAACTATGGAAGCATGAAAGCCGAAATAGGTGAGTTTGGTGAAGCCATAGAACTGTACAACCGCGATAAGTTTAAATATGGTGGCGTAAAAGCCCTGATGGAGCCTTACTATTATCTTCCCATGCTGAGCATCTATTCGGGCAAGCCAAAAGATGCCATGGATTTAGCGAAGGAAGCCATCCAATTTTCCAATTCATCTCCGGGCTTTGGCTGGTACAACCTTGCACTGGCAAGAGGCTATTTGTACGACGGGCAATTGGACAGCGCATGGCATACCATTGAAAAAGCAGCTGCATTTAAGGAAGTGCATATTGGCACTACGCTTACGCAACCGCAATACGATTTCACTGTGGGTTTGTTGAAGCTGGTTTGGTTTACCAAAAAACTGGAGCTTACCAAATTCATGCACAAAAACTGGTGGTACCATCCACGTTGGTTGTACGAAGTAGCAGCCCTGCAGGCACAGAAGTACACCCACGAATATGTACTGGCTTCCCAGTTGGCACTCAATCCCGAAAGAGCAAGAATTATTTACGATTTGTTTTGCGGAGAAAGCACCGTGAGCTACGACGAAGTGTACTATGTAATGGAACGCTTTAGCCCCGTGTATTTTACCAACCTCATGCAGAACTATGTGCAGCAGGATCCTCGTGAAAAAATAATTCCCTATTTCAAATTGTTTGAAGCCAAACTGCTTTGGCACGATGGTTCGTATGCAAAAAGCAGCGAGATACTGAACGACCTCATCAACAATACAAGGGTGGACAGTGCTCATCAAAAACTGTTTACCAGCAGGCTATACGAGGGTTTATGGAGAGAAGCGGTACGCACTAAGGATACCGATAAAGCCTTACAGTTTCAGCAATTGATGTTCAACAATTTCCCCAACCTCATTCCTTTTTCATCGCTGCCATTCACCATGCAACTGGAACAAAAAGGATATAGTGATGCCAACACCAGGCAAATCATTTCTGAATTAAAAAACTGCAATATTCAATTCAGTAACCAATCGCATATTCCCCGTGCAGTTGTAAGCTTTGCACGCAAAGGCAGTAAATACGAGGCATTGATCAACATGTACGATGCCAACGATATTCCGAAATTCCAGGACCGCTTTTTGTTTTCGCACCCCGACCGGGTAGCAGAAGAAATTGCACTACGCATGTTTGGCAAAAAAGGCGCACTGGAAATAGAACAGCCTAAGCAGGTGGTTGAAGCAGGGAAGTAGGTCAAGGTTGAGGTGTAAGGTGTAAAGTGTAAGGCGAAAGGTCAAAAGTGAAAAGTGAAATTGGTGGTTGATATTCGAAATGCCTTTCAACTTTGAACTGTGAACTTGTGAACTCTGGAACTTGTGAACATTCGAACCTTAAATCCCCCCCGGCATCTGTTTGATATAAATATCCTGCTGGGGGAATGGAATTTCGATGCCTGCCTTTCGGAAAGCCTCATCAATGCTCACAATGATCTCGCTTTTCAATTCAACCCATGATGCTATATCTGCCCAGAACAACAGCCTGAAATCAATGGAACTTTGATTGAGCAAATGCACCAGCACCAGTGGCGTTGGATGTGCATCGATGGCAGTATTGGCTTTAAGAATATCCTGCAATATGGTTTGTGCTTCTTTTAGATTGGTGCCATACTTCACCCCAACAATAATTTCTACACGGCGGTGATTATTGCTGAGTGTCCAGTTCACCACATGCTGGTTCAGCAGGTCGCCATTCGGAATAATTACTTCGGCTCCTTCGAATGTGGCGAGTTTAGAACTGCGAATTCCAATTTCTTTCACCTTACCCACAAACGTGCCCACTTCCACCTGGTCGCCAATCTCTATGGGTTTTTCAAATGCCAGCACCACGCCACTCACCAGGTTGTTTACAATGTTTTGCAAACCAAAACCAATACCCACACCCAAGGCACCAATAATGATAGTGATCTTATCGAGTGGAATACCCGATGCTGCAAATGCCACCAGTAAACCCAGTGAAATGATCACCAGTTTCAGCACAAGAATAGAACTGCCAAATCGTGTTTTTTGAATGGATGCGATCTGCGATTTATTGCCACCCAGCAAAAAAGAAACCAGTTGTGCTATCAATGTAGATATCCAGATGGTAACAAAGAAAATAGCTACACTACCAAACGTAAAGTCGATATTTCCCAGTTTGCGTTCGGTGTTGAAGAAGGCTGCCAAAGTATCTATTACGATATCGTAGAAGTTGAGGTTCTTGGCAAATATGATAGCCCAAAATATCCATGCGAGTGTAGGCAAAAACTTTTCTGCCCGCTCCTTTAGCTCCACCAGGTTCACATAAGAGTTCACGCTTTTGTTTCTGCTGAAATATTCAAAGGAGATAACGATCAACTCTTTGATAAGCGTGATGCCAAAAAAGAAAATAACCCCCATGATAAAGTTAAAAAAACCACTCACCACCATCGATCTTGCCAGCGTATAGTTACCCGCTACATTGGCCAAAAAACCAATCGATTCCTGTATTAAAAACAACCAGGCAAAAAAGGTGAAGTACTGCGCTTTGTTATTGCCCCTTTTGTACACGCCCATCATATGCAGGCACAATGCAATACCTGCCGCCGATGCCAGCAGCATACTCCAGCGTTCGGTAGGACTGCTGCGTAGCACCAGGTTTTCGTAGCAGGCCCACAGGTACATGAGTCCAAACCCTATCCAGATGCGTTTCCACTGCTTGTTCAGGTCGGGCCAAAATAAAATGGTGATAGAGATCCACATCACGAACCACAACACCTGCAGCACCACCATGGGAATATTGCTATACATGAACTGTGCAGCACTACTGGTTACAAACAGGCTCGAAAAAACAATGGAGGTTTTGATATGTGGCGCAAAATTTTCCAACACAAACTCTTTGTGAATACTTTGCAACCTGCGAATCATGACCCTTGTAAAATAAAACACCACAAAGAACAGGAGCAGCACAATGATGCTGGCGCCCATGGAATTTCGCAAATAATACTTCAACACCAACCATGCTTTTTGCATACTAATGCCCATCACACTGGTATCGTCTTTCAACTCCGGCGAGCTCCAAATGGGCGGTGCGTCGCGATTGAAAAAATTCTTACGAATTTTTTTTACCTGCTGTTCAATATTGGCAAGATTGTCTTTTACCTCCAGCAAATTGCGTACTATGCGCCCTTGCAACAAACCCACTTCTACCATGGCCACTTTGTTCATGCTGTCCACGGGGTTGTACCTTCTTTTCAAATCCACAATACGGGTAAGGTATTGCTGCGCCAGTGCCTTATCCTGCGGCACAACGCGCAGTATGGGATCCTGCTGTATAGAGTCGAGCAGGTTGCGCATGTGCAACAATTCTTCGTTGTAGGCCGACACATGCTTTTGCCAGGTTTCCAATTCGCTTTCTACACCCACCAGCAAAATTTCGTTGGCTGTAAGGTTGCGCAGGTTGGGATCGGTGATCGACTTGCCCACTCCTATTTTGCCCAACTCTATTTGGTTTTCTATGGATCTGATTTCTTCCAGCACTTCCACCGTATCGATGCCCCGGTTGAAGTAAGCTACCATTTCGCTGAGCTGGTTGGCATACACTTCTATCTTATTCAGTTGGTCTACGGTGACGGTGTCTTTTTGCCGGGGTTCTTTGCGGGCCGAGTCAATTTTTTGCACCAACTCCAGCGAATCCTTCCTGGCTTTAGATGCCGCATCCTCTACCCGCTTTTGCGATTTCCGGGTGCCGGTATTTTGCCCATAACTATTGAAGCCTGTAGCCATTACCAAAAGGATGGCTAAGTACCAACCAATCGTTTTCCCTTTCATACTCAAAGTGGATTGTAGTAGGGTAAATATAGTTTTCATTATTCTTTCACCCTAAAAGCCTTCCCGGTTCGTTATTTTTGCGCCCCGACAAAATAGAAGATCAAGCGCATTATGGAACTGACAAAGAAGTTTGAGCATCAGCAGGCAGAGCAGAAATGGTACCAGCATTGGCTGGATAAGCAATATTTCCACAGTACACCCGACCACCGGGAACCTTATACCATTGTGATTCCCCCGCCCAATGTAACCGGCGTATTACACATGGGGCATTGCCTCAACAATACCATCCAGGATATTTTGGTACGCAGAGCCCGCCTGCAAGGCAAAAATGCCTGCTGGGTACCGGGTACCGACCATGCCTCCATTGCTACCGAAGCTAAAGTGGTGGGCATGCTTCGCGAAAGAGGTATTGCGAAATCATCGCTGAGTCGCGACGAATTTTTAGGCTATGCCTGGGAATGGAAAGAGAAATACGGCGGTATCATTTTGCAGCAGTTGAAAAAACTGGGTTGCAGCCTCGACTGGGACCGTACCAGCTTTACCATGGACCCCGATTACTACCAATCGGTGATCAAAGTATTTATCGATCTCTATAATAAAGGATTGATCTATCGCGGCAAACGCATGGTGAACTGGGACCCGGTTGGCCTTACTGCACTGAGCGATGAAGAAGTGATCTTTAAAGAAGTGGACAGCAAGCTGTACTACGTTACCTACCCATTTGCCGATGGCACACCGGGTGGCATTACCGTAGCTACCACCCGCCCCGAAACTATTTTGGGCGATGTCGCCATTTGCGTAAACCCAACCGATGAACGCTATGCAGCCGTAGGGGGCAAGCAGGTGGTTGTTCCCATTATCAATCGTCGTATTCCTGTTATTGCCGATGAATATGTAGATGCAGAGTTTGGAACAGGTGCATTAAAAATTACACCGGCACACGATAAGAATGATAATATGCTGGGATTAAAGCACCAGCTAAAAGCTATTGATACCCTCGATGCTTCGGGTAAGTTTACTACCGAAGAATTGATGGACGATCAACCTACGGAGCAGGTACTTGCTTACAATGGACTCGATCGTTTTGTGCTACGCAAAAAAATTGCAGAAGACATTGCAGCATTGGGCCAACTGGTAAAAGTAGAAGACTACAAAGGCCAGGTGGGCACCAGCGAAAGAACCGGCGCTATTATCGAAAGCAAACTGAGTTTGCAATGGTTCATCAACATGGCGCAGTTCATGGAAAAGAACCCGCAGGTATTGGGTGATGTGCTCAACGATACCATTCGGTTCTATCCCGAAAAACTAAAGAATACCTATCGTCACTGGCTCAGCAATATCAAAGACTGGTGCATCAGCCGCCAGCTATGGTGGGGCCAGCGCATACCCGCATGGTACGATAAAGAAGGAAATTTTGTAGTAGCAGCAACTGCAGAAGAAGCTGAAGCTGCCTACCTCCAACAGTTTGGTAAAAAGGCAGAAACTGCAGGAGGTTTACAACAGGATGAGGATGTGCTCGACACCTGGTTTTCCAGTTGGCTATGGCCTATGGAAGTGTTCAAAGGCATTAGCAACCCCGGCAATGCCGATGCAAAATATTATTACCCAGGTACAACTCTGGTTACCGGTCAGGATATCATTTTCTTTTGGGTTGCCCGCATGATCATGGCTGGTTACGAATACGAAGGCAAACGTCCGTTCAAGGATGTGTACTTCACCGGCATGGTGCGTGATAAGCAAGGAAGAAAAATGAGTAAGCAATTGGGCAATAGTCCCGATTTGCTGGGCTTGATTGAACAATATGGTGCCGATGCAGTTCGCTTTGGCATTCTCATTGCATCGCCTGCAGGCAACGATCTGTTGTTTGATGAAAGCACATTGGAGCAAGGCCGCAACTTCAACAACAAGTTGTGGAATGCCATGAAGCTGGTGAAAATGTGGGAAGCCCGCCAGTCCGATAATGCAGCACAACTGGCCGATAGCCAGTTTGCCATCAACTGGTTTGCCAACCGCCTGCAACAGGTAAAACTGGAAGTGGATGGTTTGATGAACCAGTTCCGGTTGAGCGAAGCACTTAAAACAATTTACTCTCTTATTTGGGACGATTTCTGTAGCTGGTATCTCGAATGGGTGAAGCCCGGTTTTGAGCAACCCATCAGCAGCGAAGTGTACAGCCAAACCGTAAAGTTCTTCGACGAACTCTTGGAATTACTGCATCCCTTCATGCCATTTATTACGGAAGAATTATACCATCTTTTGGCAGAGCGCAGCGACGACTTGTGTGCACACCAATGGACTGCTGCCACTGCTACCAACGAAGCAGTATTGCAACAAGGCGAATTGCTGAAACAAGTGATCAGCACTTTGAGGGAAGCAAGAGTAAAAAACCAGATCAAGCCGAAAGATTCTATTGACCTGCATATTCAAACCGCAGTACAAGCCAACTACGAAAGCATTGAAGCCGTGTTGAAAAAACAGGTAAATGCCAATGCTATTGCTTATACGCAGGAAGCAGTACCCAATACAATTGTGGTAGCTATTGAAAGCGAAAAATTCTTCATCGTTTCCGAACGTGATATTGATACAGATGCGTTGAAAGCAGAATTGCTCAAAGACCTCGCCTATCAACAGGGCTTTTTGGATACCGTGATGAAGAAGCTGGGCAACGAACGTTTTGTGGCCAATGCCAAACCCGAAGTGGTAGCCATTGAGCAAAAAAAGAAAGCAGATGCAGAAGCAAGGATAAAAGCAATAGAAGAAAGCCTGCAAACGTTAGCTTAGGGCATTGGAAAAATTGGAACCATCATGGCGTATCAAATAACAGGAAGTAGAAAAAGATTTATACCGGCTATAGTTTTGCTGTTTGGGTTGGGATTGGCAACTGCTGCAACCGCCCAAACAGCAAAGCCTTCGGGCAAAACTGTGGCGGCAAAACCGGTTAGCTTCCTGGTAAAATTTGGTCCCTACAAAGACAAGATGCCCATTGTACTCTCCGATCTCAAAGTGGCGCTCAACACCGATTTGAAAGTAACAGATTCGGCCACAGGACAGGCATACGAGATCATCAGCTTTCGGTTTGGCTGGCGAAAAAAAGAATCTTCCGACGATTACAAAACCGGCAAGAAAAAGATCATCACTTCATTCAATGCGGTGGAGGTGTACAATAATAGCCGTATTCCCGAAGGCTGGCAGGCCGAGCTGAAAGAATCGGCCAAAGCATCCGACGAATTATTGTTCGAAGACATTTATGTGCAAAACCCGGTTACCAAAAAAATGTACCAGGCGCCTTCTATTTCATTTAAAGTATTGTAACAGGCAATGGAAATAAGGCAAGCCAATACCGGGGATATACCTACCATTTTGCATATTGCTTCCCTTACATGGCCGCATGCCTATGGCGATATTTTGCAACCCCGCCAGATCTCTTATATGCTCGAAATGATGTACAGCCCCGATGTGCTGCTGCAACAAATGGAGCAGGAAGGCCACCGTTTTTTATTGGCCTACTCAGCAGGCAAACCCATTGGGTTTGCAGGGTTTTCCCCTTACGAAAATGAAAGCTGGAAACTGCACAAACTTTACGTGCTGCCTTTTCAACAACAAACAGGTGTAGGAAAAAAATTGCTGCAACAAGCCGAGCAACAAGCGCAACAATCAGGCGCTAAAGCCATGTACCTGAATGTGAACCGGCATAATAAAGCCAAGGATTTTTACAGCTACCTTGGCTATAGCATACATGCAGAAGGCGACTTCGAAATAGGCGCCGGCTTTTTCATGAACGACTATATCATGAAAAAAACATTCCTCTAATTTTTTTCAGAAGGGGCTTCCATCTTAGGCGAATCCATGGTGATCATTGCTACCACCATATTTACCAATGCAGCAATCAGCATGATATAAATGCCGGGCTGGCGCACCGGTACATAGCCATCGTAAGAACTTACATACAATAAAAAAGATTTGATGGCATAGCCCATACACAAACCTGCCATTACCAGGTTGAACCTTGCGATCCATGCCTTATGCAGCAGGTAGCTAAGTATGCCAATGGCGGCACAAGCGGTAAGGTAAATGCCGGGGCGGCCATAATAATTCTTCTCCGAAAAAAAGCCGGTAAAATATTTTTGAATATCGGGGTAAAAGGTCCAATGCATAAACGATGCCCCTATTAAAGCCACACAGGCTACCAGCCCCATCCAATGTTTCCAATTCATACGCGAAAGTATTGATCCCCTCTTCTGAAGGCATAAAAAAAATGACTACCCGGAGGTAATCATTTTCTTTCTCAGAGGTATCGAGCGGATTCGAACCGCTGTACGAGCTTTTGCAGAGCTCTGCCTAGCCTCTCGGCCACGATACCTTTTCGGGCTGCGAAAATAGGGGAATCCTCTATTAAGACAAATTGAAAATTACAAGCTGTTAATACTCACCTTCCTTTTCCCGTTGGCAGGCTCCAACAATTACCTTTGCTACCCATCAGTTTAGCTATAATAAAACGACTTGTCAAAAAATGAAACGAATAGCCGAAAGTGAATTGATCATCAATGCAAGGGGCGCCCTGTACCATATAGATCTTACCCCCGAAGAAATGGCCGATACGGTGATCACCGTAGGCGACCCCGACCGGGTTGCAGTGGTATCCTCTTTTTTCGACCGGGTGGAAGTAAAACGACAGCACAGGGAATTTGTATCGCATACCGGCTATGTGGGCAAAAAGCGCATCACCGTCATCAGCACCGGTATTGGCCCCGACAATATTGATATTGTTTTAAATGAACTGGACGCTTTGGCCAATATAGACCTGGAAAGCCGCCAGGTAAAAAACACATTGAAGTCGTTGAAAATAATTCGCCTGGGCACCTGTGGTTCGCTGCAAGGCGATATACCTGTAGACAGTTGGGTGGCAGGCACGCACGGTTTGGGTATTGACAATTTATTGCACTACTACAACTTCGAACAAAGCGACGAAGAGAATCATATGCTGCAGGATTTTGTACAGCAAACCCAGTTTGGCAGCCAATATTCCCAGCCCTATCTCTCAGCCTGTTCTGTACACCTGCTCAAACATTTTGTAGAAGGATACCACCAGGGTATTACCGTAACCTGCCCCGGATTTTATGGACCACAGGGTCGTGTATTGCGCATGGGCCTTCGCCACCCGGGATTGATAGATGCCCTCACCCATTTTAGATCGGGCAATCACAGGATCGCTAATTTTGAAATGGAGACCAGCGCTATTTACGGGCTCGGTCGCCTCATGGGGCACCAGTGCCTTAGTGTAAATGTGGTGGTAGCCAACAGGGTAACCAAAACATTTTCAGCCGACGGTAGCAAAGCCGTACGCAACATGATAGTACACGCATTGAAAAATATTGAAGCAATAGACTAAGCAAATGAAATTACATTTTTATAAGTATCAGGGTACCGGCAACGATTTCATCCTGGTTGACAACCGCGACGAACGCATCCAACTAACTGAAGAAAACATTGCGCAGCTCTGTAAAAAGCATTTTGGCATTGGTGCCGATGGATTGATGGAATTGAAATCGGCACCGGGTTACGATTTTAAAATGGTGTACTACAACGCCGATGGCAAAGAAGGCAGCATGTGTGGCAATGGTGGCAGATGCCTGGTAAAATTTGCGCACTATGTAGGCATTCATAAATCCGAATTCAAATTCATTGCTTCCGATGGTGAGCATTTTGCTTCTATTGAAACCAATGGTTGGGTAAGATTGAAAATGAAAAACGTGAGCAGCCTCGAACACAATGGCAGCTACGACCTGCTCAATACGGGTTCACCTCACTATGTAAAATCGGTGACCGATATCAAGGAAATGGATGTAGTGAAAGAAGGCAAAGCCATTCGCTACAGCGAAAAATATAAGGCCGATGGTGTGAATGTAAATTTTGTAGAGCCACTCAGCGCTACCAAATTATTTGTGCGCACCTACGAACGGGGTGTGGAAGATGAAACGTTTAGCTGTGGTACCGGCGTTACCGCTGCAGCCATAGTAAATGCACACAACGAACGTGGCTTTAACCATGTTGACATCAGGACCCTTGGTGGCAAACTGTATGTTGAGTTTGATCGCAAAGATGATGATGTGTTTGAAGAAGTGTGGCTGGCGGGCCCTGCAGAAAAAGTATTCGACGGGTTTATAGAAATATAACCAACTAGCCTGCGTGAGATAGAGTGAAAACAAAATGGGTGGTAAGTGCAGTTACAATAACGGAAAGCACTTCACACATTTTGCTTTGTGGTGGAAAATGGAGGCGCAATGGAATTTATATTTTTGGGGCTGATAGTGGCCCTGTTATGCTGGGGATCCCATCATCTTCAATTAGATGATGTATTAGGAAAGAATTTCCCAAACTTTTTCAAATCGAAATATTCTCTTCGGCGTGACTATTATCGCAATGTCTACCTTAAATCGGATGCATGGCAACGCAAGCGCTATATAGTAATGAAACGCGATAGATGGCGCTGCGTGTATTGTGGAGCCAATGCTACACAGGTACATCATACCAGGTATGCCCGAAATATTGGAAATGAACCCATCAATTGGCTGGTATCTGTTTGTAACTGCTGCCACGACTCTATTCATTCAAAAGGGCCGGTCCACCGAAACAAGAATAATGCTGGAGGCGATTACCTGAAGCAACGACAGAAGGATCTATGGGGTAAATCTTTTTGAGATTGTACCGTTCATATTCTTGTGCGCAACCATTGCTCAAACATATATGGAGCACCATGCGTACCATAATATTCAGCACCATATTGGTTCGGCAAATCATCATTGCTTGACAAATAAAAAAGGAACGAATACTCGTTCCTTTTTTATTTATGATTTATGATTGGCGACTCAACTATTTGTCTGCTTTCTTACGATCGTAGTGGCAGCAGCCAGGAAGTTTATCGTACACTTTATCTTCGCTTTTATACTTGTCGGTATCGTGCCCTGCAGCAGCTACTTTCTGCTGAATCTGATCTACGCTTACTTTAGATGCATCAAAAGTAACGGTCAGCATTTTGGTGTCTGCCACCCAGGCAGCAGCGGTAACGCCATCTATTTTAGCAGCTTTTTCAATGCGGCTTTTACACATACCACAGTTGCCACTTACTTTAATTGAATCGGTTTGTGTTTGTGCAAATACAGATACACTCAGGATAGTACAAGCTGACATCAGCAGCAATTTCAAAGATTTCATATTGATTGTTTTTTATTTTTTTCAAATGTAAATGAATGGTATGGGTGCATACCAATAGCCCGGCAATTAGTTTGCCCGGCACAGTGAATACAAACTGGTATCAAATACGGTAATTGCAGTGGAGAATGTAAACGGCAACGCTGCTAGTTCGGGGCGGTGCATGGTTAACTGCGTTTACTTCGGGTAAGGATGCAATAGACGCAACAGACAATTCGGTAAAAACCGGCAACAGCAGCGCACCTATATTGGGTATCAACTGAAAGCCCGACGAGGAAAGCTGTTGATCGGTAGCGCTTTTTACATACTGTTGTTCATTCTTGCAGCAATCGCTTTTTTCACGGCCCGATGTTTTCATGCCACAACCGGCACAGGCATCAGGCTGCTGGTATCCCACAGACCAATCGGCCAGTTTGCCCATGCAATAATGCATTTGAACACTGGCCCCTACCGAGCTGGTGATAAATAAAACGGCTAATATGGCTACAACGAACCTTTTCATAGTTGCGAGCCGCAAAGCTATTTCTATTAGCGCCCAACAAAATGCGAAAATTAGCGGCAGGCAATGATGATATGGCCGGACTCTACCAGCTTGTTTCATCCTCTTGCTATAGGCATGGCTATTTGCCGCCAATCACAATTCGCTTTCTATCGAAAAAACTCTAACGAATTTTAACAAGTTTCGCTAACAGCATTTTTTGAATTGAACGTCAGATAGGCCTTACAGCAATCATCAATTAGCAGCAATCATGTCTTTTTCCAAAATATTCAGCACCGTTTCGTTCCTACTCCTTACCCTCACCGGCTTTAGCCAGGCCAAACAAAACAATGTGACCATTTCTGGTAAAGTGCAGGCTGCCGACAAGCATCCGCTGGAAGGCGCTACTGTTACCGTAACCAGTATTGCCAAATCGGGCAATGGAAAGGCAGATACACTGAGAGCTACCGATGTTTCCAATAAAACCGGGGAGTTTCGCCTGAAAGCCGCTGGTACCGCAGAAATGTACCTGGAAATATCCACCGTGGGATATGCCAGCTACCTCGAACCCATTGTATTACTTACTGGTAGCCAGTCCATCAATGCCGGCACCATTACCCTGGAAGAAGAAGCTAAATCGCTGGGCAATGTAGTGGTTACTGCCAAAAAGCCCATGATGACCCTGGCCGTGGACCGCCGCATTTTTAATGCCGATGCCATGATCACCAGCAAGGGTGGCACCGCTGTGGACCTGATGCGCAATATTCCCGGCCTGAATGTAGATGTGAATGGTGCAGTGCAAATGCGGGGCAGCTCACCCCAGATACTGGTAGATGGCCGCCCTACTATTTTGACCCTCGAGCAAATTCCCAGCGACGATATCGAAAAAATTGAAGTGATCACCAACCCATCTTCCAAATACGATGCAGGTAGCACCGGTGGCATTTTGAATATTATTTTAAAGAAAAGCCGCCGCAACGGCATGAACGGAACGGCATCTATTGGCGTGGGCACACCCGAAATTTTATCGGGCAACATGAGTTTCAATTACAGGCAGGGAAAGATCAACTTTTTTGCCAATGGCAACTACAACCAATCGGGCGGCACTGCAGTGAGCGAAGCCAACCGCATCAATAAGCGCAATTTCGTGGTGACCGATTATTTCGACCAAAGCACTTCTACCGAACGCGACCGGCAGTTTGCCTCTGTTCGTTTTGGTGTCGATTATTTTTTCGATGAAGAGAATTCTGTTTCGGTAAGCCAGGGTTTTGTGGATGGCGATTTTGAATCGAAGGAAAACCAGGATCAAAAGTATGCCGACGAAAACGGAAGCCTTACCAAAACTGGTAACCGATATAGTACTGACAACTGGGGTTTTAAGCGCAGCAATACACAGGTGAATTACCGCCGCACCTATAGTAAAAAAACAGGTAAAGAATGGACAGCCGATTTTACTTTTAGCGGCGGCACCAATGGCGGCACCAACATTATCAGCAACCGGCTTTTTGATGTAAATGGCAGCCCGTTGGGCAATCCTAACCTGGTAACCAACGATGGCAGCGGCAATGGTAAACAATATACTTTTCAAACGGACTATGTAAACCCCATTTCAGAAAATAGCAAACTGGAATTTGGCGCAAGAAGCTATCACAATATCAGCAACGATAAACTGGATGTGTACAGTGTAGCCAACGCTACGTTAACCAAACTTCCACTCAGCAACGACTATGGCTTTAAAGAAATGGTGAATGCCGTGTATGCCAACTACAGCAACAAGCTTGGCAGCAAGTGGAAATACCAGGGTGGCCTGCGCATAGAGCATTCATCTTTTAAAGGTGAGCTGAAAGACAGTGGACAACATTTTGGCTATGAGTACCCCAAAAACGGCAAGGATATCTGGAGTGCTATTTTCCCCAGTTTATACCTTACCTATACTGTAAAAGAAGGGCACGATCTGCAATTCAATTTTAGCCGCCGCATTCGCAGGCCCAACTTTTGGCAGATCAACCCATTTGTAGATATCACCGATCCGCAGAATATTCGTAAAGGCAACCCCGGGTTGAGGCCCGAATTCACCAATAGCATGGAAGCCAATTACAACCGTGTGTATTCGAAAGGCAATTTCCTGGCTTCGGTGTATTTCAGAAACAATAAAGATGATATTACCCAATACACCGACACAGTGAGCCAGGAAGAAATTGAAAAGCTGAACAATGCTGCTATTTCGCCCAATGCACTGATGACCACATTTATCAATGCGAATAGAACCAACAGGTTCGGCCTGGAACTTACATGGCAACATAAGTTTTCAGAATCGTTCGACATGACGCCGAGCATCAATGCCCAGTACCGCGATGTAAAAGCCACCGTGGACAATGTGGACCTCAACAACGAGGGCTTCAACTGGAATGCCGACTTCATTATGAACTATAAAATTGTGAAGCCGAATAAAAAATTCATCAACGACTTTTCGTTCCAACTGCAGGCAGAGTACGAAGGCCCAAGGGTAATACCACAGGGAAGAATGAAGGAAGTGTACAGCCTTGATTTTGCGATTCGTAAAGACTTCCTGAAAAACAATGCAGCCACTGTTACGTTTGCCATCAACGATGTGCTCAACAGCCGCCGCTGGGGCAGCATAACCGATACCGAGAACTTCTACCAGGATGCTTATCGCCGCTGGAATGTGCGCAATTTCCGATTCACATTCAGCTACCGCTTTGGCAACAAAGACCTGCAAATATTTAAATCGAAAGAAAGCCACGGCGAGGGTGACGAGGGGTAATTGGCGTTGCTTCCACACAACCGGTTCTCTCCTTCCAAAATCTTACATGATAATTTGCAGATGGTTCGCAAATTAAATGGGGGTGCTGTAATTTAAAGGGAGCAAATGAATATGCTTGCCTTAAACGCAGCCATGCATTTGCAGTCTTTGTACACGCAAATCAATCTCTAACATCAAACCCCCTATGTATGAAAAAGTATTTCGGATCCTTCTTCCTATTCCTGGTTTTATTATGCTGGATGGCACCCGCACAAGCGCAAGGCCAACAAAAGAAATGGGGACCTCCCGAAGACCGTGCTGCAAAAATCACTTCGTGGATGAAGACCAACCTGCAACTGAACCCCAGCCAGGAGGCTAAAGTGAAGGAAATAAATTTGAGGTATGCCAAAAAAGCCCAGGAAGTTGTTGACGGCGCCGGCAATAAAATGGAAAAAGGCAAAAAAATAAGAGAACTGGAAAAAGAGAAAGAAGCAGAATTTAAAAGCATCCTCACTGCCGAACAATTCAGCACTTATGAAACCAAAAAGAATGAATTGAAAAAGCAACTGAAAGAAAAAGCCAAACAGCATAAAGAAAGTGGTGGTGGCAGTGGCAAAGAAAAAGGTAAAGGCAAGAAAAAAAGCGATACACAAGGATAATCACACCCTGATAAATAGCTTTAATAACACTCCCATTTCTTAAAACAAAAAAGGGCAAAACTGCAGTTGCAGTTTTGCCCTTTTTTATTTCAAGCATATTGCATTTCTATATCACTCAGCTTTCCATTTCTTTTTCCATTGCTCGTAATACTCCAACAGTTTCTGCGGCTCGTAAGAGTACCATGCATAACCGGTTCTACGCTCCCGCTCTACTTCGGCCAAACTATATACGGTCTTGCTATCGCGATTGCAAAAAAGCGGTCTGTTGGTGCCTAACTCATAATACCGTGTCCAGATGGGTGGTGCAACGGAGTCGGTTACTACCACTTTATCGTTGCTGCTGCTGTGGAAAGTAAAGTTCACCGCAGGCGCTTTCACAGTTTGTACCCGTGTATACAAGATCTTGCTTTTGCTCATCCAGGCTACAGCATCTTCAATGGATTGTTTTATTTGTGGCGATGGATTGTTGATGCTCATCAGCAGGTACACCACTTTGCAACTTTCGGCACTTGTAATGCAGGGTGGCTCAAACTTGCGGGCCCAGGCGGGTTGCAAAGTTATTTCATCGTGCTGCTGGCACCAGGCCGTTGGCCTTCCATTTTGAACGATCTGCATTTTCAAAATGCAGTCCACCCCGGTTTCGAAAGCCTGTTTCACTTTCTTCATTCTTGCATCGTCAATAAAACTGTATTGCGGTTTTGCATCCAATATATCTTTCAGCAAATGCATAATGCCACCCATGGCATCATCGTTGAATGTGATGTGCCGGCTATAGTTGTTTTGCAATGGATAATACTGTGGCCAGCCACCATTGGCATACTGTGCTTTCAAAATAAAATCAAGCCCATGCAATGCCGCATTTTTATAGCGTTCGTCGTTAATTGAATAATACACTTTGCAGAGCAATGCCACCTGTGAATAGGTAGTACGATTATCGAAAGTTGTATTGGTCGCCTCCTTACTTTGGATCAGCGAATCTTTTTGCGCTGCCGTTAAAATGGCCAGCATGTCGTAGTTTTTGGGCCAGCCACCATTGCTTTTTTGATAGAGCAATACATTATCGGCCACTTCTTTTAATTGTGTAGATGCATAGCGGGACTGGTTGGGCGATGGATGCACCAATGCATCTTTCTCCAGGATATCGTACCAGTGATGTGCATTATCGGCCAAAAGCCCTGTATCAATATACCTGAACTCCTTTGGCATTGCGGCTTGCTGAGCCTGTGAAACATAGCCTGCAAACAAGGCAGCTATCACTACGGTTAATTTTTTCATATGCTGAATTCTATACGTCTTTTGTTTAGACGAGAAACTGCGGCAACCTAATCAGAAAACATTTACTGATTCCTGACCTTTCTCAACCCGGCATAATTATTATCCGAAAAAGATGATCTGCTAATCGTGCTGGTTTTATCGCCTACACCAACTGGTTGGTTTGTTTGATCACGCCCATTACAAACACACTTTGAATATTGCCCATGTTTTCAATTTCGCCCAATTGATTTACATGAAAATCGTAATAGGTATTCATGCTTTCCGAAACGATCTTCAGCATAAAGTCGAATTCGCCGCTAATATTATAGCATTCTACCACTTCGGGCATTTGCATAATGGATTGAATGAATTTACTACCCGCTTCCTTGCTGTGTTGTTTTAGCGATACATAACAAATTACAGTCAGCCCCTTTTTTACCTTATCGGGGTCGAGCAGGGTAACATATTGCTTTATCACCCCGGTTTCTTCCATCCGCTTAATGCGTTCGTGCACGGGCGTGGTGCTTAGGTGTATTTTTTCCGAAATTTCCTTTATGGTGATCCGGGCATTTTGCTGCAGTAATTGCAAAATGGCGATATCCTTTTCGTCGAGCAAAACGGGGGTAGTGGGATTTTCTGTTTTCTGCGAATTTGCCATAAGAAACAGGTCATTTATCCTGCAAATATGAAATAATAGTTACCAGTATCCCAAATTATCACAAGTAGTTGGAATATTATTCTACAATTGTAGTTTTGCAGCTTAACAACAAAAAACATGTCTAATAGTCTTGCATCTCAAATCGACTTCAGCCTTGCTTACAAGGTGAAGGATATTAGTTTGGCCGAATGGGGCCGCAAAGAAATTCGCCTGGCTGAAGCTGAAATGCCCGGCCTGATGGCTATTCGTGCAGAATATGGCCCTAGCCAACCACTGAAAGGTGCCCGTGTTGCAGGTTGCCTGCACATGACCATCCAGACTGCCGTGTTGATCGAAACATTGGTGGCTTTGGGTGCTGAGGTTAAATGGAGCTCTTGCAACATCTTCTCTACCCAGGATCATGCTGCTGCTGCTATTGCTGCTGCAGGTATTGGTGTATTTGCCTGGAAAGGCCAAACCCAGGAAGAAGCTGACTGGTGCATTGAGCAAACCCTGTTTTTTGGTGGTGCCGACCGTCCTCTGAACATGATTTTGGACGATGGTGGTGATTTGACCAATATCGTTTTCGATAAATACCCTGAGCTGATCGCCAACATTAAAGGCCTGAGCGAAGAAACCACTACCGGTGTTCACCGCTTGTATGAGCGTATGGCGAAAGGTACTTTGCCTATTCCTGCCATCAACGTAAACGATAGCGTAACCAAAAGCAAATTCGACAACAAGTACGGTTGTAAAGAAAGCCTGGTGGATTCTATCCGCCGTGCTACCGACGTAATGCTGGCTGGTAAAGTAGCAGTAGTTGCAGGTTATGGCGACGTAGGTAAAGGTTCTGCAGCTTCTTTGGCTGGTGCCGGTTGCCGCGTTATTGTTACCGAGATCGATCCTATCTGCGCATTACAAGCTGCTATGGATGGCTTTGCTGTAAAGAAAATGGAAAACGCTATTGCTGATGCCGACATCGTGGTAACTACAACCGGTTGTCGCGACATTATCCGTGGCGAACATTTCCTGGCCATGAAAGACAAGACCATCGTTTGTAACATTGGCCACTTCGATATTGAAATTGATGTAGCCTGGTTGAACAGCAACTATGGTAACACCAAAGACACTATCAAGCCTCAGGTAGATATTTACAATGTAAATGGTAAAGACATCATTTTGTTGGCAGAAGGCCGCCTGGTAAACCTGGGTTGCGCTACCGGTCACCCAAGCTTTGTAATGAGTAACAGCTTCAGCAACCAAACTTTGGCGCAGATTGAACTGTACACCAACTACGCTGCTTACGAAAACAAAGTATATGTACTGCCTAAGCACCTCGATGAAAAAGTGGCTCGTTTGCACCTTTCAAAAATCGCGGTAGAGCTGGACGTACTGACTGATGCACAAGCTGAATACCTCGGTCTTTCTAAAGAAGGTCCGTTTAAGCCTGAGCATTACCGTTACTAATCGTTTACGATTTAATGTTTATACAAAGCCCGCTTCCTACAAGGAGCGGGCTTGTTTTTTTGATATGCTTTTGATGCTTGCCTTATACAGGTTTCAACGCAGGCAGTTTCATCTCAATGGTTTCGTTTATTTTGTCGAGATCAACAATGGTGGTATTTCCATCGGCACTTTCGTGGTACATGGGTACAAATTTTTCGCCATGCACTATTTCGTTGTAGATATAAGAAGTGCGTTGCTGTACGGTTGAATTGTACACATCATCATAAGCCCTTACTAAAACATACAACTCCACATCGGCCACTTCCATATCTTCTGCATTGTAATTGTACAACGGGCTCTTTTCATCAATGGGATGTACAACAGTCAAATTCATGGGCAAGCTATCAATACGATTGCGTTCCAATTCCAGGTCGTAAAACTTGTAAACAGGTCTCCCATTTTCCATCACATTCATACCCACATTTACTCTCACACTTACGTCGGTTAGCGAATGTTTGTCCTTGATGGATACAAACCGAAACATCAGGCCTGTGATGTCTTTGTAAGGTGCCACCACAGCAAAATCGGAAAACAACAAATTGGCCCGGGGACGAACAAAACGGCCATACAATAAGCCAGTCATTACTGCAAAACTTAGCAAGCCGGCCAATGCTTCAATAGATGCTACCAGGTTGGCGCTAAACCCAATGGGGTTAATTCTGCCATAACCCACGGTTGTAAAAGTTTGCGCACTGAAGAAAAATAATTCGGCATCTTTTTTCAGCACTTCCGTTTCTGCAAATCCCGAAAACTGGTCGATGCCAATAGCGATATAAATGAATGTGAAAAGAATATTGGTGACAATGAAG
This sequence comes from Phnomibacter sp., assembly GCA_035456005.1. Lineage (GTDB taxonomy): Bacteria > Bacteroidota > Bacteroidia > Chitinophagales > Chitinophagaceae > Phnomibacter. The sequence goes on along the minus strand of DATIEA010000004.1, from coordinate 227,264 downwards.
AACGAAAACACGATCAGGATAAACTTAGTAGCATTCATGCTCAAAAGAATATTGTACACGCTATACCTATTCCAAAAAGCTACGCCACGGCGGCGTACATTAAAGCTGCCGTTCCGGTTAACGAACCTTCCGGTATTACCGGCGCTGGTAGTACCAAAACCGGTATCGTTATTCGCCCTTAACAAAGGATTCAATTTGCTTCTTAATGCCATACGGTTTCAATTGTTACCCAATGTAAGCATCCTTATGCATGCATAAAATATTGTTGCATTGAAAAGCGTATCGCATCCACATTGGCGGTACTTTTCACTTTGAATTCTGTACAAAACATTCAACATTGCAACAGCCATCTTCATTGTACAAACCTTTTGTCTGCAGTATACTGGCAGCCTCACTTAGTCTATTAGGTGCCTGTCAGAAAAATGAGGAAGTCTCCCCGCCCCCATCAAAAACTTTTTACACCTGGCAGCAGTTTGTTATGGGCTCTGACCTATCGTATGTAAACACCGTAGAAACCATGGGTGGTGCATACAAAGTAAATGGCAGTACACAAGATCCGTTTACCACCCTGCAATCGAATGGCAACAACACGGTGCGGGTAAGGCTTTGGCATAACCCAAGCTGGCAAGCGGGATTAAATGGCACAGCTATTTACAGCAACCTGGCCGATGTAACCAAAACCATACAAAGGGCAAAAAATGCGGGCATGGCTGTAAACCTCGACCTGCATTATTCCGATACCTGGGCCGACCCTGCTCGTCAAACCATTCCGGCGGCATGGCAAGGATTGAGTGTAGCTGTTTTATCCGATTCGGTGTACAACTATACCAAAGCAACACTCACCTACCTGGCATCCAAAAACCTGGTGCCCGAAATGATACAAATAGGCAACGAAACCAATAGCGGCATGCTATGGCCCACCGGGAAAACAGATGCAGGATGGACCAACTTTGCTACCCTGTTGAAAGCCGGCATTAAAGCGGTCCGTGATTTTAGTGCAGGCTCTGCCATTAAACCGAAAATAATTTTGCACGAAGCACAACTACAAACCGCAGTGTATTGGACCACGCAATTGAATGCAGCAGGAGTAACCGATTATGATATACTGGGCCTATCGCATTATTACAAATGGAGCACAGTGAACAATTGGACAGATATCAGCTCCACCATTGCGCAGCTAAAAACATTATCGGGCAAAGAGGTAATGATCGTTGAAACTGCATTTCCATTTACCAACTTAAATGCAGACAGTTACAACAATATTTTTTACGAAGCTTCGGGCACTGCTGTGGGTTATCCATTTTCTCCTGCTGGTCAGCAAGCATATTTTACCGACCTGGTAAAAGCGGTGATTAAAGGCGGCGGCAAAGGCATAATGGTTTGGGAGCCGGGTTGGGTAACCTCCAACCTCAACGATAGTTGGGGCAAAGGCAGTTCGATGGAGAATACAACCTTCTGGGATTTTAGCAACAACCTACACGAGGGCATCCAGTTTATGACAAAGGCTTATGATGGTTTGTAATTAAAACATAAGCTGCTGTGCTATTGGCTTATCAAATAATACGATCACTTCAAAAATCATGAATGCTTTATTTACTTTTTTGCGTGCCCAAAAAAGTAACAAAAAAGGGCACCCGCCGCTTATTACACCCAACCGGCGGGGTGGTTCCCTGATTAAGCTTTTGTACTACTGTTGTGCCAAACTGCGGTGCCCTGATACCGTTCACAGGTATCATAGTTTACTCTTTATCATTAGTGCTAATAATCAATAATCCAATAATCAATAATTCTTAATAGAATAAATCGTTTGTAATTAAAACATCATCATTTCAACGCCATCTTTTGTATCGCCCCAAAATGCATCGAGTGCAATAATGCGTGGTTTGAGAAAGGAAATAATTTTCGACCAGTTTTGTTTTTGCATAATGTTGACGCCCTCTATTTCCACACCAATAAAACTGACCATTACACCCTGTTCATTTTCTTTATCCTGTTGCCATTGCCAGGTTTCACCTGTAGCCGCTTCGAGCAGTTTTTTTAGTTGGGTAAAATGTTCGAAAACCAAATGACGGATGCCATCATCGGCATGGCGTAGTTCAATACCCACGATCGCTTTTTTGGTATCGGCATCCATCTTAAAGTAAATGTCTTTAATGCCGGTTTTGTAGTTCAGCCAATTCACTTTCTCCTTCCAACTGCTGGGCACCGGTTTCATGTACTGGCCAAACATGGTCCAGAAAGCCGCTTTCGTTTTCGTCGTTTCTTCTTTGGAATACATCGGTCAAAGTAAAGCCGATTGTGAAAGAGAAAATAATTGCTATAAAAAAAACTGCCCCGATGTCAGGGCAGTTTGAATATCGTTCCATTAAAATGGCCTGGCTCGTTTTAGCGAATCAAGTGCATTGATTGCCGGCTTAGGAATATCTACCACCGGGTGCTCCTCGCCCCTATGACAGGTATAGCAGTTAATGGCTGCAGGCGCATTCAGATCTTTAATATCTACACCAAAATATTTTTCGTTCAGTTCATTGGTCATGCGCATCATATCGCGGGCTTCTTTTTTATGTCCCTTTGTATCGGCTGCATAATCCCACTCGTTGGTGTCTGCAGTGCGCACATGGCAATAGCCGCATTTCACATTCAGCGATGCATTGAATCCATCCATTATTTGCTGCAGCTTTTCTTTCGAAATATCCTTGGGTAAGATCTGGAGATTTTTGTTTTCAAACTTGTCCACTTTGCGGCCAAGCAAATTAGCAGAAGCTATTACTGCAAGTATGAGCAGGTTAACGGTTGCTCTTTTTTTGTGTGGCATACGATTCCGATTTATTTGATGCCTGAAATATAGCTATTCTACCAAAGGCAAATTGGCTGCTGAAAAAGAATAAGCACCTGCATGCCAGCATTTCATTGAAGGCGGGTTCAAAGACGAAACGCGGTACAACCGCCCGAAATGCAACCCAGTTTGTCATTTTCTGGTTTCAGTTCGTCACACAAAACAGGCATTTCATCCACTTGATTTAAGTCAATTATTGTCTTGTTAAAATTTTAACACTATAAATCCATTCACTTTTAAGGCATTTGACAGCACCTAATTTGAAAATATTTCAACCACTCGTACATATGGATGAAATTTTCAAAAAACAACCTACAAGCCTCCTCTTTTGGACTTTCACCTGAATCAGGTTCTATTTGAAGTACCAAAATTGAAATCCTTATGATGCGTTCCCTGTTATTGGGCATGGTATTTTTTGCAGGAATTCCCCAGCTTTCCACTGCTCAAACCAATACCGACAGGCCTATCCCGGTATCGGTTCCCTTTCTTAGATTGAATCATGACATCCGCGCCGCAGGCATGGGAGATGCAGCTACCGCATTACCGGGTAGTACTGCCAATCATTTTGCCAACCCGGCCCGCATGATGGAGGTTCAAGGCAAGGGTGGTGCACAGCTCAGTTATATTCCATGGTTGCAAAACATGGGCAACAAAATTGCGCATTACAGTACCAGCGGTTATTTGCATGCCGATGAAAAGCAAACTTTTTCGGGTGGCTTTCGCTACTTCAAACAGGGCACGCTGAAAGTAACAGATGTCAACGGCAATACTTTAATGGAAAGCAAACCGGGTGATCTTGCGGTTGATTTGTCGTACGCCAGGCGTTTGAGCGACCATTGGAATATTGGTACCACATTTCGCTATATCAACAGCCGCATCATTAGCGCCGATATCAGCTATGGCGGATACAGCAATGCCAATACCGTGGCTGCCGATTTGGGAGTGTATTACCAGGGCAGTACCAATAGCAAAGGTGAAACCTGGTACTTCGGTACAGCCATTACCAATATAGGTGGCAAAATTGCCTATAACGAAAGTGCAACCAATCAAAACTACCTGCCTGCCAACTTCTCTGCAGGCGGTTCTTTCAAAAAAGAAAATGGTGATCACCAGTTTATTCTCACTGCAGAAATGAACAAACTATTAGTACCCTCCATACAGGAAGATGGTACCCAGCCTGAAAAGAGTGCAGTGTCTGCCATCTTTAGCAGTTGGACCGATGCAACGGGAGGCTTTAGCGAAGAAGTAAAAGAAATGCAATGGAATGCGGGTGCAGAATATACTTACCAAAACCTGCTTTCAGTAAGAGCCGGGTATAATTACCAGAACACTTCAAAAGGTGGAGCCAACTATTTCACAACAGGCCTGGGTGTGCAACTGAAACCGGTACAGCTCAACATGGCTTATACCATTACCAATGGAGGCACAGCATCCAATGCATTGCCCAATACCTGGAAACTCGGACTGGCATTTTTCTTCAGCAAATAATTTATTCGAATACACTAGCATCTGATTCAATATTCAACTGACAATTCATGCAACAAATTTTCAAATCCATCTTTCGCAGCATTGTTCTTTCTTGTTTAATGCTTATGGTTGTGGTTACTGCAATGGCGCAAAACCCGAGAGGTATTGTGGCTGGGCAGGTTCAGATCAAACTAAAGCCCGCAGCATCAGAAACGGTTAGCCGTTCTTTACAACAGATGACTAAATCCGATCTCAAACCTGGTGAACTTCGTACAGGTATTGTGCAATTGGATGCGGTAACTACCGATCTGAAAGCCATAAAAATGACACGTGTATTTCCGGATGCAGGTGCATATGAAGCCAAGCAGCGGAAATATGATCTGCACCTTTGGTACAAGGTTGATATAGACCCTTCATTAAACATACCTGCGGCAGTTTCGAAATTGAAACAAGTAGCCGACCTCGAAACAGCATCGCCTGTATATGAAGTGGTACCTATTACGCCCTTCAGCGAAATGAAGAAAACGGTAGTGTCCATCCCGCAGGGAAGCAAGATCAATGTTCTGGGTGGCAATCCACAGGTGTTGGGCATGAACGACCCGGGTTTTGGTTTGCAATGGCATTATGAAAATACAGGGCAAGCCGGTGGTTATGCGGATGTAGATATTGACCTGGAAGATGCATGGAAAATAAATGCAGGTAGAAAAGAAGTGATCGTAGCCATTGTGGACCAGGGTGTGGACTATAACCATGTGGACCTGAAAGATAATATGTGGGTGAACTCCCGTGAATTGAATGGAACACCAGGTGTGGATGATGATGGCAACGGATATGTAGATGATATTTATGGATACAACTTTGCTGGCTATAACGGCTCTATCTCTCCCGGCGACCATGGTACACATGTGGCCGGTACAGTTTCTGCTACCAACAACAACGGCCGTGGTGTGAGTGGTGTAGCAGGTGGTACAGGTAAAGGCGATGGTGTTCGCATCATGAGCACACAAATTTTTGGCGACAACAGTCCAAACACTGCTGCTGCCATTGTGTACGGAGCCAACAACGGTGCCATCATCAGCCAAAACAGTTGGGGTTACACTCAGCCCGGCTACCAGGACCAGGCAGTAAATGCAGCCATAGATTATTTCATCAACGAAGCAGGCCGCGATGCCAATGGAAAACAGGTGGGCCTCATGAATGGTGGTATTGTAATTTTTGCCGCCGGTAACTCCAACACGAATAGTCCTATGTACCCTGGTGCAAACCCTGCTGTATTGGCAGTGGGTGCTACCAATGTATTCGACAACAAAGCGGGTTACAGTAACTATGGTCCGCATGTAGATATTTCTGCACCGGGAGGAGAAACCAGTGTAAACAGTGCAAGAGGTGTTTTGAGTACAGTACTTGGCGACCAATATGCTTATTTCCAGGGAACCAGTATGGCTTGCCCCCATGTGAGTGGTGTGGCTGCACTCATCGTTAGCCAGTTTGGTAAACCAGGATATACGCCCACAGATCTACGCAACCGTATGTTGGCTACCGTTGACAATTTTGTAGCCATGAGTCCCGAATTTTTGGGCCAGATGGGCATTGGCCGGTTGAATGCAGGCAAAGCCCTGCAACCGGATAAAGGCATTGCACCTGCAGCTATTACCAACCTTACAGGCGTAGGTACTACACAAACACGTATCGATCTTAGCTGGACTGCTCCTTTAGATGATGACAATGGCAAATCGGAAAATTACAAAGTGTATTACAGCACCCAACCATTCGACAGTACCCAGTTAGGTTTGGCAAGAGTGATCGCATTATCACTCGATTCTGCAAAAGCTGCAGGCCTTCCGGAAAACTGGTATATCAATAATTTATTGGCAAGCACTACCTACTATATATCTGTCCAAAGCCGCGATCTATGGGGCAATGCCAGTCGCCTGAGTAACCAGGCCATGGTAGCTACCAAGCCAGGCCCCACTACGGTAATTGCCAGCGATACCATTCGCATGAATATCAATGTGGCCACAGATCCAAAAGCTACTGCAAGCTTTACGCTGGTCAATAATGGTGGTGGAGAAATGTATGCCAAAAACAGCATCGTTCCCATCCGCAGCACATGGGCAAGAGCCACTGGATACAATGACACGCTGATGTATTTTAATACTACCTCTGCAAGCATTTGGATCGGCGACGACCAGCCTATACCATTTTCTGCAGCTACTAAATACATTGTACCTGCCAACAGGACCACCGCATTTACACTTACACATATAGCCAACAGCATGCGACGTCAAACCGTGACCGATTCTGTGGTGATGATGGTGTACAGAGGTGGCAATGGTTCGCCCGCCGAAGGAAAACTGATACATCGTCAGAATGTATGGATTCCTACTACCGGTGGCAGAATGGACCATTACAAACTGAATGGTATGTACGCCTTCCAACCCGGCGAAACTTTCTGGATCGTATTTGAATACAGCGAAAAGTTTGCCTACTCACAAGGCTCGGTGAATATTACGAATGTGCCCAAAGAGAATTTTCAATACAGCAGCAACCGCGGGCAAACATGGGGTAAAATTGCCGATGCATACGGCAGAGAAGTAGCATGGATGACCTGGGCAGAAAGCAATGAAGGAATGATCTCATCTTTCATCTCTGTTACACCAGATACTTCGGTGGTAGCGCCTGCAGGTAGTCAACTGCTGAACCTGTCGGCCAATGCAAGCAAAATGCGCAACGGCACCTATTATCTCCGTGCCCAAAGCGAAAACAACGATATCAGCAACCAGTTTGCTAGCAAACCTTTAGTGGTAACCATCAGCGGTCAGCCTGCTGTACTCAGCAGCCGCGAAAATGTGATGGATATGGGCAAACCATTCCTGAGTCAATTCAGCGAAAACAGCGTTTGGTTGTACAATATTGGACTGAACACGTTGACAAGTTTCACAGTTACGTCAAGCAACCCACGTTTCGCTACTGTAACAGTGCCCACCAGCATTGTACCCGGCGACTCTGCCCAGTTGAAACTACGATTCACTCCCCTTGCTGCAGGTTATCAAACTGCTGACCTCACTGTAAACAGCAATGGAGGAAGCATTAAAATATCTGCAACAGGTGTAGGCCTTGAACCTCCGGTTCTACAGGTACGGGATACTACTGTTTACTTCAGTGCCATGGTAGATAGTTCTGCTACCCGCCAATTCACAGTATCGAACAAAAACGGGAAATACCCGCTCAGCTTTAGTTTCCCTGCTATTGCAGCCATGAACAAACCCAATGCACTAAGCCTGTTGGCAAAAGGAGTAGACGCCAACAATGCTTACGAATGGATCGACAATCGTGAAGTGGGTGGCCCTCTGTACAATTGGTACGATATCAGCAAAAGCGGCAAAAATATTTCTGCAGAGCTGATGAATGCTTCCCAGATGGCACTGCCTTTCGACCTAGGCTTTACCATGAATTATTATGGCGACACCGTAAAATCATTATACATAACCAACCAGGGTATGTTGTCTGTAGGCTTCCCCGCAGTGTACAATACCGGTGGCAACGTGATGCCGAATAAAGACAACCTGCCTGGTGTAATTGCTCCCCTGTTTATGCATGTGACCTGGGGTGGCATCACCGATCGCGACAAAGTGAAAGTATATGTACAACGCGAACCCGGCCGCATGATCGTGCAGTGGGAAGACATGATGTATACAACGCTCGATCCCGCTTTAGGATTTTTAACTACTACTACCCCATCCACATTCCAGGCCATTGTTTATAGCGACGGACATTTTGAGTTCAACTATAAAATAGTAGGCAACTGGGTAACAAAGGGTGCCATCATTGGTCTTGAAAGTAAAGACCAAACCAAAGGCTTCAACCTGCACCAGAACTATAGCACTTTTGCCCTCAAGTCGGGTGCCAGTATTTGGATAGTGCCGGTAGCACCACAGTTTGTAAACAAAGCTGTACCGCTGAACACTGTAGTACCTGCAGGCGAAGAAGTAGTTGTATCACTCACTGCTTCAGCCAAAGGCCTGCGCGACAGTGTGTACAAAAGCGTTGTGCGTATGACCACCAACGATCCGCTGAATGCTTCTGTAAATATCCCGGTTCAATTGACAGTAACCGGTACACAGCAAATGGCTCAGCAAACCAATCAAATTGACTTTGGCACCATACCCAATGGCGACAAAAAAACAATTGATGCCATTTTGTACAATGCAGGATCGAAGGCAGTAAAGATCACTGCTATCAGCAGCAACAATCCTGTGTTCAGCAGCAAAATGATCACTACAACTATTGCACCGTACAGCCAGGTATATATCCCAGTAGAATTTGCGCCCAACAGCCTGGGTGCCACAACAGGAACCCTTACTGTTACTACAGACTTTGCACCTCAGCAGGTTTGGACATTTAACCTCAATGGCGAGGCTACGGCACCTGCTGCCATTACCTGGAGCATGACCGGTGGACAAAATCAAACACTGAATGTTGGCGATAGTTTGAATGCAACTCTTACCATCAACAACACAGGTACTGCACCGCTAAAAATAGCTCTTGAGCACCCCTACTGGCTCAATGTGAATGCGCCCCGCTTAACGACAGGCTTCCTGCCAGGACAACATACCTATTCTCTGCACAAAAACGTAGATGGGCAAACCCGTGCAGGTTACCAGTGGCAATCGTATGCAAGTGGTGTAGGCCAGGAAACAATTATTGACGCTACCGCTTCACCTTACCAAAGATTTACGCTCCCATTCAACTTCCCATTCTATGGTAAGAATTACCGTGAGCTGAACATGAGCTACAAAGCCTCGCTGTTTTTTGGCGATACGGTTGATGTGCTGGACCAGGTGTTCACCACCATAGACCCGGCTATGCCTAATGCAGCTAACCCCAATGGAATAATTACCCTTGGCCATGCTCACTTCCTGCCATTACAGGACGTACTGAATGGTGGTAAAATCCTTGGTGCATCCTTCTATTATGCCGATGCAGAAAAGGCTGTAATTACCTACGACAAAATGATCAACTATGTGTTTGGCAACTCCGGCAACTATACTATGCAAGCCGTATTGTATAAAGATGGACGCATAAAAACCCAGTACGCCGATGGACAAAACGCCAACACCCTGCATCAATTGGTATATGGTATTGAAAACGAATCAGGCTCAGATGGTGTAACGGCCTACCACAAATCTTATTGGTTGAAAAACGGTAGTGTGATCGAATATATACCTAGCAAAATGCTGACCATTGAACCTGGCCAAAGTGCTACTGTTCCCCTTACCTGGTTGACCAAAGAAATAGGCTCAGGAACGTTCAAAGACTCATTGGTACTCATCACCAACGACCCGTTGAACAAAACCATACAGGTTCCCATCCAATTGCAGATAGGCTCTTCTATTGTAATGGCCATGGCAGATACGCTGAACTATGGCGATATTATTGCACATAAGCCTACCACTGCATGGAACCCGTATTCAAAGAGTGTAGATCTTGAAAACAAAGGCACTACTCCGTACACCATTACCGGCATCACTTTCAGTAAGGCTGCACTTATTACCAGCCTTGATGCTACACGCAACCAGGTGAGTCCTCCGTTCACTATGATGCCCGGCGACAAAGTATCCTTGTTTGTACGCATACGCCCCGACACCACTGCACCTTATTTGCCCAAGTTCAAAGAGGTAATGCGTATAGCTACCAATATTCCCAATTTCAAAGACTCGGTAATATTGACTGCCAATGTTTTCTTCCAGCCATACGCAGTGCAAGACAGTACATTGTTTGCAATGACCTTGCAGCGCAACCAGGATGCTACCCGCAGTTTTGTGATCAGCGATACAGGTCGTGGGCCACTCAGTTTTGATGGAGTAGTGAACTACCGACGCAATGGAGTGAAATATCAATCGGAAGGCGAAGGCGAAAAAGTGGAACTGGGTGCAGAGCCAATAATGATTGAAATTGATGGCAGCAAAGTGCAGAAAAATAATATGGCACTGATGGCCCCCTATACTGACTCGCTGATGAGTTATGATCCTACCCGTACGGATTACCTCCGCTATGGTTCAGCCACCAGCGATGTAGCCACCTTCCTGGCCATGAGGCATGTAACAGGTAGCAAAGGCATGAATCTTCAATATGTAAGAGTGGGTTATTTTACCGAAAGAGATACAGAAATAGATCTGAAAATCAGGATCAGGGTAGGCATCAATGTTAATACCAGCACTGTGCTTCAGCAAACTGTTAAGCACCTGCCGTCTGCAGTGAATGGCCGCATCCTGGATCTGAAACTGGATAGTGCAATATTGCTCTACCCCAATGAGCCTTTCTTTATTGAAGTGGAATATCCGGAGAATTTGAAACACCCACAACTGGGTCTGCTGTATCCATTGAGCCAGTTAGAATCAAGCTCCTTCTTCCATAAAACAAGACCAACAGATAATTTCCTGGCATCGGCAGTTTCCTACAAGCCTATTCTTGCAGCGCTTGAAGAAACAGATATAGAATCCGGCTGGTTGAAAGTGACACCTGCATTGGGCACTGTAGCAGCCAAAGGTTCTTTGCCTGTAAAACTGGATGTGGTAGGAAGTAAAATAATTTTCAAAGACGAAATCGCCGACCTGTTGATCAATACCAACGACCCGGTGAAGAAAACCCTGGGGGTACGTGTACAAGTGCATATTGACCAGGCACCTTACTTCCTGCTCAACGACACATTGGTGGTACGTGAAGGTGACACACTGCGTTCTACACTGGCTTTGGCAGACGACGAAGGTGGTACGGTTTCCGCATCGCTTACCAACCCTGTAAGCAATGCAAGCATTGCCAAACAGTCCGACGGCACCTATCGTTTTGAATATCGTCCTACCTACACCGAAGCAGGTATTCGCAGCTTTGCAGTGAAGTTGTCCGACGACAAAAACAATAGTGCCGATAGCAAGCTCATTGTAAAAGTGATCAATAGCAACCGGGCACCTGTTGCCACTACATTGACAGAACGCATAGTTACTATCAATCAACCTCCGTTGGTGATAGACTTAAAAACTGTGTTCACTGAACCTGACGGTGAAAAAATGACCTTCAAATTCCTCGGCGATTCTACACCAAAAGCTACCGTAAGTATGGATAACAATGGAATGGCTTCCATCAACGGGTTGATACCAGGACAGGTTTCGCTGTACTTCTCTGCAACCGATCCGTTTGGCCTGAGCACTGTGGTAACACAGCCGATCAAAGTGATCAGCAACAGGGCACCGGTATCAAAAGCAGAAATACCGGACCAGTATATCGAAATGCATATTGCACCGCGTACACTTAAACTGGATGATTATTTTGTAGATATGGATGGCGACGCTATGACTTACACAGTAAGCATTGATAGTGCAGAGCTGGCCGATGTTACAGTAAATGGCAATGAACTTTCCATGATCGCAAAACGTCCGGGTGTTACTGTGGTATCGGTAACAGCTACTGATAGCAAGGGTGCTACTTATGTTGAAAGCTTTGTGCTGACCGTATTGAGTACCCAGGGAAATATTGTACAGGATTGTAACATTACTGTAGGCCCCAATCCTTTCCGCAATCAAACAACCATCCGCTTTGTACTGGGCAGTACCAAAAATGTACGCATAGATATAGTGGATATGATGGGCCGTGTGCACCATGTAGTATTCACTGGCTCATTGAATGCAGGCGCACAAACCATCAGTCCTAACCTGTCTACCCTCGCCGCCGGAAATTATCTGTTCCGGTTTACGATCGACGGAAAACAAGGCATGGTACAAGCCGCCAAGCTTTGATAGCATTTTGGAGGTGTGGTAAAATGGAAATAAGCTCTTACCCTACCCATGGGTAGGAGCTTTTCTTTTACGCTTTATTTTTTTTCATACAATAAACATTAACGTTGTGCTGATTTTATCATTAGATGTAAGTGCAGGCATGGAAAATCCCACACGATGGTTACGGAACCTGGCAACAATGTTTGGAGGCTGGATGCTCCTCATCTTCCTCATCCTGATCCCCATTATTTTCAAACAACCGACCTATTTTCTGACTGTAGAATTTGCGGTGGATTATCTGCTCTATGGCTTTATTAATTTCCTAGCATTCTTCATTGTATCTGTGTACATAGCCAAGCGCTATTACCTCTCCAAGCAGTACTTTCAATTTGCGCTTGCCATAGTAGCATTGATCTTCGCATTTTATTTTCTCAAACTCGGCGTGGGCTTCCTTTTCTACGACATTATATTGAAAAGCCTCGAAGTGAACGGCCAATTTACAATGGCTTCCGCAGTAGATTATTTTATCACCTGCCTGCGGGTTTCCTGCTTTGCAGTTATACTCGGCGTGGGCCATCGCGGTGCTATCGACTGGATAAAAACTGAAAAGCTGAGAAGAGAATTGGAAAAAGAAAAACACCTGGCCGAACTGAGCTTTTTAAAAATGCAGATGAACCCGCATTTCCTCTTCAACTCGCTCAACAACCTGTACTCTTTATCCGTACTCGAAAACAGTGAGCACACCGGCGAAGGCATCCTGAAACTAAGCAACCTGATGCGCTATATGCTCTACGAAAAAGAGGACACGAACAACGAAGTGGAGCTGCAAAAAGAAGTAGAGCAACTGAACGGACTCATAGACCTGCAGCAATTGCGCTACGATGGCAAAGCACAAATTCTTTTTGTAATAGAAGGCGATATTAAAGGTTTAAGAGTGGCGCCACTCATGCTACTCCCCTTGTTGGAAAATGCTTTTAAACATGGCATTCTCAACAAGAACGATAAACCTGTTGAAATGAAACTGGTGGCTCAACCTGGTCTTATCGTTTTCGAATTGAGTAACTACATCAACAATTACCAGAAAGACAAGACCGGCGGCGTGGGGCTAGAAAATGTAAAAAAGCGATTGAAACTATTGTACCCCGATCGCCATAGCTTCAACATAGAGAAGACAGAGGAATTGTTCAAAGTGCAATTAACGCTACATTTACTTTAACCATCTGTTTCTTCACAATGAATTTAACCTGTATTACTGTTGATGACGAACCACTGGCGCTAAGGCTTTTGGCCGATCACATTAGTAAGCTACCCAATTTAAAACTGTTAGGTTCTTTCACCAATCCTTTGGAAGCACTGGTGGCCGTTGGCAAACTTTCTCCCGATATTATTTTTTTAGATATTCAAATGCCCGAGTTGAATGGCATTCAATTCATGCAGATCGTAGAGCAATCAAAAAGTAAGATCATCGTTACTTCTGCCTATCCCGAATATGCCATTGCAGGCTACGAACACAATGTAGCCGACTACCTGCTGAAACCTGTGCCACTGCAGCGTTTCATTAAAGCAGTAGAAAGAGTAAGAACAATGCTTAAGCCTAGCTCGCAGCCCATTGTCCAGGATGCACATATCAAACTCCCACATTCCGGCGGCTACATTTTTGTGAAAGTCGAGAACAAGTTGATGCGGGTGGAGCTGGATAATATCCTGTACATCGAGGGCTTGAAGAACTATGTGTATATCCACACCGATCAAAATAAAATTCTCACCCTGCAGGTGATGAAACAACTGGAAGAATTGTTGCCTTCCAACAGGTTTGTGCGTGTACACAAATCCTACATAGTAGCCATCAACAAAATAAAAAGTGTAGAAAGAATTCAGCTCATTATCGGCGACACCAAAATACCCGTTGGTGCCACTTATGCCGAAAGATTTTTCAAAATACTGGAAGGCCTGAAAGACTAACAATGCTATACATCGGAGTAATTTGTGAACGGAAATTTTGACTTTTCACTTTTCACCCTTTTTCTCCTTTCACTTTCCTTGCTTCCCCTAAAACAAAAAAAGAAAGCATCAGAGTATATACTAGCCGAAGCTCGCACTTACTAACCCGATGCTTTCCTGTTTAACTATTTTCTTACTCGCCCTACTTCGCGGTCCGCTTATTCCTTTTTAACTGCCCTTGCGGGTGGCTAAAAATTACATCAGTCGGATGGCTAAGTCGAGTACCTCGCCGAAATTCCCGGTACACCCCCTCTCTGTGGTTTCCCATTTTGAACGAGCTTATCGAAAACTTAGCTAGGGACAAACCTGGTTCCGGTTTAGCGGGCTTCCTTTCAAAAGATTGGCTGCCAGAGCCACCGGAGGTTTGGGCTTCGTCTGGGCTTCACACTTTCTGATTCTTTCGAATGGTGGGTGCTTTGCTTTCAGGCTACTTCCGTTTTCCTGTAAGAACTTTTGTTGACACTAATCTACATCGGCCATGCGGCTTCCTCCAAAAAAATAGAGCCAAAGAAAAGCACCTCTTATGCAGAAAATTATGAACAGAAATAAGGGGGTTATGCCCAAATCCAGGCGGTAAAAGCAGGTGTAAATAATGGTTGCTACCAAGTTTTTCTACCCGGTGGCGAAAGGCCCGGCTTACAATTCAGGAGCCGCTACCGCATCCTGCATTTGCTGCTGCCGGTACAGTGCAGCGTATTCACCTTCCTGCGCCATTAAGCTTTGATGGGTGCCCTGTTCTATGATCTCGCCATTGTCCATAATAACGATATGATCGAATTGCAGGAGTGCAAATATGCGGTGTGTAATGACAATGGCCGTTTTATTTTCCAAAAATTCGGAAAGATTGTGCAACACCTGTTTTTCGGTACTTGCATCCACCGCACTCAGGCAGTCATCGAATATCACAAGGGATGCCGGTTTCAATAAAGCACGGGCTATGGAAATGCGTTGTTTTTGTCCGCCACTCAGTGTTACACCCCGCTCGCCCACCAGGGTTTCGTACCCATTCGAAAACTGCTGTATCTCCTGGTCTATCACCGCCATTTTTGCGGCTTGCTCCACCATTTCCTGCGTGGCCATCGAATGGCCGAAACGTATATTATTCGCCACCGTATCGCTGAACAAAAACACATCCTGCGGCACATAACTGATCTGGCTGCGCAAACTGCCCAGGTGATAATCGGAAACAGGCACCCCATCCAGCAATACCTCGCCGGAGTCTGCATCAAACATCCGCATCAGCAGCCCCGCAATGGTGCTTTTGCCGCTGCCGGTTTTGCCAATGATGGCCACTTTGGTACCGGGCTTTATATCCAGCGAAAAATTCCTGATAGCCACAATGCCCGAATGTGCGTAGGTAAACGTGACCTGCCTGCAACTCACCGCCCCTGCCGCATGTGCGGGCTCAGCGCCTTTCCCATCTTTTACATCCGGCTGTTGTTCCAAAAATTCGTTCAGTCTTTTTTGCGAAGCCGCGGCCCGCTGCACCATGCTGGCTACCCAGCCTATGGCACTCACCGGGAAAGTGAGCATGTTTACATACAATACAAACTCCACGATAACGCCCACATCGCTAATGCGGCCCTGCAGGTAATACAATCCACCGATCATGATAGTCAGCAAAGTACTCACGCCTATCAGCAACATCATGGAAGGAAAATAAAACGCTTCCACTTTCGCCAGGCCGATGGCATTGTCGCGGTACTGCTCGCTGTTCTTGTCGAAAAAGCGCAGCATATTTTTTTCCTGTACAAAACTTTTGATCACCCTGATACCACTGTACGATTGTTGCGCATTGCTCGTCATATCGCCCAACAGCGCCTGTATCTTTTCGCTCTTGCGATGGATAATGGTATTCACATAATAAATCACAATGGCCAGCACCGGCAAGGGCGCCAGCGTGTACAGGGTAAGCTCCACATTTTTGCCCAGCATATTGTACACTGCAAAAATGATAACGGTGATAAGGTTGACCAGGTACATAATGGCCGGGCCTGTGTACATACGCACCCTGCTCACATCTTCCGAAATGCGACTCATAAGATCGCCCACGGCATGTGCTTTAAAAAACTGTGTGTCCAGTTGCTGGTAATGCTGGTACACTTCATTCTTCTGGTCAAATTCTATATGCCTGCTCATCACAATGATGGTTTGGCGCATAAAAAACATAAACAATCCGCGAATCAATGCCAGCAGCAAAATGGATAATCCACAGAGGGCTACAATGCCCGAAAAACTCCATTGCAGCGACTCTATCCAATCGGTAAGGATATTGACCAATGGATCGGTTTGGCGGGCCAATGGACGTACCGCAGCGCCCGGCAATAACTGCTGCACCTTATCTACCACATACGCCGTGATCTGCGGTGCCAGTATGGCGAAGTAGTTGGAAATAATGATGAACAAAATACCGGCCGATAACCGGTACCTGTATTTCCAGAAATACTTATTGACTGCCTTTAGGTGCTTCATGCGGTGTAAAGATATTAGCTGGCCTGTTAAGGAATTGAAAACGCATAAATGCGGATAAACAGCCATAGCTGCAAGCAGGCTAACCACTACATTTGTTAGGAACCAACCGACTGCACCACCATGGCCTGGAAAAAAAACATACTCGAAACTATTGGCAACACACCCATGATCCAACTGAACAAAGTGGCCAAAGATTTCCCCTGCACAGTACTCGCAAAAGTGGATTATTTCAACCCCGGCAATAGCATTAAAGACCGCATGGCGCTCAAGATGGTGGAAGTGGCCGAAGCCGAAGGCAAGTTGAAACCCGGCGGCACTATTGTAGAAGGCACCAGCGGCAACACAGGCATGGGACTGGCATTGGCAGCCTGTGTAAAAGGATACTCCTGTGTGTTTGTAACCACTGACAAGCAGAGCAAGGAAAAAGCAGATATACTGAAAGCTGTGGGTGCCGAAGTAATTGTATGCCCCACCAATGTGCTGCCCGAAGACCCACGAAGTTATTATAGCGTGGCCAAAAGGCTGGCTACCGAACTGCCCAACAGCGTGTACATGAACCAGTACGACAACCTGGCCAACAGGCAGGCGCATTACGAAAGTACCGGCCCCGAAATATGGGAACAAACCGAAGGAAAAATCACCCACCTGGTTTGCACGGCAGGTACCGGTGGTACTGTTGTGGGTACTGCACAATACCTGAAAGAAAAGAACCCCAATATTCAAATTTGGGCGATCGATGTGTATGGCTCATTGCTCACTAAATATTTCCGCACCGGACAAGTTGATATGAACGAAGTGCACCCTTATATCAGCGAAGGATTTGGTGAAGATTTTGTGCCGAAGAATTACGACATGAGCGTGATAGACCATTTTGAACAGGTGACTGATAAAGATGGTGCAGTACAGGCACGCAGACTGGCCCGCGAAGAAGGACTGTTTTGTGGCTATAGTGCCGGCAGTTGTTTGCAAGGTTTGATACAACTGAAAAGCAAATTGAAAAAAGACGACCTGGTGGTTTGCATTTTCCACGACCATGGCAGCCGCTATGTAGGTAAAGTGTACAACGACCAGTGGATGATGGAACGTGGCTTCCTTGACGTTAAAACCTTCAGGGATATTGTAAGCGGACGTGGTGGTCAAAAACTCATAACTATAGAGCCGGAAGACACCGTAGCCAATGCGGTTGCCGCCATGGGTAAATATGATATTGAAAACCTGCCAGTGATGAAAGACGGACAGAATATCGGGTCGCTAAGCGAGCAAGGTTTGTTCAACAAAGTGTTCAGCAACCCCGACCTGAAAAACCAGCTCGTACAAACAGTAATGGAACACCCCTACCCCGAGGTTTCGTTTGATACACCATTGGAAAGACTAAGCGGATTGATCACCCGCGAAAATGGTGCAGTGTTGTCGAAAGATGAAGCCGGTGGCTACCATATTGTAACCAAGTATGATGTAATTAAAAGCCTGGCGAAATAGGTGGCAGTGTTTTTCTGCGAATGGTTTGTTGTAGTAAAAGAGAAATCCAAATCAGGCGATTTGGGTATGAGGCACCTTAAGTATATTGCTGGCGGTAACGCATTGCTAGAATACCAATGATAGGCCTAATTTTAGAACATAGCCTTATGACAAAAAAAGACAAGAAAATAAAAATTGAGCCTTACCATAAACAGCCTGCAGACGATGCTTTTTTATATCGATATGTCACAATTGACAAACTGCTCAACTTTTTATTTAGTGGCAAAGTCCCCCTTGTCAGGCTAACTGAATTTGAAGACAAACTTGAAGGAGTAGATGTTCAACATCTTTTATGTAACCTAGCTGGCAATGAAATTGGTAAACAACTTAAATCACCTGCAATCGGTGAGTTTATCAATCATGTCACTACAAATATTCTCCCCACAAAGCGAAATAACTATCGAAGGCAACGACAAGTATTTCAAAAAACAAATTTTGCTACATGTTGGTACGAAAGTAACCACGAATCTGTTGCCATGTGGCAGTTATACTCTAAACCAGACAGTGTCGCAATTCGCATTCCTTACAAAACCCTCTCAACAGAATTACTAAATTACAACTTCACATTATCTCATAACGATATTGCACAATTGCAATTCGGTTCTGTTGACTATCATCGGTTTAACGACCTTGAGGATTTGAGCAATATTATTATAAAGGAAAATACACAGGGGTTTATCAAAGATTCCAGTTTTGCTCACGAACACGAGTTCAGAATCATGATTGAGATTAAACAAAAGGAGGAGAAAAAAGCTAATGAATCATGGGTAATGCTTGACGAACAAGTTGAAAAATTAAATGAACTAAATAGTGTCAAGGTAATTGATTTCAATCTTTCAAAATTCAAAGAATTACCTTTTGAATTTATTTTCCACCCTCGTTCATACGACTGGCATAGAAAAAATATTGAAAAAATTATAGACAAATTTGGACTCAAATTCATTACGACAGAATCAGCACTTCGAGAGATATTTCAATAAAAAAGACCATTTTGCAACATTTGCAATATCGAAGCCGTATCGGCGGATTTATAATCCGCTTAGATACCCATCTCTCTAATAAAGATTATCCAAGTACTATCAATTCCGGGCAAATTAAATGAAGTAACAATTAGGCACAGGACAGAGTCCTGCGCCAGAGAGCGAAGAAAATCGGATTTTTTTATGCAATTTAATATGCGATTGCATCATGCAGCAAACCACTGCCAATGCATCCCAGACTTCTTTATGCAATTGTCGCCCTTTTTACTTGCCAGCAATTGACAGCAGCTAATCAACAACAGGTATCCAATTCGCAACCACATTCCAGAACAGCTGATTCTATTCAAACAAAAAGAAAATCCATCATAGCCAGCATCCCAACCCCTTCCCATTTCCAGCGCATCATTTTACCCGGTCATTCTTTCGGCAGTTGGCTAAGAAAGCAGCCATTACGAAACGATAAAACAATCAGACTCTACAACGGGAATCGCAGGAATGATCAAAGCATTCAGCACGCAGTAGTGGATATCCCCATTGGCCAGCAGGACCTGATACAATGTGCAGATGCCATTATTTACTGCAGGGCATACTATTTATATCAAACAAAACAAGCAGCTTCTATTTCTTTTACCGATAATAATGGGAAGGTTTACAAGATAGCTTCCAACGCCCGGAGCCACGCATTTCAACAATACCTCAACACTGTGTTTTCCTATTGCAATACAGCCTCACTGGCCAGGCAAATGAACCCAATCCGATTCAGCCAATTACAACCGGGCGACGTGCTGATACGTGGTGGTTTTCCGGGGCATGGTGCCATTATAGCCGATATGTGTGAAAATAAAAAAGGCGAAAAATTGTACCTGTTAATGCAAGGATTTATGCCAGCCCAAGACATTCATGTGCTGCGCAATTTTTATGAACCATCCATTTCTCCATGGTACAGGCTTGATACAACATATACTATGATTTATACGCCAACTTTTTGGTTCAAAAGCTCTGAGGCCAAACGCTTTTAAACAATTCTGCTCTTCGACATTTGTAATGTCGAATCCTTATCGGCGGATTTGCAATTCGCTTACATACCCTTCTGGTGAAGGCCAACCCAAGTAACAATTAGGCACAGGACATAGTCCTGCGCCAGTGAACCAGGGAGATATGCTCTAATCCAAAAAAGCCTGCAACGCTAATTCGTATCCCTTCATGCCCAGGCCAATAATAGTGCCCTTGCATTTGGCACTTACATGGTTGATATGCCTGAATTCTTCACGGGCTGCAGTATTGCTGATATGCACTTCTATCACCGCTGTTTTAATGGCAGCAATGGCATCGCCAAGCGCAACAGATGTATGCGTGTAACCACCGGGGTTCATAATAATACCATCGGCGGCAAAACCTACTTCGTGCAAAAAGTTGATGAGCTCTCCTTCTACATTGCTTTGAAAATATTGAAACGACACCGCAGGATATTTTGCCTTCAGTGTTTCGAGGTACGATTCAAAACTTTCGTTGCCGTAAATGCCGGGCTCACGTTTGCCCAATAAATTCAGGTTAGGTCCGTTGATGATGGCTATTTGCATGTGCCGAAATTAGCGAAGCCGAACACATAAAAAAAATGGCTCCTTGCGGGAGCCATTCTATAATAAGAGCAATTATTAATTCATCAATGCTACAAAATCGTCGAACAGGTAGCGGCTGTCGTGCGGGCCCGGTGTTGCTTCGGGGTGGTACTGCACGCTAAAGAATGGTTTGCCTTTTACACGAATGCCTTCAATGCTTTCGTCGTTCAGGTTTACGTGGGTAATTTCAATATGATCGGCTTTACGCACTGCTTCGGGGTCTACACCAAAGCCATGGTTCTGCGTGGTGATCTCGCTTTTGCCGGTCAACAGGTTTTTTACCGGGTGGTTCAAACCACGGTGACCATGGTGCATTTTAAAAGTAGGAATACCATGTGCCAAAGCCAGCAACTGGTGGCCTAAGCAAATACCAAACATGGGCTTTTCGGCTTTTGCCAAAGTTTGGATAGTTTGGATAGCATAGTCCATAGCAGCAGGATCGCCGGGGCCATTGCTAATAAAAATTCCATCGGGGTTGAATGCTAATACTTCAGCTGCATCTGTTTTTGCAGGAAACACTTTAGCATATACGCCACGGTTGACCATGCATTGCAAAATATTGCGCTTGCAACCAAAATCGAGTACTGCTACTTTTTTTGCTGCAGCAGGATCGCCCATAAAATAAGGTTCGGTAGTACTTACCACTGATGCCAGTTCGAGGCCGCCCATATCGGGCACTTCCTTCATGATGGCTTTCAGTTCTTCCACTGTTTTACCATCGCTGCTGATGATGCAGTTCATAGCACCCTGCTGGCGAATATGGGTAACCAGTGCACGGGTATCAATACCTTCAATGGCTACAATATTGTTTTTTACCAGGTATTCCTGCAAGTCGCCCTGAGCCACCATGCGGCTGAACAGTTCTTCCAGGTTGCGGCCAATCAATCCACGAATTTTTACAGACTCACTTTCTACGTCTGCATCCAATACGCCGTAGTTGCCCACGTGTACATTGTTCATAATAAGCACCTGCCCATAATAGCTGGGGTCGGTGAATACTTCCTGGTAGCCCGTCATGCCGGTGTTGAAACAAATTTCACCAGAAGTTGTACCAGTTTTTCCAAAGGCATAGCCATAAAAAACATGTCCGTCTTCCAAAAGGAGGATGGCTTGATTGGTAGAATGACTCATGATAATAGGGGGAATTTTCTTCGGTTATTGGCGGCAAAAGTAAGGATATCGCATACTTAATTTGTCGCTTTTTTCGAAGGGTCGATCTGCTTCCCTGTTTTTAACTTTCTACGAGTCCTACAATTTTATCGCGAACCAACAGGCAGGCACCCAGCAGGCCGGCTTTTTCGTTCAGGCCCGACAGTACCACTTTGGTATCGCTGCTTACCAGGGTAAGCGAATGTTCAATTATAGACGTTTTAATGGGCAGCAGCAACGATTCGCCCACTTCGCTGAGCACACCACTCAGGATAATAAGTTGAGGGTTGAGCAGGTTAATGGTCACGGCCAATCCGCGGCCGATATTGCCGGCAATATTGCCAATGCCCTGTATAGCCAGGTTATCGCCTTTCTTCACGGCTTCTACCACATCCTGCAATTCGATGATCCCTTTTTCTTCCAGCACTTTGGCCAGCACACTATTAGAGCCGCCTTTCATATGCAGCAGTATCCAATCGATCAATGCAGCACCGGAAGCCACGGTTTCCATGCAGCCTTTTTTGCCGCAAAAGCAAATTTTTTCGTTTTCAAAAAGCGGGATATGGCCCAACTCTCCTGCGTAACCCGAAGCACCGTACACGGGTTTGCTGTTTACAAAAATGCCGAGAGCCATACCATAGTCGAGGTTCAGTACCAGCACTTCCGATTCCTGCTGGCGCTTGCCAAAATGAAATTCACCGTACGCCAGGGTTCGGCTATCATTATCTAAAAAAACGGGCATCCCAAATTCCGCTTCCAAAGTTTTTTTCACCGGCGCATCCGAGAAATGGTAAATGGTGAGTATTTCGCCGGTCCGCACATTGATCCTACCAGAAATGGACACACCAATTCCCACAATTTTTCCGGTGGGCACGCCACATTCATTAATAAACTGGCGAACCTGCTTTACAATTTCGTTCAGTGAAGCATTGGCATCTTCCAAAAAGAAAGGAATATCAAAACTGGCTTTCTCAATGGTTTTATTAAAACCCATGAGGCCAATATTGAGCTTGTATTTTTTAATTTCTATACCAATGAAATAACAGGAATCGGCAGCCAACCCATAGTAGGTGGCTTTGCGGCCCGGCCCTTCCGACCTTTTGCCCCGCTCTTTCACAAACCCCACTTTGGCCAAGTCGGCCAGCAGCTCGGTGGCTTTGGGCACACTAATATTGAGCGATTCAGAAATTTCGTTGATGGTAATTTCTTCCATACCACTCAACCGGGATATAATTCCTTTTCTGCGGCTATGATCTTTATAGGCAACACCGGTTAATGCATCGGCTTTAAAATGGCTGAGAATTTTTCTGCGCAACGGAGCATCCATACACGTTATTTTTTATAGGGCAAGCATCACAAATAAAAGAGTTATTTGTAAATTATTTTATTTTAAATCGCTAATTTATATAAATTTTGGTTTTATTAATACGGCTTTTTTATTCAAATTTGTCGTTCAGCTTCACATTCAAGCTGTTTTGATGTAAACAATTGCTGCAATTGCCTGGGCCAATGTATAATTATGGCAGATGAATATGCCGTAAGATTCAGGAAATTAGCCTGCGATTTTTCACCCTTACATTTTGAATGTTGCCATTTCATCATGTTCTAATTCAACGAATCGATGGTTACTTCTTACGAAAAAATTCCGGTACAAATTTTTGAAACACCCGCCCAGGGCTCTGTATTTGCAGCGCATCAAATTGCGAACCTCATCAAAACCCGACAAATAGAAGGTAAGACCTGCGTACTGGGATTGGCCACCGGCTCCACTCCTATTTCACTGTACAAAGAATTGGTGAAACTGCACAAAGAATCGGGGCTGAGTTTTAAAAACGTGATCACTTTCAACCTCGATGAGTATTACCCATTGGACAGAGATGCCGTGCAGAGCTATTGGCGGTTTATGCATCGCAACCTATTCGACCATATTGATATTGAACCTGCCAACATTCATATCCCCAATGGCGAATGGAAGCAGGAAGAGATCAAAAAATATTGCCTGGAATACGAAGCGCAGATTGAGGCTGCGGGTGGCATAGACATGCAAATACTGGGTATTGGTAATAATGGACATATTGGTTTCAACGAACCGGGCTCTAGCATTTATTCCAAAACCCGCCTTGTGAATTTGGACAACAGCACCCGCATTGCCAATGCCAAAGATTTTCAGAATATCAGCAAAGTTCCCCGACTTGCTATTACCATGGGCATCAGCACCATTATGAAAGCAAGGCGGATCCTGCTGATGGCATGGGGATTTAAAGCAGGCATTGTGGCCCGCAGTGTAGAAGGCGATATTACTGAACATGTACCTGCCACTTTACTGCAACAACACAACGACTGCCTGTTTGTGGTAGACGAGCAAGCTGCCAGCGAACTCACCCGCATAAAGAGCCCATGGCTTACCGGCGAAATTGAGTGGACTGCAAAAATGATCCGTCGTGCAGTGATCAACATGGCGCTTAAACTGGGCAAGCCAGTGCTGAGCCTAACCAACCACGATTATAATGAAAGTGGCTTGGGCGATCTGCTGGTTGAAAAAGGCGATGCCTACGAAATAAACCTACAGGTGTACTATATGCTGCGCGACAGCATTTCCGGATGGCCAGGCGGCAAGCCCGATGTGGAAATTCCTAACCACCCCGAACGCAGGACACCGTTCCCCAAAAAATCCCTCATTTTTTCGCCGCACCCCGACGACGATATCATTAGCATGGGCGGCACGTTTATGCGCCTGCACGACCAGGGGCACGAAGTGCATGTAGCTTACCAAACTAGTGGCAATATTGCAGTGACCGATGAGTTCGTAACCCGCTTCCTCGATTTTGCAGTAGGCTTCGAAGAAATGTTTGGTATCGACAGCGAAAAGTCGAGCAATATTTTACAGGAAGCCCGGTCGTACCTGGCACAGAAAAAGCCAAGCCAAACCGATACTCCGGAAATACGCCAGATAAAAGGATTGATCCGTCGATGTGAAGCAGCAGCTACCTGCCGATATGTAGGCCTTGGCGAAGGACGCTGGCATTTTCAGAACCTGCCTTTTTATGAAACAGGCACTATTCAAAAAAATCCCATGGGCGAAGAAGATGTGATACAGACCATGGCATTACTTCGCGAATTAAAACCTACCCAGGTGTTTTGCGCCGGCGACCTGGCCGATCCACATGGCACACATAAAGTTTGTCTCGATATTATTTTCGAATCGTTCAGGCGCATCAAAGCTGCGGGCGACGAATGGGTAAACAACTGCTGGGTATGGCTGTATAAAGGAGCATGGCAGGAATGGGATATTTCTGAAATTGAAATGGCTATCCCCATGAGTCCCGACCAGGTGATGAAAAAACGCTACGGCATTTTCATTCACCAATCACAAAAAGATATGGTGCCTTTTCAAGGCTCCGACAACAGGGAGTTTTGGCAAAGAGCCGAAG
The DNA here is from genome assembly GCA_035456005.1 of Phnomibacter sp. Lineage (GTDB taxonomy): Bacteria > Bacteroidota > Bacteroidia > Chitinophagales > Chitinophagaceae > Phnomibacter. The sequence goes on along the minus strand of DATIEA010000004.1, from coordinate 202,019 downwards.
AACGAAATGCCAACACCGCAAATCTGTATGCAAAACTGGGGCTTACCCAATACGCAGCCATGGAAGCATTTGTGCGCTGGCATTTTTAAAGCAAATAATACTTTACACCAACATCCGAACCACAGTGGTTCGGATGTTTTTTTACCCCATACACGCCCCTGCTTCCCGAAAATTCCCGCTACTTTATGCAAGGGGAATTCCGAACTTTGTACAGACAAGTGCTTTCAGCAGGATTTTAGTAATTCATTGGCAGAAAAAAAGCGGGCAGTCGAAATTGCTTGAAATCATTGGGGCAGTAAGCATTGAAACAAGCGGAATAGCTTGCGATGCATCATAAAACGGCATTGATTTGTAAAAAAGTCAACAGTTTTTTTGGCTAAGTCGGCTATCATCCTATTTTTGCAACCCGATTTGAAAATCACTGTTCAGAAAGGAACCGGCTGCGTAGCTCAACTGAATAGAGCATCTCACTACGGATGAGAAGGTTTTAGGTTTGAATCCTAACGCGGTCACAAGAGGGTCTTACTTAATAGTAAGGCTCTTTTTTTGTGCTGTAAATCAGTACTCCAGGCGAAAGAGAAACTTTACACAACACTCAAAAACCCAGCTTTATTACAGTAATGTTACACGACGGCGATCGCTTTCAAAACATCGTGTAACAATGATGATCCCGCCAACCAAAAGCGTATCGAAGCATCACATCAATCAGAGACTCTTGTTCCCATACGTTGCCAGGCCCTCCTATCGGCGGGATAAACGCACCAAAGCAGCTTTGGCAAAAAAATCATTGGCAAATGCTGAAAGTTTGCCAACCCAAAATTTGCCAACTGGTTTTCACTGGCCGAAGGCAAGATGAAAACATAAAAAAAAGTGAAGCAGTTGCTTCACCTTTTTTTGTTTGTGATATAAATGTAAACGCCAACCGTTATTTCGTTGCCACTATTATCAATATAAAAGGAGCGGACCAAACCTGCTGTTATAAAGCAAATTTCCTTTTTCACTTTGCCGGCCTGCAGAAAAATTTCCTTTTTCTTAAATGCTTTACCTGAAAGTTTGGATGCAAACAGTGATAGCTCATCACCAGGCAACGCAGGGCAAATGGCCTTTGCCGATCTCAAAAATATTTCTGTTGCTGCTGCCATTTGTATTTATTGCTTTGCCTGGCTAAGCTTTAATGTACGTAAAATAAAATGATGGCTATTTTTGAAACAAAGAACCTGTACCCATTGTGGCTTACAAGAATAAAACAATCAGCAACCCCAAAACCGGGCAAAGCATTCGGTTTCTGCAAACTGCCCGGGACACTCATGGAAAATTGTTGGAAATGGAGTCCATTTTTAACGAGCACTCGCTGGAACCTGCCGCTCATTATCACCCTTTCCAGGAAGAGGACTTTACCATTCTCTCCGGTGAATTGACCGTTCGAATGGATGGTCAACTGAAAGTGTTTAAAGCAGGGGACAGCCTGCATATTCCCAGGAACCAGGTACATTCCATGTGGAATGACTCCAACCAAAAAGCTATCGTAAACTGGAAGATTCAACCGGCCATGGATTCTGAGCATTTGCTTGAAACAGTTACAGGGCTTGCAAACGATGGCAAAACAAACCATGTAGGGCGACCCAATATTTTGCAGGTGGCGTTGATGGCCAATAAATTTACAGGTGTATTCCGGCTTTCAAAACCACCTTTCGTTATCCAAAAGGTTTTGTTCCTTGTACTTACGCCATTTTCGTATTTGTTGGGCTACAAGCCGACTTACAAAAAATACCTTGATTAATTTTCTTTGCCGGCAGGTGGCCCCATATGCCGGCCTTACAAGATCATACTTTTGGTCGCAGAGGACTCCAACCAAAAAAACAAAGGACCGGGGAAAGTTCCTTACAGCTTCTTTAAAACCAAGTTCCTGAAATCGATCGGGTAGCCCTCATACTGCAATAATATCCTGCCTTCTTTTACAGAAGCTTCTACGCCTTCATTTACCAACTTGCCATTCAGTTGCTGGGTAACTTTTCCATCCTGGCAGGTAATCACAATAGTATTCCATTCACCCAATGGTTTTTCAGCATCTGCAAAGCGGGGCATCACCACCGACCTGCCCGGCGCTGTCATTTTCCCCTTTATGTTGAGGGTAAGTTCCTGGAGCAACACGAAATCGCCGGTGCCGCCATCTTTTACCTGGAACTGAATTCCCTTTGGCCACAAAGTATCTTTCGTTTCAACCGGAACGAGGTACATCACACCGCTATTGTATTTGCCGGGTTTCCTGGCAATAGTTGAATCCGTATTCCATTTATATTCCAGGGTCAATTGGAAATTACGGAAAGATTGTTCCGACATGAGGTAGCCGGCTTTGGAACCATTGAGGCGAATCATCTTATCCTGTACCTTGAAAAGCTCCCGGGCATCCAAATGTTTTCCTGTTTCGGGTTCAAAAGCATACCAGCCTTTTAAGCTTTTCCCGTTAAAAAGTTTAATGGTTGATTGCGCTTTTGTACCAAGGGCGTTTACAAGCAAAAAGAAAATCAATAAACGATACATGCTACTCAAATTATTCATTGTTTGACCCCTTCAATAAGGGGTTTCAAAATTATGACAAAGGATAACACTGCAGCCACCAAACTATTTCGGTTTCGCTTCGCTGCATACTTTCATTACCTCCACCGGCGCAGGCCTCCAGGCCTACCCCCCACTGGCGCAGGCCTATAGGCCTGTGCCGAATTGTTACTCATCTCAACAATAACAGAAGAATCTCACCAATCGGAAAAGCATCTTCCACATGTTGGAAATCCCCCTACCGTCAGGATGACCGTAAAAAATACTTTGGCAAAAAATTCATTGGCAAATGCTGAAAGTTTGCCAACCGGTCTTCCTACCCTTAAGTATTGAACAATATTGATCATAAGACAAATATTGGCTGCAAATGACGAACAGCTATGCTGATGATCACCAGGAATAAGCAGGTATATCTACAAATTCTCCCCGGGTATTAACCGGGTAATGTTCCATTTTATGCTATTGCAAAATGATTTAATATGAAGTAGGTTTGAAAAAAAACAGGATGCGTTACTTATTTTTTATCGCCTTCCTTACCTGCGGCATTAGCGTACAAGCTCAAAATGTTGGTGTTGGAACCAGCGCACCCGCCGGCCGTCTTCACGTTAGTTACGAATCCCAATATAAGAATCCCGGGATCCTGCTAACGGACTCCACCCTGCAACGAATGGGAATCCTTCAATTTCAAAATGTAGATAACGGGAAGTATATACGTGCCGACGGCAGAAGTTTAAGTAAGAACAGTTCTGACAGCTATCTCGACATACGATCCGATTCAGTACTCATTGCTACGTTCAGAGGTAATGGAATGCTGGGCGTTGGTAATGTTTCTCCAAACGAAAGTCTTGATGTTGCCGGCAATATTAATCTCACAGGCAATATTAAAGTGAACGGTACAAGCGGCAGCCCGGGACAGGCTTTGATGATGAATAGCTCCGGCAATATGGTGTGGGCAAGCATGGCCAGTTCGTACTCCTATTTCTGGGCGTTTAAAACAGCGGGAAACACCAACTGGACTGTTCCGGCAGGTGTTACAAAAATTCTTATTGAAGCCTGGGGCGCAGGTGGAGGTGGTAGAGGAGATAATATAACTGTAGGAAATGGTGGCGGAGGTGGTGGTTATGTCATTGCCATAGCCAACGTTACCCCCGGTGATGTTCTGCCAATTACAATAGGCACGGGCGGAACTGGCGGAAGTTCCAACACAAGTGGCACCACCACCAGCGTTGGCATAGGTGCATCTACTGTGCAGGCGTTCGGGGGCGTGGCCGCCAGCTCTGGTTCAACTGGTGGAACCTGGTCAATTGTTTTGCCCGGCACTACCATTGTAAGCTACGACGGCGAAGATGGTGAACCAGGGGAGCTAATGGGTAATGAAGTGTTTCAAAGACCCGCTGTAGGCGACGATCTCGCTCACTATAAATATGGAAATGGTGGAAACTGCGCCAATACAACAGCAACCGGGGGCGTGGGTGGAACATCAACGGTTAACGCGACAACCGCATCAATAATATTCGGCGCCAATTCGATAAAACCGCCCAGGAAACCTGGTGGCGGCGGATGCGCTACATACAGCCCAAGCGCATCCATTTATAATACGGGTGCATCTGGCAAAGTAGTAATTCACTGGTAATTTGATCGGGTGATCTTTGATGATTTTTAGTTCGTAGCATGTCTTCGGAACCAGACGTGGCGATACAATGATTACACACAATGGATAACGAACAGAAGTGCAATAAGTGTAATGCTGCCTGAATCAGACAAATACCTCGCGACACGGCCTGTTTCTTATGAAATTCTTAATCGAAATCTCCATCGTTCTGATGAAGCAGAAATCATAATAGCTTATAGATGAAAACAATTTTGCTAATCATCGCTTTCGGCTTTTTTCAAACCAACAGTTTTTCACAAAATACTATTACCTGGACAGGTGCGGTAAATTCCAACTGGGAGAATCCCGGCAACTGGAGTGGCAATGTTTTACCTGATGCCAACTCAATAGTTAATATTAACGCTGGTGCTATTGTCGTTATTAACTCTGATGTTGTGGTGGCATCGCTCAACTTAAATCCAGGAGCAAAGCTGACTATAAATCCCCCGTTTCACATGACAACATCCAATATTCCGGTAGTGAATAACACTACCGTTGAAATAACCGTTATTGATGGAAATAGTTGGAGTGTAATCAATCCATTTTTTAGTTTATCCGTTGGTGCAACCGTTAGTTTATATGAAACCAGCGCAGATGTAACAAATAACAATCCAAAATATACAGGCGTTACTGACCAAACAGGCAGGATCAAAATCACAGTTCCTGATGAAAGAAATAATTTTAATTTTTTCTACCTTATTGTACAAAACAATATTGCGAAAAATATCTACAATGGATATTTATTAGCCGGGATATTTCAATCGCAGTCAGACATTAATTCAAGTGCTTTCCAGAGTCCTGCAACAGTTGGTGGACCAAAATTTGTGGATGCTAATGGCGATGGGAGAATTTCCACCAACGATAAAGTAATTGCAGATTTTATTTTTCTTGACTCTGCCAGTCTAAGGCAGCAACCTGTTAAAACAGTATATGTGTATAAATAGGTTTATTCGAATTATTTATGACCATAACTAACAAAAACGGTTTGTCACCAAAAAACATGCACCAATTTTTTTGGTGACAAAAATTTGGTGACAAAATCCCATATTGGTCATAAGACCAACATGAGTGGCAATCACATTTACTGGTGTAGTCATGCAGAGCGCAGCGCAGCATCTCCCCAATCAGAGCACTTCCTTCCAAATGTAGGAGTTCCCTCCTACCGTCGGGATGACCTAAAAAGCGTTGGCAAAAAATTCATTGGCAAAATCTGAAAGTTTGCCAACCAAAATTTGCCAAACAGTTTTTCAGTACCCTGCCCCCTAACGCGGTCACAACGAAAAAGAGTAGCCAGGCTACTCTTTTTTTATGCTGTTTATTGTTGATCGTAATTGCTAACTGCACGGCTTACACTAAGCCACCCAGGCCCCTTCTATTTTTCCGTCTTTCACTTCTACATCTATATATTCCTGCAGAGTAGTGGCCAGGCTAAAACCAATATAATCGGCCTGTATGGGGAACAGTTTATGCGTACGTGCCACCAACACGGCCGTCTGAATTTTTCTCGGATGCTGGTCTAAAAAAGGTTTCAATGCATACGTGAGTGTTTTGCCGCTATTGGCCACATCGTCTACCAGTATCAACACACTGTTGGCCAGATCGGGTTTGGCGCTCAACTCAACGGTTTCGGGATGGCGTTTATCCATTTCAATACTGATCTCGGTAATGGTGCCGCTGAAATGCTGCGCCAGTGTTTGGCGCAATGCCTGTATCATAATGGGACCATTGGGCATTACACCTGCCAGTACAATATTCGATTCGTTGGTATTTTGCTCCGCAATTTCCAATGCCATCCGGCGCAACTTCAGGTCCACCTGCTCCTTTCGTAAAATATAAGTCTTGTTCACTTGTATGCTTTGTGGCAAATTAACCACAAATAAGAAAACATAGCGCCGTCTACTTTAATTTAGCCCATATTCTTCCTGTATTGCCCCGTAGAAAAAACGATTCGTATGCATTTCATCCTGCAATTGTTGTTTGTATTGCTAAGCGCCGCGGCTATTGGTTTGTTTAGCCGAAACCTGTCCCGCATCCGCAAAGTAATTTTAATGGGCAAGGAGGAAGCCATTGAAACCGACCGCAGCAAGCGATGGAACAATGTATTGCTGCTGGCTTTGGGACAAAAGAAAATGTTCAAGAACCCGTTGGTGGCATTGCTCCACCTGGTGGTATATGCAGGCTTTATTATCATCAATATTGAAGTAGCAGAAATTATACTCGATGGCATACTGGGCACACACCGAATATTTGCACCGGCATTAGGCGGGTTGTACAATTGGCTCATCAATAGTTTTGAGCTATTGGCATTGGGTGTATTGCTGGCCTGTGCCATTTTTTTGGTACGGAGAAACCTGCTGAAACTTCGCCGCTTCGTGAGCAAAGATTTGAACGGCTGGCCCCGCAGCGATGCCAATTATATTTTGATCACCGAAATAGTGTTGATGAGTTTGTTTTTGCTCATGAACGCCTGCGATACTGCTTTGCAACAATTGGGCGAAGCACATTACACTGCAAACCCTGTGGGCCCATTTGTAATCAGTAAACATGTTGCTGCTTTTTTGAGCAATAGCAGTGCTGCCACATTGATGGCCATTGAACGCAGCGCATGGTGGTTGCATATCATGGGCATTTTTGCTTTCCTCAATTACCTGCCCTACAGCAAGCACCTGCATATTTTATTCGCATTTCCCAATGCCTGGTTTGCCCGCCCCGAACTGCAGGGCAAAATGAGCAATATGCCGGAAATTCAAAAAGAAGTAGCGCTTGCATTAGGACAGGATATTAGCCAGGACCCTATCCTTAGTGCATTGCCCGATGCACCGCCTGCACAGTTTGGTGCCAAAGACATTTTCGACCTGAGCTGGAAAAATTTATTGGATGCCTATAGCTGCACCGAATGCGGAAGATGCAGTGCTGCCTGCCCTGCCAATACTACCGGCAAACTGCTAAGCCCGCGTACCATTATGATGAAAACCCGCGACCGTTCGGAAGCCGTGAGCAAAGTGCTGGCAGCCAACAACGGCCAATGGGTTGACGATGGAAAAAGTTTACTGCACGATTATATTTCTGTAGAAGAATTGCGTGCATGCACCACCTGCAATGCCTGTGTGGAAGCCTGCCCGGTAAGCATTTCGCCCCTCGATATTATTCTGAAACAACGCCGCTATCTTATTCTCGACGAGAGCAACAGCCCCGGCGAATGGAATGCCATGTTTGGCAATATTGAAAACAATTTTGCTCCCTGGAAATTTAACCCGGCAGAAAGAGAAGCATGGGTGAATGGGTAAGTACTTATAAATAATGTGTTGTGCTATTAAAGAAAATATTTCTGTTCAACAAATGAAGTTCAAGCTGCCTGTATTTTTCGAGATGTTCGTAATCTTGTCATCTTACTTTCTTTGCCTTGATGCAAAGAAAGTAACAAAGAAAAATCAAGGCAAACCCGATGCCTCCGGCCGTTTTGCCTTGCCAACGCCTCCCTCTGTGTAGCATTGATTGTATTATTTGAATTTCTTGCATTAACGGACTCGATTGTTTGAAACCTTTAATAGTACAACACGTTAGAATTATTAATTATTGGAAGTAATGCAATAGAGAAAACTAAGATACCTGTGAACGGTATCAGGGCGGAACTGTTTGGTACAACAGTAGTACAGAAGTTTAATCAGGGCTCCATCCGCCGCTTGGCTGTCATAAGCGGCGGGGCCTTTTTTTGGTACTTTTTTGGGCAAGCAAAAAAGTACATACAGCATTCAAGGTTAATCATTCAAGCGAACGAATTATTTGATGAACTAATAGCACAACACGGTTGACTGCTTCAACTCATCCCCGCAATTCATAGCCCACAAAACTTCCCTGGCCGAAGGCGGAGGGATGCGCAGGGCCGAAGGGCCACTGCGAAGCAGGGGCAGTACCCCGAATCAGCCCGACTGACTGGCTGCCAACTGCAGATGGCCGATGGCCCCAATTTCTTTTTCCTAATAAAAGGCGGGCTTTGCAGGCTTTGACGTCTTACTAGGGTTGCCGACATGCCGTTGGCATTTTACATTCAAAAAATATCCACTGTGTTTATGAAGAAAAACCTGCTCATGCTTTGCCTGGTTGCCCTTGGCCTTGGCAGCTCAGCACAAGACGACATCCAATACCAACGTCCGCCGAAAGCCATTGTAGACATTTTGCTGGCCCCCGGCACTCCTACCGTTAGCATCGACGATAAGGGTGTGAATATGATATTGAGCGAACGCACGTCCTACCCTTCTATTGAGGAGCTGGCACAGCCCGAACTGCGCATTGCAGGCATGCGGTTGAACCCCAACAATTTTGGGCCCAGCCGTGCAGGATATGTTACCAATTTCAAGATCAAAAATGTAGCTACCGGCAAAGAGCTGCAGGTAACCGGCCTGCCCGCCAACATGAAAGCAGGCAATGCCGTTTGGAATCCTTCGCAAACCAAATTTGCTTTTAGCAATACCAGTGCCAACGGCATCGACCTGTATGAAGCCGATATAAAAACCGGTGCCGCTAAAAAAGTGAACAAACGCTTTTTGAATATGATACTGGCTGACTACGGGTATATAGACGACGCTACCCTTGTATATAATGTAACTCTGCAGCCTGCTACCAAGGCTCCGCCCAAACCACTGGCGCCCAAAGGGCCGGTAGTGCAGCAAAACCTGGGCAAAGCCGCCCCCAGCCGTACCTACCAGGACCTGATCAAAAATCCATACGATGAGCAGTTGTTTGAATTTTATGCTACCAGCCAACTGGTGGAAAATAAAGCCGGGTTGGAAACTGCTATTGGCACACCTGCCATCTATAGCCGTGCATCTGTGAGCCCCGACAAAAAATACTATCTCATAGAAACCATTAAAAAACCATTCAGCTACCTGGTGCAGGTAAATGGTTTTCCCAGCACTATGAAAATTACCGATCGTAAAGGCACACTGGTAAAACTGCTGGCCGAATTGCCGTCTTCCGAAAGTTCACCCACCGGGTTCGACAACGTGCAGGATGTACCCCGTGGTTACAACTGGCGTGCCGACGAAGCAGCCACCGTGTACTGGGCAAAACCACTTGATGGAGGCATTATGAAAACCAATACGCCATTCCACGATGCAGTGTACACTTTGCAGGCGCCATTTACTGGTGCAGAAAAAGAACTGGTAAAAACCGAAATGCGTTTTCGCGGTATTACCTGGGGCGATGCCAATTTGGCCATGATGGCCGAAGGCTTACAGGGCAAACAAAGAGCCAAGGCCTGGAAACTGAACCCATCAACCGGTGCTACAGAAGTATTGTTCGACCGCAGTACCAACGACCGCTACAACGACCCCGGCGCACCCGTTACCCATCGCAATAGCTATGGCCGTGCAGTATTGCAAACCGTGAACAATGGCACTGCCATTCCAATGATCGGAGCCGGTGCTTCTCCCGACGGCGACTTACCATTTTATGCCTTGTTTGATTTGAACACCAAAAAACAAAGCATCTTATGGCGTTGCGAAAAAGGCTATTTCGAAACTGTGAGTGATGTGCTCGATGCTGAAAAAGGCCTGATCATTACCAGCCGTCAAAGCCAAACAGAAGCGCCCAATTTTTATGTGCGTGATGTAAAAGCCAATAGCAGCAAAGCGATCACAACATTCCCCGATCCACAACCAGCACTGCGCCAGATCAGCAAGCAAAAAATTACCTACAAACGCAAAGACGGTATTGATCTTACTGCCACCGTTTATTTGCCTGCGGGATACGATGCCAAAAAAGATGGCCGCCTGCCTATTGTAATGTGGGCCTACCCTCGTGAATTTAAAAGTGCCAGCGATGCTGCACAAGTGCGTGGCAGCAAATTCACATTTACCCGCCTCAACTATGGCTCTCCTATTTTTTATGCTACACAGGGATACGCGGTGATGGATGAAGCAGAATTTCCTATTGTGGGCGAAGGCGATAAACAACCCAACGACAATTTTGTAGATCAATTGATCTGGAATGCTGAAGCCGGGCTGAAAGCCGCCTACGACTTAGGCTTTGGCGATACCAGCCGTGCTGCAGTGGGTGGCCACAGCTATGGTGCGTTTATGACAGCCAACCTGCTGTCGCACTCACGCCTGTTTAAAGCAGGCATTGCCCGCAGTGGTGCATACATGCGTACGCTTACACCATTTGGTTTTCAAAATGAAGAACGTACTTACTGGCAGGCACCCGACCTGTATTACAAAATGAGTCCCTTTAGCTATGCCGATAAAGTGAAGGATGCATTGTTGCTGATACATGGCGATGCCGACAATAACCCCGGCACTTTCCCCATCAACAGCGAACGTTTATTCAATGCCATTAAAGGGCACGGCGGCACGGTTCGTTTTGTGAGCCTGCCATACGAAAGCCATGGCTATGCTGCACAGGAAAACTTATTGCACCTGCTTTGGGAGCAATACACCTGGCTCGAAAAATATGTAAAGGGTGCGGGTAAATAATTTGCCCAATCACCAATAACGCAACAGCCTCCGAAAATATCGGGGGCTGTTTTGTTTAGAGGAAGTATCCAAACTGGTACTACAATTTCTCCCGATTGTATCGGGCATTCAATAAACCCAAAACCATATCAATGAATTGGTGGCCGTAAAATATTTCGACTATTCAAAATGGAATTGTATAACGCCCAACAATAGAAAAGCAGCAACTACCCCATCCACATTCAAAGAGTTATGCTACATTGCTATCGTATGCATATGCGTACAACAGCCATAATTAATTGAACGCCCAAATACCACATAAAATGGTAATAAAAATAAAAGACACCGCTGGGTTTTCTGGCTTTATAAATGATAACATCGACCGGTCTGATTACCGTTATAAGTATCTGATCAATGTTTTAGATTTGATTTATAGCCAAGAAATCGAAGTGAATGAAAACAGTTTTGTAGATACTGAAGATGATTCATGGATAATATTTGTTGAAATTGAGGGACAACTTTTTATTTATGGCCTAAATTATTCTGAACTTCTAATTACTCGATTTATTAAAGCAATTGACTTGAATGAATACGAAGGTTTTGAAATAATGGGCACTCGAGATTTAGTATATCAAATTCTACAGCAAAGTCAGATTCACAACTATAAAGTTATAAAAGACAGATGCTTTTATCAGCTCTCTGACTATACCGCTGTTCCTCAAAACAAAGATTTCACATTTCCCATCAAGAATGATTTAGATGAATTGGTTCTGATGTTTCAAAGCTATTATGTTGAGGAATATAATGGAGAAAGAAACAAGAGTGCAAACATTTTGACACCTATGATAACCGAACTAATCCAAAATGACGAGATATATGTTTATAAAAATGGTGATACAATTCTTGCTTTTTGTTCAATTATTAATCCAGATATCGGAATTGTTTTTACAAGACATGAACATAGAAATCATGGAATAGGACGTCGTTTATTAGAGTATTGCAGCAGTCTTTTGTTCGATAAAAATGAGATAGCTTACTTAATGACAGATATGCACAATTCCGCTTCAAATAAAATATGTAAGAAAATTGGTTATGAATTAATTTATGAGCACACGAACCTAAAACTATAACTACGGCTATCATTGCATTAGAGGCGTGGCGATTAATATACTCCTTCTGCCTTGGGTCGTGACACACTAATCATATTGTGTGATTCAGTGAATCACTTATTACTTCTTCAAGGTATGCTGCACTAATCTCTCGAAGAATAGACTTTCCGCAATGAATAAAAACGGGTTTTGAATACCACGAGTTTGAAATATTAAATTCTAAAAACAAATAAGATTTCAGGCGAAATTTATCAGGAGCAACCAAGGTTATAATACATTCAATTACATTTATAAATAGCACTATGATAAACAATATTCTTTCATATACGGAACTTGAAAAAATTTTTCTTCCAATCCTTAAACTAGAAAGTATAGAGGTAATTAAAGAGAATATTTACAATGTTCTTCATTTTTCAAAAGGTTCGCCAAATGACACAAAGCAATACAGAATTTGCGCTGAAACTACGGGCGTAAATTCGATATACAAGAATTTTGAAATTGAGATAAGGAGATTAGAAGACAAAAAAAATGGTTACTCGGGTGTAATAATTCAGTTTAGAAAGAAAAAATTATTCAAGGACTTTTTTTCTGACCCAACCAAGCAAATCATAATAGACCTCAAAAGCCTATGTGTCAAAGAAATACACGAAGCATGGTTTAATAGAATTGTACTAGGTCGCATCATAAAGGAAAATGAAAAATATCAATTTCTTTATCAAATTGGCACATTAAACCCTGATTGGGAAAAACAAAATAAGTTGTCACCCTTAACAATTTTCACACATGAATCTAAAGACAGTTATCTCATTGAATTTTTATTTACACCACTTTGTTACGAACGAACTTCCGACAAAACTGTTTTGAAGAATAATTGGCTTGAATTGTTTACCTTATATACACCATCATGGTGATGCTCTCTCTCTGCCCCCTCTTCCCCATTTTCAATATCGAACCCATAGCGGCGGACTAGCAATCCGCTTACACCTCCCCCACCTGGCGAAGGCTTCTCAATCTGTACCTACCGGTTACTTATCAACTTGTAATTCGGAGAATCATCTTTAGCCAATTCGGTGTGCACCGGGTTGATTCGGATGGAAATACGTAAACTGTAAAAAAGAAAAAGACCTTGCAACATTACTGTTACAAGGTCTTCGTGATCCGGCTGGGACTCGAACCCAGGGCCCATACATTAAAAGTGTATTGCTCTACCAACTGAGCTACCAGATCTACCTTCAAAAGCGTTTTACAGAAACCCGTATTCCGTTTTTGGGAGTGCAAAAATAAGAGCAGAGTTCATTACTCCCAAAAAAAATTTCAATTAGTTTTTCAACAGGCTGTTTGCAATTTCCTTAACACTTGCTTTAAAGTCAAGTCTCACCTTTGCAGGCAGTATGCCTATTATAAAAAATCCAGCTTATTTCGCCGGCAAAACAGTAGTAGTTACTGGTGGTAGCGACGGCATTGGCAAAGCATTAGTAGAAGAATTATTGAATATTGGCGCCCGGGTAGCTACCTGTGGCCGCAACAGCGATAAACTATACCAGCTCCAAATTCAGAACCCCACCCGCAGTTTGTTTACCATGGTGGGCGACGTGAGCAGCGAAACAGATTGTGCAAATTTTATAAGGGCTGTCATCAAAAATTTTGATGGTATTGATATTCTCATCAACAATGCAGGCATCTCCATGCGGTCGGAGTTTATCGACGTATCGCTGGACACCATCCGCAAAGTGATGGACGTCAATTTCCTGGGCGTGGTGTACACTACCAAATTTGCACTGCCGCATATTCTTAAAAGCAAGGGCGATATTATTGGCGTAAGTTCCATAGCAGGTTACCGCGGGCTACCCGGCCGCAGTGCCTACTCGGCCAGCAAGTGGGCCCTGCAGGGATGGATGGAAGCCCTGCGTACCGAACTGCTGGAAACAGGCGTGAATGTATTGTGGGTTTGCCCAGGCTTCACTACCAGCAATATCAGGAATGCAGCGCTGAACAAAGATGCCCAGGCACAAGGAGAAAGCCCGCTGAACGAAGCCAAGCTGATGAGTGCAGAAGATTGTTCTGTCTATATCCTGAATTCCATTGCTGCAAGAAAACGTACACTGGTGCTCACCTTCACAGGAAAACGTACCGTGTTCATGAATAAATTTTTCCCTTCGCTGGCCGACAAGCTGGTACGGAAGTTTTTTTATAAAGACGGCGCCCTCATCAAATAAAGTTTTTGAAACAGAAGTTTGTTGAGCGTTATGCCAAAGAATTGTATCACTTTCGCAACACCCGCTTCAACCTCATTAAAAAACGAACTGCTGCTTTCCTACTGCCGTGCCAATCATAACACTTACATCCGATATTGGTGATAAAGATTACCTGGTAGGGGCAATAAAAGGTCGCCTGTGGCGAAGCAACAAAGCATTTCAAATAGCAGACATTTCGCATAACATTACGCCCTTTCAATTTGGCGAAGCGGCCTATTTTATTCGCAGTGCGTTTCATCATTTCCCGGAATATAGCTGGCATATTATTTTGGTGAACATGTTCGACAATGCCAACCCGCGTTGTTTGCTGGCATTTCACGAAGGGCATTATTTTGTTTGCCCCGACAATGGTTTGCTACCCATGATCTTTGACGGCGATCCACCTCTCTCTATTACGCTACCCCTCACTCCTGCACAAATACCCGATATGATGCAGTGGATAGACGAGATAGCCAAAGCCATCCTACGCATGGATGCAGGTGCCAGCTTCCAATCGCTGGGCACCGAGACGGAGCAAATGGTATCGCGAAACAATCTGAAACCCAATTTCTCCGATGATTGGATCGAAGGCCGCATCATTCTTATCGACCGGTTTGAAAATGTGGTGGTGAATATCAACCGGGAATTATTTGAAGGCGTTCGCAAGGGACGCAGTTTCCAGATAGCGTTTAAAGCCGGCGACCAGATCAACCAGATCTCCGATCATTACGGGCAGGTAAATGAAGGTGATAAACTGGCATTTTTCAATTCGGCAGGCTACCTGGAAATAGCAGTGAACAAAGGCAATGCCGCCGGTTTGTTTGGATTAAAGGCTTACAATTCTTCTGCCAGCGACCAGTTCCTCAAGTCGAGATTGTTTTACCAAACGGTACGTATCTTTTTCAATTCATAAGCCGGTTACATTTTTGCAAAGCCAGCGTTCTATTTCGCAAAACTGTTCCGCATATCTTATTCACTATGCAGCCATCCATTACCAGGGTTGTAAAGCTTACCCTGCAATATCACCAAATTGACGCGTTCAAAAAACTGTTTGCAGAGCATACCACAAAAATTGCGGAGTTCGAGGGCTGCCTCGAACTCAAGGGTTTCCAGGATAGCAAGGAGCCGCAGTTATTTTTCACCATCAGCCGCTGGCAAAGCGAACAACATCTCGACAATTATCGCTTCAGCGATTTTTTTAAATCGCTTTGGTCGAAAGTGAAGCCTATGTTTGCCGATAAAGCAGAAGCCCATTCCATGACCGAAGTGTAACCTACTATGTTGTATTTTGTAAAACGTTTTGTTCAAATCATCTACTGCATCTATGCCTTCGCAGTATTCGTAGCCATCATGTTGGCGCTTATGCCTGCTGTATTGGTGGCCATGGTACTGGGCCAACCACATGGAGGGAATCTCATTATCCATCTCTGCCGCTTTTGGAGCGATCTGTGGCTATTGCTCATTGGCATTAGGCATCAAAATATTTTTGAAGAACCTATCAACAAAAATGAGCACTACGTTTTTGTGTCCAACCATATCTCCTACCTCGATATCCCGCTGATGTTTCAAACCATTCGCCACAACACTTTCCGGGTATTGGGAAAAATTGAATTGAGCCGGGTACCTGTATTTGGCATTTTGTATAAGCTGGCCGTGGTGCTGGTAGATAGAAGCAACCCCGAAAAAAGAGCAGCCAGTGTAAGCTTGCTGAAAAAAGTATTGAACCATAATATTTCCATCTTCTTATTTCCCGAAGGCACTTTCAACGAAACCGGCCATCCGCTAAAATCCTTTTACGATGGTGCTTTTCGCATTGCCATCGAAACCAATACGCCTATCAAGCCAATTGTGAACCTCAACGCCAACGATCGCATGCACCATCATTCGGTGTGGAAACTCACCCCGGGCCGTAACAAAGCCGTGATATTGCCGGCTATACCGGTAGATGGTCTCACGCTTTCCGATTTGCCCATCTTAAAAAATAGGGTGTACCATTTAATGGAATCCACTATTATTGAATACACAAAGCAACATGAGTCAGTCAGCCAATCATAACTCCCTTTTATTTCAACAAGAAAGGCCCACAGTTTTTGCTGACATCATTGTTCCTGTATACCTGCCTAAAACACTCACCTGGGGCATACCCAAAGAATGGCAGGCCACACTGCAACCAGGCTGTCGGGTAGAAGTACAGGTAGGTAAATCGAAACGTTACGCAGGTATCATCAAACGCATTCACCACGAATTACCCGGCGTATTTGATGTAAAGTCCATTATATCCGTACTCGACGAAACACCCGTAGTGCAACGCGAGCAACTCGAATTGTGGAATTGGATAGCCCGCTACTATTGCTGCAGCGAAGGCGAAGTGATGGCGGCTGCATTGCCAGCGCATCTTAAACTTTCCAGCGAAAGTATTTTGCAATACAACGATCTGCATGATGTACCCATTGGCGATTTAAGCGACAGGGAATATGTAGTGACCGAAGCTTTGGAAATAAAGCAACGCTTAACACTTTCCGAAATTCAAAGCCTGCTCGATAGCCTGCATGTGTACCCAGTAGTAAAAAAACTGGTGGACAAAGGCATTGCCACCGTATGGGAATCGCTGCAGGATAAGTACAAAGAAAAAACGGAGACCTATATCACCCTGGCGCAGGAATACAGGGATGAAAAAGCGCTGGAACACCTCATCAACAGTTGGAAAAAAGCACCCAAACAATTAGACCTGCTTTTGGCTTTTTTGCATTTTGAAAGAAGCGAAGGACAAGTCATTAAAAACAACCTGCTCAAAAAATCGGGTGCAACTTCCGCAATATTGGATGGCCTGGTAAGCAAAGAAATTTTGCTGGTTGAAAAACGAAGTGTTGACAGGCTGCCACAAATAGCCCGGCATATCGATATGCAGATCGAATTTTCTGCAGCACAACAATTGGCACTCCAGCAATTACAAGTTTCGCTGCAAGCCAATATGGTAACACTGCTGCATGGTGTAACCGGCAGCGGTAAAACACAATTGTACATTCAACTGATAGCAGAGGAAATTAAGAAGGGCAACCAATGCCTGTACCTGCTGCCCGAAATTGCACTCACTTCGCAGATCATTAGAAAACTGCGACAGCATTTGGGCGGTTATGTGGGCATCTACCACTCAAAGTTTAACCCCAACGAAAGACTGGAACTCTGGAACAAAGTACTGAGTGGCGAAATACAAGTGGTACTCGGTGCCAGGTCGGCACTCTTCCTGCCTTTTTCAAAATTGAGTTTGGTAGTAGTTGATGAAGAGCACGACAGTTCTTTCAAACAATACGACCCACCACCACGCTACCATGCCCGCGACGCAGCTATCTATTATGCATCGCTGTTCAAGGCAAAGGTTTTATTGGGCAGCGCTACCCCATCGCTGGAAACCTACTACAATTGCGAAAGCAATAAATATGGGTTGGTTACTCTGCTCGAACGGTACGGCGACCTGCAATTGCCCGACCTGAATATTGTGGACCTGAAGCTGATACCGGAAGCTAAAAAATCGAAAGTCATTCTATCGCAACCCATGAAGGATGCTATTGAACAAACTTTGCAAGCAGGCAAGCAGGTGATCGTGTTTCAAAACCGAAGAGGATATTCACCGTATCAATTGTGCAATGTGTGCGGATGGATTCCAAAATGCGATCATTGCGATGTATCGCTTACCTATCATAAAAGCACACAGAAACTACATTGCCATTATTGCGGCACCACGTATCCTTTGGCTAAAACATGCGCCAACTGTGGCAGCCACGATTTCAAACAAAAAAACTTCGGCACCGAGCAATTGGAAGAATACCTCGATACCGAATTTTCCAACGCAGTGGTAGCCCGCATGGATACCGATAGTGTGCGGGGAAAACATAGCCACGAAAACCTGATCAAACAGTTTGAAGAGCAGCGGGTAAATATTTTGGCAGGCACACAAATGGTAGTAAAAGGGCTCGACTTCGATCATGTAGGCCTGGTGTGCATTCCAGATGCAGATGGCATTATGCGCTTTGCCGATTTCAGGGCTTCGGAGCGGGCTTTTCAATTGATAGAACAGGTAAGTGGCCGTGCAGGCCGCAAGGGTGAAAAAGGAAAAGTGCTGGTGCAAATGTTCGATACCAACCACCCGGTTCTCCCCTTTTTGCAGCAACACGATTACAAAGGTTTTTATCAATACGAAAGCGATCAGCGAAAACTGTTTGCTTACCCTCCTTTTACAAGGCTCATATTGCTGCAATGCAAACACAAAAATCAAATAACAGCATGGCAGGCGGGCGAGGCATTGGCCAAATGGCTAAGTGTACGCTATAGTGGTTATATCAACGGGCCTGCAGAGCCACTTATCAATCGCGTCCGCAATGAATTCATCACCGAAATATTATTGAAATTGCCGCGCAATGCAGCCACACTCGAAACAGCCAAACAAACTATACAAACCGGTATTATAGAACTGCACCTGCAGGCTTCGTTCAAATCGGTTCGCGTGTCTATTGATGTAGACCCGCAATAATGGTCCCTATTTTTACCGCTAATTTTGTAGCAATGATGGAGTTTGATTATAACCTGCAACCACTCACCACTTTCAATGTACCGGCTCCGGTAGCTGCATTTTCCCGCTTTCAATCGGTAGAGGGTTTACTCGAAATACTGCACGAAGCCAAGCCGCTGCCGTTGTACAATAACCTGTTGTTGCTGGGCGGTGGATCCAATATGCTTTTTACCAAAAAGTTTGAAGGACTGGTGTTGAAAAATGAATGCAAAGGCATTGAACTGGTGCAGGAAGATGAAAATTATTTTTATGTAAAAGTCGGTGGTGGCGAAAACTGGCACCAGTTGGTGATGCATTGCGTGCAGCAGCAATGGGCAGGCATCGAAAACCTGGCCTTAATTCCCGGCTGCGTAGGCGCTGCTCCCATTCAAAATATTGGCGCTTATGGTGTGGAACTGAAAGATGTATTCCATAGCCTGGAAGCCCTGCATTTGTACGACCATAGCACCATCACATTCGACCATGCTGCCTGCACATTTGGCTATCGCGATAGTGTATTCAAACATGCGTACAAAAATCAATTGGCCATTCTTTCTGTAACCCTCAAACTTGCTAAAACGCCCAGGCTACGCACCAGCTATGGAGCCATTGAACAGGAGCTCCAAAAAATGGGCAGCCTACAACCGGGCATTGCAGAAGTGAGCCAGGCCGTGATCAATATTCGCCGCAGCAAACTACCCGACCCCGCCGTGGTGGGCAATGCCGGAAGCTTTTTTAAAAACCCTGTGATAGCCGCTGCGCATTACCAGGAGCTGAAAAGATCATTTCCCACCATACCCGGTTTTGCGGTAGCCAATGAACAGGTAAAAGTACCCGCTGCCTGGCTGATAGAACAATGTGGATGGAAGGGCTACCGCGAAGGCGATGCCGGTGTAAACGCTTTACAGCCATTGGTTTTGGTAAACTTTGGCAAAGCTACCGGCAGCCAGGTATTCGAGTTGTCGGGCCGCATTATAGAATCGGTGGCCGCACGATTTGCCATACAGTTCGAAAGAGAAGTGAATATTTTTTAGACCGCTTTCCCATAGTACTTCAATAATCTGTTATCTTTCAAAAACGCTTATCGGCAACACCTACTTGTTTGCTGAGAAAGTGTACCAACCAGTAACTGCTGCAAAAAGGGAATATCTCTTTTTGCAAGATCACACATGGAAGAATATGGGAAAGTATGCTCACCAATAGACTAAGCCTTACATATATTTTGATTTTGGCAAGCCTTACCTGTTTGGGTTCGGATAGCGCATGGCTTGTTTGGCAAAACAGTTCCATCAACTTTCAACAATACAGGGAATACAGGGCGCAGCAGCAGGCCGCTGTTGAAAATAATTTTCCAACATTTCATGCAGAAGAAGTTTCTCCTTCCATACAAGTGCCGCAGACATTGCAGCCATTTATGGATGAAGCGGAAATAGAATCCGCATGTACCGAAGCCATTGCCATTCGCAAGTCGGCCCATGTAAAAAAAATAAAGGGATGGAGCAGGCAACTGGCCTTTTGGAAAGGCTGGGATGCTTACAAAAAGAAACCGGTAGTAAAAGATGAGCACTGGGGCAAACTGCGCAACCACGATTCGAAAGTTTGGAAAAAAGTATGGCGTGGCGAAATGCTGATTGGTGGTGCAGAGTTAGTGGGCATGGGCATTCTGATGATGCTTCCTAAAGATGTAACCAAATGGCCCGACGATTGGGTCGCAGATGCCGGCAGAAATATCAACAGGGCTTATAGCAACCCGCCGGTGATAGATGAAGACGATTGGCAGATGAATTATGTTGGCCATCCTTTGGCGGGCAGTTTATATTACAACACCATCCGCAGCCAAAACGCTACCTGGTTTCAGTCCTTTTTATTTTCCACCGCACAATCTGTTATTTGGGAATACCTGGTAGAAGGCATAGCCGAGCAACCCAGCGTGCAGGACCTTATCATTACGCCCATATCGGGTAGCATATTGGGCGAAGCCTGCCACCAGCTCACCATGAGCATGCGCAGAAATGGTTTCAGCTTTGGCGAAAAAGTAGTGACAATACTTCTGAATCCTATGTTTGTAGTGAACAATGGATTTGGCCCCAGGCATAATCCTCCCCGCATAAAATAATTGGTGATTGAGGATTGATTAACGTGTTGTGCTATTAATTCAATATTGACATATACATGATGAAAGGCTGTCTACAATATCTATTTCAAGAACCTCTAAATCGTATCTTGTTACTTTCTTTTTCTTGAAAAAAAGAAAGTAACCAAAGAAAATTCAAGGCAAACCCGAAGCCTCCGGCCGTTTTGCCTTGCTAACGCCTCCCCCTGCGCAGCTTTGTGTCTTTTTTTTGAACTTCCTTAATCTTTTAATTCATTGCTTTAAATTTCTTTATAGCACAACACGTTATAGGAAGTAATGATAGATAGCCGACTATGCTACTTGTGAACGGTATCAGGGCTTTGCAGTTTGGCACAACAGTAGCACAGGAGCTTAATCAGGGAACCCTCCCGCCGCTTGGGTGTAATAAGCGGCGGGGGCCTTTTTTTGGTACTTTTTTGGGCAAGCAAAAAAGTACATAAAGCATTCAAGATTATTGAAGCAAACGAATTATTTGATGAACCAATAGCACAACATGTTATTGATTATTGGAATTGATGATAAAGAGAAGGCTATGATACTTGTGAATGGTACCAGGGCAACAGTTAAGCACTACACATTAGCTATAACAAAAAAGCAACGATAACTCGTTGCTTTTTTAGTTGAATTTGTTTTGAACTGATTAGCTCCAAAGGCTGGCAGGATAAGCGCCGCCGGCAACCAGTGCACTAATGCTGGCCTCTACTACCGGTGCATCTTCGGGATAGGTTACTCCAAACCATTCGGCATCGGTGGGTACAATTTGAATACTGCCCAAATTGTTTTTGATAAAATGATCGGCCACAATGGGAATAAAGAATTCAGACTTGGGTTCCATTCCTTTTGCTGCGATGAACTGTTGGAACAACTCGGCAGATAAACTGAACACGCCCGGAGAAAAACACCAGAAGTTCATGCTCACCGGCGAAGAAGCGTCTACTTCAAATTCGCCGCCATTTTCTTCGTAAAACACTTTGCCATCTTTCCAATAGATCTTGGTGCGTTCGTTAATGTCCACCAATTTACCCGCTGCATTGGCTTTGCAAACACCACGGCTTACGCTACCATTTTTGCTGAGGGTTTTAGAAAGTGTATAGCCAATGATGCCGTAGTTGGTATCGTTGCAATCGGCTATACAAAACTGGTATGCTTTTCTAAAGCCATCTTCGCCATAAAAATCGTCGGCGTTGATCACTACAAAATTTTCGTGTACCACATCCTTGGCACAAAGCACGGCATGCGCAGTACCCCAGGGCTTGGAGCGGTCGGCAGCTACTGCTGCACCTGCAGGTACAAAATCGTTGAGATGTTGAAATACATATTCTGTTTGAATGCGGCCCTTTAGTTTGGGCTCCATAATAGCTTTGAAAGCATCCTGAAATTCTTCGCGGATAATAAATACCACTTTCTCGAACCCGGCCCGGATAGCATCGTAGATAGAATAATCCATGATGGTTTCTTTATTGGGGCCAAATCCTTCTATTTGTTTCATTTTGCCATAACGGCTGGCCATACCTGCAGCCAGTATTACTAATGTTGGTTTTTTCATAGCTATTTTTTTAAAACTTTGCGAAGATAAGCGTATTGAAATCTTGCCCATATCACCATTTATACCGCCGCCATTACTACCTGTTAAAGTACCAGGATTATCATCCCTGCCGAGCTTTGATATCAGCATACTTCGGCTCGATCAGTTGCATCCCATTATTTCGGGCAATAAATGGCTGAAGCTGGAAGGATGGCTGCAGCAGGCAGCATTGGCCCATCGGCACGGCATATTCACCGCTGGTGGACCGTGGAGCAATCATATTCATGCAGCCGCTGCATGGGCTTATTTGCACGAGGTTCCCTTTCATGCGGTTATCAAAGGCAAATCGGCACAACGCACTCCCATGTTGCAGGATGTGCTGGAATGGAATGGAAAAATTGAATGGGTCAATCATAGCGAATTCAACAAAGAACAGCACTGGCAGCAAGTGGCCGACAAAGCCAACCTGCAATGGATACCCATGGGCGGCGATGGAGCACCCGGCGAAGCGGGTGTGACCCAATTTTTCAACCGGTTTGCCAACTATTCATTTGATGAAATATGGTGTGCTATTGGCACAGGCACAACGGTGGCCGGTATTGCTGCATCTGCCATAGGTGCCAAAAAAATAGTGGCATTCGACCCCGGTATTGGCGATGAACAAGTGTATACAAAACTGAAAGGGATAGAACAACAATTGCCCCATCGCAGTATTTCCATTGTGCAGACCAGGCTCGGAAAATTTGGGAGTGTAAGTGCCGAACTGGTGGACAGCATGAACCGGTTCTTCATTGGCACCGGCATTCCTACCGACAGGGTGTACACCGGCAAAATGATTCATGCCTTCATGGAAGAACTGCTTCTGCCAATAAACTGTGAAAAGAGATCGATATTACTGGTGCATACAGGTGGGCTGCAGGGCAATAGATCACTACCGGCCGATTCCCTGAAATTTATGGGTTGGTAGCTTCGTTATATTTGCCACCATTGGTATTAATTGATCGATTCATGAAGCGCATACTGTTTGTACTCCTTGCATTTTTTTTCCTGCATATTTCATCCGACCTTATGGCACAGGATACCCTGCCCCGCTTTACGGTGGACGATAAAGGCAACGGCCGCATTGTGGTAAGCTGGAGCAACCCCTACCCCGGTTTGGTGCAGTTGGCAGTGCAGCGTTCGTACGATAGCCTCAAAAAATTCACTTCGGTATATTCTTCTACCTCACCCGAATTGCCGGTGAATGGCTTTAGCGATAAAGTGGTACCGGGCCTCAAAGTGTACTACCGCATTTTTTATGTAATGAAAGGTGGCGCTTACTATTTTACCAATACCAAGAGTTCGCAGGGTGGCCGCTATGTAGGCGGGCAGGCCGTAACCATTGATTCGAAAAGAGACCAACTGGATGAAGAGATGATAAAAAAACTGTCCGGAAAAAAAACGGATAGTACCGGCAACATTGCACCCAACAAACAGTTCTTCATAAAGATCAAGGACTCACTCTACACCGTTTTGCAAGCCCAGCAGTTTCTGAAATTCAGAGATTCCATTTTATACCAAACCAAAGACACGCTGTTTCAACTCACCGAAGACACTGTGCTATTGGGTGTGTATGTACAGCCCTTTATGCAGCGCACCAGCGAATATGTGTACACCGATAGGGATGGCTATATCGTGATCAAGCTACCCGAAGCCGGCAAGAAGCGCTTCGATATTGTGTTTTTGGAAGAAGATGAAACTCCTGTGCTCGAACTACAAGCCGTAAAAGAACCTTTGCTCATTTTGGATAAAACCAATTTCTACCATGGAGGTTGGTACAAATTTGAATTGAGGGAAAACGGGAAGGTGAAGGAACGAAACAAGATCTTCCTGGCGAAAGACTTTTAGCCCATTACGGCCAATTCCACATCGAATACTTCGGCAAACCTGGTGAGCAGCACTTGCTTCACCAACTCATAATCAAGTGGGGCACCCAGTTCTTTTTCCATGCTTGTTACCTGCTTGTTCTGTATGCCGCAGGGAATAATATGGTTGAAATAATTGAGGTCGGTATTCACATTGAGCGCCCAGCCGTGCATGGTGATCCAGCGGCTACACCGTACGCCCATGGCGCAAATTTTACGTTCCCTTCCTGGCACACCGGGTTCTATCCACACCCCGGTTTCTCCTTCCGAGCGGGCACCCACAATACCAAAATGCCCAATGGTTTGAATGATCACTTCCTCCAACTGGCGCAGGTATTTGCCAATATCGGTATAAAATTTTTCGAGGTCCAGTATAGGATAGCCAACAATCTGTTGAGGACCATGAAAAGTAATATCGCCGCCGCGGTTGATCTTAAAATAGTCGATGCCCCGTTGGGCCATCTCCGCTTCAGAAATCAAAATGTTTTCCAGGTGGCCGCTTTTGCCCAGGGTGTACACCGGCTTGTGCTCTACCAACAGCAAATGGTGCGTGGTGCTGCGTTCTGCGGGCAGCAGTTCAAATTCGGCCCTTTTGGTATCGGTGGTCTGCTGCATCAGCTGCTCCTGGTAGTCCCAAACAGGTTGATACGGCTGTAGCCCCAAATCTTTCCAATGCACTATTTGTTGTGTACTCATTTACTTTGCGAAAATAGGGAACCGCCTTGGAGCAGTTTTCATAAAACGAGAGGACACATGATGCAGGATGAAGAACTGAACCTACCAGAGGAAAATATTGAATCGGATGAGCTGTACAAAAGGCTGGCTATTACCGTAGATAAGGGCCAGGAGCCCCTGCGCATAGATAAGTTTGTGATGGCCCGCATGGAAGGCGCCACCCGCAACCGCATACAGGAAGCCCTGCATGCAGGGTTGATAACCGTGGACGGGCAAACCGTGAAGCCGAACTTTAAAATAAAGCCCGGTCACGAAATTGTGGTGTTCAGCGAAAATGAACCCATCAATACCGAGATCATTCCCGAACCAATGGAACTGAACATTGTGTTTGAGGACGATGATATACTGGTGATCAACAAACCAGCGGGCATGGTGGTACACCCCGGCAATGGCAACCCAACCGGCACGCTGGTAAATGGTGTGGCGCATTACCTGATGCAGAAAAACCCGGATCTCACCGAGTTCAGCCTGCCGAGGTTTGGACTGGTGCATCGCATCGATAAAAACACCAGTGGTTTATTATTGCTGGCTAAAACCGATAAAGCGCTGCAGCATTTGGCCAAGCAGTTTTACAACCATACCATCGACCGAAAATACATTGCCCTGGTTTGGGGTGATTTTGAAGAAGATAACGGCACCATTGAAGCGCATGTGGGCCGCAGCCCCCGCTACCGCAAGCAGTTTGAAGCTTTTCCCGATGGTGAGCATGGCAAGCATGCCATTACGCATTACAATGTGCTCGAACGCTTTCATTATGTAAGCCTGGTAGAATGTGTGCTCGAAACCGGGCGCACCCACCAGATACGGGTACACATGAAACATATTGGCCATACCCTTTTTGCCGACGACCACTATGGTGGCGACCGCATTTTGAAAGGCACCATACATACCAAGTACAAACAGTTTGTCGACAATTGCTTCAAGCTTTGCCCCCGCCAGGCATTGCATGCAGAGCGACTGGGTTTTGTACATCCCATTACCCAAAAAAATATGCTGTTCGAAGCACCGCTGCCTGCCGATATGATAGCCGTAATTGATAAATGGAGAAAGTACTACCAGACAAGGGGGAAGGTGGAGGAATAGGTTTAGATAATACAAGGCGGTAATCATCCTTTGGTGGAAATGGAAAACACCTGCATAAATATGCGGTAGTATTCGATTTGAATATCAGGCAGCTATAGTAAATTGCTGGCGGTGGCGCATTGCTATGATACTAATATTGGTGGCAAGCAATTAGCAATTCGCCATCCGAAAAATAACCTTGACAATGAAAAGATATCTTAGAATAATGCTTGGGGCAAAAAGCAGCTATGCAGATGAGTGTTTTAAAGGCAACTTTATTGGTGCAGACTTTGATATCAACTCAGACCTAACAAAAGAACTTCCAGATAATTGGCGTGATTTTAATAAGAAATATATTCCACTATGGCTTTCAAAGAATCCTGCTAAAAGCAAAATTTCCGCAGGGCTTTCATGCGGTGCTTTATGGACAATTGCAAAAGGAATTCAAATAGGTGACATAGTTCTATGCCCTACAGGAAACGGCAGTTATCACATTGGAGAAGTTGTGGAAAATTATTCGTATAAACCCAATGAAATTTTGCCTCATCGCAGAGTCGTTAAATGGTATCCCAATACAATTGAAAGATCTGCAATGAGTGATCAATTACGGAATTCTTCTGGTTCAATTGGAACTGTAAGTGATATCACAAAACATGCTCAAGAAATAGAGTTACTGATTGGAGGGACAAAACCGCCAACCATTATTAGTACAGATAGCTCGATTGAAGACCCAACCGAGTTTGCCCTTGAAAAACACCTAGAGGACTTTTTGGTAAAGAATTGGAAACATACAGAGCTCGGCAAAAAATATGATATTTATGAAGAGGACGGTGAACTAGTCGGTCAACAATATCCCAGCGACACAGGGCCCATCGATATTCTTGCAATCAGCAAAGACAAAAAAACAATTTTGGTTGTTGAACTCAAAAAAGGTCGTGTTAGTGACAATGTTGTAGGACAAATTCAGCGTTATATGGGATATGTTCTGGAAGAACTTGCTGAGAAAAGTCAAACAGTGAAAGGAATAATAATAGGCCTTGAAGACGACCTTAGGATTAAAAGGGCATTGTCTGTCACAAACAATATTGATTTTTATCGATATCAAATCAACTTCAAATTGTTCAAATCCTAATTACTACAGCAAACTGCTGCAGGACTTGCGGCCTGTGCCTAAATGCTACTCAACAACTGAGTGATTCTTCGAATCACTCAGCAAATGTCGAAAAGCACTGCAGCTGCGGTGTCTTCACAAGCCTTATCCTAACCTTCTTTTACCCCGTCTGGCGCAGGTCTCTGACCTGTGCCTAAATGTTACTCATATAAAAAGTAAAAGGTTATTCAAGCATTATCAATTCCAGCAACCTGAATTCAAAATTCAAATTGTGCACACATTGATAAGCTGATCAAGTAATACTTAGGCACAGCGCAGGGCGCTGCGCCAGGAAAGGAACAAGTTCCTTCCATTTCCTCCCCATTTCTTCCTTCATAATAAACGCAATTTACACCAGCTCATTACTGATGCTTATCATACTCCTTCCCTACAAGCAGGGGTAGCTTTAGTAGAAAAATCTTTAATACTTCACTATTAAAATTTTTTTATGAAAAAGCTCTTTCTAACCCTGGTAGCAGGCGCTTTGTTGTGGCAGCCATTTGCCCAAAAATGGCAGAAAAATTTCGACTACGTAGACGAATGCAATTGCGGTGTTGCTAAAGTGAAAAAGGATGGCAAGATCGGGTATGTGGATATAAAGGGAAATATTGTGATTCCCCTGCAATTTGATGAGGGCATGACATTTAACGAGGGTTATGTTGCCGTTCGCAAGGGCCAGAATTGGGCCTATATCGACAGTGTCGGAAAATTTATCACCGAATTTGTTTACGAAGATGCAATGGGCTTTAGCGAAGGCCTGGCTCCTGTGAAAAAAGCATCCGGATGGGGATTTATTAATGTGTCGGGAAAAGAAGCGATACCCTTTGTGTATACCAATGCACGCCAGTTTAGCGAAGGCCTGGCTGCAGTATCAACCAGTCCCAAAGACTTCTGGGGTTTTATCAATAAAAAAGGTGAGATCATCATCTCTTGCAACCTCGACTTTGCCGATAGTTTTACTAAAGACGGTGAAGCCAGGGTGTCGAAACGTGGGCAATGGATGTGGATCAATAAATACAACCAGAAAGTTCGGGACTAATGGCAATTAAATGCCATCTGCTTAGCAACCCTGCATCACGTCTGGCGCAGGCCTCCCGGCCTGTGCCTAAATGTTACTCAATTAAAAAAAATGAAGGCTTATTCTAGTATCATCAATTCCAGCAAGCCTTTACCTAAACCACAATAGTCAATAGCACTGCTATACAACCAATGTTCTGGCAAGGATACAAATCCAGCCCGTACAGGATTTTCATGCAGGTAATTCAACCGTTGAAGATATTTTACAGAGCTATCCAACATAATGGGTTGATTTTCGTGTTGCCAGAACTGGTAGCGAAAATTACTCTTGTTGCGTTGCCCATAGCTTTCAAAAAGTTTCAGCATCCATTCTCTACGACTTTCCTGTGGGTTGTTTATCATCGCATCAATTAATTTAAGTGCGGTAAAGCTTTTAATATTATTCAGCACCATAGCTGGATTGGCTTGCTTAAACGAACATATCATGTGAAAGTGATTGGGCATTAGCACCCAGGCATGCACATTCAGCCCTTGGTATTGTTGACAATGTCTGAAGCTGTCCAACAAAATATCTCTGTATAGAGTTCGGGTAAAGATCTCTGCCCAGCCAACCACTGTTGACGTCACAAAATATACCGCCTCCCCTTCTACAAATTTGTACTTGCTGCTCATAATGAAAAAGTACAATACTTTCATCACGTATCATATCAAGACATATTGTAAAACCCCTGTCAAGGCAAACAAGTAATAGTTAGGTACAGGACAGAGTCCTGCGCCAGAGGCGACTGCAAACTAGCGCAGGCCTCCCGGCCTGTGCCTAAATGTCACTCTTAAAAAGAATAAATGGCTATTCGAGCACCATCGATGCCTTCAACTTGAATTCAAGATTCAAATTGTGAGCTTACTGAAAAGTTGATCAAGTAAAACTTAAGCACAGGGCAGAGCCCTGCGCCAGAAATACGCTTACCCTTATTTCGGGTAGGTCATCCTGTAGTCCATTCTTATTTTTCCTTTGGAAATATCGAGCAGTTTGCCCTTCAGCAATTTGCGCTTGAGTGGAGTGAGGTAGTCAATAAAGAGTTTGCCTTCCAGGTGATCGTATTCGTGTTGAATAACACGGGCAGTAATGCCGCCAAAGGTTTTTACCTGGGGTGCAAAATTTTCGTCGAGGTATTCGATGGTAATGGTTTCGGGACGCATCACATCTTCCCGCACTTTGGGTATGCTGAGGCAGCCTTCGTTATACGGCCATTCATCGCCGGTATAGGCTACAATATGCGCATTGATGAAGATGGCTTTAATGCCTTCGTCGCCGGGATATTCCTTGCGTTCCTCTTCATCCAGGTTTTCGATGATCTGCTTACTGTCAACTGTAAACATGCGGATGCTGCGGTTGATCTGTGGTGCGGCCAAACCCACGCCACTGCTGGCATACATGGTTTCCCACATATCCGCCATTAGTTGTTGCAATTGGGGGTAATCGGCATTAATATCCTGCGCCACCTGGCGAAGTATGGGAGATCCGTATGCTACAATTGGTAAGATCAAGGTTCAAAAAATTTAGGGGCAAATATCAGGGTATTGCCTTTAAAGTGATTGTAAATAGTCCTGGAGCATGATGGTGGCCGCCATTTCGTCCACCCGTTTTTTATCGCGGCGGTCTTTTTTCTTTACGCCACTATCTATCATGGCACGCACCGCCATTTTGCTGGTATAGCGTTCATCTACAGTAATAATGGGAATGGCAGGATGGTCTTTTTTAAACAGGCGGATAAAGTCTTTCACCGGCTTTGTGCCATCGGTATCGCTTTCGTCGAGGTTTACCGGCAGGCCTATCACCACTTTCTCTACGGTCTCCTGTGCAAAATAGCTGTTGAGCCAAGGGCGCAACTGGTGACTGTCCACGGTAGTAAGCCCGGTGGCAATGATCTGCAAGGGATCGGTGACTGCAACACCTGTCCTTTTTTTCCCGTAATCCAATGCCATTATTCTAGCCATAAACACGAATTCTAAGCGAATTTTCACGAATGATGCGATACAAAAATATCGGCTATTACAAACAACGCAAATACCACGCTGGCAATGCCATTGGCCGTCATGAAAGCGATATTGACCCTGCTGAGATCGGAAGGCTTTACAATGCTATGCTGGTACACCAGCATACTGCAAAAGCCCAATGTGCCCACCCAATATAGCCAGCCAAATTGCCCGTAGAAACCAGCCCCAATTACACAGGCTGCGCTGAGCAGGTGCAGCAATTCGGACACCCGCAGGGCTTTGGCCGTACCCAGTGCAGCGGGTATGCTGTGCAATCCCTGGCTGCGATCGAAAGCTTCGTCCTGCAAGGCAAAAATGATATCGAAACCACTTACCCAAAACAGCACGGCAAATGAAAAAAGAATAGGCAATAGGGCAAACGCACCGGTAACAGCGAGATATGCACCAATGGGTGCCAGGCTAAGCCCCACGCCCAATACCAAATGACAGAGTGCGGTAAAGCGCTTGGTAAAGCTGTAAAACAATATCACAAACAAAGCCACGGGGCTAAGAAAAAAACAAATGGTATTGATGCAATAAGTAGCCGCTACAAACAAGAGGCAATTGAAAATGGTAAACCGAAGGGCACTGCTGGCGCCAATGATACCGGCGGGAATTTCGCGAATGGCGGTACGTGGGTTATTGGCATCAAAGCTTCGGTCGAGGTAGCGGTTGAAAGCCATGGCCGCACTGCGGGCCGTAACCATACAAACCAATACCAACACAAACACATACCACTTGTGATAAAAAAATACACCCAGTTTCTCATGGGGCTCATCCAAAATTTCGAAAGAGAATTTTACAAATGGCAAAGATTCGAGCTGCGCTATGCCCAGGAAAAAACCGATCATTGCAAAAGGCAATGCAAAAATGGTGTGGCTAAATTTTACGAGCGATAAATAATGCTTGATAGTCGTCATACGAATGCTGCAAATAAAAGCTTTTGGAGGAAAATGGGATATGCCTTTTGTCAACTAAAGACAACGAAGCTGCTACCGGCACATGGCCTGCCACCCATCTTATTTCAAACAAGTTTCGGCCAGCTTGTACAATACAATACCTGCTGCCACCGAAATATTCAGCGAATGTTTCATACCCAGTTGTGGTATTTCGATAGAGCCATCGCATAGCGGCAACACTTCATCGCTTACGCCATCTACCTCGTTGCCCAATACTACGGCCAGGGGTTGCTGCGCATTCCAGGTAAAAGCCGGAAGGCTGGTACTATTGGTGGTTTGCTCAATGGCCACTACGGTGTATCCCTCCTGTTTCAGGGCCTGCACGGCTTCTTCTGTGGAGGCAAAGTATTGCCAGCTCACCGTTTCGGTGGCACCAAGTGCAGTTTTATGAATATCGCGATGGGGAGGTTGTGGGGTATAGCCGCAGAGCAACATCCGCTCTATTAAAAAAGCATCGGCCGTGCGAAATACCGAACCCACATTGTGCATACTCCGCACATTATCGAGCACCACCACCAGTGGCAGTTTGCCCGCTTCTTTAAATTCATCGACCGATTTACGGTCGAGTTCTTCCATTGTTAGTTTGCGCATGTTCGCCTTTCAAAATTTATTACGACATCCCAATCTTCTACCCTTTCTCCATCACCAGGTACCCATAAGGTTCCACTTCCAATTTTCTGCCGAGTTCAAAATTCATGAACTTGTTTGTAAAAATTTCGTGAAACAAACCCTGCACCCGTTCATCGTTCACATGAAACTCCAGGTGCTGATCGCTAAAGTTGAGCGCCACCAATACCTCCTGGTCGCCCTGCCGGCGCAGGTACACCATCAGGTTTTCGTGCCTGGCAGGAATATGCATCAACGTAGCTGCACCAAGTGGACCGCCCGCTGCGGCATTGCGTTTGCGCAGCTCTAACAATGCTTTGTAAAACGATTCGTATTGCAGGTTCTCCGTCCACTCAATTTCATCTTTTTCAAAAAACTTCAGGCGTTTGGTATTGGGCAATTCCTGGCCACTGTAGAGTAGAGGAATACCAGCAAACGTGGCACTAAACACGGCAAACGGTAATGCAGCCTGCCCATACTTTTCTATCTCGGTACCGTTCCAACTGTTCTCGTCGTGGTTGGAAGTAAAGATCAATTTGAAAGAACCGGCGGGGTATGCATCGCGGTAGTCGTATAAAACTTTATCGAGCACAGTGAGTGTGCTTTTCGCTTTTACGAAAGCTTCAGTAGCATGCATCCAAGCCCAGGCATACGTAGCATCAAACACCTGGTGGTAGAACAGGTCTTCGGTTTCGGCCAGCCAAAACAGGTGTTTCACTGCATCGCATTGAGCACGGGCTTCCATCCAAAAATCGAGTGGTACCAAATGTGCCATATCGCAGCGAAAGCCATCTATATCGCAGGTCTTGATCCAAAATTGCATGGACTCGATCATTTCCTTGCGCATGTCGTTGTTGTTGTAGTCCAGGTCGGCTACATCTCTCCAACCATTGCGTTCAGTAAAATTTCCACTCGGGCTTTTGGCATAATAATCCCTTTTGCGCCCCTGCATCCAATCGTGTCCATAGCCGGTATGATTGGCCACCCAGTCGATGATCACTTTCATACCCATTGAATGTGCGGTTTCTACCAGCCTTTTAAAATCATCTATAGTGCCAAACTCGGGGTTGGTGTTCACATAGCTGCTGCAGGCATAATAACTGCCCAGGGTTCCCAGCCTTTCGGGTACACCAATGGGCGTAATGGGCATGAACCAAAGTGTTTCCACACCCATGGCCTGTAGCCGGGGCAGGTGTTCTGCAAAAGCGTCAAACGTACCCTCGTAGGTATATTGACGCAGGTTCACTTCGTAAATATTCGTGTGGTGGCACCAGCCAACGGGTGTATATAGAGGTTGAATCATGTGCGAAGAAATAATGATGAACAAAAATACAGGGACAGGTACCGGGGAATTGTATTTCATTCCGCAGTGCTGTATTTCTCAATCCGGCTAAAAGTATTGAAGTTTTGGGAGGAATGGCCCGGCACTTACACAAAGCCTATGGATTATACACATGACTTTTACATGACAGCATCCACTTTTAATTCTACTTAGTTTTGCCCACAATTATGCTGAAAGGTCCGCTACTCAATAAATACCCACAATTACGCAAATTTCTCCTGGCCAGGTTCTTATTCATTTTTGCCATGCAAATGGTGAATACCGGCATTGCCTGGTACTTGTACGAACTCACCAACGATGTACTCTCTCAAGGGTTCCTGGGTTTAAGCGAAGTGATACCGGCCATCAGCCTTGCCTTGTATGCCGGCCACGCCATAGACCGAAGCGATAAACGCAACATGCTCTACAGGTGCATGGGATTATACCTTGCAGCCAGTGTGGGTTTGTGCATTGTAACCAGTGTGCCTGTAAGTGGTAAGCTGGGCATAGTACCTACCGAATTGCTCATTTATTTCCTGGTGTTTTGCACCGGCATATTCCGGGCTTTTACCGGGCCCACTTTCAACAGCATTGTTGCGCAAATTATTCCCAACCGCGACGATCTGCCCAAAGCCATTACGCTCAGCAGTACGGCCTGGCAACTGGCAGCCATTAGCGGCCCCGTGGTGAGTGGGCTGTTGATTGCGCAAGTAAATCTTACCACCATGCTGGCCACAGCAGTCGTGTTGCTTATGGGCTCTTTATTTTTCATCAGGCAATTGCCCAACCTTCCGGCGCAGCATAGCAATATGCAGCAGCGCACCTGGGAAAGTGTGAAAGATGGAATTCGATTTGTTTGGAAAACCAAAGAAGTATTATCGGCGCTGAGTGTAGATATGTTCGCGGTATTGTTTGGTGGTGCCGTAGCTATGCTGCCTGTTTTTGCAAAAGATATTTTGCATGTAGATGCACAGGGCATGGGATTATTGAAAGCAGCACAAGGTATCGGCACCATCCTCGTGCTTTTTTATATGGCCCGCAAACCCCTTAAGAAAAACCAGGGCAAACTCATGCTGGGTTGTGTAGCAGGTTTTGGCTTGTGCATGATCGCATTCGCCCTGTCGAAAAACTACTGGCTCTCTTTTGCGGTATTAATGTTGAGTGGTTCATTTGATGGCATTAGCGTAGTGATCAGAAGTACCATTATGCAATTGTTTGTACCCAACGATATGCGGGGCAGGGTTTCATCTGTAAACTCCATGTTCATCAACAGCAGCAACGAACTGGGGCAATTTGAAAGTGGTGTGGCCGCCAAACTCATGGGCACCATTCCATCTGTTATTTTTGGTGGATGCATGACTTTGCTGGTTGTGTTTTTCAGTTGGAAAAAAGCACCCAAACTGCGCAATCTCGAATATTGACAGGCGGTTTTCGGCCCTGTAAAAAATGCCTGCAAAATCCCCCAATGCCAAGGCATGGCCCGTTGGTAAACTCCTGTGAAAAAATCCGACCTAGTGCATTGATTTTTAAAAGGTTAGTCGACAAAAACTTTCCCATGATTTTCTTATCATTTACGGGTTCGAGCCAGTACATTTATGTACTTAAAAAATACATAACACATGGCCACAACACGCATGGAGCACGATTTCCTGGGTGACCGGGAAATTTCTAATGAATTTTATTACGGCGTACAAACGCTCCGCGCCAAAGAAAATTTCGACATCACCGGTATTCCGCTCTCATCCCAACCAGTATTCATCAAGGCTTTTGCTTTTGTAAAGAAATGTGCAGCACTCGCCAATTTTGAATCGGGTGTATTGACCGAAGAAAAGAAAAATGCGATTGCATTTGCCAGTGACAAACTCATTGCAGGCGAATACACCGACCAGTTTGTAAGCGACCTCATTCAAGGTGGCGCAGGCACTTCGTGCAACATGAATGTGAATGAAGTGATCGCCAATATTGGTCTCGAATATTTAGGACATCAAAAAGGTGAATACGATTTTCTTCATCCCAATAACGATGTCAATTGCAGCCAAAGCACCAACGATGCCTACCCTACTGCATTCAGGTTGGCGCTGTATTTGAAGATCAAAGATTTTAATAAAGCACTGGCAGAACTGAAGGATGCATTTTATGCAAAGGGCCAGGAGTTTTCAGGTATCCTGAAAATGGGCCGCACCCAATTGCAGGATGCTGTACCCATGACATTGGGACAAGAGTTCAATGCATTTGCCACTACTATTGGCGAAGACATTTTGAGAATGGAAGAAGCAGCTAAGCTATTGCTCGAAATAAATATGGGTGCTACTGCTATTGGCACCGGTGTGAATGCACCTCCGGGCTATGCCGAAAAATGTGTAGCAATCATGAAAGACCTGAGTGGTATTCCTGTAGTGCTTGCTGCCGATCTGATTGAAGCCACTTACGATACCGGCGCTTATGTACAATTGAGCGGCACTTTGAAACGCAGTGCAGTAAAGCTGAGCAAAATTTGTAACGACCTGCGCTTGCTGAGTAGTGGCCCCCGCTGCGGTTTCAACGAGATCAACCTGCCGCCCATGCAACCCGGTTCGTCCATTATGCCCGGCAAAGTAAACCCGGTAATTCCTGAAGCGATGAACCAAACCTGCTACTATGTAATTGGCGCCGACCTTACCGTAACCATGGCTGCCGAAGCCGGCCAGTTACAACTGAATGTAATGGAACCAGTCATTGGTTTTTCGTTGTTCACTTCTTTGGAATACCTCAGCAAAGCCTGCCATATGCTGCGTGAAAAATGCGTGATAGGAATTACTGCCAATGCGGATCGCACAAGGGAAATGGTGATGCAGAGCATAGGTATTGTTACACAACTGAATCCAATACTTGGATATGAAGCCAGCGCAAAACTAGCAGGCGAAGCATTGAAATCGGGACAAAGCATTCATCACCTTGCGGTGGAAAAACACCAACTGATATCGCAGGAGAAATGGGATGAGATCTATTCACTCGACAACCTCATCAATCCCAAATTTATTAATGCATAAAACTTTGACCAGGCAATTACCTGTCTAGTGTGATTGAAATGGTGTAAATGAATGACGGGTAGTTGATGGTGCGGTTTATTACTAACCTTTCAATTGTACGTTATGATTTGGCTTCAATTAGCTGTGCTGTTAACCATGATCATTATAGGCTCAAACCTTAAAGGCATTGGCCTTGGGTTAATGGGCGTACTGGGCATGTTTATTTATGTACAGGTTTTTAACCTTCAGCCGGTGGGACCTCCCGGCGATATTATGCTCATCATTCTAAGTATCGTTACCGCTTCGGCAGCATTACAAGCTGCCGGCGGTTTGGATTACCTGGTATTGATCGCCGAAAAAATTATCCGTAAAAATCCAAAGCACATTACACTCATTGCACCCATAGCAGCTTTTGTGCTTTGCCTGTTTGCAGGCACATCGCATGTGGTGTATTCGTTGCTTCCAGTCATCAGCGATCTGTCGGCAAAAAAAGGCATCAGGCCCGAACGGCCATTAAGTGCTACAGTGATTGCATCGCATATGGCACTTACCGGTAGCCCTATGGCTGCCTGTACTGCAGCGCTGGCTTCTATTCTTGGCTATCCCGGTGCTGCATTGGATATTATGAAAATTGCTATTCCCGCTTGTCTTATTGGAACTATTGCTGCATCGCTGGTGATGCTGAAAATGGGAAAGGAATTAAAGGACGATCCCATTTATATTGAAAAACTGAAAGACCCCGAATTTGTTGCTTACATACAATCGGATACAGGCGACACAAAAAAAACGGTTTCAAGAGATGCCAAACTATCTGTGTACATTTTTGGACTGGCCATTGTGCTCATTGTATTGGGTGGCTCCTTTCCTCATTTGGTACCCAGTATGGTAGGTGGTGCAGAAAACGTAATGGTATATGCCGATGGTACTTTAAAAATGGTCAGCATCATCTGCATTATTTCTTTGTCGGCCGGAGCCTTGATCATGTTGCTCACCAAAGCCAAGCCCGATAAAATTGTTTCGAGTAGTTTGTTTCTTTCTATGGCCACTGCATTGGTTTCGGTATTTGGTGTAGTGTGGATGAGTGCCACATTTATGGCAGCCAACCAGGCAGCTATTCAAGATGCATTAGGAGCAGTAACAGCGCAACATCCATGGGTTTTTTCCGTGGCTATTTTTATAATGGCAGTGCTCATGTTTAGCCAGGGTGCCACTACAAAGGCTATGATACCACTGGGGCTTACACTCGGCATTCCTGCCGCATCATTGATCGCAATGTTTCCTGCAGTAAACAGTTTCTTTGTATTGCCGGGCTACCCTACCATTTTAGCAGCTATAACCATGGACAAAACCGGCAGCACCAAAATTGGAAAATACGTGATCAACCATAGCTTTTTCTTACCGGGAATGGTAGCAACCATTGTATCCATCATTGTTGGTTTCATACTGGCAGCAGTTTTTCATCCCTAACACATACGATTAAAACATTTTTATGAGAAAAATATTTGCAGTCGTACTCACACTTAGCATTGGTACAACGCTTTCGGCACAAACGGAAAAACAATTCGACACATCGAAAGTATATCAACCCATCATATCTGCAGACAGGGCCAAACTGCTGTCGAACGTGGATGTAATTGCCAATATGCAATTTGGTTTCAGCAATTATTTCACCGACGGTAAATATGATGAATCCAAGTTTGCCTTAAACCAATTCAGGCTCGAAATAAAAGGCAAAGTGCACGAGAAAGTGTAC
Source organism: Phnomibacter sp. (assembly GCA_035456005.1). Taxonomy (GTDB): domain Bacteria; phylum Bacteroidota; class Bacteroidia; order Chitinophagales; family Chitinophagaceae; genus Phnomibacter. Next base: position 164,260 of record DATIEA010000004.1, on the reverse strand, counting down.
TACCGTTTTAGAAACCGGTACACCCGTGCCCCGGACCCGCAATCGCAGGATAATGTGAACCGTTCTGTTGACATGGCTTTTATACGCATTGATGCAACACCGAAATGGAATTTCACCCTGGGTAAAATGTGTGCCGACTGGGGTGGTTACGAATTTGATTTCAACCCTATTGAAATGTATGCGTACAACGATTTTATCGACAACTCCGATAACTTTTTGACCGGTGTGCAAGCACAGTTTATTGCTTCACCCCAACATACATTCACGGCTCAGGTATTGAATTCGCGTACCAAAACATTCGAAGAAATATACGATACCATTCCCGGCGTGGTGCCAGCAAAATTTCCTGCTGCATTAGTGGGCAACTGGAGAGGCAATTTTGGCAATGGAAAATTTACCACTCTTTGGTCGTACAGCAACTTTTTGGAAGCAAAAGGCAAAAGCATGTTTTACCTGGCCTTAGGTAATAAGTACACTTTTAAAAAAGGAACGCTGATCTACGATTTTAAATGGAGCCACCAGGATATAGACCGCACAGGCATTATATCGGGCATGGTGCCGGATAATATTTACCCTTATGCTGCTGAGAATACGGAATACGTAGAACACTGGCTGCAATTGCAATACCGTTTTACACCAAAATGGAAAGCATCTATAGTAGGTATGACCAGCAACGCTTATTGGAAATCGAACCCCGATAATACGCCCAATAAAGAAGACCTGTTGCGCACTTCGTATGGTATTATTCCAGCAGTGGAATTTTACCCGTTCAAAAACCTGAACCTCCGTTTTTATGCCACCCATATCATGCGCTTTTACAACTACAGCGATTATGCTAAAAACAGGGCAGGCTATAGCAACTATTCAACCGGCAGGTTTATGCTCGGCTTTATATCGCCACTGCTGATATTGTAAGGTTGAATGCATTGTACAGGAGCCATCATGCGAATAGTATGATGGCTCTTTTTATGTACCATTTCAACTGCATGCACAACAAAATTGTTGGCATCATTTCCTTATTACATGAATACCCCATGTGTACCTATTTTTGAAAAATGAATGCACCGGTAATTACCATTCGCAATATTGAACCCGCAGACAATGCAGCCATTGCTGCCATTATTCGCAAAAGCCTAGAAGAGTTTGGCGCCAACCACCCTGGCACCGTGTATTTCGATGTCGACACCGATCGATTGTATGAACTATTTCAAACGCCGGGTTCCTGGTATTTTATTTGCGAGCTGGATGGAAAAATAATAGGCGGCGCAGGTGTATTTCCTACCAAAGGATTACCGGAAGGAGTTTGTGAACTAGTGAAAATGTATTTGCATAAAGACGCAAGAGGAAAAGGGCTGGGCAAGAAAATGTTGCATACTTGTTTTGCAAAAGCCAAAGCATTGGGCTACCAAAAAATGTACCTCGAAACCATGCCGGAACTTACCATTGCCGTACCCATGTATGAGCAAAATGGTTTTGAATATTTAACGGCACCTATGGGAGAAAGCGGGCATTTTGGCTGCGCCATTCAAATGCTGAAAACGCTTTAGTATTTTTTTCTTTCACCAACGGTCAAGCCTATTCGTCCTCCAGTGGTTTCATCTTTTCTTTAAATGCTTTGTTGGCCTTGCGATTGAGGTACACACCAAAACCCAGGCGAAGTGCAAAGCCATTATTGGCATCGGTGTTTTTGAATTTGGAATAGCTATACCCTGTGACGCCTTCCAGCGCAACGGTTTCACTGAGGAATGCTGCAAAACCGAGTCCTAATAATAAGCGGTTGCCCTGCGCTTTTATGGAACTGCTGGTGCTGCTCTGCTTGGTATTCGATTGCACATATTCCCATTCGGAAACTACAAAAGGACGGGTTTGTGCTTTGCCAAAATAGTAGCGAACAAATGGGCCAATGCCCGTAGAACTGGAAGTAACGCCTCCTACTTTTTCACCATTGAAAGAAACCATGCCGCCGATGGCCAGGTCTTTGGCAGCAAACCAACCCACCGTAGGGTTGAACATAAATTGGTGAACACCTTCGCCGCTGCGCATGGCAAATCCACCTCCTACCAATAATGAATGCTTTTCTGTTTGTGCTTGTACACGGCTACCGAGCAATAGGAATAGCGCCAACCAATAAATTCTCATAAGTTATTTGATACTTCCGCCCTGAAATTAGGCGATTTGCACTTCATACAGCGGATGAAATAAATACACTTTGTTGCCGGGTACCTGTATGCATTTGATGCGCTTGCGCAATTGCTCGCCCCGCACAAAACTCCGGCCATCTGCCAGTTTAAATACCACGCCTTCGTGCAACTCTTCTACAGTATAAAAGCCATGGCGTGCTTCGTCGTAGCGGCGCAATACCCGCTGCAACTCATCTTCCGCACTGCTGCTGGCAGCGGGATTGTGCAACATTTTCAAAAGCTCGGCGCTGATGTCCTGGGGGAAAACCGATGGCTGCAAAAAAGGGAGCAGTTCCTGGCTGTAAGTATATTTCCACTCTTTGCCATGCGGCTGAATGCGATGCCCATACCGATCGTAAGCCAGCAAATGCGCCAGCTCGTGTATGAGCGTAATGAGAAATGCGTATTTATTGAGATTACCGTTTACAGAGATGCGATGATTTTTTCCGGAATGTGCATGCCGAAAATCGCCCAGTTTGGTTTGGCGTTCCTTGGTAATGAACAGGTGTACTTTATGATCGGTAATAAGCGGCATTACCAAATCGAAACTACCCTCGGGCAGGTACGACGTTAAAGCATCAAATGAATAACGCTTATTGGACATTGAAAATCTTGAACCGGTTAATGGTGTGGATGATGTTGCTTCGAATGATGCGTTGAATGATGATGATCCGCATTTTTTTGTGGCGGTGGATTTTTGCGCACCACCTGCGATGTGCCTAAAAAATTATACACAAGGTATAAGCCCATGCAAATAAAGATGGCGGGCTTATTTACTTCTTTGGCAAAATAGAAATACAACATGGCGCCTACCACCAGGGCGAAAAACTTGAGAGTAAAGCCCCCATACACCTGCTGTACAAATCCATAACCTTTTTTACTGTTCAGTGCTTTGGCATACAGCATATACGCCAGTGCCGATACCAAAAATAAAATAGCATTGCCCACCAACACTACCACTGTATCTACGCCTTTCTGCTGCAACCAACCACTGGCTGCCAATACAATAATGCTCACCAAAATGAATACCGCGGCAAGCGGAACCATAAACTTTTTCATATCAACTTATTTTTTTTGGCCGCGGTTCTTTTTGCCCGTTTCACGCACTATTTGTACCAGCATACCAATCACCAAAATTACAGGTATTGAAAAGGCACACCACGGAAAACTAAAGCCAAACTTCCTGTCGAGCCAGGTGCCCAGCCATATACCCAGCCCAATGGTAACCATGAACTGAAACGCCAACCCCGCATAGCGCAGGAGCAGCGAAGCATTACTTTGACCGGGATCAGGCGGCATATTCGGCTACCAGGGTTTCTTCTTTTTTTACTTTTTTAGCTATTGGTTTTTCTACCACGGCGGCGCCCATTATACACTGCCCGTTGAACTGCACACCGGGTTCCATTTGCAGCATCCGGGCATTGATATTGCCCAGCACCACGGCGTCCTTGCGAAGCATGAGCGATTCGGTCACCACAATATCGCCTTCCAAAGTGCCACTGATATCGGCCTGGGCGCAGGTAATATTTCCCTTCACCACGCCATTGCTGCCAATTACCACCCGCGAATCGCAGGCAATATTGCCGGTAATTTGTCCGTCGATGCGCAGGGGATTCGCCCCTTCAAAATCGCCGCGGGTACGGGTGCCGGCAGCTATAATAGTAGTAGAATCATTGGAGCCCACACCTTCGGCCTGCTCCTTTTTCTGAAAAATCATACACTCAAAATTTTTAGTTCAATCCTCAATTTCTTCTGTGGGAGGAAGGGTTTTGAGTAAGCTTGTATCCAGCCGGAGTGTGGAGGTATCTCCTTTCAACACTTTTTGCAGGTTGAGGAGGTACTGCTGTTGGCTGGCCATGGATTTTTCAAGGGAATCGGTTCTGATCTTAAGCGCCCGCAGTTCCCGCAGGGAGCTTTGCTTGCCATACCCTGGAATCAAAAACTTTAGGTTAGTGAAAGATATGACAGAAATGGTGAGTGCCACCAATACAACAAATATCGTGCTCATTGCAATATAGATGCTCATCCGGGTAAGTTTAAATTGGATCACTTCCTCAAAAGTGTCGTCATTCATTACCACCAGCCTGTACCGGTTTCTTAGCCTTTTGGCTACCGGCGATTTTCGCAATGTTTCCATGACCTTTAGCGTTTAAGTATCAATCAACTGCAAATATTACATGGTCTGTCCCAATCCTGCTATTATTCCTTTCCACCATCCGGGGTTCATAGTGCTCCCTTTTGGAGGGGCAAAGGGTTTTACCGTTCTTTGTTACCCCACCGTTGTAGCCCTCAAAGTACAGCGGTGATTCTCAGTTCAAAAATACAAGCTTACCTACCGGAATATATGCACCCATTTTTTCGAACCATATCTTTCTGCTGCCTCTTTGTATTGGGGGCTTTGGCCGCATTTGCACAGCCAAAACTGGAGTTCAATCTCAAAAAGCCCAAGCAGTTTGAAGAGCGAAAACTGGGTTCCGAAAAAATGGCGGACAAAAAATTTACGCCCGTCCGCAAGTTTTTCCAAAACACATTTACCCATTACAATTATTATTTCAACGCCAACGAAAAACTCAACAGTGTTATAGCATTTGCCAAAGAATCGCAGAAAGATGACTACACCGACCTGCTTTCGTTTTACCCGTATAGCCTTAAAACCACTTCGGCCAGCGGCGATCTCGATTCTGTAATTGTTACTGCCACCACCGGTATTTTGCTGCACGACCTGCGCAATGCCTGGATCGATAATTTGTACACCCTCATTGGTAAGGCCTACCTGCTGCGCATGGACTACGACTCAGCGTTCATGACCTTTCAGTACATCAACACCAGTTATGCGCCCAAAGAGGAAGGCGGTTTCGACCAACCCATTGCCAGCAATTCGGTAGAAGGCAGCAATGCGTTGTCTATTTCCACCAAAGAAAAAACGAACCTGGCCAAGAAAGCTTTTTCTGAACCACCCAGCCGCAACGAATCTTTTATCTGGATGATTCGCACCCTTACCGAGCAGGGTAATTATCTGGATGCCTCTTCGCTGGTAAGTACCCTGCATAGCGATCCCATTTTCCCCGACCGATTAAAGCCCGAACTCGATGAAGTGACGGCCTACCTTTTTTATAGAATAGAGCAATGGGATAGCGCCGCGGTGTACACCGAAAAAGCAACAGCCCTTGCCGATGGATTGCACGATAAAGCCCGCAGGTACTACCTCGCCGGGCAGCTCTATCAACTGGCCGGTATGCATAAGCAGGCATCGGAAGCATTTGAACGCAGCACCCAAACTGCCGTGGACCCGGTGATGGAAATTTATGCAAGGCTCAACACCATCAGGCTGCGCAAAAGCGAAGACCCCAATATTATTGACCAGAATATTGCCGACCTCAAATCACTGGCACGCAAGGATAGCTATCGCAATTACCGCGATATTATTTATTATGCCATTGCCATGTTTGAAGTAGAACGCGAAGGCTACGATGCAGCCGATAATTACCTCAGCCAAAGCATTGCGTACAACGAAGAAAACCCGGCACAACGCAGTGCCAGTTTCAAACTGCAGGGCGATGTGCGCTATGCTGCCAAAAAATATGGGAAAGCCGCCCTACCCTACGATAGTGTGAACCTGGCGCTGGCCAAACCATTCGATTCGTTGCAAACTGCCATTCGCCGTCCCGGCACCAAAGCCGTGTCGCAAGCCGACCTGGTGATAGACCTGCAGGATAGTTTATTGCGCATTGCTTCCATGGAAGAGCCTGCACGAACTGCTGCCGTAAAAGACATTGCCAAAAGACTGCGCAAAGAAAGAGGCTTGAAAGAGGAAGCAGAAAATGCAGGACGCGGCGGTTCGGCATCTGTAGCTGCTACCAACACCGACCTGTTTAGCCAGGGAGGCACCTGGTATTTTTATGATGCCAACCGTAGGGCCAATGGTTTTATCCGCTTCCGCGAAAGATTTGGCGACAGGCCCAATGCCGATAACTGGCGCAGAATTTCAGCCATCAGTATCAACGCTACCATTGCCAATAACACCAATACCGGCACCAACCCTGTAACTACACCGGTACCTACAGAGACCAATGAGGATAATGAGAAATACGATACTGCCGATATTTCTTTCGACAATTTGTATAGCCGACTGCCCATTAGCCCCGAAAAGCAGGCAAGGGCCAACAACCGCATCACTTTGGCGCTGTTCTTTAAAGCATTGGCGCTACACGAGCAGATAGAAGATTACCCCGAAGCCATAAAAGTGTATGAGCAAGTGCTGTCGAGAAGGGACACCGGGCAGATAGCAGCACAAACTTTGTTCAACCTTATTCATTGCTATACCAAAGTGGGCAATACACAGGCTGCGGCCAATGCAAAAAGAATGCTGGAGCAAAATTTTGCGCAAACCACCATTGCACAAAAATCTGCGAACGGCCCCACCAACCAGAAAAAAGAAGCAGCGGCCGAAGCCAAAGCCACCGAGCAGTACAACAAAATTTATAGCCTGTTCATACAAGGCGATTTTAAACAGGCAGAAGAACTGAAGCGCAAAGCCGATTCTACTTTTGGTAAAGACTACTGGACACCGCAACTGTTGTACATAGAAACTGTGTACTACCTGCAAACAAAACAGGATACCATAGCCGGCAGGAAACTTGATGCCATTATTGCTTCATTCCCCGATCACCCGCTGGCAAAAAAAGCAGCACTCATCAAAGAAGTTTTGCCACGCCGCAGGGAAATTGAAACCTACCTCACCAACCTGGAAGTAACCAGGACACCGGAGGATAAAATAATGATACCGGTATCGGGTGCAAAGCCAACACAGGTGCCCACACTTCCTACACAAGCACCTACACAAAAAATAGTGCCTGCTACGGTTAACAAACCCATACTCGATACATCGGCCCGCACATTGGTTGCAGCACCGCCGGCTCCTACTGCTGTTGTATTGCCGTATACCATTAAGGCCGAAGATGCCAGCCATGTAGCCATCGTGCTCGAAAATATTGACCCTGCTTATGTAAACGAAGTGGTGTACTCTTTATCGAATAGCCCGCAGCGAAATTCGGTGGATGCCACAGTGGCTATTGAAAAGAAAAAACTACGCGACAAGTTGTTCCTGGTGATCATACGTTCTCCATCGTTCAACACTGCCACTGCAGCGTACAGGTATATTGAATACCTGAAGCCAATAGCCACCAAAAACATTTTGAGTTGGTTGGGAGCAGACAAGTATCATTATATCATTGTGAATGATGAGAACCTGAACAAGCTGCAGCAAGACCCCGCATTGGATGTGTACGAAAAAATATTGAAGCAAACTTTCCCCGGAAAATTTTAGCATGAAAGCCCCGATCATTTTTGTAGCAGCAACGTTTATAGTATCCATGTATAGCTGCAAGCCCAATACAAGCGATTTTGAAATTGAAAAAATTGACAGCAGCTATGTAAAGAACCTGCCCAACATTGCCGACACTTCTATTGCATTTGCCCCCGGCGAGCAGGAAAAATTACTGGGCATAGTGCAGGGCGTGGAATATTGGGTAGGTGGCAATCAAAAGCAAATGTTGCTTTGGTACAACGAACAGGGACAGGTAGTGAGCATGACCGAAAAACACATGGGCATACTGGTTGACTCTGTTGCATTTTATCCCAATGGACAGCGCATATTTAAAATTACGTTCGACCACAAGGGAATTGCCGAAGGCAGTGCCCACTACTATTACAGCGATGGCCGCATCCGAGAAGACGGGCGATTTGCAGCAGGTATCAAAACCGGTGTGTGGCGCTTGTTTGATGAAGGCGGCAAACTGAAAGAAACCCACGAATACGACAGGTTTGGCGGCAAATTGAGATAACAACAGGGCCGCAGTTGTTAAAAAGAGGACCAATCGTTTTTACACTAACATTTTGTGCGGAATTATTCCGAAATCTGCATAAGTAAATTGAATTACACATGACCCGTGCTGTGAGCATATTATGGAAATCGGTGCTTGGCATTATTGTTTTTGTGGTGCTGCTTTTTGTAGCCACCAACTTTGGCCTGCTGGGAAAAATGCCTTCCATCGAAGATCTGCAAAATCCATCCGCATCGCTTTCTTCAGAAGTATTTGCCGATGATGGTACACCCATGGGAAAATTTTCTTTGGAAGACAGGAGTCCTGTCGACTTTGTGAACATTTCGAAGAATGCCATCAATGCATTAGTATCTACAGAAGATGTTCGCTTTTATGATCACAGCGGTATTGATGGCATTGCCGTGCTGCGTGCCGTAAAAGGATTTGGCAAACAAGGCGGTGGCAGCACAATTACCCAGCAATTGGCATTGAATCTTTTTGGTGGTCAAAGGGCATCCAACAAATTAGAAAGAGGTATTCAAAAAATTAAGGAATGGATCATTGCCGTGAAGCTGGAACGCAACTTCACCAAAGACGAGATCATTACTTACTATCTCAACACGGTTTCGTTCAGCGAAAACGTATTTGGTATTCGCAATGCTGCCCGCACATTTTTTCAGAAAGAGCCCGACAGGCTTTCGGTACCCGAAGCTGCCGTGCTGATAGGTATGGTAAACGCTCCTACCCTTTACAATCCCCGCCGCAATCCCAAGTCGGCCATGGACAGGCGCAACCTGGTAATAGACCGTATGGAAGCCGGTGGATTTATCACCAGTGCCGATGCCGGCAAATACAAGCTGGAGCCCATTAAACTCAACTTCAAAAAAATGGATGCCAACTCGGGCATTGCTCCTTATTTCAGGGAAAAAGTAGTGAAAGAGGAAGTGCGCAGGTTGCTGAAAGACCTGGAAAAACCCAATGGCGACAAGTATGATATTTATCGCGACGGATTAAAAATTTATACCACCATCAACCCCCGCATGCAATTGTATGCCGAGGAATCGCTGGCCAAAAACATGGCTGCCAAGCAGCGGATCTTTTCCAACTACAGGTTTGTAAAAACTGGTTCAGTGTTCGATGGAAGGGAAAAAGAATTGGAGAAGTTCATCAAGCAAAGCGACAGGTGGCGTGCACAAAAAGAAGATGGGTTGGATGATGATGAAAACATGGCCACATTCAATGTGCCTGTGCCCATGAAAATATTTGCATGGAATGCTGCACGTGAAACGGACACTACCATGAGCCCGATCGATTCCATCAAGTATTTAAAAACCATGCTGCAAAGTGGCTTTATGGCCATGGAGCCGCAAACAGGATTTGTAAAAGCCTGGGTGGGTGGCATCGATTACAAGACTTTCAAAATAGACCATGTAAACTTGAACGTAAAACGCCAGGTGGGTTCTACTATCAAACCATTCCTCTATTGCCAGGCCATTGAAGAAGCAGGCTTTACACCCGAGTCGCCATTGCAAAATGTGCAGCAGAATTTTCCCGGTTATGGCTTGGTGCCTGCCAATGGTAAAGGTGCATCGGGCGGCAGTCCTCCTATGGCCATTGCCATTGCCAAATCGCTCAACGGTGCAGCGGCTTACTTGATGAAACAAATAGGGCCGCAACGTTTTGTAGAGTTTTTGAATCGCTGCCAGGTGCAAACAAAAATGGAAGCCTATCCTTCTTTGGCACTGGGCAGTTGCGATTTGAGTTTGTACGAAATGATGTGGATGTACACCATGTTTCCCGGCAGGGGCTTCAATACCCGTCCGCAATTCATTAGCCGCATTGAAGACCGCAATGGCAACGTGATCGTAAACGTGGGTCCGCAGATGAAAGAAGTGATCAGTGAAGTAACCGCTTACACCATGTGTAAGATGATGGGAGGCGCTGTAAAATTTGGTACAGCTACCAGGCTCAACTCCTATGGCATCAATGCAGAAATGGGTGCTAAAACCGGTACTACCAACAACAATACCGATGCCTGGTTCATGGTATATACACCCGAACTGTTGACAGGCACTTGGGTAGGTTGCGATGAAAACTGGATACATTTTCCATCCGAATCGGCCGAAGGATATGGTGGCTCTGCTGCCCTGCCTGCCTGCGGTATGTTTTTGCAAAAAGTGTACAGCGACAAAAAAATGGGCTACGACCCTGCAGCAAAATTTGTAAAACCCGCTATTGATAAAAACGATATCAACTACGACTATTTCCAGAACATCACCGGTCCTCCATCGCCCGATGCCGAAGGTGTGGACCAGGGCAATGGCGATGTAAATGAATACATGGGCGAAGAGCAATACAAAGTGGATACTTCGGGCATAGGACAAATTGGTGGCGAATCTGAATTACCCAGCACAGACCGCAATAAACCAAAGCCCGATACCGGCAAAACGAAGAAAGATCCCAAAGCTATTTTGCCTCCTTCTTCGCAAAAGAAAAACGGACGATAAAATGAAAGGCGCTTCAAAAATGGAGCGCCTTTTTTTATGCAAAACTCTGCCCCGTTGTGTGACACACGCAACGGAACAGTCATCCTACAGGCGCTTAAATGGAATTATTATAACGATCCCACATAAAAAGCAGCAACAACCCCACTAACATTCAAAGAGGTATACTACATTGCAGTGGTGCGCATATGCGTACAATACTAATGTTAGCGGCAAGCATAACAACACCCTACCAATGGACAGTTAGCATGACAACACCAAAGAAAAATGTTTTTGTAATTATTGGAAGTGCAAGCCGAAATTCAGCAAATAAAAAACTGATTGACAATTTTGCTGATTTGACAAAGGATGATTTTAGTTTGACAACTTATGACGACTTAAAAAATCTTCCCCATTTTGATCCCGAACTTTCAATTGACAATACTCCGAAACAAGTTTTAGAATTTAGGCAAGCTATTGATATTGCAGACGGAATTTTAATCTGTACACCTGAATATATTTTTAGTATTCCAAGTGGACTTAAGAATGCTATTGAATGGTGTGTTTCTACAACAATATTTTCAGATAAACCAATTGGGCTTATTACCGCCTCCGCAAGTGGGCAAAAAGGACACGAAGAATTACAATTAATAATGAAAACTGTAATGGCAGTCTTTACGGACGAAACAACTTTATTAATACAAGGCGTAAAAGGAAAGATTAATGGAAAGGGTGAAATAACAGACGCCAAAACGTTACAAGACTTTGAAAAATTTATTGATTCATATAGGACACTCTTAACTCATGCCAGCCGCTAACAGGCGTATTACCTCTGCCCCGGTGCGTGTCCCACGCACCGGAACAACCTTTGAACAGGCTAGCCTACATGGAATTGCTATAACAATCCACAATAAAAAGCGACAACAACCCCATTAGCATTCACAGAGTTATACTACATTACTATTGTACGCATATGCGTACAATAGTAATGTTATGCGCCATAGCAGATTGTCTTTGTAATTTAGAGAAATGACTGAGGAGCAAAAGCAGCGATTAGAAGAACTACGAGAAGAGCAGTACAGAAAGTCTCAGCAAGATGGATTAATGGACAGATTAAACAGCATCATTCCTGAACAATCCTATTCATTCCTTTCGCCAGAGTACTCAAACACATTTCAAAACCAAACCGACCCTTGGCCTAAACTTAAATGGGAAAAAGAACTTTATGTTCAAACCGAAATGTCTAATCCAGGCATTGTAACAACAATCTTAGCCCACTTTTTAAAATTGAACCCACATAATTACACCTATCTGTTCTTTATGAACTTTCATTTTGGGCTTGTGAAGATTGACAATGATGTTTTATTTACAAAATGGCCTGCTTTGGTAGAAGCGGACGGGGATGAAATTCTTTGCTTTCTGCCCCACAGAAGTGATTATATCTGTATCGAACGATTAGAGGAAAAAATGGTTGGCAAAGAGGAATTGGGCTATCACTGGCTATATGAAGTGACCTTTTCAAATGAGCATATCAAATCAGAGCTTATGACTGAAGGCTAAGCCCCGGTGCGTGGGACACGCACCGAAACAATCGTCCATCAACTAAATACAAGGCTAACCAGTGCCTGAATTGGGTATATGCAAAAGCCTTACCTTGCGCCTGCATTTATGCACTACTCCCATTTACCGGATAATATGGAACTATGAAACCAATAACAGCGCTTATCATTTTGCTTTCTCCCTTTGCCTGGCTTGGGCTTGCTGCGCAACCAAAAAACAAAAACGAACAGAAAAAAACAGGTGCTTTCCATACAGATGCAGATACCATGTATGCCATGGTGGACAAGCAGGGAAAAATAAACGGCAATGCTAGTTTGCCCTATATTAGAAAATACTGGCCCGAGGCTGGTAAATGGCGGGAGCAACTTTTTAATGCCACAGATAAAATACTGGTGCGTACAGCATGGTACCTCGAAAGGGAATGTAAAACCCGTGATGGCGTTATGGAAAACTACCATCCCAATGGCATGATGCAAGATTCGGGCTTGTATGTACGCAACCAAAAGCAGGGAAGCTTTATAAGCTGGTACAGTAGTGGCCAGCAGCACAAGGAATTTAATTATAAGGACAATATTCCGGTTGATACCTGTATGGTTTTCAGGGAAAATGGCGAACTGGAAAGCGTGTTAGTTGCCGACCAGGATGGCAACGGAATTGGCCAGGAGTACTACGAAGGCAGGCGGCTAAAAATGATTGGCAACATTACCAAAGGTGAACGCAACGGGCAATGGATACTGAAACGCGAAGACGGCACCAAAATGATGGAGATCCAATACCAGATGGATTCCCTGATCCATACCAAATGCTTTGAAGCCGATGGGGTGACCACTTCGGTAGACGAATGTATTTTTGAGAAACCTGCTGAGTTTCCGCGTGGCAAAGAGGGCTGGAGAGCTTTCCTGGAAAGAAATCTCAGGTATCCCGATGCTGCCCAGAGAAATAATATCCAGGGAGTGGTACGCATTCAATTTTATGTAGACAAAGAGGGAAATTTAAGCGAATTCAGCATCGTCGATTCGCCCGACGAAATTTTGTCGGAAGAAGTGCTGCGGCTCATGAAGAAAAGCCCGAAATGGGAGCCCGCCATTCAATACAATAAAAAAGTAGTTTACAGGCATATACAGGAAATTACTTTCCGGTTGGGATAGGAATGCATTTTCTGCGCCTGCTTAAATCGGATAAGAATGGTGGTAGATATTTCGTGTTTTTCCAAGTGAGTTCACAGCCATGTCTCCGGAACGGGACGTGGCCATAAAATGATTATGTATTACGAACCAACGTCCGCTACGGGAGACGTTGGTAGGAAAAAACCTTATGGGCAGTTTACTAAAATTCAATAGACTTTACTTTGTTTTAGCAACACTGATATTCGTTGTTGAAATTCTTATAGCCATATTTGCTCATGACCGAATTATTCGACCATATGTTGGCGACGTCTTAGTTGTAATCCTGATCTATTGCACAGTAAAGTCATTCCTGGACACACCTATTTTGATTACGGCATTATCCGTGTTAGCATTTTCGTTTGTAATCGAAGGTTTGCAATACTTAAATATTGTGGACAGACTCGGACTTAAGAATTCAACCATCGCGGCCACAGTTATTGGGACTTCTTTTGCATGGAATGATATAATTGCCTACATCATTGGTATTATCCTTGTCTTGCTTTTTGAAAAAATAATTCCTATTCGAAATTAGTTCCCAGCCATGTCTCCGAAACGGGACGTGGCGATAAAATAATTATGTATTACGAACCAACGTCCCCTTCGGGAGACGTTGGCAGGAAAAAAAAGACAAATAATAATCATAACAATAATGCGAAAATTTTCACTTTTCATAGCGACAAGTTTAGACGGCTACATTGCAAAACCAAATGATGACCTAAGTTTTCTGAAAGCAGTTGAAAAAGAAGGAGAAGACTATGGTTATGCAGACTTCACGGCAACCATTGACACCTTAATTATTGGTAGAAAAACTTATGATTATGTGCTTAAAGAAATTGGTTCTTTCCATTATGACAATGGACAGAGAGATGTGTATATCATAACAAGAACAGAAAGACCGAGTGCAGGCAGAACAACTTTTTATACAGGCAACTTGACCGAATTAGTTCAACGACTAAAATCCGAGAGTGGAAAAAATATTTATTGTGACGGTGGAGCAGAGATAATAAATGAACTATTAAAGAATGACCTTATTGACGAATTTATTATTGCAGTTATTCCTGTATTGCTTGGTGACGGGACAAGACTTTTCAAAGATGGCAGACCTGAACAACAACTTGAACTTTTGAATGTGAAAACATTTGACACGGGACTAACGCAACTTCATTACAAACGTGCAAACAATTGACCGATATAACAACGGACAACCTCTGCCCCGGTGCGTGTCCCACGCAACGGAACAATCATCCTGTCGCTTAATGCAGGACTAATCACACCTTTGCAGTAAATCATTCTTTTGTTTTTTCACCCCATCCCCATTTCAAAAATGCGGGGAATGCACGGGCCCAGGTAGCTACATCATGCTTACCATCGGGCAGCTCCAGGTATTGAATATCTTTTTCACGGTCATACCCTTTGGTCACCAGTTCATCTATCAAACTCATTGTATCGTCGATGCTGTCGATAATGCCATTGTTGTTGCGGTCCATGGTTTCGTCCTTTGTGCCGGTTTCAAAAAAGAACTTCAGGTTAGCGGCATAATTCCCTTCGCGGATGAGCTTGTGCATCACACGGTCTTCGGCTTCCAGGTATCCATCATCCAGGTCTTTCAAGCGCCACCAAAGCGAGCCGCTAAACACTCCCACGATATTGAAAATTTCAGGATGCTTCCATGCTACATCAATGGCACTAAGCCCACCCAATGAAAACCCGGCATAGCCAATATTTTGCAAACCGGCCATTTGGTATTCTTTCAACAAGTAGGGGATCAATTCCTGCAACACAAACTTGCGATGGTATTTAGCCCTTGAGCCGCGGTTCAGAAAATCGAGCAGATCGGCTGTGCCGTATTCCAGCCTGCGGTCGTCGTTGCAATGAAGGCCTACTACGATGAGCGGGCAAATTTCTCCCTTGCCATACAGATCTTCCAGGATGGAAGTAAAAGGCATTTTCGGCAGGTCCTGTCCGTCGTTTACGATCAACACGCTGGCCTGTGTATGGGGCTCAAATGCAACAGGCATATACACATCCACTTTTATTTCGCGGTCGAGATACTCCGAATTAAAAAGCTGGGTATGCACCCGGTAGTGTTCCAATTGTATTTCCTGCTCAGTGCTCATGGCGGTTGACATGCGCCAAAAATAAGGTTCGGGTTTGGATTATCTGGTTCGAATTGCAGAACGAAAGAAAACAAATCAACACAGCCAATCATTGCATGCAGCAAAGTAAAATGACACAATAAAAAAAACTGCGAAGACAAGCTTCGCAGTTTTCAACTTCTCTATTTTTCTATGGCGATTTACTGAACTATCATTTTTTCGGTAAACGACTCTTTGCGGGAAGCATTGGTGATTCTGAAAATATACAAGCCTTTGGGTAGATTGCCGGTTTCAAATTGAGCCATTTGCCCTTTCTCTTTCACTTCCACTGTTTTTGCATTGTGGCTAACGCCGAGCCCATTCACCATATCCAGCGTGTAGCGTCCTGCAGGCAGCGATTGGAAAATAACGCTGAAGCGGCCATTGGTAACGGGGTTCGGATATACGCCTACGCCATTGCGAAATACAATATCGGCCACAGGCTTAGCAACTGGCGCCGATGCTTTGCTGGCAAACAAGAGGTTGGCCGATGCCAGGTCGGATGCATTGAACCACTGTGCATTTTTTTCGGAACGGGCTTTTAATGTTTTCATATCATCAATTATCCAGCGGGTACCGGGTTCAATACTCGAACACAATACCACCCTGCCCTCTTCGTCAACGGCTGCACCGTTCACAGCAAACTGCGCATCGGGACCTTGTAATGTTCCTAAGTAAGTGGTTACCCTGGTGGCAGGGTTTATTTTGAAAACCAGTTGGCGCATGGTAAAAAGATAGAGGTCGCCATTTTCGGCAGCCACTATATCGCCACCCCAACTATTACAGAAAGCATGAACCGATACCTGTCCATTGCTTTCATCATCTACCAATGAACCCAGGTTTTCCATTTGCACATTGCCCCTGGTAGAAAAACGGATAAAAGAATTTCCATCGTTACTGATGGCATAACCCAGGTTGTTTTTGCCGATCACCATGCGGGTAATATTTCGGCCCTCTCCATCCTTAGCCCTGTCGAGCAGGTTGTACACATCGTCGTACACACTCACTACTTTTTGGTTTCCGCCATTATCGAGATCGATATAGCGAATGCCACCATCGCGAAAGAGCGGAGAAAAATACAAGCGGTTGGAAGCCGCATCGTAAGCCAGTGCAGCTATGCCCATGGAAGCCACGGTTGCATCCTGCCCGCCACCTTTAAGGGTAGGCGTAATTTTTTTATTGGTCCTGGCCGAAATAAAATACGTGGGTTTGGTGGCATCCAGCAATTCCTGGTTATCGCTTTGCTGCCTGATGCTGGTCCACTGGATGGAGCCTGGCTGGTTGCCGGTTACGGCAAATAATGCTTTGCCCGACTGCGCTATGGCTGGAGCTGCCAATAGTGTGAGCACACAAATGGGTAGCACTTTTTTCATACAATTAATTTGATGAAAGTTACTACCCAAACACGTCAAATGCAAGGAGCAAAAGATGGTTACGATGGCTTATAATGACCCATGGCCAACTTTACGCTGCCGTATTGCAACAGCAAAGCTTTGGCTTTTTCGTAGTCGGTTTCGCCGGTTTTACCCATCAGCATTTTCACGCCACGGTCCACCAATTTGTCGTTGCTCAACATCATATTCACCAATACATTGTCTTCCACCCTTCCCAACTGGATCATTACGCTGGTACTGATCATGTTCAACACCAGCTTTTGAGCGGTGCCGCTTTTCATGCGGGTGCTGCCGGTTACAAACTCCGGCCCCACTACTACTTCAATGGGAAAATCGGACTCCTTACTTACAGGTGCATTGGCATTGCAGGAAATGCTGCCGGTAAGTATGCCACGTTTCCTACATTCACGCAAGGCTTCAATTACATAAGGGGTAGTGCCGCTGGCAGCAATACCTATCACCATATCCTTTTCGTTGGCATTGTATTTTTCCAGGTCCTTCCAACCTTCTTCCAGGCTGTCTTCTGCAAATTCAACAGCTTTAAACATAGCATCGCCGCCGCCTGCAATGATCCCGATCACCAAACCTTGCGGTACGCCATACGTGGGCGGACACTCACTGGCATCTACCACACCCAGCCGGCCACTGGTACCTGCTCCAATATAAAACAGCCGGCCACCGCTCAGCATTTTATCGGCAGTGGCTTCTACCAATGCTTCAATTGAAGGCAGTGCAGATTCAACTGCCAACGGTACCAGCTTGTCTTCGGTATTGATACTTACCAATAATTCGTTCACCGACATTTTTTCGAGGTGCCGGTATTTGGATGGAAGCTCTGTTACTTTAATAAATTCAGACATATAGCTCGCTATTACATTGTTCTACTAATTCGCAGTATGGTATTTAATTAAACCCGGCATGGGCGATTTGACGATGGTGCCCAATTGCAGTTCAAACGACTGGCAGAGTTCTTTGAGTACATCTCTAAAATGCCAGGCTATACTACCCATAAAATGAACCGGGTGTGTCCAGGTTTCAGGATACTTATATAAATGGGTATGAAAAAAATCGCTCAGCCCATCTTCAATAATATTTTCAACCATATAGTGCTCCCTGTTTTCGCTGAGGAAGGGAGCGAAAGAAGCCAGGTAGCGGTTAGGCCATGGTTCTTTGTACACTTTCTGCAAAATATCGCGATAGCCTGTTTCGTACTTCAGTTGAAACTTGTGCATCAGGTCTTCGTCGAAAGTGTTGTAGATAAAATATTGAACCGTTTTCTTTCCCAGGTAGGCACCGCTGCCTTCATCGCCCAGTATAAAACCCGGTGCGGGGTTGTTGCGTGTAATTTTTTTTCCGTTGTACACGCAGCTATTACTACCCGTACCCAAAATGCAGGCTATGCCTTTTGTAGTACCACACAAAGCCCTGGCCGCTCCCAGCAAATCGCTGTCGACGGTTATTTTTTTCACTCCTTTGAAAGCGGCTTTAATTCCCGTTTGCACCAGTTTGCAATTTTCGGGCGTGGCGCAACCTGTTCCATAAAAATGAATGGCTCCCAGTTCCCGGCCTTTCAGTTTGGGCAAAAGATCCTTTTGCAGCAGGGCCGTAATTTCCGCAGGGGTAAAAAAATAGGGACTGATACCTGCGGTTTGGAAGGTCTTGGTTTTACCATCACCCACCAGGCTCCAGGTTGTTTTTGTAGCGCCACTGTCGGCTATCAAAATATTCATAACTGGGTTAGTATTCATTAAAGTTTCAAACTGGCGCCGGAGATTGAAGGCCTCCAACAAGCAATCGGTTGCCAGCGGTATCTGATCAGCAAATCTATCGAAAGCCGGGGAGAATGGAATACCGCCGATTGAACCCGGGAGCTATATAACATTTTAAAAAGGAGCTGAAATGCTTCCGTCATTTTACCCATCATTCGCCAGGCTTATCTTTTTCTCCCCCAAATATCCATGCCTGGCGCAAATGCCTGATTCAACGGGGGCTAAGTTCTGCAACCTTCCTTTACTTTCGCAGGTCAAAAGTACTGGGCAATACAGAATGAAAAAGAATACACTGCAAGTTTGGCTACCCCTGTTGTTTGGAATAGTGTTGGCACTTGGCATACTTACCGGGTTTCAATTGGCCGAAAGCAGCGGCCGGTCAACAATAGGCGCATCTATTAAAAGTCGCTCAGGCCTGCAGGAAGTGCTGGACCTGCTGCAGTATAAATATGTGGACGAAGTGCACCTGGATAGTTTGGAAACAGACGGCATTTACGCCATCCTCAACCAGCTCGATCCGCATACCGTTTTCATTCCTCCACAGGAACTGGGCGAAGCCAATGCCGACCTCGAAGGTGGCTTTAGCGGTATTGGGGTGGAGTACCAAATGATCAACGATACCATGAACGTGGTGTATGTAATTGAGAACGGCCCCAGTGCAAAAGCGGGCCTGCAGGCAGGTGACCAGATAGTTAAAGTATATGATAAGGACATAGCCGGTAAAAAGCTGAAAGGCACAGAGTTACGTAAATTATTACGGGGCGATTATAATACCGAAGTAGAAGTAACTGCCCTTAGAAATGGGAAGCCCGGCTCCTACAAAATTGTACGCGGCAACATTCCACTTCCATCTGTGAACGCCCAGTATATGGCTGCTCCCGGCGTGGGTTATATCCGCCTCAGCAAGTTTGCCGAAACCACTTACCGTGAGTTTATGGATGCTGCCACCCAGTTGCAAAAACAGGGTATGAAGAAAATGATCCTCGATCTACGTGGCAATAGCGGTGGTTATCTTGTAGCAGCCACCAATATAGCCGACGAGTTGCTGCCCGATGGCCTAGCCATTGTAAGCACAAGAGGGAAAAATGTAAAAAATGCGGATGTCATCAGCAGCAAGCCAGGCATTTTTGAAGAAGGCCCATTGGTAGTACTGATAGATGAATATAGCGCCAGCGCCAGTGAAGTGCTGGCCGGTGCATTGCAGGATAATGACCGTGGCACCATTGTAGGACGCCGCAGTTTTGGCAAAGGCCTGGTGCAGGAGCAATACGACCTGTCGAATGGAGGAGCCCTGCGCATTACCGTGGCTCGCTACTTCACCCCACTCGGCCGAAGCATACAGAAGCCTTACCAAAATGGTCACAAGGACGATTACCTGGAAGAAGTATACGGACGCCACCGCAACAACGACTCCCTCGCCGCTGCCAACGCTTCCAAAGAGATCTATATCACCAAAAAGGGTAAAAAGCTGCTGGGTGCCGGTGGCATCACCCCGGATGTTTTGGTGCCGTTCGACTCTACCAAGCTACCCGTGGAAGTTTTGAAGCTGTACAACAGCTCCCGAATCAACCATTTCAGCTTTAATATTTTTAAAGAAAACCAGGCACTTATCCGCAGTTATAAATCGGTACACCAGTTCGACTCTGCCTTCCAGTTGCAGCCCAATGCCTGGAACGATTACCTGCAAGCAGCCAGGAAAGACAGCGTGTTTGTAACTGATGTATCCAGTCATATAAAATCTGATTTGTTATTGATTATCAAGTCTGATGTAGCGAGATACGTGTGGCGATCCACCGGGTATTACCAACTGATGCAACCATCGGACAAAACCCTGCTGCAAGCCATTAAAACCATTCAAACGCAACAGTAATACCTTGAAAAAGATAAAATCTCTCCTGATTAGCGCCCTGGGCAGAAAGCGATATTTGCAACTCACCAGCCGGGTATTCCTGTTCTACTTTAAAAATGGATGGCTCAAAGGCAATCCCTCGTATCGCACCCATTATTTTGTACGTAACCTTATTCGACCGAACGATACGGTGATAGACATCGGTGCCAACCTGGGATATTTCTCTACCGAGTTTGCCCGCCTCGTAGGCACGGGCGGACATGTTTACTCGGTGGAACCCATCCAGCTTTACCGCAGCATTTTGCAGGAAAACCTAAAGTCTTTTCCTCAAACCAAGATACTTCCCTACGCCCTGGGCGAAACCGAAGGCACTATTAGTATGGGTCTGCCTTTTGCCGACCAGCACCGCCATGGCCTCATGAAAGTACTGAGTGCAGAAGAGAAGAATAAAGCACCGGAAGTGTTTGAAGTAGAGCTAAAGAATCCATCCAAACTATTTGGACAACTAACTGAACTTCAATACCTGAAATGCGATATTGAAGGTTACGAAGTGCCTGTATTGCCCACCATGAAAGATGTGATTGCCCGGCATATGCCTTTGCTGCAGGTAGAAACAGATGGCGAAAACAAGATCATCCTCCACCGCATGTTTACCGAGATGGGCTACCAATTATTTTATGTGGGCGAAAAAGGACTCGTGAGTTTCCCCGATCCTCATGAGGTTTTACCAGCCGACCTTATTGGCATTCCCTCGAACAAGACCGAAGGCTACCGCCATCTTATAGCCGGGTAAGTCTCCGATTTCCATTTTCCCCGACTCTTCCGTTTTTGCCAGAGCCTATCATCTCTTGGTAAGAGCCTGAACTATGCCAATGCTTGTAACCCCCGATACAAGGAGGGCTTGACTTCTTTTTTGCCAACTCCCAAACTCCGGCAATACGAGGTATAAACCACATGGGTTTCAAGCCTCTATGCCTGTATAGTTAATGATGAGTGCAGGCTCAATTTCTACCACCAATATAACTTTCGAAATAAATATTAGTGTTCTGAAAATGAATGTATAATAAAACATACTCAATCTCATGACTTCAATAAATAAAGGAGATTGAGCTGCTGAATTAAACGAAAAATTATTCCCGATTTGTTGAAGGCTGGAGGCATGGGTTTACCCCTATTAGCCCACCCATTTTCCACATAACCCATCTCTTATTTTCGCAGGCATGCGGAATCCTCTAATTTAGCCACCCGGTTGCTGTTCAATCAAGTTGTGCCCTGTTCACCTCCTTTCGGGTACGTTCAACTGATTGGCACTAATTGCATTCAATCGGATTCGGAAAGGCGGATAACTGAACAGTTCACGAAACTACCTTTTATGGCAAAAAAACCAGAAGCACCCTCTTTAATGGTGACTTCGGAAATTGGCACTTTACAGCGTTTGTTGGTGCATAGCCCCGACAGCGGTTTGGGCAAAGTGGTACCCTCAAAAGCTCAAGACTGGTTATTTGAAGACATTGTACACCTCGACACCATTCGTAGAAAAGAGTATGACTACTACACAAAAATTCTCCTCTATTTTCTCGATCCCGAAAAAGTACAGGGCAAACTGAAGGAGATAGACGCCGCCAAATCGAACCGAAATTTTTACAAGCCCAACCATCCCGAGTTTTTCAGATCGGACAAAGTGGTGGAATTGCAATGGCTGCTCACCGACATTTTGGAAGACCGTGAGATCAAGCTGAAACTGGTGGCTTCGGTTTGTGCATTGGAAGGTGTGGCCTATTGCGAGCAAATGCGCATGATGGACATTGAAGCCGGCGAACTGGCTAAAATTTTCATCAGTGGCACCAGCGACGAAAACGAAATGATCTTCGCCCCTATCCCCAATTTCATTTTTACCCGCGACATTGGCATTGTCATTAATGATCATGTACTGCTGAACAAGCCCGCCAAAAAAGCCCGTACCCGAGAGGCCTTGCTGGCGAAATACATTTTCTTCAATCACCCTTTGTTTGCCGATTACCAGGATAAGATCATTGAGATCCCGGAAAAACACCATCATTTTTTGAACCCCAAAGAGGGCGACGATAAGAAAGTGACCCTCGAGGGTGGCGATGTGATGGTCGTGAGCAAAGACCATTTGCTGATTGGGGTAAGCGAACGTACAAGTTGGGACGCTGCCCACCAGGCTACTAAAATGCTGCTCCAGAAAAAAGTAGTGAAGAAAGTGACCGTGGTGAAAATTCCGAAAAAGCGGGATTACATGCATATCGACACGGTGTTTACCCAGGTAAGAAGAAATGTATGGGTGATGCTGGGACAGTTTTCGAAAAAAGCCATTAAGCGGTTAGAAGCCGACCCCATTGAAAAAGTACTGGAAGACAAAACCAGGAAGGACGAAAAAATTACCATGATCCAGTTCAATATTAAGAACCTGGAGAAGCCGGTATATTTTGACAACCTGGAAGACCTGCTGGAAGATATCAGCCGAAACGACCTTCGGTGCAAGGAAAAAGTGAAGTTCATTTATTCGGGCAACAACAAGTTTCCATACGATGCCCGGGAGCAATGGACCGATAGCTGCAACCTGCTCGCTTTGAAAGAAGGCGTGGTAGTGGGCTACGATAGGAACGATAAAACCCTCGAAGCTTTCAAAAAAGCAGGGTTCAAGGCCGTGCATGTGGCCGACCTGCTCAACGATTTTGAAGCGGGTACCATTACACCTGCCGAGATTGAAAACACTTTTATACAGATGCCCTCTGCCGAACTAAGCCGTGCTCGTGGCGGTTTCCATTGTATGAGCATGCCTTTGCTGCGTAGCGAACTTGATTAACATCACCGGTGTTCTAAAAAAAAGTTTATGCAAACGACCAACCATTTACTCATGATAAGGCCGGTTCGGTTTGGGTTCAATGCCGAAACCGCCGTGAACAATGCCTTCCAGGTGGCCGATGCCGACCAGGCAAAAGTGATGCAGCAGGCCTGTACAGAGTTTGACAACTTCGTTACCGTACTAAGGCAGGCAGGTGTAAGCGTATTGGTGGTGAGCGATACCGCGGAACCTCATACCCCCGATTCTATTTTCCCCAACAACTGGGTTTCGTTTCACCAGGATAGAACCGTTGTGTTGTACCCCATGTTTGCCGAAAACCGCAGGCTCGAAAGAAAGCCGCATGTGTTGGAAGCTGTTCAACAGCAATTTTCCATCCAACAGACCATTGACCTGAGTGGATACGAAAACCAACAATTGTTTTTGGAAGGTACAGGTAGCATGGTACTCGACCGTGAAAACCGCATTGCCTATGCATGCCTTTCGCCACGAACGGACAACGGCTTGCTGCACGAATGGTGTGCAAAACTGGGCTACAGGGCCGAATCATTTTGGGCAGTAGACGAACAGGGAAAAGAAATTTATCACACCAATGTAATGATGTGCGTGGCTGATACGTATGTGGTGATTTGCCTCGAATCCATTCCGAATCCCATTGAACAAAACCGCGTTGTCAAAACCATTGAAAACTCAGGCAAACAGATCATTCCTATTTCACTAACACAAATGAACCGGTTTGCCGGCAATATGCTACAGGTACAAAATGCGGCAGGCGAAACAATACTAGTGATGTCCACCCAGGCTTATGAGTCCTTAACCTCGGCACAAGTAACTAGTTTGGAAAAATTCAATCCCATCCTGCATTCACCTTTAAACACTATTGAGAGCAATGGTGGAGGAAGTGCCAGGTGCATGATGGCCGAAGTACATCTTCCCCTGCAATAACTATTTAAAAAATTTGTGTCAATACTGCAGAAAGCGAATGAGGCTTATAACCGAGTTCGCTTTTTGCTTTTGTAATATCAAGTGTAGAGCAAATGGGCCTGCGGGCGGGTTCTGCAAAATCGGCTCGGGTAGCAGGTTGCACCAGTTCGGGGTTGTATGCAAAATGCGCTGCAACCAGCTGGGCAATACCATACGGCGTGTACACTTCTTCGCCGGCAATATGAAAAATGCCTTTGGCATTTTGCTGCACAATGGCGTCAATACCACAAACCAAATCCTGTACATAGGTGGCGCTACGCAATTGATCGGTAAACACTTTTATGTTTTTCCCCTGCTGCAATTGGCCACTCACCCATTGCGGGAAAGTTGGTTGCATTCCCGGTTCCTGTTTGCCATATACCAGTACAGTACGCACAATAGCCCAATGCAAACCGGATTCCTTTACAAACTGTTCTGCCAACATTTTGCTTTCGCCATAATAATTTACCGGGGCATATTGATCCTCTTCGGCATAAGGGCCATTATCGCCAAACACAAAATCGGTACTCATAAAAAGCAGTTTCGATTTGGTGGCTTTACAAGCGTCAATCACATACTGTGTGGCTTCTACGTTTACCTGGTAGCATAACTCCTGTTGCAATTCGCAATCATTGGGCTTGCTCATGGCAGCACAATGAATGACCCAATCGGGTTGGTAGTGATTGATAGTCTCCAATACTTCTTGCTGATTCGTCAACCCGCAGCACAGGTACTGCAATGAGCCGGATAACATAGCAGGCTTTTCAGAACTGCGGCCCATACCTGCTATATCATGCCCCGGATGTTTACACCAATATGCCGCCAGGTTGCGGCCCACAAACCCAGAAACACCGGTAATAAGTATGCGCATGTTTATAATGCTTTCACTTTTTCTTCGGTTAGTTCCAAACCATGTATATCATTCAGTTTGTGCAGCACGGCATCTAACCTATTCACCGGAATGCCCACCTGCACATCACAAAACAGCGATTGCTCTACTGCATGTATGGTACATCCCACTTGTTTTAAAATCACCATGGCATCGTTGAGCAAATCGTAGGTGCAATGAATGCGATAATTTTTCTCTACAGCTTTTTCCACTTCGGGTGTTACCTGCAAAGCCAGCGATGCTGCGGTTTTATATGCATTGATTAAACCGGGTACTCCCAGCAATGTGCCGCCGAAATAGCGCACCACCACTATCATTACATTGGTAAGTTCTTTACTATCTATTTGCCCCAATATAGGCCGACCTGCAGAGCCCGATGGTTCTCCATCATCACTTACGCGGAATATATTATTGTCCAAACCCAACCGGTAGGCAAAACAATGATGCACGGCTTTGGGATGTTCTTTTTTAAGCAATGTCAAATTTGTCTTGAACCCTTCAATAGAATCTATAGGATATGCGTAAGCCAAAAAACGGCTACCCCTGTCTTTAAATTCTGCGACGCCTTCTTTGGCTATGGTTTTAAAATATTCCTTCATATCCGATTCTTCTCTTTTTCGTACACCTGCAATATCAGCAGTTATTGCTGCCCATTCATAAAAATGGAAATTTGATCTGTTGCTACAGTCTGCTTTTCTACCAGCCTTGCTGCAGTCAGTATGGGAGATGCAATACCGTCTCCGAGTATTAATTGCTGATTAGTAATCACCCTTGCTTCATCCCACAAGCCAATATCTATAAAGGATTGCAGCAATTTGGCACCACCTTCAATGATCACACTTTGCACATTGCGAGCATGCAGGTCAGCCATCATGTTTTGCAATTCATGGCTTCCTTTTTCCAACAGTACAAATTGAGTATTCCCTTCTACCCCGGCCTTCGTATAATTATATATAAGTGTGGGCAAACTGTTATCGTACAGTTTTGCAGTAGATGGAACACGTAAATGCCTGTCGATTAAAATGCGCATGGGCGAAGGCCCTGCAAACAACCGGTTGTTCAGTTGAGGATCATCCACCAGAGCTGTTTGAGTACCCACCAAAATAGCCGCTTCCTGGCTACGCCACTTGTGTACAAGCGTATTGGTGGAGGCATTACTGATGACAGTTCTTTCATTTGCCTTCCCCAAAAATCCATCTGCAGTTTGTGCCCATTTTAAAATAATATAGGGTCGATGCTTTGTATGAAAAGTAAAGAACCGCCGATTTTGCCAGGCAGCTTCTTTCTCCAAAACACCTTTGATAACTTGCACGCCGGCCGCTTCCAGTTTTTCAATTCCCTTTCCATCTACCGCAGCAAAAGGATCACGACAAGCAATTACAACCCGTTTTACTTTTTCGGCGATCACCCTGTCGGCGCAGGGAGGCGTTTTACCAAAATGCGCACAGGGTTCCAGCGAAACATAGAGCGTACTTTTCGGAATCAATATTTTGTCGGCTTCTGCAACCGAAGCAAAACAATTTACTTCTGCATGTGCCTGCCCGTATTGTGCATGATACCCTTCTCCTATAATGCGATGGTTGTGCACCAATACCGAACCTACCAACGGGTTGGGTGCAACATAGCCGGCACCAAGCTCAGCCAGTTGCAAACAACGCTGCATATATTGTTCGTCGGCATTCATGCCAGCAAATGTAAGTGGCTAAATCCATTGGGGGCCGCTGTTGGCAGCTGCTGGCGACTTTGCATCTGCCAACTTCTGTGTAAAAATGGCGACTTTGCATTCAACATTGTTCATCGAAAGCCCGCAGTGCAGACATTTGCAAAATGAATATCAGCCGGGCCGAACAACAACTTGCGCAACAGTTATCATCGCTATACGACCATGCCGAAGCAGTAGCCATTACGAATATGGTGATGCAGGAAATAAGCGGCCAAAGCAAAAGCAGCAGGAGACTGAACGAACAACTGGAACTGACCGATACCCAACAACAGCAACTGGAAAAAATGACGGAGCAATTGCTGCAACATTGCCCCGTGCAGTATGTGATCGGGAAATCCTGGTTTTATGATATGGAATTATTGGTGAACGAATCGGTACTCATCCCCCGCCCCGAAACGGAAGAATTGGTGCAATGGATACTGGACGAAGAACCGGGTGCTGTAAGCATTTTGGATATTGGCACTGGCAGTGGTTGCATTCCCATTGCATTGAAAAAAAACCTTCCCGAATCGAAATTATCTGCTCTCGATATAAGTGAAGCTGCATTAGCAATTGCTAAAAAAAATGCAACAGATCAAAACACCGAAGTACATTTTTCGCAGGTAAATATTTTGGACGAATCTGCCTGGCCTGAACAGCGCTTTGATATTATTGTGAGCAATCCGCCTTATATACCCGTGCAGGAATTGAATGCCCTGGATAAAAATGTGACCGATTGGGAACCGCACCTGGCCCTGTTTGTACCCAACGAAGACCCATTGTTGTTTTACGCCGCCATTGCCCATTTTGCCAAGACGCATTTAACCGAAAAGGGGAAACTATTTTTCGAATGCCACCAGCAATATGTAAAGCAGGTATTGCAATTATTGCAAAGCCTGGGCTTTGATGCCCAGCAAAAAGCCGACCTGTTTGGCAACGACCGAATGGTGCGGGCTATGCTGGCCAACTAGCGGAAATACTGAATAAAGCGTGAAAAATGTGGTTACCAACCGGTAAATCTTCGGCAGGAAGACCGCTTTACTTTACACCCAACTGCCAACTAAAACCTACTTTTGCGGCTCTTTATTACAAATTATGGATCTACAACAACTCACGGCTATCTCTCCAATTGATGGCCGCTATCGCAGGCAGGTAAGCCAACTCGACGAATATTTTAGCGAATATGCCCTTATTAAATACAGGGTGCTGGTAGAAATAGAATACTTCTTTTTACTGGCCGATAAAAAGTTTTTCAAGCTGAGCGCCAAGGCCCGCACTGCCCTTCGCAATGTGCTGGAAGAGTTTAGCGTAGAAGATGCACAAGCCATTAAAGACATCGAAAAAATAACCAACCACGACGTAAAAGCGGTTGAATATTTTATCAAGAAAAAACTGGAAGGCACCGATGCCGGCGCAGTAGCCAAAGAGTTTATCCATTTTGGATTGACCAGCCAGGATATTAATAATACTGCTATTCCATTGTCGTGGAAAAATGCCATGGAATACGAATTCATGCCTGCTGTTATCAATTTACAAACAAGGCTGCACGAGCTTTCAAAAACATGGAGCGATATTCCCATGCTGGCCCGTACACACGGACAACCCGCTTCGCCTACAAGGCTGGGCAAAGAGTTGATGGTATTTGTAGAACGCATCGACAACCAGATCCAGTTATTTAGTTATATACCTTATGCTGCCAAGTTTGGCGGCGCTACCGGCAATTTTAACGCCCACAATATTGCCTACCCCAAAACCAACTGGATCGCTTTTGCCAATCAATTTGTAGAAGAGATACTGGGATTGCAACGCATGCAGTTCACCACGCAAATTGAACACTACGATTCGTTGGCAGCTCATTTCGATGCCATCAAACGCATCAACAATATCCTGATCGATTTGTGCCGCGATATCTGGACCTATATCAGTCTCGATTACTTTAAGCAGAAAACTAAAAAAGGCGAAGTGGGTAGCAGTGCTATGCCGCATAAAGTAAACCCCATTGATTTTGAAAACGCAGAAGGCAACCTGGGACTGGCGAATACCCTGCTCGAACACCTGAGCGCCAAACTACCTGTTAGCCGTTTGCAACGCGACCTTACCGACAGTACCGTATTGCGCAATATTGGTGTGCCTGTAGCGCATACACTTATTGCTCTCAACTCCATTACCAAGGGTCTTGAAAAATTGGTACTGAACGAAAAGAAAATGAAAGAGGACCTCGATAATAACTGGGCAGTTGTTGCTGAAGCCATTCAAACCATACTGCGCCGCGAAAATTATCCTAACCCTTACGAAGCTTTGAAAGAGCTGACCCGTGGAGCAGCAGGTATCAACAAACAAAGCATGCACAGCTTTATCAGTGGACTGAAAGTAAGTGCTGCACTAAAAAAAGAACTGAAGAAAATAACCCCGGCTAATTATGTGGGTGTGCATCCTGAATATTGATTGTATTATTTAGAATAACAAACGAAAGCCGCTGATTCAAAAATTAGCGGCTTTCTTGTTTGGTTGCACCAATCGTGACCATATGGCCTCTTCCCAGCCATGTCTCCCCTGTCAGGGGACATTGCGTAAAAATCTTTACGCTTTTACATTTTGCCTATCCTAATTTTAAACCGACCAAACAAATTATTATGAGTAAAGGAAGGTTGGAGGCATTCAGCGATGGCGTACTGGCCATTATTATTACAATCATGGTTTTGGAGCTGAAAGTCCCCCACCAGGCCAATCTTGCGGCGCTGCTTCCGTTGCTTCCCGTTTTCACCAGCTACCTACTCAGCTTTATTTATATTGGTATTTACTGGAATAACCATCACCATATGCTGCATGCAGTACAGCATGTAAATGGAAAAGTTTTATGGGCCAATATGCATTTACTGTTCTGGCTTTCATTAGTACCCTTTGCAACCGCATGGATGGGAGAAAATCATTTCAGCCAATGGCCTGTTGTATTATATGGCTTCGTATTGCTGATGGCTGGCATTTCTTATTACATATTATCACAAGCACTTGTACGCATGCATGGCCGGAATTCGGCACTTGCAGCGGCCATTGGCAGCGATCTAAAAGGAAAGTTATCAGTGGTTATTTACCTGGCAGCCATCCTTCTTTCATTTGTACATCCATGGATAAGCATGGCATTGTATGCATTGGTTGCCACTATCTGGTTTATACCGGATAAACGAATTGAGAGAAGGTTTGAAAATGAAGAAATATTAAAAGATTAGCTGTCGGAATGTTTGTTGCTGCCATAAGACACAGCACCAGCATGGTGGCAGAGCACTAAACACTACCGTTTATTTGTGCATACAAGGCATTTATCCTCGTTTAACAATTTATTGGAAGGAAACTGTGCAGCATTTTAATATGGGTTCGTGACTTTTATGAAAAATCACCCCATTATGAAAAACTGTATTCTACTCCTTTTCGCTGTTGTTACAGCCTTTACTTCCCAGGCCCAAGAAAGCAAAAATGAAGGCACCCCTAAAACGGAAAAGCTTTTTTATGTCGAATTCGGCGGGGCCAATGTACTCTTTGGCGCCAACTACGACACCAGATTTAAGAAAGGAACAAGAACCGGGTTAGGTGCCCGTGTTGGTGTAGGCTACACCATTATTGATGATGAAACACTCGACAACAATGGTTACTATACCTACAACACCCGCTCTATTATGACCGTTCCGGTTGGGCTCAACTATGTGTTTGGAAAAAGCAACAGCCCACACATGTTTGAAGCAGGCGCAGGTGCCACATTCTTATCAAAGAAAGCGTCCCTGTATTCTTATGACGACGTTGCCGAACCCAAAAAAGGAAATGTGATCGGGCATTTTTCTTTCATGTATCGCCGCATACCAGTTGACGGTGGCTTTAGCTGGAGAATTGGCTTTACACCTATCATCAATACCGACGGACAAATATTTCCGAGTGGCGCTATTGGCCTTGGCTATGCATTTCATTAATCAAACTTGTCCTGCATACAAAAACGTCAGCATAACTTAATGCTGACGTTTTTATTTTATATTGAATTGTAACAGGTATACAGATTTACATCCTGCTTGCATTTTGTTATTCATCCATCGGAATCATTTCACTGATGGTTTCACCAGCCGGGTTGATAAACCAGTAATGATACCAGCCATCGTGCACACATGCTTTTCCCTGCTCAAAGCGACCGGCACTTACATATCTACACGGAATCACCAACTCAGCTTTTGGATTGATATAACCCCATCTGTCATCCAGCTTTACTGCGCAGAGTGATTCAGAAAAATTACCGACCGCCTCATATTGTGGTGCAATGATCTCTTCTCCTTTTTTATTAATAAAGCCCCAGCTTTCATTTTGCTTCACTGCAGCATATTCACCCACAAACGGTTCTGCATAAGAATACTGTTCGGGCAATTGCAATATGGTAGAAAAATCGGCAGCAATAAATTTCCAACCTGCAGCGGTTTTTACAACTGCTGCTCCTGAACCGGGTGGAATAATTTTCAGCCAGCCATCATCCTGTACCAATTCATTTGTTTGATTGTACAGCCTATACACTCCCGCCTGTTTTCCCCACCATAATTGATCATTCCAAATTCCTAGTTCACCAAATTGTGCAGGCACAATTATTTCTCCGTTCCTATTCAACCATCCCCAGTATCCATCATCAAAAAAAGAAATTCTTCCGTGTACACATGGCCCCAGGCTTTTGTATACGCAGGCTATCACTTCTTCACCCTGCATATTTAAGAATCCCCAGCCCGTTGCTTTTTTCACTCTTATCAGCTCCTCAGTTGGGCTATACCAGGTGATTACCTCCGGAAGTTGCAAGTGCAATTTTCCATCGTGTGATAAAAGAAAATCAATTTCATTTTTTTTGGCATGTACCCAACCATCGCGTCCTGCTATCATGCTGTCGTACTCAATGGGAATGAGCAAATCACCACCCGAATGAATAAGGCCGTAATGAATACCATCGCCTACAACTGCCACCTCTTTGGTAAAATCGGTCGCCCGTTCGTACAACGCAGGGATGGCAATAACACCAACTTCCGTTTTATACCCATACAGGTCTTGTGCTTCGTCGTAGAACTTACAATACATGTTTCGAAAATAGGGAAACAAGTGCTAGCAACATTATGATACAGTTTCAAAACCTGGTTTGCAAATCAACAAAAAGCGACAGGAAGATTCCTGCCGCTTAGTGATAGTGGTGGCGTGTAGGTATTCGGCTTTATAACTTCGTATGCAGTAAAAAATAGTTGTTGTTAGTTTTCATGGCAATCCACCCTTAGGGCATTCATGTATATCCGGGAGTTTTTAGAAAATACTAACCCTACGTCATTGGCATATCGGCGCTCTGTTTCTTTCATTTCCAATACTGCATTTTCCATGGCACTGATCCTCATGCGCAGGCAACCAACTTTTGCATTCAAAGCAGAAGAATTGGAACCCCGGCTCATTTGGTCAAGCGCCACACATAGATCAACTTTATAAGTCAGTACATCTTGCTGCCCCTGCACCAACGGGTCCATCACGCCAATCAATGCACGTTGTGCTGCAGTATCCTGCACATGATTTCCTTCCCGCATTTTGTTGTTGTTGAGCTCCTGCTTATTCAACTTAACCTTTCTGAAATTCACCAGGTCCATTCTCTCGGTATTGCAGCAAGGTGCACTAGCTGCAGCTCTTTCTGCCTTTTCAATACTTTGCCTTTCCCGCACCATACTCGCCGTAAGTGATTCATGAAATGCTTCTTCCTGCACTGTATAACCTGCCGGGTTGAAGCAAATATTTTTCTTATCAATGAATTTGATAGCAGAATAATTGTTTGCATTTTCTGTACGTTCCATTACCACAAATGTTCCTGCTTCTGTTTTGATAGCACCCACACCAAAACCGCCCAGGTAATTGCCGATGGTAACCGACGCAGGATACCTGTCGCCGAACAAAAACCATTGCACCGGGCTGCCATCATGTTTATACGATAGCGATCTTGCCCTTCCTTCACAATAGGTACGCCATTCGGTTTTTCGCACCAATGGAGCAGCGGTCATCAAATTCCGCATTTGCATTTCGTGCTGGTCGGTATTGGCAGTACTAACATAATGTTCTATGGCACCGCCTCTTCCCTTTCGGTTGAAGTAATTACACACCCTGCTCAGTTTATTGTTCACCACAAAAAACCGAAAGTTTTCATCCGCTGGCCGCAGTTCCGAAATGGGACTTCCCTGCTTCAACGGCGTATAACCATAGTATCCTTCGCGGGTATTGATGAACAAACAGGTTTGCATGGCATTGCGGCCTCCATAAAAAAGTTCGATGCCAATCAACAGGTCGAAACAAAACTGTTCGGCATTGGGCAAAATATTTACCACCGGTGTACTTGTTCCGGTTAGTACAGGCGCATTGATCAACTGTGCCCTGCTGCGGTTCCATGCCGGCAGCGAACTGTCGCGGGCTTCCGAGGGTTGCGCCCATATTTCCATATGCGTGAAAAACAACACAACGGAGCCTAGTATGCGTAAGTATCTCATTGTTCCAATTATTAAGTAATACCCGGTTACATTTTTACAAATTCAACTCGACGGTTCTTCGCTTTGCCCTCAGGCGTTTTATTATCTGCTACAGGCAGTGTTGCACCCTTGCCATCTGTGGAAATTCTTTGCGCATCGATACCTGCACTATAAATAAGATAACTGCTAACGGCTTCAGCACGGCGTTTGGACAAAGCCAGGTTATCCGAAGCATTGCCTACATTGTCGGTATGTCCTACAATTTTTATTTTGAGTGATGCGTCCTTCTTCATGGCATCTGCTATTTGATTGATGATAGGAAACGATTCTTTTTTGATCACGTCCTTGTTCACATCAAATAAAATATCGCTGGTGGACGCCGATCCCTTTTCGAGCAGTTCTTTCACCAACAAACTACGGGCATCCACATCGGCTGCTGCAATTCGAAGATTGGCCACATACATTCCTATTTCTGCCGCTGGCATTACATAGCCGCTGGCCAAAAAGAAATTGTTGAACATAGCAGGTTTCAATGCTGTGGGCAGGTCTATCAACTTTGTTTCGTCGAGGTAAATCCTGATCCTTGCTTTATTGATAGCAATGCTTACATGCATCACTTTGTTGTTGTACGAAAGAATGGGGAAACTGTTTTTGTTGCCAATGGCTTCGCGTAATCCGTATTCCAGGTTATGGCCATCCATTTCGCTGTAGCGTTCAATAGTGGTATAAAATTTCTCGCTCCTGAATACATCTTCTGTCAGGATATTCTTCACCGGTGTAAGGCCAAACATCACCACAGGAGTAATGCGTGTACCCTCTGCAGCCAGGTACAAGTCGAATTCGATAGTAGAGTTTTCGGGCAGTGGCTTTTTGAGCAAGGGATGCACAACGGTGTTGTGCGCAATTTCTAACCAACGTCCATCAAGGCCACTGATAGTAACCACTTTTCCGCTGCCATTGGTATTCCAGGCAGCAGGGAAATCGTTCAGTGCATCTTTCGAAAAATTATCGGCAAATATGACCGTGGTGCCCGGCACAAAATCGGAACCGGCATTTACACCACCCGCGTTTTGTCCACTTGCAGGCTTGGCTGCATTCACCACATCTCCATTCTGCGGCTGACTAGTTTTATTTTCATTGGAAGAACCGCCGCTATTCTTGGGTTTCTTTTTAAACATTCCCTTGATGGCTTCTTCCGTTTTATCGAGCCCCTTATCAATGCCCTGGTCTATTCTTGTATTTACACGCTGATTGGCTTTTGTTTCCACTTTATTGGGAATAGTTTGAGCTATTAGTCCCTGGCAAACAATAAGCGGAACGATACTAAGCGCTAGCTTTTCCATAAAATATTTTTTATGAAAGTAGCCTGATGCCCTACCCTATACAACTACATCATTGTGTAGCAAGAAGCCTATATAATTGGGAAACAAACAGTGCATGGCTGCAAACAAAACTTATTGCAACCATGCCTATATGCGGGTGTACATCTACAAAAGAAAGGAAAGTAATTTATCCTTGTATGCTTTGGACACGGCTTCGGTTGCCGAGTGCACATGCAGCTTGTCGTAGATCTTTTTGATATGAAAGCGAACGGTATCAATACTAATATTCAGCTCAGCCGCAATCATTTTATAACTGTATCCATTCACCAAAAACTGCAAGATCTCAGTTTCTTTTACCGACAGTTTTGTAGTGGTTTGTTGCTCCGTTTTAGCAGCCGGAATCATTTGCAATACTTTGCGGGCTACCGTACCCGTCATGGGTGCACCACCTTGCACCACATCCCTTACGGCAGCGGGTATTTCTTCGGCAGCATACCGTTTTAAAATATAGCCCGAAGCACCTGCACAGATTGCTTCAAAAATATTTTCGTTGTCGTCGAATACTGTCAGCATTATAATGGGCAATACTGCA
This sequence comes from Phnomibacter sp., assembly GCA_035456005.1. Taxonomy (GTDB): domain Bacteria; phylum Bacteroidota; class Bacteroidia; order Chitinophagales; family Chitinophagaceae; genus Phnomibacter. The sequence continues at coordinate 129,104 of DATIEA010000004.1, read as the reverse complement.
TCCACTTTCCGAATGCGCCTGATGGCTTCTATGCCGTTTACTTTGGGCATATCAATATCCATCAGCACCACATCGGGCTTAAATGCCTTGATGTCGTCTACCACCGTTTCGGCATTTGGCATAGCCGCCACCAGTTCAATTCCATCTTCCTCGCTGAGCAATGCCTGCATGCTTGCCCGAAGTGCGTCATTGTCGTCGTATATCAAAAGTTGTATGGCCATATTATTGTGTCAAAACTAAAAATCGAAAGCGTACAGTCTACTACATCATGATGTAGTAGGTATCTGCACTTTTACTGTTGTTCCCTTTCCGGCCTCAGAACTTATATCTGCCGTCCCCTGCAAAATAGCCGCCCGGGTTTGAATGTTTTTGAGCCCGCTGATCTTTGCAATGGCATTTATATCGAAACCTTTACCGTTGTCTTTTATCAGCATTACCAGGTTGGCGGCTTCCTTGTAAATTTCAATTTCCACTTCAGTTGCAGCAGCGTATTTCACAATATTGTTCACCGATTCTTTAAAGATCAGGAAGAAATCCCGCCGTTGCTGCATATCCAAATGCTGTTGCAACATGGTTTCGGATACCACAAAGCGGGTTACAATATTCCTCGGCTCCAACACATGCGCCACATACTCCCGCATCCGTACCAGGATATTTTGCAGTTTATCGTTATCGGGTTTTATTGCCCACACTATATCGCTCATACCCTGTTGCATTTCGTCGCTTTGCTCGGTTATCTGCGCCAGCAGGTTAGCAGCTTTATGGGTGTCTTTGCCAATATTATTTTTCGATACTTCCGAAAGTATTTTAATGCTGGTCAATGCCGATCCTATTTCATCGTGCAGGTCGCGGGCAATATTGTTGCGAATGCTGAGTAACTCCTGCTGCCGCTCCAGCTTCTTTTTCAACTTGTACCTGTTGAAAATAAACGCCGACACCAAAACAAACAGCAGCACGCCTGCCAACAACAAAGTCTTCCACTGTTTTTGAGCCTGCAACTCTTTTTGCTGCAACTCTTTTTCCTTGCGGGCCAGTTGCAATTGTTGTGCATCGAATTTCGATTGCAATTGCTGTTTGTCCAGCGCTGCAACCTGTTGGGCAATTCTTATTTCCTGCATTTCCCGCTGCTGCGACAACAGATCGATCTCGGTTTGCTTTTTCTCTGCTTCCAGCTTGTTGCCATTGATGATGGCTTTTTGCTTTTCAATTTCCAGTTGCTTCAGGCGTTCATTCACTTTCAGCAAATCAATTTGATCATCTTTCTTTTTGGTTTCGTAGCGGGTTTCAATTTCGGCAATAGACGACCTGGTTTTCTCCGTTACAATACTGTCTTTGTACAGTATAAACTTTTTGTAATTGCTGAGTGCCTGCTCGTATTGCTGGTGGTCTCTATAAAAATTGGAGAGCTGCAGGTAAAAATCCCGGATACTTAATTTGTCAGTAGTATTCTCATTCAGCAAAGCCTGTGCTTTGTTGTAATAGTTCATGCTAATGGCAGTATCCTGCCCCAACTGTGCCGATAAATTGCCTGCTGCAATATAGCGGCGGTACAACATGGTAACATCTCTGCCCGATCGTTCTAATTTGGATATGGCTTTCAACTCATAGTCAAGCGCTGTAGCGAATTGCTTATTGGCTGCATAAAAATTGCCGGCACTTATATACGAATGCACAATGCGGCTATCCTTGTTGCTTTCCAATGCATATTGAACACAAAGCTGCAAATACTTTTCAGCTTCCTGTTTACTGATACCGTTGTAAAACTGGCTGATATTGCAACAGCCAATCGACATCGATTCCTTGTCGCCATTTTTTTCTTTATACGCCAACGATCTTTTTGCATACTCAATCGCCTTGTCCATTTGGTTAAGATTGTAATGCACCGTGGAAAGATTGTTGAACGCTATACCCAGTTCGCCATAGTTGGTCGGAAAATATGTTTCGTAAATATGTATGGCTTTCAGCAGGTACTCTGCCTGCTTGCTGATATTGCCCACTCGCCCCCAGCAATAGCCCAGGTCGTTATAGGCCAATGCACTGTATTTAGTGGGATGCGCTGCTAAATATTCATCCAAACTTTTTTGCAGCAATACGATGGCTTCCGAAAACTTATCCTTATACAAATCGGTTTGCCCCAGTTGCATGTTGGAAACAGCAATAATCAATGAGTCTTTCATTTGCATGCCCAGGCGCTGCACGGCATTGGCTTCGGCAGCAGCTTTGTCCAACGCATCTATTTCAATGTACACATCAGCCGCTTCTATTTGCGCATATGCAAGACAGGTCCTGCATTTTTTTTGCCGGCTGATATCTGCTGCATGGTTGGCGTAGTACAAAGCCGAGTCGTAACGTGCATCGGTAAAATGTGATTCAGCTTTATTGATGAGCGAAAAAATATAAGCAGAATCCTTAGTAGTGTACTGCGCCTGTACGGTCATGCTACCCAACAGGCAAAATGGCAGGCAGCAAACAATGATTTGTATATAACGAACAGAAACAAGCATAGAGGTGGCGATGACTTAAAAATACAGGATTCGTTATTAAGGGTATAGTGTACCGAATGCAGCAATGGCAATTTCGCCCGCCCCATTTTAAAAGCCATACAAACTTTGTTCACTTTCGTAATAGCGGTATAGCATGCTCCGAAAATAAGTGAGGCGAAGGAAAATACCATTGAATGGAGCATGATACCCTCAAACTTCATTGGATATTTCTACATCTACAAGCGATGAACGTTCCTTATAGTGGAATGCAAGCCATCCAAAAACGGTTCAATCATACTTCCGTTTCAAAAAAAAGAACCGGCCACTTCAACTTGAAGCAGCCGGTTCACAAACCCCTAAAAAATTTTCAATTCCTTATTTAGTATTTCACAAACCGAATAGCCTGTTGGCTGCCATCATTCAACACCAGCAGGTATGCGCCCGCAGCCAGTTGCGAAACATTCACCAATGTTTGCGTGCTACCAGCTGCAACAGGTACAGTAGTTACAAGTTTGCCTGCCGCACTATACACTAAAATGCTGGATGCCTTTACAAGTGCAGCATGCGTAACAGTTGTAACGGCATGTGCAGGATTCGGATGCAATTGCAATGCAATACCATTGTTATTGTTTTGAACCGCTATTGTTCTGCTATAACTGGAGCTTCCATCCTTATCTACCATTTGTAGTTTGTAATAAGCAATACCACTGAATGGCTGTGTATCGGTAAACGTATATTGATGGTTGCCACTGCCCATTGCATTTACGGTACCTATGGAAGTAAACGCGACGCCGTTGTTGCTGCGTTGTACCACAAAATGTTTTGTATTTACTTCAAAGCTGGTTTTCCAATCCAGGTTAACCTGGCCATTTTGCAAAAGCCCATTAAAGCCGATCAATTGCAGGGGCAATGCACCATTGGCATTCCCTACAACAAATAGTGAAAAAGAAGTATATCCCGAAGCTTTAGCGTAATAAGGAGATGCCATTGTACCCAAGCCCGAAAGTGTAGCATTGGCTTCATTCCAGAAGCCTGATACATAGTGACCCAGCATTATTCCATTTGCAGGGTTGAAGTTGGTGGCCTGGCTGCTTAACACCCAACCCAAACTAATAGCCAGGTTTGTAGTAGCCGGCACATCGGGCTGAATATTGAATTGCTTCACCACAATACGTGTTGGATCGATCACGGGGTAATCGAGGCTGCTTTTTACACCAACGCTTACCATATCAGCCGTTCCGCTGTTATTCAGTTTTACAGGACTGTACACACCACCCGAACCAATATGGTAAGTAATATCAGAATTAGGTACCCGGTTTTTCAGCACTCCATTATCCGAAATATTAAAGAAGATGGTTTGCCCTGTGGTACCATTGGCCTGCACCAGGTTGGTAGCAGTTCCTGTACCACTTGCAACCCTTGCTCCTGCATCTACTACTCCATTACCAGTAATATTGAATTCAAGGCCACCTAAAGGAATGGTAGTGTTTGTACTCACCAACCGCATGGCATTGCCGGTGATCCATGTGCCGCTAACGTTGATGGTAGTTTTACTATTGGCCAATGTGCTATGCGCCACAATACAAGATGTGCCTGTAGAACGCATATCAAAAGTGCCGTTGATATTGAACGTGTATTTACCAAACTGTGCAATGGTATTGGTAGTGGGGCTGCTACCACTTTGCAAATACCCAGAGCTACCCATGGTTACGTTTCGGCCGCTGGCAATTGTAATGGTAACATCATCATCATCCTGGCTGGGAGTGCCCGATGGTGTGGTGGAATAATACGACCGCATATAACCCGACAGGTTCATATCCGCATCAATGATCATTTCCAAAGTTTCGGCAAGCAGGTTCACGCTAAAGTTGTTGACGTAATAGCGGTTGGTTCCCGAAAGAATAATGGTGCCGTTGGCAAGATATCCTTCAATATTCAGGCGCTCTGCCGACACAGATGAAGATCCAAAAACACCAAAGTTTGTTACGGAATTTTTCACTCTTAAATTCCTATTCGCCACGCTGCCGGTTGCGCCATCTGCCAGTCCCGACTTCAGGGTTCCACCATTTTCAATTACCAGGTTGCCAACAGCGGTAGTTGCGTTTAAAGTAACCACATGTCCACTGCGTATGGTAACAGTATTCACAGCACTACCGGGAATAGTAGCCGTTGCAGCCCAACTAGTGCCATCAAATGTTTCCCATATATCGGTCGCTACAGGTGTAGAACCCGATGTGCCCCAGTTACCCGATTTTGCAGAACGATAATCGCCGGTTGCAGCCACTGGAATGCCCGATGTTTTAAACCACCATTCAATACCGGTGGTAGTGCCATTGGCATTGGTAGCATCAATACGCCAGTAGTAAGTTGTATTGGGATTTAATGCTGCGGTTTCAAAAGATGGTGTAGAACTATATGCTATATCAGACAACTTAGTTAAGCTTCCAGAAGTGGTTCCGAAATACAATTCATAATTAACGGTGTTGCCGCTGCCTGTCCATTGAAGCATGGCTTTACCATTGTTCAGTATTACATTTTGTGCTGTATGCGCCGGAGATGGCGTAGCAGCCTGCAGTGGCTTTGATGCCAGCATTGGCGTGGTAGTGCTTGCGATAGCTGTGTACACAGATTCTTTGATATCGCCATGCGCTTTAATGCGATAGTAGTACAACGTGTTTTCTAACAAGCCAACATTATCTGTAAACGTAACTGCATTGGCTGCTGCATGTGCAATATCTGTAAAGTTGGTTCCGTCGGTTGAACGCTCAATTACAAAGTACTGTTCGTTGTCAGAATTATCCTGCCAGTCAAGTGTTACAAAAATGGTGGCACCCGGCGCAGGTGTTGCACCAGCAGTGAGTTGCAAATTAGAAGGCGCTTGTACAAAGCCGGGCTCTACTACAGCCAGTATACCTGTAGCCGGTGTAAACTTCCACAATAACCCGGGAGCAGGTATGGCAGGAAGAATAGATACAAAATCGCCGGTTGATAATGCTCCTACAGTAAACACTTTAAACGCATCGCCCGAAGCTAATCCTCCTTTAATGTTTACCTGCAGCACACCATTGTATACAAGATTGCCCTGCACATTCAGTTTATCAAAATTGCCTACGGTTTTATCAATATCTATGTTTACGAAACTGGTGGCCTGCAAGCCCAGGTTGCCTTTTAAAGTAAGCGTACCCACCGAACTATCACCCGGCTCAACAGCACCAGCTTCAACGGTTACATCGGCAGTAACACTTCCTTTTCCTGCCAATGCGCCTGCACTTACTGTAACCACACCATTACCGGTATGATTACCATTCACTACCAGCGAACCGCCAGTAATAGTAGTGGTACCTGAATACGGATTGGTATTGGTTAAGCGCCAAACACCATCACCTTCTTTTATAATGGAAGTGGTACCAAATGCACTACTGCTTCCATATGCTTCATTATTAATAACACCGCTAAAAGTTTCATCGGTATTCGCAGCACCAACAGACCAGGTGAGCAATCCGCCGGCAGTTTTATTACCGCAAGCCAGCGTAGTACTACTTGTACCCGAAAGACCACCCAGGTATAATGTTTGAGCGTTTTGATAACTCGCAATTTTAGTATTGCCAATGGCATTGATACGGGTATTTGGCATGCCGGCTCCATTATCGAACATGAGCATCGAACGTTCACCACCAGTTAAAACACCTACCCCGTTAGCCACTAGCGTGCCGGTGAATCCACTCCAGTCGCCTTGTATCAATTCACGGGAATAAGTGATAGCATAGTTGAGTGTACCACCACCGCTTACATCCATCATGAGGTTGGCATTCCTGTATGGTTCGAAACCGTTTTCGGTTCCTTCTTTCACATACAATTTCATGGGATAATTTTCATAAATAGAAGTAGACCCATTGGAAGCACGGAAAGTTCCTCCTTCCAGTCTCAACACATTGGATGTTCCCAATGCCACTCCATTATGAATAATATCGTTGGCTTCGGTAGAAACATCTATAGGCGACACTTCCAGCACACCACCCCTGATTATTGTTTCTCCTTCGTAGGCATTGGCACTGCGTAAAACCAGTTTGCCGGCACCAGATTTGATTAAACCTCCTGCACCCGAAAGCGAGCCTGTTAGTGTAACAGCTGATGAAGCATTCGCTACTGAAAAATCGGTGGAGTTATCAATCACCGCATTGCGGTCGGTGGTAACATTAGCACCGGTGTAATTCAGTGTACCTCCTTTCCATACCCAGTTAAAACCGTAGTTGGCCGATGCACCAATTGAACTGGGCAAACCACCATTGGCCAATACGCCAAACTGCAATACACCATTGCGTAATACTGTAGCCCCGGTGTATGTATTGTTGCCATTCAACACCAACTTACCCGTACCGGTTTTGTTGAGCGAACCTGAACCTGCTATAAAACCAGCACCAGAAAAATTGTAATCACCACCCGAATTGATCAATACATCTTTGGGGCCCATTTGAGCAGTTAAGTTGATGCTTTGCCCCGCTACACCTGCTTCTGCAAAAAGCAGTTTACTGCTATCGGCAAACAATGCAGCATTGCCTGCATTCAACCAATTGAGCGTTGATTTATCCCAGTTACCATCAACGGCGCCGGCCCAGGTTAGGTCGGGTGTAAAAGTTGATGGATCTAACACGGGCACTTCCACCGGTTTTGTTTTTGCAATCAGTTCATTGGAATTACCCGACTCACCTCCTGCATAAAAAGCCCTTACCCTGAACGTATCTTTTTCCTCGGGTTGCATACCTGTTACTGCAAAAAAGTTTTCGTTTACACCCGTTGTTCCAATTTGTACAAAGACATTATTTATTTTTCTTTCAACAATGTATCCCTGCTCTTTCTCGGTATAATCGAACCACGATAAATAAATGGTGGACTGCGTGGCCGAATCCTGTTTCAGCTTCATAGGTGCCCTTAAAAAATCCTGCGAATTGGATGCACTAATGCCATTGATATAGTTTTCGATATTGGTATAATTGTTCGCAGCAAGTTGCATGGCATCGCTTGCCGAATTTGGATTTAATCCATTGCTGTTTTCCCAGGTATCGGGCATACCATCATTATCCGTATCGGTGCGGGCTGTGCCGGTCCATACATTCCATGAAGTAGGTACACCAAAGGGTAGCACATCTTCTTTGGCAATAAATTCTCCCCTTGCACCCAACGATTTTAATTCGTTTACAACATAATAATCGGCAAGATCGCGGTAGGGTAAACAAGCGCCTGCAGTGGGCAACACTTGCTGCAATAAACTGTTGGCTGCTACTGTTGGCAACACTGGATAAGCATATGGGCTAGCTTTGAAATCGGGCTGGTATTCTACTGCGCCACCAAACTCGCTTTGCGGAATGGTATACGCATCTAAGACGCCATTGCGGTTGTTATCATGCAGGTTATCGTTCTCGTACAAATGAAACTGGTTGTTGCCTAAATTAAAAGGGCGTACACCATCGGCAGGACCTTGTACAAAAAGATTACCTACTGCATTGGCAAACGATTCGCCCTGCGAATCGCCACCCATAATGTAAGCGCCATCTTTCCAGTTGTACACAATATTGTTTACATATTGGTTTACACCTTTTATTTTATTGTTGCGTGTTCCGTTGTCGACATACACGTTGCGATATAAAGTAATGCCACCGGGAGCTTGTATCAACCCACCAGCAGAGTGTGTAAGCAAGCCTTGCGATATGATACAATTTTGAATGGTAATGTTTTCGGATGTAGAAGAGTTGATCGAAAAAGTTTCATCACGTCCCCATGAAACCGAGCAATGATCGAATATCATGTTTTTGCCATCGGCAATGCCAATAGCATCGTTGCCGCTACTGCCAACATTCCCCATGCGTATACGCATGTAACGGCAGATGGTGTTATGGGCATTTGAAAACGACCAACCGTTGCCATACACGGTAATGCCCTCACCGGGTGCGGTTTGCCCGGCAATGTAAATGTTGGCCGATACCACCATACGTTCAGTGATCTTAATTACACCCGCTACATCGAACACTACAATGCGGTTAGGCTGGCTTACTCCATCGCGTAGCGAACCTGCACCCGAGTTGTTGAGATTGGTAACATGGTACACGCTACCGGTACGGCCACCTGTGGCGAATTTCCCAAAACCTTCAGCACCCGGAAATGCGGGAAGCTGTGCTTTTGTGGAAAGTTGCAATGCAAGCAGGAAACAAAAAGCCAGGCATAGCTTTTTAAAGCAGGAAGTAAAATTTGAATTCATAGGGCAGTTTTATAACAGCGTTGGTTAGAAAGCAATGGTTGTTATGACGCACAATACTCTACAAGGAGCAACCCGATGATGAGTCGTTTTACTCCATTGTTTTTTTGGGGGGAGGTTTTGCAGAAAACAAGCACCGATTTGCAGCAGAATACAAGCTTTCTTCAACCCAAAGCATTTTCGACAGTAGCTTATGCTAATAATAAAAGATGGGAATAGCCGGCAATTTCATTGGCAGTTTCATCATTACAATCGAACAATAGCAATCGGTATGTGAAAATTATGGATGGCAGTTTAGCCAACTATCCTGTACTATCTGTTACGCTATGCAATCGTTGCAAGAAAGTTGCCTTGCAAAAAATAATAGACAGATCGTCAACTGCAACAAACAATCAATGCCAGAAATTTAAGTAGCAGCAATAGCCGCTTTAATAATAAGCGCAGTAAAAAATGCCAGTGAAATACTGATCAGCGTACCAATCAAGAGGTATTCGGTTTTTAGTTCGGGGCGATCTTTTTCATTAAACCTTATCAGGCTTTTAGCTGCTACCAACAGGGCAAACCCTTCATACTGTTCATTCAACACCAAAACCAGTATGAGCACTCTTTCCAATATACCAATCCATTTACCTGCATTTGCAAGACTTGCGCTATCGGCCAGGCCCTCCCGCCATTGTTGCGTAAACTGTCCAATGAAAATGCCGCTGGGCGTTGTAAGAAAAATAAATCCAGCAATAACATACCAACCGTGCAGGTTATTATTCAATAATTGCCAGTTCGTTTGCAGGAAAGCCGGGGTGCCAAAACTCCCAAACCAGCAAAGCCATATAATGCCAATATGCAAGGCCTGGTCGATCAGAAAATAAATTGCCTTGGACGGCAGGTACGATTTTATGCCATCAATTAATGTATGAGTCAATAAAATAACGAGGGCTATCCATGGATGCTGAAAGCCTGTAATGATCCAGGCCAGCGCAGCGGTGCAAAAACCATGTAAGTATAAGTGGCCGCTTTTAAAATGCAGTTTGTTTCGCTGTTCCACCCATTTGCGAGGCTGCAAAACAAAATCGGTAAGCAGGTGTGCAATTACCAGTTTTACCAGCAAAAGATAAGGTGGCGGCATGAGTGTTTATATTTTTTTGAGAATAACCTGGTATTGTGCCAGCAGGTACGAAAGCTGTTCCCAACCAGCCGCTTTTGTATGCTGGCTAATAGTGGCTTCAGCCTTATTCAACTTCACAGCAGCCTGGTTCTGTGTACTGCCTTCCAGCATTTCGCTTATTACTTCGGCCTGTTTAAACGTGAGCCTTTTGATGATATAATCTGCAAAACGAGCCAGCAATTCAAAACCTGTATTTACTAATTCGTTGGAGGAAATGATACTAACACGGTTATCAGATTTTCCACCCAATGCATCCATTCCTCTACCCGAAATGGTAAAGGCTTCCCCCCTGCTACTGCCCGGTTTTTTATCAATAAATTCCACCGTTCCAATGCCAATACTGCCCCGCATATCGCAAACTGGCAACCCATCTTTTTGGAAAAGCTTTTGTGTGAGCAGCCGCAGCTGCAAAAGAAGCAGTAGCGCCTGCTCAGCATCTTCCACATATACCTGCAGGCTGTCGCCCCTGTAGAACTCAAAAGCATACGGCTTCAGCAATGCTTCCAGTGCGGCTTTTAGCTGTTGCTGCGCCTTGTTGGTAAGCAGCGTGCTGTTGACAATATCGGTGGTTATTACGGCTTTTAGCGCCATGCTTCAATGATTGAACCCACCAAATCTACAACAATTCGTATAAATTACCGAATATTTTAAAAATTCGTATTAATAGACGAATATTAGAATAATTCGTACCAATAACCGAATATTTGAGATGAAGCGCTGTTTTCAAGTTCACGAGTAGCCATGCCCGAGAAGCGATAAATCAGACACCAGAAATCAGCCATCAAAAAAACTTCTCTCCTACTTGTGCACTTCACTGGTAAAGTGAAACTGGATATCGGGGTTGTTATTGATCTCCGTATTCAGGAACCACTCGCTTTGTGCCAGGTACACTTCGTGGCCGTCTTTGTCCAGGGCAGTGTTCGCCATTTTGAAACGGGTAAAATCGTCGAGTTTCTTTTTGTCGTTGCAGGTGATCCAGCAGGCTTTGTAAAAAGGCATGGTGTTGAACTGTACACTAGCACCATACTCCTGCAACAACCTGTATTGTATTACTTCAAACTGCAGTTCGCCCACGCAGCCAATAATTTTTTTATTGCCGCCATGCTGGGTAAACAACTGTGCCACCCCTTCGTCGGTCAATTGCATCAGGCCCTTTTCGAGCTGCTTGGTTTTCATCGGGTCCTTGTTCACTACCTCTTTAAATATTTCGGGAGAGAAAGTAGGAATGCCGGTATAAAAAAAGTTCTCGCCTTCGGTAAGGGTATCGCCAATTTTAAAATTGCCAGTATCGAACAAGCCCACAATATCGCCGGGGTATGCATCTTCTACCACATCTTTACTACGGGCCAAAAATGTATAGGGGTTGCTAAAGCGGAAGTCTTTATCGAGCCGCACATGGTGGTAGTATTTATTGCGTTCAAACCTGCCACTGCAAATGCGAAAGAATGCAATACGGTCGCGGTGCTTGGGATCGAGGTTGGCATGAATCTTAAAAACAAAGCCACTCATTTTATCTTCCTGCACATTCACTTCACGGGCACTGGTATTGCGGTTACGCGGTGTAGGTGCAATGCCAATAAAGGTGTCGAGCAATTCCTGTACACCAAAGTTGTTCACTGCCGATCCAAAAAATACCGGGGCCTTATTGCCACTCAGGTATTCCGATTTATCGAGTTGGCCATATACGCCATCGATCAATTCAACATCTTCCCGCAAAATAGAAGCGTCCTTATCTCCCACTTTCTGATCGAGTACTTCGCTGCCGAGGTCGCTGATCTCTACCACATCTTCATCGCCACCCTTGGTACCTGCGGTAAACAGCACCAGGCTTTTTTGGGTAAGATCGTACACCCCTTTAAAATCCTTGCCATTGTTGATGGGCCAGGTCATGGGGTGCAAATGTATTTTCAATTCGCTTTCAATTTCTTCCAGCAGGTCGTAGCGGTTTTTACCGTCGCGGTCCATTTTGTTGATGAACACCATTACCGGCGTTTTGCGCATGGCAATCACCTCCATCAACCGGCGGGTCTGGGCTTCCACCCCGTTCACGCTATCAATTACCAGGATAACGCTATCCACAGCGGTAAGCGTACGATAAGTGTCTTCGGCAAAGTCTTTGTGACCCGGTGTATCCAGCAGGTTGATCAGCGTGTTCTTGTATTCAAAAGTCATTACCGATGTAGCCACCGATATACCACGCTGCCTTTCAATTTCCATAAAGTCGCTGGTAGCGTGCTTCTTGATCTTGTTGCTTTTTACGGCACCCGCTGTTTGAATGGCACCGCCAAACAACAGCAATTTCTCTGTAAGGGTGGTTTTACCCGCATCCGGGTGACTGATGATCGCAAAGGTTTTGCGCTTTTCTATTTCTGCACTGTATTTCATAAACGGCGGCGAAAATACCAAAGTTCCCCATTAATGGCTGCCAAACTTGGCAGAAAAGCCATGAGTACCAACGAATGCCGAAGCATGTGCCACCTACCCCGGGGCATCTGCGGTCTCCCGCTGTTCGCTACAAGTACGCGCCACGCCTGCGGCGTGGCTACGGGCTTTCCGCTACCATCGGGGCTAGGCCCGGCCATTTGCCAATGGCATCAAGCGATGAAAAGCCGGGGATTGGCTAATTGAAGTACGCTTCAAAAAAGCTCATTGCAGCACCGACGTTGAAGTGAGTGACACAACTTAGCCGCCTATCTGCACACAGCTGATAACCAAAAAAATTACAGATCAAACTTGCGGGTACGCAGTTTCATGAGGGCAATGGCTTCTTCGCGGCTGGAAAACGTGCCATTGATATTTACGAGGTGGTCGGCCAGTTTGTTGTAGTTACGCGTCATGAGCCAGGTGAAAATATGCAGGTAATGCACCCCGTTGAAAATGAAAGTTTTTTTAGCCGCCATTTGGTCGAGGTGTTTGGCAAACATTACCGGGTACTCGGTATAATGTGCGGCCTGGCGCAAATGATGAAACGCATGGTAGCCATCGTTCCAGCATTTTTTGTTGTACACCGTATTAATGCAAATGAGCGTGCTGGCCAGTTCATCTTCCGGCTCGGTGGGATCTACAAAGGAGTGCTGCGTCCAGTTGCCAAGCATCATTACCAGCCTTGCAAAAAAGAACGGTACGATGAACACTACCAAACTGGCTTTCAGGTTTACAAAACACATACCTACGGCAAATGCATAAAAGATGATTTCGCTGGCAGTAAACGGATTGTAGAACCGGGGTTGCTTGCGTTTTACCAAATACATGATGGCTTCGTAAGGACCCCAGGCCATAAAGCTTAGCCAGTATTTAATAAAGTCTTTAATGCTATCCCGCTGGTAAGGCATGGTAGTGCTGGTGTCTTCGGGCATATTGCCCGCTATATGGTGCATCCCAATATGGTGACTGTAATAGCCCTCGCCCACATGCCCAAAGAATGGACATAGAAACCAGAGTATATATTTCTGAATAAAACGATATGGCTTTTTCCAGGTTTTGCGATGGCACATGCAATGCAACATCAAGCCAAACGAGCCCTTAAAATAAAACTGCGAAATATAGAAATACGGAACTGCAAACAACCAAAACCATACACCGGTCAGCAGGTTAGAGTACAGTAAAATAGCACCGGGAATTACCGTAAGATGAATAGCCGTGAGCAAATGAATAAACGGCAGGTCGCGTTTATCCATGATAATATTGAGCCACCATTTTTCGTAACGGCTGATTGGTTTTTGCGCATCAAATACTGGGTCAACTATGGCAACCGGATAATCAATCATACTAACTTGTATTACACTAAGTATTGGAAGGTAGTGGTAAAAGCCACGCAAGCACTTTTTTTGCCGGAATAATCCCGACTAAATAGGAAAACCTTTGCGCTACCAACACGGGTATTATGCACAAGATTCTTAGATATTTGCAATATGGCATACGCATCGCTGGAACAAGCACTTTTAGATCTCGAGAAGCATGGACACCTTATTCGTATTCGTGAAGAAGTAGACCCGCACCTGGAAATGGCGGCTATTCATTTGCGGGTATATGCAGCACAGGGCCCCGCATTGCTGTTCGAAAATGTAAAGGGTTCTAAGTACCGTGCCGCCAGCAATATTTTTGGTACGCTCGATAGAAGCAAATTCATTTTTAGAGATACACTGGCGCAAGTGCAACAAATGGTGTCGCTTAAAAACGATCCCATCAAAGCCATTAAATCGCCCATCAAAAATTTTGGTGCCGGTTTGGCTGCTATCAAAGCTTTGCCGCTAAAATCAGGCAGCAATGCACCTGTGCTGGCCAACGAAATTAAAATTTCGGACATCCCCGCTGTGCACCATTGGCCCATGGATGGTGGCGCTTTTGTAACACTGCCGCAAGTGTATTCAGAAGATATAGATCAGCCCGGCATTATGCATGCCAACCTCGGCATGTACCGCATTCAACTCAGTGGCAACAATTATGTGCCCGATAAAGAAATTGGATTACACTATCAATTGCACCGCGGTATTGGTGTACATCAAACCAAAGCCAATAAAAAAGGACAGCCCCTAAAAGTAAGTTGCTTTGTAGGTGGGCCACCTGCGCATTCAGTAGCGGCTGTAATGCCTTTGCCCGAAGGGCTGAGCGAAATGACATTTGCCGGTATATTGGGTGGACGCAGGTTCAGGTACTCGTACCAAAATGGATTTGCCATTAGCAACGATGCCGACTTTGTGATCACCGGCGAAGTATATCCCGGCGAAAACAAACCCGAAGGCCCATTTGGCGATCATCTTGGCTACTATAGTTTGACGCACGATTTTCCATTGATGCGTGTGCACAAAGTGTATGCAAAGAAAAATGCCATATGGCCATTTACCGTGGTGGGAAGGCCCCCGCAGGAAGACACCAGTTTTGGACAGCTCATTCACGAAATGACAGGTGATGCCATCCCCATGGAAATACCCGGTTTGAAAGAAGTACATGCTGTAGATGCAGCTGGAGTACACCCCTTGCTATTGGCCATTGGCAGTGAACGTTATACTCCTTACTCACCTACCAAACAACCTGCCGAAATACTCACCATTGCCAATCATGTGTTGGGTACAGGGCAATTGAGTTTGGCGAAATTCCTTTTCATTACTGCCGACGATACCAATCAATTGCACACACACGACGTACAGGCATACATGCAATACGTGCTGGAACGAATAGACCTGAAAAGGGATATTCATTTCTACACCAACACAACTATCGACACACTCGATTATAGCGGCACGGGATTAAACAGCGGCAGCAAGGTGGTGCTGGCTGCATACGGTGCTAAGCAACGTGACCTTGCAACCGATATACCCGATGCGTTGAAATCGCTACAAGGATTTTATAATCCACAATTATGTATGCCGGGCGTTATAGCGCTACAAGCCAATGCATTTTCAACGTATGAAAATGCAGCGAATGAAATGCTGGCTCTACATGCACAGTTATCGCAGCATGTGAATGATCAGTTGCGTTCCATTCCCCTGCTAGTGATAACCGACGATTCCAATTTCACGGCTGCAACCCTCAACAATTATTTGTGGGTTACGTACACCCGCTGCAATCCCAGCCACGACATTCACGGCATTGATGCATTTGTACAACATAAGCACTGGGGCTGCAATGGCCCGCTGGTGATAGATGCAAGAATAAAACCGCATCATGCGCCACCACTAGAAAAAGACCCGGCAGTAGAAAAACGAATTGATCAGCTATTTGCAAAAGGTGGAAGTTTGACAGGAATAGAATAGACTCCAATACGCTGATAATCAATTCAATAAAATTATACGTATAAAATTAAAATTTTACACGTATAAGTATTAGCTTTGTGGGAAATGAGGAGGTGTTATGGATGCCAAGGTTACCCTAAGTTTTAATGCTGATGTAATTGAAAGTGCCAAGCAATTAGCCGACGATCTCGATATCAGCTTAAGCAGGCTTACAGAAATACTTTTACAAAAAGCATTAGAGCATGGCCGCCCAGTAAGCATAGAAGAATTACCCATTAGTACATGGGTGCAGGCCGTTGCTGAGGATAGTGCCACCTATATTACCAAAGCCAAAAGCAGGGCTCAATTGAAAAAAGAATTTTTCGAAGGCAGAAGATGACAAAAATTTTCATAGACGCCAACGTAATTATAGCGGTGCTCAACAAAGAGTATCCGCTTTTTCGTTTTGCGGCAAGAGTATTGAGCTTGTCCAATCAACCCGCATTCGAACTCTACACTTCAAGCACTTGCCTGGCTATTGCATTTTATTTTTCGAGTAAAAAAAGTGGTGAAAAAGCTGCGCTTGAAAAAATCAGGAAACTGTGTGAAGAAATCAGGATTACAAATTGTGGTGCGGATGAAGTAAAAGCTACTTTAAGCAACAAGCAAATCCAGGATTTTGAAGATGGCATGCAATACTATTCGGCAGTGCACACGGGTTGCAACATTTTGGTTACCGAAAATCAGCCCGATTTCCACTTCTCCAGCTTGCCTGTATTGAACTGCGAAACCTTGCTGCGAGAGGTTGCATTGCCTATTGTTCTGCAACGTTCAACTTAACCAACTACACAACACTTGAGTACTTGCCGGTACAGTGAACATGCTCATGCATATTGGAAAAAGCATTTCGAAATAACTACATAAAAAAAGCCCGATTCGTCGGGCTTGTTTTATGAGCATTCCAATGGATGCTATTTAATTTTCTTCACCAAAGTTGCGGCTTGCGATTTAAGGTCATCATTCATTCCACCTTTGGCCAGCTTCTGCAATTTGGTTTTAAAAGCGGCATGCAACTTTCTATCTGTGATAGAACGAAGTGCCAGTTTCTGCACACCAGGATCATGATCGTCCAACGATTTCGACAATACAGATTTTGCCAGTGAATCGGGAAGCGATTTAGCACCAAATGCTGCTGCAAGTCTTACGGTACTAAAACCTGCGTCTGCTGCTTTTTCAATGACAGCAGCACCGGAATCGCCGCCAATATATCCTGCGAGATATGTGGCTTTGGTGGCCAGCATTTCATCGTTGCTCGCAATTAATTCGCTTAAAAAAGGCAAAGCAGCTTCACCAAATTTGATGGCCCCTCCGGGATAGTCCAATTCGTCCTGCCGCAAAAATGCAAGGACTTGTTGGTTCAGTTCGTCCGGGTTTGTTATTTGTAATTTTGCCATGATTGTATGTTTAAAAAAAATGAATTAAAGTGGTTTTGATATTGCGCTGTTGCGCATGGTAGTAATTTCTGAACTTATTAAGTCAGGCGGTGCATTTGTGATGTTAAATGTGCCATTGCCGGTCATCAGCCTGTCATTGTTGTTCACGTGGTTTAAACCAAGCACATGGCCAAACTCGTGGCCGAGTGTCCAACGCGAAGCATTATGTACCACCACACAGCCGGGTCTGCCAGCCGGAAAAGCTGCACAACCATTATTACTTGGCACTGTACTACGCACAAAATATACAACCAGTTCGTTAGCACCCACCCAATTTCTGTTTCCGAAAAGGCTTACCTGCTCTGCTGTTACACTGCCCATAAAACAACCGCCTACGTCCACGTCCTCCAGGCTCGACAGCGATAAATTTTCTGTAGAAACCCAATCGACACGAATGCCTGCTGTTGAATACACATCCTGCATGGCAGCAAATTGTTCAGCCATAGTAAAACGAGTTGGAGGCACCAGGCATTTTACATGAACAACCACCTTTTCTTTCAACTCTCGTACACCCTGTATAGGCGACCAATAAATACTTCCACGTTGAAAATGTGAAATGCGGCCGGCTCCACTGTACACCACTGTTTCGTTACTGATAGGATAGCCGAAGCTACTTCTCTCCCAACCCTTGCTGGCCCAATGAGCACGAATAGCACCATGCACTTCCCATGCTCCGGTAGTGGGATGCCAGTAAATACTTCCTCCCTGGAAATGATTGTACTTTCCTACACCATCGGGACAGGTAGATTCATTGGTGAGTGGATAACCGAGAAAACTTCTTTCCCAACCAAGGCTTGAATAGCGGGCACGTATAGCACCATGAACTTCCCATGCTCCGGTGGAAGGACTCCAATAAATACTGCCACCCTGGAAATGATTATACCTTCCAATATTATCGGGGCATTTCGATTCGTCGGTCAAAGGATAACCCAGGAAGCTACGTTCCCATCCAAGGCTTTGCCATCGTGCCCTGATGGCACCATGTACTTCATGTGCACCGGTACTGGGGTGCCAGTAAATACTGCCACTGGCATAGTGTTGATATTTACCCACTCCATCAGGGCAGGTATTAATGCCAGTTGCGGCAGGCCCCAGCCAGCCCAACGAGCCGCCCAGTGAGTAATACTTTAAAGTAATGGGATGTACCGGAAAATCTCCAACTGCCGGATTAACTACTGCCGGTGCAGGTTTGGTGTGTTTCGCCATCGTTGTTGTTTTTGGTGTGAAAACAACAAGGTACACTGACAATTCTCCCTACGCAATAGTAGTATTACGGTATTAAAGCAGAAGCATACGTATGCAATCAATTGTGACTCCTACATTAAGTACACAGAAACTAGATAGTAGTAGCACTATTACTTTTTTATCAGCCGAACAAGGTATTCGATTTTATACCTGCTTTTGAAAAAAGCTGCTACGCATTTATCCCTGTCTATTCAAATCTTCAGGAGTTCCTCCATTTTTCTTGCTGTGAAACTCCAGCAAAAAATTGAAAAGGTTAGCTTCCGGGGCCAATTGTAATTTCTTGCGCAACCGGTACCTGCTAAGCTCCACGCTCTTCACAGTAATGTTCATAATATGCGCAATTTCCTTACTGCTAATATTCATGCGTAAGTAGGCGCACAATTTTATTTCCGTAGAGGTTAGCGTGGGATATTCTCTTTTGATGGCTATCAAAAAATCGTCGTGCACCTGGTTGAAGTGAAGTGCAAATTGTTCCCAATCCTTTTTCACTTTTTCCGGCTCCAGCATCTTGATCAGCTTTTTTAAATCTTCCGGATTTTCTGCTTCGGTCCCTGTTTTTTTCATGCGCATAAATTCGTCTTTTACTTTATGCAGCACTTCTCCTTTTTGCACCAGGTTAATGGTGGTAGTAGCCAATTCTTTATTTTTTAATTGCAGCTCAGCTTCCAGTTTTTCATTGCGCAGCTTTATAATTTCCGATTCCGATTTTTCCAACTCCAATTGGTGCAGGTATTGCAACTTTTTATTTTCTTCCTCGTATTTAAACTGCTGTTGCGCAAATTTTCTTTTTTGTATGCGTCCAAACGTAAACACGCCAAATACCAGCAGACTTGCGTAGGCTATCCATGCTAATCGGCTCAAATACCAGGGTGGCAATACCTCAAATTGATATGAACGCATTTGTGGTGTATCGCCGGGATGGCTACGGGCCTGTACTTTGAAGGTGTATTTTCCTGGCGGCAAATACGTGTACTCTTTTTCTGTTTTGCTCGACCATGCCGACCATCCCTTATCAAAATCTTCGAGCATGTACGCATATTCCACACTCGCTTGTTTGCCGAACAGCGGCGCAGAAAATTCAAAGTGCAAAGTGTTCCATTTATTGGGCAGCCGGCTCAATTGGCTGTTGACCATTATATCATCTGCATTCACCTGGCGTGTATAGCCCGCATACAAGCAACTGTCGTGATCGGATGTGGCTTTTACCGAAGTGATCAACAATGGCGTGGTACCCGTTATGGTTTTGTATTGTTCATAATTGATCAGGTAAAAACCCTGGTCGCCTGCTACAAAAACATTTTTGGAATTGTAGGGGTAAATAAAGTCGAACCCATTGGTCAATAACTTTTGATTCAGTTCGGGTATATACACAATCACCGGTTCTTTACCACCCATATCTACCACTCCCAGTTTCTGATTTTGTATAAACCAGATATTGCCTTTGTCATCTTCTTTCAAGTATTGAATAGAAGTGTTGCCAAATATTTTCCGCAGGAAAATGCAAGGCACAAAATCGTCTGTCTTCGCATCATACTCAAACAAACCCTTATCGGTAGATAAAATGGTTCGGCTTTTGATTTTGAAAATGAAATTATGATTGCTGGAAATGATATGCTTTTGGTCGGCATATACCTTATACGTGGGATTTACACCATTATCCAGTTGCACTTTGTATAATCCCAAATACGGATGTGCTACCCAGGCAATATTGTTTTCTATGGATACATACCGTGCCGATTCAAAATGCGATTTAATGCCTTTATTAATGAACCGACCGTTTTCGTAGGTGTAAAAATTCAATCCATTATAAGTGCCGGCAACAATAGTGGCCGAAGGTTGAATACTGCTGATAGGCATAAAAAACCAAAAGCCTGTGCTACCATCTATAAGTGATACCTGGTCGCCTTGTACCTGGTAAGCGCCATCGTTATGCCCCATGAGCAATTGCCCATTTACTTCCGACAAATTCCAGAGCTGGCCTTTAGTGTTTTTGAGTAACGAAAAAGAAGATTGCACAGTTGACAGATCTGTTGTGGACTCAACAGGCGCCCTATACAAGCCTGTAGCCATGGCCAGGTACAAATTGTTTTTATACAAATAAGCAGAGTAGCCGGTGGCATGCTCCTGCTTATCGGGAAAAAAATGGCGTATAGCATTGTTGTAGGCAATAAAATCGACACCATTATCGAGTGCCAACCAAAGGTTCTTTCGGCGATCCACAAACAGGCTGATCACATTATTGTATTGCAGCCCTTCTTGCTTCGAAATGTGTTGCTCCAACTTCCCTTGACGATCCACAATAAAACAACCAGCCAGGTTGGTGGCAATGGCCAGTTTATCATTATTGAGTTTTACAATGCCACCAACATTTTTATCGGATAGCTGCTGCAGATCGGGAGAATTAAACCGGGTTAATTTATTGTGGCTTAAATAATAAATGCCATCTTTTTT
Source organism: Phnomibacter sp. (assembly GCA_035456005.1). Taxonomy (GTDB): domain Bacteria; phylum Bacteroidota; class Bacteroidia; order Chitinophagales; family Chitinophagaceae; genus Phnomibacter. The sequence continues at coordinate 108,309 of DATIEA010000004.1, read as the reverse complement.
AGTGGCCAGCAGTACCGTGTCATTATTCAATGAAATAAAATCCACCACACGGGTACGTGCAGGAAAAACAGGTTGCTCGATGAACGGAACCCACAACCCATTCTTAAACTGCAGCAGGCCTTTCTCATATTCATTGGCGAGTATCATACCATTACTATAGCCCAAATGGTCCCAGTGCACACTCGGGTACACCACCATTTTGCCATTGTTGTAAAGGAAAATTTTCTTATTCGAGTGGTAAAACACCTGGTCTTTTAAAGCCACTACATTCCACACATCGGCAAACTCCCTTTGATTAGTGGGTATAAGCCCGGTTAGGCTATGGTATTCCAATACCCCCTGTTTATTGGCACTGAAATAGCCGATCTCGCTTTGGCCTCCTACATATATGTTGCCGTCTTCGCCAACGGCCACCGACCGTACTATCGTTTCGTTGGGCAATTTGTATTTCTTCCACCGACTACCATCGTAGCTCAGTAACCCTTTATTATTGGCTACGTATATGATACCACGTTCATCCTGGGCTATACGCCAGTTTTGCGTGCCGCCGTTGTAGTCGAGCGATCCATAGTTGATAATTTCCGGTAGTGCAATGGTATTTTTTTGGCCTATAGCACAAAACGGCCAAACCAGCACCAACCATAAGGCATGGCAATAGTTTCTCATATAGCAGTCAATGATTACGAATGTAAATGTTTTGATTGATGTAGTAATGATGTGGTGAAAACAGAGGGTAATACGGGTATACGGGCAAAATTGATGTGGTTTTGAGGGGGTGGTTTCTTTTGCAGGCCAACTGGCTTGACTCAGTTTTGTGATCAATAATTTTTGCCCATTTCTCAATGCCAACTTTTGCCATGTTCTCCATTTCCTTTAAAAAACTACACGCCTATCTTATTGTTCTGGTGGGCTTAATTGCCCTGCCATTTGTTACCAACTGCCAGGGCTTTTTAAAAGCCGAAGGAGGCAAAATTGTAAATGCAAGCGGCCAGAATGTGTTGCTCAGGGGCATGGGATTGGGAGGCTGGATGCTGCAGGAAGGCTATATGCTTCGGGTAAATGGCATTGGCCAACAGCAACATTCCATTCGTCAGCATATTGAAAAATTGGTTGGAAAAGAAAAGACCGAAGCTATTTACAATAACTGGTTACTGAACCATACCACCCGAAAAGATATTGAGGCCATGAAAAAATGGGGCTTCAATTCGGTGCGGCTACCTATGCATTACAACCTCTACACCCTACCTGTAGCACAGGAGAAAGTAAAGGGTAAAAACACCTGGCTAAAAAAGGGTTTTGAAATGACCGATAGCCTGCTTGCGTGGTGCAAAGACAACCAGATGTATTTGATACTGGACCTGCATGGAGCTCCCGGTGGCCAGGGCCACGACCTGAATATTTCTGACGCCAATCCCAACGAACCTTTCCTTTGGGAGAGTCCCGAAAACCAGGAAAAGACAATTGCCCTTTGGAAAGAATTGGCCAACCGCTATAAAAACGAAACCTGGATTGGGGGATACGATATTTTGAACGAACCCAACTGGGGATTTACTGACAGCACCGATAAAAATGGATTGAAAGAAGCGGTGAATGCCCCACTAAAAGAATTGCTGGTAAATATTACTAAAGCCATCCGATCTGTTGACCCGCACCATATCATCATCATTGAAGGCAATGGATGGGGCAATAATTACTCGGGCATGTTGCCACCATGGGATAGCAATATGGTGTTGAGCTTTCATAAATATTGGAACTACAACAATACAGATGCTATTCAAACATTTTTAAACTACCGCGAAAAATACAATGTGCCCATTTGGCTGGGCGAAACCGGCGAAAACTCCAATGTTTGGTTTACACAAGCCATTCGTTTAATGGAAGCCAACAATATTGGTTGGTGCTGGTGGCCGCTCAAAAAAATAGGCATCAACAACCCATTAGAAATAACCTCGAACCCCGAATACGATAGCATATTAGCGTACTGGTCGGGCAAGGGTGCAGCACCCACAGCAGCCACGGCCTGGAAGGGATTGAGTCAATTGGCAGCATCCTCCCATTTTTCAAAAAACATAGTGCATGCCGATGTTATCGATGCTATGTTCCGGCAAATAAACACCCAAAATACCCGGCCAGTTTTACGACAGCCTGTTCAACCGGGTACAGTGATACCGGCAGTGGAGTACGATTTAGGGCGAAATGGCTCGGCCTATTATGATTCCGACACTGCTGACTATCATATATCGGACGGCACGCATGGCGGCAATAAATTCAGGACATTTCGAAACGATGGGGTGGATATAAAAAAAGATGGAAAAACTCCGGTTGTATCTGGCATCGAAAATGGCGAATGGCTGCAATACACTATTGAAGTAGCTAAAGCCGGCAACTATAGTATTGGCTGTTTGGTATCTGGAACTGCAGGAGAAATAACCATTTCCATTCCATCCAACGGAAAGCCTGTAGCTGTGTCAGTTCCAGTAAATACAAACAGTAAAGACTGGCAATGGGTGCATACAAAGCCCATAGCACTTTCTAAAGGGAAACAGGTATTGAGAATAGCTTTTCCAGTTGGAGGATTTGATTTTAAAGAGATACAATTTCAGTTGGCTAACTAGTTCCCCATTTTTTACACCATAGCAGCAATTAATTTTTAATGGTGTTTATTCAATGAGAAAGCCCGGCACCGTGCCGGGTTTTTCGTGTTTTGGCATCCGATGGAAAATGTAGCAGCGAAAAATGCTATTTAAATCGATGCTTACCCTCCTGTAAAATGCCTTGCACTTACACGAAAACGCTTAAATGGAAAAAAGGTAAGGATCAAAGATTTGCTCACAACCGGACAAACTGCCCAAAAACTGCCATGGTTACGCAATCGTTTGAGTAAAATTTGAACACCAATTTCCGGCCATTTCAAATTGATGTGGTTTTGAAGGGGACAAATAGGCCTTTTTAGACGATTTTCATCGTTTTTGATGTGGTATTGAGGGGGTAATTTATTGGTCTGTGGGTGGGTTTAGCTGCTACATTAGCTTAGTCGTTCAGACATCTTTTTAAAAACCAACGAAAACGTCTTGCTTATGAGAGGAAATTATTTCCCCCGAATCTTGCTGCTCTTACTATTCCAGGCAATGGTATCTGCCGGCATAGCCCAGCCCATAGTGGTGAAGGGCAAAGTATTACAGCCCGACAACCAGCCGCTTGCCTCGGCCACCGTAATGGTGAAAGGAACCAAAAAAGCTACCCTTACCGATCAGAATGGGCAATTTACTATTAGCGTGCCCTCTGCCACATCGGTGTTGATCGTTTCCTACATGGGTATGGAAACCAAAGAAATAGCCGTACAAGCCAACCAGGAAATGGCTGTTACCATGACGGCCGCTTCAGCAGCCAGTATGGACGAGGTAATTGTGGTGGGTTACGGTACTCAACGCAAAAGCGTGGTGACCGGGGCCATTTCAAAAGTAAAAGCTACCGACCTCGAAAATGTACCCAATACCCGCATTGAGCAATCATTGCAAGGCAGGGTTTCGGGTGTCACTATTTTGCAAAACAGCGGACAGCCCGGCTCCTCTTCAACAATTCGGGTACGTGGGGTAACCACCATGGGCGGAGGTAACAACCCGCTTTGGGTGGTAGACGGAGTCGTAGTAGACCAGGGAGGAATTGCCTACCTCAACCAGTCGGATATAGAATCTATCGAGGTATTGAAAGACGCTGCCTCTGCTGCTATTTACGGAACCCGTGCAGCAACCGGCGTAATACTGGTAACCACCAAAAAAGGAAAATCAGGCAAGCTGAATGTATCCTACAATGGATCTTATGGTATTTCAGCACCTGCCCGTAAACTTGAATTGCTGAATGCTACTGAGTATGCCACACTGCTGAACGAACGTTCGGTAGCAGGAGGCGGTGGCATTATGTTCCCCGACCCGGCTTCTTATGGCACCGGCACCGATTGGCAGGATGTGATATTCAATAATTCGGCTAAGCGCAATTCGCATGAAGTAAGCGTAAGTGGAGGCAGTGACCGTTCTACCTTCTTCATGTCCTTTGGTTTACTCGACCAGGAAGGCATTGTGTCGACAGATATTTCGCACTACAACAGGAAAAGCTTCCGCTTAAACTCTACCCACAAATTGGGTAAAGTGTTTACGCTAGGACAAACACTGGGCTATGCCCGCCAGAAAAGCACCGGGCTTGGCAATACCAATAGCGAATTTGGAGGACCACTCAGTTCTGCCATTAACCTCGACCCCATTACTCCATTGGTTGTTACAGATCCAACCATTGCCAATGCACCACCTTATAGCAGTAACCCTGTATTTAGAGATGGTAACGGCAACCCTTACGGTATTTCATCGCTGGTAGGACAGGAAATGACGAACCCATTGGCATACCAGCAAACAAGATTGGGCGGCTATGGATGGTCAGATGATCTTGTGGGCAATCTTTATCTCGAAGCCAAAATTATGAATGGCTTATCCTTCCGCTCTACTGTGGGTGGTAAGCTTGCTTATTGGGGAAGCCAGGGTTTCACACCGGTATTCTTTTTGAACCCCACCAACCAGGCTACACAAAATAATTATGGCAAAGCCAACAACAATGTGTTTAACTGGAACATCGAAAACATACTTACCTATAATAAACAATTCGGCAGTCACAATTTCACATTGCTGTTAGGACAAGGTAGCTATGTAGAAAATATTGGCGGTGGTAGTTCTGTAACGCTGTACAATTTGCCCATTACAAGTTATGAAGATGCATCCTTCAATTTCGATATTCCGCAAGCCAGTCGCAACTCTTCCACATACGATGCAACGGAACATAAGTTGACGTCGCTGTTTGCCCGTTTAAACTACAGCTACCTCGATAAATACTTGTTCACCGGTATTGTTCGCCGCGATGGTTCATCACGTTTTGGTTACAACAATAAGTTTGGTGTGTTCCCATCCTTCTCTGCCGGATGGGTAGCAAGCAAAGAAAATTTCTGGCCAGCTAACGAAGTTGTTACCTCCTTAAAATTCAGAGGTGGTTATGGTATTGTGGGCAACGATGCATTGGCCGATTTCCGATACCTGTCAACAGTTGCCGGCGGTTATAACTATTCCATTGGTACCAGTGGCAATGTAACTACAGGTTATGCACCCCGCACACTCGACAACCCCGATCTGCGTTGGGAAGAAACATCACAAGGCAATATTGGTTTTGAATCTGAACTCTTTCATAACATCAACCTTGGTGTAGATTTTTACAAGAAAAAAACAACGGGCATTTTGCGTCCTGTGAATATTCCCGGGTATGTGGGTGTGGCCGAATTGCCTTATGCCAACGTAGCCGATATGCAGAACACAGGTGTAGATATAGAGTTGGGTTATCACAAAAAATTTGGACAGGTAGGCTTCTCTGCAAATGGCAACCTCTCCTATCTTAAAAACGAGGTTACTTATGTTGCTGCCGATGCCAATTACATTGGCGGCGATGCCAGCTTCCAATCAATGGGTGCAGTAACACGTACACAAGTAGGTGAATCGTACAATGCATTTTGGGGCTACCAAATTTTAGGAGTTTTCCAAAACCAAAATGAAGTGGCATCCTATACCAACAAAGGCGGTGGACTCATTCAACCCAAAGCAGCTCCCGGCGATTTTAAATGGCAGGATACCAATGGTGATGGAACCATTACTGCAGACGACAAAGTGTTTTTGGGAACCAACTTACCCAAGTTCACGTATGGCCTTACCATCAACCTCGATTATAAAGGCTTCGACTTTATGGCATTTGCACAAGGTGCAGCAGGTAACAAAATTTTCCAGGGCCTTCGCCGCCTGGATGTTGCCAACGCCAACTTTTCGAAAGAAGCTTTGGGCCGTTGGACCGGAGAAGGAACCAGCAACGATCTGCCACGCCTCATCAGCACCGATCCTAATGGCAATATCACCAACATGAGTGATTACTATTTGGAAGATGGCGATTACCTGCGCCTGAAACTTTTGCAGATCGGTTATACTCTGCCTGCCAAATGGTTTACCAAAGTGGGCGTTACCCGATTCAGAGCATATGTAACCGGTGAAAACCTGTTGACATTGACCAACTATACCGGTTACGACCCCGAAGTAGGCGGTGGTGTATTTGGTATTGATAAAGGCCAATACCCACAAGCCAGGTCAGTAATTTTTGGTCTTCAAGTTCAGTTTTAATTTAAAAAAACAATGGCAATTATGAAAATACAAACCATACAAAAAACCATTGTAGCAGCTACTGTTTTGCTTACGATGGCATCGTGCGGAAAAGAATTTGTGACCATAGAACCAAAGGGTCAATTTCTTTCTGAAAACTATTATAGCAACCAGGAGCAGGCTTATGCCGCATTGGTGGGCGCTTACGATGTACTGCGCAAAAACTCCGGTGGATTCGAGAATATGATCACCATGATGAATGCCGGAAGCGATGACCAGTATGCCGGTGGTGGTAACTCATCTGATGGTGCAGGCATCCAGGGTTTTTCCAACTTCACCATTAATGAAAACACTGTTCCCGGAAGTTTTTGGAACGATCACTACCAGGGCATTTTCAGAGCCAATACTTTGTTGGCGAGAATAGATGCCATACCAATGGATGCTACTTTAAAAGCAAGGTATATCGCCGAATGCAAAGCACTACGGGCCTTCTACTATTTCAATTTGGTACGCCTCTTTAAAAATGTACCCCTACTGTTAGACCCGCTTACTACATCTACCATGTACGATGCAGTACAAGCTGCTCCCACAGAAGTGTACACACAAATTGAAAAAGATTTGACCGAAGCTATTCCCAATCTTCCGCTTTCAATTTCGTTGACTACCGAAGCTGGTAGATTTTCCAAAGGTGCCGCCAAAGCATTATTAGGAAAAGTGTATTTATACGACAATAAAAAAACAGAAGCAGCTGCACAATTTGCAGAAGTAAACGGAACACCCGGTACCACCAGCCCCATGGGTTTCAAACTGCTCACCAATTTTTCCGATCTGTGGGCGCCGGCCAACAAGTTTAATACCGAATCTATTTTAGAAGTATTGCACACCGATAAATCAAATGCCGACTGGGGCTTTTGGGGAAGCGGTGCCGATGAAGGCAATACTGTTTGTGTAATGGTTGGACCACGTAGTTATTCTCGTCCTGCAGGTTCTACCGCACCAGCTATTCCTTCCGGTTGGAGCTTCAATGTGTTTACCGATAATTTCTACGATTTCATGAAAGGCGATCCACGTTTTGATGCAACCGTCTTTAATATGAAAGAGCTAAAAGCCACTAACCAGGCCGATTATATTGCGGGCTATCAAAACTCTGGCTACTTCCTTAAAAAGTACCTGCCTACCAATGCAGATATCCGCTCAGGCGGTGGCGCACAGGAGCTCAACTTCAAACAAGATTCGTATATCATTCGTTTGGCAGATACCTATTTGCTCGAAGCCGAAGCATTAGGTGCAAGTGGCAGCAGGGCACAGGCATTGCTCGATGCAGTTCGTGCAAGGGTTGGCCTGGTATCTATTCCGGTGAATATGGTGAACATCAAAAACGAACGCAGGCGTGAGCTGGCAGGCGAAGGTCAACGATTCTTCGACCTTGTACGTTGGGGCGACGCAGCTACCGTGTTGAGCTCAAGAGGATTTACCGCAGGCAAGAATGAAATATTACCAATTCCTCAACGCGAATTGCAGGGCACCAAAATGAAACAAAATCCGGGATATAAATTATAAGTAGGTATTGACTGCTGCTAAACCAATTCGTAGCAGCAATACAGCTCATGTAAAAACATTGATCTCATCAACGAAAAATATTCAACATGATTTTGAATCAACATAACAAAGCAGGAAAAACAACCGGCCTTCTTGCTGCTATGGCAAGCCTGTTATTCAGCGCCTGCCAAAAAGATTTTGCCGATAACGGGCTGGCATCAGAACTCAGTCCTTCGTTTACGGTGGCACCCATTGCAGGTCGCACCAATACGTATCTCTTAACCAACACTACTGCCGGTGCATTAAACTCCCGTTGGGATTTTGATAAGGGTGCAGGATATGGTATTGGCAAATTTGTAGATACTGTTTTCTATCCCGATGCAGGTGTGTATGCCGTGCGTATGCAGGCTTTGGGCAAAGGAGGCATTTACTATAATGCACCTTCTCAAAATATTACGGTGGCTACCAGCGATCCCAATGCGGGCAACCTGGTACAAGGTGGAAAAATGAATGCGGCCGATGCGGCCAAATGGAATATCCTGAATATTTCTGCAGGTGTAACCATGGAATTGAAAGATGGCAGGATGCTGGCAAACGGTGGCGGCTGGGGCCATGCGGGCTTCTGGCAAAAACTTACTGTAGTGGCCGGTAAAAAATATCGCTTTGGTATGACTGTTGCCGGCTCCGGCGCAACAGATACATGGGCCGAGGTGTACTTCGGTACTACAGTTCCTGTAAATGGTTCCGATTATTCATCTGGCGGCAAACAAATTGCCATGAATACCTGGGCTGGTTGTGGCAATGTACCCTTCAGTGGCAACATTGCAGTAATTGGCTGCGACGGTCCATTAGTAGGTAAAAACGGCGAGATCACTTTTACTACATCAGGCGATATTTATTTGGTGGTGAAAACTGGCGGTGCAAATATTGGCACAACCGGCATCAGTTTCGATAATGTGGAATTGCGTGGCATGTAATGCCGGTTTCTTTCTCACCGGGAAGCAGCAGGTGCTGCTGCTTCCCTTTTATTCTTTCCTATGAAAAATAACGTACTGGTTTTGATGTGCGTGCTGCTACTGGCAGCTTGCAGTAAGAAAAATAATGTGCAGAAACCACCTTATGTAAGTAAGCCCACCGATCAGCATTGGAAATTTGAAACCACTCCCATGTGGTCGGATGAATTTGAATACACCGGCCTGCCGGATAATGCAAAATGGGGATACGATATGGGTGGCAGTGGCTGGGGAAATAACGAACTCCAATACTATACCAACAGTATCAACAATGCAAAAGTGGAAGGAGGAAAACTCACCATCACCGCAAAAAAAGAAAGCTTTGGTGGCAAAGCTTATACATCGGCAAGGCTCATCAGCAAAGACAAAGGCGATTTCTTATTTGGCCGCATAGAAGTAAAAGCCAAACTGCCCGCTGGTGTGGGTACATGGCCTGCTATCTGGATGTTGCCCACCGAATGGAAATACGGTGACTGGCCAAAGTCGGGAGAAATTGATATCATGGAACATGTGGGCTACGATCCCAACGTGGTACACATTAGTACGCATACCGAATCGTACAACCATATAGTGCAAACACAAAAAACAAGTACCAAAACAATACCCACGGCTACCAGCGAATATCATTTGTATAGAATTGATTGGACGCCCTATGCAGTACGCGGGTATATAGACGATACACAAATTTTTGAACACGTAAATGAAGGCAAAGGATACGCCGCTTACCCCTTCGATCAAAAGTTTCACATGCTGCTCAATGTAGCGGTAGGTGGCAATTGGGGCGGCATCAAAGGTGTTGACGACACCGCATTCCCGGCAAGTATGGAAATAGATTATGTACGGGTGTTTAAAATGATTCCATAACACTCTATCCTTCATCCTCTCATTTCCTGATTGCTGTTGTTGCCTTACCAACTAAAACATTTTGTATGACACAAAACCAGCTGCCTTTTATAAGGGCTGTAGCTCCCTATATCTTATCGGTCTTTATTGTATGCGTGGCAGCATGTAGCTGCAACAAATCTACCGGTGGCGATAGCCCCGACCCTGTTACGCCTCCTGCCAACAATTCGGATATAACAGCCTATGTTACCTTCCCGGGGCAATCCATATTTTTTAAAAAGCAAACTACTGCACTCAATTTTAGTACAGCTTCACCGGCTTATCAAACCATTGATGTAGATGCCTCCAATACTTATCAAACCATTGATGGCTTTGGTTACACACTTACAGGTGGCAGTGCTTCACTCCTACACGCCCTTCCCGATGATAAAGAAGCAGCAGTGTTGAAAGAATTGTTTGCTACCGACCAGGATAATATTGGGGTTAGTTATCTACGCATCAGCATTGGCGCATCCGACCTAAGTGCCGCTCCATTTAGCTATAACGATATTCCAACCAGTGAAACCGATTTCGAATTGAAGCGGTTTTCAATCGACAAGGAAAAAGCCGACCTAATTCCTGTTCTAAAACAAATTAACCAGCTATCGCCCGGCATAAAAATTTTAGGATCACCATGGTCGGCACCCGAATGGATGAAAACGAACAAAGCATTTAAAGGTGGCAGCTTGCGTACAGATTGTTATGCTGTTTATGCGCAATACTTTGTAAAATACATACAGGCGATGAAGGCAGAAGGCATTACACTGGATGCCATCACCATACAGAACGAACCTTTTCATGGAGGCAATAATCCCAGCATGCTGATGTCGGCTGCGGAGCAAGCAGATTTTATCAAAAATCATTTGGGACCCGCGTTTACTGCCAACAACATCGCTACAAAAATTATTATCTACGATCATAACCTGGACAGGCCCGATTATCCCATTGCTGTGTTGAGCGATCCCGGCGCCAATAAATACATTGATGGTTCAGCTTTTCACTTGTATGGTGGCGCTATTACAGCATTGACCGATGTACACAATGCCTTCCCCAACAAGCATGTGTATTTTACCGAACAATGGGTAGGTGGTCCCGGCAATTTTGCATCCGATCTGATTTGGCATACCGAAAATTTAATTATTGGTGCTACACGCAACTGGAGCCGCAATGTGCTGGAATGGAACCTGGCTGCAGATCCCAATTATGATCCGCATACCGATGGAGGATGCAATACCTGCTTAGGTGCACTCACCATTGGCAGTACTGTAAGCAAAAATGTAAGCTATTACATCATAGCACATGCATCCAAATTTGTACGCCCCGGTTCTACACGTATTGCCTCCAACAATACTTCCGCCTTGCTATCGGTTGCATTTAAAAATCCGGCGGGGCAAACGGTATTGATCGTGTTGAATAAAAGTGCAGGGGCTGAAAGCTTTTGTATTCGAATGAATAATAAAACCGCTACTACATCTATTGGCGCAGGCGCAGTGGCTACTTACGTTTGGTAATCTCAATCTCTTCTATTTTTTATGAATAAATGCTTGGCTGTAATTGCTGCTACCACCTGTATGCTGGTAACGCAGGCCCAACAGGTATATAAGGCTGTTAATGTTTATGCCACTACAAAAGCAACCAACGACAGGATAAAATTTAAAGGCAGCTACCCACTCACCAACTTTGGACAGCCGCTGGAAACACAGCCCTGTGTGTTTATAGATCCACAACACAAGTTTCAAACTTTTATAGGTGTGGGCGGCGCCATCACCGATGCCTCTGCCGAAACATTTTTCAAAATGCCACCAGCCGTGCAGAAAGAATTGATGCATGCATACTATGATACGGTGAATGGCATTGGCTACAGGATGTTGCGTACCAATATCAATAGCTGCGATTTTTCGAGCGACAGTTATGTGTATGTAAAAGATGGCGACGCTGATCTGAAAAGTTTTAATGTAGCGCACGACGAACGCTACAAAATTCCAATGCTGCAACAAGCCATGGCATTCAATAAAGGCATGCGTTTTTTTGTTAGCCCATGGAGTCCGCCTGCATGGATGAAAACGAATAACACTATGCTGCAAGGTGGTAGCCTGTTGCCACAATACAGGCAAAACTGGGCCAACTATTTTGTGCAGTTCATTAAAACCTATGAAGCCAAGGGAATGCCTATTTGGGGGCTTTCGGTACAGAACGAACCTATGGCCAAACAAAAATGGGAATCCTGTATTTACACGGCAGAAGAAGAAAGAGATTTTGTAAAAAATTATTTAGGCCCTACCCTGCATGCCAATGGAATGGCTGCAAAAAAACTCATTGTATGGGATCATAACCGCGACCTTATTCACCAACGGGCCGATGTAATTCTCAACGACCCACAAGCCTCAAAATATGTATGGGGCGTTGGATTTCATTGGTATGAAACCTGGACCGGCAGCGGCATGCAATTTGGAAACCTGCGCCAGGTAAAAGAATCGTTCCCCGATAAAGAACTCATTTTTACAGAAGGCTGTGTAGAAAAATTTGATCTGAAAAGAATAAACGATTGGTCGCTGGGCGAACGCTATGGTTATTCAATGATCCATGATTTTAATGCAGGTACCGTGGCCTGGACAGACTGGAATGTACTGCTCGACGAAAAAGGCGGGCCCAATCATGTAGGCAATTTTTGTTTTGCGCCTATTCATGCCAATACAAAAACAGGCAAGCTGCTCTATACCAACTCTTATTATTATATCGGGCACTTCAGCAAGTTTATCCAGCCCGGAGCAAAGCGCATTGCCAGCAGCACCAACCGCGATATTTTAGAAGCCACTGCTTTTGAAAACATCGACGGAAAGATTGTAGTAGTGGTATTGAATCGCAGCGAGCAAGACCTGCCTTATAAACTTTGCATTGGTGGCAAAGCCATCAATGTAACGAGTAGCAAACATTCTATTGCCACCCTTATTGTTGAATAAGTTTTTGAACAACCAGCACTGCTACTGCACTATTTCCTAATCAGCCCAAATAGTGCATTCAATTTTATAACCGGCTTTCTTAAATGCTGCCAATAATTTATCGCGGAAATCTTCATTGCCCTTCTCCTCTTTTATTTCTGTAAAAAAGAGGTCGGAGCGATCGGTGGTTGCAGGTTGGATTTTTCCACCGGCAACTACCGTGGAGGTAAGAATAGTAACCGCATCACCTTCGGTTTCAAACAATACATTGATGTCTTTCACCAGGCCCCGGATCATTTTGAGGTTTACTGTCCGGGTAACGATCTCCATATTACCATTGGACTCATTTATCTTTTTAAACTTAAAACTCAGCTCCTTCTTTTCATTTATTTGATAAGGTTGCAGCAAAACAAATGAATCAATTTTCGGATACTGTTTCAGCTCTTTTTGTAACTGGCTGTTCAATACCTGTACTATTGTTTTTTCCTGTGCAAGCAATTTCCCAAAGGGCAGCAACAATACAACGGCAATACAAAGCAAACGAGTGGTCCTCATCATAATGGGGTAAGTATTTCTTTATGTAATTCTTCAAGAGCTGGAAATTACTTCCGCACAAGAAGCATTGAAAATATGGATTATAGTTTTTCAAAACTTTTTCGTGGGCGCCAACCCAGGCACTTCATTGCATTCAGCTACTTCGTTGTACCCATGTTCATCTTTTTACCCATGGCTTCGTATACTGCATCGTTGGGTTCCCACAGTTCCAGTTTATTGCCTTCCAAATCTAGTATATGTACAAACTTGCCATAGTCCACAACTTGCACGGTATCCAAAATAGTAACCTGGTGCTGCTTCAATTCCTTCAACAATGCATCCATGTTTTGCACCCGGTAGTTGATCATAAAATCTTTGGTAGAAGGTGCGAAGTAAGTGGTGGTTTCTTTGAACGGGCTCCATTGCGTAAATCCTTTCTGTGTACTGTCGGCACCCTGGTACCATTCAAACACAGAGCCATAGGGATTCACCTCTAAACCCAGGTGGGTGTGATACCACTCCCGCAATTGTTTCGGGTCTTTGCTTTTGAAAAATACACCTCCAATACCGGTAACACGCCCCGTATTTTTTTCGTGAGTAGTTAAAATAGTTTTGAATGCAAAGCCAGAAAGAAACGATGCTGCAATGACCAGCACGGGAAGCATGATTTTTTTCATGGAATAAGTTGGATGAATAGTGAGGTAATTATTAAAACTACAAACGTATTGTGCTATTAAAGAAAATATTTCTGTTCAACAAATGAAGTTCAAGCTGCCTGTATTTTTCAAGATGTACCTAATCTTGCCATATTACTTTCTTTGCCTTGATGCAAAGAAAGTAACAAAGAAAAATCAAGGCAAACCCGATGCCTCCGGCCGTTTTGCCTTGCCTACGCCTCCCCCTGTGTAGCATTGATTGTAATATTTGAATTTCTTGCATTAAAGGACTCGATTGTTTGAAACCTTTAATAGCACAACTCGTTATAAGAAGTAACCATAATGAGCAGAATACGATACTTGTGAACGGCATCAGGGCTACTCTGTTTGGCACTACAGTAGTGCAAAAGCTTAATCAGGGCTCCATCCGCCGCTTGGCTGTCATAAGCGGCGGGGCCTTTTTTTGGTCCTTTTTTGGGCAAGCAAAAAAGGACATCAATCATTCAAGATTAATTATTGAAGCGAAGGAATGATTTGATAAACCAATAGCAAAACAGCTTACCTCAGTATAAACTACGGCGCAAAACATGTTACACTTTATAATACTGCTCCCATCCTTTGCGGGGCGGTGGCCCCATCAGCAAAGTGTTGGCAGAACTGCTGCTGGTAACCATTTTCTTTTTGTGGTCGAATACAATTTTTTCACCTGTCCATTGCGCCAGCACACCCAAACAAAATACCTGGCTAAGCGGCCCGGCAATGGCAAATGGTGATCTTGTTTTTTCCTCACCCTTGCATGCTTTCAAAAAATTGGCAAAATGATTGGATGAGCTTTGCTGCACCTGCGGCAACTTCGACTCCATGGCTTTTGCTTTTTCTTCGGGAATGATAGACAAAGTACTGCCATGTGAGCCGCCTTTGAAGATGAGGTCTTTGCTGTAAATAATTTTACCAGGGTTCAATTTTGCCGGCTCCATTTTACCCGTGCTGGGTGGCGGAATATTAGGATCGAGGCCCTGCACTCCATAGCCTTCCGGAATAGGTGGCAGGTTATTTACACCATCGTACCAGGTTACATCTACAGGCGGCATTTTGCCCCGCTTAGCAAACCTGAACTTTAATGTGCTGGACATGGGATAGAAGAAATTATTATGCCCTTCGAGTTTCACCGGGTCTACTTCGTATGGCAAACCCAAATGCAGAAACTCATGTGCCGTATCAAGTATATGCGCACCCCAATCGCCCAAAGCACCCATTCCAAAATCGAACCAGCAACGCCATTGCCCGTTCACAAAATCTTTATTGTACGAATGGCCCTGTGTTTGCATTTGCCATACATCCCAATCGAGTGTGGATGGAATGGGTTCTGCAGGTGGAAAGGAGGTGATTTTCGGATTCCATCCATGCCAGCGACGAGCCGAATTCATGTGTGCTGTAATAGCAGTCACATCTTTAATAATGCCCGCTTCTGTCCATGCTTTAAATTGAAAATAGTTGGCTTCCGAATGTCCCTGGTTGCCCATTTGCGTTACTACTTTCGGATGTTTGGCAGCAGCTTTCATCATCAACTCCACTTCGTTGAAAGTACGGGCCATGGGTTTTTCTACATACACATGCTTGCCCAAACCAATAGCCATCATGGTAATAGGAAAATGCGAAAAATCTGGCGTGCCAATAGAAACTGCTTCTATCTGGTTTCCCATTTTATCAAACATTTGCCGGAAGTCTTTAAACCTCGGCACATCCGGAAACTCTTTGAGGATGCCCTGTGTATGCGGCGCTTCCATATCTACATCGCAAAGCGCCACTATATTGGCTAAACCTGTTTTATACAATTCCCTGATGATCTCTGCACCGCGATTGCCAATACCCACGCAGGCAAGATTCACTTTTTCACCTGGTAGAAATCCACCCTTTTTAGCCATCAGGAAACCGGGAGCCGCCACTGCAGCCGAAGCCAGCAGGGTTTGTTGTAAAAATTTCCGCCTCGAATAATTATTGTGATCAGACATATACAATCGTTTTTATAGGATTTTTTTTGCAGGAATGAATACTGTTTGCGTTCAGTTTTTCTACTGATACATCTCGCTATTTCAACTTCCTGATCTTAATGCTTCTGAACCACACTTCATTGCCATGATCCTGCAATAAGATATGCCCCTTGGCTGCTTCGCCAAACCCGGGCCACACTTTGTATTTGCTGATGGCTACCAGGTCGCGGTATGCCTGCGAACCTCTATCGTACTCCAGCACTTTTATGCCGTTCAAATAATGTTCTACATGATTGTTGGGATACACCACAATGCGTGCCGTGTTCCAGTTGCCAGGCTGTCGGAAAAAGCGGGTGGTTTTTTGTGCTTTGATAAGATCGTACAGCGAAGCCAATGTGCGGTTGCCATCACGTCCCAATTTTGCATCCGGGTGCAGGGTATCGTCGAGCAATTGATATTCCAGCCCAATGGCAGAGCCGCTGTTCTGCTCTTGCAATGTCACGAAATATTTCACGCCACTATTGGCGCCGGGGCTGAGTTTAAAATCGAGCGACAATTCAAAAGCGCCGTATTCTTCTTTGGTAACAATATCGCCACCGTTGGTAGATTCTGCACCATTGGATGACAATACTTTCAACACACCATCTTTTATTTCCCAACCTTTTTCGGGGAATGAATTTTTATACGCTCCCACCCATCCGTTGTTGGTTTCTCCATCAAACAATAATTTCCAGCCGCTTTGTTTTTCATAAGCAGTGAGGGAGTTCGGCTGAAGGTTCACCACGTAAATGCCTTTCGGAAAATCTTTCGGCTTAATGTTTTTTGTTTGAATGCGGATGTCTTTCCAATATATCTTGATACCTGCATGTTCAGGCTTTCCAATGGAATGTACTTGTAAGGCAAACAGTCCCTGGTTGTCGGTCAATGAATCTACAAGGTAACCAACGGCTTTTCCATCGAGCCAGGTTTTTACCGTATTGCCAATGCACTCAATTCTTATCTTATGATACACATTGGGCGTAAACAGCACCTGCCCTCCGGGGTTATACGACACGGGGTACAACCAATCTCTTCTTCCTTCATCGTAAATGCCACCACTCCATTTACGGGAAGACGCATCAAACTCGAACTGGTAACCATACACACGGCCCTTGCCATTGTTGGCTTTGGCATCAAAATTACTTTTGAACTGCACACCCGAGTTTGTGTTGGTATCGGTCATCATGGTTTCCATTTCCAATACAAAATCGCCGGTCACTTTTTGATCGCTTACTAAAAATGAATTGGGAGAGCCGGCAATGGTAGTGCCCACTATTTGCCCGTTTTCTACAGCATAAGGTGCAGTGCCCGTCATCTGTTTCCAGCCATTAAGGGTTTTACCGTCAAACAAAGATTGCCATCCATTCTTTTGTGCCATTGCGCCAAACGATAGGGTCAGCAAAGCGATCGTCCATCCTTTTTTCATAAAAATCGTTGTACTTGAGTGCTAAGAAAATTGTGTTGAACACACCGGGAGTACTTCATTTAGCAAGTCTATTTTGGCATTGTCCCCAGTGGTATGCACTAAAAGTAAAGCAAATGGGAGTACATAACACGGTTCGAAAAAATTGTTGTTTTAATAATTTTTTTCAGAAAAAACAGGAGGACGGTGTAGCTCGTTCCGGTACAGGATCTCGATAAAAATGAGGATATTCGTAGAGAACGAGTTGGACATAAACTAATACACATGAAACTGCTTATCGCTTTATTGGCCTGCTTGGGTTTTACTATATGGAGTTGCCATTCCAGCCACCAGGAACCAACCATATCCGACACAGCCAGTAAGGCAGCATCTACAGAGGTGGACACTGCAGCAAACGGCAATGAGCAATATGGTTTTATTGTGAAGACCGATCAAAAAACCGACAGCATATTTATTGTTGTAGATCATATTCAATATTTAACCGGGCAAGCAGCTATTGATGCAGCGGCAAAAGCACATGAGGCTGACACCATGCAAACTGCAGATGGCAAGAAACATGTGGCTGTAGCGAATGATTATTTTATTGTAAACGAAAATGATCAACTGCAATCACTGCCGGTTGACAAAAACTGTGTCATCAGTTTAGTGATCAATCCTGATGCGCCAATTCCCATCACCGACCATTCGCTGGAGAGTTTAAAAAAAGCCAGCAAAGACGCTCTATTTAAATTGACGGTAAATGCACACGGCGCCGTTATAAGAATTGAGCAAATATTTGTGCCATAATCTTCAAGCATCACCCACAACCTTCGACACTGCAGGAATCAAATGCCTTGCATTTCCTGTAAATTGCCCTGCAATTTTATGCTGCTAAACACAGCTTCAAATAGCAATCAATATATACTTCAAATTATTCCAACTATATGAGTTACGCTGCCCATGAAAACCGGTATAAAGAAATGCAGTATCGCAGGTGCGGTAAGAGTGGCATACAACTGCCTGCTTTATCGCTTGGCCTTTGGCAAAATTTTGGCGAGCACGACCATGTAGATGTGTACCGAAAAACATTGCATACCGCTTTTGATTGCGGCATTACCCATTTTGACCTTGCCAACAATTATGGCCCTCCCGGTGGAGCTGCAGAAAGCAATTTTGGAAAGATCCTGCAACAGGATTTTCATGCATACAGGGATGAACTAATCATTTCTACCAAAGCCGGTTATTATATGTGGCCCGGGCCTTATGGCGAATGGGGTAGCAAAAAATATTTGATGGCCAGCCTCGATCAAAGTTTGAAAAGAATGCAACTGGATTATGTTGACATTTTTTATCATCATCGTCCCGACCCGAATACCCCGCTGGAAGAAACCATGCAGGCTCTGGACCTTATGGTGCGCCAGGGCAAAGCATTGTATGTGGGCATCTCCAACTACAAAAGCGCTGAAGCCGCAAAAGCAATTGCTATACTGAAAGGATTGGGCACGCCCTGCCTTATTCATCAGCCCCGCTATTCCATGCTCGACAGGTGGGTGGAGCAAGATGGATTGCTGGATACACTGGATGCTAACGGTGTAGGATGCATTGTATTTTCTCCCCTGGCACAGGGCCTGCTTACGAATAAATATTTGAAAGGTATTCCTGCCGATTCACGTGTTGGCAGGCATTTGCCCAATGGCGCACTCACCGATAAGGCATTGCAGGAAGATGTGTTGAAGAAAGTGGCAGCCCTAAATGAACTGGCATTGAAAAGAGATCAATCGCTGGCACAAATGGCATTGGCATGGCTACTGAAAGATGCAAGGGTCACCTCTGTACTCATCGGCGCCAGCAGTGCAGAGCAATTATTAAACTCCGTATCCTGCCTGCAGAACCTGGCATTTGAAAAGGAAGAGTTATCGGCGATTGAAAATATTTTGGCGGCCTAAAAGGCATGTTCTTTATAAGCTCTCGTATTTCTATGTTCTTCGAGGTGTTAGCGAAGCGCACCTCGAAGGAATAATGAAGCGATTTTCTAAATCGCAAGTGAACTGATGTTTGAAAACGGTTCATGCTGGTGCACTCAGAAGATTTTAATATCTTAAAGCATGGCCTTTGCATACAGCATCACTAATCAACATCACCCCCACTTCCTGACATTCACAGTAGAACAGTGGATAGATGTTTTTACCAGGCAACATTACGTAGATATCGTGTTGGACAGTCTTCGATTTTGCCAACAGAACAAAGGACTGAAAATATTTAGCTGGTGTATCATGAGCAATCATATCCATTTGATTGTACAAAGTGAACCACCGTTTGCGCTAAGCGATACTGTAAGAGATTTCAAGAAGTTTACCAGCCGCCAATTGGTTCGGGCCATTGAGCAAAACAATGGTGAAAGCAGGCAAGCCTGGCTGCTGTGGCTATTGCACAATCAAAAGGACGACAAGGGAAAGGGTATCGAATTTTGGCAGGCTGGCAGCCATGCCGAGGAGATTTTCAGTTTCGAATTTTATGTGCAGAAAATGAATTACATCCATTTAAACCCCGTGAGGGCTGGGTATGTTTTATCACCCGAAGAATGGCAATGGAGTAGTGCGGGCAATTTTTATGGTCGCAACGGTTTGCTTCCGCTGCATTACTGGAACGAATAGGGTATTTGTTTTGCGATTCAGAGAATCGCCACATTTGCACTTCGAGGTGCGCTGCGCTAACACCTCGAAGAACTGGGTCGGGGCATTAATTTGCGCATAACGTTAAGGCAATGAATAAGGTATTTGTTTTGCGATGTTACACATCGGGCTGCGCTGCGCTAAGACCTCGAAGTACTGGCAGCGTCATATTCTTCTTTGCTGGCATAGATCTCAGCTAAATACCCCTCAAGCTCGGCTTTGTCATTGATGATGTTTTCTTCATCGGGAAAGATCTCTTTGCCGGTTTCTTTTTGTGCTTTTGTCATCACAAGTCCAACTAAAGAATTTGAAGCAAGGTCTGAGGATTGCCTGAACTTTCCCTTACCGCGCCATCTTAGGATGGTTGCGAAAGGTGGGAAAACTGTCATCTGCAAACCGGTTGCCTCACTCTCCCAAAAATCATCTTTATTCAAACGCATTTCTGCATGCTTGCCATTTATCATGCTTTCAGGACAATAGCCATCAAAGTAGATTTCCATACTATGCAGATGTTTTTAAACGAATGTCTTTGTTGTGAATTTTGTCTGGTGATACCGACTCTGAACTCTGCCAATTCTTCGGGGTGCGCTGCGCTAACACCATGAAGAACAGGAGCTGTGTTTGTTAGCTGGCGTTGTTTGTGTTCAAAAGTTCAAAATCTCTTAAAGTCGTTCCATTGGACATTTTCCATTCCTCTAATCCGTTTGCATTACGTCCCATTACCATAACAGCGGCAGTTGAAGGGCTAGAAAATACATAATCCTCAGAAAATTCGTATGACTCCCCATTTTCAGTAAGCACTTTTTCGTCAATTAGTCTTTGTCGCAATTTTAAAAAAGAGGATGTAATGGAAGGTACTGTAGTCATTGCAGCTTTGGAACCTTTAAAAACAACAAAACCGTCCGATGTCGATTTCCCTTGCGCATCCGCTCCACGAGCAGCCCGAATATAAAAAGTGTCTTGTTGAATAATTTGCTTTGGTTGTGTCTCTCTTTTTTCCTCAAAAACTTTATGTCCAAGTGTATTTACAAGAAGTTTTATGTTCTCTAAAAACTCTTCCATTTCTGCTTGATCAGATTCTGATACCGATGATCTTGTAGGTACAACAGTATTTAGGACTTTATATCTATTCGCAGACTTTGCAATATCGTACAACCTGTTTTCTAAATATTTAATATGGGCTTTGTTTAAATTTTCATCCTTGCTAACGAAAACAACAGTCTCGTGCCAGAAGTCTTTCAATGGAAGATGTTGGATTATTCTTTTTAAAATTTCTTCTCCTTCCCCAACATAAACAAGATCATTGAATTCTTCGTCTTTGCCGAAGAGTAAATAAACTCCAGTGCTTGTCAAGTCTTCTCGATCCGTAGAATCTTTTACTTTGTTTCTCGGAATTCTATAAGCCTTTCCTGTCCAGTTTGAAAGCTCGCAAGTGAGCCTTCCGTTAGAATCACCATCAAGTAAAAATATTTTTATCGTCTTTCCGAATTTCATAATTGTCTGTTTACAATGCTATCTTACATTAATACAAATGCATACCCTGCAATCTAGTATAACTCTTTGAATGTCGCTGGGGCTGTTGTCGCATTTGCCAATTTATATTTCCCCTCTTCATCTCTTAGCCTTAACCTCACCCCTACTCCCATTAGGATTCGCCAGCTGGTAATCCCACATGATCTGAAAAATTTCATCCTTCAGTGCCTTGGTTGTTTTTCCTTCAGAAGAAACAGGAGGCAGCAAATGCAATTCGAGTGGGTGCGGCCAGGCAAAGAAAGGAACAGAAGCCGGCAATACTTTAGCTGTATTGAAGATGACAACAGGGATAATATCTTTCTTACAATCTATCGCCAATTTGAAAGCGCCATCATAAAAAGTTTTGAGCGGATCCGCTGTTTTATTGCGGGTGCCTTCGGGGTAAATGGCCATATTCAGTTTTTCGTTGAGCAACACTTTCTTCATGTCCTCAAAACTTTTGCGGCGGCTATTGTTATCTCCACGATCCACCAATACACTGGCTCGTTTATAGATCCACCCAAATATGGGAATGCGTGACATCGATTTTTTGGCGATCGTTTTATTGGGCCCTGGAAAAAATGGCGAGAACAAAGGCACATCCATCAGCGACCTGTGATTGCTTACCACCACATAGTTTTTGGAAGGATCGTAATACTGCTTGCCCCTTACGGTAACCGGGCATCCCACGATGTATAAAAACCATCCCAGCCATGCTTTGGAAATGGGCTTGAACAGTTTTAGCCCGCCGGGCTCCGGCACCAGGTATGTAAGCACCATGGGCACTAACATAACAAGCATAGTGGCAATGAACCAAAAGCAGGTCCACAATGCCCAGAATGTTCCTAAAACTCTTTTAACGGGATTGATCTTAATTGGCGGCTGTTCTGCGGCTTTTACTTCAAGCATCTTGTTCAATTTATATTTCGCACTTCGGTTGCCGGCCCACATTCCCCCGGCAGGAATATTTGCAGCACACGCAAGGCAAAATGCCGCACCCGCGAAGATACCAACCCATCACCAACAGCTTGCAAAGTAGTATGCAAGTTTTTGCGCACATAAAACAGCAAGAGGCCTGAACAATTTCGAAATGCTACTGCACTCGTCGCACTTCAATTTTCTCCAACCCTTTAATATACCTGCGACCTGTTTTCAAATCGCCTGCGGCCAAAAAAATCATGCGCTGGTCCAATGCACGCAGCTTCTTTCCTTCCATTTCGGTAATAATATAAAAATGCTTCCCGGCTTCTGTGTTATAAAGCTCGTTCCAGGAGCATACCACTTTGTATCCATCCGAAGCAGTCATCACAAAGTAAAATTCATTCAGGTCTCTCGGCTTTTCGTATTTGAATTGTATAGATGCCAGCACTCGCTGCAGCGGCACACCTGCCAGGCCTGTAAGTGTGTCCTTGATCTCCCCTTTATGATTGTACACAACAAGGTTGGGCAGTTTGGTTGCAGGAAAAGAATCGAAAGCAGCCATGGTGAATGTGGTGGGATTTTCAACGGCACCCAACACTTGAAAAGCGTCGGTGGGTGGAATAGTTCTTTGAGCAAACAGGGAAAACTGCGAACAAATGATAACTAGCAAAAGCAAGATCCTGGCTTTCATTTTTTGTAGAGGTTGTTTTGGTGGATGATGGTACAAAATGACCGGGCAGCAATTTAGCACATTGTGCCTACAGGGAAATTGGCATCCTCGTTGGGTATCTCATCAAAATGCCGGGAAATACAAAAAAAATGTTAAAGGCCATTTTTGTACCCAACCCTTTTTTCCCCAGCAGGGGTACTATGGTTATTGAATCACCCCAATAAAATAAAGATGAAACAAAACCTTCACCCCCTCTCCGCACTCCTGCTGGCCCTGTCTATGTTGCTCTTCGGTTGCGACAAAGGCCCCATTACCAAGGGCCCTGTTGGCCAGCCTTTCCCACTCACCAATATTTTCCAGGTGGTCGTAGAAAACCTGCCCGGCTTACCCCAGGCCCAGCACGACCTGTATGCTGTGTTTAGCGTTGTAAATGCGCAGCAGCCAACCATCGTGCACCAATACAAAACCCCACTCACTTACAAGGGCAGGTATTTTTCCGACACGGTCACTCTCACTCCCGGCGATTATATCTACAACAAACTCATCATTGTAGATGCGCAGGGCAAAGCTGTATTTGCAGCACCTATTAGCGGTTCGGCCAAAGCCTCGCAGGTGCAACAACCTCTTACCAGGTCTTTCGCACTCCCCCGCCCCGATTTCCTGATGCTTATTACCGAAGTGTTGCGTATTGAAAACGGCGAAACACCACAACAATATGGCTATCCAGATGGCAGTTTCACCTACACCGGCGGCGATAACAACACACCCAATAGCACCGGCATATTGGTGCAGGCCATTATTAAAGTTGGGGATATTGTGTACGATAGTATTCCAGCATTATTGCAGTTGACCACCTGGGATGCTGCAGGCCAAACAAGTACCCGCAGCATTACATTGGCTGCCGGTAAAAACAATATTGCGTTGCCGAATGCTGCTACCAAATATCGGCTGGCTACTTCCCGTTGGGGCATCAGCGATGAGATGATACTTGAAAAAAATGATGTGCAGGCGGGCACCTTGTATGTACTCGGAGGCAGTAAAGCCGCTAAGAAACTGAAATCAGAAATATCGTACACGCAGCATGGACTGGGCGACTATGAACCCTTGAGTAAAAATGTGTATGATTACAACAGCGAGGGCAAACTGCATATGATCTCGTATTACCTGCGCAAAGCAGACAACACACCCTACCTGGCCTACACCGATGAATTTATATACAACGCTACCGGCCAGGTAGAACACATTGAAAAATTGGATGAAACCTACTCTCCATTATCCACCACCACATTCACGTACAACCAGGCAGGCAAACTGATCAACGTGCTGCAGCTTGAAAATGACGAACGGATACAAGCAACGGTTAAGTACTTGTCGCAGCCCGGTTCGGTAGGCATTGCCAATTATAATGTGTACGTAAAATATCACTTCCGTAAACAGAACCTGAGTACAGATTACCATCTTAACTTTGAGCATGGCAATAATGTGCAAGACCTGGCTGTAACTTCACTACAGTCAACCGAAGCAGGCACGTATGTGTACGATTTCAACATTAATCCTTATGCCCATATGAACTGGCCCGACCTGTACCTGAGGAATGCGCCCATCAACAACCGCATACAACAATTCAAACAGTTTACCGGCAATTACCCCAGCGCCGTATCCCACCAGGTTGCCTATACTTACGACAGCGAAGGATATCCAAAAGAAAAGCTGGAGACCTTTTACTCATACCCCAACAACGCCTATTCGCACAAGATAAAAACCGTTTATACCTATTAGCCATGTCACAGCCACTCTTTTTATTTGCTTTATTTATTGCCACCTATTTCCCTCAACTCAAAAACCTTCACACCATGCGTTTTCAATATGTACTGCTCGCAGCCATTGTAGCCAGTAGTTGCAGCTCCGCAAAAGTTTCTGTGCCTTCAAAATTTAGCGACCAGGCCACTTGCATGCCCGTAAAAGGCATCAATGGATGGAAGATCAACCAGAAAATAAGTTTCGGCACTTATCAAACATCCAGCATTAAGCGTGGCTGGGATTTTTCCTCTTCTATGCGGCATACCAAATTCGGTATGAACCCCGAGGAAGCTGTGCTGTTGGTGTTCGGCATTGGCACCGACAAACGCCGCGTTTCGCAGCGAGGCAATTATCAATACACGCTTTCCAATGGAGAACTGGGAGCCGATATTTTTGCCACCGAAAAGTTTGAGCAAAAAGACCTGGTGTATGCAAGTCAACTGCCATGGATTGGCGAAGCATCGGCCACACAATCTTACCACTACTCATTTACCGCAGCTATTCTTCCTGCTACAAAAACCAACAACGATCCATGGTCGCTGGTAATGATCAACCACTATGACAGGAAAAAAGATACTGCCCGAAAAATATTTGAGCAGCCCTATGTAGAAGAAACCGGCTATGCTACTAATGGAAAAGAAAATATTACCATTCGCCCGCTGCGTTTGCAGAATATGACCACTAGCAATGGCAAGAACATCAAAATGCCTATTGGCAGCATTTACTCCGGTTACGAATTGCTATGGGACGGCGGCGTGGTAGCCATCATTGATATTTTGGATAACAATATCTGGCTGCACAACGAACTCGATGCCAACGACCGACTTATTCTCTCCTCCATTAGTTCCGCCATACTGCTGAAACGTATGCAGGATGTACAACAGGATAAAGACGAATTGACCCGCCAATAGTGATCGCCACCGCTCCACATATTGACCCTTTACTCGAAGGCTGCCTGCAGGCTGATAGAAAAGCACAGAAGCAATTCTATCTGCAATACTACCAGTTTGCCATGACCATTGCTTTGCGGTACTCAAGGGATGAAATGGATGCTGCCGATATTATGAGCCATGCGTTTGTAAAAATTTTCAAAAGCCTGAAAAGCTACGACAGCAGCAAAGGCTCCTTGCATGCATGGATCAAGAAAATAGTGGTGAACGAAGGACTCGATCATATAAAGTCGAGGGAGCGGTTTAGCGAAACGGTGGAAATAGAATCGGTACCCGAACCTGAAATACGCAATGAAGTATTGGAACAAATGGGGGCCGATGAGATCATGAAACTGGTGCAAAAACTTCCACCTGCTACGCATGCCGTTTTTGTGGCCTATGCCGTGGAAGGCTATAACCACCGGGAGATCGCCGAAAAACTGAACATCAGCGAAGGCACTTCCAAATGGCATCTCAGCGAAGCCAGGAGCATCTTACAAAAACTATTACTGAAGCATACATAAAATTTGAACCAGCCAACTACATACGAAATCACCATTGCCCAAAAGCTGGAACATATCACGGTTCCGGATATGCGGGATATGATATGGGATCGCATTGAAGCGGCACTCGATGCCGATGATGGTACCGATCCCGGGGATAATGGTGGAGTTCCTACTCCATCTGTTCCTCCGGCAGGCATCATTACGGGTGGCGTACTCCTGCTCATTATTGCGGGTTGGTGGTTCTTCTCAAATCAAACATCACCACCACAGCAACCTCCATTTCCATTGCAGCAACAAACGGAAAAAACGACAGCGCCACCACTACCAACTGTTTCGCCCGGTACCAGGCCAATTGACCCAGCCTTACCGGCCCAACAATTGCCTGCCGCTGCACCCGCTACTACGGTGCCGCAGCAGGCAATAGCCGATAGCTCCAATTCTATTGCAGCTACGCCTTTGAATAAAACTTTCAATGATACGGCGCCCGCAATAGCACCGCCACCTGTCGTCAACCTTCAGCCCGTTGTACAGAAGGACGTAAAAAAAGATAGCGTCCCCCCGGTAAAGCGCAGGGGTGTACAAGGACTCACCCCAAATGATTATCGAGTGGTGCCAAAAAAAGACAGCGGGCAGAAAGTCCAGTGATCGCGATTCATTCACCAGGCACTTCAACAAGCGTGGATGCACGATTGCATGCGCATTCAATCCAATTTTTCAGGGTAGCAATTGCTATTAAAATATTCCCGGTTTGAATAGCCAAAGCCTTTTGCTACAGCAGCAAGACAGGAGTAGAAAACCATCGGAACTAATGTATATTTAATAGCAAAACCTATCCTATGAATAATTTGTCATCACTCTACGAAAACCTGCGGTTGCTGGCGGCCACTTATGGTATTAAAATAGTGGGCGCCATCCTGTTTTTTATTATTGGCTTATGGATCATCAGCGTGGTGACAAAACTGCTCGGCAGGGTAATGAAAAAGCGAGGCGTAGATGTATCGCTGCAAACTTTCCTTGCCAGCATTGTCAGCATTGGACTGAAAGTGCTTTTGCTGATCAGTGTGGCCGGCATGATGGGTATTGAAACCACCAGCTTTGTAGCGGTGATAGGTGCTTTAGGACTGGCCGTTGGCTTGGCTTTACAGGGCTCGCTTGCCAACTTTGCAGGCGGGGTGCTCATCTTGTTATTCAAGCCATTTAAAGTGGGAGACCTTATTGAAAGCAATGGTCAAACCGGCTTTGTGCAGGAGATCCAGATCTTCAATACCATCATACTTACAGCCGAAAATAAAACCAGCATTATTGCCAATGCGATGGTGTCCAACGGCATCATAATAAATGCAAGCCGTCACGGAAATTTAAGGGTAGATCTTTCTGCATCAGTGGGTGCCAATAATGATATCGAAAAAGTAAAGGCTGTAATTATGAGTGTGCTGAACAGTGATCCCAAAGTGTTGAAAGACCCTGCACCGGGTGTGTTCGTTTCCAAACTCGGAGGTTATTTTACCGATATTTCTATACGCCCCTATACAACGGTGGCAGATTACTGGGATGTATATTTTGGCACCCTCGAAAAATTACAAAAAGCATTTGCAGCCAACGGTATTACTGCGCCTGTACCATCACAGGTACTCATTACGCAAACTGCCTGATAGCTTTACTATATCATTTGCTGAACTGGGCGTTGTGTGTTCAGGATGAAATGTATGCCTTCACGTCATCCAGAGCGAAGCGAAGGATCTCATCAATCGGAGATTATCATCCATATGTTAGAGATTCCTCACTGCGTTCGGAATGACATTTCTGCAGTTAGCTGCTTCCCCGCAACGTTTCCGGCACGGAACGTTGCGCATTGTTATCCCAGCCAGAACAGATTTCCCCAAAGAATTATCTTTAATACATGAGCATCACACTTAGACAGCATATTGAAAAGATCACACCGTTGACAGACCAGGAGTTTGACTACATACTTTCTCACTTCACTACTAAAAAGCTCAAGAAACATCAATTCATCATCCAGGAAGGCGACAATGTAACTAATGACTACTTCGTGGTGAAAGGCCTTCTGAAAGCATATCATATAGACAAAGAAGGCAAGCAATACATTATGCAGTTTGCCATGGAAGATTGGTGGATCTCAGATTACCAGGCCTATTTCAGCGAAACCAAAGCAACATTGAATATTGATTGTGTGGAGGAAGTTGAAATACTTTGCCTATCACTCCATAACAGGGAGAAACTCTGTGCCGACCTACACAAAATCGAACATTTTTTCAGGCGAAAATCCAATATGGGTTATATCGCATTACAGCGTAGAATTTTATCATTACTCAACAGTAATGCCAAAGAGCGGTACGAACAATTATTATTACAGTACCCGGGATTATTTCAACGAATTCCGAAAACTTTGATCGCCTCCTATCTGGGCGTTTCCCGGGAAACCCTGAGTCGTTTTACATTATAGTGATATACCTCACACCAAATTAGTGATGTAGCTCCTGTGCCGGCAGTTGCTTTATTCCCAGCTTTGCATTGAAATAATCAATCAATGAAAAAAGCATTTCAATTAATGGTTGCAGGAATAATGGCCATCGCAGGTGGCACCATTTTTTCTACAAACCAGGCAACAGCTCAAAGTAAAAAAAACAACAAAATGAAAAAGATATTATTTGTGGTAACAAGCCACGACAAAAAAGGCAGTACAGGTGAACCAACAGGTTTTTATTTATCAGAAGTATCACATCCATGGGAAGTGTTGCACAATGCAGGATACGAGATAGATTTTGTAAGCCCGCAAGGTGGCAAAGCCCCTGTTGACGGGTTCAATTTAGAAGATGCAGTGAATAAGCAGTTTTGGGAAGATGAAAAATATCGTACCAAAATTGAGCATACCAAAAAGCCGGCGGAAGTAAACCCCAACGAATATGTTGCCATTTTTTATGCGGGCGGACATGGAGCCATGTGGGATTTTGCCGACAATGCAGCGCTTGCAAAAATTGCGCAAACCATTTATGAAAATAACGGCATTGTTGGTGCAGTTTGCCACGGGCCTGCAGGGTTGGTGAACATCAAACTGGGCAATGGCAAGTATTTGGTAGATGGCAAAAAAATAAACGCTTTCACCAATGAAGAAGAAGTGGCTGTAAAATTAGAAAACGTAGTTCCCTTTGCATTGGAAACAAGATTAATAGAACGTGGAGCGATTTTTGAAAAATCGGGGCTATGGCAACTACATGTTACCACCGATCAACGAGTGGTAACCGGACAAAATCCTCAATCGGCAAAAGCAGTTGGTGAAGCAATTTTAAACCAATTAAAAAAATAATACAATGGACTTACAACTAAAAGACAAAACAGCGTTCATAAGTGGTTCAATCGCTGGTATTGGTTACGCTATTGCAAAAAGATTGGCAACCGAAGGAGCCACAGTAATCATCAACGGAAGAACACAGGCATCCATTGACGAAGCTGTTGCAGCTTTAAAAACAGCCACCGGCAATCAAAATATATCGGGCATTGCAGCAGACTTTTACAAAGTAGATGAAATAAATAATCTATTGAACCTACTGCCAGCTATAGATATTCTCATCAATAACGCCGGCATATTCGAGCCCAAACCATTTGCAGAAATTGCCGACGAAGATTGGTTCCGGTTTTTTGAGATCAATGTAATGAGTGGCGTTCGGTTATCCAGGTATTTATTCCCAAAAATGCTGGAAAGAAATTGGGGCCGGGTCATTTTTATTTCAAGCGAAAGTTCCATTTCCATTCCTGAAGAAATGGTGCATTATGGAATGACAAAAACTGCGCAACTGTCGGTAAGCAGGGGCATGGCAGAACTTACCAAAGGAACAGGTGTAACCGTAAATTCCATTTTGCCTGGGCCCACAAAATCCCGTGGCATTCATGATTTTTTAAATGAAATGGCAAAGAATAGTACGCCGGAAAAAGTGGAAAAGGAATTTTTCACCACGCATCGTCCTACTTCGTTGATACAGCGTTTTGCAACCGTGGAAGAAGTGGCAGATACTGTTGTGTATTTTTCAAGTCCACTTGCTTCTGCCACCAATGGCGCTGCCATCCGGGTAGAAGGCGGACTGATAAAAACAATTGCATAATTGTACATCACAAAGTATGTTCAAAATTTAAAAATGGGAAGGTCGCTATGTAGCGGCCTTTTCTTTATTAGCACCTTATCCCCTTCTTCCCTGCAACGTTTCCGGAACGGAATGTTGCGCTTTGTTACCTTAGCCAAAACAGATTTCCTGTCAGGACAAGCGAAACCCAGGTAATAAAATCCAACATAAATCAGGTTGTGAATCAACCACCGGAAGTACATTGCCAGCGGTGGAATTGGCTCCGTTGACGAAACAGGCAACGACAAGGCTTGACGAAACAATCTTCCTATTTCACGGGAACAGTCCAGTAATTTTAATCTGAGAAAATGCAAAAGATAATTCAGCAATTGATTTTTTGTTCTGCGTTGTTGATATGCAGCCATGCATTTGCGCAGCGCTACCAGGCCACCGTTTCGCCGGGAGAAAGTATTCAAAAAGCAATAGAGCAAGCCCCGGAAAATTCGGCGAAACCCTATACCATTTTTATTAAGAATGGCATCTACAGACAAAAGGTAATTATTGATAAACCCAATATTGTGCTGCTTGGTGAAAACCGGGACAGCACCCGGCTTATTCTTGCCGAAACAGATGCTTACCGCACCATTAAAGAGTATAAAGGCAATCCTGTTCACATGGGTGTAATTGTATTGCAAGAGGGGGCTGATGATTGTGTGATAAGCGGGTTAACTGTGTATAATAACTATGGCACAACTGTAGAAGCAACCACTACACACCAAATGGCAATTTTTGGCCGGTCAACACGTACAATAATCATTAACTGTAATGTGTGGTCCGACGGGAACGACGCCCTATCCTTATGGGCTCAAAATGGCGGCATCTATTATCATGCCGACCTCAACCTGCGTTGCCCCGGTGTAGATTTTTTATGCCCACGAGGCTGGTGCTATGTTACCCGCAGCAGTTTTTACGGTGATGGCCGGGCTTTGATCTGGCATGATGGCCGAGGAGATTTTGACAAGAAACTGGTGATCACTAATTCTCATTTCGACTCGAAACGGCCGGTAACACTTGGCCGCTACCACCACGATGCACAGTTCTTTTTATTGAACTGCACCATGACCAATATGATAATCGATAACCCAATAGGATACGCTTACTCCGACAAAGTGCTTGACTCTATACCCTGGGGAAACCGGGTGTACATGTACAATGTAAAGCGAGAAGGCGGCAACTTCAATTGGATGGAAAACAACCTGCAAAAAGCTAAGGGCTCACCCAAACCCAATGATATTACGGCCAAATGGACCTTCGGTGGCGCATGGGACCCAGAAGCTAAAATTCAATCTCTTTGGGATATTCTGGCCTATCGGAAAGGGGATTTTATTAAATAAAAAACCGTGTAGTTTAAAATTATAGGCATAGACACTGTACAAAAAAAGGTCTACTTCCACAGTAAGTTACATAGACACCTATCAATTATTTATGAGCATAGAAGAAAAAGTATTTCAAGATGCGTGTGTTTTACTTGGAAATCCAATAAATGATTGGGAGTTTATCGGTATTGAATTCAATGATCACTCTCCGCACTTGAGATATTATCATGAGGAAGGAAAGGTGGCAATCTCCCTTTCTTTAAGAGCAAAAGAAGATGATCGCCAATACCTATTTCAGCTTACTCACGAATTGTGTCATTTTTTCTATCCGAAGCTGGAGTATCCAAGTTTGCTGGAACACAAAACTTTAGTAATAAACGAAGGAATATCTACTTACTTTTCTGTTAAGACAACTGGTTCACTATTCAGTATTGAAGAACACTTAAGGAATGACTTGAAAAATCATAGTAGTAATTATTACCAAGCTCTTGAACTGGTTGAGAGATTATTGAATACAGATTCTCAAGCAATTCAAAAACTAAGAAAGATTCAACCAAGAATTGATAGGCTTTTAGAATGCGATTTCATTAATGCTGAAATTAAAGTAGAAAAAGAAATCATCAAATCATTATTAACACCATTTCAATAAACAGCTTCTCAGTGTTTCCTAGTCGGTCGGCAATGAATACTGCTACAGCAGCAAGTCTACCCGTAGGCGCAAATGCCAAAAAAGCATTTATTTCACTGATATACAATGCTTATTTGTTTAGTTACTTAAGAGCAAAAAAGTACATACATCATTCAAGATCATAGTAGCGAACCATTTTATTGAGTGGCACAACACGCTAACTTGTACACAAATGAACGGAATGATTATTTGCTGAGAAAAGTCACCTTATGATTTCTTAAACAGATTTTCTTTTGCACCCGAGGAAATCACACGCTTCAAAGAACAGCTACTAATCAGCCTTCCTTTTCTTCATCCCTCAAGTTGAACCGAACTGGAAGCAGGCAATTTATGCCCACCAAATTCTAAGGTTTTCAATTTCAATTTTAGTATACATGAAGAAAGTTTCATTACTTCTGCTGGTTTCATTTTGTGCCGTTAGCTCGTTTGCACAAAACATTCAACTGCATTATGATTGCGGAAAAGATAGAGGGTACCTCACCAGTACCGTAGAATTATTTAAACCCGACAAACTGGGTTCCACTTTCTTTTTTATCGACATGGACTATGGCAGCCACGACCTGAAAGGCGTGACACTGGCCTACGGGGAAATAGCCCGCAGTTTTAAGGTATTTAAAAAGCTGCCCAACCTGCAACCCCGTATCGAATACAATGGCGGCTTTACCCGGTTGAGCAAAGACCTGAGCATTCCTATTGAAAATGCTGTGCTGGCGGGTATGCAATATACCTGGAACGATGAGTCGTTTTCGAAAGTGTTTACACTGCAGGCCAACTATAAATACATACAGGACAAGCACAATGCGGCTTTCCAGCTAACAGGTGTATGGGGTCTTCATTTTTTTGACAGAAAACTTTCCCTCACAGGCTTTGCCGATTTCTGGAGAGAAGTCAATACCGTATGGGACGACAATGGTGCTGCGCATAAAACCAAATACGTGTTCCTGGCCGAACCCCAGGTCTGGTACAATTTCATGCCACATTTTTCGGTAGGCAGCGAAGTGGAAATGAGTTCAAATTTTGCCGGCAACAAAGGCTTTATGGCCAACCCAACCATTGCGGTGAAGTGGACTTTATAACAAACAATAAAACCTATTGCTGTGAAAGATATATTCAAACTATCCCAGAATAACACCACGGTTAAAACCGAGATCATTGCAGGTATTACCACCTTCATGACCATGGCTTATATCCTCTTCCTGAACCCGAATATTCTTTCGGCCACAGGTATGGATAAGAATGCCATCTTTTTTGCCACCGCTATTTCTGCAGGCTTTGTAACCATTGCTATGGGGCTGGTAGCCAATTTCCCCATTGCATTGGCGCCCGGCATGGGATTGAATGCCTTATTTGCCACCGTGGCATTGGCCGGTGTGGGTATGCCCTGGCAGGCAGCCCTTGGCGCAGTGTTTATTTCGGGATTAGTATTCCTGCTGCTTACGGTAACAAAAGTTCGGCAAATACTGGTGGTAGCCGTACCCAATTCCATTAAAGTGGCCATCACGGTTGGTATTGGGCTTTTCATCACCATTATCGGGCTGAAGCTGTCGGAAATTATGGTGGCTTCTGCTAATGTGATTCCACCAACACTGGAGAAACTGAACACAACCGGCGGTAAAGGCGGGTTGATGTTTTTTGAATGGAATATTTCGCTGGGCAGCCTTAAAAACCCAAGCATGGGGCTGGCTTTAATTGGCCTGGCCCTTACAGCATCGCTGATGGCTTTGCGGGTAAAAGGCTCTTTGCTCATTGGTATTATTGTAACCACGCTAATTGGAATTCCCATGGGTGTTACAAAAATTGCAGAAGGATTTTCTCCTTTCCAACTTCCCGATTTTTCAAACCTCGCCGTTTTTGAACTCGATATTAAAGGCGCTTTAAAAATGGGCATCTGGACGGTGATCTTCACGTTCACTTTTGTAGAACTGTTCGACACGTTTGGCACTTTGGTAGGCACCGCCAATAAAGCGGGTTTGATTGATAAAGATGGCAAGTCGCCACGCATTGGAAAAGCAATGCTGGTGGATGCATTAGGCGTTTCGTTTGGTGCTTTAATGGGAACCAGCACAGTTACGGCTTATGTTGAAAGTGCCGCCGGCATTGGCGAAGGTGGTCGCACCGGTTTAACTGCAGTTACTACCGGCATATTGTTTTTACTGGCCCTGGTACTTGCACCCGTTGCTACGCTTATACCCAATGCGGCTACTGCACCTGCACTCATCATTGTTGGGCTGCTGATGGTTTCTTCTATCAGCGAAATTGATTTTAGTGATTTCACCGAAGGACTGCCCGCATTTATGTGCATCATCATGATGCCATTTACCTACAGCATTGCCAATGGCGTAGCAGCCGGTATCATTTTCTATACCATGCTGAAAGTATTAACCGGCAACTTTAAGAAAGTGCATTGGATGATGTACATCTTATTTGTTCTTGTGGTCATTCGCTATGTTTTCCTTTCCGAAGGTTAAGCTATTTGTACAGCATATACACAACAGAGCCGGTCTTTTGACCGGCTCTGTTGTTTGCGATAAGTTTGCTTGCAGTATTTCATATGCATTTTTTGTGGCCTCATTTGCATCGCCACTTATCATCTAAACTGTCGAAAACATTACGCATAAAAAACTGCCGACCAATTGGCCGGCAGTTTTTTATATAAACCTAGTAGAGACAACTAGTACGAAGTAAGCGCCGATCCCAGGTACTCAAGGTTGAGGGTGGCAATATTGGTGAGGCTGATGCCTTTGGGGCAAACCGCTTCGCAGGCACCGGTATTGGTACAGGCACCAAATCCTTCTTTATCCATTTGTGCAATCATGTTGGCCACACGGGTTTTGCGCTCCGGAGCACCCTGTGGTAACAATGCTAATTGCGAAACTTTGGCAGAGGTAAACAACATAGCCGAGCTGTTTTTACAAGCAGCCACGCAGGCACCGCAACCAATACAAGCCGCAGCCATAAATGCCGCATCTGCTTTTTCTTTTTCAATGGGCAGCGAATTGGCATCTACCGCATTACCTGTGTTTACGCTAATAAATCCACCAGCCTGAATAATGCGATCGAAGGAAGTACGGTCTACCATCAGGTCTTTCAACACAGGAAATGCGTTGGCTCTCCAGGGTTCGATGGTAATGGTGTCGCCTTCTTTGTATGCACGCATGTGCAACTGGCAGGTCGTGTTTTGCGTCCACGGACCATGCGGTCTTCCGTCGATCACCATAGAACAGGCACCGCAGATACCTTCGCGGCAATCGTGGTCGAATGCGATCGGGTCTTTGCTGGCTGCAATCAGTTCCTCATTCAATACATCAATCATTTCCAGGAAGCTCATTTCAGAAGAAATGTCTTTCACCGGGTAACTCTCAAATCCACCCTGAGCTTCAGCATTTGCCTGCCTCCATACTTTCAGCGTAAGATTCATGTTGTAATGTTCCATACTATCGAGTTCAAATTATTTGAAGGAAATATTATTTATAAGAACGTTGAGAAGGTTTCACCACTTCGTAATCCAATGATTCTTTGTGTAGCTCCCACTCGTGTTCGCCTTTGTATTCCCAGGCGGCTACATACATAAAGTTGGCATCGTCGCGCAGTGCTTCACCCTCTGGTGTTTGGCTTTCTTCGCGGAAGTGGCCACCACAGCTTTCGTTGCGGTTGAGTGCGTCTTTACACATCAGTTCGCCCAGTTCAATAAAGTCCGCAACCTTGTTGGCTTTGTCCAGTTCGGGGTTCAGTTCTTCAATAGCACCGGGGATTTTCACATCGCTCCAAAACTCTTTTTTCAAAGCCTGTATCTCTGCAATGGCTTCGGTCAATCCTTGTGCATTACGGGCCATACCGCATTTGTCCCACATTATTTTTCCGAGGCGCTTGTGGAAACTTTCTACAGTTTTGGTGCCTTTAATGCTCATCAGTTTATTGATTCGATCGCTTACTTCCTTTTCAGCTTCTACAAACGCAGGATGATCTTCCGGCATAGCCTTGGTATGAATATCGTCGGCCAGGTAGTTGCCCAAAGTGTAAGGAATAACAAAGTAACCATCGGCCAGTCCCTGCATCAGCG
The DNA here is from genome assembly GCA_035456005.1 of Phnomibacter sp. Lineage (GTDB taxonomy): Bacteria > Bacteroidota > Bacteroidia > Chitinophagales > Chitinophagaceae > Phnomibacter. The sequence goes on along the minus strand of DATIEA010000004.1, from coordinate 71,928 downwards.
CACTTGCACCCAGGCGGTTGGCACCGTGGTCGCTAAAGTTGGCTTCGCCCAGGCAATACAAGCCATCCACATTTGTTTTCAACTCGTAATCTACCCAAAGTCCACCCATGGTATAGTGTACAGCGGGGTAAATGCGCATCGGCGTTTCGTAAGGGTTTTCGCCGGTAATTTTTTCGTACATGTCAAACAGGTTGCCGTACTTTTCTTTTACCACTTCTTTACCCATTACTATCAGTTCCGCTTCCGGCACATTGTTGCGGCCTTGTTTGCCCGCTTCAATTTTACCGTAGCGCAAAATAGCATCTGCATAATCGAGATATACTGCCTGCTTGCTGCTACCTACACCAAAACCTGCATCGCAACGCTCTTTGGCAGCACGGCTGGCCACGTCGCGGGGCACGAGGTTACCAAATGCAGGATACCTTCTTTCGAGGTAGTAGTCTCTTTCTTCTTCAGGAATATCTACCGCTTTGCGGTTGTCGTTTTGTTTTTTAGGTACCCAAATGCGACCATCGTTACGCAGCGATTCACTCATCAGCGTGAGTTTACTTTGGTGGTCGCCACTTACGGGGATGCATGTGGGGTGAATTTGCGTAAAGCAAGGGTTACCAAAGTATGCTCCTTTTTTATGCGCCTTCCATATAGCGGTTACATTGCAACCCATGGCATTGGTGCTTAAGTAAAACACGTTGCCATAACCACCGGTACACAGCAAAACTGCGTGTCCAAAATGACGTTCCAGTTTTCCGCTTACCACATCGCGTGCAATAATGCCGCGGGCCTTGCCATCTACTTTTACCACGTCCAGCATTTCGTGACGGCTGTACATGGTTACATTGCCGAGTGCTACCTGGCGTTCCAGTGCACTGTAGGCACCCAGCAGCAATTGCTGACCGGTTTGGCCTGCGGCGTAAAACGTACGCTGTACCTGGGTTCCACCAAAAGAGCGGTTGCTCAGCAAGCCGCCATATTCGCGGGCAAAGGGCACACCCTGCGCCACACACTGGTCAATAATGGCACCACTCACTTCGCTAAGGCGGTGTACGTTGCCTTCGCGGGCACGGTAGTCACCACCTTTAATAGTATCGTAAAATAAACGGTACACACTGTCGCCGTCGTTCTGATAGTTTTTAGCAGCATTCACACCACCTTGTGCCGCAATGCTGTGTGCACGGCGGGGGCTATCCTGGTAGCAAAATGCTTTCACTTTGTAGCCCAGCTCGCCCAATGTGGCGGCTGCGCTGGCACCGGCCAAACCGGTTCCTACCACTACTATTTCCAGCTTACGCTTATTAGCAGGGTTTACCAGTTTACAAGTGCTTTTATACGATGTCCACTTTTTATCTAGCGGTCCTGCAGGAATTTTTGATTGTAGCATATCGGTCGTATAAATTTTATTGAAGTCTTTTGAATGATATTCTTTTTTGTGAGCCGGCTATGTGCTGCTATGGAGCATCGTTGTGTCACTCACTTCAGCAGCAGTGCAGGCAGGGTCATTTTATTTTCCTACCCAACCGAGGTACATGGCAATGGGCATAAGCGCAAACAACACAGGCACGATGATAGAAAAACAAATGCCCAGGCATTTTACAATCGCCATCCAGCGTGGGTTGGCCACACCCAGTGTGCGGAACGAGCTTTGAAAACCATGCAGCAAGTGGTATGCCAGCGAAATACATCCCAGCACATATACTATTACCACCCATAGTTCGCTAAAAGTTACCTGCATCAGGTAAAACATATCGTGTCCCTGGCCTTCAACTTCCGGGAGGTTTACGTCGCCGGTAATGCGGGCTTTTACCCAAAAATGTGCCAGGTGCAAAATCAAAAACAACATGATCAAAGTACCCAGCAAACCCATAGAGCGGCTGTACCATTTGCTGCCTCTGCTGCCCAGTGCTACGGCATAGCCTTTTTTGCGTTTGCTACGGTTGCTGGCTTCCAGCATCAGGCCTTGTATAATATGCAGGAAGATGCCACCAAACAGCCCGATCTCTAAAATGCGTACCAGGATGGTGGCTCCCATAAAGTGGGCGGCTTTGTTGAAGATCACTCCATTTTCATTGGGATCGAAGGGCCAGAAACCCACATTGAGATCGGCAAAAATGCAGGCGTTGATACCTACGTGCACAATCAAAAAAACAATCAGGAACAATCCTGTAAGTCCCATCACTACTTTCTTACCTATAGAAGAGGTAAAAGCTTGTTTCCAGGTCATATCTCGTATGCTTAATTAGTCTTCCCACCTGCAATGTTGCAAGGCGCGGCAAAAGTAGGGCACATTTGGCAATGTCTTCACAGAAAATAAACTATCCACCCGGGAAAATACGATTTGAATCATAGTTTTTTAGGGGCAGCCCCATTCGGCAATAGCAGGGTTTGCAAGGGCTACATACGCATGCACGCATATCTACACCAAACAAATGAAGTAGAAAAGAAAATACGCACACGATTGCATAAGCCGCCAGCGGCCTTCCTGATGAAAAGTGGCGATTTTAAAATAGCACAGCCGCATGAATGAATTGATGTTTATCATAATACAAGTCCCTACATTCGCATTTTTATAACCCGTTAAATTGCTTATCGATGAAAAAACTAATTGCAGTTGCAATAGGTTTATGCACTTTTTTGATGGCCTCTGCTCAATTTGAAGCCGGCCGTATTTTTAAGCCCTTTAAAGTAGACCTGAGTATAGGCTACGCCTTGCCGGTTGGCAAAACCGAAGGCACCAACTTTGGGATGCTTTTTGTGGTAGAACCTAAATATGCCGTAACCGAACAAGTGGCTGTTGGTTTACGTATGGAGTCGGCCGTTTTGTTAAGATCTATGACAGAAATTGGCGAAGACTTTGAAGGCCTCGGCCAGGCCAACGGCTCCTATTTACTTACCGGCGACTATTATTTTTCTGAAAACAATTTTCGTCCATTCCTGGGCCTCGGTGCAGGGTACATGAAAGTATCTGCCGGCTATGTAAACACCAGCGAGTCGATCAATACTGATGATTTTGTATCCGCCGGAAAATTTGGATTTATGCTTCGTGGCGGTTTCGAAGCCAGGCATTTCCGGATGGGACTGGAATATAATGTTGCAGGCAAAACCGATTTTAGCCCCAACAATAATTACCTCGGTATAAAAATGGGCATTTGCATAGGCGGTGGCCGTTACGAAAAATAAGGTTAATAACCTCTTTTTCATATACTACTCCTGTTCTCCAAAACGAACAGGAGTATTTTTTTGCCCAACCACCTCCTTTTGTAAGCCGTACATACATTAGCAAAGCGGCCTTTCGATGAAATGTGATCCATTATTTACAAGCAACCATTTACATCAATAAATTCAGGTTATACAGCATGATGCATCTATCTTCGAATAACCAATAAGTTGAATATATGAAACATATTTTCACTTCAACATTTGTGTTCATTTGCTGTATATCTGCCATTGCCCAAAATGAAGACAATCGAATTTTCAAACCATTTAAAGTAGATATGAGTTTAGGGGGAGCCTTGCCCATCAACGGTACAGGCAATGCCAGAGGAGGTGGTATTTCCAGCATTGAACCCAAGTATGCCATTACCGATCAATTTGCATTAGGATTGCGCATGGAGATGGCCATGTTAGGTCGTTTTATTACCAACAACCAGGATCGGTACGGCGAGGGTGACCTTCTGGCTAATAGTTCGTACCTGTTTACCGGCGACTACTATTTTAATAACCAGAAATGCAGACCTTTTATGGGTGCAGGTGCCGGGCTATACCAAATTGTTGGCGCTATTCTGAACGATAATATTTCATTTGAATCGATATTCTTCGCCAACAAATTCGGGGGGATGGTTCGCAGTGGCTTCGAAGCCGGGCATTTCAGGTTGGGTGCAGAATACAATTTAATTCCAAAAACCAGATTGAGTCAACACAACCACTACATTGGTTTTAAAGTAGGCTTTTGCATTGGCGGTGGCCGCTATGAGCAATAAGTTTGAGAACCACTTTTTCAAATACTACTCCTATTCTCCAAAACGAACAGGAGTATTTTTTTGCCCACCTATCTCCTTTCGTAAGCCGTTCATACATTAGCAATGCGACCAACGGGCTTTGCCTTTAATTTTACGCCATGCTAAAAACAGCCAATATTGTTTGGAACAGCCTGAAAATGGCCCTCGAAGAACTACGTACCAATAAACTGCGAACCTTTCTTTCCCTGTTTGGTGTAACCATTGGCATTTTTTGCATCATCGGTGTGCTCACTACTGTGAACAGCCTCAAAAAAAATATTACGGATGGCCTCAAAGACCTGGGCACCAATACAGTGTATATACAGAAATGGCCATGGGGCGGTGGTGGCGAATATCCCTGGTGGAAATACATGAAACGCCCCGAGCCTAAGTATGAAGAAATGCACGCCATCAAAGAGCGTAGCCAATACGCCGACGCAGTAGCATTTATGTTGTTCAACGGCTCGAACGTGGAATACAAAGACAACCTGATCACCAACGTAACCTGGTATGGCGCTACTGACGATTTTAACCGCATACAGGAAGTAAAACTGGCCGAAGGCCGCTATATATCCGGCAGTGAATTTGCCACCGGCACCGCCGTTATTGTGATGGGGCACGAAAATGCGGTAAAACTTTTTGACGAGCCGCAAAAAGCCATTGGCAAACAGGTAACCATTGCCGGCCGTACCGCTACCATAGTGGGCGTAATGAAAAAAGCCGGCCAAAGTATGGTAGGCGCCTGGGACTTCGACAATATCATTATCGTTCCATTTAATTTTTGCCGCCAGGTAGTGGACATGCGCAATGCAGGTCGTTTCCTGATGGTAAAAGGAAAGGAAGGTTTGGACGTAGAAGTATTGAAAGACGAACTAAAAGGCATTATGCGCAGTTTACGCAAACTGAGCCCTACTGAAGACGACAACTTTGCGTTGAACGACGTAAACGCCAATAGTCAAGACCTCGAATCTTTTTTTGGCAGCCTCAACCTTGGTGGCTTTGTCATTGGTGGTTTTAGTTTAATTGTAGGCTTGTTCGGCATTGCCAATATTATGTTTGTGACCGTAAAAGAACGCACTTCCCAAATTGGTTTGAAAAAAGCCGTGGGTGCCAAGCGGGCGTATATACTCACCGAGTTCCTGCTCGAATCTTCTTTTCTCTGCATTATAGGCGGACTCGTTGGCTTGCTGCTGGTATTTCTTATCTCCATTTTATTGAGTTCGATGCTACCATTCAAAGTGTTTATTTCTGTAGGCATAGTAGTGCTGGCGTTGGGCATCAGCATTGCTGTAGGCTTGTTGGCGGGCATCATCCCGGCATGGAATGCAGCTAGGCTCGACCCCGTGGTAGCTATACGCAGCTAAACCTACTATTTGCAAGGGCTTTACCATTTCCGTATGGTTGAATCCTTTTCCTTTGCAGGTTCATCATGCAACCCAATTCAACAGACATGGTTTCAAACGCAATGCAGCAGGGTACCATCCTTGCCATTGAATCGTCCTGCGATGAAACATCTGCTTCCGTTTGCAAAAACGGCAGCATTCTTTCCAACATCATTGCTACCCAATCGGTGCACGAAGCCTATGGGGGTGTAGTTCCCGAGCTGGCCAGCCGGGCGCATATGGAAAATATTTTGCCGGTGGTACAGCAAGCGTTGCAAGCGGCCAACTGTGAATTGAAGGACATAGACGCCGTAGCATTTACACAGGCCCCCGGCCTTATTGGCGCTTTGCTGGTAGGCACCAGCTTTGCCAAGAGCCTGGCCCTCTCGCTGGGCAAACCATTGATAGCGGTGCACCATATGCAGGCACATGTGTTGGCCAACCTTATCGACAATCCCAATCCCGTATTTCCATTTCTCTGCCTTACTGTAAGTGGAGGACATACCCAAATTGTGCGTTGCGATAGCCCCACGCAAATGCAGGTAATTGGCGAAACACTCGATGATGCCGCAGGCGAAGCATTCGACAAGAGTGCGAAAATTTTAGGACTTCCCTACCCCGGTGGTCCGCTCATTGATAAATATGCGCAGCTGGGAAACCCGGTTTTCAAATTTGCCGAGCCACAAATACAAGGCCTCGATTTTAGTTTCAGCGGCCTGAAAACTTCTATCCTTTATTTTCTGCAGGCTGCGCAGAAAAGCGATGAAAAATTTGTAGAAAAAAACCTCGCAGACATATGTGCTTCTATCCAGCATAGCATCATCACCATTCTCATAAAAAAACTGGTGAAAGCTGCAAAAGAAACCGGCATCAAAGAAATATGCATGGCCGGTGGAGTAAGCGCCAACAGTGGTTTGCGCAAAGCACTGCAGGAAACCGGTGCACAAAAAAAATGGAATGTGAGCATGCCCCAATTTGAATACTGCACCGATAATGCCGGCATGATCGCCATTGCAGCTTATTATAAATTCCTCGCCAACGATTTTTCTCCACTCAGCATTGGCCCTTCGGCAAGAGCCGAGTGGTAACAAATGAATGTGCAATACAAGAGATGGCAAACGACTGGTTTCAATTCAAAGAATTTCGCATACAACAGGATCGATGCGCTATGAAAGTGACCACCGATGCCTGTGTGTTCGGCGCGTGGCTTTCGGATCGCATACCGCCTACACCGCAAGTATTGCATGCATTGGATATTGGCACAGGTACCGGCCTGCTAAGCCTGATGCTGGCACAGCAACATTCAACTATATTGATAGATGCTGTTGAATTGGATGAAGCCGCAGCCACACAGGCTTTCGACAATGTTTGCGCTTCACCGTTTGCAAAGCAAATACAAGTGCATCATGCCGATTTTTTAGCCTATGCTCCGGGTAAAAAATACGATCTCATTTTTAGCAACCCTCCTTTTCACCAGCAACAATTGAAGGGGAATAACAGCAGCAGGAACAAAGCCCACCACGATGACGGCCTCACTTTGGAGGAGCTAATACCCAAGGCGGTGAACATGTTAAGCGAACATGGCAAGATAGCATTGCTATTACCTTATTACCGACTGCAGGAAATGTTGACACTAGCTAAATCACATCAACTATATCCCCTCGAAATATGTTCTGTGAAACAAAGTGCACAGCACGATTTTTTCCGGGTGTTATTTTTATTAGGTAAAAATGATACAGGAAGCACAGTACACACTACACTTCAAATTCGTGACGATGCCCCCAGCTACAGCAGTGCCTTCGAAAAATTGTTGCAGCCCTATTATCTCAAACTCTGATTTTTGCAAGCATGAACTACTTCGAACTTTTTGATATCCCTGTTTCTTTTACCATAGACCGAGCCTTGCTCGGCAAGCGGTTGATCGCCCTGCAAAAAAAATATCATCCTGATTTTTACGGACAGGGATCGGAGGATGAAAGGGCCGAAGCCCTTGAAATGTCGTCGCTGGCCAACGCAGGGTACAAAGTGTTGCAAAACGAAGAAGCCACCATTAAGTACCTGCTGCAACTGCATGGATTACTGGAAGAGGAGGAGAAATACCAACTCCCTCCCGACTTTCTGATGGTGGTAATGGAGCTGAATGAAATGAAAATGGACGGTGCCGATACTGCTGCCATACAACAGGAAGTAAGCCGGCTGTTGCAGGAAATAAAGGCGGAAGTGCAGCCAGTGCTCGACCATTATGATGCACAAACTGCGCCTGCAGCCCTGCAAAAAGTGAAGGAATGGTACTTTAAGAAAAAATATTTAGACCGGCTTTTGGCAGATTAACCCCGGGGCTGTAATATTGCACCCCGTTGAAAAACGGATGAGTTCTTCTGAAAGTTTTATGTGAGCCCAGATGGCGGAATTGGTAGACGCGCTAGACTCAAAATCTTGTTCTCGAAAGGGAGTGCAGGTTCGATTCCTGTTCTGGGCACAGAATGCGATTTAAGGCGATTCTTTTGAGAATCGCCTTTTTCATTTTCCTCCGAAACCCTTGCTGCTAAAGGGATTTCAGCGAAGAGGCTGTTTACAAGCTCGGTTCGAACTCCCCCATTTTTCTTACTATACAGAATTCCCCCCGGAAATATCAAATATTGCAGTTGTCTTTTTGACTCGAAACTTGCGGAAGCCCAGTAAACACTGATGTTTTCAGCAATCGAAATCATTTTATTTATCGCTTTTTCAAGGTTCGATCCATCATATCAAAAGGAATCCAATGGTGAGCTTTCTCCAAAACTTCATAAGGTATTCAATTAAGGGACAACTATACAGCTTTGGCAATTTTCTCCATAATAAGGTGACTATCGCCAAATTTGCACAGCGCATCACAATGGTTGCGTAATTCAGAAAACAGGATGTATTTTATAATGATGTTGTTTTGCTTTATTGCCGGACGGGAAAGCTGAAGAAGCACATCTTTTTCTCTGTTGTCGGGCACGATAAGATAAAATACTTCATCACCATCAGCAATGGAGTAGCTTAAATCTGCAAGCCTCAATATTCCCGAATAAATACTGGTACTTTTTTCTACCTCAAAAGCTGCAATAACATTATTTGTTCCTTTTTGAAACCATAGTACATCTATCAACTTTACTGTATTCAGCGTTTCCTTCTCCAGGTTAATTTGAGGGAACTGTTTTAAGCTCAAAAATGAAAAGCTATTGCCGCAATGGGATTTAGACCTGTCATTGGAGGCCGCAATGACATCATAGCCTAAAGCATTGCCGATTTTCAGCAGATGGTACTGCATTTCTGAATGAAGGTTTTCCTCGGCCTTTTCCTGTTGTACACTTTGCTCACGCTTTTCAATCAGTTTCTCTAATTTCTTTCGTTCGGATTCTGACAAGTATTCATCGGAGCCCAGCACCAGCTTTTGTGTTCCTATTTCAAATAATAAACCTGCAATAGCTCCCAGATCTGACGAGAGCTCCGACCTGTGCTGAATATTGGTTTCATTGATGACTTCTCTAAGTTTTAAATATTCGCTCCAGCTACCGAGCTTCTTTTTGTCTTTAAACAAAAAATTAAACCCGTTAATTATTGCAGTGTTGAACGGTGGAATTATTGTGGGATGCAGGAAGTAGAGGATACTTGCTACGGCAGGGCCAAGCCCTTTTATTTTATAACCATCCAGTTTTATTATCTCTTTTATTATTTGTTCTTCAGTTTTGGCATTTAAACAATTTTCCAGAAACTGGCCAAAAGCCTGCTTGTTGCCTTCATGTTCATAAATATCAGGTATTCTAAGTTTGGGCTTCCAGTAAAATGGATGTGAAGCACCTTCAAAGACCTGCTTCTGTTCTGTAATGCATGTCAGTACAAATTCTAGGGAAGATCCTTTGAAATCATTAGGAAATTTTTTGTTCTTTATATCGTCAACTACCTGGATAACACCCCTGCGGATGGAACGGAATGCTTTCAACCTTTCTTCATTATTTATAAACCAGGTATTAAAAACAGAGTGCTTATCTTCTTTATACTCTCGTATAATATGAAAAATATTGCTGTTCATAGCTTGTTATATTTACGGAAACTCATTCTCTTTTGACGTTGTTTAGTGATTATGCCCTGCCATCGGGTCTGCTCCTTTCTTAAACACATATTCACTATGCAGAAGATAAGCGCCGCTAATGACCACCACATCTCCTTCTTTCAACCCACCCTTAATTTCAATCCGATCATCACTTTCCAGGCCGGTTTTTACCATTACGCTTTTAAAAGTATTATCTGCAGTTTGCACCCACACGGTCGCTCCCTTGCCATCGCGAATAACTGCATCAATGGGTAGAGACAAAGTATTCCACTGTGGGCTTTTTAGCATGATATAAGCTGGCATGCCCGGTTTTAGTTGATTGCCTGGATTCGGGATTGAAACGCGAATGAGATTTATTCTTGTATCCGGATTTATTTCAGGGTTCACAAATTCAATTTTGCCTTTCATCTCCAGCTCATCAAAGTCGGGGAATTGAACTGTAGCGGTACTGTTTCTGTCTATTTGTGATAATTGCGAAGTATAGATCTGCGCCTCTGCCCACAAGCTTGATAAATCGGCGAGTTTAACTATCGTGCCGCCTTCCATCACATAATCGCCTTCACGAACATCTAGAGTGGTAATATATCCGGAGGCGTTACTGTAAAATGTGGTTGTAGGAGTTGCTTTGTGTTCTTTTGCCAATGACTGGATTTGTGCCTCGTTCATGCCCCATAGCAAGAGTTTGTTTTTTGCACTTAGCAAAAGCTGGTCAAAATCAATTACCGATTCTCCTTCAAATGTTTTCTTCTTATCCAGTGCCAGCAAATATTCCTGTCGTGCATTATTCAGGTCTTCACTGTATAGATCAAAAATTGGGGAGCCTTTTCTTACATAGTCGCCTATGTTCTTGTAATAAAGTTTTTCAATTCGGCCCATTACTCTCGAACTAATAGCAGAAGATTTCAGCTGATCGAAATTTAAAGTAGCCGTTAATACTTGTTGGTTACGAATACTGCCAATGCGGATTGTATCAGTTTGAATGTTTCCTAACTGCACCTGTTGTGCACTTAATTTCAACTCGTCTTTGTTTTCCCCCTTTTTTTTCTCTACAGCAGTCAGGTCCATTTTACAAATAGGACATTTGCCCGGTTTGTATTCTACCACCTGTGGATCCATTGAACAGGTATAATACACATCGCTCTCTTTAGCTATTTCACTTTTAGGTTTGCATGCTGCAAACAACCCCAAAGCCATTGCTACCATTATAAAATACCGCATAACTAATTTTTAACTTTGATGAAGCTTTCACTATCCATTAAATACTGGGCATTTGCCGCTACCGAATCGGTTTCGCTTAAACCACTCAGCACTTGTATATGGTTTTCATGAATAATACCCGTATTTACCTTAGCCGCTTTGAAGCCGCCATTAGATTTTTGAAAAACGATCTTGTCCAGCCCCAGGGATAATACCGCAGCTTTGGGCAACCAATAAGCATCTTTTGTATTGCCAAAAATGGTGGCGCTTACCTGGCTACCAACTGGTATTTTCAATTGACTATTGTTGAAGTACACTCTTGCTGTAAGGGTTTTGCTCTGCTTGCGATAAAAAGGTTCTATATAGTTAATGACAGCCCTGAAATCTTTTCCGGGTGCAGTTTCAGGAACTATCCTCACAGGATTACCTAGTTTTATCAACGACTGATTATCGCCATAAATGTTGAGAATTGCCCAGGCTAAGTCTGGATTATACACTGTGAATATCGACTGGCCTTTTTGCACATACATTCCCTCTTTCAGTGGGAGCTCTTCGGTAATTAATGATATATCTTTCATTAGAGCGGGTGAAGAGTTCATTGTACTAGCTCCCGTTGTTTCATGAATATGACCGGAGTAATTGCTGTAAATGGCAATGGTCATGGATGGTTTGCCGGATTGGATCACATTTTGTAACTGATCCCTACTCATCCCCAACAGAAGCAGCTTGTCTTTTGCTGCTTGTATAAAGATTGTATTAGCAGCATCGTTTTTTAAGAGGAATAATAGGTTCTGCTGAGCAGTTAATAGTTCAGGACTATATATATCCAGTATGCGTTGGCCTTTGGTTATTTTTTGATAGCGATATCGTACATACAGTTTTTCAATTCTGCCTGCCACTCTTGAGGAGATACTCCCCACTTGCCGGGTATCGTAAGAAATGTTGCCTAATGCATCAATCTCTATCTGTTCCTCTTTTTTCTGTATGGTAGTAACCGGTATGGTAGAAACAACAAATTCATTGGTGGGTTTCAATAAAGCTGCTAAATCCACATCATCCGATGTTGCTCCTTCACTTTCTTTCTTAACGAGATCCATGCCGCAGATGGGACAAGTACCAGGTTTGTCGCGAATGATCTCAGGATGCATAGAGCAGGTGTATTCTGTTTTGCCTGGCAGATGATTTTCTTGCTCCATCTTGATCAAATCCATCCCACATTTAGGGCATTTGCCCCGCTTGTCGCTAAATACAGAATCATGCGGCATCGGGCAGGTGTACATCAGTTTTGCTTCTTCAGCAATATGATCATCGTGTTTCCCTTTGTTACTATTGCACGCCAATGCAACAAACACCATCAGAAACATGACTATGTATATTATTTGTTTCATTTCTTTTCTATTAATCTTTCAATGGCTACCTGCATGCTAAGCGACTCGTTAAGCAAGTCGGTGTATTGCAGTTGAGTCATGTATAATGTTTCCCAGGCATCAAACAGCATGAACAATTCCTCTGTATTCTGTTCATAGCCCAGTTGCATGGTCTTGTAGTTGTTGCGCAGAGCCGGGATGATGCTTTCATCATACAATTTCAATTGCTTTTTCTTTAACTCCAGTTCGTTTCTCATACCATAGGCCATTCCGCTATATTCATTCACCATCATTTCTTTTTGTGATTGCAGGGTATTGGCTTTCCACTTGAGGCTTTCAATATTTGCTTTGTTCATTTTAGATGACCAATTAGCGAATGGCAATTTCAACATGCCCATTAAACTGTATTGCATAGGTATTCCTCCAAAGCCAAACATGTGCTCATAGCGTATCCCAAATTGCGGCTTGAGACTTTGTCTTTCTGTTTCCTGCTTCAGCCAGGTGAGATTTATATCTTTATCGATCGCTTTTAAATCACTTCGGCTGGTATAGAAAAGTGTGCTATCAAACATTAGTGCCGAATAGTCTGCTAATACATAGGACGTATCTATATCAAACACTGTCATAGCACTTCTGTTCATTAAAGCATTAATGCGAATCCTTTTTTCTTTAATATCATTTTCATACATCAACCGCATATTTTGAACATTGCCTAATGCTGCTTTTGCTTTATAATAAGAACTGATTTTTTCGAGCCCATTCTTGTATCTTATCTCTGCATTTTTAATCATAAAATCAAGCAGCTTTTCATTCTGGTCGAGAATGAGAAGCTTTTTCTTGAGGACCAACCATTGGTAATAAAAATCCTTTGCATCGTTAACAAGTTCGTTTAGGGATGCATTCAGTTTTTCTTTTTCTACGGAGGACATATTTTCCATGTAAGCGGCCTCGGCATTTTGCTTCTTTTTATTGGGAAGCATTTGTTGTCCACCTATCATATACTGGCCCATGCCGGTGCCGCCCATATCACCCTTTTTCCAAAGACTCGGATCATATGGCACCATCCATAAGCCCGTGCTAAACTCCGGTGGCATCCAGCTTCTTGCCCCTTTTGCAGCTTCATCCATAGATCGTATTTCATTGGTGTACATCTTCACCACAGGATGCGAAACTTTAATACTATCAATAATAGTATCGAGGTTTAATGTTTGCGACTGGCCAGTAATGGCAACAGTTACCGCAAACAATGTCGGGAGTAGTTTATTCTTTAACATCTATCAATTCGATTTTGCCTTTACGTTTTAATTCTCTTTCCTTAACGATTTCGAAAATCACAGGAGTAATGAGCAGTACATAAATGGTGGAAGAAATAGTGCCGCCGATCAACGGTATGGTGATTGGCCGCATGATATCACTGCCTACACCAGAAGCCCAAAGAATAGGAATAAGGCCGAAGAGGCCAACCGAAACGGTCATTAGCTTGGGTCTTAACCTTTTCGCCGATCCTTCAATTACATATTCTCTTATGATAGCTGGTGTAAGTGTCGCTTTAGAATTTCCATGCTTTGCCACCATATTATTCATGGCTTCATTCAGGTATATCGTCATAAGCATAGCAGTTTCTATAGCCATGCCAAACAGTGCAATAAAACCAACAGCCACAGCAACAGACAAATTAATGCCATAGAAATAAACCATAAACACGCCACCTATCAATGCAAAAGGGACGGTTATCATGGTTGTAAATGCTTCTTTGAAGGAATGGTAGGTGAAATACAAAACCATGAAAATGATAACCAGCACAATGGGCATGATCAATGTCAAAGTGCGATTAGCACGGATTTGATTTTCCCATTGGCCACTCCATTCAAGAAAATAGCCTTTAGGCAACCTGGTGATCATTTGGTTTAATTTCTGCTGTGCTTCTGTTACAGTACTTCCTAAATCTCTTTCTCTCACATTGAATAGTACTGTACCTCTAAGCATTGCATTCTCTGAGTTAATCATGGGTGGTCCATCACTGAGCCTTATATCAGCAACTGCTTCTAATGGAATAGGACCAAAGTTCATCGTTTGCACCTGTAGCCTTTTTAGGGCTTCAAGATTGTTGCGAAAGTCCTGGCCATATCGTGCATTAACAGAGAAACGCTGCCTGCCTTCGATGGTAGTGGTGAGTTTCATGCCACCCAGTGCACTTTCAATCACCGTATTCACATCGTCAATGCCCAAACCATACCTGCCAATTTCTTCGCGTTTAATAGCGATGTCAACATATTTACCGCCGGTGATTGGTTCCACATACAAATCTTTTATGCCATCAATTCCTTCCAGTTGTTTTTTTATTGTTTGTGCAAAGGCATAAATACTGTCAAGATTTTGTCCATACACTTTTAAGCCAACATCAGTACGGATACCGGTAGAAAGCATATTGATACGGTTGATGATGGGTTGCGTCCAACCATTAGTGACACCCGGTATCTGCATTTTTGAATTGAGCTCATTGAGAATGCTTTCCTTGGTCATTCCTTCGCGCCATTCATTTTTTGGCTTTAGAAGAATGATTGTTTCAATCATGCTAATGGGTGAATTGTCCGTTGCTGTATTTGCCCTACCAGCTTTACCCAGAACGTGGGAAACTTCGGGTACGCTACGAATGATCTTATCTTGTACCTGTAATAATCGCTTGGCTTCGGAATTGGAAACATCGGGCAATGTGACCGGCATGAACAATAGCGAACCTTCATCTAATGGAGGCATAAACTCTGAACCTAAACGGGTCAACATAATTGTGCCGGCAATCAATGCAAGAAGGTTAATTCCGATGATGGTTTTCCGCCAACGCAAACACCATTTCAGTATGGGTGTATAGATGCGTTCCAGTGTCCTTGTTATTGGATTTGCACTCTCAGGCTTCAATCTTCCTTTCAGAAAAAATGAAATTAATACCGGCGTCAAGGTGATAGCGAGAAAAGCATCGATCAACAAAATGTATGTCTTAGTCCAGGCCAGCGGATGAAAAAGTTTCCCTTCCATACCTGTTAGCAGGAATACCGGAAGGAAGGAAGTAACCACAATGATAGTAGAATAGAAGACACCGGGACCTACCTGCTTGGAGGACATTTTAATAATGTCATCCCTTTCTTCGGAAGTCAGCGGATCTTTATTTCGTTTGAACCACTTTGCCATATTTATGCTTTGTCGGATGATTTAATTTTTGCTGTTTGTGCCTCACTGAGATGCCTATACGCATTTTCTACCATTACAATGCCATCATCCACTACTACGCCAATGGCCAGGGCAATACCGGTCAATGACATGATATTGGATGAGATACCAAACATTTCTAAAAAGATGAAACCCGCAGCAACTGAAATTGGTAGCTGGATGAGAATAATAACTGCGCTGCGCCAGTGGAAAAGAAAGATGAGTACTACAATGGAGACTGCTATCATTTCCTCTATCAATGTGCCTTTTACAGATTCAATTGCCTCTTGAATTAAAGTACTTCGGTCGTAAGAAGTTTTAAAACTGACACCTTCGGGCAGGCCTTTCTCGACTTCCTTCATCTTAGCCTTAATGCCTTCAATTACTTTGTTGGC
Source organism: Phnomibacter sp. (assembly GCA_035456005.1). Taxonomy (GTDB): domain Bacteria; phylum Bacteroidota; class Bacteroidia; order Chitinophagales; family Chitinophagaceae; genus Phnomibacter. The sequence goes on along the minus strand of DATIEA010000004.1, from coordinate 56,313 downwards.
ATTTTCATTGTAGCGCATCACAACAATACCACCCACCACTTCTCCCTTGCCATCCACATCAAAAATGCCAAGGCGCAAATCCCCTCCCATTTGCACAGAGCCAATATCTTTTACTCTTACCGGAATGCCGCTGTAGTTGGTGAGTGCAATATTTTCCACATCTTCTTTGCTTTTGATATAACCCAGGCCGCGAATGATATACGCCATATCTGCCATCTCAAATTTCCTTCCACCCACATCATTATTATTCGCTTTCACTTTGTTCATTACATCCATCAGGGAGATATTGTAATACTGCAATTTCACCGGATCGACCACTAATTGATATTGCTTTTCAAACCCTCCAAAAGACGCGACTTCGGCTACGCCCGGTACGGTTTGTAAGGCAAACTTGATGTACCAATCCTGCAAGGCTCTTTGTTCTCCCAAATCCATTTTCGGCGCATCGAGATGATACCAGAATACATGTCCCACACCGGTTCCATCGGGTCCTAATGTTGGCGTTATTCCTTGTGGCAATAGCCTTTGTGCATAGTTCAGTCGTTCCAGCACTCTTGTTCTTGCCCAATAGATATCGGCATCATCTTCGAATATGACGTAGACAAAACTCATCCCGAACATGGAGGAGCCACGAATGTTCCTGACTTTTGGAATACCCTGCAGGTTACTGACTAAAGGGTAAGTAACCTGGTCTTCTATTACCTGCGGGCTTCGCCCCATCCACTCGGTAAAAACAATCACCTGGTTCTCGCTTAAATCAGGGATGGCATCAATGGGATTTTTTTGGAGAGAATAAACGCCGTACGCAAACAGGGCGCCTGCCAAAAGCAGAACGATAAACCTATTGCGCAGTGCTAGTTCGATTAAAGTGCGAACCATGATGGTTGGTTTGGTTGATAGATTATTGAATTACTTCTTCCACTGAACCGCAATTGGGCATTTGTGCACCGAAGTATGGATTCTTTATATCTTTTATTTCGCTGACCCACATGGCACCTTTATTGTCCTGCACCATTGGGCAATGGTCATGGTATAATACACGGCCACCGCCAAAATTTGTAACCAGCGTGTATATATCCTCACTCATGCCAATAAAATGTTCCCGCTGGTGTTTGATATCGCCAGCGTTTTTACCAATGTGTTCTGCATGTTCTTTCAAATCATCCTGGATTTCATCGAATGCATTTTTCTGGTCTGCTGTAAACAATGATTTGTCAAGTTTACTAAGGGTCGATACCATTGCTTTTCCTCCTTTGGCTGCTTCGTCAGCATTGTCACTTGCCAAGGCATTTTTCACATGCAGGTAGTGGTCTACGGTTTCTTTAATGGAAGCTGCGACTTTAATATCCACGTCGGTAAATTTTACCGCTACCAGTTTTGCTTCCTTATCATTGGTGGTAGCAGCATTAGTAGTATCACCCATTTTACTCATGTCATGGCCTTCGTGTTCACTTGTATTTCCACCACTGTTACAGGCAGAAAGGATTATTGCCGAAAGGGCTATAACTGCAATTGAGATCTTCTTCATGGTTTTTGTTTTTAGCTGCAATCATCAGCATTTGAAAAGTTTCCTTTTCTGTATGATTGGCTGTTGATAAACAGATGCGTATGGCATAAGGAAATGCCTATAGCCCGGCAAATGATTTGCCCGGCTTCAAAACGAAAGCAGTCTTTAAATCAGGAAGGACCTGTTCAGGATGTAAACCGCGACGCCGCTACTTCGTGGAGGTGCGTTGCTGATCGGATTTTCTTCTGTTAAAGAAGATAGGTGAACAGGGGGAATTTCAACTTGAACAGGAAGAATGCATACTCCTGTTGCTGCTATCAGCTGAAAGGCTGATTCAACAGTTTTTTGATCAATGCTATTCTTTATAAATTGATGCTCATCCTTACAGCAGCCTTTTTGCTTACCAACACTTTTCTGCATGCCGCAAGCATCACAAGTTGGGGAGTTCTTTTGCCATAGGCCCCATTCCTGGAACTCGCCCATGCAATAATGCAAATGAATGCTTGCACCAGTGGCTGACCAGAGATAAAAGACCGCTAATATGGCGAGAAATAACTTCCGCATACGAAATCAAATCTAATAACCAATATCTAAATATACAAAGCCATATACAAAGCCTGCACTAAATTAATGACAATAAGAGGTTTCAAAAGGCGCTTCCTGCATTTGACCTTTTCAAGTTATTATAGGGCAAGATGTACGAATAAACCAATCAATGTAAACCAATAACCCAGGCTGCAAACAGCAGGAGTTTAGGGATAGTGAAAGATTTACATGGTCGATCAACTTAAACCATCTTCGCCCTTAGCCTAAGGCTGTTGGCAACTACGGAAACAGAACTCAATGCCATTGCAGCCCCTGCAATCATTGGATTTAATAGAAACCCATTAATGGGATATAAAATACCAGCTGCAATTGGGATGCCCACCAAGTTATAAACAAAGGCCCAGAAAAGATTTTGCCTGATAGCCCTGACAGTGTATCCCGATAGCTTAATCGCTTGTGGAATTTTTTTAAGATCCGATGAAATGATGGTCATTTTGGCCACATCCATTGCAATGTCACTTCCTCTACCCATCGCAATACTTACGTCTGCCTGCGCCAATGCATTACTGTCGTTAATGCCATCGCCTACCATTGCTACTACTTTGCCTTGCTGTTGTAACTCCTTCACAAAATCTGCTTTGTGTGCAGGCAAAACTTCCGCTTTGTAATGACTTATACCAGTTTGTGCAGCAATAGCTTTCGCGGTTGCCTCGTTATCGCCGGTAAGCATATACACTTCTATGCCCGCTGACTGCAACTGCTTTACCGCTTCAATAGAAGTATCCTTTATTTTATCTGCAATGGCAACTATTGCCAGTGCTTGTTTTTCATCGGCAAAGTAGATAACAGTTTTTGCCTCGCTCAACCATTTTTCAGCAGCGGTTTGTAATTCCGAAGCAATAGAAATATTGTTCTGATGTAAAAGTGAAGCATTGCCGACATAGTACATATTATTGGAAACTTGAGCCTTTGCTCCGAAACCGGTGATGCTTTGAAAGTGATGCAGCGGCAAGTACTGAGTTATTCCGGAATATGCTACCACGGCTTCCGCTAAAGGATGCTCAGACTGCTTCTCTAAGGATGCCAGTACTGCTAATTTACTCTCATCATTGTTTAGCCAAATTATGTTTGTTACTACAGGTTTCCCTTCTGTAATGGTTCCTGTTTTATCAAGGATAATAGTATCTATTTTCTTTGCCAACTCCAGGCTCTCTGCATCTTTAATTAAGATGCCATTTTCAGCACCTTTGCCTACGCCTGCCATAATAGCCGTGGGCGTTGCCAGGCCCAATGCACAAGGGCAAGCAATAACTAAAACGGTCACCAAAGCCAGTAAGCCTTGTGTTAAGCCATTGTCGCCGCCCAGCAACACCCAAACGACAAGACTTAGTATTGCTAAAAGAATCACAATCGGTACAAAAATGCCGGCTATTTTATCAACCAACTTTTGAACAGGCGCTTTGCTGCCTTGTGCCTGCTGCACCATATTTATTATTTGAGCCAGGACGGTATCCCCTCCTACTTTGTCTGCCTTAAACTGGAAACTGCCTTTTTGATTTATTGTTCCTGCATACACTTTTTCACCCTGCTTCTTTTCCACCGGGATGGGTTCGCCACTGATCATACTTTCATCCACAAACGAACCACCTTCATTTACTATTCCATCCACTGCAATCTTTTCTCCAGGCTTTACTAATATGATGTCGCCTACTTTCACTTTGGCAATCGGCATTTGTGCCTGGTGGCCACCATGATGCACAACAGTTACAGTTTTGGGCTGCAATCCCATTAGTTTTTTAATTGCAGAGGATGTGTTGCCTTTTGCCTTTTCTTCCAACATCTTGCCCAATAGGATAAATGCAATTACGACTGCTGCGGCTTCAAAGTAAACATGGGCATGTAACCCTTTGCTATGCCAATATTCCGGGAATAATGTGTTGTAAGCACTAAACAAATAAGCAACACCTGTACTTAATGCCACCAACGTATCCATATTGGCTGAACGATGTTTCGCTTGTTTCCATGCATTGACAAAGATCTGCTGTCCAAAAACAAGTACTACTGGCGTTGCCAAAGCCCACATGATATAGTTAGCATAAGGAATGTTCATAAAGAACATGGCAATGAGAACTGTGGGGGTGGCGAGCACTACAGAGGCAATAGTTCTGTTTTTAAGTGTATTAAATCTCTTAAGCTGAACCTCTTCTAACTGGTCCTTAGCTTCTTCGCTTTCGTCAATCACCAGGTCGTAACCAATACCTTGTAATGCTGTTTTGAGTTCCTGTGGATCTGTGATGGTTGGAATGTACTCGACCTGGGCTGTTGCATTAGCATAATTTACAACCACGTCAATTACACCTGGCTGACTCTTTAAAATGCTTTCGGAACGGATGGCACAGGATGTGCAGCTCATATTAAGAACGGGAAAGCTTTTCTTAACCGTTGTAACACCATACCCCAAATCTCTAACGGCTGCTACTGCCTTTTCCAGTGTTTCGGAGCTGTCATCTACATCAATAATTACCCTGTTGTTGTTCAGCTCAACTTTGTGGGTTTTGATGCCTTTGACTTTACTAAGCCCTTTATCAATCATTAATGCACAATGTTCACTATCCATGCCTTCCAAAGGAAGTTCTATCATATTGTTGTTGTGTGTTGTCATACCCCTTGCTCTTGTTTCAGCAAAGCTACCAGCATGATCTGGGCTGACTATTACACAATTATGGATAAGAATTGCAAGATTTTTGGGAAGTTGGTCAAACCATGTCTAACGGCTTACGTTTACTTTGGCCCACCTGTTTGAAATGCGAAGGAGTGAGCCCCGTTACTTTTTTAAACTGATTGGAAAGATGAGCAACACTGCTATATCCTAATTTAAAAGCAATCTCGCTTAAAGTCAATTCATCGTAAATAATGAACTCTTTTACCTTTTCAATTTTCTGATTGATGATGTATTTTTCAATGGTAACACCTTCGACTTCGGAAAAAAGGCTGCTGAGATAAGAGTAGTCTTTGTGCAGAGTCCTCGAAAGTATTTCTGAAAAGTTGTAGTGCTCCTCCTGGAGTGGCTGCTGCACTTTTTGTATTATGATGTTCTTTATCTTCTCAATCAACTGTTTTTTTGAATTATCCAGTAATTCAAAACCCAGGATGGCGAGATTCGCTTTGAACTGTGCAAGTTTTTCAGAAGACAATTCGCCATTTATTTCCACTTCTCCCAAACTAACGTTGCGGCTTTCAATCGTTAGCTTTTCCAATTCCTGCTGCACAACCAGTATGCACCGGTTGCAAACCATGTTTTTGATGTAAAGCTGCATGAAGCAAAATTATGGCAAACGACCCCGTTGAAATTAAGGAGACTCGGGCTTATTGGGATTCTATTAGTGCCCTCCTTTATATTGACACCCAAGTGATTGCCTTTTGTTCCCAGAACAAACGTTTATCCACTTTTGGTGAAAATGTTGAAACCGGGATAATGGTTAATGAAGCCATTGCTACGAAAGCTTTTCCTTTTTTTATTGGGTGGTCAGAATGAAAATCCACGCACATTTCCCAGGTTACCGGCTTAAACGGCCCCCCATTCGCCAGATTCACCGGTTTTTTGCTACTGAGAAAGTAACGAAATCCACCAGCTAGCCAATAGCAAATCCCATTGAAAAGGCAGATTTTGTTATTAATGCCCCTTCTCCATAAAGGATTTCAAGCTTGTCCCTCCCCCTCCTTGTTCGCCGAAATCTCCCCAATTTAGGAGGAGGAAACAGTCTAAATAGCCTTAAAATTCGAAGGTTTCCACCTTTTGTATACTCTCGATCAAAAAGTTCGTACTCGGGCTGGTGCTGGGCACGACTAAAAAAGCGACTCAATAATGAGTCGCTTTTTTTATTTTAAGCAACAAACATTCTCAACTAATTTCCGAACACAGATTTTACAGTTGCAAGCGGCTAGCCATTGGACAACACATTCACAGGCCAGACGGTGAAAAATTTACGAGTGATTAGGAGAATCACTTTACAACCACGTCGAGGTGAACTCCACTAACACCTCGAAAAACAGGATCCGTAGAATCTGGCGAATTGTAAACATCGCAATTGTTTTGTTAGACATGAAAAAGGGGCACTTGATGAACCAAGAGCCTCTTGTTTTTATCCGACAAAAACAACTGATCCTTTTACCAACGTTTAGGGAAGGCAGCTTAAGCGGCAACTGAGGTAGAAATCCATAACAACAGAAAAATGAGACTGCCTCAAAAAGACAATCTCATTTCATATTTCCCCATCAGACTCCACTCATCCTATCTCGCCATCCAGCCACCATCCACAAAAAGGATAGTTCCATTCACATAGTCGGAAGCTGAGGAAGCGAGGAACGTAACGGGGCCTTTAAAGTCCTGCGGAAGCCCCCAGCGACCAACAGGAATACGGTCCAGTATGGCTTTGCTGCGTTCCGGATCTTCCCGCAATGCTGCTGTATTGTTGGTGGCAATGTACCCGGGGGTAATACCGTTTACGCAAATTCCTTTATTGCCCCACTCATTGGCAAAGGCACGCACCAGTCCTGCTACGGCCGATTTGCTGGCTGTGTATCCCGGCACATTAATACCTCCCTGGAAACTCAATAAAGAGCAGGTGAAAATCATTTTGCCACCACCCTGTTCAATCATGTGCCTTCCAAACTCGCGGCCGATAATGAACTGTGCATTCAAATTAATATCGATCACTTTGTCCCAATATTCATCGGGATGTTCTGCCGCAGGCTTACGCAAAATGATACCGGCATTATTCACCAGGATATCGATACGCTTATTCGATGATATAGTTGTATTAATGAAAGCATACAATTGGGTGCGATCAGAAATATCTACAGAATGATAGGTAAATTTTCTACCCAGTGCTTCTACAGCATTCTTGGTGTCGTTTGCATCTGGCGTAATGGATGCGCCAATAATGTCTGCTCCTGCTTCGGCCAATGCAACGGCCATGCCTTGTCCAAGACCGGTATCACAACCCGTTACTACGGCTAATTTTCCCTGCAGGCTAAATAGTTCCAGTGTTTTCATTTTTGTGTTTGGTTTTATGCTTGTATAGTTTTTACATTATTGGACTTTCACTGCCTGCCTTGCCAGCAATACCCATTGGCCTTTTTGCTTTTGCCAGGTGGTCATCAACCGCATGTGTACTTCGCCGGGTTTGTTGTTATCATTTGTTTTTGCATCCAGCTTAAACGTCACGATGGCCACTTCTTTGCTCATTGTAATTTTTATTTCCGAAAAATCGCAGGTCACAAAATCGGAGCGGCCACTGGCCAATGTTTCTACAAACTCCTGCTTGGTTTCCACCTTGCCGCCACTATGGCCATATTGCAATTTATCGGATGCTATTTGCTCCAGATCCGCCCGGTTTCCGCTGACCATGGCCAACCGGAAATGCTCCACAGCACTGGCTACCTGCTGCTCCTGTTTGGTTTGTGCTATAGCCACCTGTGCCAGCAGCAGCATGGCTAATACAAAACTTACTACTCCAATTTTCAATCCTGTTTTCATACGATGATGCATCATTTTTTGACTTATTATTTTACCGTTTCCCCTAGCTTTTCACTCATCAATTGCTGCTGCCATTGCCAGGCACTCGTTACCATTTCCATAAGACCCAGTTCTGCTTTCCATCCCAGGAGTTTTTCCGACCGGGATACATCAGCAAAAATAGAAGTGGCATCACCACCTCTTCGGTTACCAATCGTATATGGCACTTTCACCTCGTTGTATTTTTCAAATGCATCAATGATCTCCATCACTGAGTAGCCATTTCCGGTACCTATGTTGAATACTTCATGGCTGGGATTGTCGTAGGTATTCAGTAATCGTTCGCAGCTTTTTACATGTGCTTTTGCAAGGTCCACTACATGGATATAATCGCGGATGCAAGTACCATCGGGCGTATCATAATTGTTGCCATACACAGTTAAACTTTCACGCATCCCTGCAGCCACCTGCATCACATAGGGCATCAGGTTGTTGGGCGTACCAATGGGCAGTTCGCCAATCAATGCAGAACTATGCGCACCCACCGGGTTGAAATACCGCAACGCAATGCTACTGATATTGGAAGCTGCGGCCACTTTCTCCAGTATCTCTTCGCCTATTTGCTTGGTGCTTCCGTATGCAGACAATGCCTTTTTAAATGCCGTGCTCTCGTTGATCGGCAAAAAATCCGGTTCACCGTACACCGTAGCCGAAGAAGAAAATACAATATGCTCACATGAAAACTCCTGCATCACTTCCAGCACATTTACCAGCGAAAACAAATTGTTTCGGTAATACTTTATGGGAAGTTGCAATGATTCTCCCACTGCTTTGTATGCTGCAAAATGAATGACCACGCTAATGTCGTCTTCCGATACAAACATTTCCTGCACGCTTTTCTTCTTGGTAAGATCGAGGTGATAAAACGTAGGCTTTCGGCCTGTTATTTTTTCAATATTGTCGAGTATAAATCTTTCAGAATTGCTCAGATCATCTGCTATCACTACATCATATCCCTCCTGCAATAACTCTACCACCGTATGCGAGCCAATAAATCCTAAGCCACCTGTCACCAAAATCTTAGTGCTACCCATACCTACTCCTTTCTTTTTTCTTTATAATGAATTTCATCAAGATCTCTCAGTTGTGCTGCCGCCCATTCGGCGGTTATATCCCGCTGCGGGTTGGCGAGCAACTCGTAGCCGACCATAAATTTTTTTACCGTTGCCGAACGCAAAAGCGGTGGATAAAAATGCATGTGCAAATGCCATTCGGGGTGATTGCCATCATTCACCGGCGATTGATGAATACCCGCCGAGTAAGGAAATGAAACCTTGAAAAGATTATCATACTTCGCTGACAAGCGTTTTAAGATGTTGGCATATGCCATGCGTTCTTCATCAGTCAATTGCACAATAGCCTGCACATGCCGCTTTGGAATGATCATTGTTTCATACGGCCATACCGCCCAAAAAGGCACCAGGGCTACGAAATGTTCATTCTCAATCACTACCCTTTCTTTTTCTTGCAATTCCAGTTGGAGATAATCGAACAAGAGGCTTCGGCCAGTTTTATCAAAATGATTTTTTTGCTGTGCAGTCTCTTTCACTATTTCCAAAGGCAGTGAATTCTGCGACCATATTTGGCCATGCGGGTGCGGGTTGGAGCAACCCATGATCTCTCCTTTATTCTCGAATATCTGGATATACTTTATGGACGGGTCCTTTGCAATGGACACAAACTCATCGCACCACAGGTCCACTACTTTTTTTATTCCTTCTACACTAAGCAACGGAAGCGTAAGGCTATGATCGGGCGAAAAACTAATGACCCTGCAAATACCCTTTGCACTATTGGCTTTCAGCAGTCCGCCTCTTTCAAATTCACCTTCGGGAGTATTGGGCAATAGCGAAGCAAAATCGTTGGTGAATACAAATGAATGCTGGTAAACAGGATTGATGCTACCATCGGCCCGTTGATTGCCCGGGCATAAATAGCAGCCTGCATCATATACCGGCCGGTCGTCGGCAGGCAAGTCTTCCACTTTGCCCTGCCAGGGGCGTTTTGTTCGGTGTGGCGAAACCAGTATCCAATCGCCGGTAAGAATATTGTACCGTGTATGAGAATGTTCTTTCAGGTCAAACATAAGCCACTTCGTTTTTAAAGACCAGCTCCGTACCGTTTTCAATAGATGCTACATAATAATGCAAAGGCAATCCTGTAATGCTTTCATACACTGGTTGAATGTTGGAAACCAGTTCGCCTATACGATCTTCCTTTACCAGGTTGATGGTGCATCCTCCAAAACCACCACCCATCATCCTCGCTCCCAGCACTGCATCATTGTGCCGCACATAATCCACCAGCAGATCCAGTTCGGCACAGCTTACGCTATACATATTGCTAAGGCCATCGTGCGTGGCATACATTTTTTGTCCCAGCGATTGTACATTTCCCTGCTGCAGATCGTTACAAGCGCCCTGCAATCTTTCTATCTCCTGCACTACAAAGCGGCTGCGTTGGGTGATCAGTTCGTCTTTCGGTAACACATATTGGTCCAGCATTTGTTCCGATACATCGCGCAGTGTGTGTACCTGCGGGTAATGGGTACGCAACCAATCTACCGCCTGCTGGCATTCATGCCGACGCTGGTTGTAGGCCGATGAAGCAAGAGAATGTTTTACATTGGTATTGAGCAGCAGCAGTTTGAACCCATCCAGTTTCAGTGGCACATATTCATATTCCAGCGAACGACAATCCAGTTTGATCACATGATCTTTTTTGCCCATCATAGAGGCAAACTGGTCCATGATGCCACACATTACGCCCGCAAATTCATGCTCTGCTTTTTGCGCCATCTTTACCATTGTCAACCTATCCAGCTTAGTATGCAAAAGTTCGTTGAGTGCAAAAACAGTAGCACATTCTACCGCAGCAGAAGACGATAAGCCTGCACCCATGGGCACATCGCTGGTGAGCAATGCATTAAACCCTTTCAACGCAAACCCTTTTTTGGGAAACTGTGCTGCAGAACCCAATATATAATTGGGCCAGGAAATATTGTCGATGGGCTTAAGGTCATTGAGGCGAGCTGAAAAAGATTTATTGAGGTCTTTTGCAAAAAGATGGATCTCGTCATCGTTGCGCAAGGAGATGGCCATGTAGGCGGCTTTATCTATTGCCGCAGGCAAAACAAAACCGCCGTTGTAATCGGTATGTTCGCCAATAATGTTCACCCTTCCCGGCGAACGAACAATAATGGGTGTTGTTTCCTCTCCAAATACTTCCGAAAATTTTTGGTGGATCAGCTCATAGGACTTCATATAACAGCTCGTTTAATGTGGATGTATCGCAGGATTGCCTGCCTCCTTTCGGCTTCGGCATCTACAGATATCAGTAGCCTAAAAGAGAGGATAAAAATGAAACCAATACGACTCTGTTGCAGGGTAGATTTGTATTGATTTATGGCGAATTCTGTCTTAGGGATGGCCAGGCAGATTTTTCTCGTTTTTCCTTGCCCATAATGGGCAACTATCGCAATCGTTCCCGGCATCATTGCCTTGCAAAACATTCACCGAATGAAGCTTTCAGAAGGGCAAAAAAAAGCCCACTGTAGAAACAGCGGGCACACTTGGTTATCTGACTTCATGCCCCTAAGTGTATTCGACTTTCAACTGCTCAATAATTTTTTCGTGAGGCATCAGCAGCCAACGCCCCATGTATGCATATTTGGCACTCATCACGCCAACGGCCAATAAAAAAACAAGTACATAAAGTGCTTCCCAGGTAGCAAAGCGCAGTATTAACGAATTCGTGTTATTTCAGGTGACTGTACCGTGTGCTTTACCGGCACCGGGATCATAGAGAAGTTTTTACCAAAAACAGCAGCGATAATAAATTCAAAAAACTGTTTCATATAGAGTATTGTTTAAGTGGTTTATCAGCTGGCTCATCCGGCTCTTCTTTCCCCGCCACCTGCACCCTCATACAAGATTAGCAGGGAAAGAAGATGTCAAAACAAATGAGTGACATGGGTTTCCAAACCCTTAAAAACCCAAGCCGGAAAATAACCCTACACCAAGTATTACTTAAGATCGATAAATGGCGCATGAAGTAACCTTCCCGTTACGAGCATAAAGGTTGCCTCTAAAAAAGGAGCACAGGTGTATCAATCGTATTGAAATAGGGTGAAAATTGTATACATCCTGTTTTTTGCTACCGACCGGTACATTTGGGTAAAAAGCCCGTGACCATCATTATATAAACTGCCAATCGAACGGAAGCCGGCGGAACAGCCTCTCCTAACTTGTGGTTTCAAAGGATAAAAAAAGCCCACTGTAGAAACAGCGGGCGGCTCTATAATTAACTGCTTATGAGAAAACGATGTCATTTTCCGGCCTATTGGCGCCGGGTACCGTTTGAAATTTTTTTAGACGTCCCAATAGAAAACAAGCGCTTGCTAAAGCCTGATGATTGTTATCCAATTCGTTTCATTTCCAATGTTTGCAAGGCCGACAAGCAGGAGGTGGAGCCAAATAAATACACTTCCTTATTATGTAACATGCATTTTTTGGCAGGGTTAAATTCGTTGACTCCTCTAAATTGCTCATCAAAAAGTTGTAACCCGGGTGTAAATCGTATTGGTTTAGGGAGAAATTTGTCTCGGCCGGTTATCTCCGCCTGCAATTTGTCGCAAGTGTTTGCGAATACTTCTGACATTCAAATTTTCCCGATTGCATCGGGCATTTATTGACGTTCTTCTTATCCGTCACCCAGACCGCAGCGAAGGGTCTCACCAATCGGAGACCATCTTCCACAAGATGAGATTTCTCTCTGCGTTCGAAATGAACGTAAAAAAGCTTTGCAACAAATTCATTAACAACAACTGAAACGTTGCCAACCCAAAATTTGCCGGCGGGTTTTCTCCTGCCCAAGCGCCAGCGAGGCATTTGCAATCCGTTTTGGTCAACAGCTATATGGTCAACAAAAAATTGTTGACCGGGGTGTTGTTGACCTGTTGCTTGTTGACCTGTTGTTTGTTGACCTGGGTGTTGTTGACCGCAGTTGTTTCTACCGCCTCATTGGTGGTACAGACTATCATACCCGGTCATGCTGCGTACAACGAAACAGCTCACCCATCTGAGAATGCTTATCCAATTGCCGAGTCTCGCCAGGGCGAAGACTCGGCAAGGAAGAAATACCCAACAATTAATAAACGACAATACCCCCATAATCATTCAAAGAGTTATATTACATTACAGAGGTACGATTACGCGTACAATACCAACGTTGGGCGAAACCTTATGCACAGTATACTAAAATTCAATAGACTTTACTTTGTTTTAGCAGTTCTGATATTTGCTATTGAAATTCTTATAGCCTTATTTACCCATGACCAAATTGTTCGACCATATGTGGGTGACGTCCTTGTTGTAATGCTGATCTATTGTGCTGTAAAGTCATTTCTAGACACTCCTGTTTTGACTACAGCTTTATCCGTTCTGGCATTTTCATTTGTAGTAGAAAGTTTGCAATATTTAAATATCGTGAACAGGCTCGGACTTCAAAATTCAAAAATTGCAGCGACAGTTATCGGAACTTCTTTTGCGTGGATTGACATATGTGCTTACATCATTGGGATAATTCTAGTCTTGATTTTTGAAAAAATAAATACAGTTCGGAACTTAAAAGAAAAAATGAAATTTCATAGTTCGAAGGAAAGGATTCGCCCAATCGAGTAACACAGGGGCCTTTCACCCCTAAGTCCTCACGGTTCCGAATATTCGGAACGTGCTTGACAATCTCTCGTCAGAGCACTTCAGTTATGTATTTACCAGTTCTGATGCTTTGCGATTATAATAACAGAACCAACGGGTTTGTTACCAATGAACAAACAGCTATGGAGCCCATACTAACTTGAAATTGACCTAGACAAATGAAACGAGTAACGATCTTAATAACGCTGACAGTTTTACTACTTTCAAGCTGCAATAATTCAGGCAACACTCCAATGATTTCTCAATCAACAGCAAACAATCAGTCAAAGCAAGACAGTATAAGCGGTTATGCTTCTGTGAATGGATTAAAAATGTACTACGAAATCCACGGAACAGGAGCACCACTGGTTTTAATTCACGGTGGTGGCTCTACCCTTCAGACAACTTTCGGGCGGGTATTGCATGACTTTGCAAAAACCCATAAAGTAATTGCGGTTGAGATGCAGGCACACGGTCATACCGCAGATATTGACAGACCTTTAAGTTTTCAACAAGATGCGGACGACATTGCAGAACTGTTAAGACAACTAAACATTGACAAAGCTGACATTTTTGGTTTCAGCAATGGCGCAAGCACCACACTTCAATTTGCTATCCGGCATCCTAAAATGACGAATAAAATAATTGTAGCTTCTACATTCTACAAAAAGTCAGGGGCCCCTGACTGGTTTTGGAATATGATGTCCAAACCAACCTTTGAGGGTATGCCCCAACCGCTTAAGGATGCTTTTCTAAAAATTAATCCAGAAACGAATGCACTTCATAGGATGTATGAAAGAGATGTGGCAAGAATGCAATCTTTTCCTGACATTTCGGACGAGCAAATGAAATCAATCAAGGCGCCGGCATTCATTATCATTGGTGACAAAGATGTTACAACTGCTGCACATGCAGGTGAAATGCAACGTTTAATTTCAAACGCACGACTTGCAATTATTCCTGGAGGACATGGTGAATACATCGGGGAATTGACAACACCACAAGACAGCAGTTTAATAGCAGCGACTGTTTCAATGATTAACAAGTTTCTTAACTAACCGATAGCAAAATAGAGCATTGAATAAACTTGACTGAAACTATAGACAAACACAACAGAAAGAGAAGCACCTACGCCTCTTTTAATCAGCATCGGCCACCGCCGTGTTGCATGTCCCCACGCAACAACAATCCAAAATTTGATACTGCTATAGGCACCCGATAACTACAGTACCATTCCGGTGCGAGAGACTCGCACCTGGGCCGGAGCTCAACAACTCCACCCAACTGGCGCAGGCCTATTGGCCTTGCCTTAATGTTACACGCACATCCGTATTCCTGCGGGGTGGCATGGATGTGAACAAAACCTAATGCCAGTTCACCAAAACAGAAGATCCCCGGTTGTCTGCATCCTTCCAATTTACTTTTCTGGTTAGCTTCTTTCCCTGCATTTGCATCCACAAGGTTATTTCATTTTGTTGTTGCCCAGGATCTGCTATCCATATTTCAGGAGCAGGAGTATTGATGCGCTTTACCAACACCACGCAGGGTTTATCTACAGTTATTTTCAGTGTACCATATTGCACAAAACCTGCTGTATAAAAACAAACCTGCAGCATTTGTAAGGGCTTGTGCACCACAGCTTGTTGGCTCTCAGTATTGGCCAGCACCTGGATATTATTGACTGGATATTTACCGGCATTAGATAACCCGATAGAAGGCACCACGCAGTATGCATAGCTTTCATGTGCAGGCTTTGCACCATGACCGATGAAAAGCTTGAACAGTTTTCCATGTAAGGTTGCTGTATCATAAGCCGCATTGATGCTGCTCCAACTGCCTTTTTGATTTTCGCCACTGATGACTGCCTTGCCTGGTTGCAAAAAATAATACCCGATACTATCATGCCATACCCAGGAAGGATTTTCAATCGTTGCCACACTGTCGATCTTCGTTAATTTTTTATTGTGCTGCACATACACAGCTCCTTTCTGCCAGCATTGATTCAGTGTGGTAGTAATATTTTCTTCTTCCGCACAATGGATACCACTACCCAGGCATACCACTTCCTTGTCGAAGAAGAACCATGATTTTTTTGCAGACACCTGGTTATACTGCATGTCATACACGGTACAACCATATTTACCATCGCTTACACCACCCACAAACCCGGTGCTTCCAGGCTCGCCCCATTGTGGTGTCGTGGGCTGATCGTCGGCAAAATCCCTGCAGGTAATACCGGGTATCTTGCCCCATTCCCACAAGGGCATGATGTTGAAATACTCCCCACCGGTTCGTTGAATATTGGTAGACCCATCGGGCAAAAATTTACCCAGCAGGTTTTCGTTATTGCCTGTTTCTGTTCTCCTGGTTCGATCCGATACCATTCGTACATTGAACGAATAGTCTTTTCGCAGGTGCAATGTATAGTCTGCCTTATAAAAATGTTTGTGATAAGGATCTATTGCATAACCGGGCGATTGCAGCCCACTGATCCTTAAGAGAGCAGCAGCAATTTGGGTGGTATCGGATGGATACAATTTTTTTGCCAGCACCAGCGGCGTATTGGCTTTGTCGGTATAACCATCCGGTACAAAAGTTCGCTTATTCAATACATTGGGCCTCGACAAGCCTCGGCCTTCAATATTAAAATCACTGTACTGCCCGCGGATCGCTTTCAGATAAGTTTGCGTGAGATAGGTATGCAGGAGTTTCAGTTTTTCGGGACTGATGGCAAAACTTGTGTTCATCACCCATGACGCCACTTTGTATTCACCCATCAAGAACACCATACCATAGCTGGACAACTGCAACTGCCTGCCATGTTGTAAATACGAAAAGTCGGTCTGCAACCCTTCGGCATTGGTAAATGCTATGGGCTCAAATACCTGCTGTACCGCTGCCTGCATCAATCCGCGGTCTTTTGTAACACAGGCCCTGAAAAGATAATGGATGGCTTCGTCTACCTTATTGGCGCCGGTTTGTTTATAGGGGTCTCCTTTTTTCATGGACTCGAGCAACGAATCTTTCAATGCCTTTGGGTATTGCATCCCTGCTTCATCTGCCAGCAACAATATCTCTCCCATGGTTTGTGGCACGGCAATATCATTATGCCACCAGTTCTTGCTTTTGGGCGATACCGCCAGCCAGTATCTTAACCCCGATACAATGTGCTCCCTCAAACAACATTGCGACTGGTTCATGGCAATGCAATACGCTTTGATACGCTGCAAATGTTTGATGGGTTGCCATCGTGTAATAGAAGAATCCTTATAGTCAATATCCTTCCAATTGCCCGCAACCTGCTGCTCTTTTTTGAAACCATCTACCTTTACTTTCCCCTCGCCTACCAAACTACCGGTGATATTTTTTCGAACAATATCAAACTCATCCTGCGCCATCAGATTGCCGCAAACGAGCAGCGCTAAAAACAAGGCCGGCAATACAAACTTTCTTTTCCTATTCATGGCTTCATCCAATATTTTTTGAAGAACAACTTTTCTTACGAGCCGTATCTCCTGGAAGGGACACGGCGATTTGATTTAGTATCACCCGTCCCCTGCGGAAGACACGGATGTGAACAGTTTCCTCAACGGATATCCCGATGTGAGCAAAATTCTTTCCCGTGCTTTATACCGTATTCCATCATTTTATTACCAGCGGGCTTTGCATCAACGCTGTTTGTTCACCCAAAAATGAATGTACATTTTTCTTATCCGAAAAAACATTGTTGGTCAACTGCCAGAGTGAATAAAACCGGTAACGCACCGGTTCATTGTTGGCCACTCTTTGGCTAATCAAAAAAGCATCCTTGATATCGGAATGTTCCTCTGCAGCTTTGCTGATGCGATCGAAGTTTTTTGCAGGCACAAGGATGGCCATGCTCAGCGTATCGCCATATTCCGATTGCTTTCCAAAACTGTACAGCGCCACTGAAGCTTTTGTTTTGATGGAATCCATATTGCAATGATAGAAATCGGGAATGCCTGTACCCAACCTGGTTCCCTTCGGTGCATTTTTTATCATTACTTCATTGTTATAAAAATACTGGCCTCCCCAAATGCTGATGGTTTCTACAACAGTAATGGGTTGCAAATTTGTTGCTACTGTACAATCTTCATAGCTGATGCTAAATATGGCCCGCACAGGGCCGTCTGCAATAGAACGATACACGATATGTTTTGCATTGCTGCCCATTCGCAGCAATGTATCTCTTCCCTTTTCTTTCAAAGGAATATGTAAAGCAATTGCCCCTGCGCCTAATGATTTTCCAACCTTTAAAATATCCATACCCCACCAACTTCGATTGTGATAAATACTATCGGGGTTCACGCCCACTTCATCCATCACCATCTTACCGGTTGTTTTGCCCCAGGTATCGTTGGCGTTGCGCATATCAAAATATTTTCTGAATCCTACTTTATCATTTTCCCAGGCAGGGCCTTCGGTTAAATATGGCGGCAGTTTTTGTTTGCTGAAATCGGTCGGAGCATTGTTATACGGCATGGTATCTGCTAAAACAGTTTCGCCAAAACTGTTATCAGCCAGTTTGTGCTTTTGCCGTACATGCGCTTTTACCACCGCTTTGATTGCAGCAGGCATATTGGAAACTGTGATTGCAAAACGAACGGACTCCTTTGGCTTGAACGTGTACAGGAAAACCGCTTCATCCCAAATACCATCTCCATTCAAATCATCGTATTGCACAACGATAGGTTGATTGCCATGTTTTACCAGCACATAATCTTTCGTGGTGAGTTGCTTCAATTTTTTTTGCAGAAAAGTTCTTTTCAGCAATACCAGCTCGTCGCTTCTTTGCAGGCTTGTGGCATTGGCTACCACAATAGAGGATGCACTTTGCGCAAACAAGGATGAGCCTCCCAATAAGAACAGCATTCCGAATATCAGCTTCATAAGTTTTAATTTGTTGTGCTATTAATTTAAGATTGGCATATAAAAGATGTAATGCTATCTGCGTAACTATTTCAAGAACCACTAAATCTTATCTTGTTACTTTCTTTTTCTTGAAAAAAAGAAAGTAACCAAAGAAAATTCAAGGCAAACCCGAAGCCTCCGGCCGTTTTGCCTTGCCGAAGCCTCCCCCTGTGAAACTTTGTTCTTTTATTTTGAACTTCTTCTATCTTTCTATCCATTGCTTTATTTTTTTAGCACAACACGTTATATCAAATAAATCGTTCGCTTCAGCAATTATTCTTGAATGATGTAAGTGCTTTTTTGCGTGCCAAAAAAAGGGCACCAGAGATCGATTACAGCGCTTCCGAAATTTCGGAATCGGGAGGGTTCCCACGCCAAGGCGTGGCAGGCTCTGATTAAACTTTTGTGCTACTGTAGTGCCCAACACTGTAGCCCTGATGCCGTTCACAAGTATCATAGTCTCCCCTTTATAAATAATTCCAATAATCAATAATTGAATAATCAATAATGCTAAATAGCACAATACGTAAATTTTCAGTTCTTTATTGGCCCGAGTTCTCCCCCATCTAAATTACAGACTGCAAACCAGGTTGGCCAATACAGTTACCAGTAGAGAACTGACTCAGCCAGTTTTGCAAACGCTCCATCCAGTTGTCGCTTGTTGTTTCATTGTACATACCAAACCCATGTCCACCCTTTGGATACAAATGCATTTCCACTGGTACTTTGTATTTGATACAAGCCTGGTAATAACGTATACTGTTCTCCACAGGCACAGTATCGTCATCACCCGCATGCATTAAAAAGGAAGGCGGCGTTTGGGCTGTTACCTGCAATTCGTTTGAATAAAGTTTGACATGTGCTTCCGATGCCTTTGCGCCGATCAAATTATTCTTGGATCCCTGGTGTGTGATCGCAGTGTCGAAACTGATAACCGGGTAAATCAATATGGCAAAATCGGGACGCACTGAAGTGCTGTCGTTGTTTGTAGCATCGGCATTCGATGTAAAATGGGTGGCAGCCGTGGAAGCCAGGTGGCCGCCTGCAGAAAATCCCATGATTCCGATCTTGTTTTTTTCCAAACCCCATTCGGTTGCTTTGCTGCGCACCAAACGGATGGCCTGCTGTGCATCCATCAGCGGCGCCATGCTTCGATCCATATTGCTGATATCATCGGGCAGGCGGTATTTCAATACAAAAGCGGTAACGCCCCATTTGTTCATGGCTTCTGCTACCCTTGTACCCTCCAAATCAAAAGCCAAAATTTCGTAGCCACCACCCGGACAAATGATCACCGATATGCCATTGGGATTTGCCGGCTTGTACAGGGTAAGCGTGGGCACACTCACTTTAGAAATGCGGGTAACATTATCCATCCATTCCGAACTTTCAATATTGGGACAAGGCTTCGAATTGGGAATACTGCTGTTATATAAAAGCATTTCCTGCTGAGCTTCTGCCATAGTTGCAATCATATCAATAAATTTATTTTCATTTCTCGCTTACCGAAATAACCGGCCGCAATTCTGGTAAGCAGATCGACTGCCGGAGAGGAAACTTTCTTCTTACGAACCGTGTCTCCTGAAGGGACACGGCGATTTGAGTCAGTATCACCCGTGTCCCCTTCGGGAGATACAGGTGTGAAAACGTTTAAAATATTAGTTTCTGTACCACCGGTTTACCTGTAAGTTTCCCCTGTGGCAATTCGAATACAAACGATTTATTGCCGAGTGTAACGGTAATTTGTTTCAGATCTGTCCGCATCAACGGGTCTTGCACCGAAGCCACAAACTCATTGCCAATCAATTCAACCTGTACAATACAAGGATCAGATACCCCGATGTTTACACCCTGCTGATTCAATGTTATGTTTCCCTTGTAAAACACCGCCTGGTAGGTATTGCCGTCCAGGGATTTCACAGCCTGTATCAATGTATCGTTTTGCAATACGGCAAAAGGCAATGCGGCAGCAGGATCTTCCTTTCCACAGTAAACAGTATAACCATAGCTGTCGTTCTTCACTTCACGGCCATGATCTATCCAAAGTCGCAGCAAATCCACACTGGCAGGAAGACCCTTCACAGTTGAGTTCTGCTTATTCATTTTCACCCAATCGGTTGTTTTTGTTTCGCAGGTATAATATGCCGACTTGCTGTATTGCGGCAATACGGTGTAAGCGAATTTATCTTCTTGTTTTACCCATACAGGTTTGCCTTTATCGAAGAAGGACTGAACACCTGCATTTGCCTTTTTCCAGGTACCATTCTCCAATACAAGAACATCATTTTCTTTTGCAGTTTGATCGATGGTGGTGCGAATGCTGCCTTCTATATCAGGACGAAGATTATTGATACCGGCACCTAAGGCAATCATATAATCGCCCTGCATAAAATAGGCCTTGTGCGCCTGTACGCCGTAGATACATTCGTTTTCACCCTTATTGTTCCCCTTATCATTCACATCCTCCCTGTCCGAGCCGTTCCATTTTTCAAATACAAACCCGGCCACTGCATTTCCCGTACCTGCAGTAGCAGCGCCGGCAAAATTGAATTTGCTGTTGTATCCTCTCCAGTTGGTAACCGGCTTTATCTTATCCATGCCTTCACGTGCTGTAACACCCGGTGAAGCCGTAACATCCCAGCCGCCATATATTTTGCGGTACTCGGTTCCATTCCGCTGGAAAAGCGTCATGCCATCATTATTAAAAAAGTTATAGCAATCGGCAAATCCGGTAGCGCTTTCCAGTCCATCGCATCTGCTGGATGCCATATTCACCATGATGTGATAATCAGGATTCTTTTTGATGAGGTCATCATTATTAAAAAACCAGCGTGTGCCGTTGTACACACCGGGTTCAAACTGTGGCATATGAATGGCTTTCTGGTTCGCTTCTAAAATAAACTGCGTTATTTCCAATTGCTCCGGTGTAGTAAACGAAGCCTTCCAATCTTTCATCAGGCTTTTTGCCAAACCCAAAGAAGGGATTGTACCACTACCTCCGCCATACACAGATGAACTCCGATCTAAGCATGGTAGTTGGTTGCCTTTATAATGGTACCAGTTTCCTCCCCTAAAAAAATTGATCAGGGTTTCTTTGTTTTCGGGCGATAGTTTCTTTTCCCATGGTGAGCCTTGCAACATCACCAGCATGTTCAAAGCGTTGTTGCCCCCATCAATAGGATAACCCCAAATAAGGCATTGTTTGCCATGTCCCCATCCTGCGCCATCAGCCGTAAATCCTTCAATCCAAAATGATTCATTATAGGTAGCCTGGGAGGTTTGGCTGATGCCCCGCTGGCACACTTCGGATAACAGGTCGATCATGGGGATAGACTTGTACATGAATGCTGTAGGCAATAGCGAACGATAAGCCAACGCATTACCACCTACCCACCAAACATGATTTCTGAACCGGCCGATCTGCACCACATTATTATCGGTAGAATCGTTGCGCAACGGTTGTGTCCAACATTGCAATGCCAGTTCTTTCAGCATCACACAGGCATCTTTTTGCAATGCATTGTTGCGCTTGCCGGCTTCCACTTCATCCATTTGTTTGAGCAACGAAAAATAAATATTCACTGCCGCAGTAGGAATGAGAAAACAAGATGCATGAAACCTTGGCGCCGCATTGTTGCGGCCTGTTTCGAGGTTGCCATAATGAATGATGGCTTTGTAGAATTTATCTGTCAACACTTCGCTTTCCTTCATTTCACCTAACCGATAGGCATCCGCTATTTTCCAAAGGCGGTTGATGGCTTCCGAAACCACTCCTGCAATCACATCACTTTGCGGCGTGTATTTCGACAGCAACATTTTCTCATTGGCAATCTTTGTTTCCTTCTCTGCCAGGTCGGTAAATTGTCCATCGCTTCCAAGCAAGTCGAGGCATTCGCGGCTGCTCTTCTTTACTGCACCAGCCAGTTGTGCATAGCGATAAGGTGTTTTATTGAACCCTTCTCTATACTTTTTAATAGCAGCTTCTTTTTGCGCATCTTTTACTGTAGCAGCCTGCATAGAATATTTTACATAATTATCGTACGCAAACTTTCGTTCAGCATCCTGGGCAAAGCTGTATACTGAAATACAGATTGTACAAAAAACAAAACATATTTTCTTCATGATCCGGTCGATTCTTTATGATTCACTATTTCTTAAAAGGCACTACAAGGTTCCAGGAATGCGTACCATATTCAAAACCGCCCGGGCCATCCATGGTGGCGAAAAATAAATAGGCAGGTTTTCCATTTTCAAAAAAGATAAAAGGCCGCTCCAGTTGCCCCATGGTTTCAGTGGTACCATCATTGTACTGCAGTGTTCGCGAATACGCTTTTGGAGAAGCATCAATGGCCCAATGAATAGCATCTTTGGAATTGGCCAATACACCTGCACCTTTTTCACCCGTGTATTTTGCCACATGATCTTTAAAAATTACATGATATCCCTGCTTATCCTTCCAAAAGAAGGGGTCTTCAATCTCGGGCTGATTGGGGCCACCCAGTACAGGCTGTTTGTTGTTGAGTACTTCAAACTTGTCATAAATGCTTTTGGCACGGGCCAGTCCAAAACACATATTGGAATAACGATCATTACCCACATAACTCCTGGCTTTAAACATCAGCAGCACCGAGCCATCTTCTTCAATCACAGGGCTTGGATTGGATGTAAGAAAACTATAGAATGTATTGGATTCCGTTTCCAGTACCGGTTCATCAAAACGTTTCCATGGACCATTGGGCGAATCAGCAATAGCTACTCCCACTCGCTTGTTACTTCTGCCAACAATGCACCATTTACTACTGAGTGAAAATTCTTTTTTATTGGGCTCTTCAAACGGATGTGTAGAACCCATATAGTACAGTACATACTTGTGCTTGTATCTTAACACACGTGGGTTGTGCGTAGAACGCCCGTCCCAATATTGTGCGCCACGTGCAGGCAATGCCACATCAGAAAAAGTGTAAGGCCCTTCGGCTTTATCTGATACTGCATGCACCACTTCTGATGCCACCATCCAGCCGGGATGAAACAACAGGCTATCGGGCCAGCGGGAAGCATACATATGGTATTTTTCATCATCGCCCTTTATGACTGTGCTGCACCATACCCAATACCCTTTCATGGAAAAAGCCGGTGTTCTGTATGCGGCTCCCAACTGTGTAAAAATCGGATTGGTTGCATCTGCTTTTTGCGCAGTTACCATTTGCAGGCTTACCAGGCAAAAAGCAAGCACACTTACAACATGCTTTCTCATATTATTTTTTACTTCAACAAACCTGATTGTATTACCTGATTTGGAATGCCCCTTTTACTCCGTTAATACAACTGCCGCCTACAAAAACTTCGAACTTCCCTGGATTCAGTTCGGGTTGCAATTGCGCATTGAGGTATTCCAAATCTGAACGCTTTAAAGTGAATTTTAATTTCTCCGTAGCACCTGCAGCAATAGTCACCCGCTGAAAGGACCTGAGCTGCATGGGAATCGTTGAAACCGCATGTGGATTCAGATCGGTAAAATAGAGTTGAACAATTTCCTCTCCATCCCGGTTGCCAGTGTTCTTTACATCCACAGAAACTTCTATAGGCTCATCCATTGAATAGGTACTCTTCGAAAAACTAAGATTGGAATAAGCGTATGTAGTGTAAGACAATCCATATCCAAAAGGAAACAATGGATAATAACTGGTATTTATGGCTGATGTACTCTTACTGGTCCTGGGCATCTCGGGATATTCAGCAATTTCGCTTTCTCTTCCGTAAGGCCTTTGAAGCAGCGGCATGGGCAACTGGCCGGTGGTCCTGGGAATAGTTACCGTTAGTTTGCCCGATGGGTTTACTTTACCCGAAAGTATTTTGGCCAATGCATTCCCGCCTTCTTCACCTGCAAAAAACATCATTACCACTCCATCCACCTTGTTGATCCAATTCGTCATGGTAACAGGACGGCCATCTATCAACACCACTACCACAGGCTTACCCAGTTCACTCATTTTTGCAATCAATGATTCCTGCATACCCATCAGGTTCAGGTCGGCCCTATCCTGCGACTCGCCACCTGTTTTTCCATATTCGCCACCCATCATCAACAACACCATATCCGATTCCTTTGCTACTTTGAGGGCTTCTTCAAAACCGGCTGCATTGTTACCCGTAACATCGCAGCCTTTAGCGTATTGCACCACAGCATTGGGAAATTCTTTGCGGATGGCTTCCAACGGTGTTGCGCCTTTTACATTCATTGCTGCATATCCACCCAATCGCAGTGAGTTGGCATTGGGTCCAATCACGGCAATTTTCTTTGGTTGCTGCAAGGGCAAAATATGATTATCATTCTTAAGCAACACAATACTTTGCTCCGCAGCTTTCAATGCCAGGTTTCGGTAAGCAGGGGCATCACTAAGCTCTGTTGCTTTGGCAGTATCTGTGATATATGGATGCTCAAACAATCCCATTTCAAACTTTACGGAAAGCACCCGTTTTACATTTACATCAATTTCCGCTTCCTTAATTTTTCCTTCTTTCACCATTTGCACCAGTTGCACATAACTTTTTACCCTGGGCAGATCCACATCCATGCCTGCTTTTGCACAAAGCACTGCCGACTCGGCAAATGAGTTGGAAACTTTATGATAGGTAAAACTGTGGTTGACGCCACTCCAATCAGATACTGTAAAACCATCAAACTTCCATTCCTTTCTTAAAATATCTGTGAGCAGCCAGCTATTGGCAGAGCAGGGCACGCCATTCACGGCGTTATAAGCTGCCATGATTGATTTTGTGTGCGCCTCGGTTACAGCAGCTTTGTAGGGCACAAGATGAATTTCCCTGAGGGCTCTTTCACTTAGATCAATATTCGCAGCTTCCCTGCCATTGGCCGTTACAAAATTGGCAAGAAAATGTTTGGGCGTACAAATAACACCGTTGGCCTGTACGCCTTTGATATATGCTACGCCAAACCGAGCGGCCAATACAGGATCCTCTCCATAAGTTTCTTCCATCCTTCCATGTCTTGGATCTCTTGCCAGGTCGAGCACGGGCCCCAACACCTGGCGAATGCCGCGGCTATAAGTTTCCTGCCCTATGGCATCACTTATTTCATTCATCAGTTTTAAATTCCAGGTGCAGGATAAAGCGATAGATTGCGGATAAGAAGTAGAACCACTGCCCCTGCAGCCATGCAGCGCCTCATCGTTAATTATGGTTGGAATACCCAGCCTTGTTTCTACCACAGCCACTTTTTGAATTTCGTTGGCTGTTTTTACAGACATGCCTGCATTCATATCGGTTGTAGGGCAACTGATATGCCCAACCCCATGTAATTTCATTTGCTGCCGCACATAATCGGTAGAATAAACGCCGCTGCTTTTAAATACTTCATCGCCATCGCCCAGGCGCAAGGCACACAACTGAAACACTTTTTCTTCGAGTGTCATCCGGGCCAGCAAATCGTCCACACGCTTTTCAACCGGAAGAGCAGGGTTTTTATAAGGTAAAATTTTACTCCCGGGTTTTGTTTGTGCGACGACAGCTTCATTTATCAACGACAGTATAACAACTGTTCCCAACGTGGCTAATAATGTACGTTTCATTTTTATATTCAATTGGCATGATTAAATTCCGGATAACTAAATCTCTTGCTTATATGCCTTGATGTACTTATGGCAGAAAATCGGCAATGACTCATGTTCCAGGAATACTTTGGGATTATCTATTCTACATTTCTTTCAATCATAAACACCCAGGTTCCTATATTGCTTTAAGCTCTCCATTCAACTGGTATATGCCATTCTTGCTTGTTTCCATTTCTACAATTTTTCCATTGTAACGCAAATACAATTTTATTCCTGCCTTTGATTTTACTTTCAGCTTTACCAATTTTCCTGCACGCCATTGTATATCCACTACAAAACCGCCCCTGGCACAAAGACCCTTCACTTCCCCTTCTGGTAAAGCAGTTGGCAATGCAGGTAAAACATCAACAAATTGTGTATGACTTTGCAAAAGCATTTCGGCCATACCTGCCGTGCCCGCAAAATTCCCATCAATCTGGAATGGCGGATGAGCATCAAAGAAATTCGGATAAGTGCCTCCGCCGCCAGCATCGGCATAATTCAGTAAGTTCCTAAATAGCAGATAAGCATGATCCCCATCGTGCAATCTTGCCCACCAGTTTATCTTCCATCCCCTGCTCCAGCCGGTTCCCAAATCGCCCCTTATTTCAAGTGTGCGCTTTGCCGCATTAAAAAATTCAGGATCATTATCTGCAGAAATTTGTTTTCCCGGGAATAAGCCATATAAATGGGATACATGCCGGTGCAATGTGTCGACCTCTTCAAAATCCTTATACCATTCTAGGAGTTGCCCTTTGTTTCCAATTTTCATCGGATACAATTTTTCTCTCACTGATATTAATTGGTTTCTGAATTCAGCATCAGTGTTTAATGACGTTGATGCTTCTATGAGGGAGGTAAAAAGATCCCAAATTATAGCCATATCCATCGTTGAAGCAACGGATACGGATTGAGACTTTCCATTTTTATCTTTAAACCAATTTTCAGGAGAAGTGGATGGTGCCGTTACCCAATACCCTTCATTATCTTTCACCAACCAGTCCAAAGTAAACAATGCAGCCTGCTTCATAATGGGATAAGCGTATTCAGCTAAAAATTTCTTATCTCCTGTATAGAGATAGTGCTCGTATAAATGCCTGCAAAGCCAATTACCTCCCATATACCAATTGGCCCAGGACGGATTTCCCGCTCCCAAATCACCTACCGGGTTTGATGTACACCAAATATCAGAATTGTGATGTGCTACCCATCCCTTTGCATGGTAGAATTCTTTTGCCGTTCTACTTCCAGATGCCGAAAGGTCTTTCAACCAATCGAGCAACGGCTGATGCATCTCAGAGAGATTGGTAACCTCTGCAGGCCAGTAATTCATCTCTGTATTAATATTTATGGTATAATTGCTAGACCATGGAGCCCTCAACTCCTTGTTCCAAATACCTTGCAGATTCGCAGGTGGCCCGCCTGGACGTGAGCAAGAAATCAGTAAATAACGTCCAAATTGAAAATAGAGGGCCTCAATAAAGGGATCGTAACCTCCTTTTGAGTAAGCCGCCAATCGTTCGTTCGAAGGCAGCATACTATTTCTCTTTTCCCCTATTGTGTCTTTTAGCTTTAAGGATACCCGGTTAAAATATTTTTGATAATCAGCCATGTGTTCTTTCCTAAGTGTAGGGTATGATTTTTTCACTGCCTTTTCTAAAAAACCGGCAACTAACGCTCCCTCATCTTTCCCCTCACTGACAGGGCATTTATCGTACCCATTGAAACTTGTAGCAGCAGTTATATAGACAATCGCTTCCGTAGCCTGCCGAATATGTACTCCTTTATCATCAGCCACGATCTGAGCTCCGGGTGCAACCACTTTTATCCTCAATTGAAAACGCATTCCATTACAACCAGTGGTATCTTCATACACAATAGGCTCCCGATCTTTTGGGTTGTAATAATTGGGCGCAATATGTGCAGGCGCCTTGCCTGCAACAATCCATTCCGAAGTACCTAAGGCTTTAGTATTAAAACGTAACTGGCTATTGCCTGAAATATCAGTATTAATTGCACCCTTTTTTGAAGCAGAAAGATGAATCACCATAGTATTGGCAGGAGCCGACACAAATGATTCACGCACATATTCAACTCCATTAATAGTGAACCTGGTAGTGGCTACCGCCGTTTGTAAATTCAAATCACGATAATAGGCTGTGGGAGATTGACCTCCAAAATCCTGAGAAATGGTTACATCTCCGAGTGGCAGGTATGACTCCGTAAAAAGCCCCTGCAATTTACGTGCAAGCTTACCTGCTTTGTCGTAATCGGCTTCTTTTAGCAAAGCTTCCCTTACTTGCGGCAAATAGGTAGATGCCTCCGGGTTTATATTGTGCTTTACTGGTCCACCACTCCAGAGTGTGCTTTCATTAAGTTGGATCAATTCCTTTTCTACCCCGCCAAATACCATGGCACCAATATGCCCATTGCCAAGAGGTAAGGCTTCAGTCCATTTTTCAGCCGGTTTGTTATACCAGAGTTTTAAATCCTGTGCTTGTAAAAAATGAATACTACAAATCGCAATAACAAAAAATAAGTATTTCATTTATCTGTTTAAATGATTGTTTTAAAATATCTTCCTTTTATTTCGTCAATTTCTGTTCTATTGTCACTTTATTTCTGTGCACTGGAATGATTTCAATCTTCTATATTTTGGCCTTTAACTGATCGATCAACATTAATTATACCAGCAGCTTGCGTATTTCTATTGCTGTTTTTCAGCTTCTATCAACAAAGCAGAATGTGCATTTAATGCAGGAATATTATAAACCGTTTCGTAGGTACCAAGTTCCTTGTCTGTGAATTTATCTGTGAGTTTATATTTCCCTGCAGGCAGTTGAATGCTACGCTTTACGGCAGTATCACCCCAGTTGAAAACCGAATAGACTTTTTTATTTTTTAACTGCGTAACCCCTACTTCAAAATTTTCGTTTTCAAACCTTGCGGCCACGCCTGTTGGCGGCATCAGTTTTTTCAGTATCGCTAATCTTTCTGCCGACAACTTAGGAAGATCGTCGCCACTCAGCAACATGCCTCCCGACGCATATACCGTAGCCGCATGAAATAAAAATTCATTTTCTGTTAAAGCCGACGGCTGTTGATTCTTCTTGCCTGCCGCATCCATAATATCTGCAGTTGCTTTATCATACAGAAGAATGCAATCGGGATCATTCCACCACAAGCGACCGTTTTGCCATCCGCGCAATAAGTTCTCTCTGCCAATATCTCTGAAAGATTTCCATTTCCTGTCGGTGTCCATCGAACTACGCGAACCATGAACCAGTCCAAGTGAAGCCCAAATAGGATGATTGCAGCCCAATAAAAATGCATCGCCTGCACCATTGCGAATGGCTTCCATTCCACGCCTATAGGCTTCAATACGGGTAGCATTTTTGTCGTAATGAACCCCGCCGTGCATAGCGCCCCAATAGTTGGCATCCAGTTTAAAATAAGTACATCCCCATTGCTGGCGCATGGTTCTGAAAAGAGATTCAAAATATTTTTGCACTTCCGGATGCGTGCCATCCAATACATACCAGGGCCCGAGCCTCCAACCACCAAAGCCTATTTTATCGGAGCGAAGCGGCTGACCATTTTCATCTTTTACCATCCAATCGGGATGCTCTTTAAATAATTTAGAATCAGGGCTGGCAATAAAAGGCGCCACCCAAATAGCCGGTTCCAAATGTTTTGCTTTTATCTGTTGTAATACCCGGCTTACATCGCCACCAAAAGCTTTACCGGCGTCCAACCAATCACCCATCCAGGGTTGGTAGCCATCGTCGAGTTGAATGTATTGTAGTTCGGGTAAGTGGTTGGCGATCCATTCTGTATTGTCTGCTACATTTTGCGCCGTCACACCAGGGCCAAAACAATACCAGGAACACCAACCCATGGGAATCGTATCAAATTTCAATTTGGGATGATGAATGGCGATCGCACTCGTAAGGCGATCATACAATTTTTCTCTATCGGGTCCGGCAATGGCAATAAACTCTTCGAGTTGCCAGGTTTGCCCCGGTTGCAATACCAGGTTTTCACAATCCATGGAGATGCGCAATCTTGTATCGCTAAATGAAAAACGGGAAATGAATTTATTGCAGGAAGTAGTGGCCAGTAATACCCTGTTATCTGATCCTGTTTGCAGGGTAAACATGCCATAGGCCGTGCGCAACTGTTCAGGTTCCGGGATCTTATAATGCAGTCTGTCGGCATAAGTACCCCAGTCCTCCGGCTTAGCAAGTGTGCCGCCTATTTGTCCCAGTTTTTGAAACGCTTCACCATACACAGGCGTACTACCAGGCAAACCATGCTTCCAATCGAATACGACCACTTCCTTCACTGCAAGTGAAGTGCCCGAATTGTTTTTTACAGAGAGTTGGCACAAATCACCCTTCCATACACGGGTTACAATAAGCTGATGAGGATTGGCTTTTGCATTGTTGGCCAACACTGCATAGGCAGGTGCTTTTTGGAGCGTACTTATGAAGGATGCAGAAGAAGATAGTTGGGCTTCAGTTTGCACAAAAGCAACCAATAATAAAAAGAGGAGAGCAAATACATGCTCTAAGTTTCGATTTCTTTTCATATTTCAGCAAACATTACATGATGCGCACTCCATACAGGGTTCAACGCATTCATCAATCGTGTACGCAATGGCAGCGGTTAAATGTAGTTGCGGTGCAGATGTAGCGAATAAGAGAATCGTCTTTTTTTAGGGGTAAAATCATCTTACCATACCCCATGCCTTATTAGGCTGAGACCCCAATACCAATTCCAGGATGCCACCTTTTGCCAATTCATCGTGGCTGAGCCAACTCTTTTGATAAGGCTTTCCGTTTAGTTTAGCCGATTGGATGTATTTGTTTTGAAGGGCGTTGTTTTTGGTAATGATGGTGAATTTTTTCCCGGATGCATATGTAGGATCCAACTGGATGCTGATGGAATCAAATATTGGCGTGCAAATCTCATAACGATTATCGCCGGGACAAACCGGATGCAGGCCCGAAGCCGCCAATACATACCAGGCCGACATTTGCCCCACGTCTTCGTTGCCCACCAATCCCAATTCGGCCGAATTGTGATAAGCATTTTCGCAAATTAACCGGGCCCATTTTTGCGTTAGCCAGGGTTTACCCAGGGCATTAAACATAAAGGGCACATGGTGTACCGGTTCGTTGGCATGATTGTAATAATCGTTCCACTTCATATCGGGAGGCACCTTGTCAAAAAAATCCTCTAAATCTTTGACTGTTTTTTCATTGCCCCCTATTAATTGGGTCAACCCTTCTATATCATGTGGTACAAACCAGCCTTGCTGATAAGGATTGCTTTCTGTACAACCATATTGTTGTTTTAACCTTCCTTCGGCAGGCCATGGCAACCATGCCCCATTTTTATCTTTTGGCCTGAACCATCCTACTGTGGGGTCAAACAAGTTTTTATAATGAAACGATTGCTCTGTGTACTTTTTATTATCAGCTGTTTTATTTAATTGCTTAGCCAGTTGTGCCATACACCATGCCGAATAAGCATATTCTAATGTCTTTGATATACTAGGATCATACCCTAATTCTGCAGTACCAAACTTATCAACCGTATTCTTGGAAAAAGTATAGGCTTTATCAATATTGTAATTCCTGATGCCTTTTCGGTAAGCATCGGCTATTACCACTACTGCGGGATTACCCAGCATACAATTACTATAAGCATTCAAAAATTCCCATCTTTCCAGGTACTGCGTTTTATTTTCATCTGCCAGTTCCACCAGCGAATTGATCATATCATTCACCACTGCCGGGTTGATGATGGTTTGCAAAGGCATTTGACTGCGAAATACATCCCATCCACTGAAGATGGTTCGTTTTGTAAATTGAGTTGAATGATGTACAAGGCCATCACCGCCAGGATAGTTACCATCTACATCGGTAAAGCTCCTCGGATCGATCATGGAATGATACAATGATGTATAAAAAATTGTTTTCTGGTCTTCGGTTCCGCCTGACACTTTCATTTTACCCAGTGCATTATTCCATAACTGAAAGCTCCTTTTTCTTTCGTTATTAAAATTCCAGTCTTTACTCTCCGCTTCCAGGTTTTTGCGGGCACCTTCCATGCTCACAAAAGATATGCCTGCTTTCAGTAATACCGCCTCATCCTTTCCTGTTTCAAACTCGGTATAAAACCCAAGATGTTTTCCTTGCTTTTCTTTGCATTGTTCATGGATAGTTGCATTGGCTGTTACCGTCTGAAATGCAACGCTTTCAATAGTTTCCCTTTTACGATTGGCACCTGGTGGAATATTCACTTCCCACACACCATATTTTTTCAATGGCTTGCTGAATTGGGCATAGAAATACACCACATAATCAGGTTTTCCGTTCCCGTTGCCCCAGCCACCGCCAGTGGCATCACATTTCATCCAGCCTTCGATAGTATTATCGTTTACTACTTTTATATACTGTTCTGTAGAAGTACCACCCACCCTCCTGGCTAAATCAATTTGAATGCGGGATTGTTTATTGGCTGGATAAGTAAACTGCATGATACCGCTGTGGGGAGCGGCTACCATCTCGGCCTTAACATGATAGTCCGTTAATTCGACTGAATAATAACCCGCTTCGGCTATTTCCGATTTTTTATCATACAAAGAACGATACCCACTGATGCCTTCTTTTTCTCTTCCCGAATTGGTTTTAAGTAGACCTGTAGTGGGCATCACCAAAAAATTTCCCAGATCACCATACCACCCCACACCACTCATTTGCGTAAAAGCAAAACCTTCTATGGACTTCTGCTCATAACTGTAGCCCGCTCCATTATCACCTCCGGTAATCGTATTGGGACTAAGTTGGGTTAAACCAAATGGTGTAGCCGCACCCGGAAAGGTTTTACCCAATCCATGATAACTGCCGGCCAATGCGGTATTGTTACTTGACCCAATAAATGGATTGACATAATGAGCAGGTGATTTCTCTTTTGCATTCGTTTGCCTGCTTATAATGCCTGCCGGAATTTGTTGCCCGAACAATTGCGTAGCAAACAAACTATATAGGGCAAAACTTATTAGGCTTGTTTTCTTCATCTCTATTTATCTATTTTCAATTGAATAGTCGTTGAACTGCCGTCAATTAATGAAAATTCAATAATTGTTGATTGCTGATTGTTGCTTATCGATGCACCGGAAGGATTGTCTACTACTTTCCATTTTCCGTTTAATTGCAGGTTCAATTTATACTTAGATGAACGCCATCCCGAAGCAGGATCCTCTACCGTATTCAGGTCGGGGTTATTAATCGTTATTGCCAGCCCATCTTTGTTTTCTTTTACGCCTAATAAGGCTTTTCCTGAGATGCTTTTGACAGAACCAATATTTACTTGCGGGTTCGCTTCAAAAAAAGCATAAGCAATTGTGTTATCAGGCAGCCATTTTACCGCATGTAGCGAATCTGTCTGCCTTAATACTGTAAACAATGCTTCCTTTTCAAATTGCTTTGCATACTCCTTCATTTGCTTGGCGGTAGCAGCCGGTACCACCACAAACCGGTAATTGGCATTGGCAGGCGCTAATCCATGACTGATAAAGGCTTTGCTGAAATTTGTGGTCACCGTTGGTTTTCCGGTTAACGAGGTTTCAACCGGAGTGGTTTGCCTTCCTCTCAACACAGTTATATCGCCTGCATTTTTAGGAACATAGTAGCCGGTTCCCTGCCCGTTTAACACCCACGCACCGGCATTCTTCACAGAAACCATCTCGTAATAATTTTCATTTCCGATCTGCTTACCCGAGTTGATATAAATACCAGGATTGCTGTTTGTAGAAACGGCCTGGAATAAGTTGGTAGCCGTAATACTGTCCTTGTTAGTAGAACTAATTCCAGAGCCAAGGCAAACCATTATATCATTAAATGCAAATACTGATTTATGAAATTTCAAATTACTAGCAGTATAGTTTTTCCCGGCATTCTCCGCAAAGTCCATAGCAAATATGCCATGCTTACCCAACGACAAAGCTCCTGCAAAACCGTTCTTCTGAAACTCATCGGCCCGGCCTTGCTTTGCCTGCAATTCGGAAAAAGGTAAATGGATCGTGGTAGCGCCGGGAACAACATTCCAGTCCCAGCCGTTGCCTCCTATTGCCGGAAAACCCGAAGCGGCAGAGTCACCATTATACATCAGCTCCAATGCCCCATAACTTTGATAGCGACCATACCTGTTTTCACTTACATAAATTTCGGCTCCCCACAACTTATTTGTAAAACCCTTCATTACC
Organism: Phnomibacter sp.; assembly: GCA_035456005.1. Taxonomy (GTDB): domain Bacteria; phylum Bacteroidota; class Bacteroidia; order Chitinophagales; family Chitinophagaceae; genus Phnomibacter. The sequence goes on along the minus strand of DATIEA010000004.1, from coordinate 22,169 downwards.
GCCGTCCAATTACCTTTTTGAACCACACCAGCCTGTGCATAATTGAACTGGTAAAAGCCGTTGTAGTTGGTTTTGGCCAGCGGATATTTGTTAGTGCCAAAGGTATAATCATACAAGGAAGCAAGGCCCGCATCATAAGCTGTTCCTTCTATATCGCCGCCTATTTCAGCAAGCTGTTCCAAAGACTTATCCGTTAATGTGAATGCACAAAAAGGATTCCGGCCGGTTAATGAATTGGCTATTAGAACTCCTTTTGATGATTGCAGAAAAAGAGCTTTAAAAGCCATTGCCATATTTTTAAATGCCGCCAGCGAAATTCTGTAAGATGTGCCTTTCAACGAATACACTCTTTCAACATAAGCGGGCAAGGCATAGCAATAACCTATATAATGTACGTTATGATGAAAATAGCAACCATCAGCCTTCATTCCATCTGCTTTACCCTGTGTTGGTTCCGTAAAAAAACTCAAATAACGGGAACCGGATTTTAAATCCCTCACCCATTCATCGCCCGAAGATGCATGTGTCATTACTTCAAACAAAAAAGCAGATCGTAAAAACATATAGTCAATGTTGGGGTTAGGATCTGCTTCGTTTCTGTATATCCTGTTATATCCAAGATGCCATTTCAACATTTTTATCACTTCTGCTTTCAGGCTGGCAGGATACAACTGCATGCCTTCCAGGAAACCAACAGGAAAGCTGCGGGTAACACCGTAGTGCCCGAGGTGCAAAAAAAGCCTTCCTCCCTCAGCCAGCCCCTGGTCTAACAGATACTCTACAAAATCCAATAGCTTGGTTTTTGCATCTTCGTCGCCATTATGAATAGCTGCCTCTGCCAGGTATGCACAATATTTAGATGCCTGTACAAGCGTATCTTCCGACTCATGGTAGAAGAAAAGTTGCCCGCGACCTGTAATGGAGCCATCCGCATTACGACGAATTGCACAGTCATCCACAAATTTTTTAGCGGCTGCAAGGTTTGCCCCATCTACGGTTGGAATGATGCGTTTATACAACAATCCGACTTTTTGGGCTTCTGCCAGTTCCTGCACTGAGGCAGGCTTTACTTCCATATCCGGCGTGAGTAAAAAATCATTCAGCAATTCTACACGCCCTACAATATGCGGTAAATCGAGTTTCATATGCGGCCCGGGCACACGGTCATTTGCATCTCCAATCATCCTACATGCATCTATGTACATGGTTGCCGTAGCCAATGGGATTTCAGATTTGTAAACAATCTCCATCTTATCCAATGCAAATGCAGGCAATTCTTTACCATAGTTATAATCGAAGCGATAGCTGCGATGAAAATCTCTCCAACCTTTATAGTTCAGCAACATGCGGCCTTCTCTTTTCTGTACGCCGTCTTTATCATAAAACTTAAAAACAAGTGTATCGTTGGTCACTTCTTTACTATAAATAAAAAACCGGGCAGCGCTTGCTCCACCTATATCGGCACTGGAAATGCCCAGGTCGCGGGCTGTTAATACCGTACCATTTGCAACCTGCCATTGAAGAGCATTTGCGCCATCTTTCACATGTTCATTGCTGATACGCAGCGAAATGCCGGAACTAGAAAAATTAGCAGGCACGGCTGTATTAAAATCATAGTACTGCTGCTGGCTAAAACCAGCAAGACTGGCAACAATGCCCAAAATTGCTATCGATATAGGTTTCATTTGTTTTTTCATCGAACTCCGGATCAAATTATTTCACTTCCACTTCAATTACTTCAGGCAATGCTGAACGAATAGCCGCCGGCACCACTATGGTCAGCTTTCCCTCCTTCACACCATAATACAGTTTTTCCTTATGTCCTAAAAGCCGAACTGCATTGATGTTTTTGTTCGTTGTGAAAACAATCTTCTCATCCGCAATAGTTGCTTTGGTATTGGGTGCCAGCAAAAACAGGTAGCGATGGTTTTTATTTTGGGTAGCGGGCACAGATGCAGATTCCGTTGAATCAATCCCCTGTGTGCCTTTAATGGAAACACTGTTCACTTTCATCCAACTGGCAAACTCTCCCAGGCTCTTATACATTTCGGGAGACAATACACCATCCTTTGTGGGCCCGTAATTCAACAGCATATTGGTGTTATACGCCCTGCACCTGATGAGGTAATTCAATACATGGGCAGTTGACTTTAATGACGATTCTGTATAACCCCAGGTCCCATTAGTAGCAATGGTGGTACAAAACTCTGCCCATCCGTCTTGTTGGGTAGTGGGTATTTTACTATCGCTTTCAAAAGTTGCATAATCGCCGTAACCAAATAACCTGGGGCTAACAATAATGCCCGGCTGTAGTTGGCGTACCTGTTCCATAGTGATACAATTATACCAGGCAGCATTGCCCGCAGGTATAATAGGTACCCCATCCGTGTCAAACCAAATCATATCTATCTTACCATAGTTGCGCAACAGTTCTTCTGTTTGGCCCTTTACAAATGCCGCCATCCGCTCATAATGCGCCTGCTTTTCAGCCGCTGTGGCTGTAGTCTTTTTCGGTTGCAGGTTCCTGTCCAACTCCGGCACATTCGAATACCGTTGTGCAAGGCCATAGTACATATAGTTTTGAAACGGCTCGTCGAAATGCCAATCGGGTGGCGAAAAATACAGGCCCACTTTTAATCCATATTTTCTGCAGGCAGTTACAAACTCCTTCACAAAATCGCGACCACCCAAATAATTCTTTGTACTATAATCACCATAAGCACTTGGCCACATGGCAAAACCATCGTGATGCTTAGCTGTGAAAACTGCGTAGGTCATACCTGCAGCTTTAGCAGCCTTTATTATTTTATCTGCATCGAAATTTTCCGGATCAAAATCTTTTGCCAACGCAAAATATTCATTCGGTGTAATGCAGGATTGGGTTTGTTTACATGCATGACCGGCAAAAAAATCGCCGCCATTTACATACCTGTCAACAGAGTCCTGGTCGGGCTTGTTACTGCTCCATCCTATTTGAGTACCTGCCCGCATAGGCCATGAGCAATCAAGCTTTTTTACCGAAGAAATGCCCCAGTGAATGAACATGCCCAACCCTGCTTTGGGATACCACTGTGCATCGGGGTGGCTGGTATGCTTATAGCTGCCCTGTTTAAAATTTTCCTGTGCAGTTGAACTGAACACTGAAAAAAGTATAAGCATGGAAATTAAAAAAACGAATGATAGTTTCATGGGGCTTTGATGAATACTGTTTATCTATAACAACTTATTTACTTTCAATAACAAGTAAGCGGGGATCAATTCAATAATAATTCAATGACCGGTATTTCATACAAAGGCTTTTTGGCAGGCAGTTTTACAATGACATCCTCCCCCTTTATTTCAAATTTCAATTCAGAATTATCAAATAAAAACTGTGCGTATTTCAATTTGCTTTTATAACCCGGCAAAATCAATTTGCTATCAGCAGGATAATTATATACATGCACATACAACCTTTTGCCGGCGGCATTATAGGTAAGCTTGCTCCCCTCCGGTACTTTATATGCATCGGGGGCATAAGTACATTTGTAAATAGACTTGCTGTTAGCATGCATCCAGTCAGCAAGACTGTCTAATGCATTTTTTGCCCTGTAGTCAAATTCGCCACGGGCAGTAGGCCCCACATTCAGGATCAGGTTGCCGCCATTGCTTACTGATGATATGAGCAGATCGAGTAATTGCCTTTGTGATTTCCAGGTATTCTCATCCCTGTAATAGCCCCAGGAACCTGAAAAGGTTTGGCAGGTTTCAAATGCCTTTCCCTTAAATTTTGCAAGCGAGTCTGGCTTCACCTGCTCGGGTGTTTCAAAGTCGGCACCATCTTCGTACTCTTTTAAATCCAGTCGGTTGTTCACAATAATATTGGGTTGCAATTTTCTAACCTGTTGCAACAATGCAACTGAGCCCCAATCGTCTTTCCCTTTTCCGGGCAGATTATTTTTGTTTTCATACGAAAAATCCAACCACAATAAATCTATTTTGCCATAGTTGGAAAGCAATTCGGTCACCTGGTTGTACATGTATTTCCTGTACACAGCCATATCCCTGTTTTTATTCAACTGGGCATACGCTGCAGGAGTGCCAATAGAGTCTGGCAGAAACTGGGAATGCATATAATCGATGGTAAAATTTGGATGGTGCCAATCGAGCAATGAATAGTAAAAGCCTATTTTAATGCCTTCTGCCCTGAACGCATCCACAAACTCTTTCACCAGGTCTCTCCTGGCCTGTGTATTGGTGCTTTTATAATCGGTGTATTTGCTATCGAACAAACAAAAACCTTCGTGATGCTTGGTGGTCAACACCGCGTATTTCATACCGGCAGCTTTGGCTTGTTTGGCCCATAGTTTGGGATCGAATTCATCGGGGTTGAACAGGTCGAAATATTTTTGATACTGCTCATTGGTTTGCTTCTCCCTTCTTTTTATCCACTCATGGCGAGCCGGCAGTGCATACAGGCCCCAGTGAATAAACATGCCAAAACGGGCATCTGTCCACCATTCCATTCGTTTCGCTTTCTGAGCAGGAGTTTCATTGCCCAGTTTCTTTTGGCCAAAGCAAAAACCTGCTATACTTAGCAAGGATGCAAATAGCAAAACAAGTTTGCGGAGATAGTTTTTCATTTTATATTTCTTGCTTATCATTTGTCAATTCATGCTTAATTACAAATACTGATCAGCATTCTTCCAAACTGTTGAATACTGTTACCAGTCATCTGTCCTGAAACTGCTTACAGGAAACCCTTCGGTATTAAACAAATCGCCCACCACAAAATCTTTAAACGCATAACGCACAGCTACCGGATTGGGCACTTCTGGTGCCGATACCAGCAATTTTCCCTGGAAGATGACGGCTCTTGCAGGACGAAAGATTTTGTCTGCTCCGGCAATTTCAAAATTGCTTAATGGCTTGCCATAAGATGTGAAGCCATTGGGCGCATTGGCAAACTGGATGGTTGCCACGTTGCCCGTAAAGCTTACCGATTCGTACACGGGCGATGCATAAGGGAAACCTTTGAAGCCATAAGTTTTTGCCAGCGCCATATAAGCCAGGCGTTTGCCAACAGTTTCTTTATCTCCTGGATGAATAAAATTTTCGTTGCCAATATCAAGGGTTACCGCCATGCCGCTGTTGGGTATTTTTGCCAATGCTTTTCGCTGGGCATCCCTTAACCAGGCTGAATTAAACCTCAGTACCGAGTCGGCTTTATTGAGGCTATTGTTATAGGGTGCAATTTGAACATAGTAAAATGGAAGACTATCGTTGTTCGATTTTGCCCGCAGCATTTTTACAAATGCAGGAAACAGGGTTTCGTATTGTTTGGGGCGGTTATAATTGGTTTCGCCCTGGTACCAGATACAACCTTTGATGGTATACCCTAAGAAAGGATGCAACATGCCATTGTACACTGCAGTAGCATTCCCATTGTTGAACTTTTTTGAAGTATCTGTCTTAGATGGAAAGTTGGTGATCTCAGGAAATGCTTTCAATGCTTCCTCATCCATAAAGCTTTCCACGGGAGTACCGCCATAGCTATTGCATACCAAACCTACAGGCACTTTTAACTTAGCTTGCAATAACCTGCCAAAATAATAAGCAGTAGCGCTGAAATTGGTAACCGATGCAGGTTCTGCTGCATTCCATGAGGCATTCATTGAAGTATCCTTCGCCTCTCTTTGAACAGTCATTGGCACGGTGTATAACCTGATCTGATCATTGGTTGAATTAAAAATAGCCTCCGTAGCACCAAGAATGGGCTGGTCTTTGAAACCTTTCATGGGCATTTGCATATTGCTTTGCCCGCTGCAAAGCCATACCTCCCCAATGAGAATATTTTTGATAGTAACGGTGTTGCTTCCTTCACTGATCGTTATTTCAAACGGGCCACCAGCCGAAGGTGTTGCAATATTTGTTTTCCATTTTCCTTTTTCGTCAGCAGTAACCACATACTTCTTTTTATTCCAGGATGTAATAAGCGTTATTTTACTTCCTGCATTACTCCATCCCCAAATCAATGATTGCGCCTGTTGCTGCAATACCATATTGTCGGAAAAGAAATAGGGAAGTTTAATCGCACTAAAAGCGCTGTTCAAAAAAATAAACGAGCAAATGAGATAGGCAATGGATCGTTTGTACAGTTTCATTGTCTTGTTTTTAGGTTTTACCCGATGATGTATTAAAATAAGAATGTACCTGGAATTTATGATACGGTAGTTTGTGTTCATCAATTCACATCTAGTTTCAACCAATCGGGAACCTTTTTCAATCGCAGTTCCAGTTGTGCTTCGTATAAAGAAGCAGGCGATACTTTTTGCCCGATGCTTTCAAAATAACCCGGCTGGTCTTTTTTAAAGCTACTGCCCTTGCTTGTAAAACCCACCACTATGGGATTCACCATCTTAAACCATACATCATTTGATGGCCAAAAATCAAAATCTTTTACCGGTGCGTTTGTCTGCGTGTAATTCCATAATACCAACCCATTCAGGTGATTGGGCAAATTATCGATAGCACCACCCTGGCGGCCCGGCATAAAACCACCCGTCACATTGTCGAACAGGGTATTCCTGGGCTGGCTGGCATGCGCTTCAAAGCAAGTGGTGGATGGGTATGTACAATGCCAAAGCACAGTATTCACCGACCGGTTCTGCACTCCAAATGAATGCCATTGCGAAGCCTCATCTTTTAAATTGGCCAGTAATACATTGGTAGAATAACTGGAGCCAATGGCTTCGTGCCCTGCATTGCCCGTAACCACACAATTGATGACGGTAACATTGGCACTTTGTCCAACCATGGCCGCAATATTGCAATCGGTAAACCGGCAATCTTTCATCCACGAATTGGTACAGCGTGAAAAACTAAACAGGTTAAACCCACTATCATCTTTCCACGACCTGTGATGCACGAATTTCTCTTTCCAGTTGCCTACGAAAGCGATGTTTTCAATGCCCACTTCTTCTGCATGGGCAAATTTGTACACGCTCCATTTGTATTTTGTATCCACCGTATAAGCCAGCGGTGCATGCATTGTAACAACGCCATTCCTTATTTTTTTCACCTGGTAATACATACAAACATCCACCCCTTTTTCGATGATATATTTCCAGGCTGGGTCGGCTTTATGTGGTGCCAGTTCCGCATCCACCAATGCAGGTGTATTATCCAATAATTTTAAAGCGATCCAGTCGCCAGGTTGTAGATTACCTGTTGTACTTAGCTTCAAATCGAACGCCCCCTTTTTCGCATGCGCAGTGATATCTCCAATTTTAGTATCTGCCCCATTTGCTGTAAACGTAAACATGGTCCTTCCAGTCCACATTTGTGTTGGGTTTACCGGCACCAGCATTTCTTTCATGAATAACTCTGTTCCGTTGGGCCCGGAACCACTTCCCCTGAAAATGATCTTACTGCCTTTGGATACTATGCCCTGCGTAAGTGTACTATCATCGTTGGCAATAAATCTTCCCTTCGGAAAAAAAACAATACCCGATCCATTTTTATTGGCCGCATCAATAGCGGCCTGTATGGCTTTTCGATCACAGATATCATCGTTGGGTACGGCGCCAAAATCGAGCACATTAAAAACCTTATACGTATGTATAGTGGGTATGGGTTGCTCACCACAGCGGTATCCTACATAAGAGAAATCGGGTAATATGGATGTCTGTTTGTTTTGCTTGTAGGCTTCGAACAAAGGAGATTTGTTCGGCAACTGGGCAACAAGTTCTGTGCCTGCCCATGCAAATAGCAGCAGCAATCCTAAACAGATATTTATGGCAAAGCGTTTCATTTTGTATTTACCCATTTATGGTCTTCAATTACTGTTGGGCTTTGGATACAGCCTGTTCAAAATAGTACAGGAAATTCCAATTTGATGCATGTATATTTTAACGTGTTGTGCTATTAAAGAAAATATTTCTGTTCAACAAATGAAGTTCAAGCTGCCTGTATTTTTCAAGATGTTCGTAGCCTTGTCCTATTACTTTCTTTGCCTTGATGCAAAGAAAGTAACAAAGATCCCGCAATTGCGGGACAAGGCAAACCCGATGCCTCCGGCTCCCGCAAATACTGCGGGCCAAGCTGTTTTGCCTTGCCTACGCCTCCCCCTGTGTAGCATTGATTGTATTATTTGAATTTCTTGCATTACAGGACTCGATTGTTTGAAACCTTTAATAACACAACACGTGATATTTTATATACGCCAGGCTTTAAACAATGCCGACCCCAAATGGGGCCGGCATACCTAACTCTAGCTGTACGAGATATCTGCATGTGTGGAGTGTATACGTATAAATGGTGGTACTAAACATGCTATCAGTGGACCTATCGTATGGACACCGGAATTTTTCGGGTAATAGTATCCGAAGTGTATGCAGTAAAATTGGTAGCTGCAAATACCGCATCATATTTTCCGGTAGATGGATATGCATATTGGTAGGGCAATGGTGCGGCTGAAATATCTTTCAACGGTACACCAAAATCTGGCGCCACACTGTTCAGGTCAAGACTGCCCATAAAGGTCCATGCTTCTACATTGGAAGTAGCTGCTGCGGCTGTTGATGCACCGGTAATGACCAAAGAAGTACCTGCACTCACCACCCAGTTATAATTATTGGTGGCGGTATAGGCTACCCAACCCGGGCTAAACAAAGAAGCCCCATAATTTACGATGGCAGTATTGGCAGCAGCCAGGCTACCAATAGTGTAGGTAGTATTATCCGGCAAGCTATTGGTAACACCCAGGTTGGTAATGGTCCACTTATTTTGGATAGAACCGCTTTGCGCCAGGTACTTGAAGGCAATAAATACTTTTTTACCTGCTGCGGCAACCGTACTCAGATCGATGGTGCTGGTTTTTGCAGTGGCACTGTTTGCCAGGTCAGTTGGTGTAATATCTGCCCATGTAGCAGCCGCAATATTGGCCAGGGTGGCTACCGAGTCGTATACCAGGGTATTGGTAGGAATACCACCCACTACATTCATTTTGCTCACCACACCTTTAAAATCGGAAGACAACATTACCCGCAGCGAGTTGGGTTGCACACCTGCATTTAAAGCACTGGTGAAAACAAGCTTCGAAATACCGGTGGCGGTTTTACGATTGCGGTAGATGTACCGGCGTCCCACTTCACCCGAAAAGAAAGTGATGAATGCCGGGTTGCCGGAAAAATTAAATGTGGCTTTACTGCCCAGTGTATAATAGGCAGTATCGTTGGTGGGCTCTGCGGCTCTTGTACTGTCGGCTTTTACATTGAATGAATTGATATCAGTCAACTCCACTACATTCTTATTACAGGAAGCCATAAGCGCAGCGCCACATGTGGCCAGGAAAATATTTTTATAGGATAACATAGCTTAAGTTTTTTGTCATGAAGAAGAAATCCCTGTGCAATTACCAACCGGGATTTTGGGTCATGTTTTTGTTCACGCTTATTTCGGATGATGGAATGGGCAATAACAGGTGTTTGTTGGGTGCTGCCGATGCCACGTTGCTATACCCTGTAATGGCATTCACTTTCGTGTTGGTAGCATAGGTAGCCCAGCCATTCATTTGGTTATACACGTCCACCATGGTGGTGTAAAAAATATTCCAGCGCACCAGGTCCTGCTTACGGGTACCCTCAAAGCAAAGCTCACGGGCACGTTCATCCTGTATATCTTTCAGTGTAACGGTTGCCTTATCTACATCTGCTTTAGTCAATAAAACGCCACTGGCTTTAGCAACTGTACCTGCATACGTAAACACGGCACCGGTTACTGCTGCTGAAGATGCACCTGATGTATGTGTGGGCGGCGTGGCGGTAGTGGTACCTGCCGTAGTTACGGTGTATAAATTTCCATTGTTATACACCTGCTTGTTCAGCACCATGGTAGTATTGGCCGTCCATGGTGTACCCAGGATGATATTGGCAGCCGAAGCAGCGGTAAAGCCTATACCACCCGATGTAAGCCTTACGCCGGTTACATTGCCGTTAGTGATGGTAGCTGCACAGCCGAGCCAATTTCCAAAGTTTACATTGGCAATACTGGCATTGTTGTAGTTATTGATCACCGTAGCATTGTAGCCCGATCCCGCATCGGTAACTGCTAATGACTTAAGCGGGGCGCCAATATCTGTGAGGCCATACCCTCTTTCCCTTACGGCGTTCACCGCATCCACACCTGCCGGGGTACAGGTACCACCATTCAGTTGCAGATCGGCTTCTGCAAACATCAGGAGCACATCGGCATAGCGCAAAATGGGGAAATTGATGGTAGAAAGATTCTTAGCTTTATTTGCAATTGCTTCATAATTCCTTCTCCACTTGGCATTATTCCGGTTATAAGCAAAGGGCGTGGTGTTGCTGATCGGGTTCCTGGTTACATAAGGAAGTGTGGTAGTGCTTACGCCATACGTGAAGTTGGCAATATTCCAATCCCTTCTTGCATCGCAGGAATCATACTTATTATACAGCGCCTGGTTTACATAAATAAAACCATAGCTATAGCCCGAATCTATCCAAACCTGGTTTACCGAACCCGGCAACACATTGGTGGCAGTAAATTGAATGCCATTCTGTGATCCCAGGCTACTGCCCGACCTGATCACAGTGTTATCATTACCCGAAAAATCCACTTCCCAAATACTTTCCTTCACTTCATATTTATCAGCCGCCTGGTTAATAAACACCTGGCTATAACTGGGGTTAAGGCTATGCAAACCCGAACTCATCACTTTTTGGCTATACGTCCTGGCGCTATCATACATGGCTTTTGCGCCCACTTTTCCACCATTTAAAGGATAGCCTGCCATGCTGAGATATACACGGGCAAGGATACCCTGTACAGCGCTTTTGGATACCCGGCTGGCATGGCCGAGCTTATCAATGCTGAGCACTTTGCTTTCTGCAATTTTCATGTCGGCCAGCACCTGGTTGTACACATCTTCCTTGGGTGCCCTGGTAACGTTCAGGTTATCGGGGCTGTTGGTTGGCGTAATGATCAGGGGCACATCGCCGTAATTGGTCACCAACAAAAAGTGGTAATATGCCCTTAGGAATAAGGCTTCGCCATAGGCTGCCCGCCTGTCAGCAGCCGGATCGTTGGGATCCACATTGGCCAGTAATTGATTGGCCCGCTCTATACCCTTATAGCACTCGTTCCAAATTTTATTAACCCCTGCATTGGCATAATCGTAAGCATACGTCATTGATGGAGAACCTGAAGCCGCCCTACCTCCTCCACCATAGAAAGCTTCATCGCTGCAACCAAGAACTCCGACTACAAGCTCACTATAAATGTTGCTGGCGAAATAACCCATGGGGCTGTAAACACCTGCCAGGGCGTTAGTCAAATTAGCGCCTTTGTAATAGTCGGCCGGTGGTAAAAAACTCTCCGGCTCCGTGGCTAAAAACTTTTTACAAGCCGTAAAAGAGAGCAGTACAAAGCTTGCTATGATATATATATTGCGTTTCATGTGATAGTCGTTTTTAAGATTAAAAAGTTACATCCAGGCCCAGCGTAAATGTTCTTGCCTTGGGATAGGATGAATAATCAAACCCACCGGTCAGCACTGAATTATACAGGCTCACTTCGGGGTCCTGGCCCGAATAGTGGGTCCAGGTGTACACATTCTGCACAGCGCTATAAGCCCTTACTGCTTTGATCTTTAAAGATCGTAAAGCCGAAGCCGGCACATTGTATCCCAATGAAAGAGTTTTAAACCTCAGGTACGAACCATCTTCAATGGTGTAGGTAGAGTAGCCGGTAAACCCACCACTAATGCCTCCTACCCTTGGAATATTGGTAATGGTATGTTCAGGTGTCCACCTGTCTTTGAAACTCTCAAACTGGTTGAGGCTGGTATTGGATCCCCTGAACTGGTAATTGTTCAAATTCTGGATATCGTTTCCATATGACCATTGGAAGAACAGGTTCAGATCGAAATTCTTATACCGGAAATTGTTGTTGAAGCCGCCAATATGTACGGGCAGGCTACGACCGATGACTGTAAAGTCATTCTGATTGATCGTCATATCGCCATTCAGATCCAGGTACTTGATATCACCCGGTTGAATGTTGGCCCTGCTGGTATTACCATTACCGGTAATATTACTTTTCAATACATAGGTACCCGCAGTGGTTTGGTCAAAATCGCTGTACTGGTACACCCCATCCTGTACCAAACCATACATCAATCCCAACTGCTGCCCTACTTTAGCTATATAACTGTTTACACTACCTAAACCTGTGGTCCAGGGTGTTGTAGAACCAAAGGCTTCCTGGTTTTCGGCCAGTTGCAGCACTTTGTTTTTGTTGAACGAAATATTGAAATTGCTGGTCCAGGTAAAATCTTTGGTTTGGATATTGGTTGTATTTAAAGTGATATCCAAACCCTGGTTGCGTACCTCACCTATATTCTTATACACTTTGGCATAGCCGGAAGAGGTAGGTACGCTGGCATTCAACAGCAGGTTAGAGGTTAGTTTATTATACACATCCACCTCCAATGCTATACGGTTCTTAAAAAAGCCCAGTTCCAGGCCCAGGTCGGTTTGGGCCGTGGTTTCCCATTTCAAATTTTGGTTGCCCAGTGTGGAAGGATAGGCACCATTGATAGGTATATTATTAAAGATATAGCCGGCTCCCGGGTCCATGTTATACGCCGACAGGTAAGCAAAATCATTCACCCTGTTATTGCCCGTTTTACCGTAGCTCAGTCTCAGCTTGGCGTCAGAGATCACATTGCTCAGGTCAGCCATAAAGTTCTCCTTTGATATACGCCATGCAATAGAGCCAGAAGGGAAATAGGCCCAACGATTTTGCTCAGCAAACTTTGAAGATCCATCGGCCCTGTAAGAGAAAGTCAATAGGTATTTAGACAGGTAGCCATAATTCACCCTTCCCAAAAACGAAGCCGTGGTATTGGAAGAAGCTACGGTTGTATTCTGTTTGGGAATACCCTGGCCCAAAGCGTTGATGCCCAGTTGCTCGTTCGGCACATTGGTAGCCGAAAATCCATCTGTTGCTGTTTTCACCTGCTGGAAGCTCACACCCGCCATGGCCGATACATCGTGCACCTTGTTGAAGCTTTTGGTATAGGTGAGGTAGTTTTCATTGAGCAACGAAGTGAAATGGTTGTTGGCAATAGAACCATTGGGGCCACCGCCACCACTTGTAATAGAACCCTGTGAAGTTTGCGAGCCATAGAAGCGCTGGTTCACCAGCAACCTGTCATCAATACCCCCAGTCATTTTCAGCACCAGGCTGGGTATGATGCGATACTCCAGGTAAGCATTGCTGATAAGGTCCTTGGTAATATTCCTGCTGATGGTATTTTTCAGCGATTTAAAAGGATTGAACCGGTAATCGTTGCTGGTAGGGATCAGCGGGTCGGTATTGCTGTCTTCGGTAAGGTCATAATTATTGCCCAATCCAGCAGAGCTGGCAGGGCTTGGGTTCACCGGCCTGTTGCCCCACACACTATACATCAGGTTTAAGCTGCCGGAAAAGTTGTTGCCACCCACACTTAACCCGCTTTGCTCCAGGTAGCTATAGTTGGCATTGATGCCCATCTTAAATTTATTGCTGAGGGTTTGGTCCAGCGAAAACCTGCCCTGGTACCTGGTAAAAGCTGAAGTGATGATCATCCCTTTTTGATCGAAAATATTCCCGGATACAGAGTACCTGGTTTTATCGTTGCCACCCGATACCGAAACAGAATTGCTCCACATAGGCGCCTTTTGAAATATCTGGCTCTGATAATCGATGAACGCTGCAGTATCCTTATAATAATCGAGCGTGGTGCCACCGCTTAGGTACAACTGCCTGGGCGTTGGAGGGTTGCCGGGTACATAAGGAGCGGTACTGGGGTTGGCTTCCAGTTGGTACAACACATAATCGTACGGCTTCAGTACACTCATCTCCTTAATATTTTGCTGCCAGCCGTAGTAGCCGTTGTACTTTACCACCGGGGCTCCGCTTTTGCCACGCTTGGTAGTGATCATCACCACGCCATTGGCACCACGTGAACCATAAATGGCCGTGGCCGAAGCATCTTTCAACACTTCGATCGATTCAATATCGGCAGGGTTAATGGTATTGTTGTCCATAGCCTCAATCGGGAATCCGTCCACCACGTATAAAGGGGTATTGGATTGGGTAACAGAATTGGCACCCCGCACTACAATGTTGATAGCGTTGCCAGGCTGGCCATCCACAGCATTTACCTGCACACCTGCCACCCTACCGGCCAGCGCCTGGTCGAAAGAGGGAACCGGTGCTTTCATCACATCGTTCATGCTTACTTTGGATACCGCACCTGTGAGGTCTTTCTTTTTAGCAGTACCATAGCCAATCACCACTACTTCTTCGCCTTCGTTGTTCTTAGGCACAAGCGAAACATTGAGGTTACCGTTTTGGCCCACAATAAATTCTCTTTCCGTAAAGTTGACATGGCTAAAAACCAGCACAGCTTTTTGGTCGGGTACGGTAATGGTAAAATGACCCTGGGGGTCGGTAGCCGTACCTGTACTGGCGCCCTTTAGTTTTACACTCACCCCTTCTACAGGAGCTTTGTTAGCATCGGTTACGGTTCCGCTTACTTTGATGCCCTGGGCCGAAACGGCGCCACAGCACAGCAGAAGCAGGAACAAAAGCAAGTTGTTTTTCATATTCGGCATTTTTCGTTTGAACAATTTGATTGCAGTGTTTAGTGATGGTTTTGGTGAGCAGTGCTATAATGGGTGCGGTTGAATAGTTAGAACCGTTTATTTTTTATTTTGTTTTTGATACCTGATCAATGCTTCCAGGAAATAATAATCGGCGTACACAAGAGGTACATCTATTTCCTGGCCGTGTGGGAAACTGCCCGTTGAATGCTTGAGCAAAAAATGCCCATTGGTAGAAGGTTCGGCCATATAGGCATCGGAACCCAGCGTTTTTAAACAGGCAATGGCAAAATCTTGATACGGCTTGCCCTCTTTGCCCAAATAACCATTCAGTTCAAAAAGCGCTGAGGTTACAATAGCGGCAGCCGATGCATCGCGGGGTATATAATTCAGCTTTTTGGGGTCGTAATTCCAATCGGGTGTATACCCTTTTTGATTCACATTAAAGTCCCAGTAAGGTACTTTATCTTTTGGCAGGTTGGGGTTCTGGATATAAAAATCGGCCAGCTTTTTAGCCATTTGCAGAAACTTTTTATCGTGCGTTTCGCGGTAGGTCATGGTATAACCATAAATGGCCCATGCCTGTCCCCTGGCCCAGGTAGAATTGTCGGCATAACCCTGGCAGGTCTGGCGGTTGAGCGCTTTACCGGTAAGGGTATCGTAATTCACTACATGGTAAGAGCTGTAATCGGGCCTGAAATGGTTTTTCATAGTGGTTTCGGCATGGCGGATGGCGATGTTTTTATACATGGGGTCGCCGGTAACCTTTGAAGCGAAAAACAACAATTCAAGATTCATCATGTTGTCGATGATCACCGGGAAATGCCACATGGTCTTTCCATCCCATGACAGGCGGGAGTTCCACGATTCTATACAACCTATTTTAGGATTAAAGCGGCTGGCCAGCGATTTGGCCGATTGGATGAGTATCTTTTTGTATTGTTCGTTTTTGGTGATCCGGTAGGCATTGCCATAGCTGCAATACATCATAAAACCGAGGTCGTGGTGGTTGGTATTGAACTGGTTTTCCTCCAGGCTTTCGGTCCATTTAATGGCCTGGTTTTTCCAAACAGTGTCTTTGGTTTGCTCAAACATATACCATAAGCTGCCGGGCCAAAATCCACCGGTCCAATCGGATATAGGTACATATTTGGTATGGCCATTGGCGTCGGTAGTACGGGGATACTGGGCAAGGTTGTTGGACATTTTCAACATGTCGGTAAACTGCTTACCGGCAGTTTCAAACACCTCATCCACCAGCGGAGGTGTAGATGCATTTTTCTTCTCCACAAAAAAAGCAGATAGCAATAAACATGCAGCTACAACACAAGGACCCAGCCATAAGGTTTTTTTCATTTGCATATCGTCGATCGTTCCTTCTTTTATGAATTCCGATACACAAATTTTCTAAACAGCAAGTTGCCAGATGGGTGAAAAACGTCTTAAAAAAGGGTAAAAAAATTAACGTTTCGTGCTATTTAGAACGTGTTGCGCTATTAATTCAAGATTGACAAATAAATGATGAAACGCTGCCTGCGTAACTATTTCAAGAACCACTCAATCTTATCTTGTTACTTTCTTTTTCTTGAAAAAAAGAAAGTAACCAAAGAAAATTCAAGGCAAACCCGATGCCTCCGGCCGTTTTGCCTTGCCAACGCCTCCCCCTGTGTAGCATTGATGGTATTATTTGAAATGCTTGCATTAATGGACTCAATTGTTTGAACCCTTTAATAGCACAACACGTTAAGAATTATTGATTATTGGCATTCATGATAAAGAGAAGACTCTGCTACTGGTGAACGGCATCAGGGCTGAACAGTTTGGCACAACAGTAGTACAAAAGCTTAATCAGGGCCATTCCGGCGAATGGGCTGTACATCATTCGCCGGGGCCCTTTTTTGTTACTTTTTTGGGCAAACAAAAAAGTAAAAGAATCATTCAAGATTATTTAAGAGGCGAATTATTTGAAAAACCAATAGCACAATCCGTTATTCAAAATCTTCAGGCGAAGGAATACCGCCCGATGCCGATACAAATTCGGATGGCGTTTTGCCATGGTATTTTTTGAATTCCTTGCTGAAATACTTGCTGTCGTTAAAACCCACTTCCCATGCTACCTGGTTAATGTTGAGCTTATCGTTGGCCAGTATGATGGCCGCTTTTTTCAGGCGCATGGTCTTAATGAATTCTCCAATGGGAATATGCACCAGGGCATCAAATTTTTTGTAGAGTACGGCTTTGCTCATGCCCAGGTCGCGGGAAAGCTGGCTCACATTAAACTCTGCATTGCCCAGGTTCTTATCTACAATCTCCATAAACCTTTCCATGAATTGCTTATCCACCGTACCCACTTCTATATTCGATGGTTCGAGATAAATTTTTTGGCTATACACCTGGCGCAGCAGGTCTTTGGCTTTGAGCAAATTGCTGATATAGGTTTGCAGTACCAGCACACTAAAAGGCTTTGTAAGATATATATCGGCACCACTTTCTAGGCCTTCTACATGATGCTCCTCCGCCCCTTTTGCTGTAAGCATAATAACAGGAATATGGCTGGTTCTTACATCTTGTTTCAGGATGCGGCAAAACTCGTTGCCACCCATTTCGGGCATCATTACATCGGTCACTATCAGGTCGGGCAATTCGGTGCTGGCAATATCCCAACCCTTGATGCCATTCTCTGCTTCAAAAATTTCGTATAGCGATTCGAGGCAGGTTTTAATGAATTCCCTTACATCATCGTTATCCTCAATAATTAAAATCTTCTTGTTGTTCATAGCAGGCAATTAGTTCAGGCAATAGTAGATGGCTGTGCGGGCAAAGTGGATGAATGATTCAAAGGTAAGCTTACCCTGAAGCAGGTTTCTATTTCGTCTGTTCCGGTTTTTTTATCGCTGGTAAAACTCAGGCTACCCCCGTGCAATTCTACCAATCGTTTGGAGAATGCCAGCCCAATGCCTGTACCCACTTGCTTTTTGCTGTTGCTGTCGGCCTGGTAAAAACCGGTAAATATCTTTTCCTGGTTTTCTTTGGCTATGCCACTGCCGTTATCGCTAACAGTGAGTTCAACCCGGCCTTCATTCGGCTGCAGTATGCTCAGCAAAACCTTTCCACCGGAGGGTGTAAACTTCAACGCATTCGACAGCAAATTGGTGAGTACGATCTCCATATGATGCGTATCCACAGGCACATCGAGTGCAGGTGGTGCCGACATGAAACGCAGGTCAATCTGCTTGCGGGCAGCTTCGCCGGTAAATTTATCGTACACCGTTCGGGTAAAAGCCACAAAGTCCACAGTTTCTTTATTGAGCTGAGTATGGCCTGCATCGGCTTTGCGGAAAGCCAGTAAATCGTTGGTGAGTTTTATGAGCCTGTCTGCATTCTGCTGAATACTATTCAGCAATTTTTCTACCTGGGGTTTGCCTCCCAATAATTGTTGCAGCATTTCCACCGGGCCTGCAATTAATGTGAGTGGTGTACGCAGCTCATGCGAAATATGGGTGAAGAAATCCATCTTCATCTGGTGCAGTTCCTGCTGCTGTACCAATAGCTTGTGCTCATATCGCAGCCTGCGTCGCATAGCCGTACGCGATGCAAAAAAATAAATGATGCCAAAAGCCAGTAAACCCAGTGCCATGGCGTACAAACTATAGGCCCACCATGTTTTCCAGGGCGGAGGCAGTACGGTAATCTTAAACACTTTGGGCCCACTGCTCCAGATGCCATCATTGTTCGCCGACCTTAACAATAGCCTGTAACTACCGGTAGGCAAATTGGTATAACTCACCCTACCGGCCGTGGTGTATATCCAGGTTTTATCGTAGCCATCCAGCATATAGGCCGACCTGTTTTTGGCCGACTTAATAAAATTCAACACGCCATAATCCAGCTCCAGTACATTTTGATCGTATCGCAAAATGATCTCATCTGTTTCTGTAATACTTCCTCCTAAAATGCCCGTGGCATCGCCGGCATTTACCGGCGTTCCGTTGATGCGCAATTCGGTGAGTTCTACCGGGGCCACCTGGCTGTTGAGGTGCATATTGTTCGGATCAAATTCAACCAATCCATGATAACCACCAAAAAACAAATGCCCCTTGCTATCCCTGCAATAAGAATTCAAATTGAACACATTGCCCGGCAAGCCATCCTGCGTATTGAAGGAGTAAAATTGGCGGCGGGCCGAATCGAGCATCCTGAGCCCGTTGTTGCTGCTGATCCAAAGATTATTGCGCCCATCGGCCACCATACCCAGGCCTTTGAAATCGCCCATGGCTGCCGGCGGCTGGTAATATTCCAACTTTTTTGTAGCCGGGTTGTACCGCGCAATACCGCTGTTGGTGCCCACCCAAAGTTGCCCCCTGCGGTCTTCAGCAACACAGTATACATAATCGGCCTGCAAATGTGCAGCCGGTGCACTTACTGCCACCGGGTTAAGCTGCAAGCCATTGCGCTCCAACTTATTCAAGCCCACCCAACTGCCTATCCACACATTGTGTTGCGCATCTTCGTACAAACAGGTGATGGCCTTGTTGTTGAGTGGCATGCCCGGGTAGGCCGAATCAAAATCCAGTATTATTTGAGTTTTCGGATCGTAGATATTGATGCCTTGTTCTTCGTGGCCGATCCAGATACGGCCAAGATGGTCCCGCATTAAACAGGTCACATGCCGCGAGTTCAAACTATTGGGGCCATTGTCCTTATCGAAACCTGCCAGCTTTCGCCCAAATTCATCGAGTATATTCACGCCACCCTCGTGCATGCCCACCCAAATTTGGCGGTCAACCCTTATCACAGTTTTCACCAGATTGGAGTTGAGCACATCCGGGTGAGCAGCATCATTTTTATAGCTTTTAAAAACCTGTTGTTGGCGGTCGAAATAATTGAGGCCCTCCGCTTCTGTACCTATCCAAAGATTGCCATTGGCATCTTCTACAATAGAGCTAATGATATTGCTGTTCAGGCCCTTGTTGCCAAAGCCATCCTGGTATATTGTAAAGGGAGTGGCCAGCGCCTCCACGTAGTTTAAGCCACCAAAAAATGTGGCTATCCAGGTATTGCCCTGCTTGTCTTCGAAAAGGTCGTAAATGGAATTAAAATTCAGCGAGTGCGGATCGGTAGGTTTATGTACATACGCTTCCATCTCCCCGGTGTTGGTGTGCAACAGGTTGAGCCCTTTTAGGGTACCGATCCATAATTGCCCTTTGCGATCCAAATGAATTTTACGGACCACATCGCTCAGCAAACCGTGCCCGTTGTCGCCCTGCCGAAATTGTTTTACTATTTGCAATTGCCCATCGAGCTGCACCAGGCCCGTGGCCCGTGTTCCTGCCCAAAAATGTAGCGCATCTTCGGCAATGGACACCACGGCCATACCGGCGTGTCCATATTGCATATTTACCACGGAGCCATGATCGGGTGTAAGCCCAAAACGGATGATGCCATCTTCCGTTCCTGCCATTAGCTGGCCATTTCTTGCTTCAAGGATGCAGAGTATTTTTTGGGGAGCAGCGCCACTCTTTGTAAGCAACGGCAACCGTACAAACGACAGCGAATCTTTTGTCCATTCCATTCTATTCAACCCTTCATCCGTAGCCACCCATACCCTACCCTTGCTATCCTCGTACAAGCAGTTGACCACATCGTTGCTGAGGCCGCTACGCAAGGAAGGTTCATGAAAAAAAGCCCTGAAAGAATCTGTTGTGCTGTTGTAGAGATACAGCCCATTGTTGGTACCTACCCAAAGCCTGTTGCTGCGGTCTACCAGCAGGCTATTGATCTTACGTCGGGTGCCCCTGAAATTATCGCTCAGAAAAGAACGGTATATCTTTATTCGCCTGCCATCATACCGGTTGAGGCCATCCATGGTACCGGCCCATAAAAAACCTTTCTGATCCTGTGCAATAGCCAGTGTGGAATTGGATGACAGTCCGTTTTCTACCGTGATCTGCTTAAAAGCCAGTGGGGCCTGTGCCGAAAGCATGCCCACAGCCATCTGTAGCACACACAGTAATACACAGGCAATCTTCACGCCGGCCGGTTTCTTCATACGCAGTTTTTAAGCTGAGCTTTAAAAAGCAATGGTCAACAAATATATGGTCAACAAATAATTGTTGACCGGGGTATTGTTGACCGGAGTCTTGTTGACCTCAACCTTGTTTGTTATGCTCTGTTCTTCGAGGTGTTAGCGCAGCGCACCTCGAAGTATGCATGCAGTGATTCTCCGAATCACTTTTTATTCCCCACTGCGGCCCGCACCGCAACTGGCGCATGTGTTCCGCAGTAGCGGGCCACTTGTGCCTCCTCAAATTCGCCCGATTGCATCGGGCATGCATTGACGTGCTGCTTATCCGTCACGCAGAGAAGGATCTCCCAATCGGAGACTCTCTTCCACGAAATGAGATTTCTCTCTGCGTTCGAAATGACCGTAAAAAAGTGCAGACCTCTCACCGCAACTGGCGCATGTGTTCCGCCTTAGCGGGCCACTTGTGCCTCCTCAAATTCGCCCGATTGCATCGGGCATCAATTGACGTCCTTCTTATCCGTCACCCAGACCGCAGGGAAGTATCTCCCAATCGGAGACTCTCTTCCACGAAATGAGATTTCTCTCTGCGTTCGAAATGACCGTAAAAAGTGCGGACCTCTCACCGCAACTGGCGCAAGTGTTCCGCCTTAGCGGGCCACTTGTGCCTACACAAATTTGCCCGATTGCATCGGGCATCAATTGACGTCCTTCTTATCCGTCACCCAGACCGCAAGGAAGGGTCTCCTATTCGGAAACTATCTTCCACGAAATGAGATTTCTCTCTGCGTTCGAAATGACCGTAAAAAAGTGCGGACCTCTCAGCAACCGCTGCAACTGGCGCATGTGTTCCGCCTTAGCGGGCCACTTGTGCCTACACAAATTTGCCCGTTTGTAACGGGCATTCCCGTTCGCTTTGACAGATTATTTCGGTCGATGAGGACATCGACCGATAAATAAAACTTTACGAAAACAGTTTAGGTCAACAACATAGTGGTCAACAAAAAATTGTTGACCGGGGTCTTGTTGACCTGATGCTTGTTGACCTATTGCATGTTGACCTGTTGCTTGTTGACCTGGGTGTTGTTGACCAGTTCTTTGAAACATTTTAACGAAACAACCCAACTCAGATTGATGCACTCCCCGCATTCGCGTAATAAATTTGGGATATGACACACCCTATACAAACCCTTGCATCCCGATTTGGACTCAGCCAACAGCAATTGGCCGATTTCCTGGCGGTACACCGCAGCATGATCTCCCATATCCACAACGGCAATAAGGCAATGCCCTCCCATGCATATCTCCAACTGCAACAATTGATGGCACTGGACATTGCTGATAGTGCTGCAGCCTGTATGTCGTCAAACCAAAGTGTACTAATTCTTAGAGAGCGTTTCAGTTTTTAAATGTAGAAATTTTTGTTGCATAAATAGTTGTCTTCTTTTTTTTAATGAGGCTTTTTTTATCCGTTCCCTTTCTTTCAATATTGCATC
>DATIEA010000003.1:0-3510 GCA_035456005.1 Phnomibacter sp. | reverse complement strand
GACCTCCTGAAAAAAAAACTGAAACCCGCCACCATGGCGGGTTTTCGCGTAAAAAAAATTTGGCTGAGTGGCAGATTGAGTGTCACTTTATGGCAATGCTTGGGTTATTAGGGGCGAGTGAGCTAAGGGAGTTCTTCATGTTCACAACAGAATGATCTTTCAAAATCAAAGCATTATCGATGGAAGCGCCGATTAAATTGACCACCTCAGGCCGAGGCAAATTGACCACCTGTTTTGCTGGCGAAGATTTGGTAGTTCAGATATGTCAGTGTTAACAATTTTGATGCTGTTTAGTTTTTCAAATTTAGTTACTTGGGTTTAGTTTTCTGTTGCTCTTTTTTTTCTCATTGACTCACCCTTTAGTTCCAGCCTGTGAGCATTGTGAACGATCCTGTCCAGTATGGCATCTGCGATGGTTTGTTCTCCAATGATTTCATACCATTTGTTTACCGGTACTTGCGATGTGATGATCAAAGCTCCCTTTCCATGCCTGTCTTCTATCAGTTCCATTAATGCAAGCCTGCTTGGTGCATCAAAAGGCTGCAAGCCAAAATCATCAAGTATCAGAAGTTGCTGGCGTTCGATTTTTGCTATTTCTTTCAGGTAGGAGCCGTCTGCCTTACTCATTTTTAGCTTGATAAATAGTTTGGGAACGTTGTAATATACGGCCTTGTATCCCATGCCGCAGGCATGGTGTCCAAGTGCAGAGGCTATATAGCTCTTGCCAATGCCGGTACTTCCGGTGATTAATATGCATTCCGCTTTGTCTATAAAACTGCAGTCGGCAAAACGCATGATCTGGTTTTTATCAATATTACGGTCGGCATTGTAGTTCAGATCTTCAAGGGCTGCTTTGTAACGGAAGCGGGCATTCTTTATTTTTTGTTCAATGGAGCGGCCCTGTCTTTCATCCCATTCTGCATCTACCAGGTGTGCAACGATTTCATCGACAGTAAAGGTTTCGCTGGTGTTGTCCTGAAGATTGGTTTTAAAAGCCCGGTACATACCAAAGAGCTTCATCTTTCGCATTTTGTCAAGGGTTGATTCATTCATTGTTTTTGGTTTTATTTATTGATAATAATTTTCGCCGCGGATGTTATCATGGAAGGGCATCCTGAGCTGGTCAGTTTCGTTCGGCGCATCTCTTAGATCCAACTCTCTTTCCAGTATCTTCTGGATGGTTTTGTAATTATAGGCCCCATAGCCAAGTGCCCGCTGACAGGCTTTTATCAGCCGGTCATTGCCCACTTTTTTTGCAAAGCCAAGTATGCCCATACAGGATTTATATGCTTGTTCGGGATGTTGCTTCCGGTCCATCACTTTTAGTACGTACAACCTTACATCTTCGTGTATGCCTGCCGCCCAGGATATAAACCGTTCCGGTGTCCACTCGCTTACAAAACGGTGTGTTGAAGCCATGTGATCTTTCTGCGTGGTGTAGCGATAAGCACTTTTGGTGCGCTCGTGCAGGGCAATACGTTCGTAGTTGTAAAAAATCTCAACACTGCTTCTGGAGTATAACAGCTTTACCTTCTTTCCAATAAATCTATAGGGAACGCTATAGTAATGTTTGTCGGCACTAAGTCCAACATGACCATTTTTAGCAACCGTTGCGTATTGATGCTTTTTTAGTTCGTAACGTAGCTCTGGAAGGGGCATCAATACATTCCGTTCCACTTCGTTGAACTGCTGCCGGCGGCTGTAATTGCGTCCTCTGAGCGGTGCGTTGTTATGCTCTTGCAGTGCTGAAAGTATAGCAGCGTTGAGGTCTTGGAGCGTAAAATACTCGTGCCTTTTTACTTTTACGTATATACGTGTGTAAATGATCCGCACAGCGTTTTCAACGAGTGCTTTATCCCTTGGCCGGTAAGCTCTGGCAGGAAGAATAGCGGTTCCATAGTGTTCTGCAAAGTCAGCAAAAGTCTCATTAAGGGTGGGTTCGTATTTACTGCTTTTACTGACTGCTGATTTTAAATTATCAGGAACAATAGCAGCTGGCACTCCACCGCAGTAATGCAGTGCATTCTCGCAGGCAAAAATAAAATCCTCCTTTTGCTGCGTCATTACAGCCTCCACATAGGTCAACTGGCTTGCTCCAAGAATAGCAACAAAAACGTCTACAAGTTTTACTTCACCTGTTTGCTCATTGATGATCTCAAGTTTATCTCCGGCAAAATCCACATAGAGCTTGTCGCCTGCTTTGTGCTCCATGTGCATGGTGGGGTTTACCTGCGCTTTCCACTGGGAAAAATAATGTTTGAACTGACTCAGGCCCACGCCATCAGGATGATGGGTTTTATATTCTTTCCAGAGTAGCTGGCGGGTAACTCCTTTTCTTTTCAGTTCCTTTTCAATGGCTGGAAACAGACTGAATAATATTTGAAGCCGTTCGTTGAGTGGCCTGTCTTCAGGCTTTACAAACAAATCTTCCAGTTCTTTATCACTGAGTTCATTGATCTCTTCAAAGCTCAATCCGGAGGAAGTAAATTCTTTAATGTACTTCTTAAGTGTGTTGCGGGCTATCCCAGTTTGTGCAGCTATTTGAAGCTTACTTAGTCCCTGGCTTTGTAAACGAAGAATCTGTCGGATCTTAATCATGCTGATCGGGTTATTTGCCATTCATGTTGGTTTAAAAATCCAACATAAGGCTCCTGACAACACGAACTAAAACCTTCTTATTAGGTGGTCAATTTGCTCCGGCCCAAGATGGTCAATTTACACCGGCCTGCACTGGTCAGCTTACACCGGCGTAGGGTGGTCAACTTGACCGGCGCTTGCATTACCTGTACCCGGATCTGTTGCCATAATTGTTTTAGGAGCACCCCAATTTGTGTAGGAGAAGGTAAGAATCGTTGTGTCTATATCCTCAGGATTTGATCCTGGATAATAGCCGACTACTTCCTTAATTTTACAGACTTTAGCATAAAAGTCTGGAGTTTTTTTACAACCTAATACAAAGACAAGAACTACATAACCAAAAATGTTTATAATCCTTCATAAAATGTTTTTTTATGGGAATATTATATTGAGTGTTCTTCTTATCAAGTTTATTGAAATCGGCTACTGGGTTTTCTCTTATCCAGAACAACCATACACTATATTCTACTTTGATGGAGGCACATCTTTGATGCAACGAACAGAAGCGCCAAATGTGGCAGCTTGCGCTATTTCGGATACTTCGGTAGAAGCGTAATCCATATGCTTGATAATATAATGTTCGAAAACCTTATTAGTCGTCCACCAATAGCCATCTCGATAAGCACCCAATATTCCCAAAAATACCCCCTGTACTGCACTACGCCCAAGTCCTGGTAGGGCAGTAAATCCTGATTCGTTCGTTGCACCAGTATTAAAAGGTGTCCAGTGTATTGTACCACTTTCTTTAAGTTTGCCGCCAGCAATTGCTGCACCCCCCAAACAGTTTATAAGTGTTTCCCATTCCTCTTTTGATGGTATGTGCCAACCAGCAGGTGCTAAACCGCGTGGGTCATTAACAGCATGCCAATTGTA
>DATIEA010000002.1:0-7939 GCA_035456005.1 Phnomibacter sp. | reverse complement strand
CTGAATTAGGGGGTATTACCTTAGGCAAAGGGCCGGCCCATTTCCACCAACGGTTGGTGCCGGTTGGAGTTTGGGTGGCGTTTTTAGGTGAGAACACCACAGTATCAGCCGATGTAATTGTACCACCGGTTGAAAAATCCCACTGTGCCGGAACACCTGTATCTTCTAAGCCCTCCACCAACTCAAAATACAGGTTGTTATTAAATTGGTTTTGTACCAAGATTGAATACCTGTTGTAGGTATAGAAATGCGCCGGGAGTCCATCGTAAGATAAGAACCCGGTTTCATTCATGCGCAACGGCTGATTTACCCGATGTGCGGTCTCATATTCGTCGATATAATAAACCGGTATTTGCTTGGTGGGGTCCAATGGGTCGGAATCATATATCGATAGATAGACCTTTCCGTATTCCACCGGGGCCAATTCACCGCAAGGAAGCAAAAAAGGTGAATGCGGTGGTATAATCTTGGTATTGGTATTCATTTATCCGGGTTCCTCTCTAAATCTCACTATTTATCAAAACCCGGGTTCTGGGGTTCTGTTATCCGTTCCATTAGTAAACAGTCGGTGTCTTTTTCGGACGACCTGGTTTCCGTGGAGTTAAAGGTTTAGCTTCCACAGGTTTTGTTAAATCTCCAACCGGTTTCTGTTTGGCTGGCTTTTTAGGTTTGATAGTTTTTACTGGTTTAAATGGCTTCATGTTATTCCTCCTCAGTTCTACTTTCCATAGTAGGCCTTGCAGTGATGGTTAATTTATCATCTCGTTCTTGGGCCATTGATATTCCCATGAATTTTGCGATGGCAGGATAATTCTGGCTAAGCTCTTCCTTATCCTTCAATACACTGGGTTTACCGGCTTTTGACCTCTGTAATGCCCGTTTGTCTTTTGCACCTAACACCGCAGCAGTACCAATATCACCTACAGGGCCCAAGTATTTAATAACTGGGATATTATCCATCAACCCTCGCACTAATCCTCTCAACCTAGTTGGATCCTCTCCAGCACCAGCCGTGTTCTTTATTTTCTTAGCAAGCTGTCCGAAGTTACGGAGTTTCTGTAATTCCTCAGGTTTATTCTTGAATATCGCTTCTAGTTTTGGTTTTCCAATTTGATCCATGCGTTTTATAAATGCATCTGGTTGGAATACATCCCCTTTGAAACTAGATTCAATCAAATCTAATGCTGTAGCCGATTGCAAATTACTACGAGCCAATCGTCCTGGAAAACCGGTATTGTCCATATCATCCATTACCCTGAGGAAATCCATGTTCGGAGTTTTTTCACTCAGTAATTCGTTAGTAATAGTTCTGGGATTCTTAGAGATTCCAGATTTACGCATATTTTTTACAAATTCAGGGTCTCCACCCAATGGGCCAGTTCTTGGTGCCCGCTCTTTATACATCCTCTGCAATGAACGTCCGAGCTGTTCACCTGGGCCTAAGCCTTCATTTTTACCTACATCCTTAACCGCGGTTAAACCTTCCTTAACCTTGGCAGACTGCCCAGCTTGGAATTCTTGCATTTCAGCAAATTTGCCCTGTCTTTTCTCCAATGCTTGTTGAGCACGTTTTTGGGTGACTTGCCCTGTAGTTAACGGCACATCAGTAACTCTGGATAATGCCACAGTCGCAGCATCAGCCGGATTTATATCTTTAGGCATAGCTTGGAGTTCGGCACGTACATCGGCTGGTAATTTACTATAATCTAGTCCAAGATTTTTCAACTCATTGGTTAATCGTTCCTCTGGAACACCATCCCTAAATAACGGCTTCTGTTTAGCCATGTATCTGGCTACACCGGCACCAAAAACTTCACCCCCTGCACCAAGAGCACCAGCCAACATCACATCCTGAGGGTTAACCTGTTCACCGCCCGCAGCCTGAGTAATACCTTGTAATCCACCCTCAGTAAGCATCGAACCAAGTCCAGTTACCGCAGCTCGTGTAAACGCTGGGGCGAACTGAGCAGCCGCTCCTATTGCTTGCCCAGCTCTAGCCGCCGGTGTATATGCGGCGATATTAGCAAGTCCAGACATAACATCCTGTGGGGATAATCCAGGTTTATTCAGTGCGTATTGCCCGGATGGTAAATCGACTATAGCATTGCCCTTGGCATCATAAGATATTTTACCACCCATCTCCTGAAGTATCTGCTTCTGGCTTTCATCGGATCCAAACATTTGGGACCAACCCGCTTTTGCAGCATTTAATGACAGTTCGTTCATTTCAGGCGCATCACCGATAGCCGGTAATTTTTCCATTTCTGGCGTCATTCGAGATTCACCTGTAAGAGCCTCATACGCCGCATCTACCTGTTCACCAACCCAACTCTTGGGCCGTGTAGGTGCTTTTAAGGCATCAATTTGGCCTAATATATTCCGAGCTTCATCGGGTGACTTGACTGTTTCCAATTGCTTATACAAGTTATCTACTGACTGTTGAGTCCCGGCTGCTTTTGCGCTATCAATTTGGCCTAATATGTTCCGAGCTTCATCGGGTGACTTGACTGCTTCTAGTTGCTTATACAAATCATCCACAGTTGGTTGAGCTGGTGTTTCTGCGGATGGGGTTGGCGCCACATCACCTTCATATATCTGATTAGCCAATTCATCCCCCTCTTGTCTATTTCCTTGGGCATTCTGGACATCTACACCTTCAACCATATCCGACCTTTCATTTGTTGGTTCGGCTGCCTGTGCTTTGCTAATACCGTACGATGGTTCATTATCGAATACCGATAATAAACCTTTATAATAATTGACTGAGCCGGTATCGCCTTTATCAGTTGCTTCTTGGAGTTTTTGTTCAGCTTCAGATTTAGTCAGATATTCAGGTTCCCTAGTTGGGGCTGATTCAGCCATTTCAGAGTCATAAGATAACCCCGACTCTCTGGGTAATACCTCTCTACTGAAATCCTCAAAACTGATATTGCTATAATCACCACGCCTAGCAGTAGGCCATACCTTACTCACATCACCAGACCTAACGGCATCGTTGTATATTTCTTTGGCAACCGCCTGCTGATTTTCAAATGTAAATGGAACTTCACGCCAATTCTCACCGAATGCGCGTTTGGCATAGTTTTCCATGGTAGAGCCAATCATCTGATATGCCCCCACCGCCGAAGTACCCAAGTTGGGGCCGGCACCGACTTGCCCACGGGTTTTATCAATTAAAGTTTGCCCGAAGTCATGTGCGTAGCCAAATGTACCTTCTGATAACGGAATATCAGGCAATCCATATTGCCCATGCCCATAAACCGCATCTTTCCCACCTGTGTATTCATAATTCATGGTTATCGATTCCTGTTAAGCTGTATTTTCCACCAGTTAGCAAGCCCCTCACCTGTTAAACCAGGTGGCGGCGTGGGAATCTCACCTCTATTACCGCCGTAAGCCGGAGCTCCGGCACCAGATTGCGTACCTTGAGCATATCCACCTATAACCGGTGCAGAAGGTGTTGGGGTAGATTTTGCTTTTTCTTCAGCAGCTTTGGTGTTGATATCTTTGAGGCGTGTATCAACATTTTTCAATACGTCCACTAATTCGGTTTCTTTATATTTTCCCCATGCCTTCATTAAGTTTCCACCCTTTGGTACTGGGAAACCATTTATGTTCATATTTTTTGTTGCAGACCCCATACCTGAAGAACCATTCTGGGAAATCCATTGGTTTTGGAATTCTTCAAATTTCTGTTTAGCTATAGCGCCCATAGCCGTTGCTTTGATGAAATTCTGTTTCTGTTCACGTGTGGCATTGGTAGTAGGCATCGGTGATAATGCCAAAGAAATATCAGCGTTTGATAAATTAGCTGAACTAGGTAGGTATTGTTTGATGTTAGACATTATCGCTGCTTGAAATGCAGAATCTTCCGCAGTTTCTGGTATATCTAACCCCAATGCCTTGGAGAAACCAACCAATGCATCTCGGGGCATACCTGCTATGTCACTGCCTTGTGCTAATTGAGTATAGGTAGATATTAAATTATCAGCATTACCACTCAATTGCTGGGCTGCAACCAGAGATTCCTGCATTCGTTTCCTATCAGGTTCTGAAATGTTAGCCGAAGCCGTAGCGGTTTCTGTCCGTTTAGCCTGTTGTTCGGCTGCCAACTTATTAGCAGCCGTCTGAGCTACACTTTGTTGGCCAGATAACGTGACATCTTGCCCTCGTACTTGGACGGCACGATCCGCTGCCTTATCCTCAGCAGTTTGCTGGTCCTCACCTTTCATTGTAGAAAACCGCATCAATTTAGTATAAGTGGATAACTCGTTTGGTGCTATTTCCGCTACCTTCTCAGGATCTGTTTGCCACTGCGCCATAAGTCCACTAAATTCCGGTTTAGCCGCAACCGCCGCCGTTCTAGCTTTCCGTGTAGCTTCATCCGGTGCGCCTACCTGCGCGGCACTTAGTTCATTAGTGAATCTTGATACTAGACGTGATTGTACCTCCGATTGAGTGCCAATCTGATTTTTAAAGTATTCCTGAAATTCAGGAAATAATTTAGAACCAGCCAGCAATTCTTCCTCGGTATCGGCGGTAGATAAAAAGTTCTGGAACTGCTTCTGCCGTTCAGCAGCAGCCGCTTTATCGGCTAAATCACGCTCAGATACAGCCTGTGCCGCTTTAAATTGTTGAATCTGCGCCCCTGTACGTGCAGCATCTAGGCCCAAACCAAAACCCTTACTAATAGTCTCAGAGGGCAATTCAGTTAAATAATTTATTGGTTGATATAATGGCATTTTAATTACTCCTTAATAAGGGCCCGAACGCATACCAATAGAACCCCAACCGCCTAATGGACCTGTGGTGGCAGCCGGTGTGGTTTTGGGTGCGGCTGCGGGGGTACTACCCATGCCTTGCATCAAACCATAGCCCATCATTGCACCACCCACATTACCCAATGCACCCCATGGCGCACCAGACGCCATATATCGTCCGGCTTGAGCAGCACCTTTTTGTTGTATGGTATCGGCAATCTGAGCACCATAATTCTGCGCCATCTGGGCCTGCATCTGCGAGGCGCCGAAGCCCATTTGTGTGGTGTTGAACAATCGGTTAAACAAGTCAGCACGTTGTTGTTCTCGTTGCCCTAAATAATTCATACCAAGTTGCGGTGCTATAGCCGCTAGACTATTGGCATTTGCTGTCGAACCTAAACCACCCGTAGCCTCAGCCGCTGCCAGTTGTTGCCCTCGCGCCTGATCCGCCAACATCTTGTATTCAGGACTAGCATAATACGCCGACAATTCCTCCTGCCGGTTTAATGGATTCATCGCATCTTGCAATGAACGCAAGTTTTCTTCACCGTACTTGGTGTAAGGATCTAATTGTTCCTTACCCGCTTCATATTGCTCGGTTATAAAATCCCGAGCAGCTTGTGCGGCATCCATCTGAGCACCAGCCGCTTTCTTAGCAGATTTGGATTGCCCGATTGAACTTACCACACTTAATGCCGCACCGGCTGCCGCCACCCATCCCATATTTTATTCTCCTTTACGGTTATCGCCTTTCAATGGTAGGCGCATATCAATTATATCAACCATTTTACCCGCTTGTGGCCCTTGGAACACCCTTTTAAACTTGAACCCGAGTTTCTTAGCCATACCACATATCACAAATGTATAAGGTCCTGTGATTAAAGCCCGCATTTCGGATATACCTTCCAACTTACATTCTTTAATCAAATCCTCTACTGCCATCATTCCGATATACTGTTTGCGCACATCAGGCCTTACCGCCATATGTATATCTACAACTCGATTAGGCCAATCATGTTCGAATAACCCAAATACGCACATACCATTACCCCATGAACGATAATCTGCATCCATGTCAGGCCAATCTTCCAGCCCGTATTCGCGCATCAACTTGATGCCTTCTCGCCTTTCTATTCGCTTTATCATCCAATAAGTCCATGAGCAGCAAGGGCATCCTGTAAAGCCTTTATTACCTTACATGCCGCTGTTAATTGGTTGGCTATTGCCTGCATCTCACCTTGTGAATAACTTCCACCGGCATTTAATGGTACATCGGCATTCAGCCCACCCTTTTGCCCAGTACCCGAAGAAGTTGTCCAACCGGTATTCCTGACACCAACTACCTTTGTACCGTTTACCGAGTAACTGGTGGTTACATTTAGTGGCGATTGTAAGGATTGGAGCCCAGTTGATGTCTTGCTAACATAAGAACCCTCGATATGGGCTATCTTATCGGTGTGTGCTTCAACCACGTTATTTAACTGTGATATAGCCGCATTCTGTGCGGCATTTTCCAATGATGTAGCCCGACTATCCCTTGAATTGGAATTTACCTGAGTTGCGATATTGGTAATATCATCATTTTGCCCCACCAAATAGTCGGTTAGTGGCCTAGAGAAGTTTTCAGGCAAAATAGAGATATCTAACCGTCGAGCTTCCAATGGCGTATCCTGGCGAGAAGTGCTCTGCCCAGTATCTGCGTTTGTACCTGGATTCAAGCGTGATACCACTTCTTGGCGCATTGTACTACGCCCAGTATCTGGATTTGTTCCGCGTCCTAAAGACATTTACATCGCCCTCGCTCGTAAATTAGATAAGGTGCATGGTGTTGCTCCAACTACCCGTATCTTGAAACCCATCCGTATAACCACCATGCCAACTTTCTGCATGATGGTTCGACTGAGCCATTTATAAGGGGCATCATATTCAATTAACGTTTCTCGTCCGTAATTATGCCCATCCGTAGTAATCGAGATATACAATCGACTGGCTTGTGATGCCAATCCGGTATTAGCCGTCAACTGCAAATCAAATATAATTGCTCGTTCTTGGGTGATTAACGGAGAATATAAGATAATCTCCTGATCCTCACCGTACTGGGACGATATTGTGAAATCTTGATAACCGAGGTAGCCTCTAATCTTATCCCCACAGGTTATAATGTTACCCTCATTACGGTAATCTATAGCACGATGCCCAACAAAACCACCTTCTGTTACTCCAGTTTTAATGATATTCCAGAGTTTAGATGTAGCATTAAACACCACCGTGTGGTCTGGTAGATGCAATATCAAGAACTCGTTATCCTCGGATTTTAATCCTTCAACTACTACCGCAGCTAACTGAGCTGGGGTATATGTAGATAATAATTTATTCACATGTCTATCAGAAATTGGTGTATAAGATCCTTGGCCCATCAATACCACTTGCACTTGGCCCCGTGCAGGTGATGTAATGAATGCAAAGGTGTCAGCAAACTCGGCTAGTGCAAATTGCCCACATAAACCTACCGAAACCATGTAAGAACTGGCAAACGAAATTAGGTTATTAGCATCACCCGTTAACTTATAGAATTCCACGGTGGATGAACCAAATGCCAATACAAAATCCCTAAACTCACGCATCGCTATAATGGCATCAGGCATGTTCTCTGCACGATATTCTGCCGCTACCCGATCCGGTTTGGATTCATCATCCAAACTTGTTAGGAAGAAACTATCAGTTCCCTTTTTATTGAAAACATAACGCCCACGAATACGACATACATCACCCACCGGGGTGAAATCATATTGCATATTTTCTACCGTGGTCTCAGGAATAGTTTGTACCCACTCCAATTTACTGATATCGGTGGCATTTCCACTATTTGGCATAAAGGTATAAGAAACATACAAAATGGAGCCAGCAAATTTAATGCCCGATACTTTTAAATCAGTGATATACGGAATACCGGAACCAGGGGGTGATTGGGATACACCGGTTGCCCATTCAGATTCATTTATAGTAATTGGAAAACCAGTTACGTTATTGGCATTTGTTGGTGTTACCGTTAACGTCAGATGCCCCACTTCATTTAAAGCGGTTATCGCTATAGAGTCACCCGATTCACTATGTTGTGTGGATTGGATAGTTTTAACAGACTCTGGATAAGTTGTGGTAGCAGGCCAGTTAGACATCAC
>DATIEA010000001.1:0-4159 GCA_035456005.1 Phnomibacter sp. | reverse complement strand
CAATAGCTTTTCGTTTTGACCTGTTGCAATAGAAAGATGATATTGTATGTCTCAACCCTCTGCGAAAGTATCCAACCCCGCCATTGCAGGTGTTGTTATCTGCAACAGATTAAATTTTCCATATCAAAATAAACTACGTTAAGAGTTTGTATACTACTACTGCCAATACGGCTCCGCTAATTGGTGCTACAACCGGGATCCAGCTATAACTCCAATCGCTGTCTCTTTTGTTTTTTATCGGCAAAAGAAAATGCATGATGCGGGGGCCAAGATCACGTGCGGGATTGATGGCATAGCCCGTTGGTCCGCCGAGGCTTAAACCAATTGCCAATACAACAAGCGCAACAGGCAATGCAGCTAAAGAACCAAGGCTGGAAGATGAACTTGTAAGTGACAACACTGCGAACATGAAAACAAATGTGCCAATAAGCTCTGTAAGAAAATTATGCATGGAATTGCGTTTGGCTGGTGCTGTACAGAACACACCAAGTTTTGTATCGCCATCGGGTGTTTCGTCAAAATGTTGTTTGTATGCAAGCCATACAAGGAATGCACCGATCATTGCGCCGATCATTTGTGCAGCAAGATATTGTGGCACTAATGCCCATTCAAATTTTCCGGCATATGCCAAAGCAATTGTTACAGCAGGATTAAGGTGTGCACCGCTTGATGCCGCGGAAACAAAAACACCCACAAATACTGCCATAGACCAACCCAAAGTAATTGAGACGAGTCCCCCGTTAAATCCTTTTGTTTTGTTGAGAATAACATTGGCTACAACACCATCTCCCAGTACAATTAAAATGGCGGTGCCCGCAATTTCTGCATTAAATGGCGACATTTTTTTAGAAGTTTATTTGTTCAATACTCCGGTAAAAATTTAAGCTCGTAGCCTGCCGAAGCTCAGGCATTGATTATAAATGCGTTTTATTTTTCTGCAACTCAGGTCAACAGCTAAGTTGGAAAAAATTCTTTTTGTAATTAACTGGTTCATGTGCAGCATTTTTATGTCTGCCATCGAAAAGCTTCCTCTTTGTTCTGCAGGGACTGATAAATGATAAGCTGCTTTAGCGATTGACACTGCGGTCATGGCAATATTAAAATGAGTGTGCAACTTTTGCTGGTCTCTTGCCTGGCAATCTTCCAGTCCGCCATGTTGTTTAGCATCTCTTATCAAAAACTCTACCTGAAAACGCAACCCGTAATACCTGCACATTTTCAGAGCATCCATCTCAATATCTGTTGCCACGATTATCTCCGGCTTTTCTTTGCCTGCATAGTAAACAAAAGCAGCCAATACCTTTTGCTTTAACTGTACACAATACAAAACTGCCGCATATATCCGCATATTATTATCCTCGTAGCAGCATCTTATTTTTCCTTTATCTATAGCTGTAATGTTCACTTTGCCATCATATAATTTTGGCCTTCCTTTGCCACAGCATTGTTTGCCTTTATATAAATACATTAGGTTAGCATCCTGCCGGCATTTGGTAATAATATGCAGCCCCTTGCGCAACAGCGGCTGTATAAAATCCTTTTTCATAAAATATCCGTCCACAGCAAGATAACGGCTTACCGCTTTAATATCCTTCAAATGCTTTTCTATAATACTTACATAATGTGTTACCAATGTTTTGCCTGCCGCTTTCAGTTCTTTTGGTGATGGTGTTTGCTCCGCTATTCCATGTAGGGCTGTTTCATTGTCCACATCAACAAATGCAAGGCAACCTATCTCTAACCCACGCAATGCCCTTTGCCGCACACCACTCCAGAACATTCCCATGCCATATGTATGTTTGCCGCTCTTTTTAATATAAGAGGGGTCGAACACTACTATCAATTCCTCTGAACAATACCGTTCTACCAAAGCATAATTGAATTCGAACCAGTCAAAAAACTTACTAAACCAATTACGATAACTTTTCTCTGTCATCTTTCCCCACCGTTCCATGTTGCTGAACACGTAACGGCAATTCATACCCAGCCATAACTCCACAATGTGGATAACAAATTTTGTAACCGGTTTCCTTACTCCTGTAATTTTATGCAGCGTTGCTTCTACAACGCTTAAGGCATTAGACTTCGGTTTTAGCATACAAAGGTCTAATGCCTTTGTTCTTTTTATCCTATTTTAGTTTTGCACTTTTCCACATCTAAAAATTACCGGAGTATTGATAAATGAAAATTTTTGCATCACTCATTCTTATTTGTTTTTTTGTTTTTAAATCAGCAGCACAGCAACCTATCTTCCTATTGAACGAACAAAAGATAGACTCACTCTTATCCAAAATTTATCCTGGTTCACTGCCCGGTATTTCCATCGGTATCATACAAAATGGCGGACCTGTTTTCAAAAAAAGTTATGGTATCGGCAATACAATTACAAAAAACAATCTTACTGATGCTTCCAACTTCAACATCTGTTCTTTAACCAAACAATTCACCGCGATCGCCACGCTGCAACTGCAACAAAAGCATTTGCTTTCATTAAGTGATAAGCTCAGCAAATTCTTTCCGGAGATGAATAAAAAACTTGCCTCCGCAATTACCATAAACCAATTGCTTACACATACTTCCGGCATTCCCGATCATTATAGCTATACCAATACAACCAACATGCAGCATGCACATAATTTGGATGTGTACAATGCTATAAAAAATGCAGATACGCTTTATTTTACACCGGGCACAAAATTCCGCTACAGCAATACAGCTTATTGTTTACTTGCCTTAATTATAGAAAAATTAAGTGGTAAAACTTACAATGATTATATGGCTGAAAATATTTTTAAGCCGGCTGGCATGAGCCACACAATGGTGTGGAATGAAAACATAATCATACCAAATGAAGTAACTGCTTACGAACGGGACAGCACAAATAATTTAATGCGTTCAGGTGCTGCAGAACATATATTTTTTTCTACCGAAGGCGATGGTGGCATTTATACTTCGGTTGATGATTACATGCAATGGTTTACAGCTTTGCAATCAGGTAAAGTGTTTGACAAAAAAATTGTTGACGCAGCAAGAAGTATGCAGTTTGCGATAGATAAAAACAAAAGCACAGGTTATGGTTTTGGTTGGTTCATTGATGAAACGGATACAGTACGAAAAGTATATCACAGCGGTGATAATGGCGGGTTCAAAACTTACACTTTCAGCATACCATCGTTAAATTATCTCGTGGTGATCTTTGCCAACCGCAACGATGTGAATGTTGAACAGATTGTACAGCAAATTGTGAACATGCAATTTCCTTCTCTCAAAAATTTTATACCGATTGAAGTGCTTACTTCATAACCCTGCTGGAGCAGTCTACTATATTTTAATGAAACGTTTTGTAAATCCAGCTAATCTGTTAATCCTACAAATCCCGGTTCAGACTATTGCTGCCATGAAAATATGCAGATAACGGTAATGCGACGCAAGGAACGATGCCATTTGTTCATTGCCGGTAACAAAAAAATAATTACACAATTATTATTCTACAGATCATGATCCACATTTTTCAGTAAATTTATTGCGGGCATCAGCAACCATAAGTTTACACCATCATTTTTATTAAATAATTTATTAAACGCTATACCTATGCAATCACTTTCCGATGCTTCAGTAATTGAAGTAATGAGGGCGCAGCCTGCAACCGTAATAACGAACTCCGGCAAAACTATTTCCTATCCTTTTCGTTCACCCGAAGACTGGAGAGATGTCTGGATCTATTTTCTGCTGGTCGACCGTTTCAACAATCCGTCTCTACCGCCTCAGCCAAACGAGATACCGTGCAGTGTTTACCAGGGTGGCAATTTTGCAGGCATCATTCAACAACTTCCCTATTTAAAACAGTTAGGCGTTGGCGCCATTTGGGTTTCGCCCGTACTTATCAATCCGCAATGGTTTAATGATTACTGGGGTGGCTATGGCATCTTCGATTTTACACGTATTGAACCGAGGTTTTGCAGCGACTATAATGCAGCACTGAATGACCCCACTATTGCAGACACAGAATTCAGGCGACTGGTAGATGAAGCGCATGCGGAAGGTATGTATGTTATCCTCGATATTGTTTTGAACCATACCGGCGACCTGTTTAATTATGAAGGCGCACAGGATACCAGGGAATACAGGGAATTTGGCGAATACGATATTTACTGGCGTA